>NZ_JBQFRK010000001.1:0-1544052 GCF_056537365.1 Ruegeria sp. CF3 | reverse complement strand
TCAAGTAGCGTAAGCGATAGGTCACTTAAAGTGTCGCGGGATGGAGCAGCCCGGTAGCTCGTCAGGCTCATAACCTGAAGGTCGCAGGTTCAAATCCTGCTCCCGCAACCATTACAGTCGAACGCAGTGTCAGACGAGCCGCCTCAGGGCGGCTTTGTTCGTTCTGAGATGCTCCCAACGCAAGCAAACCTGCCAACTCTCCAACAAGTTCAATCGCATACTTTCCATCATCTGGGATCAACCTGATCTCCGATAGACAGCTGCGAATGATGGATGTCGTTTTCGCTTGAGATGACGGATCGCGCAAACGAGATCAGGATCATTGCCATCGAGTGTGTCAAGGACGATGAGTCGTCCTATTTCCTCCCAATGATTGCGGCCCAGCCATCACGGCTGGTGGGTTGATAGTACTCTTAACCTGTGAGCCGTTGCTTGCCTGTCAAGGGCAGCACGGCGTGGTTACCTCACGGTTACCACTACTGAGATCAGGCCCGACTTCTACACGTTTAACTCAATGAAGTTATTTAAATTTTGTCTGTTTTGACTTTGGGTGGTTATCCGGACGTGATAGTCTCAAGCGCAAGGGTGCCGGGTGAGTGCCTGGATACCTCCTCTCTCTGACAAGCGACGAGGCCACTCCGGTCGGTTAACGCCGATACGTGTCAACCCGGCCCCGATCTCTTCTGCGCAACTGACAACAGGTTCAGTCCCAGCCCCGCTTGACCGCACCGGACAGCATTACGGTGATCTTCTCTCTTATCGTTTGATCGGGATTGCGTTTGAACATGAAGATCTTGCTGAATCCGCACCGTGTTCAAAGACCGCGACTGTGCTGGATACGGTAGCCATGGCTCACGCGTTCGCGGACTTCTTTTACCATGTCGTGGTCGTTGATCTTCAAATCCCGGATCGCGTCTTCTTTCAACCGACGTCTAACCCGTTCGGCAACTGCGCCTTCAAGTAGTAGTTGTGCTTCCGGCACAAACAGCGCACATCCTTTGACATTTGGCGCGAGTTCTTGTTGGCTTCATTAATCCGGGATTGGCTTCGCGTTAACCGGCCTGCCAGAACCGTAGAGAATTGAAGGGCCCGTTGCCGATGCTTACATTAAAGTCATGGCTCGAATCTCTGAAGTTGGAAAAATACCTCGACGTGATGGAAGCCAATTCCATTGATTTAGACGTCATCGGAGAGCTTTCTGAGCAGGATTTCGCAAGCCTTGGCATCGCGCTTGGCGATAGCAAACGACTTCTCAAAGCGATGAGGGCGCTGCCGGAGGAGAGGGAAGACCCCGACGTTGCCGGTTTTCAGGAATCCGCCTCCGCCTTCGAAATCGCGACAGAACGGCCGCGAAGGTCCATCGGCGAGTTGCGTCAGATGACGATCATGTTCGTTGATTTGGTCAACTCGACAGGGCTCGTGCAGGAACTGGGGATCGAGCAGTATCGAGACTCGCTCAAGGCCTTTCAGAACCTCTGTGCTGAAGCGATCAAAGAGAATTTCGGCTATGTCGCTCAATTCGTCGGTGACGGGGTGGTTGCCTACTTCGGTCACCCGGTAGCCAACGAAGATGATGCAGAGCGCGCAGTGCTCACGGCACTTGCAATCATCGAAAAAGTGAGCGTGATCCCTGTTCCCCCGCTAGAAAAACTGTCCGTGCGCATTGGCATAGCGACCGGCGATGTTCTGCTCGAAGATATTATGCACGGCACACAACAGGTCGACAGTTTCGTGCTGGGGGATATCCCCAACCTCGCCGCCCGCCTTCAGGCGCTGGCCGATCCTGGGCAAATTGCCATATCTGGGCGAACGCGGCGGCTTTTGGGGTACAACTTCCGCTGCACTTCGATCGGCAAACACCAACTGAAAGGATTTTCGCGCCCTGTAAGTGTTTGGCTGGTCAAAGAATCTCGAAAGACAGAGCTACGCTTCGAGAAGCGGATGCACGGCGCGCTAACCCCCCTGATTGGACGTGAAGGCGAATTCAACTTGCTGCGCAGACGCTGGAACGCCGCCTGCCGTGGCGAAGGACAGGCAATATTTCTCTCTGGCGAGGCGGGGCTCGGAAAGTCGCGTCTAGCAGAGGAAATACAGCAAACGCTCGTTCTCCCCATGGGCCAGAGGCTCAGCTTCCAGTGCTCACCCTACCATGAAAACAGCTCGTTCTTTCCAATAAAGTCACATATCATCAATGCTGTCGGCCTTAAGGAAAACGACACTCTCAAAGAGCGTGAATCCAAACTGAAAACGTTTCTGGAAGAGCGCGGCAACGCCTCCGACGAAGTGACCTCACTGTTTTCCAACCTGCTTTCTTTCGGTGCGCCGGAGCAACGCCCGCCTGTGGCGCCCGAAGAGATTAAAACGCGCACTTTTGAGATCCTGCAAAACTACGTCGAACGCGCCTCGCTCAAAAAACCTGTCTTTATCCTCTTCGAAGACCTGCAATGGATCGATCCCTCTTCCGAAGAGTTGCTCAACAACCTGCTGGAGCGAATCGGCAATCTGCGGGTCATGGTACTGGGCACCTACCGCCCTGAATACACACCAAGGTGGTCGAACCTGCCCAAGGTCACCACATTGTCGTTGCCCAGTTTGGGCACGCGCGAAACAGCACAGCTACTCGAAGCACTGATGAGCGACGGAATGGCACTGAACGGGCTTATGGAAACCATCATCACCCGCTCGGAAGGCGTACCGCTCTTTGTTGAGGAAATGGTGAGTATGCTGGCCCGCTCCGCGGGTTCAATCCAGCCGGACAGCCATTTGAAACAAGAAACACTATTCCCGTCGAACTTGAAGGACCTGCTCCGGGTCCGGCTCGACCATCTGAGCGTCGCACCGGACACGATTTCAATTTGTGCCGCTCTGGGACAGGGCTTTACGAGTGATCTCGTCGCCGCCGTTGCTGGGCGACCGGTCGATGAAATCCTGTCAGAGCTTCAAAACCTCGCACGCGCACAGACCATGGTGGAGAAATTTGAAGGAGGCGAAAGCAGTTTTTCTTTCCGCCATGCCCTGATCAGCGATGTCGCCTACGAGGCGATCTTACCACAACAGGCAAGGAGTCTTCACCTCCGCATTGCCGAAACCATGGTAGCGCGTTTTGCGAACCTTTGCGCACGTCAGCCCGAAATTCTGGCGCTACACTACAAAAAGGCGGAACAATTCGACGCTGCGCGGGATCGGTGGCACGAAGCTGCCAAGCTGAGCCTGCGCAACTATGCCAGCAACGAAGCAATTGCCCAGATGAGCGCCGCGATCGAGGCGCACGACAGGCTTGAGCACCACGAAACGTCCGACCAGATCGAGATCAAATTGCGCCAGTCTCTCGCCGTCGCCCTTGAAATGCGCAGCTGGGGCTCGCCCGACATCACAAGAAATCTGGAAAAGCTGATCGCGCTTAACGAGAAAAGTGGCGATCACGAAGTGGCTTTTACCAACCTCCACCAGCTCATAGGTGAACACTTGATCGGTGGCCGCCCCGATGCCGCCTGGCCGTATTGCGAACAAATGACTGACATGCTGGCCGATGACCCCAATGCCGCTTTGCACACCTTAAGCGAACACAATAGCGGCTTGGCTTCGCTGCTTAGGGGCGAATTCGACCAGGCGATTTCTCATCTGGACCGTGCAATTGAACATCGCGCCCAGTGCGACTTGAGCGAAATCAACCGATTCTATCCAGCGGATACGGAAATTGTCGATATGGTGATGCGCTGCTGGGCACGTACTCTGCAGGACCCTGAAGATGACAAGGTGCGCTCGGAACTGGAGCAGGCGATAGCCAAAACCCGCGCCGAACGCAGCGAATTCTCCCGCTGCTACGCGTTGAGCATTATCGCGTCCATTTACTGTACCTACGGTGAGCCCGCACCCTGTCTAGAATTTGCCAAGGAAGCGTACGAAACCAGCAAAAGAAAGAAATTCAAGTATTGGGAACACTGGTCCGCCGTACTTGTGGGATGGGCCGAGACCAGATGTGGCGAAGCAACGGGTGTCAAGACCCTACGGGACGGGCTTGAAAAATATGTGGAGACAGGATCGGGTCAGATCGTTGCCTTCTCGCACAGCCTGCTTGCGGATGCCTTGCTCCATCAGGGCGATCCGGAAGAAGCCGCCGTGGAAATGTCCAAAGCCCGTGAGATTCTTGCGGTCTCCTCCATCAGGTTCCATGAACGGCTGACCGATACAATCGAAAAGAAGATTAAGGCCCATCCCGCCGTTTGACCACGCTGCACCCTGCAACCCGAAATCCCGTTCACAGTCCACATTTTCCCGCAAACCGGGGGAATTCTTAGATTTTTTAAACCGAACGTGCTACGGTTCTGGCATTACTCGAATTTTGTTGTCGGAGTAAATTATGAAAAGACCCAGTTTAAGTATGTTGCTGTTAACTTGCATTGTCGCTCTTTTTTCCGGTTGTTCCTATGTAGTGGAAGACGAGAAGGGATCATCATTCAACACGATCAACCTGCCCGACCAGAAGGTGGTCGCGGGCGGAGTATCTCCTAACAAGAATCTGGAAGACCCGCCCAAGCCAGTGAAAGAGTTCACGGAAGCGGATTTCAAAAGGCTCCTGTCGCAGCTCAGTGAGCCCCCTTGCGATCCCCAGCAGGAGTTTTGTCCTGCCATTAACCGTGCGTCGGTTGTCCGTGACTACGGCGGATTTTCCGGGGTCGCAACCGAGCCGGTTGTAAGGGTTGCGAACAACAGGAACCTGTTCGGCACAAGGACAGTTTCGGTCAAGGGGCAGATATTGGACAAATGTCTGCACGACTCTAGGCTCGCCGGGTATTATTATTCTGGCGGCGCAGATGGTCCGTATGCAAAATCAAGCGGCGACCTTCGTCTCTGTGTCCTGATGCGAACCGCAGTCTCGCGTGCGGGAAGGCTGACGCCAGCAGTTCGTTACCAGTACTTCCACGTCGAGGCCGGGAACGCCAGGGTCGACAAAAAAACTATAGAAGACGCGATAAAAGGTGTATTTCACAAAGCCTTTGATGCGACAGAACTGAAGGTCAGCGCTGCCATGGCGGAGCCGTTCGAATACAAGCTTTATGCCGCGAAACAGGACATCAAAATCGTCAACTATTGGGAAGCGAATTGGGAGCTTGGCAAGGGCCGCGCAAAATGGAAAAAATTCGATCAAAGCACAGTTCCACCCGGAAGTCTGAATCGTATCCCCCTGATCTTTGCGGATAACGGGACCGCCTGTATTGACATGATGTTCCCGGAGGAAACGGGCGTACCAATGACACTAAAACCCAACGCCGCGGCCGGTGTCCACTATTGCCTCGGTCGTTGTTCAAAACCGCCCATCGTGAACACGCGCTGACAGAGCGGTGAGTTTGGCGACCCTGTCGCGCGTTGCGTGTTTCAGCCGGCGCCGTTTTTTCTACTTCGCGAACGTTGCATTTGCCCATTTAGGCGAGCCGGCATGAACTTCCATGTCGAAGGCTCCACCAGCGATGTCCCGTAGAAAGCTGGATATAACTACGCACGTGAAGGGTCCTGTGCGGGGCTTTTCTCGCTTGGTCGTCCTTCATCTGGCTTTGAAATGCACGCAACGCAGAGGCGTCTGTGAACCCATGCCGGACTTCAAGAAACTGGGAGCCGGTGTAGCAGATCCGCAGGCGATCATTCTGATCGAAGGAAAGAACGCGAGTAGGAAGGTCCAGACCTGCTCGCATGTTCTCTTTCAGAATGGGCGTGTGACCCACACCTGCTCGAAAACGCACACGGCCTGCATATGAGGACCGATATCACACCGGGTTGGACATCTGATTATCGTGGTTTCGATTTGGTAAAGGTAGACAATCTGCCTTAGCCGCGCGTGTTGATAGCTGATCGCGGCTATGATGCTGACAAAACACGTAGACAGATGAATAATCGAGATGTGATGACCCAGATACCGATGCTGAAAATCATATAGATGCGCGTTGGTGTCGACCGTTCACTCTACCGGCCGCGAAATCGGGTCTCGCGCTGCTTTTACAGGCTCAAAAACGCTCGACGTGTTGCGACCCGCTACCACAAGACCGCAGAGAGCTTCCTCGGATTCATAGACATTGAGTCCAACCGACTTTGGCGTCGCCATTTGTCAACATGAACTAGTCGCCAGTTCTCTTGATTTACGGCGTAAGTCGCGATCACTACCGCAGGTCACAAAGCCCAAAGCGCCATTCGCTGCGCTCACATAAGCGCATCTCGTTTTTATCGATGCCTCAATTTTGGCGTGCGAGAAGAATTGACCTATCGCGTCGCATCCAAACCCGGTGGAACGCCCTTGCAATAGCCGCCCGCACAAAACACACCTGCGTTTGGCAGCGACGCCGGCACGGAAATGTCAAAACCATTAACCTTATCCACGAACCAAATGTCGATACAGGCATTCCCTACAATCAGGTATGCAGGGTTGTTGGGCGGCAGCGCCGTGCCGTCAATTTGCATAAGTACAAGCTGAATTCCCGTTCCTCTTGCAATAAATCGCTGCTGATACGAACCACCATTGGGCGGCGGGTTTGAAAAGCCGCCTGATTCTTCGACTTTCAGGCTTTGGCCATTCACATTGAATACCCACCGCACATTGATTGGGATGCCCTCTATGTCGTTCGTAAGTAGATTACGACATAGGACAAACTTGGTGGTTCTTATGTCGAATTGGCCACGACCAAGGCCCTCGTTCGCGTCTTGATCAAAAGCGTACTGGACGGCAGTCATGGAACTGCGACCCAAAATAGCCGTTTTGTAGATTTCCCATTTGTTATTTGGATTGCCCAGATCTGGTGGGGCAGGCGGAAGCGCCTTACACTTTTCTGCGCCGATGTCAGAAACTGTTAGCATTTCTATCGCTGCCGCGGCTTGCACTCCACCACCGTTCAGTTCTTCATCTTCAAAATACCCGAGTGAGTCACCAAGTGCTTCCAACCCAGGGTTATCACTTTGTCTCAGAGCATTGATAAAAGCATCTTCGTTCAATGATCTATAACCATCCTCCTCCGAAGCATTTATCGCAAGTGCGGACTCGGAGCTTAGGCCCAACTCGCTTATTTGGTCGGAAAGCTCTTTTAGGTCAAAAAACTTCTTTATGTGGTTACCTTCAGAATCTTTTTCCTCGGACAGATAGCTGTAGAAAACACTTGGCACCGTCACGATTTCGTTGTCCTGACCGCGAACATCCGTCGCAATGGACAATGAAACCAATAAACACATCGGAGTTCCGTAACGAGCCTTGCTAAAAAAGGCTGCGCAAAGACTACTGATCATAAAACCCTCCCGGAAAAACTTAACGACAAAAAAGCAAAGACTTAAAAACAACAGCAATCAGCTAAGTGCGATTGGACGGCAAAACGTTCACGCAATGAGCAAACCGCTGCAGCGGTGTAAGGTTAGCACAATTCAGCATTCGCTGCACTGGATTTGTAGCAGTGCGACGTACAGTTGCCGCTTGGGCATTTTGTTTTCGCCGGAAGCTTCATTCTTAGCAACTAAACCAAGTAAACTGCCAAACACAGCATCAGATATAAAAATAACGGTCATTTATTCGGCAATAGCGCGAATCTCAGCCTCGTCTCGTGCCGCTAGGCCGAGAACTATGATTTTGGGCTAGACCATGCGTGGTGTGTTGAGCTTTCCAAATTGCTTGGTCTCGTGTGCCAAACAAATGCGCATAGCTAGGCCCATAGTGTGCTTCGTCAAGTGATAGAAGCGGTCACATCACCGACAAGAGCACGATCGCTTTGTAAGCATATAAAAGCGTCCAGCCTCTTTGCTCTAAGAATTGATTGGGTTCAGCGGCATCATAGCCGCCACGCAAGATGCGCGCAAAATGCAGCGTCCGCTGCGGTTTCATTCGCCCCCGTGCCGTTATCGTATCTGACCTGAAAACCCGATCAATTTCGCGTTTCAAATCGTTCCATCCTTTCGGTCTGGAGTTGGGAAGGCTGGCAATGGTGACCCTCCCGGGCCGCCCCTCTTGCAGGCTTTAATTCAGTACAGTCGCTCAGAATCTTCTCGAAGAGACTCTGGACTTTTTTGTATGCCTCTAACTTGGCGTTTCCAGACACTTTTTTTGACTGCCGGTAAAGCTCTACCGCCTCTACGAATAGGTTGTTAACTTCCGTGTCATTGTTTTGTGCTCGCACTTCGAATGCTGAAATGCAAAAAAAAGCAAACGCCAGCAAAACGGTTCAACGCACGTGTTGCGACGATCCGTTGTAATCACCGCCTATACTTGGCATTTCAGTTGCGTTCGGCATCGGTGGTTGCGCCCTACCGTAAGCAATTGGGTCGAACAAAGCACCGAACAGACCGCCGCACGGCGGCTTTGTTCGTTTTGAATCTCAACCAACGCAAATACACCGACAGTTCCTCGACAAGTTTAATCGCATACTTCCGTTCTAACGGGATCAACTTGATCTCCGATAGACAGCTGCGAATGATGGATGTCGTCTCGGCTTCTGTGCATTGAGCATTCAACGCTTCTTTTCAAAGTTAACTTGATGATTGTCGATGACTGAAGGCGGCTTTTGCGACGAAAGTTGTTAAGTGTCATTCATTAAACGCTATAGGTCAAAACCAGACAATCTGGTGCGATGTCTGCCTCAGATACAAACGTTTACCGGAACTCCAATCTCAGAATGGCAACATTTCAAACTGCCTATTCGAAGCGGTCTAAGTACGTTTTCGATTTGTCAAATTTTGTGTTGAAGGAACCCTTATCAAAGGTCTGAGACGGCATCGGCGCAGATGGTAAGCCGGCAAAGACTACGTTTCACACGACCAAGTTACTCGCAGCAAGCCAAAGCGTTACGGAAAAAGCAAGAAAACGTAGATGAAGTAACATAAAGCTTGCTGCGAATCGATGAGAGGCTTATTAACCGACCTACCGGTCACTTAATGATGTGAATTCAAATTCGGAGTAATCGACCTATGGACGCCTTTATCTGCGACGCCCAGCGCACCCCGATCGGACGATATGGTGGTGGACTAAGCCAGGTGCGCACAGATGATCTTGCCGCCCTGCCAATCGCTTCGCTTGTCGCGCGTAACCCACAGGTGGATTGGTCCAGTCTGGACGACGTGATTTATGGCGATGCGAACCAAGCCGGTGAAAGCAACCGCAATGTGGCGCGGATGGCGGCGTTGCTGGCAGGGCTGCCGGTGGATGTACCGGGAACGACAATCAATCGGCTCTGCGCGTCTGGCATGGATGCGGTGGGCATGGCTGCGCGCGCCATCAAGGCTGGGGATTATGACATGGCGATCGCGGGTGGGGTCGAAAGCATGTCGCGTGCGCCATTTGTGATGCCCAAGGCAACATCCGCCTTTACTCGTGCCAATGCCGTTTACGACACCACGATCGGCTGGCGCTTTGTGAACCCGAAAATGGAAAAGGAATTTGGTATCGACTCGATGCCCGAAACAGCGGATAACGTAGCGGAAGCTTATGGTATCAGTCGCTCCGATCAGGACGCGTTTGCCGAACGCAGCCAGGCCCGCTGGGCCGCGGCGCACCAGACCGGGGTGTTTCAGGAGGAGATCACCCCGGTCACAATCCCCCAGCGCAAAGGTGACCCGGTGGTGGTCGATACGGACGAGCATCCGCGACCGGGGACTACAGCAGAGAAACTGTCTGGCCTAAAGGGCATCAACGGTCTGGACAAGACTGTGACCGCTGGAAACGCCTCGGGTGTTAACGACGGCGCGGCGGCGATCCTGATGGCAAATGAAACTGCTGCGGCAAAGAACGACCTGACCCCGATTGCCCGTGTGGTTGGCATGTCCGTTGCTGGAGTGGAGCCGCGCGTGATGGGCATCGGCCCGGTTCCAGCCAGCCGTAAGGTGCTTGCACGGGCTGGGCTCAGCATCGATCAGATGGATGTGATAGAATTGAACGAGGCGTTTGCCTCGCAGGGCCTAGCCACGCTGCGCGAACTCGGGGTGCCTGATGATGCGCCGCATGTGAACCCAAATGGCGGGGCAATCGCCATTGGCCACCCGCTTGGAATGAGCGGTGCGCGGCTAGTGATGACTGCTGCCTATCAACTGCGCCGCACCGGAGGCCGCTACGCGCTCTGTACCATGTGTGTCGGGGTAGGGCAGGGTGCCGCACTTATTCTTGAACGTGTGTAAGGGAGGAGACCTCACATGTACGCTCAGATGATCAAAACAGCCGGAACAGGCGTGAAATCCCGCGAGGAGATGACCGAGCAGGAGCGCGCGTTTCAGGACAAGATCGACGCCGATATCAAGATCGAGCCCAAGGATTGGATGCCCGACGACTATCGCGCGACACTGATCCGTCAAATTGGCCAGCACGCACATTCTGAAATCGTAGGCCAGCTGCCCGAAGGAAACTGGATCACCCGAGCGCCAACGCTGGAGCGCAAGGCGATCCTGCTGGCCAAGGTGCAGGATGAGGCCGGGCATGGGCTGTATCTCTATTGCGCGGCAGAAACGCTGGGTGTCAGCCGGGATGAGATCACCGAGATGCTGCTGGACGGGCGCATGAAGTATTCGTCGATCTTCAACTACCCGACACTGAACTGGGCCGATATAGGCGCGGTCGGATGGCTGGTCGATGGCGCTGCGATCATGAACCAGGTTCCGCTGCAGCGGACATCCTTCGGACCATACTCGCGCGCAATGATCCGCATCTGCAAAGAAGAGAGCTTTCACCAGCGCCAGGGCTATGATGCGATCCGCAAGATGGCAGAGGGTACGCCAGAACAGCGTAAGATGGCGCAGGATGCAATAAATCGACTGTGGTACCCGTCGCTGATGATGTTCGGGCCGTCGGACAAGGAAAGCGTGCATTCGGCGCAATCCATGGCGTGGAAGATCAAGATCAACACCAATGACGAGCTGCGCCAGAAATTCGTGGATCAGACCGTGCCTCAGGCCGAATATCTGGGTCTGAGTATCCCTGACCCGGACCTGAAATGGAACGAAGAACGGGGCCATTATGATTACACCGACCCGGACTGGTCCGAGTTTTTCGATGTGATCAAGGGCAACGGCCCCTGCAATGTCGACCGGCTGGCCGCGCGTAACAAGGCGTGGGACGACGGTAAATGGGTTCGCGACGGGCTGCTGGCTCATGCCCGCAAGAAACGCGCCGCAAATCTGGCTGCAGAATAAGACTGCCCTGAGGAGGATACCAAATGAACAACGAATGGCCCCTGTGGGAAATCTTCATCCGCGGACAACATGGCATGAGCCACCGCCATGTTGGGTCGTTACACGCCCCGGACGCGGAAATGGCGATCAAGAACGCGCGCGATGTCTACACGCGCCGCAACGAAGGCGTTTCGATCTGGGTGGTTGAGGCCAACAACATCTCGGCCTCATCGCCCAGCGACAAAGGTCCGCTGTACGAGCCCAGCGAAAGCAAAGTGTACCGCCATCCAACCTTCTTCGATATTCCCGAAGAAGTGGGGGCGATGTAATGAGTGTTCCGGTTTCCAATGACGCTTTGCTGCAGTTTCTGCTTCGGATGGGGGACAATACCCTGATCCTCGGCCATCGCGTCAGCGAATGGTGCGGTCATGCGCCTGTGCTGGAGGAAGACATCGCGCTGGCCAATACCGCGCTGGACCTGATCGGTCAGACTCAGATGTGGCTGGGTCTTGCGGGTGAGATCGACGGCGGAAAATCCGCCGATGATCTGGCCTTTCTGCGAGATGCCTGGGATTTCCGCAATGTGCTGCTGGTCGAAGTGCCGAACGGCGACTTCGGCCGCACGCTGATGCGTCAGTTCCTGTTCGATGCGTGGCATTCGATCATGCTGGGGCGTCTGATGACATCCTCTGACGACCGGGTCGCGGCGATTGCCGCCAAGGCCAGCAAAGAAGTTAGCTATCACCTCGAACGCTCGGGCGACACGGTTGTGGGCCTCGGCGACGGGACCGAGGAAAGTCATGCCCGCATGCAAGAGGCGCTGGACTATCTCTGGCCATATGTCGGCGAGATGTTTGCCAGTGACGATGTTGATGCAGAAATGGTTACGGCGAGGATTGCCCCGAACCCGGCAGATCTGCGCGCAGAATATGACGCTCTGATCGAGCGTGTGCTGTCCGAGGCGACACTAACCATTCCCGAAAGCCGCTTTGCCCATAAGGGCGGGCGCGACGGTCGCATGCATACCGAGCATCTGGGCCATCTTCTGACACAGATGCAGTGGTTGCAGCGCGCATATCCCGGCGCGAAGTGGTAAGGATCAATGCGGGCTTCAACGGATCAGGTGTGGGAATGGCTGGACGCTGTACCAGACCCTGAGATTCCGGTGATCTCGGTCGTCGATCTGGGCATTGTACGCGATGTGCGATGGGATGATGACACTCTGACGGTTACCGTCACGCCGACCTATTCAGGCTGCCCGGCGACCTCGGTCATCAGCATGGATATCGAAACTGCACTGCGTGATCATGGAATCGACGATCTGCGGATCGAGACAAGTATCGCACCGGCTTGGACCACCGATTGGCTCAGCGACAAGGGCCGTGCTCGGCTCGAGGATTACGGCATCGCCCCGCCGCAGCCTGCAGGTGGACCTGAACGCTGCCCACATTGCGGTAGCAAGGCGGTTGAAAAGGTCAGCCAGTTTGGCTCGACCCCTTGCAAGGCCCATTGGCGCTGCACCGACTGCCTGGAACCTTTTGACTATTTCAAGTGCATCTGAGGGAGGATCACCGGATGGCACGCTTTCATGATCTGGAAGTTACCGATGTTCACAAAACCATCCGCGATGCGGTGGTCGTGACGTTGAAACCTGTAAACGGTTCAGCCGATGAATTCGACTTTACCCAAGGCCAGTACCTGACCTTCCGCCGCGATTTCGACGGGGAAGAACTGCGCCGGTCCTATTCGATCTGCGCGGGCAAGGATGAGGGCATTCTGCAGGTGGGGATCAAGCGCGTGGATGGCGGCGCATTCTCGACCTGGGCCAACTCCGATCTAAAGGTGGGCGATACGGTGCAGGCGATGCCGCCGATGGGCAGCTTTTACACCGCAATCGATCCCTCCGCCGAAAAGCATTATCTGGGCTTTGCGGGTGGGTCGGGCATCACGCCGGTTCTCTCGATCCTGAAGACGACGCTCGCCCGAGAAACACATTCGCGGTTCACATTGGTTTATGCCAACAAGGGCGTGAACACGATCATGTTCCGAGAGGAGCTTGAGGACCTCAAGAACCTCTATATGGGGCGTTTGAACGTGATCCATATTCTGGAAACAGACGCGCAGGAAATCGAGCTTTTTACCGGTCTGGTCACGCAGGACAAATGTGCCGAACTTTTTGAACACTGGATCGATATTCAGAACGTCGACACGGCTTTTATCTGCGGCCCCGAGCCGATGATGCTGGGCATTGCCTCAGCCCTGCGGGCGCATGGGCTGAACGACGGGCAGATCAAGTTTGAACTCTTCGCCAGCGCTCAACCCGGTCGGGTCAAGCGCAAAGTGAGCGGGGCGGACACGGCGTCTCGGGACAACCAAACCAAAACATCAATCACCATGGACGGGGCAACGCAAACGATCACCATGCCGAAGGATCAATCGATTCTCGATGCCGCGTTGGAGAATGCGATGGACGCGCCTTACGCCTGTAAGGCCGGGGTCTGTTCAACCTGCCGCTGCCGAGTGCTTGAAGGCGAGGTCGAGATGGTCGCCAATCACGCATTGGAAGACTACGAAGTCGAGAAAGGATACGTCCTGAGCTGTCAGGCCTATCCGATGACCGACACCGTTGTCGTGGACTACGATCAGTAGACGGAGGGAATGATGGCTGAAGACATGACAATCGAGAGCTATTTGGCAGCGGGTGGTGTCCTGAGTAATCCAACCAACGTGCCTCCGCGCTATCGTGCAGAGCTCATGAAACTGATGGCGACCTTCGTGGACAGCGAACTGGCCGGCGCAGCGGGCTTTGCCGACATCATAAATCTGGGCCCGGGCATTAAGGAACGCATCGCGGCGGCCAAGATTGTGCTGGAAAAGACCGACAACGCAGATCGTGTCCTGAAAATCATGGGCGAGTTCGGAGCCAACACTGACCGCTATGCAAATCACCATCCCTGGACCACACGTCTGGATCGTGATGCGGATATCGGGGCTACGCGGTCCGAACACGACATGCGCCTTGCTGTATTCAACTATCCGATCGAAGGATGGGAAGATGCCGTGGTTATGAACCTGCTGATGAGCCAGGCGGTTGACGTCCAACTCGCCCAGTTTTCGCAGATATCCTATCAGCCTCTGGCCGAGGCCTTCCGCGGGATTTCCCCGATCGAGGCGCGCCATGGGGAGCTTGCGCTTGAGGGTGCGGGCAAGCTGATCGAACAGGGAAAGGCTGCAGAAATGCAAGCGTCGGTCGACTATTGGTGGCCCCGGGTCGCGGCAAGTTTTGGGGCAGGCACAGCCGAGAAAACCGAAACGCTCCGCAAGCTGGGGCTGCGGCAATTAACCGGGATTGAGATGAAAGATCAGTGGACAGTAAAAGCGACCGAACAGATCGAAAAGCTGGGACTTAAAGTACCCTAGCTTTCAAAGTTGGCGTTTACGGCTCAGCAACCCATACTTCACGGCCAATCCGCGAAGCGTGCGACGCTTTCGCCGATCTTTCTTCAATGACTGCTGGGCTTTAGCACCACATTTCCGATTGAACTCAAAAACGTCAATCACCCGCTCGGCGCAGCCACAGGCTTCGCCCAGACCTACTTTGGCGAAATAGAATTTATCGAAACGATCAGGGCGTTGCATGGGTAACCTCCGCCCTTATTGAACCTCATCCTGACCGAAGAGCCAAATCAACTCTGTGCCAACAAGGGTTCAAAGGCCATCAACACCTGATAATGTCAGATTGCTTACCAACGCGGCGTAATCGCTGCGCGCGTTGGCATCCGCCCCGGCATTCCACATGTAGAACCAGTTCAACATTCCGAAAACGGACATGGTCGTGGCTCGAAGCTTGGCCGCATCATCCTTAAAAGTTGCAGGCGAGATGCTGGCGATGATGTCGCTGACGAACACCACCAGATCCCGCTGATAGCCACGCAGCAGATTCTGCTGCTCTTCGGGCAATGCGGACATGCCGCTGGTTTGCACGCGATGCTCATCATCCACGCCTTGATAGGCCAGTAGGATTTCCCGCACCACCCGTTTCAAGCGATCCGCGGGTTCCATCCCGTCAAGGTCCAAGCCGCAAACCTGGTCACGCAATTGCAGCAGGTAACTGTCGAGAATATCAAACAGAATGGCGTCCTTGCTGTCGTAGTAATGATAGATATTGGCCTTGGATATCCCGCACTCCCGCGCCAGCTGAGACATTGACGCCCGATCAAATCCTTCCTGCGCGAAGACGCGGGCGGCGCATTTCAGGATACGTGTTCGTTTATGGTCGTGGTCTTTTGCTATCGTGCGCGCCAAATCCTGACCCTCCGTCTGTCGCTTAGCTGTCCCGATTGTCAATCACGCGCCGGGCCTTGCCCTGTGAGCGTTCAACCTCGCCCGGCTCGCCTATATCGATCTCGGTCGAGATGCCAACCACCTCTTTAATCCGACGAGATAGCATCCGAGCAGCGGCGGTTTTGCTCAGCTCATCGGCTGCATCTGGCGTTGCTTCGACATGCACGCGCATCGCGTCCATCCGGCCAGCTTTATAAAGTTCGATCTGGTAGTAGGGCGCCAGACCGCCGGTTGCCAGAACCTGCTCCTCGATCTGACTGGGGAAGACGTTGACACCCCGCAGAATGATCATGTCATCCGAGCGGCCCGTGATCTTTTCCATCCGACGCATCGACCGCGCCGTGCCGGGCAAAAGCCGCGTCAGGTCACGGGTGCGATAGCGGATCATCGGAAGACCTTCTTTGGTCAGCGTGGTAAAGACCAGTTCACCAATCTCACCATCAGGCATGACCTCGCCGGTCTGCGGGTCGATGATTTCGGGGTAGAAGTGGTCTTCCCAGATCACGGGCCCATCTTTGGTTTCGACGCACTCATTGGCGACGCCCGGTCCCATGATCTCGGACAGGCCATAGATATCGACGGCATGCATATCGAAAGCCTGTTCAACCTCGGAGCGCATCGAATCCGTCCAAGGTTCAGCGCCAAAGACGCCGACAGCCAAGGAACTTTCGCGCGGATCGAGTCCAATCTTGTGATACTGCTCAAGAATGTTCAGCATATAGGATGGTGTTACCATAATCCCGTCTGGTTTGAAGTCGGTGATCAGATCAACCTGCTTGCCGGTCTGCCCACCGCTCATCGGGACGACCGTGGCCCCCAGACGTTCGATTCCATAATGCGCGCCCAGGCCGCCGGTGAACAGGCCATAGCCATAGGCGTTGTGCACCATGTCGCCCCGGCGCAAACCGCTGGCACGCAACGACCGCGCCACCAGATCCGCCCAATTATCGATATCGCCTTGCGTATACCCCACGACGGTTGGCTTGCCCGTGGTTCCCGACGAGGCATGAACACGAATGATCTGCTCACGCGGGACTGCAAACAGACCAAAGGGATAGTTTTCCCTCAGATCGTTTTTGTAGGTAAACGGAAACCGTGCCAGATCACTGAGGGACTGAAGGTCGTCAGGATGCACACCGGCCTCATCAAACCGCTGCCGGTACATAGGCACGTTGTCATAAGCATGGCGCAGCGACCATTTCAGCCGATCCAACTGTAGGTTGCGGATTTCATCAATCGAGGCGATCTCGATCGGATCAAGATCCGCCTTGTTCGGAGTAAGATCCTTCATGCCATCCCCCTCATCTCAGGTCTCGTCAAACACCGGGCCTTTGACCGCGCGGGAAAAGCCCCGAAATTCTGCGATCTTTTGTCCGGCTTGGTTGGTTATGGATACGTCATAGATGCCGCTGCGCCCTGTCAGGCTCAGTTCCGTTGCGCGGGCCGTCAGCAGATCACCGGATCGCGCGGGCGCGACGTAGCTGATCACATTGTGCTGGGCGACTGTGGACTGGTTGCGACTATTGCAGGCAAAGGCAAAGGCGCTGTCGGCCAACATGAATGTCACGCCGCCATGGCAGATCCCGTGCCCGTTGCAGTGATGGTCAGCCACCTGCAACGCCAGCGTCGCAGCGCCTTCATCCATCTCCACCAGTTCCATGCCTGCCCATTTCGAGGCATTGTCCCGCCCCCACATGGCAGCAGCGGCTTTCTGGGCGCGTTCCTTCGGCGTCATCTCATTCTCCCCGAAATACTGGCGCACGCTTTTCCAGAAACGCAGTAACGCCCTCGGCATAGTCGACGCTTTCGCCGCAGGTTTTCATTGCGTCCGCCTCAATCTCGAGATGATCGGTCAGGGTATTCGTGGCAGCCGCCTGTATCGTCTGTTTCGTCAGGCCAAGTCCCAGCGTTGGACCATTGGCGAACTGTTCCGTTAGCGCGCGCGCCTCGGTCATTAGTTCAGCGTCTGGAATTGCTTTCCAGATCAGCCCCCAATCCGCAGCCTGCTTTGCTGGCAGGGGTTGCCCAGTCAGGGCCAGCCCTTTGGCTCGGGCTTCACCCAGCAAACGTGGCAGATGCCAACTGCCGCCGGTATCAGGGATCAGGCCCACTTTGGAAAATGATTGGATAAACTTGGCGGAGTCAGCGGCAAGTACCACATCACAAGCCAAGGCGAGATTCGCACCCGCCCCGGCGGCAACGCCATTGACGGCGCAGACAACAGGTAATTCCAAGGACCTGATCAGGCGGACCAAAGGCGCGTAGAAGGTGCGAACCGTATAGCCCAAATCCGGCGGACCCTCCATCGTGGCAGGGTTTCGATCGCCCAAATCCTGCCCTGCGCAGAACCCGCGCCCCGCGCCGGTTAACAGCACCGCTCGTGCACCACCGTCACGCGCGGCCTCAAGTGCAGCGCGCAGGGCATAGTGCATCTCATCCGTGAAACTGTTCAGGCGATCAGGGCGATTGAGTGTAATTTCAACCCATTGACCCATATTCTGCGAAATAATCGTGTCGGACATGCCCGGTTCGCTTTTCATAAGTTACAACAAACTTCTTGCATAAACCGAACGGTTGGTCAATAAATTCTATAGCCGTTTGTGACTCGGCGATCGGAAATGCCATTTGGCCAGCGGGCGGAACAGCATTTCTCGTCGTTGATAGTTACAAAACGTACCATTAACACATTCACGACTTGCGATTTTGAGGAGGAGACCCGGTCATGAAATTCACCAAGCTCACCACATTGTTGGCGTCTGCAACCTTGGCGGTGTCCGGCACCATTGCTTTTGCGGCTGACTACACCCTGACAATTTCCAGCTGGGCCCCACCCACCCACGGCATCAACGCAAAGATGTGGCCCAAATTCGTCGAAATGGTAGAGGAGGCCACTGACGGGCAGGTCACCGCAGAGCTTAAGCTGGGTATCGCTCCACCGCCTGCGCAGATGGACCTGATTATGGATGGCGCGGCCGATGCCTCGATTATCTTTCATGGCTATCAACCGGGACGCTTCGTCACCACCAAGCTGATCGAACTGCCTGGTTACGAAGGCTCGGCCGAGGACGCTTCGGTTGCCTACTGGCGCGCCTACGACAAGTACTTGAAAGCTGCTGACGAGCATCGTGGTGTCAAAGTCATCGCCTTGCACACGCATGGACCCGCGCAGCTGCATTCCAGCGCGCCAGTAACCACTCTGGATGAGGTTTCGGGCCTGAAAGTACGTATCCCGGGTGGCGTTGGCGGAGACGTTGGTGCGGCGCTTGGTGCGACCGGCATTCAGGTGCCTGCTCCGAAAGTCTATGAAACACTGGCGTCGAAAGCGGCGGACGGTGTCGTCATGCCGCTGGAATCGCGCAAGGGTTTCAAGCTGACAGAGGTTGCGCAGAATGTGTATGAGATGCCCGGTGGTCTTTATCGCGGTTCGTTTGCCTTCATCATGAACGAAGACACCTTCGCAGATCTGCCACCCGAGCTGCAGACGGCGCTGGAAGAAAACGTGTTCGGCGAACCGCTGAGCCGTGAGATCGGCAAAATCTGGGATGAGATCGACGCCACTGGACGTGAGGCAACCGAGGCGGCAGAAGGCAATGCCATCAACGCTGCCACAGATGCGGATATGGAGAAGTTCTCGGCGATCGCCGAAGACATCCGCGGCAAGGTCATCGCCGAGGTTGACGCAACAGGTGTCGACGCTCAGGCCGCATATGACATGATCAAATCGGAAATGTCCTCGAACTGATCCGACTGCAGGGCGGCTCTTGCGCCGCCCTGACTTACCCTGCGCGAGTTTCCCATGACCCCTATTATTCAGCTTGTGCGCCGTGCCAGCGCCCTTCCCGTGATCGTGGCCTGCATTGCACTGTTTATCCTGATGGTAATGACCTTTTGCGACGTGATCCTGCGTTCGGTCTTCAATGCGCCCATTGAGGCCGCCACCGAGCTGACGCGCATTCTGATGGCAATTCTGGTGTTTTCTGTCCTCCCGATCGTCTCCACCACCAATGGCCATATCGCGGTCGATCTGACAGACGGGTTCTTCCACCGTCTGCATCTGTCGCGTGCGCGGGACGTTGTGATCTATGTGGTCAGCGGCATCATGCTGTTCTGGCCGGTCCAGCGCGTTTGGGTCCTGGCCGAGCGAGCGCGGGATTATGGGGATGTAACCGAATATCTTTCAATCCCCACCTACCTGATCGGCTGGTTCATTACCCTGTCTGTTGCCATCACTGCACTGGTGATGATCGCCACTGGGCTGCTAAAGGCCTTCGCCCCAAATACACTGTCGGAGCCTATGTAATGACCGCAGCGCTAATCGGATTTGCGATTGTATTGATCTTGGTGCTGGTGCGCCTTCCTATCGTTTTTGCCATGGGTCTGGTCGGCACATTGGGCTTTGCCTATGAGCGTGGCGGCTCGATCTTTGATGAGCGCGGGATGAAGGCTGCCATGTCCATGGTGGGCCGACAGATCACCGACACTGCGCAGGACTATGGTCTGTCGGTTGTACCGCTGTTCATCCTGATGGGCCTGTTCGTGAACAAGGGCGGCATGGCGCGCGAGCTTTACGCGGTGTCCAACGCCTTTCTTGGCCACATGCGCGGTGGTATTGCCATGGCAACGGTTGCGGCCTGTGGCGGATTTTCGGCTATCTGCGGATCGTCGCTGGCAACCGCCGCCACGATGTCAAAGGTCGCGATGCCGCAGATGCGGCGTTACGGCTATTCCGATGAACTCTCGACCGCCTCGATTGCCGCCGGTGGTACGCTTGGCATTCTGATCCCTCCATCGGTCATTCTGGTCATCTACGGGTTGCTGACCGAGACCTCGATCGGGAAACTGTTCATGGCGGGCATCATCCCTGGCATCCTCGGCATTCTGTTCTACCTCTTCGCCGTGCGCTGGACCGTCTGGCGCAACCCCGAGGCCGGCCCAGCCGGAGAGCGTGCCACATGGTCCGAACGCATCCGTGCGCTGGGTTCGGTTTGGGCGGTGCTGTTGTTGTTCTTCCTAGTGATTGGCGGGCTTTATGGAGCCTTCGATTTTGAGCCCCTAAACCTGACATTCTCACCCACCGAGGCCGCAGGTATGGGGGCCGCTGGGGCCTTTCTGATTGCACTCTTTCGTGGGGGCCTCACGGTTGGCTCGACATTCGAGGTGCTGAAAGAGACCTGCTTTACCGCGTCTGCCCTGTTTGCGGTGTTGATTGGTGCGCAGATATTCTCAAATTTCATCAATCTGGCCGGTTTGCCCGAAGCCCTGATCGCGATGGTGACCGCCTATGATGTGGCTCCGTTTGTCGTGATCCTGATGATCCTTGGTATCTACATCATTCTGGGTTGCGTCTTCGAATCCCTCTCGATGCTGTTGCTGACGGTTCCGATCTTCTTCCCGTTGGTCACGTCTCTGGGCTATGACCCAATCTGGTTTGGCATCGTCGTCGTGGTTGTCACCGAAATCTCGCTGATCACGCCACCCGTTGGCCTGAACGTCTTCATCCTGAAAGGCGTGGTGGGTGACGTCTCGACCGGCACCATATTTCGTGGCGTCACTCCGTTCTGGATCGCCGATATCTTCCGCCTCGCGCTGATCGTGCTGGTGCCCATCGTGGTGCTGTATCTGCCGCAGCAAATGGGCGCTTTGGGACACTAGTCCCACCGCATCAAACAGGAGAACACCATGTCCCTGCATCAGATTTCCAGCTTCGCCGCTGGTACTTGGGTCGCGCCTGGAGAAGGCGCACGCACCATCGCATCCGCCATCACCGGCGCACCATTTGCCAGCGCTGGCAATGCCGCGCTCGACGTACAGGCGATGCTTGACTATGCGCGTAATACCGGTGGCCCCACGCTGCGCAAGTTAACGTTCCACGACCGTGCTCGGATGCTCAAGGCGTTGGCGCAAGAGCTTTCGGCGCATAAACAAGCCCTTTACGACCTGAGTTTCGAAACCGGAGCTACGCAGAAGGACCACCTGATCGATATCGATGGTGGCATCGGCACGATGTTTGTCTTTGCCTCAAAAGGCCGGCGCGAGATGCCGGATGCGCAGGTTTATCTGGACGGCGAAATCGAGCAGTTGTCACGCAATGGCACCTTTTTGGGGCAGCATATCTGCACGCCCCTGCAAGGGGTCGCGGTTCATATCAACGCCTTCAACTTCCCGGTCTGGGGGATGCTGGAAAAGCTGGCCCCGACGCTGCTGGCTGGCGTGCCTGCAATCGTCAAGCCGGCTACCAACAGTTGCTACGTCACCGAACTGGCAGTGCGGATCATGCTGGATAGCGGCATCCTGCCTGCCGGTGCGCTACAGCTGGTCTCGGGCGGGTTGGGCGACATGCTCGATCACTTGGATTGTCAGGATGTGGTCAGCTTCACAGGCTCGGCGAACACCGCGTTGAAGCTGCGGCAGACGCCTGCGATCTTGCAGAACTCGGTCCGGTTTGTGGCCGAGCAGGACAGCTTGAACGCTTCCATCCTCGGGCCCGATGCCACGCCCGGCACGCCCGAATTTGACCTGTTCGTCAAGGAAGTCTCGCGCGAGATGACCACAAAGGCGGGCCAGAAATGCACTGCCATCCGACGCATCATCGCGCCCCAGCCGCAGGTCGACGCCATAATTGCCGCGCTGTCTGACCGATTGGCAAGGATCACCATCGGCGACCCCCGTTCCGACACCACTCACATGGGCGCGCTGGTGTCGAACGGGCAGAAAGCCGACGTTCTGGAAAAGGCAGCTCTGATCGGGCAAGAGGCTGAACGGGTTTATGGCAACCCCGACGCGTTCGACCTGCACGGCCCTGAAACCGGCGCATTCGTTCCCCCGATGCTGTTTTACTGTGCTGACCCCGACAAAGCGCAGCGCGTGCACGATACCGAGGCCTTCGGCCCAGTTTCGACCCTCATGGGCTACTGCGATCTGGATCATGCGGTGGCACTTGCCAATCGCGGGCAGGGATCTCTGGTCACGTCGCTGATCACTCACGACACAAACGTCGCGCACAACGTAGTGATGGGGGCCGCAGCCTATAACGGGCGGATTTACATCAACGACCGCGACTCGATGGCTGAATCGACCGGCCACGGATCTCCGCTGCCCCATATGGTGCATGGTGGGCCGGGCCGTGCGGGCGGCGGTGAGGAAATGGGCGGCGTGCGCGGTGTGAAACACTATATGCAGCGCACGGCCATTCAGGGCTCCCCGCGCATGCTCAGTGGTATCAGCACCAAATGGGTGCCCGGAGCGCCCGAAATCCAAGGTCCGGCCCATCCGTTCACCCGTAAATTTGGTGAGTTGCAGGTCGGAGAGACGCTGCACACAGCCCCGCGCACTGTCACGCTGGAGGATATCGAACACTTCGCCAATTTCACCGGCGATACCTTTTATGCGCATATGGACGAGGACGCGGCGGCGCGAAATCCGTTCTTCCCCGGTCGGGTAGCGCATGGCTATCTGTTGCTCAGTTTTGCGGCGGGCCTATTTGTTGAACCGAACGAGGGGCCGGTGCTGGCCAATACCGGACTGGATGGGCTGCGGTTCATGAAGCCCGTTGTTGCTGGCGACAGCATCAAGGTGCGCCTGACGGTAAAGCAGAAAACCCCACGCAATGAAGATTATGGCGAGGTCCGCTGGAACGTTTCCCTGACCAATCAGGATAATGAGCCGGTCGCAGAATACGAGCTTTTGACCATGAACGCCCGCTGAGCCGCTGTACTACCTGTTTTTCTTATTGGGCCTAATGGGTTAAACTGGTCCCATGACCAAACAACGCTCGTGGTTCGAAACGGCTGTGGCCGAACTGGCGGACCCGCAAGACCAGCGGGTCTGGTCGATTATCGTCTCGCTGTTTGGTGACATGGCACAAGAGCCCGGCGCGCAAATCTCGGGCGGTGTTCTGACCCGGATAATTGAGCCGATGGGCATCAAACCCGAAGCGATCCGCGTCGCTCTGCACCGGCTGCGCAAGGACGGCTGGATTGAAAGTGACCGGATTGGACGCGTCTCGCGCCATGTCCTCTCGGAATTCGGCCGGACGCAATCCGCCGCCGTCACGCCGCGCATATATGCGCGCGGTCCTTCGCCCATTGAAAATTGGCATCTTCTAATCGCCGAGGATGGATCGGGCACACAAGTGCTTGAAGACGTGATGCTCAGCGATGACTATATCCCTATTGGGCGCAACGTAGCGATGGGTGCGGGTCCCGTTCCAGATCAGTCGGACGGTTTGCTGGCCTTGGACATCTCTCCGCACGCAGCCCCCAAGTGGGTGCAGGATCGGTTGTGTCCACCCGAATTGCGTGCCTCTTGCAAGGCTCTTCTGGGCGCGGTCGAACGCGCGGCGAAGTCCCGCCCCGAAGGCTGGGCGCCTACACCCTTGCAGAGCGCAACACTGCGCACCCTGCTGGTGCATCGGTGGCGGCGCGTCGTGCTACGCCAGCCGGACTTACCTTTGGCTTTTTATCCTGTGGATTGGGCTGGCCCTGCTTGTCGCGATAGCGTGTTCGGGCTGCTTGATTTGCTGCCACGACCCTCTGCTGATGTGTTGAGCGGTACGAGTTGACCGCTGAGCGGTCTGTTCAACCATATTATCAGTGCGGCGCACATACCGGGTGCTGGGAGCTTTTCTGACCAAGTCATACCAATTTACACACCAATAATTAGGTTGCGGTTATCTGCCTGCCAATTCAGCCGTTCAGAAAACGCATGGTGCAATCGGGCCCCGGGCAATACCATCGCCTGAGCAAACCTACCGGAGATCCGTGATGTCGATTTTGCTAACGATTGTCTTGTTGCTGATGTCCCTTTTGCTGGGGATGCACATCTGGACTCGTCGCCTAACGCGGCAGGGCACCGAAATGGTGCCGCAACTGGGGCGGATCGTGCCCGTTCACGGTGGCGGCATTCACTATGTCGAAAAAGGCGACCCTTCCAACCCGACAATTGTCATGATCCATGGCCTATCAGGCCAATTGCAGCATTTTACGTATGCATTGGTGGATGATCTTGCTCAGGATTATCACGTTCTCGCGGTTGACCGTCCGGGCTGTGGCTATTCCACGCGCGATGCTGCCCAGTTGGCGGAATTGCCCGAACAAGCCCGAATGATCCACGAGTTTCTGGAAATAAAGAACGTCGATCAAGCCACACTGGTCGGTCATTCTCTAGGTGGCGCCGTGTCTCTTGCGATGGCACTGGATTATCCCGACAACACGGCGGCGTTGGCGCTTCTGGCCCCCTTGACGCAACAAATGCCGGAACCGCCCGCCGTTTTCAAACCACTTGAAATCCGTACCGAGTGGCTGCGCAACCTTATTGGCAATACAATCGCCGTCCCGATGGCCCGAAAAACCGCACCCTTCGTGCTGAAAGACGTCTTCGCACCCGAGCCCGCGCCCTCAGACTTCCTGAACCGTGCTGGGGGTGCCCTTGGTCTTCGCCCCTCGGCCTTTATCACCGCCTCACAGGATGTTGTTGGGGTAGAGGCCAGCATGGGTGCCCTGACTTCACGCTATAACGACCTGCGCGTGCCCGGAGGCATCCTGTTCGGCACAGAGGACCCGATCCTGTCCGCCGAGCTACACGGTGCTACAATGACGAAATTCGGCCTGACCTTTGAGGTCCTGGAACACCGGGGTCACATGATACTCATCACAGAACCCGAAATCTGCGCGCGTTTCATCCGCCAGATCGCCGAGAATTCCCGCACCCGGCTGGCAGAGCAGGATGCGCATTGAACAACGCAATAAAGAATCTCGGCAGGCACGCTTTTCCCTCTTGACCCTCCCCGGCCCCTCGCTTAAATCGCCTCACACTCGTGGCGGAGTAGCTCAGTTGGTTAGAGCAGCGGAATCATAATCCGCGTGTCGGGGGTTCAAGTCCCTCCTCCGCTACCAAATCACCAACATAAAACATTGAAAAAATGTAAAAAATATTATTCTTGAGTTTCTACCATCACCCTTACCACTATTTGTCCGATATTCAGCAGCATTTGATCAGTGGAGCTCGAGATTCTCATCTGGCTAGTAAGATTCGAAAACCGCTATAGGACTTCCCCAGAGAGTGGCGGTCGCTAGCTGTCCAGCTTGAACTATATGCCCCTATCCGATTAGAGGTTTTCTGGATACGACCGATGGAATTCAGCTACGCTGAAAAGTCACAAATAACTATGTCCGACTAATCCGCTTTGTCCAAAACCCATCTTCCGTTTGGCTTCAAAATTGCATTGGTGTTTTGCAGAGCACTTGATAGCTGTTGACGATCGCAACTCCTTTTCATTTTCTCGGATACCCTTATCCTCAAAAGGTCGAAACTGCACCCGCCTTCGGCCTCCTCTACAGCCTCCTCCAATGTCTCTTTCAATGCCGCCGGAAGTGATGTTCTTCTATCGTCGTTCCAATGCGAAAGATAGACATTCCGCCCACTGCTTACTCGAAGCTCCGAGGAAAGTGAGAGCAAGCTAAACAAAGCCTCCGGATCCATCGTGGGGAGCCCGGGTAGGTATTTATCAATTTCAGATATGTGTATTCCATGATTCAAGGAATTAAGAGTATTGCAGGCATAACTAGCTAACCGCGGTTGGTCGTTTCTCTGTGCCTGTGCCATCCTATACCCGACAGCTTCTATAACGCGCAGATGGTAGTGAACCCGGTCACTAGCCACATCTAACTTGAGAATTCGGTGCTTTGAGGCTGCAATGACCCCATTCAGGTCGCCGAACTCAGCCAGCAGACGTTTTGCCAATGGCTTAATGTCGATCCTCGGAATTGCTTTGAAAAGTAGCAGCTCTGAAAGCTCATATTCCGGCATTGGATCGTGACCGCCTTTGAGAAAGCGTTGCCGCAGTCGCTCGCGATGCCCCCAATTGTGAGGCCGGTTAGCCCCGTCGTCGTCTTTAATCAGGCCACCACCAGCAGCATTCTTTCGTGAAAGTCGGTCTCGATACACGTATGACGGCGGGTGTGCAGGTTCGGTTATGGCGTTAGGTGGTGGGCTGCGTGCGTACAACTCATCCAATCCCTTCAATTCTTCCTCTGAAAATCCGTTGTGATCGTCATACTTGACCAGCTTGCCGAACCTTTTTCTATCTCAGCCTATTACCTCTTTTAAATTGTCCAGTATTGCCGACTTTTTCATGGTTACCGCTTGATGCACCAGCCCATGGCCCATGCCCACAAGTTGGTTAACGAGTGGTAAAAGCTTATTATTTGTTGCGAACACGTGGTTGAATTCATCATGTTCGTTCGAACTGATGCAGCCAGACTTAGGTGAAGATAAACTCGTCCGTCAAAAGGAGTGTCTTTGTGTAGTGCCGACCGCGAGGCTCAAGTGCTGAAGGGCGCGTAGGAGTGTTAGCGGCTCGGTCAGCAAATCCGATGTGGAGTTTGCGGCGCTTAGGTCTACTGAGCAAGAAAAACACTGCGGCACGCGTGCCGACAAGGTCACTAGGTATCGCGACCAGTTCAGTTCTTGTCCGAGAATGCTGAGCCATTCTCTACTCCAATTGTCTGAGCATGCAGGACAATAACTCAATCGGTATTCGGTCGCAGCAAAATTTCCTGTTGCTAAAAGAAACGGCAAATTGGTGCTCAATGAGTGCATCTCAAAAACCTCCTTTGAGTCTTATTTGTTCCCTTCTTGTTCTTTCTTTTTTGGGTATTATGACACCTCAATGGCATCGATATAGGGGCAGAACATGGAAGCGCACACGAAACAATTCAGAAGTCAGAACAGAGGGCGAATGTACGTTTAGCAATATGGAAAAAGCACACTTTAGAAAGCAAAGGCCCCGCCTAAGCGGGGCCGTTACAGATAGGTCGAGAACAACACAGCAAGCCGCTCTTTGTTGCGTTGAGACGTAAACGGCGTCCTCTGCATGGCTTCGTGAATTTGCGCCACAAAGCTTAGGTCCAATCTGCCGATGATACCGCCTCGATTGAGTGCATCGTCGATTTCGAGCTCGTCGATTTCGCTCAAGGTAAGGCGGGGTCCGCTCATGGCCGAGAGTCGTGCAGCGTGGGTTTCATTCGACGAAAGAAGCGTTTAGCCTCCTCTATATGAAAAAAATTGTCCAACTGGCTTTGGTCTCATTCGCTGTGGCCACGGGCACCGGTGCAAAATCCGGGTGTCTGAGAACGAACCCAGTTTATGTGGCGTTTCTATCTTTGCATTGAAAGTGGTGGGTTTCCATTGCTTCACGTCTTCCTGGAACCAGTGCGGTACAAGCCGCCAGTGGGCCGTAGAGCTAATAAGTCGGTCGTCATGGATGGAACGCTATATCCAACATTTAAGTTGGCTTGAGTTTCAGCTCATGGACAGGTCTTGGGCGTTTGGATCGCGCTCAGTTGGGATAGGAACGCCGTTCACGTTCCAGTTCTGCAGGGCATAGAGTTCCGCCCATGTCATTTCAGGTCTGCCGAAGCGTCCACACATTCGGATAGCATAGCGGAGCGGAGAAACACTTAGTAAACATTTTTGTTAATTCAAGCCAAGAAACTAGTTTGGCGAGTCCTCACGCTATTCCACCAAGCTTTGCGTGGAAATCAAACAGAATGGCGACCCCGGGAGGATTGGGCCACCATTCTCACTCAGCAGGATAGCCGTTTCTGGGGGGGGGCAAGACCCCTGCCTCTTCTGCAACCTGAATCTCGTTTTGATCCAGTGTACCATCGCCATTGGCGTCCATGGCAGAAAAAGTCTCTGCATCAACGTTCGGGGCAACAGCCTGCACCTCTTCGATGGTCAGTACACCATCTCCGTTAGCGTCTGCAGATTGTGCGGTGACCAAAGTGGGTAATGCAAAGGCGACTGCTGCAAGAACTGCGACTTGTTTGGTTTTCATTGTATTCGCTCCTAAGCAAGAATTGAGCATTTCTGTCCTGACACGGACTAGAAATATGCTTGTGCACGCAGCGTCGCCCGTCATACGTGAATCGTAAGTGTATGCGCCAATCTCCGCGTGTTTTCTTGAGTCGCTCGCACAAAGATCTGCGGGGCAAAAAATCCCCTAATATGGCTAGGTAATTAATGCCCGAGCTGAACCGTGTAACATGGCAATGCTCCGCTCAAAGCCTCTGACATGTTTGGTTTCGCGAGTGGTGGTCTTCAATAATGCTGAAAACCATCAGGAATGTTGAGATCGAATATCATTTAGTGGACAAAGCGGCCTTTGACTGCTGCTGTGCCAAAAGCCGCATCCATGATACGTTTACTGTTTTCCTCCTATTAGAACGCGCGACTTAGTTTCTCCAGCATGTTGTCAGCTATTTGATCAAACAAACTTAGTTTCTAGGGCGCGGGGCAATGGAAAGATGTCGTGAAAAATGAACTGGAAAATGTCCTTCCAAAGTTCAGATATTGAACGACGTACTTTTGAGTTAATTGCCCAGGTTCCTTGCAAAAAGAACATGATTGGTTGCTCAGACCCGATTGCCTGCGTCAAGCACTATTTGTGACGTCTGACCGCGCGTTCAACGGCTTGGATTGATTGACGAATATCCTCGGATGTTGTGCGGTGATTGACCAAGGCTGCACGTAGACACGCCTTGCCTTTGATGACGGTTGTTGAGAATACGGCATCACCAGAAAGCTGAAGCTCGGCTGCGATTTTGTTCACGTCTCCATAGGCAATGTAGAAACAGCAAATATTAGAAGTGACGGGAAACGAAAGGTCCAAAACATCAGATGCCTCGACCAGCTCAGCCATCAATGCAGTCTGCTTGCAGTTGTTCGTAATGGACGCAGAGAAGGCCTGTGTTCCGATCGATTTAATCGCGGCCCAGACCTTAAGGGCGCGAAATCCGCGCGAAAGCTCCAGCCCATAGTCGCAGAACCACAGATCGCCTCCTCCAAGCCCTTCATTTTGTTGTTCAAGGTAGCTAGGGCGTGACGTAAACGTGTCGAAATGCAGGGAGCGATCGTAGATCATGCAGGCTCCGCAGTCATAAGGAACGGACATCCATTTGTGAAAATCACATGAGATCGAATTTGCCCGTTCCATCCCGTCAACAAGCTGTGCCCAAGGATGATCCGCGAGTCGTGTCCAAAATCCAAAGGCGGCATCCACATGAAGCCAGATATTTTGGTCTACACAAAAATCCGCAATCTCGTTTAAACTATCAAACGAACCTGTGTTGACCGAACCCGCTGTGCCAATCACGGCCAAAGGAACGCGATCAATGGACTTGTCTTTTGCAACAGCGCGTTTCAATGATGCAATATCCATCCTCATGTCATCGTCTGTGTCGACAACATGAATTGCATCTGTCCCGTAGCCCATCGATTCAAGCGCCTTACCGATACACGAGTGCGTACCGCGGCGCACGTAGACAGCTACGCTTGGCAGCGCTCGAATACCGGTCTTTCTAACGTCATGACCAAATTGCTTGTTTCGCGCCGCCGTCAGCGCTAAGATCGTCGCTTGCGACGTACCAGTCGTTAGAATGGCAGATGCACTCTCGGGCAATCCAGAAACGCCAAGCAGCCAATCCAGCGTGACCCGCTCGACTTCGATGGCCCCGTGATCGCGGCCGCCGCAGTTGCTGTTCATCGTGGCTGCAACCAATTCTGCCCCAACGGAAACCGGCAGTCCGGCCCCATGCACCCAACCGAAGAACCGTGGATGCGTGTTGCCGGTCGCGTAGGGCATGATGTCATCAGCCAACTGAGCGAACGTTTGCTTAATACCAACACCAACGGCCTCTCGCGTCAGGGACAAGCGACCGGCAAACCCGTCAGGCTTAGGTTGCCAAGGCAAGTCCCTCGCGCATTTCATTCGAGCTATGCATTGATCCATTAACTTGTGCAAATGATGGCTAAAATCATCCCAGTCTTTCGGATCCAAATGGTTGCCTTCAGAAGTCATAGCAAAGCCTTTTTTGATGGGCGATTGTCGATAGCATTAGAACATCGCAGATCTGCGATACAAGCCGCGTTAGGTTTGCGGTCTTCAGATGGGACGGGTCAATTGAGACCTGCCGCCGATCTTACTGAGATTATCCGCTTTGCTATGAGGCGCAGAGCTAACGAAAGCCGACTTTGGTTCAGTCTGTAGGAACAGTAACTCTGGGCTCAAACCAGCCATCTGACATATTAGGTTGGAAATTAACGCGGTTCTAACGGTTTGATGCCTGCCTCGCGGACAAGCCATCGTTTCGCTACGCCTGCTCAAAGGCCCACTTCATTAAAATGCGCCAGCGCTAGAAAGTCGTTTCTGCCAGTGAGTGAAGGCAACGGGTATGTCTATACTACAAAGAGAAGGAACCCCAGTTCTTGAGCAGGAAGCCTTCATTTACCGACTCACGCACTACCAGTGGTTTGGATTATCTAGTGGACCAACGCATCGAGAAGTGCCTTTGAGTGGGGTGAATTGATCTGCTGTCAGGGATTGACCAAGCCATCCCTCCGGATACTGGAGTGGCAAAGGCGGCTGAGCATCGGCTTCTGTAATGTGAGCGAAGCCCACCTTCGAATAGAAGTTGTTTTCCCCGTAGGTCAAAGCAACATCAACCCCACTGTCTCTTAGAGCTTGAAGCGCGTGACCAATCAGGCGTTGCCCAAGCCCTTTACCCTGCCGATCGGTTGAGACCGCGACTGGCGCCAGAATGAATACCGTTCGATCATCTTCCGGATATGTCATCCGTGTGAAGATGATGCTGGCCAAGACGTCCCCGTTCTCAACCGCAGAGAACACGAGCATGTCGTTAGTGGTCAGCGAAGACAGCATTTCGGTGACCAACGCCTTTATCAGTCCGCCAGCTTTGGGTCCTTCCGATGCGGAGAATGTGTCCAAAAACATCGAGATAATGTCATCAGTTATTTCATTGTATTCAGTTGTGATTTCCATGGTCTTTCACTGCGGATCAGTTTATCTTTGGTTGAACCCCAGTCCAGTCCGACAATGGAACGAATGTCGGGTATGCGGGACAAAGCTGCCTTTTGCTGGTGCAGCGTCATTTGCCTTATTGAAGCGAGATTGCCAATGACAGTCTTCACAGCGCCGGAGTATCACTGCGCAAGCCTGCATCAATAAATCGTGAATAGAGTCACTGCGATCTAAGGCTGGCGCAGACATCATCGCGTGCCGCTCCCAGATATTGCTCGTGTTGTTGCGTCCCTAAAACGCCATCGCTCAGGTTGCATGCTGCCTTGGTGCTCAGAACATCCCAAATACGCACTATTCCGTCTTCACCGGAACTTGCAAACTGCTGCCCATCTGGATGATTTGCTAGACGCCAGATGGCTCCTGCATGTGCATTTGGAATGCGGCCAATCAATTTTCCAAAGCTCAGGTCCCAGACATGTTGCCCACCGCTTCTGTCGGATGCTACTAGGCTGGCGCCATCGTGCAAAAAAAGGAGGTCCGTGGCTCCGCGGGCATGGCCTGTGAAGTTCTGCAGTCGCATTCCATCTTCCAGACGCCAGACTGACACTGTTTCGTCGCTGTCCGCAGCGGCCAGCAGTGATCCATCGGGGTTGAAGGCCACTGACCAAACGAGATTATCCGATACCTTCAAAGTCAGGGGCATTGCAGTCTGGTCAGTTGGCCAAACGAGCACTTCACCCATGCTTGTGGAAACCGCTATTCTAGATGAATCAGCGTGCATGGTTGCTCTGGTAACACTACCGTAGTCGAGCGCAAAGCGACGCAGTGTTTCAGCGGTTGAAACATCAATCAGATGCGCACCACCTTCCGCACCAGCTAGAAGGCTACTTCCATTTGATGTGAAAGATAGCGACCAGATTGCTTCGCCGAGCGCAGGAAATCTAATTTGAGCGCCCAAAAAGTCAGGCGACGAAATTACGATCTGCCCTTTGCGGTCCGCGGTCGCCAACTGCCTGTAGACCCCTTATTTTCTTATCTCAGACACAATTCAAACACGCTGCACCGATACAAGCAGGTGAGGCGCGTCGTGATGGGATCAGCGATTTCAATGAGGGGGTACGAGTTTGACGCGTCGTAACTCCAGCCTGTGGGGCTACCCTCTAGGAAATTGAATCTTTGGTGCGATAGCTTAAGATCGTCAAGAAGTGCGAGAAATCACATGCTCTCAATTAACCCGCGTGGGCCATTATAGACAGAACTTGGTGGAAAAATGCTGACGCGTTTGTTGTTGATTCTGGCGATTCTTTTGCCCGCGCCACTCGCTGCAAATCCTATAGCAGCGGACGAACTAAACACGTTTCGCAAAAGCCAAGGGCTTCAAGGGTTAGTCTATAGTCGGAAGTTGGAGAAAGCCGCCAAGTCTCATGCTGAGGACATGGTGAAGAAGGGGTTCTTTTCGCATACCGGCTCCAATGGGTCTGACGTGGACCAAAGGGTGCGCAAGGCAGGCTACGAATGGTGTTTTGTGGCTGAGAACATCGCCAAGGGGCAGAAAGGTTTGGACGCTGTGATGTCAGCTTGGGCGCAATCGCGGGGGCATCGTGCTAATATGCTGTCACGCAAGGCCGAAGAGTTCGCGCTGTACGAGGCGGCGGATCGCATCTGGGTGATGGTTCTAGCCGCCCCGTGTCGGTAGTATTTGGGAGATAGCCTTGTTTTCTCGCTTAAATATGCAGCAACAAAACTGCAAAGCGTCACCAGCTTCAAACCACTGACTACATCCAACGAAACGCGATGATTTTAGTATCGTCCGACAGGCCTTTCATCCACCGAACTTCTTGGACATGGGCATTAAGTTGCTCTTCGGTCAGTACCGGCTCCACCCATGTGTAGTGTACCTTCGATTCTAATGAATGCACTTCGAGCTTCTGTAGTCGGTTAGTTAGATTAGGCATATGAACCTCCATTGCCTTTGAGTTCGGCTAACAAATTCGGATCGTGCGCTGAAATGAACGCATCAAGCGCTTCTCCGCACGCTTCAAGCGTCGGAGTATCCAACTGTTGATAGAATGGGTCACCATTTCCCGAACGTGTCTGAACCGATTCCAAGTGAACACGCTGCCGGAAGTCGGATTCAGCCTCATCATCAATTCGATTTACGCGTGCCAATCCAAGCTGTGGTAAGGTTTTCAAGGTATCTGTTCGTTAACATCTTCTTCATCGCTCTGGGGGACTCATGGGGACAAAATCAACTGGATTGTGGCGGACAATTATGGACAACTGTAGACAATAACTATTCGGGGAAAAATATATAGAGCTCGGTATTTACAAACTAAATTGGGGTAGGGTTGGATAATTGTGGACGGCCATAGACTGTAGAGACTTACAGCGAAATCAGTAGGTGAACGGAATCATAATCCGCGTGTCGGGGGTTCAAGTCCCTCCTCCGCTACCAGAACTTCCCAAACAAGTGCTAAGGCCCTGTTAGCGGCGTTTCCATTTGGATCGCGCCCTCGGGTTCCGTGCGAATTCAGACCAAGCACTGCAGTTCTTTGCGCTTCGTTGCTCTGAGGCCGCGAAGCAAGTTCTACCGCAACGTAAAAGGTTAGTTCCGGGCATGAACCGCGTGATTATGGTACTAAATCCGAGAAAATCAAATAAACCGAACGATCGGTCGAAAATGTAGTTGAATACGAACGCAGACCGGGCCAGTCTTTGATCGCGCCGTGTCCGGGGATTCCCCGATTTACTACTGGCATCGCATTTCGTCTGAGGAGGCACGATCATATGACCCAAGTCATCGGGTATGAGAAAGTGGGCGATATCGCCGTTTTGTCGGCTGAGAACCCACCCGTTAACGCGCTGGGCGTGGATGTGCGCCGGGGTTTGTTGTCGGCGATCGAACGTGCCGAAACAGAGGGCGCGCGCGCGGTTTTGATCTATGGTGAGGGTCGGACTTATTTTGCAGGCGCAGACATTCGCGAGTTTGGCAAGCCGCCACAGGACCCGTGGCTGCCCGCACTCTGTGATCGGATTGAGGCGTCGCCCTTGCTGGTGGTTTCTGCGTTGCATGGAACCGCGCTTGGTGGTGGGCTTGAGGTTGCTTTATCCTGTCATTATCGCGTTGCCGTGCCGTCTGCGAAGGTGGGGTTGCCCGAGGTTAATCTTGGTATCATTCCCGGTGCTGGCGGCACCCAGCGACTGCCGCGTGTTGCCGGGGTCGAGGCCGCATTGAACATGATCACGACGGGGCGGCACGTTCGTGCGCCAGAAGCGCTTGAGATGGGTGTGCTGGACAAAGTTCAGGATGGTGATCCGCGCGAGATCGGCCTGGCCTATGTCAGAGAGCTGCTTGCAACCGATGCACCTCGGCGTCCTGTTTGCGATATGGACCGGCCCGCCCCAATCGATTTTGATGCGGCCTATAACGCGGTGCTGAAGAAGGCCCGGGGCCAACTGTCGCCTGCGATTGCAGTGCGGGCAATACAAGCCAGTTGCGAGGCCGAGGATTTTGCATCCGGTTTGGCTCGCGAACGGGAATTGTTCATGGACCTGATGGGCTCGGATCAGCGCAAAGGGTTGATCCACGCATTCTTTGCGGAACGTGCGGTTGCAAAATTGCCCGAGTTGAATGGGGTCGAGCCGCGGGACCTGCAACAGGTCGGCGTCATCGGCGGCGGCACGATGGGCGCTGGGATTGCCACCTCAGTTCTGCTGGCGGGGCTTCCTGTCGTGCTGCTTGAGATGTCACACGAGGCAGCGCGGTCCGCTAAAGATCGTATCGCGGCAAATCTGGCTGGCGCCGTGAGGCGCGGAAAGCTGAGCCAGGACAAACATGATGATATTCTGCAGAACCGGCTGACCCTGGCCACGGACTATGACGCACTGAGTGGCGTCGATCTGGTGATCGAAGCCGTGTTCGAGGACATGGCAGTGAAGAAAAAGGTTTTTGCGCAACTGGATGCGGTCTGCAAAAGCGGTGCGGTATTGGCGACCAATACCTCATACCTTGATATCAACGAAATTGCCGGATCGACCGAAAGGTCACGGGATGTCATCGGTCTGCATTTCTTCTCCCCAGCACATGTGATGAAACTGCTTGAGATCGTGGTGGCGGATCACACCGCGCCCGAAGTTGTGGCAACGGGTTTCGCGTTGGGCAAGAGGTTGGGCAAGGTGGCCGTTCGGGCAGGTGTGTGCGACGGGTTCATAGGTAATCGGATTTTGGGCATATATCGGAACTGTGCTGATCACATGGTGCTGGATGGGGCGAGCCCATTCCAGATCGATGCTGCGCTGACCGGGTTTGGATTTGCGATGGGCCCCTATGCAGTGTCAGACTTGGCCGGATTGGACATTGGCTGGGCGGCGCGCAAGCGGAAACGGGCCGCAGGCCAGGATCCACGCGTTCGCGACAGTTTCTATGCCGACAAGCTGTGCGAGGCCGGACATTTCGGCCAGAAAACCGGCAAGGGCTATTACATATATGAAAATGGCAAGCGGGGTGGAGAGCCGAACCCCGAGCTGACATCATTGATCGAAGCCGAGCGTGCGGCTCAGAACATAACTCCACGCGCGTTTACGGATGAGGAGATCATACGTCGCTATATGGTCGCGATGGTGAATGAGGCGGCGAAGGTGGTAGGCGACGGCATCGCGCGTAGACCGCTGGATGTGGACGTTACGCTGCTCTATGGCTACGGTTTTCCGCGCTACTGGGGTGGGCCGCTGAAATGGGCAGATTTGCAAGGTTTGCCGGGCGTATTGAACGATATCTGCAAGTGGGCTGAAGAAGATGCCTATTTCTGGCAACCTGCACCCCTGCTCGAACAACTGGTGGCCGAGAACCGCTGCTTTGATGATCTCAACAAAGATGCCTGAAGTCTCGGGGCAAAGGCTCTCGTGCCTGCGCAACATTGGCTGCGCCAATATTGCTAGCCGCCTTGGGCCCGGCATCGCGCAAAGCGCGATGCCGGGCCCAACAGGAGGAGGCGTTTCGTAAGAAACGTCGACGACTGGCGGGAGGGTTTGTTGTTAACCCAGTGCACCTTCGGCAGCAGTCCGCACAGCGCGAATATTGTCGCCATAGACCGACGGGTTTGAAACTGACCCGCCTTTAAAAACTGCTGATCCGGCGACCAACACGTCAGCGCCTGCAGCGGCCACCAGAGGCGCTGTTTTGGGATCAACACCGCCGTCGATTTCGATATGAACCCGTCGGTCGCCGATCATCTCGCGCAAACGTCGCACTTTTGCGGTCATGTCGATGAATTTCTGCCCCCCGAAGCCGGGGTTGACGGTCATGACGCACACCAGATCAGTCAGGTCCAACAGATGTTCGACGGCCTCGGCGGGCGTCCCGGGATTCAACGCGATCCCTGCTTTCATTCCCGCAGCGCGTATCACCTGCAGCGTGCGGTGCGAATGCGGCCCCGCTTCGACGTGCGCGGTCAGCACATCAGCGCCCGCATCGGCATAGGCTTGAATATAAGGATCGACCGGAGTGATCATCAAATGCACATCCATGACGGTCTTAACATGTGGGCGAAACGCTTTGACCGCTGGGGGACCAAAAGTGAGGTTTGGGACAAAGTGGCCGTCCATCACGTCCACATGAACCCAATCCGCCCCTTGAGCTTCGATGGCCTGAATCTCCTGTCCGAAATTTGCGAAATCGGCTGACAGGATCGAGGGAGCGATCTTGATGGAACGGTCAAAGCTCATGACTGGCCTCATGTGGGTGTGCTGTTGCGGTGGCGTATACCCTCGACTCGCGTCAATGCATAGGCCTGACTGCGGTGAATCTGATCGATAGATTCAACATACTAACCCGTCAGTTCAAAGCCTGCTCAGGCGCGATAGAAAAGATATCGATCGGGCGCGATGGTCTCGGGGCCTTCAACCTGCGCAAAACCCGTCAACGGTTGCCCTGAAATCAACAACCCACCGGGTCGCATGACCTGTTTGATCAAAGGGCTGAGGCGTGCCGCTTCCGCAACATCTTCGGACTTGATCCCGCGGCCGAAATCGTAGTGCGCCAGCGCGATTGTTTGGCCTGCGTCCGCCAGTTTACGCAACATCGGCTCAGCCTCACCCTGTAGGAAATCCTGTGCCGGTGGCGTGCTGTCGGGATGACACTGCAAGACGCGATCCATCACCCATATACGCCGAGAGGGCAGGATCTCTCGCAGATGATCATAGGTACGTCCGTTACCTAGCCCCAGGTCCAGAACGTCCCCTTCCATGGTGCCGATCTGTGCGGCGGCCCAGTTTAGCCCATCGCGTTGCGCCGTCAGGCGGCGCAGCATGGAATCCAGTCGGCTCATTCGGGCTCTCCTTGCGAGTTCAGTTGCGTGGTGCGGTCCAGGGTGTGCCCGGTCCATCAAGCAGCCTGTGCAACAGATCCTGTGTAAACGTCCAGATGTCCTGATCATGGACCAGATGATGCGTCAACACCCCAAATGCTTCGGCATTGTCTGCGCGACCGGTGCGTCGGTCATGCAGCAGCTCAACTGTCTGTGCGATCAGTCTGTCAGGGTCGATTAAACCGCGCGTCCCGCGCCAGTCGATTGGATCGAGATGTGTGTTTATCTGCGCGAGGCCGGGCGCCGCGAGCGGTATCTTTCGGGGGGTCGCCGTCGACAGTATCCGATAGCCCAGCCCCTGAAGCTGCATGGCAACTTTGGAGTCGATCCGATTCCACGGGGGCACAAACATCGGACGCAAGTTGTCACCGAACAAACCTCGCAGCCGGGACAATCCAGCCTCGGCATCTGCAACTACCGCTTTAAGGGGCCGGTGCAGGCGAAATTCGGCTTTCTTCTCGTCTGCAGGCGCGTGGTTCTGATGCGCCCAGCCATGCACAACCGGGATCAAAACAGATTGATCTGACACATACTCTGCAAGTGCCGCTTGCGCATCACGCGGGATCACAGCCAGATGGACGGGTAGGCCAAGCGTGCCCGACATGGCGGATAGCTTTTCAAGCTGCGGTGTCACCGCAACTGCATCGTCATCACGCCACCACAAGGGCAGGGTCAATCCTGCGTCCTGCCACTGCTGCAACTCGGATTGCAATGTGTGCCAATCAGGCCTCATCGGCTAGCCTCGTACAAGCTCTCTGCAATTTCCACCGACCGGCGTGCACCATCAAACCCGTTGGTCATAGGGGGGCGTTCAGCACCCGAAATGACATGCTCCAGCGCATTGGCCAGCGAGCCAGCGGTCAGGTCAGAACTGTTAAGCACCTCGATCCCGTTCAACTGCGAAAGAGATCGCGCGCGCAAAGATTGCTCAACCTCTTTGCCATCATCGAAGGGGATCAGAACCGCCGGGGTACCGCTTTGCAGCAGGTCCATGGCCGTGTTGTAACCGCACATGCTGACCGAAGCGGCGGCAAGCGGCAGCATTTGGCGAAAATCAGGGCGGACGGTTTCAAGAAGAACCGATGAACCCTCGGCCATTTGCGAAAGCTCGGCGATCCGCGCATTGGCATCCTGCCCGCCCACCAACAGGCGCCAGCGCCTGTTGGGCATCTTTCGGGCGGCCTCGATGGCCGCTTGAAAGATCGGCTGGCCGACCGACCCGCCACCCGCGCTGACCAATATCTCGCCCTGGCCTATGCCATCCGGATGACTTGGCGCAGCACTTGGGGCCACGAAACCGGTGTAATGCAGGCGCGATGCCAGTTGATCCGAGACAGGCCAACTGATTTCAAGTTCGGTGATCTTGGGGTCGGAATGGACCAGAACGCCGTCGTAAAACTCTGCGATAACCTCATCCGTTTGAGTTACCTTTGCGGGCTTCGATGGCGGCGCAAGAATGTCACGGATCGAACCAAGGATGACGGGTGGCCGAGGTAGGTCTCGTGCGGCTTTCAATGCAGATTTGAACTCCGCGGCCAAAGAGCGCCGCCCGAACGGATAAAGCTCGGTGATCAGAACCTGCGGCCCGAAGCTGCTTACCGCCTGCGTCAAGGCGTTTGTGCGCGCAGCGAAGTAGGCCAAGTCGGCCACAGCGCCATTCTGATCAAGCAGGCGGGTGAAATCGGTGCCATCAGACCGCAGCGGCGGTAAATTCAGTAATGATAATCCACGTGTGCCAAGCTGAGGCGCAGGCATGCCACCCGAGACCACAAACACCTCGTGGTCCTGTTCGGCGAACGCGCGCCCCAATGTAAGGGCCCGGCTAAGGTGTCCGGTCCCTAACAGATGGGTAACAACGATCATCACCTTCATGGTCAAGCCTCACGCGCAATCAATCGAACCGGTTCGGGTTCAGGCCGCATTTCGTCCAGGTCTACGATAAACAGTCTGTTGCGCTTGATCTTAAACGGCGCGGGACCGGAAAAGTTCCAGCCCCAGGCCTTGGCCAATATTACCCTCATGATTCCGATGTGGCAGACAGCAAGATTGTCTCCCTGCAACTCGGTCAACCATGGATTAAGCCTTGCCCATAATTCAGCCGGGCTTTCACCGCCCGGTGGCCGATAATCCCAGCCCCAGTCTTCGATGTGGCGATAACCGCTGTCGGGGATTTCGATCAGTTCGGCACCGCGCCGTCCCTCCCAATCGCCCCAATTCATCTCGGTCAGCGCCTGAGATGTTTTGGGCGCTTTATCCGATACCAACTGCGCTGTTTCAGACGCGCGGCTTAGCGGGCTGGACCAGATTGATGCTGCGTTCCACGGCGATGGCAGGCAATACCCCGCAAGTTCAGCCCGCGCGTCGGCATCCAACGGGATGTCGCTGCGCCCCTGAATGCGACCCGCGCGATTCCAATCCGTGTGTCCATGGCGCAGAAGGGCGAGACGGGTCATCGGTTTTTCTCCAACAATGGGCGCACAGTGGTCCAGAACCGCTCGGTGGCGGATGGCATCAGATGGCGGTGCGCGACATAGGCGCGGGCACGATTGCCCTCAGACTGGCTCAGGTCGGGATGGTCCAGAAACCTCTGTATACGCGCGGCCAACCCTTTGGCACCCGATCCGACGCCGGGATGATCCGAAGGCATCAGCACATCACGAACACCGGGGCGATCTTGTGCTGCGACGGGAACGCCGCAGGCCTGGGCCTCAAGATAGACCATTCCATAGGCTTCGTTGACCCCGGGCCAAACGAACATGGACGCCTGGCGGTACTGGACCTTCAACGTGTCCCGATCCAGCTGACCCAGAAACCGGACACGAGGTCCGAACCGCGCCATCAGCGCCTCGACTTCCAATCGGGCCGGGCCATCGCCTACCACGTCCAACGCCCAATCCCCTGTCAGATGTTCCAGCGTGTCGGCCAGAATGGCGTACGAGGCCAGCTTGTCCCCCGGCCGCATCATGCCCACGGTCAGCATCGGCCCATCACGGGTCGAAACAGGGGGCAATTCCGTGATGGGAAGAAACGGAGGCAGTTCCACCAACGCCTGCGTACCGAACCTTTCCCGTTCTAACGTGATCAGGTCGTTGGCAGTGTGGTAGAAAATCACCTGCGCGCTGTCGCACGCGTCATGCGCCGCTTGCGCAAAATCAGCCCATGGGCCTGCAAGCCGGCTGGTGGCGCGGGTACTTTCCAGCTGCACATACGGGATGTCTCTTGCGCGGCTCACGGCCGGGCCGAGCAGATCGGGGGCCTTATAGTAGTTGTGATAAGTCACCCACAGGTTCGTGTCAGAGGGCAGTTCCTCAGCCAGTCGTGCAGCCTCGGTCGTTGCTTTGCGACGTAATTCGTCCTGAAGTGCCCGGTCGCCTGCCTTGTCGTAAATCCGCAATTGCGAGGCCAGCTCAACAATGTCTCCCTGAGCGCCGAGGGCCTGCATCAGGTTGCGGGCCATTTCGCGATCACCCGAGGGCTTGGGACTGTCGGGGGACTTCATCGGTGCATAGAAAGCCACCCGCGCCATCAGGGCTCGTCCGCGCACAAGGCGCTGAGCCGCTCGGACAAGCGACGTATGCCCGGGTCCATCCGGAAGTCGGCGATCAACCGGTTATACGCGGCCTCAGCCATCTCGGCCGTTCTGGTCGGGTTCCGGGCGAGATCCGCAATAGCCGAGGCAAGAGAGGTCGGGTCATCTGCTGACAACTGACCGTGAATACCGGATTCAATGAACTCCGGGATGGCTGACACCGGCGTTGACAGGATCGGGAGGCGCTGGGACGCGGCTTCCATCAAAACATTGGGTAAACCATCGCGGTCGCCGTCGGCAGCAATTCTGCTGGGCAGGACAAACAGATCAGAGCGGCGCATCTCGGCAATGACTTCCGGTTGATCGCAAGCCCCCATCCACGTGATCCGATCGGAAATCCCTGCGGCATCGGCTTGTGCGCTCAACTCATCGCCCAGATTTCCGCCGCCGATATGGGTCCAATGCCAATTCAGCGATCTGGGGAGTAGCGCGAAAGCTTTGAGAAGCCGGTCAAAGCCCTTCTTTTCGACAAGACGCCCGACTGACAGCATGTGAAAGGGTGCATCCTCTGCACGCGAACACTGCTGGGGAGGTGCAGGAAACCGCGACAGGTCCAGCCCATGATAGATCAGTTCTACCCGCGCAGGATCATCAGCCAGTTCGCGCAGATGTGCGGCACCAATGGCGGTACAGGTTGCCCCGAAGATGGCGCCGTGAGAGGCCAGTTGCAGCTTTTCCCGCTTTTCCCAGTCTGGTGAGGTCCAGATATCTTTGGCATGCGCCGAAAAACTCCAGGGCAGGCTGCGCATGATAGACGCATAGCGGGCGACCGAAGACGGAGTGTGCATGAAATGCGCATACAGCGCCCGCGTTTGATCGGGCAGCTCAGCGGCCAATACGCAGGCCTGACCAAACCGGCGAATTCGGTTGTGAGTCGGGTCTCGGTGAAGGTCTTGCCGCCAGACCTGGTAAGCTTGCGCGTATCCGGGCAGACGAGCTGCAATGTCTCGCGCAGTCGCCAGCCGCTCAGGCTCTTCATAAAGGTATTCCGGCAGGTAATGCACCTGCCCCTTGAAGCGATCGTGCAGAGGATGGCGCTTGGTATCGGTCGGATGGCGCAACGACCAGATATCGAAGCTGTGCCCTGCCTCCTGCAAGGCCACCAATTCTTGCGCGATGAACGTCTCGGACAGGCGCGGCCAGCCTTTGACCAGCACCGCCAGCTTGGGGGGTTCGCGCGTCATCCGGTGGCGCGCTCTTGTTCCGCGCCTAGCAGCGCGTTTATACGATGAGTGACGTAGCTTAGCCCGTCCAACAACCCTGCGCGAATGGCCTGCGAAGGCAGCGGCTGATGGGGCAAGGCGCGGATCGCGCGGATCATTGCATCCGCCGTCAGACCGTCACGGTTTTCATCCAGCATGCGTACCAGACCCAGATCCTCGGCGCGCGAGGCACGAATCCATTGCTCCAGCCGCGGCGTCGTGCGCGGAACAATGACGGCGCGTTTGTCGAAGGACAAAACCTCGCAGAAGGTATTGTACCCGCCCATGCAGACCACACCGGCAGCGCCCGCGAACAGCGTTTCGATCTGCGATTCAAAGCCAACGGCGGTCACACGGCCATTTAGGGCGGCGACACGGGTTTCAAAATCTTCGCGTAGTTCGCCTGACAGGAAGGGCCCATAGACCAGCACAGCGCGGGGTGACAGATCCGGGTCTTTTTCATATGCGGACAGCACCAAATTGACCATCGCCTTGCCATCGCCGCCACCACCGGGGGTGATCAGGATATACGGTTGTTCTGGTGGCTCACCAACCGGCCCAAGATCGCGACGTAGATACCCTGTCCAATGAATGCGCTGTTGCGTCGCCGGGCTGAGGGGAAGGCCTTGTGTAGGATCGTAGACCGATCGCAACCCATATACCCAGATCTCATCATAGAATCGTTCAGTCGCCGAGATCGCGTCCTTACGCTCCCATTCGGCGGCCAGTACTTCGGGCTCATCCAGAACGTCGCGCAGGCCCAGAACCAATTTGGTTGAGCAGGAGTTTTCAAGATACTCAAGCGTCGGCAGCAGCTCACCGCGAAAACCGGTAGGCTCTTTGTCGACGATCAGCACATCGGGGTCGAACTGTTCGACAGATGTCTGGATCAGGCTTGCGCGCAACTCGGTCACATCATCGATGCCCATGCCGATGGTCTGCGAAGCATACGAGCCGTCGGCGCGTTTGGTGACCCCGGGTAGACGGACATGGTCAACGCGACGCGGAAAAGTAAACCGTCCGGCAATGGGTGAACCGGTCAATATGAGGGCCGAAGCGCGTTGATCGGCTTGTGTTATGGCCGCAGCCAGCGCGCGTGACCGGCGCAGGTGACCCAGGCCGAACGTGTCGTGACTATATAGCAGGATGCGCGGTGCGCGGCCGTGATTTTCGTTTTTGATCCCTAGGCTCATGCCTTCGCCTGTTTCGGTTCCGGTGCAACTCCGCGCGTCTGCACCTGATTATCGTAATTCTGCCAGACCTTCTTGCCAAAGGCACAGATTCCGCCGTCCAAATGCGCCAAACATTGCGAATTGGCAACAGCATAATGCCACCGCCGGCAACAGGCGCACCTTGCGATATGCAGGCCGATGGTTCTTCATGCACAAGCCAATTCCGAGACCGGACGCCTCAGGTGGTCATATTCAATTTTTGTTGTCTTGGAAACACTTTATCCCATCCATTGCGTCAGGAACACGGGCTCTCACGATGTTGACACCGCGTGTGCGGATGATTTGAACAGCCTTCTGAGGTTCTATAGTCTTGGACGCAGCTACGAATTGGATGCGATATACGATGAAAATGAATGTTCTGGCCGGGCTGATTTTGGTGATTTGGGCGGCAATGCTGGCCAGTGCAACCGACGCGGTTGCGCAAACTTCGCTTATTCCGGGATACCCAATAGGATCAAGCGAGGAAACCGGTTCTTCAAGCTCTGCCGCTGACAGCGATCTGGCGGCGGCCATTCGATCCGCTTCCGAGGCGGGCGCAAGCGTAATCGTAATCGACAGCGCCGGGCAGGTTGTATCGGCAGCGGGCAATAGCGCCGACGCGACGCCAGAGGCAGATAGCATTGATCACATGGCTGAGGGTTCTCAGCTGATGAAGGCGCAAGAGCGGTTCTCAAAGTTCCGGGATTCCGTACGCTCGCGGATGGAGGCGCTGCCCTATTCGGTCTTTGAGGTCCAATACATCCTCAGACAGACCAGTCCGGACGGGCGGATTCAGACCTATGTCGAGGTGTTGGTCCTGAATGTGTTGTTCCTTTTGCTGGGGCGATGGTTGTCGATCGAAATCTACGGCAAGCGCATCGCGAAGCGTTTGGTGGTTGCGCGCATCAAGGAAAACCCGGTTGGCTATCGTGAGAAGATGCCTTTCCTTGTGTATCGTTTCGTGATGGGCATTGGCGGAACGATCTTTGCCATGCTCATGGCGCTGATCGTTGGCTATCTGTTCTTTGGTGAAGCGGAAGACATATCAATCCAGTTTACCGTTACGGCAATCTTTACCGCATTCTTCCTCTCGCGCACCGTCTCGGACTTGTGGCGGATGGTTCTGTCGCCTTACCTCAGCCAGTATCGCTTGCCGCCTTTTTCAGACCGGGACGCCAAGCGCCTGTATGTTTGGGCGTCAGCACTGGCGACCTATGACATCTCGGTTGTTCTGTTCTCGACATGGGTCGCGGATTTTGGGCTGAACTATAACGTCTATGCCATGGTCTATGGTAGCCTGACGCTGATCGGGGCGCTGGGCAACATACTGATGATCCTGTTCAATGCACGCGCGATCTCGAACGCTATTCGTGGCGGGCGTGCTCCGGATCAGGTGTCTTGGATACTGAAGTTCATCTCTTTCGCCTGGGCACCGGTTCTGGTGCTTTATATGGTGTTCAGCTGGTTCAAACTGGCCGTTGATCTGGTTCTTGAGGTTCAGGATTCGATCCCGATCGTGGCCAGCAGCTATGCCATCTTTATGTCCGTCGTCGTGGCCTACGGCGCGATGAACTATCTGCTTGAAAGGTATTTTGATCGCAATCGCAGAATTGAGGTGATGAATGCCGACGCAGAAGCGGCTGAGCAGATCGAGGATGAGCTGGTGGCTGATACGCCGCAGGCCGAAAAGCGCAAACACGCCATTCTGACGTACGAAGACCTTGCCCGTCGTGTGGCAGGCATTCTGGCCTTTGTGGTGGGTCTCTATGCGCTGGTAGTGATATGGAACCCGCAGGCCAATTGGTCGGATGACTTGCCTATCGAGCGGGCGCTGGATGTGATGGTGATCCTGTTTATGGGTTACATTCTGTTTCACTTCTTCCGCGTCTGGATCGATAGCAAGATCGCGGAAGAGACGGATGACGGCGGAGCTGAAGCCGAGCTGGGCGACGAAGGAGGCGAAGGTGGGCAGAGCCGTCTTGCAACTTTGTTGCCTCTGTTCCGCGGGGCCATTCTGGCTGTGGTCGTTGTGACCATCGCGCTGATTGTATTGATGGAACTGGGGATCAATGTCAGCCCGCTGTTTGCCGGTGCAGGTGTCGTGGGTCTGGCCGTTGGTTTCGGGTCGCAAACCTTGGTCCGCGACATCTTCTCGGGTGCGTTCTTCCTGATGGATGATGCTTTCCGCAAGGGAGAATACATAGACATCGGTGATGTAAAGGGGACGGTCGAAAAGATATCGGTCCGGTCCTTCCAACTGCGCCACCACCTTGGTGCGCTCAACACGATCCCATTTGGAGAGATCAAGGTTCTGACAAACTATTCCCGCGACTGGGTAATCATGAAGCTGCCGTTGCGGGTGACCTATGACACCGATGTCGAAAAGGTGCGGAAGCTGATCAAGAAGCTGGGTCAGGAGCTGCTGAGCGATCCGGTGATTGGTGATAACTTCATTCAGCCGCTGAAATCGCAGGGTGTGATCGAGATGCAGGATTCGGCGATGATTATCCGGGTCAAGTTCATGACCAAACCGGGTGATCAGTGGCTGGTGCGTAAGAAAGTCTATCAGGATATTCGTGAGCTGTTTGCCCGTGAAGGCATCCGGTTTGCGCATCGGGAAGTCACCGTGCGACTGGCGGATGACAAAGAGGCCGAGGACCTGACTCCCAAACAACGCGAGGCTGTCACAGGGGCCGTTCAGGCCGCGATTGACGAAGACTATCTGGACGATATCGGCCCCGGCGGTGGCGATGATCGCTAGGAGGGCTCCCGCCCCTTTGGTTTGCGTCTCTGGCGAGACGTCAACCAAAGCGTTGGGCCGGGCCGCGCGTCCCGCGCGGCGGCAGCTTTAAGCGGTAAGTGACGGCCAAGCGGGCTGCGAAGTTCCCAGTTTGGACGCAGGCAAAGCCCAGTGCATCTTTGCGGATCCAACGGTTAGCGCCGGCTTCAATCGATAGCCGGGGCCCCACCCGGAAGGTTCGAGCGCATCCGCATAATCGACAGGCAGCGCCTCGGTAATTTCGTCATCGGGCTCGCTCTTGGCCAGGGTTACCAGCAATTCGGCAGTGCGCGCCAGCGAGAGCCGGGCATCCATGACGGCCTGACCGGATGCGGCCTCGGCGAGCGCCGAGAGCAGGGCGGCTGCCATCAAGTAACCAGTTGCGTGATCCAGTGCCTGAACGGGTAACGGAGTTGGCTTGTCGGCCCCCGCCCAACCCATCCCTGCATGTGCGATTCCGGAACTCATCTGTACAAGGCTGTCAAAACCGCGGCGCGCTGCCCAAGGTCCTTGCCAGCCATAGGCGTCTAGCGTGACTTCAACCCTGTTGGGGGCGAGCTGATCCCGCGTGTTTTTACCCAGACCGAGTGCGTCCAAAGCGCCGGGCCGATACCCGTGGACAAGTATGTCCGCTTGGGCCAGCAGCTCTTGCAGTTTTGCTTTTCCATCGGGTGATTTCAGGTTCAGATAGGCGCAGTGCTTGCCGAGAGAAATGTCAGGAATGACGCCAGGTTCATCCCAGCCGGGTGGATCGATCCTCAGGACCTCGGCGCCAAAACCCGCAAGTGTTCGTGTCGAGACTGGCCCGGCCAGAATGCGGGTCAGATCGAGCACACGCAGCCCAGAAAGAGGTCGCGCGGCAGTCGCCTGAGGCCGATCACGTAGTTGAATATTGCGTGGCCCCTGCCATCCGATCAACGGCTCGCGGGCCAATATGCGTCCTTGCGGATGGTCATGCCACTCAGAGCGGCTGCGCATTGCGGCAGCGACGCCGCCCTCGGCGACAATCGCGGCTTCCAGTTCAGAGATGCTCCAATCCCGAACTGCGCGCGATACCAGCGCACGGTCCGGCGCGACTTGCAAAACACTAAGGGCGGCGGCGCGATGACTGGGCAGGTTGGTGTGCAGCCTGATCCACCCATCAGAGGCCTGATAGTCACCAGCAATCGCGTCCCAAAGGCTGGGCATATCCCACCCTTTGGGTTTGAAGGAAAAGCCATACCACAAGGAGGCCAGTCGATGATCTACGGCCACCTCCAGAGGTGTAGGCGCCAGGTTCAAGGCTGTCACAAGGCGCGACAGCTCCTGCCCGACTGCCGCAAAACTGGCCGTCGCCAGTTCCGAGACCGCAAAGGCGCTGGGCCGCGCACCCGCCCCGTTGACTCTGTAGGTGTCAGTTGAGGGGAGGGCGGACAGCAAGCTCATTGCTGATAGGGGTCAAGACTGTCGCGCAACCCGTCGCCAAGGAAGTTGAAGGCCAGCACCACGACGATGATCGGTAGCATCGGAATTGCGGTCCATGGATAGATCTCGATCGAAGCAAGGTTCTGCGCATCGTTCAGCATCACGCCCCAACTGACCGCCGGGGCGCGCAGCCCAAGGCCAAGGAAACTGAGGGCGGTTTCACCCAGGATCATCGCAGGAATTGATAGCGTGGCCGAGGCAATCAGATGCGACATGAAATTGGGTAGCAGGTGCTTTCGGATCACACGACCCGAACTTGCGCCCATCATCTCGGCCGCGCGTACGTATTCCTCTTCTCTAAGAGACAGGAATTTTGCGCGGACAGATCGGGCAAGGCCTGGCCAATCGAGAATACCGAGGATGATCGAGATGATGAAGAATACCGCGACCGGGCTCCAATTTGATGGCACCGCGGCGGATAAGGCCAGCCAAAGGGGAAGTTCCGGCAGCGAGCGCAGGATTTCGATCACGCGGTTGATGGTCCAGTCGATGCGCCCTCCGAAATACCCGGCCATTGATCCGAACAGGATGCCGAGGAAGAAGGAAACCGAAATGCCGATCAGGCCCACTGTCAGCGACAGTTGCGCGCCATATAGGATGCGGCTGAATACATCGCGGCCCAGACGGTCCGAGCCCCACAGAAACAGCGTGGCCCCTTCGGGTGCGCAAAACAGGTGCGTATCGGATTTGATCAGCCCTGCGAGTTTGTATTCTGACCCTTCGCAGAAGAACCGGATTGGGCGCGGATCTTCCGTGTCAGCGACGAATTTCCACTGGAAAGTTTCAAGGTCCGCCTCTGCAACTATTGGATAAATGTAGGGGCCGATGAACTTCCCCTCATGAAACCAGTTGACCGACTGGGGTGGAGCGTACAGGTGCTCTCCGTTCCGGTCATTGGGGCCGTAGGGGGCAATAAAGCCCGCAAAAGGCAGCATCAAGTAGCAGAGCAGCAAGAAGAGGCCAGAAATCAGACCCAGCTTGTGGGTCCTGAACTTGCGCCAGACCAGCACCCAATTAGGGGCATCGAGATCTGCGCGCTCAAGCTGCTGAATAGAGGCCTGCGGGTCAAATGGTGCGTCGTCGACATAGCGACCATCGGGTTTATCGGTCATGCTTCGCGCCCCTCGTAACGAATGCGCGGATCAAGCATGACCAGCAGGATATCGGAAATCATGGTGCCGATCAGGGTCAGCAGAGCCACGAACATAAGAATGAAGGCCGACAGGAACTGGTCCTGCGTTTTCAAGGCAGTCAGCAGGGTCGGGCCGATTGTTTGCAGACCCAGAACCACCGAGACCAAAACCGACCCGGAAACCATCGAGGGCAGCAGGTTTCCAATGTCGGCGACAAACGGGTTGAAGGCCACGCGCAATGGGTATTTCGTCAGCATCCGCGATGGGGACATGCCCTTGGCGATTGCTGTTTCGACATAAGGTTTCCCTAGTTCATCCAGCATATTGGCGCGCAGGCGCTGCATCATGGCCGAAGCACCCGAGGTTCCGATGACGAAGGTCGGAACGATCAGGTGGACAAGGATGGATTTCAACTTGTCCCAACTCATCGGTTGTCCCTCAAAGGAAGGGTCCATCAGTCCGCCGATGGGCAGGTTGAAATAGCGATGGCCATAGTAGAACAGGATCAGCGCCAACAGGAAGTTCGGGGTCGCAAGACCCAGATAGCCTACAAAGGCCGAGGTATAGTCGATCCACGTCCGTGATCTGGCCGCAGCGATGACCCCCAATGGCAGAGCAACGGCATAGACGAATAGAATGGCGGCCAGATTGACCACAACCGTCAACCAGAGCGTATCGCCCACGATCTCGCGCACGGGGCGGTCAAATTCGAAGGACCAGCCATAATTGCCCTGTAACAGGCCCTCGAACCCATGCGGTCCGGGCCAGAAGCCCATCCAGATCAGGTACTGCTCGGGCAACGACCGGTCCAATGAGTATTCCTTGCGCAGAAACTCGGCCTTGGCGACACCGGCGGACTGTCCTGAAGCCTGCAGTTCGGCGATCTGGTTGCTGAGATAGTCGCCGGGGGGCAGGTTGATGATCACGAAAATCAGAACCGACACCACCAGCAATGTCAGCAGCATCGTGAAAAAGCGATACACCGCGTAGCGCAGCATGACCATTTAGCTGCTCCTGAATTAGTCGGCGAAGAAGAACTCGTCGGGACGGTGAATGCCGAAATGTGCGCCGGGTTCCCATGCCCACATGGCCTGCTCAGGCACATTGCGCAGGCGGTTCGACACGACAATAGGCTGCGGTGCGCCGTTCAGGATGCCGATCGCATAAAGCTGGTCGGCGTGAATTTTCAGCATCTCAGACCAGACTGCGCCGCGTTCTTCATCCGTGGAGGCGATTTCCCAATCGTGGGCAAGCTTCATGAGAAGTTCGGCCTCGGGCATGTCTGGTGGTTCGCCCGACCCTCCATTTGTCTGATAGTATTGGCCCCATTTAGGCCACGCCAGAAAGACCTGATCGGTCGGGGCGAGATAGGCCGGCGATGTGTGGCTTTGCGGAATGCCGTCATCCCAGCCGAACCAGACCGACGCCATTGTATTGCCCGAGAAGACCCGGTTGCGCAGAATGTCTCGATCCAATGGTCGCATGACCAGTTCGACTCCGATCTCACGCCAGGTATCCGTGACGATCTGCAGGGCGTTTTCAACCTCTTGCCGCTCACCGGCGGTTTCGATGATCAGCTCCATCGGACGCCCGTCGGGCAACAGTCGGATACCATCTTTGTCACGCTCGGTCAGCCCAGCCTCATCAAGCAGAGCATTCGCCTTGTCGACGTCATACTGTGCCCAAGCCTGCGCATTCGCTTCGTCGTAGAAGGGCGATGCGGGCAGAACCGACATAGCGCCGGGTTGGGCCAGCTTGAAATAGAGCGCCTGATTGATCGTCTTGCGATCAATGGCGAGCGACAGTGCCCTGCGTACACGTACATCGCGCAGAACCTCGCGCCACGCATCGTCAGTGTAGTTCAAATTGGGATAAATCGCGATCTGCGACGCGACGCCTGTTTTCCACAAAAGCGTCTTGTATCCACCTTCAGCCTCGCCCTTTTTCAAGATCGAGGCATCGCGGAATGCCAATCCGCGACCTTGCAAGTCGGTTTCACCCGCATTTGCTTTGGCCGCGACCAAACCCGGTGCGACGATTTCCATTTCGACTACGTCGATATAGGGCAGCTGAACCCCATTTGAATCCACCCGATGGTAATAAGGGTTACGGACAAAGTTGTGCCGGATTTTCTTGCCCGAACTTGCGTTGAGCCATGGCTGCAACGTCGGCAGTTCATGATTGTCGTACTTATATAGATTGTCCAACTTGTTATGCAGCGCCGCCCAGCTTTTTACCCGCGCATCTTCGACCTTGAATGCCAGTTCTTCGGGGTCCGCAAACTTCTCGTGATATTGCTTAAGGAACTCAGACGGTCGATAGATAAAGGGCGGCCGCGCCTGAGCAAGTGATTGCAGGAAATTCGGGTTGGGGTCATCCCATTCGAATACAACTGTTGTTTCGTCGGGGAAGGTGACGGTGGGTGTTTTGCCTTCAACCAGCAGGAAATCTGGTGGGCCTGAAGGGCTGAGCAATTCGTTGTTGGCCACATCCTCCCACCAATACCGGAAGTCTTCGGATGTGAACGCGGATCCGTTTGACCATTTGTGGCCGGGTCGCAGGTTCAAAGTAAATTTGCGATTGTCTTCGTTTTCGAAAGAAGCCAGCAAATCCGGGACGATGTTGTAATCCTGATCGAAGCCCACAAGCCTTGCGTAGCCATAGACCACCATTTGCCGAATATCTTTGGACCGGGTGACCATCGTGCGCAGTGTACCGCCGGGTACGCCGAATTCGCGACCTTTGGCGGCTAAGTCCACGATCAGTGGATCTTGCGGAATACGTTCAGCAACCGGTGGCAGGTCACCGCTTTCAACCTCGGTTTGCCAGAACGCGTTTTCCTGAAGATTAGACGGAATTTCTGCCACAGCGGGCAGCATACCTGCGATGGCCAGCGACGCGGCCAGAATCAATCGGTGAGTGGTCTTAAACATGGCAACGTACCTTATGGCCGGGCTCCAACTCTACCAAAGAAGGTATCACGGTGTCGGAAAATCGAAAGGCGTCATCCCAACTGTCGGGCGAACCGGCACCAAGCGCAACCAGTTTCAGATCAATCGGGCGATTGATATCCGGTTCGGGCTGGGCGGCAATCAGTGCCTTGGTATAGGGATGACGTGGATTGTAGAACAGAGTTTCGGGTGGGGCTTGTTCCACCACAAGACCCCGGCGCATGACGGCGACCTCGTCGGCAATGCGCGCGACGACGGCCAGATCATGTGAGATGAACAGGTAAGACAGGTTCAGACTGTCCTGCAGTTCTTCGAGCAGGGTCAAAATTTGCTCTTGAACGGATACATCCAGTGCCGAGGTTGGCTCGTCACAAACAATCAGCGCCGGGTCCAGCATCATCGCGCGGGCGATAGATAGGCGCTGTCGTTGTCCACCAGAAAACGCATGCGGATAGCGTTTGAGCATATCGGCATTCAGCCCGACCCGCTGCAACATCGCGGCCGCTTTGTCGCGCTGCTCTGCCACGGTGCCGAGGCGGTGTATCTCCAACGGCTCGGTCATGGCATCCTGAATGCGCATACGGGGGCTAAGAGAGCTATAGGGATCCTGAAACACCATTTGCGCCTTGCGCTGAAACGCGGTGCGTTCGGTCCGTGTCATACTGTGAACCGTTATCGGTTTGGAATCCCTTGTTGTTCTGAACAGAACTTCGCCGCCCGGGTCGGGCAGTTCAGCGCCCAGAGCGATTCTGGCGGCGGTTGTTTTGCCAGACCCGCTTTCGCCAACGATTGCAAGCGTCTTGCCGCGCGCCAGCTTCATATCTACGCCCCGGCAGGCATGGATCAGTTTGTCGGCTTTCCAACCTTTGCTCGATCGCATCGTGTAGGTCTTTGAGACCCCGGTCATCTGCAGAATTAGGTCCTCGTCGGGCATCGGTATGCCGACGGCATCCTGATCGGGTATCTCAGGCGCAGCGTCGAACAGCTGCTGCGTATAGGGGTGCGCCGGATCGTTCAGAATTGGTGCTGCCGGGCCAGCTTCCATCACGCGGCCTTTGTGCATGACGACCACCCGCTCGGCCATGTTAGCAACTACACCCAGGTCATGGGTGACAAGGATCAGCGCCATACCGGTCTCGCGCTGCAGCTCTTTGATCAGCCCAAGAACCTGCGCTTGGGTGGTAACATCCAGCGCTGTGGTTGGCTCGTCCGCGATGAGCAATTCAGGCTTGGACACCATCGCCATGGCAATCATGGCGCGCTGGCGCATGCCGCCGGACAGCTCGAACGGATAGCTGTCGTAGGCGCGGGCAGGGTCGGGGAAACCAACCCTCTCAAACTGGGTCAGAACTTCTTTGCGGGCCTGTGCATCGGATGCGCCGCGATGCAACCAAAGAACTTCGCTGACCTGATTTCCGATTTTATGAAGCGGTGACAGAGATCGCATCGGTTCCTGAAAAATCATAGAAACCCGATTGCCGCGAATACTACGCATCTGTCTTTCACTCAGTTCGATCAGATTAGCGGTGCCTTTGGAATCGTTCAGCGTGATCGTTCCGCTACGGATCTGGGCGGTACGCGGCAGAATACGCAGTGCAGCGCGACAGGAAATCGTTTTGCCCGAACCGGATTCTCCAACCAATGCAAGTGTCTGCCCGGGTTCGACCTCGAAGCTGACATCTTGGACAACGGATGGACCCGTGCCAAAGCCGATGCTGAGATCCCGAACGGACAACAACGCACTCATGCGGGTTTTCCACCCGTCTGGCCGCTAGAAAACATCGGCTTTGTGAACTCCCTGTCTTTTTTGAGCAGTTTCGCGCGGTTGGGGCGGCGTAGTCAAACACCTTCTTCACCCGAATTGTCGCGGAATCGTGAAACTCGGGCCGTATGGCTACACAAAGTCTTGAGTTTTTGCCATCAAAGGCGCAATCGCCCCCCGACTGGTGTCGAATGATTTTGAAAGAGGTGCCCCGTGTCCGAGCAACAAAGCCGATTGGATCTGTTCATTGACCGAATGGTCTCGCAACGTGCTTGTCTGGACTTTGCCATCGCGCAGACCACGGGGCAGCCTGGTCCGGTTTTTGAGCTGGGATTGGGAAATGGGCGCACATATCACCACATGGTTAAGCACATTCAGGACCGTCCCGTTTATGTTTTTGAACGGGCCGTTGCGTCTCATCCTGATTCGACACCGCCCGATGATCTGGTGATTCTCGGTGATGTGCGCGAAACATTGCCTGCTTCGGTCACGCGATTTGGCGCGTCAGCCAGTCTGATCCATGCCGATCTTGGGGGACACAACCGGCAAAAGAATGATGCTTTTGCCCGCCTCGTCTCACCTTTGATCGAACCGCTTCTGGCGCGGGACGGACTGATGGTTTCCAGCGATCGTATGTATTTCGAAACACTGACCGAGGTGCCGCTGCCAGAAGGGGCGGTCGACGGGCGCTGTTTCATCTATCGGCGTTGATCTGCCGTAGGGTCACTGTGTGATCCGACTCGCGCTGTAGTACCGGGCCGGTCTAACGTCTGAGGCGTGAAGCTTTGGAGGGGACCGTCAAAAATGCTTTTCTACGATTGCTCGACCGCGCCAAGCCCGCGCCGTGCTCGGATGTTTATCGCGGAAAAGGGGCTGAAGATTGACACCCGCGATATCTCAATCGCCAAGGGTGAACAGCTTAGCGATGCTTTCCGGGCTGTGAACCCTGGTGCAACGATTCCTGTGCTTGTTACGGATCAAGGTACCACGCTTACAGAAAATCTTGGCATCGCCACCTATCTCGAGGCGCGCTTTCCGGAACCTGCCTTGATGGGGCAAACGCCGGATGAAAAAGGCGAAATTCTGATGTGGAATGCCATCGCCGAACAACAATGTGGCGCACCAATCGCGGAAACTTTGCGCAACACCCATCCTTCGTTCAAAGGCCGCGCGATCACCGGGCCTGCAAACCACGCGCAAATCCCTGAACTAGCGCAGCGGGGGGCTGAGCGGGTGCGTGCCTTCTTCGATTTGCTTGAGGCCCGTCTGCAAGTGAGCGGTTTCGTTGCGGGTGACATGTTTTCACTGGCCGATATCACCACATTTGTGTTTGTCGATTTCGCACGTGTCATCAAGATGCGTATCCCAGAAGAGAACACGGCCACACGCGCCTGGTTTGATGCCGTTCAGACACGCCCGAGCGCCCGGCTTTAAGCTGATCCGGGTGCTGTCCCTCGAACTGTACAGAAATGTCTAGACAGAAGTGAACAGTGCCTCTAGCGTCCTCTGCGAGTCATGCAGGGGAGCGCAGGATGAAATCTCAGTATCGTGTCGTAGTCATCGGTGGCGGCGTTGTCGGCGCCTCGGTTCTGTACCATCTCGCCAAGTTTGGCTGGTCAGATGTGGTCATGCTGGAAAGGCGGCGTTTGGCCTCGGGGTCTTCGTGGCACGCGGCGGGAGGCATCCATGCGCTGAACGCAGATCCGAACATGGCGTCGCTGCAGGCCTATACGATTGATCTGCTCAGCGAGATCGAAAAAGAGTCGGGTCAGAATATCGGCCTGCACATGACCGGCGGCCTGACGCTGGCGGGCACGCCCGAACGGTGGGAGTGGCTGCAGGCCAACTACCGCATTTTTCAGTCCATCGGCATTGACGACTGTGAGTTGTTGTCGCCAGAGGAGGCGCAGAAACGCTGCCCGATCATGTCCACCGACGGCGTGCTGGGCGCGATGTGGGCGGATCGCGAAGGTTACATCGATACAACCGGTACGGTTCAGGCTTATGCAACTGCGGCCAAGAAACGTGGCGCGGAATACTACGAAGAAACCAAGGTCGAAAGCCTGACACAGACTGCGGATGGTTGGGAAGTTGTGACCGACAAAGGCACTATCACTTGTGAACATGTGGTCAACGCTGCTGGCCTCTGGGCCAAACAGGTGGGGCGCATGGCCGGAGTGGAGCTGCCGGTTTCGCCGCTGAAACACCACTATCTGATCACCGATACGGTGCCTGAGGTGGCCGAGGCGGATTTCGAGATGCCGATGACGGTTGATCTTGAAGGCTTCACCTATATGCGACAGGACCAGAAGGGCGTTCTGGTGGGCATCTACGAGGTCGATCACGAGCACTGGGCTATGGACGGTGCGCCGTGGAATTACGGTGAAGAATTGTTCCAGGAACAGCTCGACCGGATCGAGAACGAGCTGACGCTGGGCTTTGAACGGTACCCGTCGATCCAGAATGTTGGCATCAAAACATGGGTGAACGGCGCGTTCACCTTCTCACCCGATGGCAACCCGCTGGTCGGTCCGGTCCCAGGCAAGCGCGGTTATTGGTCAGCTTGTGCGGTGATGGCCGGATTCCTGCAGGGTGGCGGCGTTGGTAAGACGCTGGCCGAATGGATGATCCATGGCGATCCTGAGGCCGACGCATGGCCTATGGACGTGGCGCGCTATGGCGATTTCGCTCAGAACAAACGCTACATCCGCGAAACAACCGGTCAGTTCTATTCCCGTCGTTTCGTGATGACTTACCCGAACGAGCAACTGCCCGCAGGTCGCCCGCTGAAGATGGCCCCAGCCCATGATGCAATGACCGAGGCGGGGTGCAAATGGGGCGTCAGCTGGGATCTGGAAGTACCGCTTTACTTTGCGCCCAAGGGCTTTGAAGAGACGCCGACGCTGAAACGCTCGAATGCGCACGACATCGTGGCTGAGGAGTGCAAAACCATCCGCGAAGGCGTGGGACTACTGGATATCTCGGGCTTTTCGCGCTTCGAGGTCACAGGCCCAAATGCCGAGGCTTGGCTAGACAGGATCATGGCGTCGAAACTGCCTGCACCGGGGCGTGCCAAACTGGCTCCAATGCTGGGTGAGAACGGTCGCCTCAAGGGTGATCTGACCGTGCTGAACTGGGGCGACGGGACCTGGTGGATCATGGGCAGCTATTATCTGCGCGCATGGCATATGCGCTGGTTCAATGATCACATGATGGACGCCGTGAATATCCGCGATCTGGGCGAGGAATATTGCGGTTTTGCCGTGGTTGGGCCGAAATCGCAGGCTGTGGTCGAGAAACTGGCCGAACAGGATATCTCGGGCCTGAAATTCATGGGCTGCGGCGACTTTGATATCGGTCTGGTGCGTGCCCGTGTGGCGCGTATGTCTGTGACGGGCGAAAAAGGGTATGAGATAAACTGCCGCTATGGCGACCATATCAAACTGCGCCGGATGCTGCTTGAGGCTGGGGCCGGGGACGGTATCCGCGAATGCGGATTCAACGCGATGCTGTCGACGCGGCTTGAGAAGAGCTTTGGTATCTGGTCTGCAGAGTTCACTCAGCTTTACACGCCAGGCATGACCGGAATGGATCGCTGGATCGACTGGAACAAGGATTTCGTTGGCAAAGAGGCTGCGCTGGCTGAACGCGATGGCAACGGTCCGGCGCAAGTTCAAGTGACGCTTGAGGTTGATGCGCTGGACGCAGATGCCAGTGGGTATGAACCGATCTGGGCTGGGGATGAGCGCGTTGGATTTGTGACTTCGGGTGGCTATGGCCACTACACGGGCAAGTCGCTGGCCATGGCTTTGGTCGACCGCGACAAGGCTGAACCAGACACCGAGTTGTCGGTGCATGTGGTCGGTGTCGAACGCCCGGCCCGCGTGATTGCGCCGTCGCCCTATGACCCGCTGGGCAAAGCGATGCGAGGTTGACCATGTCGGACTTGGGCCAAAGACGCCGACGGCGCGGGCGCGGGACCGATGTCGCCCCGCAATCTAGTCGCGAGGTGAATTATCGCCAGTTGCGCAATCCGTTTCCACAGATGGAAGTGTTCCCGACGGATCAGATTGCAGATATGCACGACACCGCATTGCGCACACTGGAAGAGTTGGGCGTGAAAGTTCTATTGCCCGAAGCGCGGCGAATCTACGCGCAGGGTGGCGCCCGCGTGGATGAAGACAGCGAAATGGTCTTCATCGGGCGGGATATGGTTGAGGCTGCGGTGGCCTCAGCTCCGAAATCCATCGGCTGCCGGGCGGGCGCGCGGCACCGGGATTTCACTTTGGAGCTGGGCTCTTTGGTGTTCCAACCCGGGGCTGGCGCTCCAAACGCGACCGATCTGGAACGCGGTCGGCGGCCAGCGAGTGGGCAGGATTATCTGGAGTTCCTAAAGCTCACTCATCACTTTGATGTCTTCCAGATGATCTCACCGCAGGTCGAACCGCAGGACGTGCCAACCAATGTGCGGCACTATTTCACCACACAAGCGCAGATGGAGCTGACGGATAAGTTCCCGTTCTTCTTCTCGCGGGGCACGCCGCAAGTGATGGACTGCTTCGAGATGCTCTCAACGGCGCGAGGTCTGTCTGACAAGGAGTTCCGCGCTAACGCCCATTGTTACACGATTATCAACACCAACAGCCCGCGGACGCTGGATATTCCAATGGCTCAGGGGCTGATCGACTTTGCGCGCCATGGTCAGATGTCGATCATCACACCCTTTACCCTGATGGGCGCAATGGCTCCGATCACGGTGGCCGGGGCCATCACGCTGTCCCATGCCGAGGCACTTGCGGCCTTGACGCTGACCCAGCTTACCAACCCCGGTGCGCCGGTGTGCTATGGGACCTTTACCAGCAATGTCGACATGAAATCAGGGGCGCCTGCATTCGGGACACCCTCGCATTTTCAGGCGTCTTTGGCGGCGGGCCAGTTGGCCCGGCATCTGGGCCTGCCCTGGCGGTCTGCGGCGGGGTCTGCGGCAAATATCAACGACGTTCAGGCCGCCAATGAAAACCAGTTCGGCCTGTGGGGCTGCCTGATGGCCGGGGCGACGGTCATCATTCATTCGGCCGGATGGCTCGAAGGTGGCCTGACCGTATCTTTCGAGAAGATGATCTGCGATGCCGAGGTGTTGAACATGGTGGCCGAGCTTTGTGCAGGGGCACAGGCCAATGGTGCAGAGATCGGGTTTGATACTGCGCTGAGCGAGGTTGAACCCAGCGGACATTTCTTCGCCACGAGCCAGACAATGGAGCGCTATAATACCGCATTTTATGAGCCGCACCTGCATGATTACGCAAATTTTGGCACCTGGACCGAGCGTGGCGCGATCGACGCCAACCATCGCGCGACCGGTGTATGGAAGGAAATCCTGGCAAATTTCAAAGCACCGGCATCAGATACGGATCGCCTTGGTGCGTTGAAGGATTTCATAGCGCGCCGTACAGAAGAGGGCGGCGCACCGCCGGAGAGTTGAATGAGCACCAAACCCATCCTGCACAGGGACGATCCCGAAGCTGAGCCACTGATTGGTAACGTCAAGGTCACGCGCGATGATTGGCTGAACGTGGCCATGGACGTCCTGATTTCGGACGGGGTCGAGCAGGTGAAAGTCATGAACCTTGCCGAGCGGATGGCGGTCTCGCGCTCATCATTCTACTGGTACTTCAAGTCGCGGCAGGAATTACTGGATGCGCTGCTGGCGCGATGGCAGGCGACAAATACGGCGGCCTTGATCGCTCAATCCGAATTGCCTGCTGAAACGATCACGGCTGCGGTTTGCAATGTTCAGCGCTGCGTTGTGAATACCGAACTATTTGATACGGCGCTTGATTTTGCTGTGCGGGATTGGGCACGAAGATCGGGAAAGGTGCGGCGTATGCTGGACCAGTCCGATGCCCGTCGCCTGGCCGCGCTGCGCGCGATGTTCATCCGGTTCAACTATGATGAGACCGAGGCAGAGACGCGGGCGCGGGTGCTATATTATATGCAGATCGGATATGATCTGGCGCAGTTAAACGAACCATTGGCGATCAGGCTGTCGATGGTTCCACACTACCTTTATGTTTTTACAGGGGTCGAACCGCGACCCGAGGAAATCACCGAATTCAGCGCGTATGCGAAACGTTTCTGGGAAGGGGCAGGACATGAACCAACCTGACGCAATCATCATTGGCACCGGTGTGATCGGAGCCGCCATCGCGTTCGAGATGTCCAAGGCCGGTTGGAAAATTCTGTCGTTGGATCGCAATGCGCAGGTTGGGCATGGCTCGACCGCAGGCTCTTGCGCGATAATTCGGATGCATTATTCGACCCTCGATGGAACCGCGTTCGCCTGGGAAGGCTATCACTATTGGCGTGATTGGGCGAACTATCTGGGCTTGCCCGACACAGCCGATTTGGCGCAGTTTCGTGAGACCGGGTGTTTGGTCGTCAAGACCGAGGCCAATGGGTTTCTTGAGAAACATAAGAAGTACAGCGCCGAACTGGATTGTCCGTTTGAAGAATGGACACCTGAGCGGATTACCGAACGTCTGACGATCTATTCTCTGGACAGCTTTGCCCCGGCGCGGCGCATGGATGATCCGGAGTTCGGCCAACCGAACGGAGATCGGATTCAGGGCGCAGTATTCTGGCCGAAAGCAGGTTATGTGACCGATCCGGCCTTGTCGGCGCAAAACCTGATGGATGCCGCCAAGCTGCATGGTGCCGAAGTGCGAACAGGCGCAGACGTACGCGAAATCCTGTCGCAGCAGGGGCGCGTCGCAGGTGTCAGACTTGCCTCTGGTGAAGAAATCCACGCCAAAGTGGTGGTGAATGTTGCCGGTCCCGGGTCAGCGCTTGTCAACGAAATGGCCGGGGTTCTGGGTGACATGACCATTCAAACCCGCCCGCTGCGGCAGGAGGTGGTGCATGTACCCGCGCCCGAAGGATTTGATTTCGAAACGCAAGGAACAATTGTCTCGGATAGTGATATCGCGCTGTATTGCCGTCCAGAACATGGCAATCATATTCTGATCGGTTCCGAGGATCCGGCTTGTGATCCGCATCAATGGTGCGAAGATGATGTAAGCTATAACCACGATTTTACGGATCAATGGACCACGCAGGCCATGCGTTATGCCCAACGGGTCCCTAGCCTGGGGATACCCTCCAGAACCCGTGGGGTGGTGGATTTGTATGATGCCTCGACTGACTGGATTCCGATCTATGACAAGTCCAGCCTGCCGGGGTTTTACATGGCCTGCGGCACCAGCGGTAACCAATACAAGAACGCGCCGATTGCAGGCAAAATGATGGCTGAACTGATCGACTACGTCGAAGGCGGTGCGGATCATGACGACAAGCCGATGCAGTTTGAACTGCCTTACATTGGACGCACAATCGACACCGGTTTTTATTCCCGCAAGCGACCGGTCAATACCGATAGCAGTTTCTCGGTGCTTGGTTAACGCGCCATCGCGCGCGCGTTCTCATAGCTTTCTTCCCGTACTCGACCGAAACCGCGTATCTGGTCCGCAGCTGACAGCGCGTCCAGCCACTCGGCCTCGGAATGGGCGGAGGGGTTTGTCAGATACATGTCCAACAGCGATTGGTACCAGTTTAGGATATCTCGATGCAGTCGCGCTTCGGAGTGATAGCCGAAGGGGTTCAGGACCGAGCCGCGCAAACCACGTAGACGGGACAGTCCCCGCAGAACCGGGCGCATCCATGGACCCAGTGCAAACTTGAGGGGGCGGCCCCGTTCGTCCTTGCGCCAGCTGAGCATTGGCGGGGCGAAGTGGTAACTGGTTTTGAAATCTCCCTCGAACTGTTGCTTCAGTTCGTTGTCGAAGTTTTGGGACGTTTGCAGCCGGGCCACTTCGAACTCGTCCTTATAGGCCATGAAGCGGAACAGGTTACGGGCTACGGATTCTAGAAGATCGTCGGATATTTTCGGGTTCGACGCGCGGATTGCTTCAATCTGTTGCGCATAGCGATCCGCATATGCGGCATCCTGATAATCTGTCAAAAACGCCACCCGACGCGCAATCACCTGATCCAAGGTGCCGTTTGCCTCTTCGGGTAGTGCCAGCCCGTGAATGCGGTCGGGGTCAGCCGCCAGACAACGCCCAAGAGCAAAGGCCAGCCGGTTTTTTTCGACGGCAACACCGTTCAGCAAGATGGCCTGAGCCAATGCAAGGTGCGATACCGGAACCAGCTCGTTTTGCCATGCATAACCCAGCAAAATGACGTTGGCGAAGACGGAATCCCCCAGTAGCGCCTCAGCTATTGCATTTGCGTCAAGGCTGGCGAGATTGTCCACCCCAACCACATCTGCGATCGCCTGTTCCCGCTTATCGACCCGCAATTGGGCATCGCGACGCAGGACAAGATCGCCGGTGGGCATCTCAGCCCTGTTCAGCACAACGCGTGTCCCGCGGGCATAATGAGCTGAGGCTTTGGGGGCCGAACTCACCACCACATCACAGCCAATCACCGCATCCGCAGCGCCTTGATCTATGCGTACTTGGTTAAGCGCATCCGGAGCTGCGCCAAGGCGGATGTAACTGAGTACCGTGCCGAATTTCTGCGCAAATCCGGTGAAATCCAGGACCGAGGCACCTTTGCCTTCCAGATGCGCGGCCATAGTGATCAGGGCCCCAACCGTGACAACCCCAGTGCCACCCACGCCTGTCACAAGCAGATCAAACGGTGTGTCCAAAGATGGAAGCTTTGGGTCCGGCAGGCCTGTTTCAAGCGCATTGAAGTCCATTTCGATGGCGCGCTTTCGTCGGGTTGCGCCCTCAACGGTCACAAAACTCGGACAGAACCCGTTCAAGCACGAAAAATCCTTGTTGCACGAACTTAGATTGATCTTGCGCTTGCGCCCTAGCGGGGTTTCTCGCGGCTCAACGCTCAGGCAATTCGATGCGACCGAACAATCGCCGCAACCTTCGCAGACAAGATCATTGATCCAGACGAACGTCGAGGGGTCCTCCATTGTCCCACGCTTGCGGCGGCGGCGTTTCTCGGTGGCGCAGGTCTGTTCATAGATCAGGACCGTGACTCCGGGTATGTCGCGCAGTTCGCGTTGCAGGCTGTCCATCTTTGCCCGGTCGTGGAATGTGGTGCCAGCCGGGAAATCGGATCGGTGAAACTTGGCAATGTTGTCCGAGACCAGCGCGATCCGCGCAACGCCTTCAGCCCGGCAGGTTTGGGCAATGCCTGCAACGCTGACAGGTCCATCCACTGGTTGCCCTCCGGTCATTGCGACCGCATCATTGTAGAGGATTTTATAGGTGATATTTGTCCCTGCCGCGACCGCCTGACGGATCGCGAGTGATCCAGAATGGTACCACGTCCCTTCGCCAAGGTTCTGGAAGATATGCTTTCCGCCATTGAATTGTGAGGCCACCACATGGGGTACGCCTTCGCCTCCCATCTGTGCATAGCCGACCGTCTCGCGATCCATCCAAGATGCCATTACATGACAACCAATGCCGCTGGCAGCGGTAGAGCCTTCTGGAACTTTGGTTGATGTATTGTGCGGGCAGCCCGAGCAGAAATAGGGTGTCCGTGTTGCGCCCGGGACGTTGATCACGGGCGGTTCTGTCTCAGTCAGTGCACGCGCTTTGGCAGGCAGGTTTTCTTCAGGGAAGAACGTGTTAAGTCGGGCGGCAACAATAGGGGCCAGCATGAAAGGGCTGAGTTCCCCGGTCCATGGGATCAGCGGTTCGCCATGGCTGTCATATTTACCTACCATCTTATGGGGTTTGTCGCCGGGCCAGTCATAGAAGTATTCTTTGAACTGGCTTTCGATGATGCCGCGCTTTTCCTCGACGACCAGAACCTCGGCCTTGCCTTTCACAAAGCGCAACGCGTTGCGACGGGCCAGCGGCCAGACCATGCCAACCTTGTAGATGTCGATCCCCAAGCGGCGACAGGCGGCTTCATCAAGGTCCAGCAAACGCAGCGCCTCCATGAGATCGAGGTGCCCCTTGCCGGTGGTCACGAAGCCGAACTTCGCACTGTCGATGTCATAAATACGCCGGTCGATGGGGTTTTCTTCGGCAAAGGCCCGAACGGCGCGCAACTTGTGCTGGATGCGGGTCTCGATCTCGGGCGAGGGCAAATCGGCAGTGCGGACGTGCAAGCCGCGTTCGGGCAAGTCGATCTGCGGCAGGGAAAAGCTGCGATCCGGGTGCAGATCGACGGACCGCGCGCTTTCGACCGTTTCCGAGACCGCCTTGAACCCGACCCACGTGCCTGAGAAACGGGACAGAGCGAACCCGTACTCGCCGAATTCCAAATATTCCTCGACCGAGGCTGGGTTCAATGTCGGCATGAACCACGACATGAAGGCCACATCCGACTGATGGGGCATCGAAGAACTGACGCAACCATGATCATCGCCTGCCACGACCAGCACGCCACCTTTTGGCGCAGACCCATATGCATTCCCATGTTTCAATGCATCGCCTGATCGGTCGACACCGGGGCCTTTACCGTACCACATCGAAAAGATGCCCTCGACCTCGCAATGCGGGTCCAAAATGGCCTGTTGCGCACCCAGAACCGCCGTTGCGCCGAGGTCTTCGTTCACGGCGGGCATAAACGTGATGCGATCTGTCTTCAGTCGGTCCTTTGCGCGCCATAGCTCAAGATCCAGCCCGCCCAGTGGCGATCCGCGATAGCCCGAGACAAACCCCGCCGTGTTCAGCCCGGCCTGACGGTCGCGTCGGGCCTGGTCCATCATAATCCGCGCCAGGGCTTGCGTGCCTGTTAGAAAAACCCGGCCCTGCGTCAGGGTATTGCGGTCTTCAAGCCGATAGGTGCGGGGGGAGGGTTCGTGGTGGCTCATTGCTGCGCGTCCATGGGTTTTTGTCTTTGGTGTTCGGTTATTTTAACCCCCCGCAGGTGAATTTCTGTTTCAGATTTTGTGCGAGTTCCGCAAAATATGATATAATTCACCAGATTTAGTTAAAATTACGGATGAATCTTTCTAAGATGACCACTCTTGATGATCGGGACCGCCGCATTCTGACGCTGCTTCAAAATGACAGCCGGGTTTCAAATGCCGAATTGGCAGATGCAGTCGGCATGTCGGCCTCAGCCCTATGGCGCAGGGTGCGCGCGCTGGAAGAGGCTGGGGTGATCGAACGGTATGGCGCTTTGGTGAACCCTGCCGAGATGGGGTTGACGTTCGAAGCAATCGTGCATGTTCACCTGACCCGGCATGACCCGGACAAGATTGTTGACTTCATCCGTGCCGTCGAGATCAGCCCCGAAGTGCAGGAATGCTACGCCACGACAGGTCAGGCGGATTATCATCTGCGTGTCTTGTGCAGGAATCTGTCTGCTTACAACACGTTTCTGGAAGATTTCTTGTTTCGATTACCCGCCGTCGCCAGCGCGCAAACGAATGTCGTGCTGCGGACGATCAAGCGGAACCGACCGGTGGTACCCTGAAGCTTAAGCCGCGAAAGCCACCCAAGCCCAAGCCATGCCAATATAAGTAAGGTTGTGAAACAACTGATCCAGACCAGCGGCACGCCAAAAAGCGGCCTGATTGGGTTGCAACTGTTTGCGGTCAGAATAGTTGGCTTTGGCAAAGTCGATGTGGAAATGCACGATCCATTCCAACGCAGCGATGATCAGTATGAATTCAATCGGGGCGCGAAATAGCGCGAAAATCACGACCGAACCCACAACATGCACAGCAGCATGTTGCGCGCGCCCCATGTGGAAATACGTGCCTCGCCCGGAAAGCATCTTGGGCGTCTGTAAATAATAGTCGGCGAACATGTGTTTGATCTGAAGCAGGCACAGCAACAGAAACACAGCGCCAAAGCTGGCAGGCAAATGAATCCTCCCGATATCGTCCTGAATCAGGAGATTAGGGGGTAAACGCGAAACGCGCAAATGAACTTGTTCACACAACGCAAATTAGGCGCAAATCGGAAATTCATTTGCGTCCGAGGATACGATTGCGGTAAATTCGGCCCGTTGTATTCACGCCAAAATCAGTGATTTGAGCGGCGGATCGTTAGTAGGGGCGGGTTCAATAGAACGATCGATCTTTCAGTTCATCTGGAAATACTCGAAGCGCGACCAGTTGATTTTGCTGGCCGTGACGTCGACCTTGTTTCCTTTGCTTTACCTGACGTTGGAGCTGCCCAAGCGCATCATCAATGACGCAATCGGCGCGACAAGTCAGATTGTCGATGTCTGGGGTTATAGCCTGACGCAGACCACTTTTCTGATGATCCTGTGCTTTGCCTTTCTGGCTGCGGTGCTGGCGCACGGGCTGATGAAGATGCGTATCAACACCATGAAGGGTGTTCTGAGCGAGCGTATGCTGCGTCGCTTTCGCTATCAGTTGATCAACCGCGCGCTTCGCTTCCCACAACCATATTTTGAGCGGGTCAGTCAGGGCGAAATGGTCTCGATGATAACCGCTGAAAGCGAACCGATGGGTGGGCTGATGGGGGATGCGATCAGTCAGCCCGTGCTGCAGGCGGGACAAATGATCACGATCCTGTCCTTTCTGTTCCTCCAAAGCGTTTGGTTCGGACTGGCCGCGGTGGCGTTGATCCCGCTGCAGGCCTGGCTGATCCCGCGATTGCAACGCCAGATCAATCTTCTGAACAAGAAGCGCATTCAAGAGGTCCGCGTTTTGGCTGCCCAGATCGGCGAGAACGCTGCCGGTGCTTCGACCCTGCGCGCCAATGGCGGTTGGCGATATCGGCGGGCGATGATCTCGGATCAGCTGGGGCGGCTGTTCGCCATCCGCTTTGAGATCTATCAGAAGAAGTTCTTTATGAAGTTCATCAACAACTTCATATCGCAGCTGACGCCATTCATGTTCTACCTTGTCGGTGGCCTGCTGGTGTTGCAGGGATCTGTTTCGCTGGGTGCTCTGGTGGCTGCGCTGGCGGCTTACAAAGACTTGAGCTCACCCTGGAAAGAACTGCTGACCTATTATAATCAAACGCAGGACATGTCGCTGCGATGGGATGTTGTGATTGATCGTTTCGCACCGGATGGAATGATTGATGAGGCCCTGTTTGACGGAGAGCCAGCGGATCGTCCGCATCTGAATGGCGATATCGTACTGAATCAGGTCTCGGTTCGTGATATCGACGGCAATCAGGTTTTGGATGATCTGGACCTGACGTTTCCAGCAGGTAAAACGGTCGGCATTTCGGCCACCAGCGAGGAAGATCGCCATGCGCTGACCGAGTTGCTGACCCGCGAGATTCTGCCAACCTCTGGCCGTATTGAAATCGGCGGCATCAATATGGCTGGCCTGCATCAAAGCGTTGTTGCCCAACGAATAGGTCTAGCAACCTCGCGCCCCATAATGTTTCAGGGCACGTTGGGTGAAAATGTGATGATGCCGATGCGGTCACATCCATTGTCCAAGTCCACCGAGGATCCGGATTTCCCCGAGACGCTGAGGGCAGGTAACAGTGCTGATCCATTCCACGTCGAATGGCTAGATCCAGGATCGGCAGGCTTTGACGATACAGCACGGCTGCGCGATTGGTGGCTGAAACTGATCGATGGCATGGGCTCGGGCGCTGCGTTGTTTCAGCGCGGTGCCGAGCAGGTGTTTGATGCGAATGAACGCCCGGAACTGGCAGCAAAACTGGTCGAATTGCGCCCTCGGGTTCAGAAGGCGGTGCGCGAGGCCGGGCTTGATCAGCAGGCGCTGATTTTCGATCGCTGCGCGTATAACCCTGCGCTACCCGTTGCTGAGAACCTGTTGTTTGCCACCCCTTGTGTTCCAGTGACACGGCAATTGCTGGCACAGCAGACCGTGTTTCTGGGCCAGTTGCGCGAGTTGGGGTTGGATGAAACCCTGATCAGCCTGACACGCGACGTAATTGAGATGCTGCGCCAGATATTTGGGCTTGATGGAACAGATCATCCTTTGTTTCGCAAGCTGGGGCTTGAGGCCCAGACCTACGAGGCCGCGGTTGAATTGGTCGAGCAAACCCGCAAAGAAGGCGCAAACGGGCTGGATGACGGACAATTGGCTAGCTTGCTTTCGGTGCCATTTGTGATCTCGGCCGAGCAGATTGGCCCGGCGTTTTCGGATGAGCTGAAGAACCGCATTCTTGAGCTTCGCCACAGCCACTCGGCCAAATTGCTGGAACCGTTGCACGATGTATTCGTCCCGTTGGATGAAGATGCCTTTGCACCCGGTTTGACGGTCATGGAAAACGCACTGTTTGGCAAGGTCAGCCAGATCGGCGGTGCGCGGACCGACGAGGCGCGCAAACTGATCGTCGATGTTCTGGCCGAGAACGGGGCGCGACCGATGGTGGTGGAACTGATCTATGATGTTCCGGTCTCGATTGGCGGCCAGAACTTGCCTGCGGTATTTGCCGAACCGCTGGCCTTTACCCGCGCTGCGATCAAAAAGCCGGATATTCTGATCCTGGAAACCGCGCTTGCCAGCTATGATATGGAGACACAGGTCGCAGTTTATAAAAATCTGCGTGAATTGCTGCCCGAAACTACTGTAATCTATCTAAATGATGCGTTCGAAAATCCAGATGTTTTCGACATGTATGTTGAAATCCGTCAGGGCCGGGTCGTGACGGGTGAAGGCCCAACCGACGTCGACGGCGACGGTGCGGCGTCTGCCGATCTGGTACGCAAATTGCGTGCGCTTGAGCAGACCCCGTTGTTCTCTGGGCTCGACCGTCGCCAGCTTCGACTGCTGGCCTTTGGTGCGCGCTGGTTCGAAGCGAAACCTGGCCAGGTGGTGTTTCTGAAGGATGATCAGCCAACCGATGGCGCCTATGTCATCCTTGAGGGCGAGGCAGGATTGTACCTGCCGCGTTCGGGCGAGGCCGATCAACTGATCACAACGGTTGGTGCGGGCGCGTTGGTGGGAGAGCTGGGGTTGATCCGAAAAGAGCCTCGGGCGTTGAGCATGGTGGCTGAAACGGAACTGTCCTGCCTACGGATCGGTGAGGAGGAATTTCTGGCGGTCGTCGAGAACGATGCAGCCACAGCCTTTAAACTGTTGCAGGTCATCGCGGGGTATGTCTCGAACTGATCGGCCTGCTCGCCTGTCGATTGTTACCCTTCGGTTGCGGGTGCCCCGCCTTGAAACGCATTCCCATTTGCATAGTCACATGGTGTTTCCTGCATCTGTAGGTGCAGCCCGTCACCTTTGTAGGGATGGGCTCGGGCAAGGCCTTCATCGACCTCGATACCAAGGCCGGGCTCGATCGGAGGAGTGACGAACCCCTTCTCGACGCGGATGCTTCCCTTTATCAGTTGATCGTGGAATGGGGTCTCGATGCTTTCAAGCAGCAGCAGGTTCGGGATCGACGCCGCAAGATGAATATTCGCCGCCCACTCGATCGGTCCCGCATACAGATGGGGTGCCATCTGGGCGTTGAAAACCTCGGCCATTGCGGCGACTTTCTTCATCTCCCATATACCACCAGCGCGACCCAGCGCAGGCTGAAGGATTTCGGCGGCCCCGGCGCGCAGGACCGCGCCAAATTCCGCCTTGGTTGTCATCCGTTCACCGGTTGCGATAGGGATACGGACAGTGCGCGCCACACGGGCCATATCCTCGATCATGTCGGGGGGTGTGGGTTCTTCGAACCACAGTGGTGAAAAGGGTTCCAGCGCTTGGCCCAGACGTATAGCTCCGGCTGTGTTGAACTGACCATGAGTACCGAACAGCAGATCGGCCTTGTCTCCAACTGCCTCACGGATCGCTTTGCAAAACGCTATCGACATTGAGATATCGGACATAGCGGGCATGTGCCCACCGCGGATCGTATAAGGCCCGGCAGGATCAAACTTGACGGCGGTATAGCCGCGCCGGACCATTTCAGCAGCACTTTCTCCGGCCTGCTCAGGTGAAGTCCAGAAGTCCGTCAGGTTATGCTGAGGAAGTGGGTAGAGATAGGTATACGCCCGGATACGGTTGTTCATCCGCCCACCCAGCAGCGCATAGACCGGACGATCACGATCCTTGCCCAAAATGTCCCAGCAGGCGATTTCGAGCCCCGAGAACGCACCCATGACGGTCAGGTCTGGTCGCTGAGTGAAGCCGCTGGAATAGGCGCGGCGGAACATCAACTCGATATTCTCGGGGTTTTCGCCCTGCATGTGCCGTTCGAATACATCGCGAATGACATGGGTCATGGCTTCGGGACCAACCGAGGACGCGTAGCATTCCCCCCAACCGATCACGCCCGTATCCGTGGTGACCTTGACCAAAATCCAATAGCGCCCACCCCAACCCGGTGCCGGAGGCGCGGTGACAATGACATCGAGATCTTGCAGTTTCATCGGGTGTTCCTTTTGCGGGGTTCAGTCGCGATCAAACAAGATTACATTGCGTTTGGCCGCACCGGACCTGGTGTCTTCGATGGCCTCATTGATCTGTGACAGGGTCCAGCGACCCGAGATCAACTCGTCCAGTCTCAGCCGCCCCTGTTCATACAGATCGATCATCCAGGGGATGTCTCGCTGGATCACTACATCGCCCATTTTTGAGCCCACCATGCCCTGGCCAAGCGCGGCCAGCACGACGGGTTCGTAACTGGACATGTCACCAGAATGGGGCATCCCGATCATGATCGCCTTACCGCCCCGACCAAGATAACGCGGGGCCTGATCATAGGCGGGGATTGCACCAACAGTAATCAAGACGGCGTCTGCGCCACGTCCGCCCAGCGCCTTGTAGGCGGCTTTCCACGGCTCTTTCTGGCTGGCCAAAACACCATGGGTCGCGCCGAACTCCATTGCGATATCCAGCTTATCCTGTGTCATATCGACCGCAACGATACGGCGAGCTCCGGCAATACGTGCGCCTTGGATTGCGTTCAAGCCGACGCCCCCGGCGCCGATGACAACCACGTCCTGCCCGGGGCGAAGCTGGGCGGCGTTGACTGCTGCACCAACACCGGTGATCACCCCGCAGGACAGCAGGCTGGCAAGGTCCTTGGGCAGCGTTTCGGGAATGCGGACGATTTGTCGGTGGCTGACAACTACCTTTTCGGCAAAGGCCCCGCATGCCATGGCCTGTTCCAGCGCATCACCTTCGGCAGTCTGCAGCGGGCCTTTGACCGTGTCATACGGTGTCTCACAAATGGTGGGCTTGCCACCGGCACAGGACGGACAGCTTCCGCAGGCGCGGATCAACGTGACCACGACGGGATCACCAAGTTTGAAATCCCCTGCGCCCTCGCCAACGGCAGAAACGAAGCCTGCCGCCTCGTGCCCATAAACCGCGGGCAAGTGGCCGCCCCATGCGCCGCTTGCAAAGGAAATGTCCGAATGGCAAATCGCCACTGCATCCAGCGTTACCTCGACCTCGCCCATGCCGGGTGGTGCGATCAGGATGTCTTCGATGACCAGAGGTTCGCCGAAGGCCCGGCATACGGCTGCTTTGATGGTTTGCATGTGTTTTCCCGCTCCCTAACGGGATCACGGTGACCCGTCCCGGCGGGACCTGCAAGGTGGAAACCGTCACGGATGTGTCGTTGTTCTGCCAAAGTGGGGTAGACGCAAAAGAATCCACCTATTGATAAGCATTGTGTGGGTCATCGGTTCAGTGTGCGACAACCAAACAGATCGGCGCACGGCGTATCGGGGTCGGGACATCGACGGTGGCTGGCTACATTCGTTGCGAGATCTGGTGCATCAACCCGGCAAGATGCTCAGGATGCGAAAAAAACGGCGAGTGAGAGCTGTCTATCGTAAGGTGCATATCAGGGTCCGCGCAGCCCGCCATCTCGGCCTGATATTCGGTCGGAACGATTCTGTCATCGGTAGTTCTGATGTACCCTTTTGGAACGCGCGCGAAGTTATCGCCGACGTCTAGGGGGGTAGTCTGCGGTGCAATCGCCTGGGGGCACAGGCGCGCGAATGCATAGGCAACCACCTCGCGCGCGCAGTCGTGATAAAGCAGGTCGTGCACCTGATCCGGTACCACCGAATACGACAACCCGTCGCCGGATACTTCGACGGCATTTCCGATCAGTTGGCGTGGGGCTCGTTTGCGCATTTCGACCATAGATAGCCCGGATTTCGGAACATAGGCACTTAGATAAATCACACCTCGCATGGCGTTCGCGTCGGTCTCGGCAGCCGCACTTACGGGATATCCACCCCACGAGTGCCCTAAGATGATGGTCTTTGGTGTCGAAGCCTTCAGCACGGCATCTCTGCACGTTCCAAGGGTTACATCGCGGATAGGCGTCGGGTCCGAGCCGTGGCTTGGCATATCGATGGCGCGGGCGGTATGTCCGAATGTGGTCAATTCCGGGATCAGATCGCGCCAGCACCAGGCACCGTGCCACGAGCCATGTACAAGCAAGAAATCTGCCAACAATCCCTCCTTCAAATATGTCCGATCTCTGTCAGAAAATCACCGATCAGTTGGGCAAAGTCCTGAGGGTGCTCGACGCAAGGCAGGTGGTCTGCCTTTCGGATCAGCGCAAAGCGTGAGCCAGGGATCAGATCGACCGTTTCGCGCACCAGATCGGGCGGGGTTGAGCCGTCTTCGCTGCCCGCAATCCCCAAGGTCGGCAGGCGCAATCCGCTGGTTGGCGTATAGAAATCGGTGCCAGAAATTGCACTGCAGCAGCCCAGATAGCCATCGACCGGTTGTCGGACCATCATGTTGCGCCAAAGCGTCATCTCGGCGCTGGCCCGAAATGATTTCGAGAACCACCGATCCATGGTGGCATCCGCCAGTGCCTCGATCCCGCCTTTACGGACAGCATCCATACGCTGCTGCCACATCTCGGGAGTGCCGATCTTGGCGGCCGTATTCGACAGCACCAGCGCGCGGATCTGATCCATACGCTTGACCGCCAGGCCCTGCGCAATCATGCCACCGACGGACAGACCCACGAATACGCAATCCTTGACCTCTAGATAATCCAGCAATTGTTCGGCGTCGCGCACCAGATTTCCCATGGAATAGGGCGCTGAGGGTGCTGTTGACAATCCGTGCCCGCGTTTGTCGTACCTAATGATGCGCAGCCCTTTGGGCAGTAGCGGCAATATCGGGTCCCACAGCCGCATATCCGTGCCCAGTGAATTAGCAAACACGATGGGGGCGCCAGCGGCGTCGCCATCAATTCGGTAGTGTATCCGAACATCTTTGAGGTCAGCGATATGCATGTTTAGCGTCCCCGTCTGCTCAGGGTGTCGGTTAAAACGACTACAACCGGATTTTGCACCGGCTGTAAGCGATTGTCAGGTAAGGAATTCCAACGCCCGTTCAAAGATCTGCGGATCCACGTTGCCGCCCGAGGCGACTACGATCACCGCATTCCCATCAATCTGATCCTTGCGAAACAGGGCAGAGGCCAGCGAAACCGCTCCTCCGGGTTCCAGCACGATCTTCAGACGCAGAAACGCAAAGGCCATGGCGCGTAGGGATTCCTGTTCAGATACCGACAGACCAGGGCCGCAAAGCCGCTGCAGGATGGGAAAGGTAATCTGCCCCGGCTGTGGCGTCAGGATTGCGTCGCAGATATTTCCCGAAGTAGCGTCGTTGCTTTGGATCGTCCCGCTTGCCAGCGAGCGTTTCACGTCTTCGAACCCTTCAGGCTCGCATGGACGAGGGCGCAGACCGGGCGCGTGACGCTCTAATGCCAGCGCTATACCAGATGTCAGCCCGCCGCCGCCACAGCAGATCAGCACGTCACCTTCGGTCACGCCCAGCGCCCGTGCCTGACGCGCCAGCTCCAGTCCCGTTGTTCCCTGGCCAGCGATCACTTGCGGTTCGTCATAAGGCCGGATCAAGGTCAAACCGCGCTCGGCAGCCAATGCCTCGCCGATGTCTTCGCGGCTTTCGCTGGCGCGGTTATAAAGGACGACCTCACCGCCCAGCGCGCGGGTGTTTTCAATCTTCAGCTTCGGCGCATCCGAGGGCATGACGATGACGGACGAGACTCCATGTTGAGCCGCTGCATAGGCAACACCCTGTGCGTGATTGCCCGAGGAATAGGCGATGACGCCCCGGTTGCGCGCCGCTTCATCCAATGCCGAAATAGCTGACCACGCGCCGCGAAATTTGAAACTGCCGGTGTGTTGCAGGCATTCGGGTTTGATCAGCACGCGGCGACCCGCGATTTCATCCAGGAAAGGCGATGACAGAAGCGGCGTCTCGCGCACGTGACCTTTCAGCCGCTCGGCGGCGGCTTCGATCATGTCTATGTTGCTCATTTGGCGTCCAGTATCTTGCGGATCAGGTCTAGGGATTGAGGCTCGTTCAGGAACGGGACATGTCCTCGGTCCGGCACTTCGGTCGAGATCAATTCGGGGTGGTGTGCGTGCATCTTCTGCACCGTGGCTTTGCTCAACAAGTCGGAATTTGCACCGCGGATCACGCCGGTGTGGATCGTGCTCAGGGCGTCGAACAAAGGCCACAGGTCCGGTACCGGGGTGATGGCGGCCTGCTCGATCAGCGCTTGTCGCAATGCGGGGTCATAACGCAGCTGTAGCCCGGTATCGGTTTGAATGTATTGATGTTCTACCTGCAGTTTCCAGACGTCCTGAGCGATGCCCGGGAACTGTGGCGCCATCATCGTTTGCAGGACCTGCGCAGCCTCATCATAGGATTGTGAACTTGGGGGATTGCCGACATAGTCCATAATCTTGGCAATGCCACCGGGTTCGATCACCGGGCCAACGTCGTTCAGGATAACACCTGCCAGCCGGTCAGGATGGCTGGCGGCCAAGGCCATGGCGATCAGCCCCCCCCGTGACGTGCCCAACAGGGTCACCTTCTCCAAACCCAGCTGATCCAGAAGTTCGACCGCATCCTGTCCTTCGCGCAGGATGTTGTAATTCATGTAGTTCGCATCAAAATCGGACTTGCCGCGCCCGCGATAATCCATCGCAATCATACGAAGATCACTCATATGTGGCGCAAGAAATGAAAAGTCGCGGCAGTTGCGCGTCAAGCCAGCCAAGCAAAGCAGAGGATGGCCCGTGCCGGTATCTTCATAGTACAGGCGTTTGCCGTCCGAGGTGGTGAAATATGCCATCAAAGCCCTGCCAATTGAGGGATCGTCGTCAGGTCTGGCAGCACATGTGCAGGTTTCCACGGCAGACGGTCCATTGGTTCGCCAGCGCGGTTGACCCAAGCTGTGACAAATCCATAGCCACTGGCCCCGGCAGCGTCCCAGCCGTTTGAGCTGACGAACAGAACTTCTTCGCGCGTACAACCGAACCGGTTTTGCACCAGATCGTATACGCTGGCATGGGGTTTGAAGACCCCCACGCTTTCGACCGACAGAACATCATCCAGCACATCACCGATCGCGGCAGACTGCACCGCCCCGTTCAGCATCGGGGGTGAACCGTTGGACAAGATGGCGGTCTGCAACCCACCGGCCTTCAGCGCCTTCAACATATCGGGGACCTCGGGATAGGCCTGCAATTCCCAATACAAATCGAGCAGACGCTGCCGAAGGGTGATATCCCCCTGAAGGCCTACCGCTTCCAAGGCCCAATCCAGCCCATCTTGCGTGACATCCCAAAAGTCACAATGCGCATCAGCGACAGCACGCAACCATGTATATTGCAGTTGCTTCAGACGCCAGTGATTGGCCAACTCGGGCCATTTGCTAGCCAACGCTTCAAATCCGGGCTCTGTTGCGGCCTGCCTGGCGGCGGCGGCCACGTCAAACAGAGTGCCATAAGCGTCGAATACACACGTGGTGATAGCCATCCGATCCTCCCCTGATCGGGCGCAGGTAAACACAACCGGTTCCGGGGTTAAAGAGGGCAGGGTTTACAATGCTGTGTCAGCCTCTAGGCTGCGCCGTTCATTTCTTTTCAGGCCGGAGGCCATCATGACCGCAATCAAACAAGGCGACACGGTTCGCATCCACTACACCGGAACTCTGCTGGACGGCAAAGTCTTCGACAGTTCCGAGGGGCGCGATCCGTTGGAGTTTGCGGTTGGTTCCGGGCAGATCATACCCGGTCTGGACGCTGCCCTGCCGGGCATGCAGATTGGCGAGAAAAAGCGTGTGGAGATCGATTGCGTTGACGCCTATGGCCCGATCAATCCGGGCATGCGGCAGCAGATCCCGCGTGAAGGCATCCCGGATGACATTCCGCTTGAACCTGGCACGCAGTTACAGATGCAAACTCCTGACGGTCAGGCATTGCCAGTGACTGTCGTCGAGGTAGATGAGGCGACGGTGACCTTGGATGCAAATCATCCACTAGCGGGGCAAGATCTGGTCTTCGATATCGAAATCGTTTCGATCAACTGACGCTGATTGGATCAAAGGCCCGGGATATGTGACAACAACGGCTCAATCGCATCGCGCACGGGCGGTTGGGTCAGAAACACAAAGGCAATCAGCAGCGATGTGAGAATCAGCAGCAAAAGACGCGCACGTCCGCTTCCTGATTTGCGTTTCAAAGCTGGCGAGCGCGTGTTGCTCGCAAGGATCTGTTCAAGTTTGCTCATATCGTAATCCCTGCGGGGCAAAGATGTTCAAATCTTGGCACCCGCAGGGAAAGATATAGTCACATGGCCTCTGGCTGGGGCATGCCCAGAATATGATACCCGCCGTCGACGCGGATGATCTCACCCGAAGTATAGCTGCCGGCGTCGGACGCAAGATACACGGCGGTGCCTCCGACGGCCTCCAGCGTGGCATTCGAACGCATCGGTGCGTTCTGGTCGCAGAACTTGTAGGTCTTGCGTGCACCACCAATAGCCGCACCCGCCAATGTTTTCATCGGGCCGGGCGAGATGGCGTTCACGCGAATACCCTCGGGGCCCAGATCGTTCGCCAGATAGCGCGTCGCCGATTCCAGCGCAGCCTTGGCGACGCCCATGACATTGTAGTTTGGCACAACCTTGTTCGATCCCTGATAGGTCAGGGTCAACAATGTGCCGCCATTGTCCTTCATCAGCGGATAGGCGCGACGTGCAACTTCGATGAACGAATAGGCCGACACATCCAGCGAGTGTTTGAAGTTTGCCCGCGTGGTGTTCAAGAATCGACCGGTCAGTTCGGACTTGTCCGAATAAGCGATAGCGTGGACAACAAAATCTATTGTTGGCCAGCGGGCGGACAACTCGCCAAACGCGCGATCCAGTGAATCATCATCGGTCACATCCGCATCGACCATGAAGTCGCTGCCCAAGCTTTGGGCCAGCGGTTCAAGCCGTTTGCCAAACGCCTCGCCCTGATAGGTGAAAGCCAGCTCAGCGCCTGCTTCGTGCATGGCTTTGGCGATGCCCCACGCGATAGAGCGGTCATTAGCCACGCCCATGATCAGGCCGCGTTTACCCTTGAGAATATCCGACATCTTGTTCACCCGTTATACTTCGACAGAACCATGGATCCGTTGGTGCCGCCAAAGCCGAAGCTATTGGTCATCACGCTGTCCAAGCCTGCGTTTTCAACCACTTGAGTTGCAATTTCACCGGGCAGGATGCCGTCGGCAAGTGTGTCGACATTGATCGACGGAGTAATGAAATCATGTTCCAGCATGAGCAGGCAGAAGATCGCCTCAAGCGCGCCCGCTGCGCCTTGCGCGTGACCGGTCATCGATTTTGTCGATGAAATCGGAGGCACACTGCCTTCACCAAAGATACGGCGTACGGCTTCGACTTCTCCGACGTCGCCCACTGGGGTCGAGGTGCCATGGGCATTGATGTAGCCGACCTTGCGGCCTTCGGGTACAGTCGACAGCGCCAGACGCATCGCGCGCTCGCCGCCTTCGCCGGATGGTGCCACCATGTCGTGCCCATCAGATGTCGCGGCATAGCCGGTTACTTCGGCATAGATTTTCGCACCGCGTGCCAGCGCATGCTCGAGGTCTTCCAGAACCACGATGCCGCCACCGCCGGAAATCACAAATCCGTCGCGGTTCTGATCGAATGCACGCGAGGCTTTATCAGGTGTGTCGTTGTACTTGGACGACATCGCACCCATCGCGTCGAACAGGCAGGACAGGGTCCAGTCCAACTCTTCTCCTCCACCTGCGAACATCACATCCTGCTTGCCCAGCATGATCTGTTCAGCCGCATTGCCGATGCAGTGCAGCGAGGTCGAGCAGGCCGAGGTGATCGAGTAGTTGATACCTTTGATTTTGAACGCGGTCGCCAAGTTCGCAGAAATCGTCGAACACATGCACTTTGGCACTGCAAACGGGCCGATCCGTTTGGTTGCGCCGGTTTTCAGCACGGTTTGGTGCGCGGTCAACATCGCGCTGGTCGATGGTCCACCCGAACCTGCCACCAGACCTGTGCGCGGATTGACCACCTGATCTTCGGTCAGCCCGGCGTCCGCGATGGCCTGATTCATCGCGATATGGGCATAGGCAGCACCCGGACCCATGAACCGCAGGGTCCGCTTGTCCACGTGATCGGCCACATCGATTTTCAGCGAACCGGCGATTTGGCTGCGAAAGCCGTGCTCGACCATCTGTTCGCTTGCTACGATGCCGGATTTGCCTGCTTTGAGCGAGGCGAGCACCTCTTCGGCATTGCTCCCGATCGAGGACACAACCCCCAGACCGGTGACGACTACTCGACGCATGTGCGTACTCCTTATTGCGGCCGGTCAGGCTCAGGCGTCTGACAGAACGACCTTCATATCCTTGACGTCGTATATCAATTCGCCATCGGCTTCGACGATGCCATCTGCCACACCCATGGTCAGGCGGCGCGTCTGGATCGCCTTTTTGAAATCAATCTTATAGGTCAACATCTTCCGGTCCGGGCGCACCATGCCGGTCAACTTGACCTCTCCGACGCCAACTGCCATGCCACGTCCTTGCCAGCCGCGCCAGCCGAGGTTGAAGCCGGTCAGTTGCCACAAACCGTCCAGGCCCAGACAGCCGGGCATGATCGGATTGCCAGGGAAATGGCAGTCAAAGAACCAAAGCTCAGGTGTGATATCGAATTCGGCCAGCACATGACCCTTGCCATGCGCTCCACCGTCGCCGGAAATCTCGGTAATGCGGTCCATCATCAACATCGGCGGAGCCGGCAACTGCGCGTTGCCAGGGCCAAATAGTTCGCCGCGGGCGCATTTCAGCAGATCGTCCTTGTCAAAACTGCTCGGGAATTGGGCCATTCTGCCGCCTCTCCTGCCTGGGTCCGTTTATTACATCTGGCCTCGTCTATCACCCGTATGCAAGGTCCTGCAAGACCAGCACTCCATATCTTGTTGTGACTACAATATTCTTTGCGAATGAATTTCATTTGAAATTGCAGGCAGGGCACACTTATATTAAGGGCAGCAAAACACAGGTATCGGATTCATGACACCTCAGAGCCGTGAGATCGCTGCAAATTGGTTGGTTGACGCAGGTTTGCGCCCCACGCGCCAAAGGGTTGCTTTGGCCGAATTGCTTGTGGGCGACGGTCTGCATCGTCATGTGACAGCGGAAAGCCTGTTTGAATCCGCAAAAGCCAAAGGTGACGCGGTTTCGCTGGCGACCGTATACAACACATTGCGGGCGTTTTGCGATGCCGGGGTGCTTCAAGAGATAACTGTTGACGGGTCCAAAAGCTATTTCGACACCAACACGCATGACCATCCGCATTTCTATTGGGAAGACGAAAGCCGTCTGAGCGATGCACCATCCGACCAATTGGTGATCCAACAATTGCCGGAAGCTCCTGAAGGCGTCGAAATCGCATCGGTCGATGTGGTGATCCGCCTGCGGAAGAAGTAACCTCTAATCCTTACATAACAACGTAACCAACGCATGCTCAGCCTGCATGATCATTGGATCTGTCGGCCCCGTGCCATGCCGTGCCAATACAACAGATTCGGTTGCATCTGGATCGGTGATCGGCAGGCTTATCACGCGGACCTGATCATAACTGAAGCCGTTTTTAGGGCTGGTATAGCTTATCCCGATGCCTTCCCCATGAGCGGCCAGGCTGCGCGAAAGCTCCAATGATTCCGCTCGGTGCGAGATTGTGGGGTTCAAACCTTTGCGTCTGAAAAGCGCGAGTACATGCTGTGCAGACAAACCCTCTTTAGACAGAATCAGTGGATATGACGCTAGCTCGGTCAGGGTTAGCTGCTTGGCCGCCGCCAGTGTATGATCAGGTGAAAGCAGTGCGTGTGGGGTGCTGTCGAACAACTTCTTGCAGGAAAAACCGGCATCCATGCCGAGGTCATAGGTGAGTGCAAAATCGTATCTGCCATCGATCAGGCCGGAAATCAGGCCTTCGAACGTCTCAACCCCGTGTGTCAGGACGACGTCGGGCAAAGCTTCTTGCAGGCGGTGCAGAGATTGGGCCAGAAGAAAGGGTGCCAGATCGACAAAGCATCCCAGGCGTAATCGGCGCTCGCCGGTTATCGGCTGCATTGACTGTTCCAAATGCGCAGCTCGCTTCAACAAGGCCTCGGCCTCTTCGATGAATTTGCGGCCCTGCGGGGTCAGCGCCATCGCGGCACCCCGTCTTCGGGCAAACAGTGGATATCCCAAACGTGATTCGACCCGGGTCAGCGCATTGGACAAGGCAGGTTGCGAGACATTTAGGCGTTGTGCCGCAGCAGACAGGCTGCCATGCCGGCCGATGGCGCAAACATATTCGTACTGGCGCAGAGTGAGGTATAACATAGAGTTAATACCTAATTTGAAAGATATGATTTGAACAGATGTCTTGTTCATGCGCAGATCGGGCGACAAATCTAAGGAGACCGCGATGACTCACCCTCTTGTTTCTCAGGCCATGATCGACAACTTCCAGACGGACGGCGTTGTGTTGGTCAAAGGCCTGTTCGCCGATCATATTGAAACCCTACGGGCCGGGGTTGCCGCGAATATGGCCGAGCCGGGTCCTTATGCTTCGGAGAACAGGAAAGATGGCGAAACCGGCCGTTTTTTTGACGACTATTGCAACTGGTCCCGTATCCCGCAGTTTCGTGAAGTGATCGAAAAATCTCCTGCTGCTGAAGTAGCGGCCGACCTCATGCAGTCGCAATCTGTGCAGATGTTCCATGACCATGTTCTGGTGAAGGAACCCGGAACCTCGATGGCAACGCCGTGGCATCAGGATGGGCCATACTATTTTGTGGATGGTCAACAGAATATCAGCTTCTGGTCACCGTTGGATCCGGTGAAACAAGCGACCTTGCGCTGCGTTGCCGGTTCGCACCGCTGGGAAAAAGAAGTGCTACCTACCCGCTGGGTCACGGAAGAAGGTTTCTTCCCCGACGAGGGGCAGTACATGCCGATTCCGGACCCAGATGCCGAAGGGATGAAGATTGTAGAATTTGAAATGGAGCCCGGTGACGCAGTGGCCTTCAATTATCGCACACTACACGGGGCTCGAGGCAATACTTCCGATAGCCGACGCAGGGCATTTTCGCTGCGATTGGTTGGTGATGATGCACGTTATGTCGAGCGTCCAGGCCGGACTTCGCCGCCATTTCCGGGACATGAAATGGTGCCGGGGCAGCGGCTGCGCGAGGACTGGTTCCCAGTTCTGCTACAGCGTTAGAACCTAGAACCACTGGCCCGATTCGATCAGGCCCAGATCCAGCAATTGGCGCGAGTCCCACTCGAACGGAGTTGAATGGTTCCAGCAGAAGTTGGAGATATCAAACGTCGATCCGGCGTTCGTCTTCAATGCTTTGGCCGCCCGGAACGAACAGATCGCGGCGGTCAAGTTGTTGTGCCACGGGCAGGCGTAGGTGTTGTATTCCGGCTCATTGAAAGTGTGATCAGGCAGAAGTTTCAGATCGGCTTTTGCTTTGAATAGCGAAATCCGATCGATACGGCGTCGTTCATACGGGATATGATCTTCGAACCGCCAACGCAGACCACCGGACATATCCAGTTGCCGCTCTAGCGGCTTGCCAGATGCGTCATGCCGCGTGTGGGCGTAGTATCCGGTCTTGTCCAGCATTGCGTGGTCGGGGGCCACTCCGTTTGGATAGGCCGTCAGATCATTCGCATAAAGATCGATCACATGGGTCAGCATGGCCTGGCGCCGTTCTTCAGAATGGAAGGCCAGCAACTCTCCGACCGAGCGGGTCTCGCAGAAAGGGTAGAACAGATATTCAGAGTTGTAGCAGTAGTATACCCACGTGCCTTGAGCCGCCTGAATGATCCGATTGACGGCCTCAAATACGACGGTTCTGGGCGCGCAGGTCATCGTCACTCGATGAACCCTTTCCCCCAGCGCTTCATCCAGCGTGAATTCCTGGGGCAGGAATGTGATCACGGATTTGAACCCCAGCTTCAAATGATGGTGCAGCGTCCCTTCTAGCTCGACATTATCTTCGGCAAATATCAGTGCCACGGGTCCCTTGCTCAGGATCGACCGATCGGATTTCAGAAGGTGATCAAGGGATTCGTACTGCATCGTTGGTTTCGTTGCCGCCTTGCTGGAAATTCCCGCCAAATTCGGGTAATTGCGCCAGCATTGCAAGCGGCGTTCGATACGTATAGACGACGCCGACCCAGCGACTGCAAAGGCCAACCCATGTCTGAACCGAAAAAGCTGTTTATCAAGACCTATGGCTGTCAGATGAACGTCTATGACAGCGAACGCATGGCCGAAGCGCTGGGCGGACAGGGCTATGTCGAGACCAAATCGCCCGATGATGCGGATATGATCCTGCTCAATACCTGCCACATACGAGAAAAGGCAGCTGAGAAAGTCTATTCCGAACTGGGCCGTTTCAAGGGCCTCAAGGCGGAAAAGCCGGAACTTAAAATCGGTGTCGCAGGTTGCGTCGCTCAGGCCGAAGGCGAGGAAATCATCCGCCGCCAGCCGCTTGTCGATCTGGTGGTGGGGCCGCAAAGCTATCATCGCCTGCCCGAGATGGAGGCGAAGACGCGCGCGGGTGAAAAGGCGCTGGATACCGAGTTCCCCGAAGAAGACAAATTCGAAAAGCTCGAGAACCGCCCCAAGGCCAAGCGCGGACCGACGGCATTCCTGACCGTGCAGGAGGGGTGTGACAAGTTCTGTGCCTTCTGCGTTGTGCCCTATACACGCGGGGCCGAGGTCAGCCGCCCGGCAGATCGCATCCTGTGTGAGGCCCGCGATCTGGTTGAACGCGGTGTGCGTGAGATCACGCTGCTGGGGCAGAACGTAAATGCCTATCACGGGGCTGGACCGGACGGAGACATGACCCTTGCCGGTCTGATCTGGGAATTGAACAAGGTCGACGGGCTAGAGCGCATACGCTTTACCACCTCGCACCCGAACGACATGGATGATGCGCTGATCGAAGCGCATGGCACCTGTGAGAAGTTGATGCCATATCTGCATTTGCCGGTGCAGTCGGGGTCGGACAAAATTCTGAAGCGGATGAACCGCAGCCATACGGCTGAAAGCTATCTGCGATTGATCGAGCGTATCCGAGAAGCGCGCCCCGATATTCTGATGTCCGGCGATTTCATCGTGGGCTTCCCGGAAGAAACGGAAGAGGATTTTCAGGCTACTCTGGATTTGGTCGAAGAGGTCAAATACGGCTACGCCTATTCCTTCAAATACTCGACGCGACCCGGCACACCTGCAGCAGAACGGCCACAGGTCGAGGCCGAAGTGGCGGATGAACGCCTGCAGCGCTTGCAAGGGTTGATCACGCGCCACCAGCGCAAGATTCAGGACTCGATGGTCGAAAGGACTGTTAATGTCCTGTTTGAAAAGCCTGGGCGGCAACCGGGCCAGATGGTTGGAAAATCCGAGTATCTGCATGCGGTTCACGTCGCGGACGCTGATATCGCGAGCGGCGACTTACGTAAGGTAAGGATAAAATCGTCTGGCGCGAACTCGCTGGGTGGTGAATTGGTCTGATCCCTTGTGGCTGGCCCGCAAAGGGTTTTCGCCTTGAAATTTAACCCTTGATTTATGGCTTGGAACTATGTTCCGAGGAAGGCTAGATTTTTCTGGGCCGAATTTTGGGTGTCGACAAACTCATCGACCCCGCCTGAAGGCCCGCCTTTGCGGAGGGTACGAGTAGTGAGCTGGATACGTTTTCCGAGTGTAAACCTTTCCCGTGTTTTGTCGGCGACTGTCGTGTTGCTATCTTGCGCTGCCCCGACTTTGGCCGGCGATGTCGTCGGGGAAGTCACTGAGCCCGACGTAATCTCGTCTCAGCGTTTCGCGCGCGACGTCAATGCGTTCTATCTGGGGGTCAGCGCCGGACATGCCTCGGGCGGTTCGGACGAGTTTGGCCTGCGCGTGAACGACGGAGACACGTTTGCTGCGGGCGACCTTAAGCCAAGCGGAAATTTCGCAGGTTTTCGCGGTGGCTGGCGCGGTATTCTGCCAGCCAGAGGTGGGCGCGACTATGTGTATGGGCTGGAAGTCGGCTATGACTTTGGCACGCTCGATGACATCACCTCGTCCCGATCCGGCGGGGCAGAGGTCAGCGGCAGATCCGCGATATCGGATGTTTTGTCCATCCGCTTGCGGAACGGGCTGACGAACCGCAGCGGCAGTGTCCTCTATTTCGTGACTGTGGGTTATGTCCGCGGCGATATCACCACGTCAGGTTCACTAACTGATGCAAGCGGGACAAGCCGATTTGAGAGCGAGGACCGCCGACAAGGTTTCTCGGCCAGCTTGGGCGCTGAACACAAACTGAACGAAAATTGGTCGATCACCGGCGAGATCGAGTATCTGCAGTTCGAATCAAAAACGGTCGAACTGGGTCCGTCATTCTCGACCAAATCGACGCCAAGCTATCGCGGACTGCGGATCGGGTTGAACTATACATTCTGATACCCGTGCGATTGGCGTTCATAGATGGCTGTTTCAGCGTTCATCGGCGCATTTGTCATGAGGTGTGCAAATTTTGAAACTGCCGCTTGCGTCTACCTCTTCAGTTTGTCTACGCTCAAGGTGAACCGCCAAGACAGGAGAACGGATTGGCCATCGGTGCCCTGACCCCACCGCAAGATGACATGCCCCAGCGTGAGGCGCTTGTTGAATTTCCAGACAACAGATTATTGATCGATTTGTGCGGAGAGTATGACCGCAACTTGACCGATATCGAACAGAAGCTCTCGGTGCAGATTGTGCGACGCGGCAATCAGCTTGTCGTGCTGGGCGACGAGGATTCGCAAAAGCAGGCGATTGAGGTTCTACAGGCCCTCTATACACGGCTCGAAGGTGGGCGTGATGTGGAAGCCGCAGATGTCGACCGCGAGTTGCGCATGGGCAATTCCGAGGTCGGAACTGGCACGCGCGATGGTGACCAGCTTGAGATGTTCAAGGGTGGCACGGTCGAGATCAAGACACGCAAAAAACTGGTCGAGCCGCGCACCGACGCCCAGAAGGCCTATGTGCAGTCGCTGTTCAACAACGAACTGGCCTTTGGCATTGGACCCGCGGGCACCGGCAAAACCTATCTGGCCGTTGCGGTCGGGGTGTCCATGTTCATTGGCGGGCACGTTGACCGCATCATTCTCAGCCGTCCGGCGGTCGAGGCCGGTGAAAAGCTCGGTTACCTGCCCGGTGACATGAAGGATAAGGTCGATCCCTACATGCAGCCGCTTTATGACGCGCTGAATGATTTCCTGCCCGGAAAACAACTTGCCAAGCTGATCGAAGAAAAGCGGATCGAGATTGCTCCGCTTGCCTTCATGCGCGGTCGTACGCTGGCAAATGCATTTGTGGTGCTGGACGAGGCGCAGAATGCCACAACGATGCAGATGAAGATGTTCCTGACCCGGCTTGGTGAAGGTAGTCGGATGGTTATCACCGGCGACCGGTCTCAGGTTGACCTGCCGCGCGGTGTGCAATCGGGTCTCAAGGATGCCGAACGGTTGCTGAAAACGATCCCGAATATCAGCTTCAACTATTTCACCTCGAAAGATGTCGTCCGCCATCCGCTTGTCGCCGCCATTATCGAGGCGTATGAGGCCGATGCGGGGCGCGAAACCGGATAACTTTCAAGGCGCCGATTGAAGCTGGGCTCGGAGCCAAAGGTATGAATCTGGAAATCACGCTTGAGGATGATCGCTGGCGCGGGCTGGAGCCTTTGGCCACGCGCGCAATTGCTGCTGTTCTGGAGTATTGCGATCTTGAGGCGGATCAATGCGAAATCAGCTTGCTGGGCTGCGATGATGCACGGATCGCTGAATTGAATGCTGAATTTCGTGAAAAATCCACGCCGACCAACGTCCTCAGCTGGCCTGCCGAAGAACTGGCCCCGGATCGGGCGGGAGACACTCCGCCGGCTCCGCAACCTGACTTTACTGGCGAAATCGTGCTGGGCGACATTGCGATCTCTTATGACACCTGCGCGCGCGAAGCAGCTGAAGCCGGCAAAAGCACCGACGATCACGTGACGCATCTGATCGTTCACGGTACACTACATTTGCTGGGGTATGATCACATTCGTGACCTCGACGCCACTTTGATGGAAAGGGTCGAGGTCGAGATACTTGGCAAACTGGGTATAGATGACCCATATAATGTATGACATGGGCACCTTTGCCCGATCATTTGGAACAGGATAATGGGCGAAACAGACGGCAGTTCTAGGGCGGCGCATGGCGCGCATTCTCAGAACAGCAGCAATGACAGCGACGAAAGAGGCGGGCTTTTTTCTCGACTCATCGACGTATTTTCTTCTCAGGGCGAAGAGACCAGCCAGCTAAACGGGGCAGAGGTCGTCAGCGCTCAGCCAAGGGGCATGATCAACCTGCGCAGAATGCGGGTCGAAGATGTTGCGATCCCAACAGCCGAAATCGTATCGGTCCCCTCGACAACCCCGAAAGACGAACTTGTCCAGATTTTCCGCGACAGCGGCTTGTCACGCATTCCGGTTTACGATGGCACTTTGGATACGCCATTGGGGTTTGTGCATCTCAGGGACTTTGCGCTGACTCATGGCTTTAACGGCAACTCTTCCGAGTTCGATCTGAGGTCGATGCTGCGGACATTGCTGTTCGTGCCACCATCGATGCCAATTGGCGTTTTGCTGACCAAGATGCAGACAGAACGTCGCCATATGGCTCTGGTGATCGATGAATACGGTGGAGTCGATGGTTTGCTGACTATCGAAGATCTGATTGAACAGGTTGTCGGAGAAATCGCCGACGAACATGATGCCGACGAAGATCAGCTATGGATACAAGAGAAACCCGGCTGCTACGTGGTTCAGGCGCGTGTACCACTTGAAGAGTTCGAGGCCGAGATTGGCCGCTCTCTGACCAGCCACGAAGATGTAGACGAAGAAGAGATCGACACATTGGGCGGTTTGGTCTTCATGCTCTCGGGGCGGGTTCCGGCGCGTGGTGAGGTTGTATGCCACCCCGAAGGGCCCGAGTTCGAGGTCATTGACGCAGACCCGCGCCGCATAAAACGGTTGCGTGTCATGCTGCCGGATATTGTTGCATGAACCCTGCCGAGGGGTGGCCCTTTTGGCTGCGGTTGGTGCTGGCGGCGCTGTTGGGTGTCGCAGCGGCCAGTGGTCAGGCACCATTGGGATATTGGCCAATAAGCTTGCTGTCGCTGGTGCTGATAGCGCCGTTGTATCTGAGCACTGAGACAAATCGTCGAGCGGTTTTGCTGGGTTGGGTCTTCGCAACGGGCTATTTTGCGCACGCATTAAGCTGGATTATCGAGCCGTTTCTGGTTGATGTCCAACGCCATGCGTGGATGGCCCCTTTTGCTCTGATCTTCTTGTCGGGCGGGTTGGCCTTGTTCTGGGCGTTGGCCTTCGGAGTTTCGAAACGCATCGGTGGAGCGCCCGTCTTGCAGGGGGCATTGCTGTCTGTAACGCTGGCGCTGGTCGAGTTTGCGCGCGGCTACATTCTGACCGGATTTCCTTGGGCAGGCATCGCGCAGATTTGGGTAGATACGCCATTTGCCCAGACTCTGTCACTTGTCGGCCCTTATGGATTGGGAGCGCTGACACTGCTTGCCACAGTGCCATTGGGCGCAGCCTTGTTCAGCAATCGTACCCGAAGCGGCATCGTTGTACCTATCGCGTTGACCGCAGGCTGTGCGGCCTTGGCTTTGCTCTATGCAGCGAACCGACCTCCAGTCATGCCCTCTGGTCATATCGTGCGGCTGATTCAACCCAATGCACCCCAGCACCAGAAATGGGATCCTGCCTATGCGTCAGTGTTTTTCGCACGCCAACTTGAATTCACAGCGGCCGAGCCCCGCCCAGACCTAATCGTCTGGCCGGAAACCTCGGTCCCAGCATGGCTGGGCAGCGCACAGCCCTATCTTTCAGCAATTGGCGAAGCGGCACAGGGCGCCCCGGTAGTCCTGGGCATTCAGCGTGCCGATGGGCAGCAGATCTATAACTCGATGATCTATCTAAATGAGGAGGGTCAGCAAGACGGGCTATACGATAAACATCACCTGGTGCCCTTTGGGGAATACGTGCCATTTGGTGAAGTGATGGCACGGTTCGGTATCTACGGGATGGCCGCAACCACAGGGAATGGCTTTAGCGCGGGGCCAGGTGCCGCATTGATGGATGTAGGCGTGCTTGGCAAGGCGCTGCCGCTGATCTGCTACGAGGCGGTATTCACGCAGGATATTTTATCCGCGCCGGATCGTGCGGATTTTCTTTTGCAGATTACAAACGACGCTTGGTTCGGAACGCGTTCCGGCCCGTATCAGCACCTCGCCCAGGCGCAGATGCGTGCAATCGAACAAGGCCTACCGATGTTGCGCTCGGCCAATACCGGAGTTTCGGCAATGATTGGCCCATTGGGGCGGATCACCGAGGCGCTGGCGCTTGGGCAGGCGGGGTTTATCGACGCCGAATTGCCGCGTCCTCATGCCCCTACCGTTTATTCTCGAATTGGAGACAGTCCGGTATTTTTAGCTTTGTTGGTGCTATTTGCGCTGCTATGTCGGTACGCCCGGCGCGTAAACGACCAATTTCCGATTGACCCTGTCAAACGCTAAGCGTATTCGATCACACGCCTGCCACAACGGCTTCCTGACGTGGTGGGGAAATCTTAATGGAGCACTTTCATGTCCCGACAGAATTATATTTTTACTTCGGAATCCGTTTCCGAAGGGCACCCGGATAAGGTCTGCGATCGTATTTCCGATGCAGTACTAGACGCATTCCTGCGCGAAGAACCCGAGGCCCGCGTGGCCTGTGAAACATTTGCCACTACCGATCGTGTGGTTATTGGCGGCGAAGTGGGTCTGTCGGATCAGGACAAGCTGCATGATTATATGGCGCATATCGACGATATCGCGCGGGCATGTATCAAAGATATCGGCTACGAGCAGGACAAGTTTCACCACGAAACCGTCGAAGTGACGAACCTGTTGCACGAGCAGTCGGCTCATATCGCGCAAGGCGTGGATGCTGCCGATAACAAAGACGAAGGTGCAGGCGATCAGGGCATCATGTTCGGCTATGCCACGACCGAGACGCCAGCGCTTATGCCTGCACCGATCCAATACTCGCATGCTATCCTTCGCCGTCTCGCTGAAGTTCGCAAAAATGGCAGTGAACCCGCCCTTGGCCCGGATGCAAAATCACAGTTGTCTGTTATCTATCGCGACGGCACGCCAGTCGGTGTCAGCTCAATCGTGCTGTCGACGCAGCACATGGATGAGGCGCTGACCTCGGGTGATATTCGCGCCATTGTCGAGCCCTATATCCGTGAAACCCTCCCTGACGGCTGGCTGACCGCCGAAACCGAATGGCACGTGAATCCCACCGGCAAGTTCGTCATCGGCGGTCCGGATGGCGATGCGGGTCTGACCGGTCGCAAGATCATCGTCGACACTTATGGCGGTGCAGCACCTCACGGTGGTGGCGCATTCTCGGGCAAAGATCCAACCAAGGTGGACCGCTCGGCGGCTTATGCAGCGCGTTATCTGGCCAAGAATGTCGTTGCTGCAGGGATGGCAGAGCGCTGCACCATTCAGTTGAGTTATGCGATTGGGGTGTCAAAGCCCCTATCGATCTATGCCGACACGCATGGAACTGGCCAGATTGCCGATGCAGTGATCGAAAAAGCAGTTGGGCAGGTGATGGACCTGACTCCGCGCGGAATTCGCCAACATCTGCAACTCAACAAGCCGATTTATCAGAGGACCGCTGCTTATGGCCACTTTGGTCGTGAACCCGATGCGGACGGCGGATTCAGCTGGGAGCGCACCGATCTAGTGGACGCGCTGAAACAGGCGGTCTGATCAAAAAATTAGAAAAACGCGCCGGTTTCGGCGCGTTTTTTGCAAGCGGGCGACCACTTGCAACAATTTCAGCCCCACAGTATGGGCTGCGCCATGAGTACAAAGAGCCCAAAACGCCCGCGCAGAAATTTTTATGGCCGCTTTAAGGGCAAAACCCTGAAGCCCAGTCAAAAGACTTATCTGTCGGAAGACCTTGCTGCCTTGTCCCCCGGTGCGGTGGATTGGGACGGTAATCCTGAACGCGATCCGCTTGATCTCGACGGTCTATTCAGAGGCAAGCCTGTTTGGCTTGAGGTCGGCTTTGGCGGCGGTGAGCATCTGGTGCATCAGGCTCAGCAAAACCCGGATATCGGCATCATCGGAGCCGAACCCTATATAAATGGTGTTGCGATGCTGTTGGGTAAAATCCGTCAGGCCGGTGTTGAAAACCTTGCCGTACATCCCGGGGACGCGCGAGACTTGTTCGACGTTTTGCCAGAAGCCAGCATATCGCGCGCTTTTCTGCTCTATCCCGATCCATGGCCCAAAACACGGCATCACCGCCGTCGGTTTGTCACACCTGAACATCTGGAGCCTTTAGCGCGCGCGTTAAAGCCAGGCTCAATCTTTCGCGTTGCCACAGACATCCCTGACTATGTGCGCCAAACGCTGGAAGAGGTGCCGCGGGCAGGCTTCGAATGGCTGGCCGAGCGCCCCGCCGACTGGCGGGAGCCGTGGGATGACTGGATTTCCACGCGCTACGAACAGAAGGCGCTGCGCGAAGGCCGTACACCCCATTACCTGACCTTCCGCCGCAAAAACTGATTGTCGCTGGACCAACCGGCCCCAATTCGCTAATCGGCCTGAGGACTGATAGCGAAAACAGGAGCCCCCATGTCCGGACACGGCACGCCCATCCCGATGACTTCGCAGCCTTGCGGCCCGCTGACAGGCACCGCAGAGGTGCCCGGGGACAAGTCGATCTCGCACCGGTCCCTGATCCTGGGGGCAATGGCTGTGGGAGAAACCAAGATATCGGGCCTGCTGGAAGGCGAGGACGTATTGGACACCGCTAAGGCCATGCGTGCCTTTGGGGCCGAAGTAACGGATCATGGCGGTGGTGAATGGTCGGTGCATGGCGTGGGCGTTGGTGGTTTTTCCGAACCAGATCAGGTAATCGATTGTGGCAATTCGGGCACTGGCGTGCGCCTGATCATGGGGGCGATGGCGACTTCTCCGATCACAGCGACCTTCACCGGAGATGCGAGCCTGAACAAACGTCCGATGGCGCGCGTCACCGATCCGCTGGCGCTGTTCGGAACCCAATCTGTCGGCCGAGACGGTGGACGTCTGCCGATGACCATTATCGGTGCTGCGGACCCCACCCCGGTGCGCTATGAGGTGCCTGTGCCGTCGGCGCAGGTGAAATCCGCCGTTCTGCTGGCAGGGCTTAACGCCCCCGGCAAGACCATCGTGATTGAGAAAGAAGCGACTCGCGATCATTCCGAACGGATGCTTGCGGGCTTCGGCGCAGAAATCACGGTCGAGGACACGGATGAAGGGCGCGTCATTACGCTGACCGGTCGGCCCGAGCTGAAGCCACAAGTCATCGCCGTGCCGCGCGACCCGTCCAGTGCGGCCTTCCCCGTCTGTGCCGCACTGATCACACCGGGCTCGGACGTGTTGGTCCCCGGTATCGGCCTGAACCCGACCCGCGCAGGCCTGTTCACCACGCTGCGCGAAATGGGTGCCGATCTGACCTACGAAAACGAGCGCGAAGAGGGGGGTGAACCGGTTGCCGATCTGCGTGCAAAATACTCGCCCAACATGAAGGGGATCAACGTCCCGCCCGAACGCGCGGCGTCGATGATCGATGAATACCCGGTGCTGTCTGTTGTGGCCGCAAATGCGACCGGCACAACAATGATGGGCGGCGTGAAAGAACTGCGCGTCAAGGAAAGCGATCGGATTGACGCGATGGCCCGTGGCCTGCGCGCCAACGGTGTGACCGTGGACGAGGGTGACGAATGGTGGTCAGTCGACGGTCTCGGCATCGGCGGTGTGCCCGGTGGTGGGACCTGCGAAAGCTTCTTGGACCACCGCATTGCCATGTCGTTCATGGTCATGGGGATGGGGGCTAAAAAGGCGGTTTCGGTGGATGACGGCGGACCGATCGCAACGTCGTTCCCGATTTTTGAGCCTTTGATGGCCGCGCTCGGTGCCAAGGTCGAGCGTACATGAGATTCACCGTAGCTATCGACGGCCCTGCGGCGGCGGGCAAGGGGACGATTTCCAAGGGCGTTGCCGCGCATTTCGGGTTTGCGCATCTGGATACCGGTCTTCTCTATCGCGCGGTGGGGCGTCGTATGCTGCAAGGTGACGAACCGGTTGCAGCGGCAGGGTCCCTGACAGCAGAAGAATTGCAGCAGGGTGATCTGCGTACGGCTGAGATCGCACAGGCGGCCTCGAAAGTTGCGGTCATTCCTGAAGTCCGAAGTGCACTCGTTGATTTTCAACGGGGGTTTGCCCGTCGCGCCGGAGGCGCCGTGCTGGACGGGCGCGATATTGGAACCGTGATTTGCCCAGACGCTGAGGTCAAACTGTTTGTCACCGCCAGCCCCGAAGTGCGGGCGGAACGGCGATATCTTGAGCTTTCGGCCAAAGGTGCGGACGTGTCACGCGAACAGGTGCTCGCGGATGTCAAAGAGCGTGACGCACGTGACGCGGATCGCAGCACCGCACCGATGAAACCTGCAGATGACGCCGTGCAGCTTGATACGTCAAACCTGAGCATTGAGGCCGCGCTGGCACGGGCGCTCGAAACAATTGAACAGAACCTGCCCGCAGCCTGAAGTGGATGCGGACAGGTGTCCGTTAACTACAATTCACCAACTGCGATGCTCTTGATGTTGGTCCACTGGTCATCTGCGGTTTTAGCGGTGCCGGTGACGTCTTTCAGGAAAGCAGCGCGGGTATCAGCATTCAGGAACAGATACAGCTTGCCGTCTGCGAACAGGTACTGATCCGGGTCGCCGTCGAACTTTTTGCCAACAGACACCCCGAACGAACAATAGCCACCGTGCTGGGGCAAGTAAGCCGCCGGATTGGCCTCGAACGCTTCAAGGTTTTCCGCGCTGGTGAAGTAATAGGATGCGCCGTCATAAGTCGCCGAATGATTGGCGAAGCCTTCTACCGGATTGCCATTGTTGACAAGCGCGACCAGATCGACGCCATGGGCTGCCAGGGGTGCACCAGCCGCCGACAGGCCTTTGGAGACGTTGATTTCGTCTGCGGCAAAAGCCGGAGCTGCCAGGGCCAGAGTTGCGGCTAATGCAGTAAGTGCGAGCGATTTCATAGTAGGGGTCCTTTCCCTTTTTGGTTCAAGGCTCGGGTCCGCCCCAAGCCGATGTAACTAAGTTAGAAAAGGTTATTCGGACGGGTAATCGCAGATAGGTCATGAGATTTTGCAGATCGTCCAAAGATCAGTGCGTTTTGCAAAAACTGTTCACATAGCTTTGTTTGGCCACCTGTCCGATGGCCGCCTAAGCTTGCTGGACAACCGTAGGAGTGGCCCATGATCAGACTAGCCCTGTTTTTGTTCTTTCTTGCAGGTAGCGTAGCTGCGCAGCAATCAGATACGCCGGTGCCCGAGGCCGAACCTCCGATGACTTACGAGCGTCTGGGAAAAATCATCTTTGCGCTAGATCCCGAGGCGCAACCGATCGGGCCGGGGTTTGAGTTGACGATATCTGATGTGACGGTGCTGGTTGTCACCGATACCAATGCTGATCGCATGCGGGCGATGGTCGCGATCGGCAGTGCTGCGGATTTGTCGCCAGCCGATTTGCAACGGATGATGCAGGCAAATTTCGACAGCACGCTGGATGCGCGCTATGCGATCGCAAATGGCACCTTATGGGCTGCGTTCATTCACCCGCTTTCGCTGTTGCAAAGGGATCAGTTGATCTCGGGGCTGGCCCAGACTGTGAATATCGCCAACACCTATGGCACATTGTACACCGGTGGTGCGGCGGAATTCGGAGGGGGCGACAGCCATGATCTGCAGCGTGAGCTGATCGAAGAACTTCTGAAGAAGGGTGAGGAAATCTGACACTTGTCCAAAGTAGGCGCACAGCCTGAATTCTGATGACGAATGTGCCAGCGACCATGGGTGTCATAGGCTCTAGCTGGATGCTTGAAAGCTGTTATAGTCTTCCCACAGCTAAATAAGGGAAAGCTGCTGTTAAATCCCCATCACTCAAAAAAAAAGGGGAGGCAGCTACAAAATCCCAAGCCAACAGGGACAAAAAATATGAATAATCGTTTGCGTAAGATCACCATCGTGGGTGGTGGTACGGCGGGTTGGATGACTGCGCTGATCCTGGACATGGTGTTCTCCCGCACGTCAGCACCCAAGGATCGCCCACGCATTTGCTTGATCGAAAGCCCCAACATCTCGACTGTGGGTGTCGGTGAAGCGACGGTGCCGCGTATGCCGGTCACGCTCCGTCAGGCGGGCATATCAGAGCGGGATTTCTTCCGCGAAACCAACGCATCGTTCAAGTTGGGAGTTAAGTTCTGCAATTGGAACAACGACGCCAAGGGCAATCGGATTGACTACGTAAACCCGTTTGCCCATGGTCAATTGCTGGAGGGGTTGGAGGCTGCCGAGTATTTTCTGCGTTTTGGTAACGGGGATCGGGATTTCACGCAGTCAATCTCACCGCATGATGATCTGGCCCGGTTGTGCAAGGGTGCGCGCCCGTTGGGTGCACCTGAGTTCGAACAGCGGTTTGGCTATGCCTATCATCTGGATGCCGTGAAATTTGCGGGCATGCTGACAAAGGTCTGCGCCAAGCGCGGCGTCGAGCATATTCAGGATGAGGTGCAATCGGTCGAACTGGACGAGCAGGGCAATGTCAGCCACCTGATGTTAGAGCGCAAGGGACGCCATGACATTGAGATGGTCATAGATTGCACCGGTTTCCGGGGGTTGATCATCAATCAAGCGTTGGGCGAGCCGTTCATGGATTACTCGGACTACTTGCCCAACGACCGTGCCATGGCCTTGCAGATCGAGCACCCTAACCCCGAAAAGATCGAAAGCGTTACACGCTCGACCGCGCTTGGTGCGGGTTGGACGTGGCGTGTGCCGCTCTACAATCGTGTAGGTACGGGATATGTGTATTCATCCGCGCATCGGACCGATGATCAGGCGGCCGACGAATATCTTGAGTGGTTGGGCGACAGCGGCAAGGGGCTGACACCGCGCGTGATCCCAATGCGTGTTGGTCGTGTACGCAATGCCTGGGTTAAGAACTGCTTGGCGATCGGTTTGTCTGGTGGATTTATCGAACCGCTTGAAAGTACCGCGATCCACATGATCGATCACGCGATCCGCTGGTTTGCCGAGCATCTGCCGACCCGCGATATCGAGCCCGCGCTGCGCAACCGATATAACCGGCAGATGAACAAGCTTTATGACGAGGTACTGGATTTTATCTGCCTGCACTACCGGTTGGGTAACCGCACCGATGATCAATATTGGATCGACGCCCGCACCGAGATGAAGATTCCGGATCGGTTGGCCGAGAACCTTGAGCTGTGGCAGCATCGTCTGCCGATGGAACACGATATCGAGTTTGCGACGCTGTTCAATTTCCGCGTCTATCAGACGGTTCTTCTGGGCAAACAGGTGTATGATACGGGCTATGGCGAAGGTATCCGTGATCGTCTGCGACCGCTGAAGAAACCGATTTGGTTCCAGTGGTGGAAGGGGGCAAAAATGGACCTTGCGCAGATCCTCAAGACCATGCCAGATCACAAAACCCTGCTGCGAGATATCCGGGGCGAGTTGGAGAAGCCTGCCTTTGGCAAGGCCGCAATGGGGCAGCCGACTGTCGCAATGCCGGGCGCGAAACCGGCACCCGTGGTGATCGAGAACATGCCAAACCTCGCTGAGATTCAAAGCGGCAAGAAGGATCTGCAACTGTTCTAGCGCCGCATGGTATCATTCGGCAGAACTGACAAAGAAGGCCGGGGATCGGATCGCGTTTGCTTCGATGCCCGGACCCGATGTTCGGATTTTGTGGGATTGGCCAGTGTTTAAGGGCTTTGCTCTTGCACATGACACGGAATCCGCCTATACGCGCGCTGTCTGAACAAGGGCGGTTAACGTCCGGATGACGTATCTGAGCAGGGCCGGGTTACCTCGGCCCTTTGTGTTTGTTAGCTCGGGCGCGTTCTGGATCACGCATTCAGGCATCATGAAACAAGACCGGCGGAGACAACCGCTCGGCCAGCAAAAACGTTATGTAAAGGAAAACAACGCCACATGGCTAACGCATCCATGGAGGAATTCGAAGCCCTCCTGAATGAAAGCTTCGAAATGGACACACCCGAAGAGGGTTCTGTTGTCAAAGGCAAGGTTCTGGCGATCGAAGCCGGCCAAGCCATCATCGACGTAGGCTACAAAATGGAAGGCCGCGTTGATCTGAAAGAATTCGCAAATCCCGGCGAAGCCCCTGAAATCGCTGTAGGCGACGAGGTCGAAGTGTACCTGCGCGCCGCAGAAAACGCCCGTGGCGAAGCCGTCATCTCGCGCGAGATGGCCCGCCGTGAAGAGGCATGGGACCGTCTGGAAAAAGCATATGCCGACGACCAGCGCGTCGAAGGTGCAATCTTTGGTCGCGTCAAAGGTGGCTTCACCGTCGATCTGGGTGGCGCAGTTGCGTTCCTGCCCGGCTCGCAGGTTGACGTTCGCCCCGTGCGCGACGCTGGCCCGCTGATGGGTCTGAAGCAGCCGTTCCAGATTCTGAAAATGGACCGCCGCCGTGGCAACATCGTTGTTTCGCGTCGCGCTATCCTGGAAGAATCGCGTGCCGAACAGCGTGCCGAAGTTATCGGCAACCTGTCCGAAGGTCAGACCGTCGAGGGTGTTGTCAAGAACATCACCGAATACGGCGCATTCGTTGATCTGGGCGGCGTTGACGGCCTGCTGCACGTCACCGACATGGCATGGCGCCGTGTGAACCACCCGTCCGAGATCCTGACGATCGGCGAAACCATCAAGGTTCAGGTCATCAAGATCAACAAAGAAACCCACCGCATCAGCCTGGGCATGAAGCAGCTGCAGGAAGATCCGTGGGATCTGGTTGCTGCGAAATACCCGCTGGGCTCGGTCCATCAGGGTCGCGTCACCAACATCACCGACTACGGCGCGTTCGTCGAGCTGGAAGCCGGTGTCGAAGGTCTGGTGCACGTGTCCGAGATGTCCTGGACCAAGAAAAACGTCCACCCCGGCAAGATCGTTTCGACCAGCCAGGAAGTCGACGTCATGGTTCTGGAAATCGACGGCGCCAAGCGTCGCGTGTCTCTGGGCCTGAAGCAGACCCAGCGCAACCCATGGGAAGTGTTTGCAGAAACGCACCCCGAGGGCACCGAGGTCGAAGGCGAAGTCAAGAACATCACCGAATTCGGTTTGTTCATTGGCCTCGAAGGCGACATCGACGGCATGGTTCACCTGTCCGACCTGTCCTGGGACGAGCGTGGCGAAGATGCGATCCAGAACTACCGCAAAGGCGACATGGTTTCGGCCGTCGTCTCGGAAGTTGACGTTGAGAAAGAGCGTATCTCGCTGTCGATCAAAGCCCTGGGCGGTGACAAGTTCGCCGAAGCCGTGGGCGGCGTGAAGCGTGGTTCGGTCATCACCGTCGAAGTGACCGCGATCGAAGATGGCGGCATCGAGGTCGAGTACGAAGGCATGAAGTCGTTCATCCGTCGTTCGGACCTGTCGCGTGATCGTGCTGAGCAGCGCCCCGAGCGTTTCTCGGTCGGCGACAAGGTCGACGTCCGCGTCACCAACGTCGACAGCAAGACCCGCCGTCTGGGCCTGTCGATCAAGGCACGTGAGATCGCCGAAGAGAAAGAGGCCGTGGAACAGTACGGTTCTTCCGACTCGGGCGCGTCGCTGGGTGATATCCTGGGTGCAGCACTGAAGTCGGGCGACTAAGTCCGGGGCGTATCCCAAACATGAAATTCGGCCTCGCACCATGGTGCGGGGCCGTTTTTGTTGCGAATCAATATCTTCCAAATAGTCGGTTTAATTTGCCTATCGTTCGCGCATGAAGTGTGGAAATCAGGCCAACGGGCAAAAATTCGCGTGAGATTGTCGCAAAATGCCGCCTTTGCTGGCAGAGTATCCGTTCCCCCGATCCGGGTTTTTTCCTATACTGTCAGAACTATAGGCTTGTCACATCGTCCGCCTGGGAGGGTATTGCGTATGATCCGTTCAGAATTGATTCAGAAAATTGCCGACGAAAACCCGCATCTCTATCAACGCGACGTCGAGCGGATCGTGAATACCGTTTTTGAAGAAGTGACCGACGCCATGGCACGCGGCGACCGTGTAGAGCTGCGCGGTTTCGGCGCGTTTTCGGTGAAAAAGCGTGACGCACGTGTAGGCCGCAATCCTCGCACTGGTGAGACTGTGCAGGTTGAAGAAAAATGTGTTCCATTTTTCAAAACTGGCAAGTTGCTAAGGGACCGTTTGAACGGTAAAGCCTAGCCTCATGATGCGCTACATTCGTTATGCTTTTCTGGCTGCATTGGGGATCGTTCTGGTCTCGGTTTCGCTGGCCAATCGCCAAATTGTTGAACTTAAGCTTATGCCGGATGCTTTGTCCGAGTTGCTGGGGTTCAACCTGTCAACCTCCTTGCCGCTGTTTCTGGTCGTGCTGGGTGGGGTTGTTGCCGGCCTGGTCATCGGCTTCCTGTGGGAATGGCTGCGCGAGCACAAGCACCGCAAGGATGTGACCGTGAAGCAAGGCGAAGTGCGCAAGCTTGAGCGTGAAGTTAAGAAGCTCAAGAAAAAGCAGAATGAAGGTCAGGATGATGTGCTGGCCATTCTGGATGAGGCAAGCTGAGGCCCTACGATGCCCGCTGATATCCGAGTTAAAATCTGCGGCCTGACCGCCCCTGACCACGTGCGCGCTGCTGTGGATGCGGGCGCGGGTTATGTTGGTTTTGTGTTTTTCCCCAAATCCCCGCGGCATGTTGAGCCCCAGACAGCTGCGACATTGGCACAGGAGGTGCCTGCGGGCGTCGCCAAGGTGGCGCTGACAGTGAATGCGACGGACGAGGATTTGGATCACATTCTTTCGATCGTGCCTCTGGATATGTTGCAACTGCATGGCAAAGAAAGTCCTGAGCGTGTGCAGCAAGTGCGAGACCACTTCGGCCTGCCAGTAATGAAGGCCATTGGTGTGGCCGAGGCCGAAGACCTCGCGGCCATCGATCTCTATTCAGATGTGGCGGATCAGCTGTTGATCGACGCAAAGCCACCGCGAAACGCGGAGCTGCCTGGTGGTAACGGTTTGTCTTTTGATTGGCGCCTGCTGGCAGGTCGTAAATACTGGCGTAGGCCATGGATGCTGGCCGGAGGTCTGACCCCTGACAATGTCGCAGAAGCGGTGCGAATGACCGGCGCTCAGCAGGTGGATGTCTCATCCGGCGTCGAAAGCTCTCCGGGTGTCAAGGATGCCGGGCTGATCCGCGCCTTTATCGACGCGGCAAGTTGATCTGATCTGCACGAACCTGCGTATCTCCTCAAAATGGGGGAGAGCATGCTGGCGGTGATCGGCGGAGTTTCACTTAAACGATGGTATCACGGGCCCGAGTTCTTCTGGCGCGCTCATCAATCCTTGCGGCAGGCACGCGGTGACGCGCTGTGCCTGCATGCCGAGGTATTTGTGCGTCAAGGCTGTTATTTTTCATACACAGTCTGGCATGATGTCGAAGCTATGCTGACATTCGCACATTCCGGCCCTCATCGTCGTGTAGTACGCGCGTCGACCCGTCTGGCAGATATCAATGTGTTCTGTCAATTTCCCTGCATTGCTGTTCCAAGTCGAGTTCAGGCACTTCAGGTATGGGAACAGCGCGCTCAGGCGGCGGAATGATACGTTTTGCGATGGCAAATCACTCCATCACCTCCTATGAACATCGGGTACGACGAGGGAGACTTCCATGGCCAACGATCTTTTTAATTCCTTCATGTCCGGCCCCGATGAACAAGGCCGCTTTGGCATCTTCGGCGGGCGCTTTGTCAGCGAAACGCTGATGCCGCTGATCCTGTCACTGGAAGAGGAATATGACAAAGCCAAGGATGACCCCACATTTTGGGCCGAGATGGACGATCTGTGGGCAAACTACGTGGGTCGCCCTTCGCCGCTCTACTACGCGGAACGCCTGACCGAACATCTGGGCGGCGCAAAGATATACTTGAAACGTGACGAACTGAACCACACCGGCGCGCATAAGATCAACAATGTGCTGGGCCAGATCATTCTGGCGCGGCGCATGGGAAAGACCCGGATCATCGCCGAGACCGGGGCAGGGCAGCACGGCGTGGCCACAGCCACCGTCTGCGCCAAGTTCGGCCTGAAGTGCATTGTCTACATGGGTGCCCATGACGTTCAGCGTCAGGCCCCGAACGTGTTCCGTATGCGCCTGCTGGGAGCCGAAGTGATCCCGGTGACATCCGGCAGGGGTACGCTGAAAGATGCGATGAACGACGCTCTGCGCGACTGGGTGACCAATGTGCGCGATACCTTTTACTGCATCGGCACCGTTGCTGGCCCGCATCCTTACCCGGCGATGGTGCGCGACTTTCAGTCGATCATCGGCAAGGAAGCCAAGGAACAGATGCAAAAGGCCGAGGGCCGTTTGCCCGACACCATCATCGCCGCCATCGGAGGTGGTTCGAATGCGATGGGCCTGTTCTACCCGTTCCTCGACGACAAGGATGTGAATATCATCGGTGTTGAAGCGGGCGGCAAGGGCGTGAACGAGAAGATGGAGCATTGCGCCTCATTGACTGGAGGTCGTCCGGGCGTGCTGCACGGCAACCGCACCTATCTGCTGCAGGATGATGACGGGCAGATTCTCGAAGGCTATTCGATCTCGGCCGGTCTGGACTATCCGGGCATTGGCCCCGAGCATTCCTGGCTGCACGACATCGGTCGCGCGAACTACGTCTCGATCACGGATAAAGAAGCGCTTGAAGCGTTCCAGTTGTGCTGCGCCACCGAGGGTATCATCCCTGCGCTGGAGCCCTGCCATGCGCTGGCGCATGTTATGAAAATCGCGCCGGAATTGCCCAAGGACCACCTGATCTGCATGAATATGTGTGGCCGGGGGGATAAGGATGTGCAGACCGTCGCACGGTACCTGAACTTTGATATGTCGGATACCGAAGGTCGCGCAGCGGACTGATTAGGCCTAACAGGCTTTGCGCCTTTGAGGAACTGTGCCAGTTTACATTGCATGTGCAGTGTTTCCTCAAAGGCCGGACCCGACCGACTTGACCAGAAATACGATCAGGCCGCCCCGGGCTGGGCAGACAAGATGCGTCTGCTGGGGTATTTCGATGCCTATCTGGGTTTTCTGTCCTCGGACCCGCAGGTCGAATTGGGCCGTAACGCACTGGATATCGGGTGCGGTACGGGAGCCTTTGCCGAAGCACGCGCCGTGATCCGGCGCGAAGGGCATGTGACGCTTTTGGAACCTTCGGCCCGAATGCTGCAACTGGCAGGGTCAGCGTTGCAAAGGCGCGGTGGAAACGCCGAGACTGTCCAATCGCGCTTGGAAGAGTTCCATCCGGCATCCCGTTTTGACTGCCTGTTGGCTGCGCATGTTCTGGAGCATTGCGTTGATCCGATAGATGCTTTGCGCCGCATGCGCGATCTGGTTGAACCGGGTGCAACGCTTTGGTTGGTAGTCAGCAAGCCACATTGGTGTAATGCGATCATCTGGTTCCAATGGCGGCACCGAACCTATCGACCGGATATTGTGGCGGAGATGCTCGCGCGTTCGGGCTGGGATCTGCAGGCCGAGCATGGCTTTCCAACCGGGCCGCCGTCGCGCACGTCTCGCGGATATCGGGCGATCGCCATCTAGTGCTCGTCTTCAGCGCGCTGCATTTTTAGAATATGGAGAGGTACGATATCCAGCGCCCTCTGGTGCGTGGCTTCAAGGTGCACCTTGGGCGCGCATCCCTCGTCATGGGCTTGCAAAAAGCGCCCCGCACACAAGCACCAGCGATCACCAGGCTTGAGCCCAGGAAAATCGAATTCAGGCCGGGGTGTGCTCAGGTCATTTCCGACATATTTCGAATATGCCAGAAACTCTGCCGTCATCACGGCGCAGACCGTATGGCTTCCCTGATCCTCGGGGCAGGTGTTGCAGGCACCGTCGCGAAAGAAACCGGTTAGTGGTTTGCGCGAACAGGGCGCGAGCACGCCGCCAAGAACATTGATGCTGTCTTGCTTCTGCATGATGGTATCTTACAGGCTTCGCGCAATTTTGCGGAACATTTCTATGTTCTGCTCACCGACACCTGGATCGCGGAACTTTCGGTCTGCGCCCGTCGTGACAATCAGAACACCACGTGGCTGGTCGAAGTAAATGTACTGCCCATACACGCCCCGCGCCATGAATTCACCTTCATGGGCACCGATCGGAATCCACCATTGATAGCCATACCCTATCTTGCCCGGTTCGGTCGGTGCGCTTGGCCAAGTAGCGGCGTCGATCCAATCCGCGGGTACAATCTGCCGTCCATCGCGTTCGCCATCCTGCAAAATCAACTGCCCGAACCGGGCAAAATCGCGCGTTGTGAAGTTGAGACCACCCAGAACAAATGCAACGCCTGCTCCATCGGTGATGTAGTAGCCTTCTCGCTCCAATCCCAGCGGTGTGATCACTTTCTCGGTCAGTAACTCTGCAACGCTGCGTCCTGTTGCCCCCCGTATGACCATTCCGATCACATGAGTATCGATCGACACATATTGCCATGTTTCACCCGGCGCGACGAAACTGTCCTTCAACGAAGCCGCGAAGTCGTCCAGTTCACCTCCCAGCGCCACGACGCGGCCCATGCGATTGATGTCGGAATTATAGTCCAGATAATCCTCGTCAAAGGTCACGCCGCTGGCCATGTTCAACACGTTGCGGATCGTGGCGGTCTCATAGGCGCTGCCCTTGAGGTCAGGTGCGTATTGCACAACCGGATCGTCGAGCGAGTTGATCGCGCCTTCATCCAGCAAAATACCGAACAAGGCAGACAGGTAGCTTTTAGCAATTGACCAGGAGATCCTGCGATCATCCGGCCCGGTGTCCAGATAGTATTCTTCGAAGCGAATTTCTCCGTCCTGCATCACCAACAGGGATGTTACCGAGCGATCTTCTATCCACTGGTCTGTTCCAACGGGAAGATCGAAGCCAGGCCCATACGGCAGCTCCCAGGTCGGGCCATTGCCACGCGGCAGAGTGACCGTCAGAAAGGCTTCGTCCATATGCGAAAAGTTGTGGACGATCTTTTCTTCTGAAAACAGCGAATTCACCGCCATCAGGCGCTGGATTTCCTCGCGTTTCCAAAATCCGACAACCGCCGCTGCCAATGCTAAGGTCAACAGGATACGCAGCAGCCATCTGAGCGCTGTTTTCATTCGACAACTCCCTTTTCCTCTGACATTGGACTTTGGCCTGAGGCTTTGCGCAAGCGCAACGTTGCGGAATGATTATCTGAATTTATCCAGCAGCTTTTGCATGGCCGAACGCTCATCGGGCGCTGAAACGGCTTCGGCGGCAGCTTTGGGGGGCGTATCAGGTTTAGTGGGCTGCTTCGATGATCTAGGCGGAGCAGTGCGCAGGGCAACGGCATTCATGAATTTCCCGCTTTCGTCATCGGCAAGATAGGTGGCACCGTCCGAGACGCCGCGCAGCACGTCATCCAGCCAGTCCGCATCCGCCTTTGCAAAGTCGCTTAGAACATAAGGCGAGACCATTTCTTTGCGGCCCGGATGACCGATACCCAGCCGCACGCGATCATAGGCCGGGCTGATATGGTCGTGGATCGACCGCAACCCGTTATGGCCTGCGTGGCCACCGCCTGCCTTAACGCGCACTTTACCGGGTGCCAAGTCCAGCTCATCATGAAAGACGGTCACGTCCGTCGAGTCGAGCTTGTAGAAGCGCATTGCCTCTCCTACTGACTGGCCAGAGCGGTTCATGAAGGTTTGCGGCTTGACCAACAGCACTTTTTGGCCGCCTAGACGTCCTTCGGCAATTTCAGCCTGGAACTTGGACTTCCACGGACCAAAGTTGTGATCTTCGGCAATTCGCTCCAACGCCATGAAGCCGATATTGTGCCGGTTGCGAGCGTATTTTGATCCCGGATTTCCCAAACCGACAAACAGTTTCATCGCTTTGTCCCTTACAGTCTCGCGTCGTTATCTCATTGCATGGATCAGGGGATGTTTTCCAGCCCCGTACACGCAAAAGAAAACGGGGCCCCAGAAGGCGCCCCGTTTCAAATCTGGATTTGATCCGGATTTATTCTTCTTCCTGGCCGATGACTTCAACTTCATCTGCAGCCACTTCTTCCTCATCACCCTCTTCGTCGTCGCTGGTCGACAGACCGGTGGGTGCCGAGACGTTGGCGATCACGAAGTCACGATCGATGGTGGGCTTGGTGCCTTCGGGCAGCACAACCGAAGAGATGGTGACAACGTCGTTGATTTCCATGCCAGTAAGATCAACAGTGATCTTCTCAGGAATGTCACCGGCTGTGCAGAGCAGTTCAACCTCGGGGCGGACAACGGTCAGAACGCCACCCTTTTTGATACCGGGGGCTTCTTCTTCGTTGATGAATTCAACGGGGATGAACAGCGCGATCTTGGTGGTCCGACGCAGGCGCATCAGGTCCAGGTGGGTCGGCAGGTCTTTGACAACGTCACGCTGGACATCGCGGCAGATGACGCGCACGTCTTCGTGACCTTCGACTTTCAGGTTCCACAGGGTCGACTTGAACCGGCCTGCTTTCAGGCGCTTGAACAGTACGTTGAACGGGATCTGGATCGGCAGCGGCTCTTTATCGCCACCAAAAACAATGCCCGGAACCATGCCATCGCGGCGTGCTTGACGAGCGGCGCCCTTGCCTGTCCCCGTCCGTTCCAGAGCTACGAGATCAGGAATCTCTCCAGCCATGATAATTCTCCAATGTTAGGGCGGGCATCCTCCAAGGCTGTATGCCCGCGTGAAGCCGCGTCCTTAGCTTGATTCAGTTGGTTTGGAAAGGGCTTTTTGTAGCCCGAGGATTTTTGCGAGGCTCTGCCTCGCGCTCCGAGGTATTTACGGCCAGATGAAGGACGGATCCTCTGCTTCATCTGGCTGCAAGTACCTTGAACGAGACGCTCAATGGGCGGCCATGCGGCGTCTCCATCTACGTGGGAGGCGTAGGATCAAGCCTGCCAGCGACCGCCAAAGTCTTCGGGGACTAGAAGATTGTGGCGCCCAAGATCGGCTACGTTACGTTCACCGCAAAGTGCCATCGTTGTATCGAGCTCTTTCTGGATCACTTCCAATGCCGTTGTCACGCCTTTCTGACCCATTGCACCCAGCCCATAGACAAAGGCGCGACCAATAAAGGTGCCCTTGGCCCCAAGCGCCAGAGCTTTCAGCACGTCTTGCCCTGAACGGATGCCGCTATCCAGATGCACTTCGACATCACTGCCGACGGCATCCATGATCTCGGGCAGAACCCGGATCGAGCTGAGCGCACCATCCAGCTGCCGTCCACCATGGTTTGAGACAACAATTGCATCTGCGCCAAGCTTTGCAGCCATTTTGGCATCTTCGGCATCAAGAATGCCCTTAAGGATCACCTTGCCGCCCCATTGTTCCATCAGTTTCTCGACTTTGCCCCAGTCGAGGCTGGGATCGAATTGCTCGGCGGTCCATGTGCCCAGCGAGCGTGTGTCGGTTATACTGTCGACATGACCGACGATATTCCCGAATTCTCGGCGCTTGGCACCTAGCATCTCGATGCCCCAGGCCCATTTCGTCATCAGGTTGGCGATGGTCTTGGGGGTCAGCTTTGGCGGCGCAGATAGGCCATTCTTCAGGTCCTTGTGTCGTTGGCCAAGGATTTGCAGATCAAGCGTAATGACAAGGGCCGAGCATTTCGCATCCTTCGCGCGCTGGATAAGTCGCCCGACATAATCCTGATCTTTCATAGTGTAGAGCTGAAACCAGAAAGGGGCCGAAGTGTTTTCAGCGACATCTTCGATCGAATTGATCGACATGGTCGACAGTGTGAAGGGTACACCAAAGGCTTCGGCGGCTTTGGCCGCTTTGATCTCGCCATCCGCGTGCTGCATTCCTGTCAGGCCTACCGGAGCCAATGCAACGGGCATGGATACATCCTGCCCGATCATCTGCGATGCGGTCGAGCGCCCTGTCATGTCTACGGCGACCCGTTGGCGCAGGCGGATATCTTCGAAATCCGACGTGTTCTCGCGGAAGGTTTGTTCGGTCCAGCTGCCGCTTTCTGCATAGTCAAAAAACATGCGGGGTACGCGACGCTCATAGATCCGTTTGAGGTCTTCGATATTAGTAATGACTGGCATTGATCAGGTTCTCGCAGGATTGGTTAAGTTTCTTTACCAATTATTTTGAAGCACCGCAATGCCCGCTTTCTGCGGTTGGTTGCCGCGTGGCCAAAACTAAAAACACCGCAGTAGGCGGCGCGCCTGCTGCGGTGAAGAACAATCTGAAAATGGAAAGAAATTGTTAGGCGGAGTGTGCGCCATCTGACAGTGTTTTGACAAAATCCAGAACCTCGGTCACCGGTTTTCCGGAACCGATCTGGCTGACAATGGCAGATCCAACTACCGCGCCATCGGATACACTCGCGATCTTGCGAGACTTTTCTGGCGTATTGATGCCGAAACCGACGATCACGGGCAAATCAGTTGCAGCTTTGATCCGAGCGACCTCGGGCCCAACATCGGTTGCCTGCGCTTCGGCAGCACCGGTTATGCCGGTAATCGATACATAATACACAAAGCCGGATGTGTTTTGCAGTACGCGAGGCAAGCGTTGGTCATCGGTCGTCGGCGTCGCCAAGCGGATGAAGTTCAGCCCGGCAGCTTGCGCGGGCAGACAAAGCTCTTCGTCCTCTTCGGGGGGCAGGTCGACGACGATCAGCCCGTCGATCCCCGCTGATTTTGCATCTGCCAGGAATTTCTCGACACCTCGGCTGTAGATCGGATTGTAATATCCCATCAGCACGATCGGTGTGGTGTCATCGGATTCACGAAAGGCGCGGGCCAGATCCAGAGTGCGTTGCAATGTCATTCCACCATCCAACGCCCGTTGGCCAGCAGCCTGAATGGTCGGGCCATCGGCCATCGGATCGGTAAAGGGCAGGCCCAACTCGATGACGTCGACACCTGCGCCGGGCAAACCCTTCACGACCTCCAGCGATGTGTCGTAGTCGGGATCCCCGGCCATGACATAAGCTACAAATGCCTTTTTGTCCTGTTCCTTCAGGGCGGCGAATTTGGCGTCGATACGGGTCATCGGAAGTCCTTGCACTCGGGTTTGGACCTGATGTGCAGAAACTTTCGCTGAAAATCAATCCCGCTTGGTGGGCTTCCGATCAGAAGGCGTAATGGTATCTCAGCAAAAGTGCATTTACGCCTGGGTTGTCTTCCTGCGTGCTGGCGTTGGATATATGAGTGATAGCGGCAGACAGTTTGTTGCCGCTTTCCAGCGTATAGCCAAGGCCCAGTAAGCTGCGTATCTGAAAGCTGCCGCCCAGATCATTCCGTTCATTGGATTCACTATAGTATCCCGGCATGACACTGCCCTCGATGAACCAACGGTCCGCAAAAGTGTAAAGCCCGATCAGGCCCGCGCCGACATGCGTGTCACCGTCGGTATCAACAGACAGGGACGCACCCCAGGTGGCGCTGAAACGGGTCGCTTCGTAGAAAGAGCGATGCTGGTATTCCAGCGAAACAATCGCCTGATCTTCGCTCTCAGCGCTGGAATAATCTGCGTAGCCTGCTCCGAAAATGATGGATTGGGCCTGTGCTGCAGTAGCGGCTGTCAGCGCAAAAGCCAGAATAACAAGGGATTTCATTTTTACCTACTATGTCCGTCGTTCGTTGGTATTGGTTTTATTGAGGAATGTAGGTGCATGTTTTCAATGGACGCAAGAACACAAATCGATGTCGATTTTGTGATGTGGCAGAATAGACTCGCGGCAGTGTTCAGGCACTTTGCCTTGCGCATTGCACCGGACCTGCCTAGAAGCGGCGCTCGAATGGTATCAGGAGGCCGTCATGGGCTTTAAAATGGGAATCGTGGGTTTGCCGAATGTTGGCAAGTCGACTCTCTTCAACGCACTGACCAAAACTGCGGCAGCTCAGGCGGCGAATTTCCCGTTCTGCACCATCGAACCCAATGTGGGGGATGTCGCCGTTCCTGATGACCGGCTGGATAAACTGGCGGCGATTGCGACCTCGAAACAGATCATTCCAACCCGCATGACCTTTGTGGATATCGCGGGGTTGGTGAAAGGGGCCTCGAAAGGCGAGGGGCTGGGCAACCAGTTCCTGGCAAACATCCGCGAGACCGACGCGATTGCCCATGTGCTGCGTTGTTTCGAAGATGGTGACGTGACCCATGTGGATGGCCGCGTTGATCCGGTGGCCGATGCCGATACGATCGAAACCGAGCTGATGCTGGCCGATCTGGAAAGCATCGAAAAGCGTCGCGCCAATCTGGTGCGCAAGCTGAAGGGCAATGACAAAGAAGCGCAACAGCAGGACCGCCTGCTGGCCGAGGCGCAGGAGATGCTGGAAAACGGCAAGCCAGCGCGTCTGGTTGAAGTGTCTGATGAAGACGCCAAGGCATGGAAAATGCTGCAACTTCTGACCACCAAGCCGGTGCTTTATGTCTGCAACGTGTCCGAAGAAGAGGCCGCCGAAGGCAACGAGTACTCTGCCAAAGTCGCTGAGATGGCTGCCGCGCAAGGTAATGCTCATGTCGTTATCAGTGCCAAGATCGAGGAAGAGATCAGCCTTCTGGAAGACGACGAGGCACAGATGTTCTTAGAGGAAATGGGTCTGGAAGAGCCCGGCCTCGACCGTCTGATCCGTGCCGGTTACGACCTGCTCAAGCTGGAAACCTATTTCACCGTCGGCCCGAAAGAGGCCCGGGCCTGGACCATCCGCACCGGCACCGCCGCACCACAGGCCGCAGGTGTCATCCACGGAGACTTTGAGAAGGGCTTCATCCGCGCCGAGACTATCGCCTATAACGACTACATTGCTGCCAATGGCGAACAAGGTGCCAAAGAGGCGGGTAAGATGCGGGCCGAAGGGAAGGGCTACATCGTCAAGGATGGCGATGTGATGCACTTTTTGTTCAACACCTGAGAAGCCACCAAAGCAGTCACTGCTCAGCTTATAACCTCGGATTTTCTGCGAAGAACGGGCCGATATCGGGTTGCTCGTGTGTGAATGCCATTGTCCACTTCATGTTGTGGTGGGCTACGTAGATATCCGCGCCAAAAGATGTGAAATCTGGATATGATTCTGAGAGGCAGCTATACGACCATTTGATATCTTCATCAAAGATAACATACGCGGCAGGCCACTGGTTCTTATAGGAATTTAAAGCGTCATCGCCCGCCCGCGCGATTTGAAACCCGTAACTGAAACCATGCCAGCGGAAGCGATTGTGAATCCAGGAACCGGTTGATTTCTTTACGTTCCCGGCGAATGTCTGATGCCAGCATTGAACAACCTCACCACCTTCTTTGGAATCGAGAGGATCAAAATCGACGCATTCACGCACCAAGAAGTCCTCAATTTGGTTTCTCGTAAGGTTCATGGAATAATTCGGTTCTATGTTGTTGTTGAACCGGCATATCGCGCGTTAAGGCGAAGTGTCAAAACCGCTCAGGTGGCAAGATGCGATCCTGTTAGTTTCATTTGGGCTGGAGCAGCAGTTCGGCAGGCTCAACCACCCGAGTATTGCATGTATCTGAAGCGCCGATCCTGTGGCAGCCAACAAATTGACGATGCTCGCATCTCGCACATTTCTCTTGTGCAGAAATGTGGTTAGTTTGGTTTTTGACCTGATACTTGAGACAGCTCTAGATGATCGAAATCCGCGACCTGCAATTGCTCAGCGCATTGGCGCGGCATCGTCATTTCGCCAAGGCAGCTGAGGAATGCGGGATTTCACAGCCTGCGTTCTCGATGCGAATCCGAAACCTGGAGGATCGGCTGGGTGTCTCCATCGTTCGCCGCGCAAACCGATTTCAGGGGCTAACCGAAGAGGGCGAGATGATTGTCCAGCGCGCGCGGCGCATTCTCGACGACACCAAGGCTTTGGAACAACAGGTGCTCGCTGCAAAGGGTGAGATCACCGGCACGCTTATTTTGGGTGTGATCCCAACAGCGATTGCCTTCACCGGGCGTCTCACGAAGCGGTTGCGCGATGCGCATCCACGTATCGTGACCCGGATTGAAACAATGTCTGCAACGGCCATTCAGCACCGGTTGGACGAAGGAAGTCTGGATGCTGGCATCACTTATGGCGACAGTATCGGTACCGATCTACGGCAAGTGCAGCGCTTGTACGAAGAAACTTATGTCCTATTGGTCCCCTCGCATATGACCGATGAGACAGGCCCGATCCCATGGGCCCGCGTGGCCGAGTTTCCCCTGAGCCTGCTGGAACCACAGATGCAGAACCGGCGGATTCTGGATCGGATATTCGCCGAACAGGGCTTGCACCCGGATATTGTGGCCGAGACCAGCGGATTCACTGCCTCGATGGTCATGGCACGCGAGGGGCTAGCGGCCACCGTGATTCCACGCGTGCTGGTGCGGGCGCTGGGCGACCTGAAGGACACAAGGGTGCTGTCCCTGATCGAACCCGTGGTGAGCAAGCCGATTTGTCTGGCCACGCTCACTCGTGACCCGGAATTACCCACGGTCGCGGCCTTGCGCACAGTGATGGCGTCTTTGCGGTGATAAACTGTCGTTATCGTGCGATTGAAATATGCGATTTGACGATATGCTAGTCTGATGAGACACGGGGCCTCAATCGGAGGGCATCATGGCACCATTAGACACCAAGCCATCAGGCGCGCCAAAGGGCGTCTGGAAGTCAGGTAAAGGCAAGGGGCGGCACACGCCCAAAGGCCGTCAATTCTCGGACGAGGCACAAGCGGAAATTGCACGACTGTTGGGTGACCGCCCGCGACGTCGCGACCTGCTGATTGAATTTCTGCATTTGATTCAGGACGCACACGGCCATATCAGCGCCGACCACATCGCCGCTCTGGCGGTTGAGATGCGGATCGGGCAGGCTGAGATTTACGAAACCGCAACCTTCTATGCCCATTTCGATGTAGTGAAAGAGGGTGAAACGCCTCCTCCGGCGTTGACGATCCGTGTGTGCGATTCGCTGTCCTGCGAAATGGCCGGTGCCCAGCAGCTGCAAAAAGCGCTGGAAGAGGGTTTGGATGCCTCGCAGGTCCGCGTTGTCCGTGCGCCCTGCATGGGACGCTGCGACACCGCTCCAGTGCTGGAGATCGGTCACAACCACATCGACCACGCGACCCCCGAAAAGGTGCAGGCCGCGATTGCGTCGAATGACACCCACGCCCATCTGCCCGATTACGAAGCCTTTGCGGTTTATGAAGCCAATGGCGGCTACGCCAAACTGAAAGAGCTGCGCGAGGGCGGCGATTGGGAGAAGGTGCAGGAAGACGTCCTGTCCTCGGGCCTGCGTGGTCTGGGCGGCGCTGGCTTCCCGTCGGGCAAGAAATGGGGCTTTGTTCGCATGAATGAAGGCCCGCGTTATCTGGCTGTCAACGGCGATGAGGGCGAGCCCGGCACATTCAAGGACCGCTACTATCTTGAGCGCACGCCGCATGTCTTCCTCGAAGGGATGCTGATCGCCGCTTGGGCCGTCGAGGCAGAGACCTGCTTTATCTATATGCGCGACGAATACCTGGCAGTTCTGGAAATCCTGCGTCGTGAGATTACCGCGCTCGAACAAGCCGGGATCGTCGAAGAAGGCTATATCGACCTGCGCCGTGGTGCTGGCGCTTACATCTGCGGCGAAGAATCCGCGATGATCGAGTCGATCGAAGGTAAGAAAGGCCTGCCGCGTCACCGCCCTCCGTTCGTGGCGCAGGTTGGGGTCTTTAACCGCCCGACCTTGGTGCACAATGTCGAGACGCTCTATTGGGTGACCAAAGTTTGCCGTGAAGGGCCTGAATGCCTTAACAGCACCGAAATGAACGGTCGCAAGGGTTTGCGTAGCTATTCGGTCTCGGGTCGTGTCGCAAAGCCGGGCGTTTACCTTCTGCCCGCTGGCTCGACCATTCTGGACGTGATCGAGGCTGCCGGAGGCATGGCCGGGGGCCAGACCTTCAAGGCTTATCAGCCGGGTGGTCCATCCTCGGGTCTGTTGCCTGCATCGATGGATGACATCCCGCTGGATTTCGACACGTTGCAACCGCACGGCACCTTCATCGGGTCCGCTGCGGTTGTGGTTCTGTCCGATCAGGACACCGCCCGCGATGCGGCACTGAACATGCTGCGCTTCTTCGAAGACGAAAGCTGCGGCCAGTGCACGCCCTGCCGTGCAGGCTGCGAAAAGGCGGTCAAGCTGATGCAAGCCGACAAATGGGATCAGGACCTGCTGAAAGACCTGTGTCAGGTCATGGGCGATGCCTCGATCTGCGGTCTGGGGCAGGCGGCCCCGAACCCGATCCGCCTGGTCATGAAACATTTCGCTGACGAAATCTGAGGGAGACAGCCATGCTTGATGCAAGCCCAAACAAGACCGTCACCTTCAACCTGAATGGCGAAGATGTCACCGTGCCCGAGGGCTGGACCATCTGGGAAGCGGCCAAGGGGCAGGGGTTCACCATCCCTCACCTGTGTCACAAGCCGCAACCCGGTTACAAACCCGACGGCAATTGCCGTGCCTGCATGGTCGAGGTAGAAGGCGAGCGCACGCTGGTCGCCTCATGCATCCGTCCGGCAGCCGACGGCATGGTGGTTAAGACCGACAGCGACCGGGCCGAGAAATCGCGCGCGATGGTCATGGAGCTGTTGGTCGCGGATCAGCCTGAGGAAGCGCACGACGCCTCCAGCCACTTCTGGGATATGGCCAAGCTGAACCATGTCAGCGACAGCCGTTTCCCGGCGAAAGAGGCCGAGAAAATCCCGCTGTTGGATGACAGCCACGTTGCGATGCGCGTCAATCTGGACGCCTGCATCAACTGCAACCTCTGCGTCCGGGCCTGCCGCGACGTGCAGGTCAACGACGTGATTGGTATGGCCGGTCGTGGCCACACAGCGCAGGTGGTGTTCGACCAGAACGACCCGATGGGTGCTTCGACCTGTGTGGCTTGTGGTGAATGCGTGCAGGCCTGCCCGACCGGTGCTTTGATGCCAGCAACCGTACTGGATGACCAGCAGCGAGGCGACAGCAAGGACTACGACTCGGAAACGGAAAGCGTCTGCCCGTTCTGCGGCGTGGGCTGTAAGGTTTCGCTCAAGGTCAAAGACGGTAAGGTGAAGTATGTCGAGGGCATCAACGGCCCCGCAAACGAAGGTCGTCTGTGCGTCAAAGGCCGCTTTGGCTTTGACTACATTCACCATCCGCATCGCCTGACCAAGCCGCTGATCCGTCGCGAGGATGCTCCAGCCAAGGGATTGAACGTCGATCCCGGCAACCTGGATACCCATTTCCGTGAAGCAACGTGGGAAGAGGCGATGGATTTGGCCGCGACCAAGCTGATGGACTTGCGCGACAAAGACCCGCGCAGCGTTGCAGGCTTCGGCTCGGCCAAGTGCACCAACGAAGAAGCCTATCTGTTCCAGAAGTTCATCCGTCAGGGCTTCCGCCACAACAACGTCGACCACTGCACCCGTCTGTGCCACGCGTCATCTGTTGCGGCCCTGATTGAGAATGTGGGCTCGGGCGCTGTGACCGCGACCTTCAACGAGATCGAAAACGCGGATGTGGCGATCATCATCGGGGCCAACCCGATTGAAAACCACCCTGTCGCCGCCACCTATTTCAAGCAGTTCACCAAACGCGGCGGCAAGCTGATTGTGATGGACCCGCGCGGCGTTGGGATGCGCAAGTTCGCTGATGAGATGCTGCAATTCCGTCCCGGCGCGGATGTCTCAATGCTCAACGCGATCATGAATGTGATCGTCGAAGAGGAATTGTATGACAGCCAGTACATCCACCGCTGGACCGAGAACTGGGAAGCCGAGAAAGAACACCTGCGCCAGTTCACGCCTGAGGCTATGTCGCCGATCTGTGGCATCGAACCGGATCAACTGCGCCGAGTGGCGCGCACCTTTGCGCAAGCCAAGGCCGGTCTGATTTTCTGGGGTATGGGTGTCAGCCAGCACATCCATGGCACTGACAACTCGCGCTGCCTGATCTCGTTGGCTCTGATGACCGGCAATGTTGGTAAACCCGGTGCGGGTCTTCACCCGTTGCGCGGTCAGAACAACGTGCAAGGTGCCTCAGACGCGGGCCTGATCCCGATGTTCCTGCCGGACTATCAGTCCGTTACCGACGACGGCATTCGGGCCAAGTTCACCAACGTCTGGAATGACGACCGCGACTTCTCGAACGAGAAGGGGCTGACCGTCACCGAGATCATCGATCAGGCTTATGCGGGCAACATCAAGGGTATGTACATCCAGGGGGAAAACCCCGCCATGTCCGACCCCGATGTGAATCACGCGCGCGACGCACTGGCCAAGCTGGAACTGATGATCGTGCAGGATATCTTCCTGACCGAAACGGCGAACTATGCCGACATCATTCTGCCCGCCTCAGCGCTCTATGAGAAGAACGGCACCGTGTCGAACACCAACCGTCAGGTGCAGCGTGTGCGACCTGCCGTTAACCCTCCGGGCGAAGCGCGCGAGGATTGGAAGATCACCGTTGAGCTGGCGCAGCGGATCGGTTTGAACTGGGATTATTCCGATGTTTCTCAGGTCTTTGCTGAGATGAAGCTGACGATGAATTCGCTCGACAACATCACGTGGGAACGGCTTGAGACTGAGACGATCACTTACCCGTCACTGTCCGAGACAGACCCAGGTCAGGCGATTGTGTTCGGCGATGGTTTCCCACGTGCGGATGGTCGCGCCCGGTTCACGCCAGCCAGCGTCATCCCACCGGATGAGGCCCCGGATGATGAATACCCGATGATCGCCACTACAGGCCGCCAGCTAGAGCATTGGCATACGGGGTCAATGACCCGCCGGTCCAACGTTCTGGATGCCGTGGAACCTGAAGCGAACTGCTCGATGAACCCGCGTACATTGAAACTGATGGGGATTGAGCCGGGCGATATGATTCGTCTGACTACTCGCCGCGGTTCGATTGAAATCATGGTGCGGGCCGACCGGGCGATTGCCGAGGATATGGTGTTCATCCCGTTCGCCTATGTCGAGGCGGCGGCGAATATCCTGACCAACTCGGCCATCGATCCTTATGGCAAGATCCCCGAGTTCAAGTTCTCGGCAATTCGCGTCGAAAAGATCGCAGACGCCGTCGCGGCGGAATAGTCTTCAATCAACTGAAAAAAAGGCGGCCCTTTGGGGTCGCCTTTTTTTTCAGTAGTCGCGTTCGAAAAAGATACCCAAGCCCGTCTCACCCCGGCCATCCACCGTGCCGCGCACCGTGAAGCTGTCGGTGACGTCGAGGTTCAAGTTCACCTCGGTGTCACCTTCGGTATTGACGGTGAAATCGGTGTAGAGATCGTCGCTTAGATATGCGCCCGCACCAAGGCTGCCCCCACCGCCCTCAGTCGCGCCAAGGTCGATAGTGTCCAGGCCCGTGGCCTCGCGCACCCCTTTGGTAGTATCCCCGCCGGCGCCGCTGAGTTGGGCCAATGAGGCCGCCATCTGCGCAATGACAAACGGTGACAGTTCTGAGAACCGGTTGCCGAACAAGAGCATTGCTAGCGCTTCCTCGGTCGGGCGTTCAGGATCTGAGAATACGTCGACCTCGGGTGAGTCCAGCGGCCCGGCGATCTCGATCGTTGCGGTGCCGTCCGAGGTGCTGGAGGACGATTCAAACTCGATATATGGCGTCAGGTCACCCTGCAGGGTGACCACACCCTTAGTCAGCGCAAGGCGGCGACCAAGGATATCGATATTACCGCGGATAAGCTCAATCTGGCCTGACGGCACAACAGAAGTTGTAGTTCCACCAATCTGTATGCGACCGCCCAGTTCCGCGTTCACGCCGCGTCCTCGGACAAAGACTGCCTTGGGTGCAAGCAATCCGATGTCGAGCGACATGCGCGAGTTGCTTTTAGTCTCATCCTCGGTTTCCACCAGATTGGCGCGTTCCCGCGTTACGAAACCGGCACGGCTTTCGTTCAGGTGTTGGATCGTCGGAATTGGTGCTGCGCCGACTGCTCCTGCGGCGGCTGCAAGATTGATGTTGGTTTCGCCAAAGTTGATCTGCCCGGCCAGCGAACTGTTCCCGGCCAATGCCCCGGTCAGGGCGATCTGACCGTTCAATGTGGTTTCATAGAGCAGCTTGTCTGTCAGCACGAGATTGTTGAGCGCTGTGGTTATCTGGGCGTTGAAGGGTGGCGTCAGATCAATCGGGCCGTTGACGGTAAACCCTCCGCCCGCTCGTAACCCACCCTGCAGTGCAATCGTGGCGCGGCTTTGCGCGATGTTTACGGAACCCCCGATGCCAGTGATTGTCTGTCCCACATCGGGCAAGGCCATCGACGCGCCGGATGTTGAAATCGTTCCGCTAAGCGCATCCAGCGCAGGTGCCCCTTTCAGGGCCAGATCGAACCGGGCAGTACCGGCCAGATTGTTGGGAGAGATAAATGCATTGGCGATACCGATGTTGACACCGCCCTGCATCTTCAGGTCCGCTTCGCCGCTGGTTTCGTTAAAGGTCCCGGCAACAGTTGTACTGATATCGGCGGGGCCATTAGCCTTTGCGTCGATGGTCCACATCCCGGCGTCGCGGCGGGCGGCACCACTGGCGGCGACGGTTCCGGGGAAATCGGGCACAAAACGTTCGACCCGATTCAGGCGGGCGTCAAAATTTAGATCCGCGGTGCCACCGGTTTCTACGGTTCCGGTTAAATTGGCGTACGAGCTATCAGGTCCCTGCAGGCGCGCATTGCCTTCCAAACCGGACCCTGTAGGGGCGACGTTGCCATCCAGCGTGAGCGGCCCGGACAATGTCGAGGATAGACGGCCGATGTCGTCCAGCATGGCCGAGAAATCGAGGCCACCGGCCTCCCGATCCAATCGGCCCGATGCATCTGCGGTCAGCGCGGTTCCGTTCAGACTGAAAGTGCGGATGTTCAGCCCCTGATCATCGTTGGCGGCATCCACGTTCAGCGTGGTTCGTCCCTGTACCAACGCATCTACGGCTTGGATACCCGTGGCAAGGTCGTCTGCTCTCAGGTTGCCTTTGATATCAAAGGCCTTGCTGCTTTGCGCGGCCCGACCGGTGACGTCGGCATCAATCGACCCGGCCAGATCAAGCCCGGCGAGGCCGGAGAACAAAGACAGGTCGGGGGCGTTCAGCTTGGCGCTTCCATCCACCGCGATGTTTCCGGTGGGGTCATCGATGGTTGCGCCCACCTCGGCAGTAAGAGCAGCACTTTTGATCGTGGCGTTTCGAATAACGATTTGGTTGCCCGAATGCGCACCGTCCAGATTGATTGATGTCCGGCCTTTCAACAGCGGGTCGAACTCGCTCATCCCGGTTTCGATATTTGTTCCGATCACGCTGGCTTGGCCGTCGAATTCCAACGTCTGTACGGTGCCTTTGCCATCCAGCCGGGCCTGTAATGCGCCCGCCAGATCACGCTGTGCGATGCCTGAGAACACCGCCAGATCGGGGGCGTTCACGCTGGCCTGACCGTCAATTGTCAGATTGCCATTTGGCGTCGTGACCGTGCCGCTGGCCTGCGCTGTCAGAGCGTCGCCATTCACGGTGAAATCGCGAATTGTTACCCCATCGGTGTCGCGTTTGGCATCCAGAACGATTTCGGTTTCACCCGTGATCATTGGATCAATATCGTCACGCCCGGTCACCAGATCACGCCCATTCACCGTGACCTTGCCGTCAAAGCTGCGTTCCAGTGGTGAGCCCTTGCCAACCACCTGGATCGAAGCCTCGCCACCAAGCTGAAGCTGTGCCAGGTCCGAGAAACGCGACAGGTCGGTCGCCTGCAGCAGTGCCGTGCCATCAACCTGCAACCCGGTCGCAAGCCCGCTGATCAACGCATCAGCATCTAGGGTATAGTCGCTGCCGACCAGTTCGACCCCGGACAATTGCAATGTCTGGTCGCTGCCGTACTCGAACTGTCCATCCAGTGTGATCTGATTTCCGACGGCGGCATTCAGTGCGGCATCTGTCAGATCAATGCCATCCAACACAGCCTGCAGATCGCCATCGACCGACAGCCCGCTGGATTGATCTAGCGTGCCTTGCCCGCTGATCCGTGCATGATCGAGGTTCAGGTTGGGGGTTTCAATCTTGTTGGTCGTCAGGCTCAGGTCCCAGAGATTGCCATTCTCGGTATTGTACAAGGCCGAAATCTGAGCCGCGCCGATTGACGTATCGCCGCCGCTGACGGGCAGAACGACCTTGTCACCTTCCGGCGGCGTGATACGACCTTGCAGGGCGACCAGTTTCAGAACACCACCCGAAGCAAGGCTGAGTTCGCTTTTGAGGTCCAGCGCTTCCGAGGTAATCTCGATATCCGATATATCCAGCGCCCCGTCAGAATGGGTGCGCCCATCTACAAACAGCCGTGTGTCGGTACCGAAGAACGTGTCCATCTCTTCGGCCAGAAACGGCGTCAGGTCGCCTCCGACATCGGCAGTAAACGCGATTCCATCGGAGGCGTTGCCACTCTCTTCGGCCGTGCGCAGTCGTACCTGACCGGACACGCGAAGCTGCTGATCGCTGCTTAGACCGATATCAGCATTAAAATCCGTTATCGGCCCCGAGCCTTTTGCAGTCAGCTCAAGCGGCGGGGCATCGGGGATGGACAGGGCCGTTGCGATCAGACCGCCTGATGCTTCGGCTACGGTCAAGTCCAGATCGATCTGGCGGCTGTCGTTCTGAAAGCCTGCTTTCAGATCAATCGTGTCCCCGGCGCGGTCCAGTCGGTCGATATCCAGCGTAGTATCCAGTGTTCCATCAGCCAGCGATAGGTTGCCGTTCACGGCAAGCTCGGCAGCGACGCCGATCAGCGGCTCACCCAGAGACAGGTCATCGACACGCAGCTCTCCGATTTCGATCGAGACCGGAAGTTCAGGCAGTTGGAAGGGTTGGGTTTCGGCTGAAGGGGGCGGCGTGTCCTTTGTTGTTGTACCAGGTGCGCGGGCGATATCGATTTCCTGCGCCGATAGTGTGTTGACCGAGAACCGACCGCGCAGCAGTGCCAATCGGTTCCAGTCCAATTCAGCGTTTTTAATGGTGAGCCAGACGCCGTCGTCATCGGCGACTGTGATTTCCTGAATCGTCGCACGCGAACTCAGAGCTCCTTCAAGGCCGATCACCCGCACATTCTGATCATCACCGGACAGGGTATCTTGCAGTAACTGCTCGATCATGCTGCCGCCCTCGTCCTGAGCGGTCGCCGCGATGGGAACGGTGATCGCTGCTGAACTTAGCAACAGGGGATATACAACGCGACGCATCAAAAGGCTTGCCCGATCCCGAGGTAGAATTGCAGCCCGTCACCCGTATCGCCCTGAACCGGCACCGCAAGGTCAAAGCGCAAGGGCCCGAAGCCGCCCAGATCATAACGGATCCCAAGGCCCGCGCCAGAATGCTCTTCCGCGCCGCTGCCGATGAATGAGGACGTGTCGACCACACCGTAGTCATAAAACCCAACCAACGAGATTGCGTCAGTGACTTTGCCTCGGACCTCGGCTGAGAGCCCCAGAAAAGATTTGCCACCGGCGACACCATCCCCGATGGGGATACCTAGGCTTTCAAATGGCTGACCCCGTACTGTACCGGCACCACCCGAGAAGAACAGGAAATCTGGAGTCACACCATCTGCCGGAGGTCCGAGGACCGATCCCAACTGCACCCGGCCTGCCAACACCAGCCGACCGGCGGTGCCCAGATCGTTATAGGCGCGACCGTCAAAGAACATTCTCAGGCCGGTATCCGATCCGGAGAACCCGACAAAGGGCATGACTTGCGAGTCTAGATAATAGCCGCGCGTCGCGCTGACCTTGCTGTCGCGTTCATCCCATTCTGACCGGAACGGAAGAATGAAGTATCGAAACTTGCGCCCATCGCCATAGGCGTCATCTGCGTCCGACCATTGGAAACCTGCCGAGGCTTCGGCGTAGAGGCGGTCAGAGAATGTGCGGCGTGCACCATATGCAAGCGAGGCGACGGTGACGTTGTAGTTTTCGGTATTGCGCCGCTCCAACAGTGCGCTCCAGAATGTATTGTCGTCAGGGCCCAGACGATCAGGTTGATCCAGCCGCAGACCAATGCGTCCATCGATATCCTCGGCACCGCCGATATTGCGGATTGCCGCCTCGAACCGCAGCCTTTCGGCTCGCCGGAAAACGTTTCGATGGGTCCACGTAGCGGTAAGATCAACCCCGTCGCGCGAGGCAATCTCGGCCCCAAAGGTCAGGCGGCGCGGTGGCAGGTCTTCGAAAGTTGCGTCGAAATCAAGCGTGCCATCCGGGTTGGGTTCTTCATGTTCCTTGAGCGAAACCGTAGCGAATGTGCCGGTGCGCCGCAGGCGGGTGCCAACCTTTTGGACCTGTTCAGGCGAATAAACCTCACCCGACGGGAAGCCTGCGACTTTCTCGATCGATCGATGGCGGACATTTGTATCGCCCTGAATGATCATTTTGCCGAACCGCAACCTTGGCCCCGGAGCCAGATCAATTGTCGCGTCCAGCCGTGCCTGCGCATGGCGCGCTATTACTTTCTGATCTTCCACTTCCGCCTTGGCATGGCCTGTATCGCGCCAGCCCTGCACCCCGGCCGAAGCCGCCTGTTGGATCGCTCCGGTGGTCGCGGTCTTACCCGTGGCGAACTCTTCGGGCAGTTCCGTGCCCGGTGCCAGCGGTTGCACGACAGCCGTTCCGAACTTGAACTTCCGCCCTGGTGTGACAAGGATAGTCGCCCGTTTGAATTGGGCTGGAACGTTCAGCGAATTGATTTTGGCGGCTTCCTGCCCGTCAAGCTTGATGCTGACGACGGGGCTGAAATAGCCTTCATCGTACATGATCTGAACGATGGTGCGGTAGTCGGACAAAGCTGCCGACAGTATTTCCAGTGACGTATCAAGACCACGCGATTCCGAGGTGAAGATGGATGAAGTCTCTTCCAAGCGATCGACCAGATCTTCAGATGCACCAGGGGCGGATAGGGTCGTTTCTAGCGCGGTAGCAAGATTGGGGGACAAGGCCACAAACGCACCAAAAAGCCAGCCTCTCAGATCGCTGCGCGGTCTGCTCCCTGTCATTGTCTGGCTCCAACTGCCCCAAGTCGAAATCGCTATGGCCGCGAAACAAAACGAATGCGGCGTGTTGAATTCATTTAGAGCATCTGACGGCGCTTAGGGGAAGAACTAAACAAAGTTCAGGTGTTTTTATTGGCAAACTCGTGTGCCAATCCGCTACAGACCAGCATTTCGGAACCAGCGAACAATCGCATCCCGGTCTTCAGGTTCCATATAGGTCACGTTCGCGGGAGGCATGGCATGTGTGACGCCGGATTGCAGATAAATCTGCTGCGCGTTCTGAGCAATGTCAGCTTTTGTTTCCAGCAGGACACCTTTGGGTGCCCACATGATGCCTTCCCAGACAGGTTCGCGCGCGTGGCACATAGAACAGCGACCCAGAACTATGTCCTGTGCTTCTTCAAAGCCATCCGCTGATGCGAATTTCTGTTCGTAGGGAGTTAGTTGCCGCGCTTCGGCCTCTTCCAACGGGTCGTTCATCGAAGCGGTCGACAACCACATGATGGTCATGAACAGCAAAGCCGTTACCAGCCAGGTCCAGGTTGGGTTTCCAGCGCGCGCGTGGCGGGTGTTGAAATAGTGCCGGATCGTGACACCCATCAGGAAGACCAGCGCGGCGATGATCCAATTATACTCGGTCGCAAAAGCCAGCGGATAGTGGTTCGACAACATCAGAAACACGACCGGCAATGTCAGATAGTTGTTGTGGGTCGAACGCAGCTTGGCGATTTTGCCGTATTTCGGATCAGGTGTGCGCCCGTTCTTTAGGTCGTCCACCACAATGCGCTGGTTTGGCATGATGATGAAGAACACATTTGCGGTCATGATTGTGGCCGTGAAGGCCCCAAGATGCAGCATCATCGCGCGACCGGTGAATATCTGGTTATAACCCCAGCCCATAATCACCAGCAGCACGAACAGAAGAACCATCAGCAATGTCGGACGCTCGCCCAATCCCGACTTGCAGAGAAAATCGTAGACCAGCCAACCGACAGTCAGCGAGGCAGCCGAGATCAATATGCCTTGCCATAGCGCCAGATCCGCCTTTTGGGCATCGATCAGATAGAGCTCTCCGCCTACCCAGTAGACGATCATCAGTAGCGCGGCACCGCTGAGCCATGTGGCATAGCTTTCCCATTTAAACCAGGTCAGGTGGTCGGGCATACGCTCCGGAGCGACGAGATATTTCTGGATGTGATAGAATCCTCCGCCATGGACTTGCCATTCCTCGCCGTCCGCCGGTCCGGGGATATCGCGGTTCAAACCAAGATCCAGCGCGATGAAGTAGAAGGATGATCCGATCCAGGCAATCGCGGTGATAACGTGCAACCAGCGCACGCCAAAACCAATCCAATCCCAGAACACGGCGAAGTCGTACATGCTTATGTCTCCGATTGCGTTGCGCCACACTAGGCAAACGGGCTTTTCTTCGGTATTCCCGTATATTGTCAAACTGTATCAAAAAAAACGATAAGATGTCCTATCTCGACAACATTCGAACCTTTGTCCGGGTCTATGACTTGGGCAGCATGTCAGCCGCCGGGCGGGATATGAGAATTTCACCTGCGGTGACGTCGGCGCGAATTTCGCAGTTGGAGGATCATCTGGGAGTGCGCCTGTTTCAGCGCACAACCCGGAACCTGACACCAACGGAACAGGGACGGGCGTTCTACCCCGGCGCGGTTGCGGTTCTGGATGCAGTTGATGAGGCAGAGGCCCAAGTCACGCATCTGACCGAAGCCCCCCGCGGGTCTCTGTTTGTTGCTGCGCCCTTGGGCGTCGGGCGCCGGTTATTGGCGCCTCATGTGCCTGATTTTCTGTCAGAATACCCTGAGATTGATGTGCGTTTAAGACTGACAGACCGCTCGGTTGATCTGACCACTGAAGGCTTGGATCTGGCTTTTTTCATCGGTCAGCCCGAAGACAGTACATTGCGCATTCGCAAGATTGCGGATTGCCAGCGTGTGCTATGTGCAGCCCCTGATTACGTGAGCCGATGTGGGATGCCAGAAGCTGGATCCGATCTGATTTCAGGCAAGCATGAATGCTTGAACCTGCGCTTCCCCGGCGCGGCAGAGTTTCAGTGGATGCTGGAAACACCCGATGGCCCGAAACGATTTGCTGTCTCGGGCAGGTATGAATGTGACGATGGTGATGTTTTGACCGATTGGGCGCTGTCCGGGCAAGGTATTGCCATGAAACCCGTTTTTGAGGTGTCAGAGCACTTGAAGGCGGGGAGGCTGATCCCGGTGGCGATGAAGACGCCTCCGGTTCCCGTGCAAATGGCCTGCCTGTATACGCATCGCCGCCATCAGGACCCGAAGGCGCGGCTGTTTATGGATTTCATGATTGACCGGATCGGCAAAGTGGTTCGAAGCGCCGAAGTCTAGGGCTAGCTGCCCCGGTAGGTCGAGTAGCCGTAGGGGGACAACAGCAGCGGAACGTGGTAGTGCGAGTCCGCATCGGACATGCCAAAGCGGATCGGCACCTGATCCAGAAACAGAGGATCATCGCCATCCTGACCCGTCGCGCGCAGGTAATCTCCGGCGAAGAATATCAGCTCATAAGTGCCGGTTTTAAAGTCGTCCTGCGGTAAGATCGGGCTATTGGTTCGGCCATCCGCGTTGGTTTCCATCTCGACCAGTTTACGGTGCGAGTTCCCTGACACTTTGTAGAGCGCGATTTTCAACCCCTCAGCGGGGCAGCCGCGCGCCGTGTCGAGAACGTGGGTTGTCAGATAGCCAGCCAAGGGTCTCTCCTATGTGTTTCTTTTGGTGTGCCACAGTCTGGGCCAAACCGCAAAATGGTTGAAATGCCGAAAGAAGTGGAAACAGTGTTCGGATTGATTTGATAATCAATAGACCGTTTCTGCGGTAAAGCTGTCAAAACACCTAATCGGACTGGAAGACCCTATGCAGCCGCCTCGTTACCCCCGCGATATGATCGGATACGGAGCCAACCCACCTGACGCCGCATGGCCTGGCGGGGCGAAACTGGCTGTGCAGATTGTGTTGAACTACGAAGAAGGCGGCGAGAACTGTGTACTGCACGGGGACGCTGCGTCCGAGGCGTTCTTGTCCGAGATCGTTGGGGCGGCGCAGTGGCCGGACCAGCGTCATTGGAACATGGAATCGATCTATGAATACGGTTCGCGGTCGGGGTTCTGGCGCCTGCATCGCTTGATGAAAGACCTACCGATTACCGTTTATGGTGTGGCTACCGCGTTAGCGCGTTCGCCTGATCAGGTTGCGGCGATGAAGTCGGCCGGGTGGGAGATTGCCAGCCATGGCCTGAAATGGGTCGAGCACAAGGATATGCCCGAGGCGGAAGAACGGGCCCAGATCGCCGAAGCGATCCGTCTGCATGCCGAAGTCGTAGGGGATCGCCCGCGCGGCTGGTACACTGGGCGCTGTTCGGACAACACCGTGCGTCTGGTCGCCGAGGAAGGTGGCTTTGCTTATGTTGCCGATACCTATGCAGACGATCTACCCTACTGGATGCAAACCGGTGGTCGGGATCAGTTGATTGTTCCCTACACGCTGGATTGCAACGACATGCGCTTTGCGACGCCACAGGGGTTCAACGCCGGGGATCAGTTCTATTCATATCTGAAAGACAGTTTCGATGCGCTTTATGCGGAAGGCGAGGCTGGTGCACCCAAGATGCTGTCGATCGGTTTGCACTGTCGCCTGATCGGGCGACCGGGACGCGTCATGGCGCTGAAACGGTTTCTGGATTACGCGCGCGGGTTCTCGGACGTGTGGTTCGCGACGCGATTGCAGATTGCCGAGCATTGGGCCGAAAAGCACCCGGCGGCTGAGCGTCCACAACCCTCGCAAATGGGCCGCGAAGAATTCGTCTCTGAGTATGGAGGTATCTTCGAGCATTCCGCTTGGATCGCCGAGCGCGCCTATGATCTGGAATTGGGCGCGGCGCATGACACGGCAGGCGGATTACACAATGCTTTGACCCGCATGTTTCGGTCCGCCTCAACCGAGGAACGGTTGGGCGTTTTGACGGCCCACCCTGATCTGGCAGGCAAACTGGCGCAGGCTAAGCGGCTGACACAGGAAAGTACGTCCGAGCAAGCCTCGGCAGGGCTTGATGCGCTGACGGATGAGGAACGCGCCACCTTCACCGAACTGAACCAGCGCTATACGGAAAAATTCGGCTTTCCGTTCATCGTTGCCGTGCGGGACCACAACAAGGCTTCGATCCTAAACGCATTCGAACGGCGCATCGAACAGGATCGCGAAACCGAGTTCGCCGAGGCCTGCCGACAGGTCGAGCGGATTGCCGAGTTCCGTCTTCGCGATGTGCTGCCCTCATGACACGGATTGTCGCTGAACCGATCTCGGCCGAAGCTTTCGCACCGTTTGGTGATCTGATTGATGTGTCAGGTGAGGCCGACAAGATCATCAACCAGGGCCAGTGCGGGCGGTATCATGATCGGGCAAGGCTGGATTTCGGTGATGCCCAAGCGGGCATCAGCCTGTTCAATGCAAACCCACGCGAACTGCCTTATCAGCTAGCGATGGTTGAGCGTCATCCCGACGGCAGCCAGGCGTTCATTCCGATGACTCACCAGCCCTTTCTCGTGATCGTCGCCCCGGATGAGGAGGGGCAACCGGGTCGTCCTCGCGCGTTCATTACACAGCCAGGACAGGCGGTGAACTATCACCGGGGAACATGGCACGGAGTCCTGACACCCTTGCATGGACCCGGTCTGTTCGCAGTCGTTGATCGGATCGGGGAAGGCCCGAACTTGGAGGAATACTGGTTCAGCACACCGTACGAGGTGGTCAACCGCTGAAACCAGAACCGAAGCCGCCAGAGAAGCGGTAAGAACCCCATTGGATCTTAGGGAGGACAATGAGATCATGGCTGAAACTTCGATAGGGACGCCCGAACAGCTTCGGGACCCGAACTTCACACCCGCCTTGCACAAGGCGATACCGCTGGGCATTCAGCATGTTTTGGCGATGTTCGTCTCGAACGTGACACCGGCCATCATCGTGGCGGGTGCTGCCGGTTTTGGATTTGGGTCGAACTCCCCGGATTTTCCCGAATTGCTGTACCTGATCCAGATGTCGATGCTGTTCGCTGGGCTGGCGACCCTGCTGCAGACTATCACGATTGGCCCGGTCGGAGCGGCTCTGCCGATTGTACAAGGAACGAGCTTTGCGTTTTTGCCCATCATGATCCCTCTGGTCGCCGGAAAAGGCGTGGATGCCTTAGGGGCGCTGTTTTGCGGTGTCCTGGTTGGCGGCTTGTTTCATGCCTTTCTTGGCCTCTTCATAGGCAAGATACGGTTTGCGCTTCCGCCGCTGGTCACCGGACTTGTCGTAACAATGATCGGTTTGGCGCTGGTCAAGGTCGGTATTCAATACGCCGCTGGTGGTGTGCCTGCGATTGGCACCCCGGAATACGGATCGCTGCTTAACTGGTCGGCAGCTTTGGTTGTGGTTGTTGTGACGCTTGGCCTCAAGTTCTTTGCACGCGGTATGCTGTCGGTGTCTGCCGTACTGGTTGGTTTGGCCATCGGCTACGTCTATGCCCTGATGGTCGGGATGGTGACGTTCGAGGCCATTGGCACAAGTTGGTCACGCGCCTCAGCTTTTGCTCTGCCCGTACCGTTCAAATATGGGTTTGAGTTCTCTCTGGCCGCCGTGATCGGCTTTTGTCTGATGTCTTTTGTCTCGGCCATCGAGACCGTCGGTGACGTATCGGGTATCACCAAGGGGGGTGCGGGTCGTGAAGCGACTGACAAGGAAATCGCCGGTGCCACCTATGCAGATGGTTTCGGTACCGCCGTTGCCGGCATGTTCGGCGGTTTTCCCAACACGTCGTTCAGTCAGAATGTCGGCTTGATTGCGATGACGGGCGTGATGAGCCGCCATGTCGTGACCTGTGGTGCCATCTTCCTGATCCTGTGTGGCCTCGTGCCAAAGGTCGGGGCGATTATCCGCACCGTGCCTATCGAAGTGCTGGGCGGTGGTGTGATCGTCATGTTCGGCATGGTGGTCGCGGCAGGTATCTCGATGCTGTCAGACGTGGATTGGAACCGTCGCAACATGGTGATCTTTGCGATTTCGCTGTCGATCGGTCTTGGGTTGCAGCTGGAACCCGGCGCGGTTCAGCACCTTCCTGATACACTTCGTATTCTGATGACCAGCGGCCTGCTGCCCGCAGCGCTGATCGCCATTGTATTGAATTTGGTCCTGCCAGAAGAACTGGCCGAAGAGTCGACTGAAGAGGTTTCAGGGGGTATGGCCGGTCACGGGGCGGGCAGCCTACCTCACGATTGAAGTCCTAAAGTAATCCGCAGCGTGCTTCAGCGCTGCGGATCACCCTGCTTTCGCCATCAGGCGTGCGACATCCAGCATGCGGGCTGAAAACCCCCATTCATTGTCGTACCAGCCAAAAACCCTGATCTGCCTCTCTCCAATCATACGCGTCTCGGGCCCCGCCACCACCAGTGACTCGGGGCGGGACCGCAAATCAGATGACACCAAGGGCAGATCGGTCCAGCCCAGCACGTCAGAAGCTACAACCGCGTCGCGAAAGGCTTGGTCGAACTGATCAGCGCTCATGCCACGTTCAAGCGTGGCGACAAGATCAACGGCAGATACGCTGGCCGTCGGAACACGCACCGCGGCCCCCGACACACGACCGGCCAGGTCTGGCAAGACGATATCAATCAAATGCGTCGCGCTCGAGGTCGTGGGCACCATCGACAATGCCCCGGCGCGCGATCGGGCTAGATCCCCGCGTGGCGCATCGACCATCGGCTGGCTGTTTGTATAGCAGTGGATGGTGGTCATGTGCCCGGACACAAGTCCACCGATTTCATCAATCAGCTTGACGAGCGGTGCCAGACCATTGGTGGTGCAGGATGCATTTGAAACGATCCGTGCGCTGCCCAATTGATCTTCGTTTGCCCCCAGTACCAGTGTGACTTCGGCAGCGGGTGACGGACCGGAAATCAACACTTTATCCGCCCCAGCAGTCAAGCCCCGGCTGGCCACGTCGGATGTCCGCGCGATGCCGGTGCAATCGAGCATGACATCGACGCCGGACAGATCGACCTGTGCCAAATCGGCGCTGTGAGACATCAGAATAACGCGGCCATCGATATTCAGTGCTTCACCTTCGGTCGTGACCGAACCCTGATAGGGGCCAAACGTGCTGTCATATTTGAACAGGTATGCGCATGTTTCCAGCGGTGCGATATCGTTGATCAGCACCAGTTCGACATCCGAATGCTGCGGCAGGCTTAAGACCTGACGCAGAATGGTGCGGCCGATACGACCGAATCCGTTGATCGCGAGTTTCATGCGCAAGCTATGGCAGGCAGATCAGGCGATCTCAATCAAAGTATTGTACCAATTTCAGTTGCAGCTGACCTGCGAAAAGAACTGGCCCGAAATGTTTTGATACATGCTGGAATAGATCGCCTTGCAACCGGTCGCCTTCTGTATCGCGGCCATTGCCTGGATGGTGCGAAGACGTGGCGGCGGGCCAAAGGGGTTCAGATTGTTATTGTCCCGCGTCGCCCGATAAACCACAGGCGCGTCCGAGACCTGCGTCACCGCCCATGTGCGGCTCATGACGAAAACGGATTTGGTTTCTTCCTTGGCTGCGACCGGGGCGGCGTTGAACGCCGAAAGGCCAAGGGTGGCAACCAGTGCAATCATCGTACCGCGCAGTAACATCGAACAATCTCCAGTGCTGAAAACTCATTTGATTTCATCAGATTCCAGCGATTCTGTGAACCCCTTTACCAGAACTTGACCCGGTCAAGCCCCGATCGTCAGCTACCTAGACGGTACAGACAACGGCATGTGCCTATTCACATCCTTGTACAACAGATAGCGAAACCGTCCCGGTCCGCCTGCGTAACAGGCCTGCGGGCAGAAAGCGCGCAGCCACATGTAGTCACCGGCCTCAACCTCGACCCAGTCCTGATTGAGACGATAAACGGCCTTGCCCTCAAGCACATAAAGGCCGTGTTCCATCACATGGGTTTCGGCAAAGGGAATCACGCCACCAGGTTCGAAATTGACGATGTTGACATGCATGTCGTGACGCAGGTCCTGCGGATCAGTGAAGCGGGTGGTAGACCAGCGGCCTTCGGTGCCGGGCATTTCGACGGGTGCTACATCGCGTTCGTTGGTGATGATCGGGTCAGGGGCGGGCAGGCCGGGCACTGCATCATAAGCCTTGCGCACCCAATGGAACCGGGCAACTGAATCGCCATGGTTGTGCAGCGTCCAGTCGCTGCCCGGGGGGATATAGGCATATCCACCGATCTCAAGAACATGATCCGCTTCGTTCAGCGTCAGCGTAACGCTGCCCTCGACCACGAAGATCACCCCTTGCGCATTTGGGTCGGTTTCGGGCGTATCGCTGCCACCGCCGGGCTGCACCTCCATTATGTATTGCGAGAATGTCTCGGCAAAACCACTCAGAGGCCGGGATAAGACCCAAAGACGTGTATTCTCCCAGAAAGGCAGAAAGCTGGTCACGATGTCGCGCATCGTGCCCTTGGGGATTACCGCATAGGCATCGGTGAACATGGCACGGTCGGTCAACAGTTGCTCTTGCCCCGGATGTCCGCCTGTCGGTGCATAATATTTAGGATGGGTCATCAAATGCCTCTGCTTCGTCTGGGCACAATATGAGGCGATCTCACGGGCGGACCTAGCGCCCGCCTTGCGAAAGGTTTGTTCGGGATAATTTGAAGGTGGCCAAGTGGGGCTTGGCCGCACACGCATAGAGGTATATCTATGGACGTGAAAGTCATTCAAATCGGCGAGGCCCTTTGATGAAAGCCTTTGTTTACACAGCGCTGGTTGCTGCACTTTTTCTGGGGGTGGGTGGAATAGCACATGCTAAACCACTTTCCCGAATCATCGCGGAAATGGGGTTGAGCCCCGCTGACTTTGAGGTGTTGAACGACACCTCAAACGCGTTGCTGTCGACGGGCACTCCATCCGTGGGGCAGGAGAGGGCTTGGCTCAATCAGGGCACCGGCTCGAAGGGGACAATCCGCGTGCAAAGCGTTCAGGGCAATTGTGTGATACTTCAGCACTTTGTGCAGCCTGAAGGTGCTGCACAGGCCCGCGATATCAGAACGCGCCGCTGCAAGACCGCTGATGGGAACTGGATCCTGACACCTTAAAGGCCGTTGCACTGGCCAGCACCCGAACCAGCACAGCTGCAACCTTGTGATTTGCTCCAGCTAATTTTACCGCAAGCCCCCTGCTGGGCATCGCATTGATGCTGGACCGGGCTCAATTTGCGTGAATGACGTTCCGTCACTTAGCTGGACACGCTCATGGCCACTAAGCCATCCTCGGACCAAAGCCAAAGACCCGCATTGCGCCACAGGGAAGGAATAGACATGACCATGACTTTCGGATTGCGTGAGGAAAACCGCGCCCTGTTACAGCGGGTGAGGGATATGATTCACGACGAGGTCATGCCGCTTGAAGATGAGTATCAGGCAGAAATCAATAAAGGCGATCGTTGGAAATATACCGAGCGACAGGACGAGATTCTCGAGGGGCTGAAAGCCAAGGCCAAGGCGGCGGGGCTTTGGAACTTCTGGCTGACAGACAGCGACAAAGGTTTTGGCCTCAGTACAGTTGAATACGCCTATTTCGCCGAGGAGATGGGCAAGACGCCCTTGGGGGCCGAAGTTTTCAACTGCTCCGCGCCCGATACAGGGAATATGGAGGTGTTTGAACGCTACGGGTCAGGCGCGATGAAAGAGCAGTGGCTGAAGCCTTTGCTCGACGGGCAGATTCGCTCGGCCTATCTGATGACCGAACCCGATGTGGCCTCATCAGATGCCACCAACATTTCGATGTCCTGCGTGCGGGACGGGGCCGAATATGTTCTGAACGGCGAGAAATGGTGGTCGTCTGGGGCGGGCGATCCGCGTTGCAAGGTCTATATCGTGATGGTCAAAACCGGCGGGGACAATCTGCCAAAGCACCAGCGCCAGTCGATGATCGTGGTCCCAGCAGATGCGCCGGGTATTGAGGTATTGCGCCCGATGGAGGTCTATGGCCACGACGATGCGCCCCATGGTCACATGCATATCCGCTTTACCGATGTCCGGGTCCCAGCCGAAAACATTCTACTGGGCGAAGGGCGCGGGTTCGAGATTGCGCAAGGTCGCTTGGGGCCGGGCCGTATTCACCATTGCATGCGCGCGATTGGTCAGGCCGAGTCTGCGCTGGAGCAGATGTGCAAGCGTTCACTACAGCGCCAGGCGTTTGGGAAGAAACTGGCGCAGCTGGGGGCAAACTACGACATCATCGCCGAATGTCGGATGGAGATCGAAATGGCCCGTTTGCTGTGCCTCAAGGCCGCCTGGTACATGGACCAGGGCGATGCAAGGGCGGCGGCCCCATGGATCAGCCAGATCAAGGTCGTTGCCCCCAAGGTCGCGCTGAAGGTGATCGATGAGGCCGTGCAAATGTTCGGCGCACAGGGGATCAGTCAGGATACGCCCTTGGCAAATGCATGGACCCATGTGCGCACCCTGCGCCTGGCGGATGGTCCTGACGCCGTGCATCGCCGTCAGGTCGCTCGCGCCGAGTTGAAGAAATACACGCAGGAAAAAGTCTGAGGCGACAGAACCACAATGACATCGGATGTGTTGGGGCAGGCGTATTTCCACCAAAATGCGCAGGGTGTGTTTGTCGGAAATGACCCCGCGCGCGGGCCTTGGTCAGCCGATCATTGCCATGCTGGGCCAGTCAGCGGACTGATCGTGCGGGCGGCAGAAACCGAAGTCGGCCCTGAAAAGATGTTGACCCGGTTGACCGTCGATCTGCTGCGTCCATTGCCTCTGGCTGGTTTGCGAGTCGCGGCAGAGACGACACGCCATACCAAGACGCTGGCGACCACACGGGTCACCGTACATGATCTGGACGACACGCTTTGCGCCACCGCCACAACCATGCATATGGTGCGCAAAGACCTTGGGGCCGTGCCTAATGTCGAACTGCCCGCGCCCAGGGTCGAAGATATGGTCGATGGCCCGTTTCCGATCGGTGAGATGCGCCATCAGTTGCCCGGTTTTGCCCATCACTCCCAGATCGGCTATCCCGCTGATGGCAAGCAAGGGGCAGGTCCGAAAACCGTCTGGATGCGTACACCTGCCTTGCTGGAAGGAGAGGACCCGTCGCCGATCCAAGCGCTCTGCCCGCTTGCAGATTGCGGCAATGGCATATCGTGGAACGCGCCCACATCTGAGATGGGTTTCATGAATACCGACCTGACTGTGCAAGTCCACCGCGAGCCTGTCTCGAACTGGCTGGCCTCTGACTCGATCTCGCACTGGCAACCCTCGGGGATCGGTATGTCGCAGTCAGTTCTTTTTGATACGCAGGGGCCAGTTGGGACGGCTTTGCAGACATTGGTCCTGTTCCCGCCGGAGTAAATGGCGGGATTCTGCAGCCTGGTGTTTAGTAGGATTGCCGATACCCGCTGCGCATTCTATCTTTGCAACATGCGCTGGCTTGCCTTCTCCTTGACCTGCCTTCTGCCGATACCGGCACTGGCTCATCCCCATGTTTTTATCGACACGGGGCTAGAGTTCATGGTCGATGACGCAGGCAACCTGACCCATGTGCGTGTGACCTGGGCCTATGATGAGTTCTATTCATTGCTGGTTCTCGAAGACATGCGACTGGATCAGGATGCTGATGGCGTGCTGACCGAGGCCGAAGAGCAGTTTTTAAGCGGCTTCGACGCGCAGTGGGTCGAAGGTTACAATGGCGATCTGGTCATTCGCCTGGGCGAAACCGTGATCTCGCTATCCGGCCCGCTTGAACCGCAGGCCACGACCGAGGATGCCCGCATCGTGACCACACATCTGCGCGCGATTGAAGGAGACCCCGTTCCCGCGGATGCGCTGTCGATCAAAGCGTTTGATGAGAGCTTTTATACCGCATACGAAGTGACCCGCCCGGTTCTGGTTTCAGGCCCCACGACCTGTAATATCGAACGCAGCGATCCGGATATCGACAACGAACTGGCCCAGATGCAGGCTTTTTTGCTGACGCTGGATGCCGAGTATGACCTTGAAGAAAACGATATCCCTCTGGTCGGTGAGAAATTCGCAACCGAGATTCGGCTTTCATGTCCAAATACCTGATCGTTCCCGTTGCCATCGCCTGCGGGGTGCTGCTGTGGTTCTGGGGCAGCGGTGGTTTTGACCATCTGGCCGCTTGGGCTGCCGGAGAGCAGCGCGAATTCCAAAACCAGATCGCCCGCGCCCTGCGCGCAGCACGCGCCGAGCAGCCCGAAGCTGTGGCAACGCTACTGACGGTCTGTTTTGCATATGGGTTTTTTCATGCCATCGGACCGGGCCATGGCAAGGTTCTGATCGGAGGATACGGGCTTGGCCGTCGTGTCGCGTTTTGGCGACTTTCTGCAATAAGTGTCCTGTCGAGCCTAGGGCAAGCAGTTACGGCGGTTGTGCTGGTTTATGCAGGGATATTGGTATTCCAGATGTCACGCGAGTCGCTTGTAGGCACGACCGAACAGGTCATGGCACCGATCAGCTACGGCGCAATTGCCGCTATAGGCCTGTGGCTGGTTTTCCGCGCCATCCGCAGTTTTGCGCGGCGTCACAAAAACCAAGCCTCTCAAACGCACGACCACCATCACCATGCGCATGATCACGACCACCATCATCACGACCACGAGGTTTGCGCTGACTGCGGCCACCGCCACGGCCCGACGGCCGATGAGGTCGCTCAGGTCGGCAGCTTTCGCGAGGCGTTGATCCTGATCGCTGGTATAGCCGCACGCCCCTGTACGGGCGCGTTGTTTGTGCTGATCCTGACATGGCAGATGGGTATCGCAATGGTCGGCATCGCAGGCGCATTCGCCATGGCTTTAGGCACCGCAACCGTCACCACTTTGGTCGGTTGGACATCCTTTGGGTTGCGCGGCGGGTTGCTGGCCTCAGCCTCGGCTACGCGCTTTGCATCGGTACTGGCCCCGACCATCGAACTGGTTGCGGGTCTTATCATCGCCGTGATTGCAAGCGGGCTGCTACTGCGGGCCTTGTAGACTTAGCCAAACACCGGTTCGGGATATCCTACCCGTGCCAGATACAATCCTTGCGGCGGGCATACCGGCCCACAGGCCGCACGGTCAACCGCCTCAAGCGCATCGCGAACGTCCTCAGGCGTCCATGCCCCAGCCCCCACACGCTCCAACGTGCCAACAAAGCTACGTACCTGATTGTGCAGGAACGATCGGGCGCGAACATGGAAGTGGATTTCGGCCCCCGAGAAGCCCTGAACCTGTTCCACCCGCAACTCATCCAGTGTTTTGACCGGGCCGGCGGCCTGACAGATGGATGAACGGAAGGTGGTGAAATCATGCCGCCCGATCAGCATATCAGCCCCGGCCTGCATCGCTGCAACGTCCAGAGAATGATTGATCTGCCAGACCTGCCCCTTGTCATGGGTGGCGGGTGCACGGCGCATCAGGATACGGAACAGATATTGCCGTTCAAGCGCCGAGAACCGCGCATGCCAGTCATCATCCACCCGTGCGGCTTGCACGATCGCGACAGGCTGCGGTTTGAGGTGATAATTCAACGCCTCGGACAGGCGGAATGGGTCCCATTCTTTGACCAGATCGCAATGCGCCACTTGTCCTAGCGCGTGAACCCCCGCGTCGGTACGACCGGCGGCGGCGATTGTGTGGTCTCCGGGTTCGATCCGCGAAAGCGCTAATTCGATCGCGCCCTGAACCGAAGGCAGCTCCTTTTGCCGCTGCCATCCGGCAAACGGTTCCCCTTGGTATTCGACTTGCAGCGCGTATCTGGGCATGGGGCGCTGGTATCGCGCCTTGGTCGGACGGGCAAGGGGGCGAAAGCTCTGGCAAGTGCCGCAACCGCTACCTATCTTGGGCAAAACGATAATTGCGGGGCGACAGCTTGGTCATCTCATCATTGGCAGACAGTCTGGTGCGCGGCGTCGAATCCGTGGGCGACCGTGTGTCCGAGACATTCTTCGAACCGGTCATCCGGCTGGGCGTCACGGGATTGGCGCGGTCTGGTAAGACAGTGTTCATCACATCACTGGTCGCCAACCTGCTGGATCGGGGCCGCATGACCGGTCTTGTGGCGCAGCAAGAGGGGCGTGTCACCGCCAGCTATCTGCAGCCGCAACCCGACGACACCGTGCCCCGGTTCGATTTCGAATCCCATCTGTCCGCGCTGACCGGACCAGCGCCGCACTGGCCGGACAGCACGCGTGCTGTTTCCGAGTTACGCCTGTCCTACAAAGTCAAGCCCGCAGGTCTGCTTTCGGGATTGCAGGGCCCTCGAACATTGCATCTGGACATTGTGGACTATCCGGGTGAGTGGCTGCTGGATCTGGCCCTACTGGACAAATCCTATGAAGATTGGTCGCGGGACACGCTCGAACACATATCCAGTCGCCCACAAGCAGGGGCATTTCTGGCAAAGGTTCAGGCGACCGACCCAACCGCGCCACATGATGAGCCGCAGGCGCAGGACCTCGCCCGCAGCTTCACCGATTACCTGAATGCCGCGCGTGATGCCGGTTTCTATGACTGCACTCCCGGACGGTTTCTTCTGCCGGGCGATCTGGCCGGGTCTCCTGTGCTGACATTCGCGCCGCTCCCGGTGTCGGGGGCGTCAATTCGGCGTTCACTACACCGCGAGATGGAGCGGCGGTACGAGGCGTACAAATCGCGTGTGGTCAAACCTTTCTTTCGCGACCACTTTGCCCGGATCGACCGGCAGATCGTTCTGGTAGATGCGTTGGGGGCAATCCATAAAGGCCCGCAAGCGGTCGAGGATATGCGCCGCGCGATGGCCGATATCCTGTCGGCCTTCCGCCCCGGTCGCAACGCATGGCTCAACAGGCTGCTGCTTGGCAAGCGGGTCGAGCGTATCCTGTTTGCGGCCACCAAAGCGGACCATCTGCACCATCTGCAGCACCCGCGCCTGACCGCGATCATTGAGGCCCTGACCCGTGAGGCCCGCGACCGCGCCAGCTTTGCCGGGGCTGAAACTGCGGCCTTATCGTTGGCTTCACTTCGGACAACGACGGAAGAGATGCGCAGCCATAACGGCGTAGAACTGCCATGCGTGCGCGGCACTCTGCTAGATAGCGGTAAGCAGGCGGCCTTTTACCCCGGTGATTTGCCAGAGGACCCTGCCCATCTGCTGGGCCCCGCGCGCAATGGGGCCGAGCGATGGCTGGGCGAGGACTATGGCAATATGGCCTTTGCACCCGCACATTTGACCCTGAATCCCGGTGACGGTCCGCCACATATTCGGCTGGACCGGGCTGCGCAGTTTCTGATCGGAGACCGGCTGTGAACGTGATCCTTCGCCCCGCTCGCAGTACCGATGCCGGAACCATAGGCGCTATTCTGCACGGGTTCGCCCGCGAAAACGACTGGATGCCTGAACTGCATTCTGAGGCCGAGACCATTGCGTTTTGCGGCAGGATGATTGATCTCGGCTGGGTCACGGTGGCCGAAAAGCAGGGGCAGGTGGCCGGATTTCTGGCGTTGAATGGGGACGAAGTACAGTCGCTCTATCTGGCGACCTCGGCGCGCGGGCAGGGGATCGGGCAGCGATTGCTGGATCGTGCCAAAGCGCAGCGTCCCACGCTCAACTTGTATGCGTTTCAGGCCAATCCTTCCGCATGCCGGTTCTATGAGCGTAACGGCTTTGTCGAGGTCGCACGCGGCGATGGGTCCGAGAACGACGAAAACCTGCCCGACATCAGATATGTTTGGACGCGCGAGGAGTTGGTCGATGGCTAAAGGCCCCGTTTTGATTGATCTGGAAGACGATGCCTCGGCAGTTGATGTCTCGACCGCGCCTCCTGTTCCGGACATCGCGCCTCCGCAGGGGCAGGCGATGCAGGCAGCGGTACGGTTTGTAGCGCGGAAACCTTCGGTTTTGGCGCGTTGGTTCTGGGGGCTGGCATTAGCCGTTGTGGGGGCGGTGGTCTCGGTCGCCGCATGGGATTTTGCCATCTCTCTGCTGGAACGCGCACCAATTCTGGGTTGGATCGTCACCGGTCTGATCGCTGCGCTGTTGCTGGTCGTCCTGATCATTGCACTGCGCGAGTTGGCCGCAATCAGCCGTCTGTCTCGCGTCGACGGGCTGCGGCGCGCGGCGGACACAGCTTTATCAGACGAGGACTTGTCGCAAGCCCGCGCGGTAACCACGCGGCTGATTGCGTTCTATAAGGGACGCGACGAAACACGCTGGGGTCGCGACCGTTTGACCGAACGCATGGGAGAGCAATTCGATGCGGCAACCCTGCTGAGCTTGGCCGAAGACGAATTGCTGGCCCCGCTGGACGCTGCCGCCAGCCGCGAGGTCGAGGCCGCAGCCCGGCAGGTTGCCACCGTTACCGCTTTGGTTCCGCTCGCGCTGGCCGATGTCGCGACCGCGCTGGCAAGCTCATTGCGAATGATCCGACGCATTGCGGAAATCTATGGCGGTCGCGCCGGTTTCTTGGGCAGTTGGCGCCTAACCCGCGCGGTATTCGTGCATCTGATTGCAACTGGCGCGGTGGCAGTGGGGGATGATCTTCTGGAGCCGATTTTAGGCGGCTCGGTTCTCAGCAAATTGTCGCGCCGGTTCGGTGAGGGGCTGGTCAACGGCGCTCTCACCGCCCGCGTGGGTGTCGCTGCGATGGAGGTCTGTCGACCTTTGCCTTTCTCGAAACGCCACCAGCCCTCGACCCGTGGCATGATCAAACGCGCGCTCAGCGGGTTGTTCTCCAGGACTTGATCTGGCGCAAGGCCGTGCCTGAACCTGTCCTGCATAAACAGGACGGAGCCAGCCATGACCGAACACGGCCACAGCCAGCAAGAGATTTTCGAACGGATCAATGCGCCTCCGGGTCGTGGGGTTCTGCGCGATGTGGTTTATGGCGGCATCGATGGCTCAGTCACGACATTCGCGATCGTTGCCGGGGTGGCCGGGGCAGGTTTGTCGCCTTTTGTCATCGTGGCACTTGGGTTGGCCAACGTGCTGGCGGATGGTTTTTCGATGGCGGCGGGCAACTACTCGGGAACCAAGGCCGAGCTCGATAACATCCACCGTATTCGCGCTATCGAGGAACGGCATATCAAGTTGTATCCGGATGGCGAGCGAAAGGAGGTGCGCGAAATCCTCGCACAAAAAGGCCTTTCAGGCAGCGTTCTGGATGACGCGACGGCTGAAATCACTTCGAATCACGACAATTGGGTCGACCTGATGATCGAGGGCGAATACGGGCTGGGCAGCGTCGACCCGCATCCCCTCAAAGCCGCGATGGCGACGTTCTTCGCCTTTCTGATCGCGGGGATGATTCCGTTGTTGCCGTTCCTCTTATCCGTTGCAAATGCGTTCACGGTATCGGCCTGGATGACTGCGGGCGTATTCTTTGCCATTGGCGCGATGAAAAGCCGGTGGTCGCTTGCCCCGTGGTGGCGATCAGGCGGAGAAACCCTGCTGATCGGGGGTGCCGCGGCAGCCATCGCCTTCTGGGTTGGCTCGTTGTTTCACCCCTGAATGGTGCTGTTGTCGCGGGCGGGATGATCAGGCTGGTCCTCAGAATCTGATCCGCTAAGGTGTTGTAAACTAATGCGAGGCATCTCGTGGCTACGGACCGTCCTGAGAAAACTGTTTAGGTGCTGGGCGCTTATGGCTTCATCGGTGCTGCGGTCGTTCGGTCGCTGCATGCGGATGGCGCCTGTGTGAAGGGGCTTGTGCGCAGCCAGAAGACGGCTGAGAGGGTCCTTCCGGATATTGCGCTGATCTCGGGGGATCTACGTGATTTCAAGTCGGCGGCGGATTGACGGGGCTATCGCGGGCAGCCGAGATACTCTCGCGCGATGGTTGGCCCGTTGGGATTGGCAACGCGAGCGTGGTGTTTTGGTCGATGATCAATATCGCGCAGGGGCTGGCAATCTTGTGGCGTCCGTGGGCCGCGCGCGCTTGCCTCGCGCAGCCTGCAATCGCCGCTTTCTATCTGATCGCCGCCACGGTGACGGTGCCTGAACTGTGGCTCGACCCTTTGGGGCCGTTGGTCAAGATAGCGCCGGCTTTGATGCTATCACTGATCACGCGACCCATGTTGGAGAGCCGCTGATGGACCCGGATCTGATCTTGCGTTGGCTTCACGTGATCGGAGCATGCGTTCTATTGGGCACTTGCGCGGGGATCGCCTTTTTCATGCTGATGGCGCACCGCACGGCAGATGCACGGGTGATTGCTCATACGGCGGGAATCGTGGTGCTGGCCGACACAGTTATTACGGCCACCTCAGTCATTTTCCAGCTGATCACCGGCGTGTTGCTGGCCTGGCAACTGGGCTGGTTGCTGTCGGAGGGTCGGATCGCGATATCACTGCTGCTTTACGTACTGACCGGCCTGTTCTGGCTGCCGGTGGTTTGGATTCAGGTGCGTCTGAGGGATTATGCAAGGCAGGCTGATCGGGATGGTACCTCCTTGCCAAGCAGTTACGACAAACTGTTCCGCAGATGGTTCGCTTGCGGTATTCCGGCCTTTGCCGCAGTGCTGGCGATCCCTTGGCTGATGCTGGCACGCCCTCACATCCTGCTTTTATAGGCCGATTACCTGTGCAGCAGGCGGTATCCATGCGCATTTCCAGACTATAAACCAGCCTGTCTGCACGGTACGTTTGGCGCATCGCATCCCGGAGGTTTCGGTTGGAATCCTTGCTTGTCCTCGTTGGTCTGATCGTTCTGGCCATTCCTGTTTCGATCATCGCTTTGCTGATTGGTCAATCGCGGTTGCGTAAGCGCGTCGATCAGCTTGAGCGGCAATTGGCCAGGCAAATACCGGAAAGCGGCGCCGAAACCTCCAAGACATCAAGGCCGGAGCCGAAGACGACGCAAACCAAGCATGATCCCTGGGCCGCGGCGAAAACCTCGTCTACCACTGACGAAAGCCCATCGGATGCGCCGCAGGCCGTTGAGGCCGCCGATCCTCCTGCCACCATCGTTTTTCGTGAGGAAAAGATCGCCGCGCTGGGCGCGTGGTTGCGTGAGAACTGGTTCTATGCGGTTTCGGCGCTGTCACTGGCCTTGGCCGGGATATTTCTGGTGCAATACGGGGTTGAGAACGGGCTGTTGCCACCCACCGCGCGGGTCGCCGCAGCCCTGATCTTTGGCCTTCTGCTGATTGGGTCAGGTGAAGTGATCCGCCGCCGCTTTGGCGATGACGAGGACGCGTCGACCGCTTATTTACCATCGGTCTTCTCGGGCGCAGGTCTGGTGACCCTGTTCGGAGGGGTTCTGGCCGCGCGCCAGCTTTATGATCTGATCGGCCCCGAGGCCGCTCTGGCCGGTCTCGTTATCATCGCTCTGTTTGCGTTGGTCTTGGGATGGTTCCACGGGCCGCTGCTCGCCGCCGTAGGCCTAATTGGAGCCTTTGCCGCGCCCTTTTTGGTTGGAGGCGCATCGGACGATCCCAATTGGCTTTATGGTTATTTCTTTATCATCGCCATTTTGGGCTTGGGTATCGATACCGTCAGGCGTTGGGCATGGATTTCCATTTTGACGCTAGTAGGTGCATACGGGGCGGCGTTTTTGCTGGTGCTGTCTTCCCCCTCCACGGAACCGGGGTATCTGACCTGTGTGACAGCACTGGCGCTGATTGCGATGGCGATACCCGTGCGCAGTATCTGGCCCGACCACACCGGCCCGATGATTGCCGAGGTCATCCGGCGACGGAAAGGGGATCCATGGCCCGAGTTTCCAACCCGAATTGCCTTTGGTGCGGTTCTCACCAGTTCCATCATCCTGTCGCTGCATTGGTCGGATTCAAGCTGTGAGTTTTGGCTGGGCGTTGCACTGTTTACCGCTTTGATACTGGCGCTGATCCTTTGGACAAAAGCTGCGCGTGCGTTGCAGGATGTGACGGTGCTGCCTGCGTTGGGTCTGATCTGGTTTGTTCTGCTGCACGGGTTGGACGGTGGCTCCGTGTGGCGCGGCTTTGCCGACACATACGTGGAAACGGCCGAGGCCGATTATCCTTGGGTAGTCACGCTATTGGTTGCCCTCGGGGCCTTGATCAGCGTGCTCGCTGCGTGGCGGTCCTTCCACGCCGGGCGCTACGCTGTGGTCTGGGCCGGTGGTGCAGCCCTATATGCCCCGACGCTGGCGATCGCGCTTGAAGTAGGATGGCAGCCTGCAAACGTGATCGGAGCTTATGCGTGGGCCTTACACGCAATCGCATTAGGCGCGATGATGGTGGTTTTGGCCGAACGGTTTGCGCGGGCCGATGGTGAGAAACGGATGCGGCCTGCCCTGGCAACTCTGTCTGCGCTATCGTGCCTTAGCTTTGCTTGCATCATCGTACTCAGCTCTGCCGCTTTGACGGTAGCACTTGTCGCCATGATTGTTGTGGCCGCGGCGCTGGACCGGCGATTTGTTCTGGCTCCGATGAGTTGGTTCATTTGGGCGGGTGTGTTCACGGTGACCGTACGGCTTGTGCTCGACCCGGGGCTCGATTGGGCCGAAACCGCGCCGTTGATCGAAATGACCTTGGTCTATGCGGTGGCGGTTGCCGGGTTCATCATGGGGTGGGCGTTGCTAAGGTCCTTGGACCGCCCGATTGCCTCATTGCTGCTTGAAAGCGCGGCCTGGGCAACGGCGGGAATACTGCTATCGCTCTTGTTGCTGCGCTGGCTGGAAAGCTTCGGAGAAGGCGGCGCGACAGACAGCCATTGGGGGCTGGGGCTGCTGGCGGTGATCTGGCTGCTGCTGGCTTTTGCACAAATACAGCGGTTCGAGCTTGGCGGTAAGCTGAACTACGCGCGTTACGCGCTCGCGGCGTTCTTTGCGGCACACGGCATGATGCGTCTGGTTCAGGCTTTGTCTGAGGCTAACCCGTTGCTCGACCCATTTGCCGATCCCGTGCTCGGCCCGCCGGTGCTGAACACGTTGGCGGTGGCCTATCTGTTGCCTGCGCTGGCCATCGGCTTCTCGGCTTGGCGCGTCGTGACGCAGCCCGTGCTACTGAAGCAGATCAGTTATGGGGTCGCCGGTGCCCTGATCGCTTTTTGGCTGGGGCTTACAATCCGTCATGTCTGGCAGGGGGCGAGTGGCATGTATGAAGGCAACGGCGTCACCCAGCCCGAGCTTTATTCATACACCATCACCTTGTTGGTGGTCGGCGCAGGGTTGTTCTACCAGTCGCTGGCCCGCCGGTCCGATTTGATGCGTAAGGCCGGTTTGGCCGTGATTGGCCTCGCGGTGGCCAAGGTGTTTCTGATCGATATTGCCGGATTGGGCGGGCTGATCCGGGTGTTTTCGCTGTTGGCGCTCGGTCTCGCACTGGCGGGTCTTGCATGGCTCAATCGCTGGGCCAAGCTGCGCCATTCGTCGCAAGACCCGGAACCTCTGGACCATTGAGAGCAGGCGTCCTATAAGCGCGGCCATGTTTGACCGGCTGGCCATCATTATTCGAATTATATCCCCGGCGCTCTGATATCGCGAGACGCCGGGCAAAGGTGCTTGAGTTATCGCACTGACCGCTTCGATCCATACACGACCAGAACATCCTGAGGACGCCCCAAATGTGCGCCGAAACACCTGACTACAAAGACACGCTGAACCTGCCGAAAACCGAATTCCCCATGCGTGCAGGCCTGCCCAAGCGCGAACCCGCATGGCTCGACCGCTGGGAAAAGATCGGCGTCTATGACCGCCTTCGCGAGAAAGAGGGCCGCAAGCCTTTTACCCTGCATGACGGCCCTCCTTACGCGAACGGCCACCTGCATATCGGCCACGCACTGAACAAGACCATCAAGGACATGATCGTTCGGTCCCATCAGATGATGGGCTACGATTCACGCTATGTACCTGGCTGGGACTGCCACGGTCTGCCCATCGAATGGAAGATCGAGGAACAGTATCGCAAGAAGGGCAAGAACAAGGACGAGGTGAACATCGTCGACTTCCGTCAGGAATGCCGCAAGTTCGCCGAAGGCTGGATCGACATCCAACGTGAAGAGTTCAAGCGTCTGGGTATCACCGGCAACTGGCCCGATCCCTACATCACGATGGACTATCACGCCGAGGCCGTGATCGCGGATGAGTTCATGAAGTTCCTGATGAATGGGACGCTTTATCAAGGCTCGAAACCCGTGATGTGGTCGCCCATCGAGAAGACGGCTCTGGCCGAGGCCGAGGTCGAGTATCACGACAAGGAAAGCTTCACCATCTGGGTGAAGTTCAAGGTTGTGAACACCGGCGATGTGACGCTGGACAACGCTTATGTGGTGATCTGGACGACGACCCCATGGACGATGCCTTCGAATAAGGCCGTGGTCTATGGCGAGGATATCTCCTACGGTCTCTACGAAGTCATCGGCCGCCCCGAGGAGTGCTGGGCGCGGATCGGTGAACGCTATCTACTGGCTGATGACCGTGCGGCGGATGTGTTTGCCCGCGCGCGTCTGGACGATACGATGTACCGCCGCCTGTGTGATGTCACGCAGGAGGATCTTGCCAAGATCCAACTGGCACACCCGCTGGCCGGGGCCGAAGGTGGCAATGGCGAATGGGACGACATCCGCGATTTCCGCGCCGCTGAGTTTGTGACCGACACCGAAGGCACTGGCTTTGTCCACTGCGCGCCGTCGCACGGGATGGAGGAATTCGAGCTTTACCGTGATCTGGGGATGTTGGAACAGGTCATCACTTACAACGTGATGGATGATGGCAGCTTCCGCGCCGATCTACCGTTCTTTGGCGGTAAATACATCCTGTCCCGTAAGGGCGGTGAAGGCGATGCGAACAAGGCCGTCATCGACAAGTTGGCCGAGGTTGGCGGGCTGCTGGCGCGTGGCAAAATCAAGCACAGCTATCCGCATTCGTGGCGCTCGAAGGCGCCGATCATCTACCGGAACACGCCGCAGTGGTTTGCCTCGGTCGACCGCAAGCTGGAGGACGGCATGGGCGAGATGGGCGATTCCATCCGTGAACGTGCCCTGCGCTCGATTGATGAACTGGTGAAATGGACGCCGCAGACCGGCCGCAACCGTCTGTATTCCATGATCGAAGCACGCCCGGACTGGGTCCTGTCGCGCCAACGCGCCTGGGGAGTGCCGCTGACCTGCTTCACCAAGAAGGGGGCATTGCCGACCGACGCGGACTACCTGCTGCGCAATGACGAACTCAATGCCCGCATCAAAGCCGCGTTTGAGAAGGATGGCGCAGACGTCTGGTACACGGTCGGGTTCAAGGAGAAGATCCTCGACGGTATCGCGAACCCCGACGACTACGATCAGGTGTTCGACGTGCTGGATGTGTGGTTCGACTCTGGCTCGACCCATGCCTTTGTGCTGCGTGATCGTGAGGACGGGACCGCGGACGGTATCGCTGACGTCTATATGGAAGGCACCGACCAGCACCGCGGGTGGTTCCATTCGTCGATGCTGCAGGCTTGCGGCACCAAGGGGCGTGCACCATACCGCAACGTAGTGACCCACGGATTTACGCTGGATTCCAAGGGCAACAAGATGTCCAAATCGCTGGGCAACACCATCGTGCCGGAAGAGGTCGTTAAACAATACGGCGCCGATATCCTGCGCTTGTGGGTGGCTCAGACCGACTACACCGCCGACCAGCGGATCGGACCGGAGATCCTGAAAGGGACAGCCGACAGCTATCGCCGCCTGCGCAATACCATGCGGTTCATGCTGGGCTCGCTGGCGGACTTCACCGAAGCGGATCGGGTTGCGCCTGAAGATATGCCGCGCCTGGAGCGCTGGGTGTTAAGCCGACTGGCCGATCTGGATGAGCAGGTGCGCAAAGGTTATGCAGCATTTGACTTCCAGGGTGTATTCAGCGCCGTATTCACATTCGCCACGGTTGACCTGTCATCGTTCTATTTCGATGTCCGTAAAGACGCGCTTTATTGCGACGGTGACAGCCTACGCCGCCGTGCCGCGCGGACTGTGCTAGATATCCTATTCCACCGTCTGACCACATGGCTGGCCCCAGTTCTGGTCTTCACCATGGAAGAGGTCTGGCTGGAACGGTTCCCGGCCGATGATAGTTCGGTCCATTTAATGGATTTCCCTGAAACGCCCGCTGATTGGCGCCATGAAGAACTGGAAGCCAGCATGGCCAAAGTCCGCCGCGTTCGCCGCGCCGTGACCGCTGCGCTGGAAATTCAACGTCAGGACAAGGTGATCGGATCCAGCCTTGAGGCCGCACCGATCGTGCATGTCGAAGATCAGGAAACCCGCGATCTGCTTGCGACCTTCGACGTGGATGACATGTGCATCACTTCTGGTCTGGCCGTCACAGGCGATCCGGCTCCGGCCGAGGCGTTCCGTGTGCCGGAAATCGAGGGCGTAGCTGTAGTGTTCGAAAAAGCCCAAGGCGACAAATGCCAGCGCTGCTGGAAAATCCTTCCTGATGTTGGGCTGCACGCCCATCCGGGCGTATGCGGGCGCTGCAACGAGGCGCTGAGCTGACATTCGAACGGAGCGCGAGAGAGAGATCGCTGATGCGAGGCTCTGCCTCGCGCTCCGAGGTATTTTTGGCCAGATGAAGAGGCGGATCGTCAGGATTCGGGTTGCAGGTGTGGTGAAACATCTGCAACCGTTCTCTTATGCCGATGATCGCCGTAGAAACTCAGTTTGGTTGCCTTGGTGTCGAAGAGACCAGCGGCGCCATCACGCGTCTTGTCTGGAATGGCCGTGACGAAGGTCTAGCCACCCCGGTTCTGCGAGAAGCGGCGGCGCAGTTGCGTGCCTATGACGAAGGGCGTTTGCAGCAGTTCGAACTGCCCTACCGGATCAAGGGATCGGAATTTCAGCGTCAGGTGTGCGATGCAATGTATGCTATCCCATTTGGTGATACGCGCACCTATGGCGAGTTGGCTAACGACCTTGGCTACTCGGCGCAGGCGGTTGGGCGCGGATGCGGGGGAAATCCCATCCCAATAATTATTCCTTGTCACCGGGTTCTGGGTGCTGATGGGAAGATGGTTGGGTTTTCAGGTCACGGCGGTGTTGAGACCAAAGTGGCTCTGCTGCGTCACGAAGGTGCTGCCAGCCTGTTGATCTGATCGGTACTTATCTGTTGCAATCGGAGCGGCACGGCCCCAACCTATATCGAATAGTGAATTTGAAGGACCGAATTGAATGACCGGCCAGATAGACCCCGCCGCACGTAAGAAAGCCATCATCGATCATCTGATGTCTTTGGAAGAACAGGAACTGGCAACCGCACAGGCACATTATGATGCCTTCCTTAAGGACTCACAGTTGGATGACCGAGAAGGGCATGACAAGGACGACATCGCTGCCTCGCGCGAGAATGCAGATCTGGCGGCCGCCTTTGATGCGCCTGTTCATGCGCATCACGCCAAGATTGACGTGATCGAGAACACCGATTTTGGCCTCACGGATACGGTGCAGCCCGGCGCCGTAATCAAGTTCAACAATCGCCGCTTCGTCGTATGTGTCTCAACGACTCGGTTTGAGGTGGACGGCAAAACCTACATGGGCATTTCGACCCAAAGCCCGATCTATCTGGCTATGGTTGGCCTGCAAGAGGGTGACGTGTTCACCCATAACGGGACAGAGTTTGAGGTTCAGGAAGTCTTGTAATCCCGGGCCTTGCGCGGCGGAATGATCTGCTGCGCAATACCGGCCGAGACCAAATACAAGCTGGTGATCACCAGCCCCCAATGGGCCCAGCTTTCGGGGTGAAAGTCGACCCAGGCGGCCCAGCCTGCAAAAAATGTCCACGCAAAAGCCATAGGCAATGACAGGGTGCGCCAACGCTCGGTCCGGACTGGGTGAATGAATTTCAGCGGCAGGAACATTGCGACAGCCAGCAAGGTGACCAGCAGCAGGATGACCCAGAAGTTGGGCTCCAGGGCGAAGATCGCAATGACGAACATGTTCCAGCAACCTGGAAAGCCAGAGAAGGAATTATCCTTGGTTTTCATACGTGTATCCGCAAAGTACATCGCACTTGCAAAGGTGATGACGATGATTGCGAACCAGCCGGTCCAACCGTCCATCAGACCCGATTTGAACAGGGCAAAGGCAGGGATGAAAACATAGGTCAAATAGTCGATGATCAGGTCCAGCAAGACTCCGTCAAACTCGGGTGCGTTCTTCTTAACGTGATAGTGCCGCGCCAGCGGGCCATCGATGCCATCGACGATGAACGAGACAACGAGCCAGAGATACATCAGGCTCCATTTCTCTTCGACTGCTGCCAACATGGCGAGCATTGCGAAAACGGCACCTGTAGCGGTGAAGAGATGAACGGAAAGCGCTTTGAATCTGAGTGTCATGGTGGTGTCATGACGGAAGCAAGGCGCAGATGCAAAGCAAAAAGGGTCTTTGCTTCAGGCTTTTGGGTGCGTGCGGTTATAGACTTCCATCAACCGGGCCGTATCGACTGCGGTATAGGTCTGTGTGGTGGAAAGCGAGGCGTGGCCCAAAAGCTCTTGTATCGCGCGCAGGTCACCACCCGCAGACAGCAGATGGGTAGCAAAGCTGTGGCGCATCGCGTGTGGGGTGGCCGTCGCGGGCAGGCCAAGTTGCATCCGTGCCTTGGCGACCACAGCCTGAATGATTCCGGGGTTGAGCGGGCCGCCCCTGACACCTCGGAACAACGCCTTATCAGGGGATTGCGGATGTGGGCAGAGGTGAAGATAGCGATCCACCGAAGCCCGAGCGGCAGGCAAGACCGGTACGATTCTTTCCTTATCGCCCTTACCCGATATGCGCAGCGTTTCTGGCAGAGGAGCGTCCACACCGGTCAAAGACAACGCCTCGGAAATCCGCAACCCGCACCCGTAGAGGAGCGTCACAACTGCAACATCCCGTGCAGCGACCCAGTCCGATGAGGATTGTAGCTCGACCGTGTCGATCATTGCGCGCGCGGCATCTTCGGCCAGAGGTCGGGGCAGTTTCTTGGTAAATTTGGGCGCTCGGGTGGACAGCACCGCAGTAGGTTCGAACCCTTCGCGTTCGGCCAACCAGCGATAGAAGGTTTTGACGGCAGAAAGCTTGCGCGCCAGAGATCGCGCGCCGACATCAGAATTTCGCTGCTCTGCCATCCAGGCCCGCATGTCAGAAACGCTGATGCGTTCCAGCGCGGCCAGCCCTTGGCGCTCGCTGTGATGCAAGGTCATGAAGGACAGGAATTCTGTCACGTCGCCGCGATAGGCGTTGAGCGTATTTTCAGACCGCCCCGCCAGCGCCCCCAGACTGTCCAGCCAATGCTGCAGAGCATCGCGGCAGGCTGGGGAAATCAGGCTCACGACAGCCAGTGGCGCATAGAGCGTTCGAACACGCCGGCAAAGAAGGCAAGAAGATCAGTGCCAAGCTGAGGTGAGAAATGCCTCGGATCGCGCGCGCCCATGACAATCATGCCGGGTAGGCGGCCAGTGCCAAGATCGAGTTTCAGGCAGGCCTCGGATCGTAGCTGATCGGCTTGTTTACCGTAAACTTGCGGATTGGGATGGCGGATTTCGCGCAAGGTAACCTCGCGCGGCTGACCGTTGCGGTCAGCGGTCAGATAGCTATCGATAAAGCCGGGCTCAGCCACAGTCAGCACGCCGCCGAGCTGGTTCACTACCGGATCATCGCGTACGACGGTTGTTTCGAGGACCAGAGTGATGTGATCGACTCGCAGGATTTCGGCCACGTCATTGCCTAGCGCGCGCAGGAAATCCTCGAACACGGTTGGCTCCAACAGGCGAAGAATGGCGCGATGCACCTGATTTGTGCCCGCCAAGTTCTCATACGCCGCCGCGATGACTGAGCGATGAGTGTCCTCAAGGCGGTCAAGACGCGCCTCAAGCCGCTGCATGGCGATACCGCGCAGGTCGATAACGTTGTCACCACGCGCCTGCTCATTTGCAGCCACCAAGGCCTGCATCAGGTCTTTGTCATCCAGCACGGCGTCAGGCTCAGCCAGAATTGCGGCGCGGAGATTGTCCTTGAGTTTAGGATCGCTGCTCATGTCCCGTCCGGTCGTTTTTTTTGTTTGGCGGGCTTATAACATGGGTTGCTGGATTTGCCTTGGGAAAAATGCACGCGAGAGGCGAATTTCATCGCTGCTGTAGCGGGCGCTCCCGCCTGCCCGGCGCTGATCAAAGATCAGCTTTTGCCGTTGGGCCGGGCGCGGTGCCTGATGGCACCGCGCGGCAATGCTTGGGATCAGAGGATTTTCTGACCTGTCTTGGCCCAGTCGGCCAGGAAAGTTTCAAGGCCTTTGTCGGTCAGCGGGTGGTCGGCCAGTTTTTTGATCACGCCCGGAGGTGCTGTAATCACGTCAGCCCCGATGCGGGCACTGTCGGTCACGTGGTTTACGGTGCGGATCGAGGCGGCGAGGATTTCGGTCTCGAACCCGTAATTGTCATAAACTTGGCGAATATCTGCGATCAGGTCCATGCCATCGAGGTTGATATCATCCAGACGTCCGATGAACGGCGAGATGAAGGTCGCGCCCGCCTTGGCGGCCAGAATGGCCTGATTGGTCGAGAAGCACAGGGTCACGTTGACCATCTGGCCTTCGTCGGTCAGTGTTTTACAGGTTTTCAAACCGGCCCATGTCAGCGGCACTTTGACTGCGATGTTGGGCGCGATCTTGGCCAGCTTACGGCCTTCGGCGATCATGTCGTCGGCCTCGGTGGCGACAACTTCGGCCGAGACGGGGCCGTCGACCAGATCACAGATCTCTTTGGTGACTTCCAGAATGTCGCGGCCCGATTTCAGGATCAGCGAGGGGTTAGTGGTTACGCCGTCCACCATGCCCAGATCGTTCAGTTCGGCGATGGCGTCGATTTCGGCGGTGTCTACGAAGAATTTCATGAGGGCAGTCCTTTGATGGGTTGGCCTTGGTCGCGGATGGCTTTACCTCAAAGAGACCCATGCTGGAACCCCCTGCGAAGGATATGCCGTGAGCGCTAACGGATTTTTCGACGAAGGAGAGCTGGTTGCGGTGCTGACCACGCAGCCGCTGGACCGGACGTTGGATTACAAAGCGCCCGAGGGCGGGTGCTTTCTTGGGGCGTTTGTCGAGGTGCCCTTGGGCCCGCGCAAAGTCTTGGGTGTGGTTTGGGGGCCGGGGCAGGGTGGTTTTGATCTGGCCAAGGCGCGGTCGGTGAACCGGGTGCTTGAGGTCGCGCCGATGCGTGAAGAAATGCGGGTGTTTCTGGGGAAAGTGGCTGACTACACCCTGACGCCGATGCCTGCGATGCTGCGGCTAGCAACGCGCGCGCCGGGGTTGGGCGATCCGCCCTCGATGCGCAAGGTTTATCGTTTGGGCGGTGGTCAACCGGACCGAATGACCGACGCACGAATGCGGGTACTTGAAGTTTTGCGAGACTATGGCGGCTTGGCCTTTACGCTGAAGGAACTGGCCGAGCAAGCGGGGGTCACATCTTCGGTCATTAAGGGGTTGGTCAAACAGAACGCTGTGCGTGAAGAGGACAGCCCGCGTGATCTTCCCTATCCTCATCTTGATCCTGAATTGCCGGGAAAGGACCTGACCGAGGATCAGGCGGAGGCCGTGATGCGGCTTCAGACTGGGCAACGGACGGGAGATTATGGAACGACTCTTCTGAAAGGGGTGACGGGCTCGGGCAAGACCGAGGTTTATCTTGAGGCGGTCGCCGAGGCCCTGCGCGTGGGGCGGCAAGCACTGGTCTTGCTGCCCGAGATCGCGCTTACGGCTGAATTTCTGACCCGTGTCGAGGCGCGATTTGGTGCGCGTCCGGCTGAGTGGCATTCGGGCGCGACCATGACCGAACGTCGCCGGGTTTGGCGGATGGTCGGTCAGGGTGATGCGCAACTGGTCGTTGGGGCCCGGTCAGCACTGTTTCTTCCATTTCGTGATCTTGGTCTCGTAGTTGTCGATGAAGAACACGACACCTCGTACAAACAAGAAGATGGGGTGCATTATAGTGCGCGGGATATGGCCGTTCTGCGTTCGGCCATCTGCGGAGCGCGGGTGATTCTGGCCAGCGCGACGCCTTCACTGGAAAGCTGGGCCAATGCCGAGGCGGGTAAATACGAGCGGCTGGACCTGACCTCGCGTTTTGGTGCAGCAGTCCTGCCCGAAATGAAGCCGATCGACATGCGCGCCGAGCAGATGCAGGCCGGGACTTGGATTTCCCCCTCGCTGCGGCAGTCGGTGCAACAGCGTATCGAACGCGAAGAGCAGTCACTGCTGTTCATCAACCGCCGTGGCTATGCGCCCGTGACACTATGCCGGGCGTGCGGGGAGCAGATTGCCTGCGATCATTGCGACGCGCGAATGGTTGAACATCGGTTCCTCAAGCGTCTGATGTGCCATCAATGTGGTGAGACCAAGCCAATGCCAGAGGCCTGCCCATCCTGCGGGGTCGAGGGTAAACTGGCACCGGTCGGACCCGGGATTGAACGGCTGGCAGAAGAAGCCGAGGCGGCGTTCCCTGAAGCCAAAATCGCTATGCTCAGCTCTGATCTGTTTGGTTCGGCTCGTGCCCTGAAGGCCAAGATCGAAGAGATTGCCGAAGGCGATGCGGATATCGTTATCGGGACGCAACTCGTGGCCAAAGGACATAATTTTCCAAAGCTGACGCTGGTTGGGGTGATCGATGCGGACCTTAGCCTGCATGGTGCTGACCTGCGCGCGGCGGAACGAACTTTTCAATTGATGCGGCAGGTAGCGGGCCGGGCAGGTCGTGCGGAAAAACCGGGGCAGGCGTTGTTGCAGACATTCCAGCCGGAACATCCGGTGATCCGGGCGACTCTATCGGGCGATGAAGAAGGGTTCTGGAAGGCTGAAGCCGCCGGGCGTCAGGCCGCCGGGGTGCCGCCTTATGGTCGAATGGCCGGGATTGTCCTGTCTGGCCCCGAGGTCGGGCCGGTCTTCGACATCGGCAACGCCATGGCGCGCAACGATGCGCCGTTGCGCGATGTTGGTGCTCAGGTATTTGGCCCTGCTCCAGCCCCGATCGCGCGCATACGCGGGCGTCACCGCGTCCGGCTGTTAGTCAAAGCCCCGAAAGGTGCGCCTATTCAGGACGCCATAGCCCGCTGGATCGCCCCGTTGAAGTTGAAAGGCGATATCCGCCTGACCGTGGATATCGATCCGCAAAGCTTCTACTGACCCCTGCATCAGTGCAGAGCCGCTGTGCGCCGGCCGCTTTCCCCTCGCCAAAAAGTACAAATGGGCGTAGAGCATCCTCATGCTGAAACCCATGCCCTTGTCTGAGGCGCAGAGTCTTCCGCTCTGGCGCCGCCCTATGACGCTCTTGTTCGTGATGGCGTTGACCATGCCGATCGCGTTTAACGCGTGGAGTGCATTGCTGAACAATTTCGTCATCGAGGCGGCGAACTTCGACGGGGCGGATATCGGGCTTTTGCACACGGTACGCGAGATTCCGGGCTTTCTGGCCGTTGGCGTGATTGCGGTGATCATTTTCATCCGCGAGCAGGTACTGGCCATGATCTCATTGATGATGTTGGGCGTGGCGACGGCGGTGACGGCCTGGTTTCCCAGCCTTGGCGGGCTGCTGTTTGTGACGCTGTTCAGCTCGATCGGGTTTCACTACTATGAGACGGTGAACCAGTCACTGCAGCTGCAATGGCTGCCTAAAGACCGTGCGCCGCAGGTGCTTGGCTGGCTGGTGGCTATGGGCTCGGCTGCGACGGCTGTGGTCTATGGCTTGATCGTCCTGACATGGGACCGCTTCGACCTGTCCTATAACTTCGTGTTCATGGCGGCAGGCGGCGTGACAACTTTGCTGGCAGTGTTTTGCTTGATTGCTTACCCGCAATTCGACGCACCGACGCCGCAAACCAAGAAGCTGATCCTACGCCGCCGCTACTGGCTGTATTATGCATTACAGTTCATGGCGGGCGCGCGGCGGCAGATTTTTGTCGTGTTCGCCGGTTTCATGATGGTCGAGAAATTCGGCTTTGAAGTACACGAACTGACCAGCCTTTACCTGATCAACCTTATGATCAACATGATGGCGGCTCCGCTGCTGGGCAAGGCAGTCGCGCGGTTTGGCGAACGCCGCACTCTGATCTTTGAATATGCCGGGCTCGCCATCGTTTTCGCAGCCTATGGCGGCATCTACTGGTTTAGCTGGGGCGTGCTGCTGGCGGCGATTCTCTATGTGATCGACCATGTGCTGTTTGCTCTGGCGTTGGCTTTGAAAACTTATTTCCAGAAGATCGCCGACCCGGCGGATATTGCGCCCACTGCGGCGGTGGCATTTACCATAAATCATATCGCCGCTGTTTTCCTGCCAGCACTTTTAGGTCTGCTATGGGTCGTTTCGCCCGGCGCAGTGTTTGGTTTGGCCGCTGCAATGGCGATCATCTCGCTTCTGCTGTCACTACTGATCCCGCGTCATCCGGAACCGGGCAACGAAACCATCCTGTCGAAATACGCCCCCGCGCCCGCCGAATAAGCGACTCCGCTTGACCTTGGCGGTCGGTGCCCCTAGGCGCTGTTTCGATCGAAACAGGAGGCCCCCATGCCAACATTCACTGCTCTGACCACTTTGAACGGCAAGAAAGCCGCCGAAGGATTGGGCGAGGCGATGGAACGGCTGGACCCGGAACCAACCGGCGTCGGCGTGTTCGAGGTCGAGGATGGCTCGGGCCTGTGGGAGGTCGGCGGCTATTTTACCGAAACCCCGGATGAAACCGCGCTGGCGGTTCTGGCCGCCGCGTTCGAGGCCAAGCCCTTTGTGGTCTCGGAACTGCCCGAAACGGATTGGGTCGCCCATGTCCGCCGCGAACTAGCCCCGGTCGAGGCCGGTCGGTTTTTTGTCTATGGAAGCCATGATGCCGACAAACTGCCCGAAGGCCGCATTCCGCTGCTGATCGAAGCTGCGATGGCCTTTGGCACGGGGCACCACGGGACAACGCTTGGTTGCCTCAAGGCTTTGGACCATCTTCTGGATGATGGGTTCACGGCCAGCAAGGTTGCCGATATCGGCTGTGGCACCGCCGTATTGGCGATGGCCGCAGCGCGGGTCTGGGAGGGCGATATTGTCGCCAGCGACATTGATGAGGTTGCCGTCGACGTGGCCGAGGCCAACCTTCGGGCGAACGGTATGGCGGGTGCGGTTAAATGCGTTGAAGCGGCAGGTTTCGATCACCCGGATCTGAAGGCGCGTGCGCCTTACGATCTGATATTCGCCAATATCCTAAAAGGTCCGCTCGTGGCCCTTTCGCCTGAAATTTCGGCGAACCTGCGGGGGGGGGGACAAGCGATTCTATCGGGAATCCTCAATGAACAGGCCGATGACGTGATCTCGGTTTATCTCCAAAACGGCTTCAATCTGGTTCGCCAGGATCGGATTGGTGAGTGGGCGACGCTAATCTTAAGCAAACAGGGCTGAATTTAGGCCATTTACGGGAGTTTTGTGGATTTTTGCCACGTTTTTGTCGCATTCTCTAATTACCGTCTTTCAATGCACTCGGGGGGCGGTTTTCGGAGGCTGCCATGACAGGAAAACAACTCGAATTCGATCAACGCATCTCGCGTTTGAACAAAAAGCACCAGAAACTCAGCCGCGGCTATCGCGCCACGTTGCGCTCAGACGGGCTGGTGGTGATGAAACCACAGCGTATGCGTTCAGCAGTTCCAGCGAGGGTTTTGTTACTGTGTTTGGTTGGCTTCTTTGCCTTCAAGGCCTTTTTACTGTCTCACCTTGGCCCGACTGCGTACGAAACGCGTGTTGAAAGCCTGAATCAGGGCACGCCGGTTGAGAAAGCGGGCGCCTGGATCATGCAGGCCGATCCGGTGACCGCGTTTTTCTCGAGCCAACTGAACAAGGTATGGTTCTAACCGGATATCTTGCACCCTCCTAATAAAAACACCGCATGCCTCACGGCGTGCGGTGTTTCTGTTTGCCCCACAGGGAGGAGGAAGGGGCTTATGCGGTAGTCCGTTATCTCAGTAACGGCGGCCTTCGGCGACAACGTCGATGTCGCCGCGGCATAGTCCGATATCGTCCAGTTCGCGGTCAGAAAGACCGTTCAGCGCGTTACGGGTTGCGCGGGCGTCATTCCATTCAACAACGGCGTTTACAACCGATGCAAAAAGTGCGCCGATACGGCCGACGAGGCCGAATGAGCCAGTGGTGGTGCGGGTGGTATCCAGTGCAGCCATATCCTGTTTCCTTCTGGTTTGTGTTAAACTCTGATCTTGCGATCTGAGCGGCATCTAGTGATGAGTTTCGCCGTGCGCAAGCGCAGAAATTGCATGTGTCCTATGCATTTTTTGCAACGCTCGAAATTGATGAAAACCCCTTAAATCATTGGTTAAAGTTCGATCGGAAAAGCGTCGAAAACGAACCTAACCCGGTCGCAAACAGGCCGCGAGGAACCGGAGGCGACATGAATGTCGGTTTTGGACCCTGAGTTGATTTCCTTGGAAAATGTTCACGCTTCGTGCTAGTCGATGAAAAAAGATCACACAAACCCGAGCAGGCCGAGACAAAACATGCGAATTCTGGGCATTGATCCAGGGCTTAGAACCTTGGGATGGGGCGTCATCGAATCGCATGGCAGCCGCCTGAGCCACGTTGCGAATGGATTGTGCAAATCCGATGGTGATGATCTGGGGGAAAGGCTGCTGTCGCTACACAATCAAATCGTCGAAGTCATCGCCGAGCACAATCCAGATCAGGCGGCAATTGAACAGACCTTCGTCAACAAAGATGGGGCCGGTACACTGAAACTGGGTCAGGCGCGTGGTGTTGCGCTTCTGACGCTTGCGCAGGCGGGTTTGCCGGTTGGCGAGTACGCCCCCAACCGCGTCAAGAAAACGGTGGTGGGCGTCGGCCACGCCGAAAAAGAGCAGGTTCTGCATATGGTCAAACTTCAACTGCCCGGTTGTTCCCCCAAAGGGGCGGATGCTGCGGATGCGTTGGCGATTGCCATCTGCCATTCCTACTATGGCGCCGCACCGCAGGCTCGGATGAAAGAGGTACGCGCATGATCGGCAAGCTCACTGGACGGCTGGATTACCGCGCGGCGGATCACGTTCTGATCGACGTGCGGGGGGTCGGCTATATCGTCTATTGCTCGGACCGGACCATGGCGGCCCTGCCGGGGGTGGGTGAGGTAATGTCAATCTACACCGATATGGTCGTGCGCGAAGACCTGATGCAGCTTTATGGTTTTCTGTCCTTGGTCGAGAAGGAATGGCACCGTCTGCTGTGCTCGGTTCAGGGTGTGGGTGCGAAGGTATCGCTGGCCATTCTTAGTGCGCTGGGGCCCGATGGTGTCAGCCGCGCGATTGCCTTGGGTGATTGGGGGGCCGTGAAGGCCGCAAAGGGTGTCGGCCCCAAGACCGCGCAACGGATCGTGCTTGACCTCAAGGACAAGGCCCCGGGTGTGATGGCGATGGGCGGCACGGTGACCGAAGCGATGGATGGCCCGGCACTTGAAGTAGTTGAGACGACCGAGCCTGCGCCTGTTCCGAAACGGGTGGCCAAACCGACCTTGGGCGCTGCTTCTGCGGATGCGCTGTCGGCGTTGGGCAATCTGGGCTATGGACCGTCCGAGGCGGCATCGGCCGTGGCCGAGGCAGCGGCTAATATGCCAGATGCGGGCGAGGCCGATCTGATACGCGCCGCGCTGAAGCTACTGGCTCCCAAGGGCTGAGTGAAAGGGTAACTGAATGGTAGACGCTGATCCCGCCCTGCGACCCGAACCGATGCCCGAGGACAATGACCGCGCCCTGCGCCCGCAGGGGCTGGATGAATTCATTGGTCAGGCCGAGGCGCGGGCCAACCTACGCATCTTCATCCAGTCGGCCCGCCAACGCGGTGAGGCGATGGATCACACGCTGTTCCATGGTCCACCTGGATTGGGTAAGACCACGCTTGCGCAGATCATGGCGCGCGAGTTGGGAGTGAATTTCCGCATGACCTCGGGGCCGGTTCTGGCCAAGGCGGGGGATTTGGCGGCGATTCTGACCAATCTGGAATCGCGGGATGTCTTGTTCATCGACGAGATTCACCGTCTGAACCCGGCGGTCGAAGAGGTGCTGTACCCCGCGATGGAGGATTTCGAGCTGGATCTTGTCATTGGTGAAGGTCCGGCGGCGCGGACTGTACGGATCGAGCTGCAGCCATTTACGCTGGTCGGGGCGACAACGCGGATGGGGTTGCTGACCACGCCGTTGCGCGATCGGTTTGGCATCCCGACCCGGCTGCAGTTCTATACGGTCGACGAGTTGCACGAGATCGTCACCCGCAATGCCCGCAAACTGGGCGCACCTGCGGATGACGAAGGCGCGCGTGAGATCGCGCGCAGGTCTCGTGGAACACCACGGATCGCCGGTCGTCTGCTGAGACGCGTGGTGGATTTTGCCATTGTTGAAGGCGATGGGCGGATTACGCGCGACTTGGCGGATGGGTCACTGACCCGGCTGGGGGTCGATAACCTTGGTCTGGACGGGGCCGACCGCCGGTATTTGAAGCTGATTGCCGAGAACTATGCGGGCGGGCCAGTAGGGATTGAAACACTCTCGGCGGCGTTGTCCGAAAGCCGGGATTCGCTGGAAGAGGTGATCGAGCCTTATCTCCTGCAGCAAGGCCTGATCCAGCGCACTCCGCGCGGACGGATGCTGGCGCAAAAGGCATGGACGCATCTGGGGATGGCTGCACCCAAAGGACAGAGCGATCTGTTTGGTTGAAGTGGGGCGCATTAGATTTTAAGCCTCAGGCGGTCGTATCTAAATCGAGAAGAAGGACTGGGGCGTGACACCCGATGAGATTGAGGCGCTGTTCACACGCGATAGCGGTGAGTTTCTGTTTGCGCGCTGGGGCAGACCCATCGTGCCCATCGTGTTTGGTGTCGAGGATGAAACGCTGTCGACCGTAAAAGGTGCGTTCGAGGCGGTTGTCACTCTGGCAAATCACAAGATGGCCGAGACGGATCCCGAACTGGGTGCCAATTGCATGGTGTTCTTCTTCCGTGAGTGGCAGGAATTGTTGGACGTGCCCGATCTGGATCGCCTGATCCCGGATCTGGCCCCACTGGTTGACCGGCTGGTGGCTGCCGATGCCAATCAGTATCGCATTTTCCGGTTCGAAGAAGACGGCGCCATCCGCGCGGCATTTGTGTTTTTGCGCATGGACAAAGAGCTGTCGAAAGTGCCGGCAGAAACGCTGGCGTTAAGCCAGGTTGTACAAACGATCCTGCTTTGGTCCGACACAGCTTTTCGCAGCGCCTCACCTCTGGCGATTGCTGGTGACGCGACGATCTTGCGGCCTGATATTGCGGCCTTGATCCGCGCCGCCTACGATCCTGTTCTGCCCGGTGCCGCGCAGGATCCCTCTCATGCGCTGCGCTTGTTCGCCAGATTGGAGCCGTCGCAATGAAGCATCACTACCCGGTCCGTGTTTATTACGAAGACACCGACATGGGAGGCGTGGTCTATCACGCAAATTATCTGAGATTCATCGAACGCGCCCGGTCGGACTGGGTGCGTAAACTGGGTAATGATCAGAACGCGATGCGGGACGCAGGCATTGTCTGGGTCGTGCGGCGGATCGAGGCGGATTATCTCGCCGCCGCTAGGTTTGAAGACGAGCTGATGGTCGAGACCGAGATGGTTTCGCTATCGGGCGCTCGGTTGACAATGTCGCAATTGGTCAAGCGTGGCGAGACCGAGATTTTCCGCGCCGAGGTAACGGCTGTCTGCATGAATGCGCAGGGTAAGCCCGTTCGTCTTCCGGCAGAGATTCGCGCATTGATGTAACATTTTCAGCCTCCGGGGTGGTTCTGTTGGCTTTTCATCTCCATCTGCGTTAGCGTTTGGCAAAACAAGGCCAAATGGCCATCAGGCAAAACAAAGAGCAGGTTCATGGAAGCTGAAACGCTGGCGCTGGCGCAGGAGATCGATTTCTCCATGTGGGGGCTGTATGCCCGCGCGACCTTTATCGTCAAACTGGTGATGTTGATGCTGATCGGTGCATCCATCTGGTCCTGGGGCATTATCATTCAGAAACTGATCAACTACCGAGCCGCGCGGCGCGAGGCGCGGGTATTCGATGAAAGCTTCTGGTCTGGCAATCCGCTGGATGAGCTGTTCGAGCAGATCGGAACCCAGCCCGATGGCAGTTCCGAAAAGATTTTCGCGGCGGGGATGATCGAGTGGCGACGCTCGCACCGCACCGATGGCGGCTTGATCGCAGGGGCGACGGCGCGGATCGATCGCTCGATGGACGTGGCGATCGCGAAAGAGGCTGAGGGTCTGCAAAAAGGGTTGCCCATTCTGGCCACTGTCGGATCGACAGCGCCGTTTATCGGCCTGTTTGGCACCGTTTGGGGCATCATGAATGCCTTTATCGAGATTGCCGAGCAGCAGAACACAAACCTCGCCGTTGTGGCCCCGGGTATTGCCGAGGCGTTGCTGGCCACCGGTCTTGGCTTGCTGGCCGCGATCCCGGCGGTGATATTCTATAATAAACTCAGCGCAGACAGTGACCGCATCGTCGGCGGCTACGAGGCCTTTGCCGATGAATTCGCCACTATCCTGTCGCGTCAGTTGGATAGCTGACGATGGGTGCGGCAGTTCAGCAAAGCTCGGGCGGGAACGGACGCAGGCGCGGACGGCGGCGCGGGCGCGCCCAACCGATGGCCGAGATCAACGTGACGCCCTTTGTTGATGTCATGCTGGTGTTGCTGATCATCTTTATGGTGGCGGCCCCATTGTTGACCGTCGGCGTACCTGTCGATCTGCCCAAGACTGCCGCAAGTGCCTTACCCGGTGACAACGAAGAGCCGCTGACCGTGACCTTGACCGCAGATGGGCGCGTGCAGATCCAGACCACGGATGTGCTGCGCGAAGAACTGATCGGTAAGCTGCGCGCGATCGCAGCTGAGCGCAGCAGCGACCGCGTGTTCTTGCGTGCTGACGGCGCGATTCCATATGCGCAAGTGATGCAGGTCATGGGTGCTTTGAACGCGGGCGGGTTTTCCAACGTTGGCCTTGTGACCGATACCGGCGGGCCAACGCTGGACGAAGGGTGAGAGTGAGGCTGCGCGGTGGATACCGGCACCAAGATTTCGGCAATTGCGCATGTCAGCCTGATTGGCTGGGCGCTGATCGGCGGGACCTTCCGGTCCGAGCCGTTGCCGATGGCTGTACAGGATGTCTCGGTGATCTCGGCTGAGCAGTTTGCGGCCATGACCGCGCAACGCGAGGCACCCGAGGTGCCGACTGACCCGGCTGAACTGCAACAGCCTGCAGAACCTGATAAGATCGAAATACTGGACCCGACGCCGGAAGAAACGCCCGAACCTGAGCCGGTTGCCCAGCCCGAGCCGGAACCTGAGCCCGAGCCGGAACCGGAAACGGTGGAAGTCCCGCCCGAGCCCGAACTGATCGAACAACCTCCGACGCTTGAAGAGCCCGAGCCTGAGCTGGCGGCGCTTCCTGCGCCTCCGGGCCCAGAGGCCGAACCAAGCCCTGCGGATAAGATCGCGCCCGAGCAGATTGCTCCTCCTCCGCCCGAGGCCAAGCCGGATGACATTGAAACCCCTCCGGTTTCGCTGGATGAAGGGGCGGAAATCCAACAAGAACAGCAAGATCAAACGGCACCGGAAGAGGCCGCGCCCGAGATTGTGACCGAGGCGGAAGAAGTCGAAGATCCGGCCCCGCGAACCTCTCCTCGTCCGCGCGTGCGCCCGAACCGGCCGGCACCCCAGCCAGAGCCTGAGGTTGCAGAAACGCCCGAGCCCGCGCCGACTGAACCTGCGCAAAACGAGCAAGCGATAAATGACGCCTTGGCCGAAGCATTGGGCAATGGCACCGAACCTTCGGGCCCACCACTGACAAGCGGTGAAAAAGACGCGATGCGGGTTGCGGTGTCGCGGTGTTGGAATGTCGGGTCCCTGTCGACGGATGCGCTGGAAACCGTGGTTGTTGTCGGGTTTTCGTTGACCAGAGATGGCAAAGTGGTTGGCGGCAGTTTGCAGCTACTCGACAGTACAGGCGGCTCGGCCGCATCAGCAAAACAAGCCTACGAAGCCGCGCGCCGCGCAATTTTGCGCTGTGGGTCTAAAGGATATGACCTACCTGCTGACAAATACGATCAATGGCAGGATATTGAGATTACATTCAATCCCGAGAGGATGCGGATCAAATGATGAAACTTCTGACCAGCCTCTTAATTGGCCTGACCCTTCTTTCGACCTCGGCCTACGCCCAAAGTGGCCCGCTGCGTCTGGAAATCGATGAAGGGATCATCGAGCCGATGCCATTTGCGGTACCGAGCTTTGTGCCGGACGGACCTTCGGCCGCACAATATGCGCAAGACATCTCGCGCGTGGTGGTATCGGACCTGACGGGAACGGGTTTGTTCCGCGAAATCTCGTCGGATGCATTCATCAGCCGGGTCAGTAGTTTTGATGCCCCGGTGCAGTTTGCCGATTGGAAAGCGATCAACGCGCAGGCACTGGTGACAGGGGCGGTCAATGTTTCGGGCAAACGGCTGACGGTGCGGTTCCGGGTTTGGGACGTGTTCTCGGGTCAGGAACTGGGCAATGGGTTGCAGTTTGCGGGCACCACCGACGGCTGGCGTCGCATGGCGCATAAGGTGGCCGATCAGGTCTATACCCGGATCACCGGCGAGGGTGCTTACTTTGACAGCCGAGTCGCGTTCGTGTCGGAAAGCGGCCCTAAGGATCAGCGGCGCAAGCGGTTGGCGATCATGGATTATGACGGCGCGAATGTGCAGTATCTGACCGACAGCGCAGCGATTGTTCTGGCGCCTCGGTTCTCACCGACGGGCGACCAGTTGCTCTATACCAGCTACGAGACCGGTCAGCCGCGTATTTACGTTCTGGATGTCGGCCGCGTGGAGCGGCAAGAGTTGAAAACGCAGGAAGGCACCATGAGTTTCTCACCGCGCTTCTCTCCGGATGGTCGTTCAATTGTTTATTCGTTGACCCAAGGCGGAAACACGGATTTGTGGAAAATGGATCTGGCCTCGGGCCAAAGCGTGCGACTGACCAATACGCCCGCGATTGAAACTGCACCAAGCTATGCGCCGGATGGCAGTCGGATCGTGTTTGAAAGCGACCGGTCGGGCACTCCGCAGCTTTACATCATGCCCGCCAACGGAGGCGAGGCAACGCGGATCAGTTTTGGGCAAGGCCGCTATGGCACGCCGGTCTGGTCTCCGCGTGGTGACTTGATTGCCTTTACCAAGCAGAACAAAGGTCGCTTCCACATCGGTGTTATGCGCACAGATGGCAGCGAAGAGCGCCTTTTGACCGCCTCGTTCCTGGACGAAGGTCCCACTTGGTCGCCAAACGGGCGGGTCATAATGTTCACCCGCGAAACTCAGGGGGCAAGCGGTCGATCGACGCTTTACTCTGTGGATATTTCGGGCCGTAACTTGCGTCCTGTTAGAACGCCGGATGGCGGTAGCGACCCGTCTTGGGGGCCACTGCAGAATTGATTGGAACAGACCGCAGGTAAAGTTCACAACAAACCCGCAATGTGATAGAAGCGCGGCAATAAACAACGAAACACGAGGCACTTGAGATGAAACTGTTGAGCAAAGTCGCGGCAATTGGGGCGCTGACCCTGATTGCGGCCTGTTCCAATAATGATCCGTCGGCTCTGGGTGGCGGCGCTGGTGGCAGCGGCGCACTGGTTCCGGGCTCACCCAGTGATCCGCGTTCGCCAGCCTATTTCCAGCAAACAGTTGGTGACCGGGTTCTGTTCGCGGTCGATCAGTCCACGCTCAGCCCGCAGGCGCAGACGATTCTGCAAGGGCAGGCCGATTGGCTGCTCGCCAATCCGGATTTTGTCGCCAATATCGAAGGCCATGCGGACGAGCAGGGCACGCGCGAATACAACCTTGCGCTTGGAGCTCGTCGGGCCAATGCGGCGCGGGAGTATCTGATCTCGCGCGGGGTGGCAGGCAACCGGTTGACCACCGTCAGCTATGGCAAGGAACGCCCGATCGAAATTTGCAGCACCGAGGATTGCTATTCGAAAAACCGCCGCGCGGTGACGGTGCTGACCGGTTCAACCTTGGGGTAAGATGATGCGAATTGCAGGTTTGGTTCTGGCGGCGGTCGTGACCGTCGCTGGTATGGCACAGGCACAGGATCAGCAGACTTTGGCGGATATCCGTCAGGAATTAACCGTGCTGCATGTGGAAATTCAGCGTCTCAAGCGCGAGTTTTCAACCACTGGGTCCCCCGCGCCAAACCTGTCTGGCAGTTCCGTGCTTGAGCGCGTTGATGCGATCGAGGCAGAATTGCAGCGCCTGACACGCCAGACCGAGCAGTTGAACCAAAGGGTGCAGAATGTCGTGACCGATGGCACCAACCGTATCGGTGATTTGGAGTTTCGTCTGGTTGAACTTGAAGGCGGTGATCTGAGCGCGTTGGGTGAAACCTCAACGCTGGGTGGTGAGACATCGACCGATGTGGCTGTGGCACCCACCCCCAACCCTACGCAACCCACGGTCACTGATCAGGGTGAGCTTGCAGTCGGTGAACAAGCGGATTTTGATGCCGCTTCGCAGGCCCTGGTGGATGGAGATTTCCAGACCGCGGCCGATCTGTTTGCGCAATTCGACCAGTCCTATCCGGGCAGCCCGCTGGCGAGCCAAGCCAACCTGCGGCGCGGGCAGGCGCTGAAAGGGGTGGGCGATACACGCGAAGCGGCGCGCGCCTTTCTGGCCAGCTTCACGGGCGACTCCGAAGGGCCTCTGGCACCCGAGGCGTTGTTTGAGTTGGGCGCGGCGCTTGGACAGCTGGGCCAAACCGATCAGGCTTGCATAACTCTCGGCGAAGTTGGCGTTCGGTTTCCGGCATCGGCACCAGCTGCTTCGGCCACACAGGAAATGGCAACGCTGGGCTGTTCTTGACCTCTGACGCCGATACGCTTCGGGCAAATCTGCGGGCGGGTCTGCCGGATCCACCACCGCGCCGGCTGGGGGTGGCGGTATCAGGGGGCAGCGATTCGACCGCCCTGTTGCATTTGCTGTTTGATATCGCGCGACAAGAGCAGATCGAGCTGTTTGCGGCGACCGTTGATCACGGTCTGCGAGCTGAATCTGCCTCAGAGGCCTTGGCCGTCGCGACACTGGCGCAGCGCTTAGGCATTCCTCATGAAACGCTGAAATGGCAGGGGTGGGATGGATCCGGAAATCTGCAGGATCAGGCGCGGCGTGCGAGATACCGGTTGCTGGTCGCGTGGGCCGAATCGAAGGGCCTAGAGGCAGTTGCGCTGGGCCACACGGAGGATGATCAGGCTGAAACGGTACTGATGCGGCTGGCCCGTGCTTCGGGCGTTTCGGGGCTTTCGGCCATGGCTGTATCGCGAAAAGAAGGTCGGGTCACATTGCTGCGCCCATTGCTGTCCACGACACGCTCCGATCTTCGGGAATATCTGACTGCGCAAGGTATTTCGTGGATTGATGATCCGTCGAATCAGGACCCTCGTTTTGACCGGATCAAAGCCCGCCAGGCCCTGTTAGGATTAAATCAAATCGGGATCACGGCAGGGTCATTATCACGGGTCGCTGAAAATATGGCACAAGCGCGTGAAGCATTGGCGCAATACGCGCAAGAATCCGCTTTCCGGTGCATGACGGTGACGGATGGCGATCTTTGCATTGATCGCGAAGGTTTCGAAACTCTGCCCGAAGAAATCCGTCGTCGGCTTGTGACCGCGTCTGTTTCATGGATCGCAGGGGGAGAATACCCGCCGCGACACAAAGCGGTGGATCAAGTGCTGGATGCGATTTCGTCTGCTCAGACGGCCACCCTGGGGGGATGCATTTTAATCCCGGAAGGCAAAAAAACTTGGATTTGCAGAGAGCTAAACGCCGTCAGCAATCAGCTCGCGCGCGCCTCAGAACCTTGGGACAGGCGTTGGATTATGTCCGGGCCAAAAACTGAAGTTGCGGAAATCCGGGCGCTTGGTGAGGATGGTATATTGCAGCTGGAAAACTGGCGCTCTGTGGGCAAACCTCGCGCTGCAGTGTTGTCGACGCCCTCGGTCTGGGCCGAAGGCACTCTACTGGCTGCACCTCTGGCCGGTTTTGCAAACGAATGGCGGGCCGAACTGCTTCCAGAAAGGTCCGACTTCGATGCGGTGATTTTATCTCATTGAACCTGCCACAATCCTCTCTATTTTAAGGAACAACCCCGGCAGGTCCCCACCTGCCGAAACCTTTCGGGAGATTTTCCTTGGGCAACGCTCGCAACATCGCCTTCTGGGTCGTTCTGTTTCTGCTGATCCTGGCACTGTTCAACCTGTTCAGTGGACCCAGCGGGTCGCTTCAGAACAATGAACGTACCTATTCCGAATTCGTCAGCGCCGTGGACGCCGGAGACGTCACCAGCGTCACGCTGGATGGCGAACAGATCCGCTATCGCACGAATGAGAATCAGGACTTTGTCACCATCAAACCCACCGATGCCGAGGTGACGAAGCTGCTGATCGACAAGAACATCCCCGTACGTGCTGAAAAACAGCAGCAATCGGGTTTCCAGTCGTTCCTGATCACGCTGCTGCCCTTCCTGCTGCTGATCGGTGTCTGGGTCTATTTTATGAACCGGATGCAGGGTGGCGGCAAAGGTGGCGCGATGGGTTTTGGCAAGTCCAAGGCCAAGATGCTGACCGAAAAGCATGGCCGGGTGACGTTCGACGACGTTGCGGGCATCGACGAGGCCAAGGAAGAGCTGGAAGAGATCGTGGAATTCCTGCGCAACCCGCAGAAATTTTCGCGTTTGGGCGGTAAGATTCCCAAAGGCGCGCTGCTGGTTGGCCCTCCGGGCACTGGTAAGACGCTGCTTGCCCGTGCGATTGCGGGCGAGGCGGGTGTGCCGTTCTTTACGATCTCGGGTTCCGATTTCGTTGAAATGTTCGTTGGTGTTGGTGCATCGCGTGTGCGTGACATGTTCGAACAAGCCAAGAAGAACGCGCCTTGTATCGTCTTCATCGACGAAATTGACGCCGTGGGGCGCCATCGTGGTGCTGGCTATGGCGGCGGAAACGACGAACGCGAACAGACCCTCAACCAGCTGCTGGTTGAGATGGACGGTTTCGAGGCCAATGAAGGCGTGATCATTCTGGCTGCCACCAACCGGAAGGACGTTCTGGACCCCGCGCTGCTGCGTCCGGGCCGGTTTGACCGTAACGTGACCGTCGGCAACCCCGACATCAAAGGCCGTGAAAAAATTCTGGGCGTTCACGCGCGCAAGACGCCTCTGGGTCCCGATGTCGATCTGCGCATCATCGCGCGCGGCACGCCGGGCTTTTCGGGTGCTGATCTGGCGAACCTCGTGAACGAGGCCGCATTGATGGCCGCTCGCGTCGGTCGTCGCTTTGTCACCATGGAGGACTTTGAAAACGCCAAAGACAAGGTGATGATGGGGGCCGAGCGCCGTTCGATGGTGCTGACGCAGGACCAGAAGGAGAAAACCGCCTATCACGAGGCCGGCCATGCCGTTGTGGGTCTGGAACTGCCGCTGTGCGATCCGGTCTATAAGGCGACCATCATTCCGCGCGGTGGTGCGCTGGGTATGGTTGTGTCACTGCCCGAAATGGATCGTCTGAACTATCACCGCGATGAGTGTGAGCAGAAGCTGGCCATGACTATGGCAGGCAAGGCCGCCGAGGTGATTAAATACGGCGAAGATCACGTGTCGAACGGCCCTGCGGGCGATATCATGCAGGCCAGCCAGTTGGCCCGCGCCATGGTGATGCGCTGGGGCATGTCGGACAAGGTCGGCAACATCGACTATGCCGAGGCGCATGAAGGCTATCAGGGCAACACCGCCGGGTTCTCGGTATCGGCTCATACCAAAGAGCTGATCGAAGAAGAGGTAAAGCGCCTGATCCAGCAAGGCTATGAACGCGCGCACAAGATCCTGACCGACAAGAACGAGGAATGGGAGCGACTGGCGCAAGGCCTGCTTGAGTATGAGACCCTGACCGGCGATGAGATCAAGCGCGTCATGAATGGCGAACCGCCCACCGAAAGCGATGATGAGGGTGACAGCCCCGATGAGGGCAACGCTCCCAGCGTAACTGCCATCCCGAAGACCAAGTCCAAGAAATCGCCGCCAGATGGCGGGATGGAACCAGAACCCACCGCATAATTGCAAAACCCGGAGCCAGCCTCCGGGTTTTCTCTTTTCATCAGGGCGTTGCCGGGCATTATGCCTACAAACCTGCAGATGAATGGGGGCATCTCATGCCGTTCTTATGTGAAACTGAATATTCGGCCGAGGTAGTATGGCTGGGCCATGTGCCAGCAGGCCAGTCTTTGCGGGCCAAGCCTGTCAATGTTTTGGACCTGAGCTTCGATGGCGTTCAGGGGGAACGGCATCAGGGGCTCAATAGGGCGTCCTGTGTTCGGGTAGCGAATCTCTATCCAAAGGGCACCGAGATCCGGAATGTGCGGCAACTGTCAGTGCTGTCGGCAGAGGAATTGGGTGATATTGCGGCTGAGATGGAGTTGGCAACGCTTGATCCGTCTTACCTTGGGGCTTCGATTGTCCTGAAGGGCATTCCCGATTTCTCTCATATCCCTCCATCTTCGCGGTTGCAGGCCGAGAGCGGTTTAACGATCACTGTGGACATGGAAAATGCCCCCTGCGTTCTTCCGGGCCGTGAGATCGAGGCGGATCACACTGGATACGGGGCGGCATTCAAACCTGCGGCCAAAGGGCGACGCGGGATAACGGCTTGGGTCGAACGCCCGGGGGCTCTGAAACGCGGCGACAAGATGCAATTGTTTGTGCCGGATCAGCCCCTTTGGAACCCATAGGTTCAATCCGTTTCCGATTTGCGCATTACGATTTCTCGCAACGCCGTTTCGCGGCATGAAAATGTCGGAATCCTTAGCCATCAGTGTTGTGTACATCAGTATATGTTGCGCAGCGCCGACGCCCGTGCGTCGGTTTTGCACGGAATTCAATCAGGGACCCTGCCCAATGAGCTACAAATCCGACATTGAGATTGCCCGCGAGGCGAACAAAAAGCCGATTCAGGAAATCGGCGCGAAGCTGGGTATCTCCAGCGATGATCTGCTGCCTTACGGCCATGACAAGGCCAAAGTCAGCCAGGACTTCATCAACTCGGTACAGGACCGCGAAGACGGCAAGCTGATCCTGGTGACCGCGATCAACCCAACCCCCGCAGGTGAAGGCAAGACCACCACCACAGTAGGTCTGGGCGACGGCTTGAACCGCATCGGAAAGAACGCGATGATCTGTATCCGCGAAGCTTCGCTTGGCCCGAACTTCGGCATGAAGGGCGGCGCCGCGGGTGGCGGTTACGCGCAGGTTGTTCCGATGGAAGAGATGAACCTGCACTTCACAGGTGACTTCCACGCCATCACCTCGGCCCACTCGCTGCTGTCGGCGATGATCGATAACCACATCTATTGGGGCAACGAGCAAGAAATCGACACACGCCGCGTTGCATGGCGCCGCGTCGTCGACATGAATGACCGTGCTCTGCGTCAGATCACGGCGTCTCTGGGCGGCGTGTCGAATGGTTTCCCGCGTGAGGCAGGTTTTGACATCACTGTGGCGTCCGAAGTCATGGCAATCCTCTGCTTGGCAAACGACTTGAAAGATCTGGAAAAGCGTCTGGGCGATATCATCGTTGCTTACCGCCGCGACAAGACCCCGGTTTACTGCCGCGACATCAAGGCAGAAGGCGCTATGACCGTTCTGCTGAAAGACGCTATGCAGCCGAACCTGGTGCAGACGCTGGAAAACAACCCGGCCTTCGTCCACGGCGGCCCGTTCGCGAACATCGCGCACGGCTGTAACTCAGTCATCGCAACCAAAACCGCTCTGAAAGTGGCCGACTATGTTGTCACCGAAGCGGGCTTTGGTGCTGACCTCGGTGCCGAGAAGTTCATGAACATTAAGTGCCGCAAGGCGGGTATTGCTCCGTCGGCAGTGGTGCTGGTGGCCACCGTGCGCGCGATGAAAATGAATGGCGGAGTGGCCAAGGCTGACTTGGGTGCGGAAAACGTTGACGCTGTGAAGTCAGGTTGTGCCAACCTGGGTCGCCACATCGAAAACGTCAAATCCTTCGGTGTTCCGGTTGTCGTCGCGATCAACCACTTCGTCACCGACACCGATGACGAAGTTCAGGCGGTCAAGGACTACTGCGGCGAGCATGGTGTTGAGGCAATCCTGTCGCGTCACTGGGAGCTGGGTTCGGATGGCTCTGCGCCTCTGGCCGAAAAAGTTGTCGAAATCGTCGAAAATGGTGCCGCGAACTTCTCACCGATCTACCCAGACGACATGTCGCTGTTCGAGAAGATCGAAACCATCGCCAAGCGTATCTATCGCGCCGACGAAGTTCTGGCCGACAACAAGATCCGCAACCAGCTGCGCGAATGGGAAGAAGCAGGCTATGGCAATCTGCCGGTCTGCATGGCGAAAACCCAGTATTCGTTCTCGACCGACCCAACCCTGCGCGGCGCGCCTACCGGACACTCGGTTCCGGTGCGTGAGGTTCGCCTTTCCGCTGGTGCCGGTTTCATCGTCGTTGTCTGCGGTGAGATCATGACCATGCCCGGTCTGCCGCGCAAACCGGCCGCCGAAACCATCTGCCTTAACGACGCAGGTGAGATCGAGGGCTTGTTCTAAGCGCTCAAATAAGACATCTCGTGGTCCGGGGATATCCCCGGGCCGCAGGAGACCAAAATGCCCACTCTGATACCTCCGCAAGACTGTCATTCGATGCAGGAATTGCGGCCTCAGATCGACAAGCTGGACCGCCAATTGATTGGATTGCTGGTAACGCGCGCAACCTATATCGACCGCGCGTCGCAGCTGAAACCCGGCGAGGGCCTGCCAGCCCGCATCCCGGAACGTGTCGAAGATGTGGTGCAGCGCGTCCGCAAGAGCTCGGATGAGTTGGGTATGGACCCCGATCTTGCCGAAAAGCTCTGGCGTATACTGATTGATTGGTCGATTGCCCGCGAAGAACGCGTGCTCGGCCCAGACTGAAGAAACGGGCGCCTAGTGCGCCCGATCCGTTTTGTGAAAGAAGGGATCAAAGAATGGTAGCGCAGGTTATCGACGGAAAGGCCTTTGCCGCCAAAGTGCGCGCGCAGGTGGCTGACCAGGTTGCAAAGCTGAAAGAAGAGAACGGCATCACCCCGGGTCTGGCGGTGGTTCTGGTGGGCGAAGACCCGGCCAGCCAGGTCTATGTCCGTTCTAAGGGCAAGATGACCGTCGAGGTCGGCATGAACTCGTACGAGCACAAGCTGGATGCAGAGACCTCCGAAGAGGACCTGCTTGCGCTGATTGACAAACTGAACAATGACCCTGCGGTGCACGGCATTCTGGTGCAACTGCCGCTGCCCAAGCATCTGAACGAAGATCTGGTGATCAACTCGATCGATCCGGCAAAGGATGTGGACGGGTTCCACATCTCGAATGTGGGCCTGCTGGGAACAGGTCAGAAGTCAATGGTGCCGTGCACTCCGCTGGGCTGTCTGATGATGTTGCGCGATCACCACGGCTCTTTGTCCGGCATGGATGCTGTAGTGATCGGTCGGTCGAACATCGTGGGTAAGCCGATGGCGCAGTTGCTTCTGGGCGACAGCTGCACCGTGACCATCGCGCATAGCCGCACCAAAGATCTTCCCGATGTTGTACGCCGTGCTGATATTGTGGTCGCCGCAGTTGGTCGCCCCGAGATGGTTCCGGGTGACTGGATCAAGGAAGGCGCAACTGTGATCGATGTCGGCATCAACCGGATCGAACGCGACGGCAAGAACAAGCTGGTTGGCGACGTTGACTACGCCACTGCGGCAGAACGCGCTGGTGCGATTACCCCTGTTCCCGGTGGAGTTGGCCCTATGACGATCGCCTGCCTCCTTGCGAACACGCTCACCGCGGCTTGCCGCGCAAACGGCTTGCCTGAACCCGAAGGTCTGACTGCTTAATAGCAGCCTCGCTGTTCAATCCGGGCGCAACCTCCATGATTGAATTGGCCGGAGAGCGAAAAGCTCTCCGGCCTTTTTCATTAGATTAGGATATTTATATAACTACATCTTGACTTGACCTAGCGTCGGTCGGTGATAATCCTTCTATTCCAGCCGTTTAAGGGGTTATAATCCTGTCTGTTCGTGTTTCATGGTTTTACCTTTGGCGGGGTGCGTTACCTGGTATGATGAAGCTGAGTCCGATCTTCTCGTTAATAAGCCTTCAACGGGTAGTGGCGGGCCTCGTTTTTATTCCTTTATTGGCGTATTCCTTTGCCCCCTTTCGGGATATGACACTGCCATTCAGTCAGCGGATGGTGTTCTGGACAGGTGTTATGCTGCTCGCGCTTGCAGCGACTTGGTCGGCTGGAAAGCTGGTACGCGAACGGCTAAATCGATCCGGATTGCTGGTCCGTGATTTTGCCTTCGTCCTGTTGATCCTGACATTGTTTGCACCATCACTGTGGTTGCTGACCTGGATTCTGTTCACGCTGAATGGATTGATGGCACCGGGCATATTGAAAGTCGCCCCTTATGGTCTTCTCTTCGCCACCGGACTTTTGCTGGTGCGTCAGCGGGAAGAAACCGCAGCACCGCTATACGAACCCAGACCACGTCTTTTCAATCGTTTGCCTGCCAAGTTCGAGGGGCAGGTTTATCGGTTGACCGTGCGCGATCACTATGTCGACGTGGTCACGTCCGATGGCACGTTTACAATCCGCTCGCGCTTTACCGACGCGATTGCCGAGATGGAGCCGGTACACGGCCATTGTACGCACCGTTCACACTGGGTCGTGGATACAGCGATTGTTGGGGTCGAAAAAGAAAAGGGAAAATCCTTTTTGCACCTCAGCAACGGCGATCTGGTTCCTGTCAGCAGGAAATACAAGCAACAGCTCGTGGACGACGGGTTGCTCTAGAACCTATCTGGGCATCGGGATGAGTTGAGGTTGCGCACCGGTCAGAATTGCCCGCGCATCCGGCGCCATGATCCCGCTCAGAGCCTCTGCTGAACTGCGCAACCCCCCAGTGTAAGCGCCATAAGCTGGAAGGATCAGACGTGATTGATCCAGCAAAAAAGCCGGGCGGGTGATCGAGCGCCCTCGGGCATTCAGGTTAACTTTGGGGTGGTAGTGGCCCGAGATTTCACCTGCGCTGTTTTGCTGGGCGATATGGCGAAAAATCAGATCGTGGCAAGCCCACTCGGACAGATGTGTGCCGCCCATTTCTACCGGGCCGGGGTCATGGTTCCCCTCGATCCAGATCCAACGTCGACCAGCCTGCATTGCGGTGATCTGTTGCCTATCCTCAGCAGCCAACGCGCCCGAGGCATCGAGATCGTCAAAGCTGTCCCCCAAACAGATGACCTTCGTGGCACCGGTACGGGCAAGATCACTTGCCAATCGGGTCAATGTTTCGCGGCTGTCATACGGCGGCAAGGTCGGGCCGCCCCTGCGGGCGATCCGTTCGGATTTTCCTAAATGCAGATCGGAAACACAGAGCAAGCCCTGTTCCGGCCACCATAGTGCGCCCGACCCAAGCGCAGTCAGGTCTTGGCCAGCAAATGAAAACGCGATCTTGTTCATGATCCGTTCTTCATACGATTTTGCGGATTGCGCAAGTGGTTTATGCCGGTTGCAATCCGGCGGCCTGCAGTAACCGGGCACTTTCTTCCGCAAGCAGGCGTTCCTCGCCTTCACCCTTGACGGGGACTTTGCCAACTTCGAGGAACAGAGGCGCCGCCAGGGGTGAGACGCGGTCTAGCCGCAGCAGGTCAATCCGGTCTCCGATCCGGGCGACCATGGCTTCGATCCGTCCGAAATCGACCAACCCGCGCATGGCCTCTTCGCGGGTGATTTGCATCAGCAGATGTTCAGGATCGTATTTCAGCAAGGTGTCGTAGAGGATATCTGACGAAAATGTCGCCTGCCGACCACTCTTGCGCTGCCCACCAGTGTTGCGTTCGATCAACCCCGCGATTGTGGCCGAAGCACGAAATGTGCGTTTCATCACCGCGTTACCCGCCAGCCAAGTCTCCAATCCTTCTCGTAGCGCGTCCAACTGAAATAGTGGGCGCGGATCGGTCACCGCATCCAGCCCCCAGATTAAGGTGGCATAGTCAGTGGCTACAAATCCCAGCGGCGCAAGGCCGGTTTCCTCCATGCGTTTGGTCAACAGCAACCCCAGCGTCTGTTGCGCATTGCGGCCGGCAAATCCGTAGACGCATAGATGCTCGCGCCCCCTGTCAGGGAAGCTTTCAATCAACAGGCGGTCACTTTGCGGCAGGCGTGATATCTCGCGCTGAAGACCCAGCCATTCGGCAGTGTGGTCTGGCAACTGAGGCCAATCCGGCTGTGCGAACATCCGTAGGATTCGGTCGCTCAGCTGGGTGGACGTGGCGAACTTAGTACCCGAAAAGGTCGCGATCTTGGGCTTGCGGTCAGCGCGGCGGCTGACCTCGACCACCATCTCTCGCAGACCCTCATAGCGGACGATCTGACCACCGATCAGAAAGGTATCACCAGGGGTTAGCGAGGCCGCGAATCCCTCCTCTACCTCACCCAGAGGCTTGCCCCCGCGATTGCGCTTAAGCCGAACCTTCAGCGTGTCGGTGTCCTGAATCGTGCCAAGGTTCATGCGGATACGCTGTGCCGCCCTCGGGTCGCGCAATTGCCACGCTCCATCCGGGCGCTGCTGAAGCCTCTGCCACCGATCATAGGCTCGCAGGGCATATCCACCGGTGGCGCAGAATTCCAAACAGGCATCAAATTCAGCACGGGTGATCTGCGCATAAGGCCCGGCAGCCGTCATTTCGGCGTAGAGTGCATCTGCATCAATGGGTCCCGCTGCGGCGGCGATCAGAATATGCTGGCACAAAACGTCCCTGGGTCCTGGCCCGCGGGGGTCGCCATCCAGCTCATGTTCTTGCACAGCTTCCAGTGCAGCAACACATTCGACCACTTCGAACCGGTTGGCTGGGACGAGAATAGCTTTGGAAGGGGCATTGTAGCGGTGATTTGCGCGCCCGATCCGCTGCACCAGCCGCTTGACGTTCTTCGGCGCGCCGATCTGGATCACCAGATCCACATCGCCCCAGTCGATCCCCAGATCGAGGCTGCCGGTGCAGACAATTGCCCTCAGATCACCCCTGACCATCGCAGCCTCGACCCGTTCGCGTTGTTGCCGATCCAGACTGCCGTGGTGAATACCAATGGGCAGAGCGTCGTCGTTGGCGAGCCAGAGGTTGTGAAAGAAAATCTCGGCCTGCGCCCGAGTATTGTGAAAGATAAGTGTCGTCTTGTGCTTTTTGATCTGCTCCATCACAGCGGGGATGGAATAGGCTGCGCCACCGCCCGACCATGGCGGCATCTCTTGTGTTTGCAGCATCGAGATATCGGGGTCAGGGCCGGGATCAGCCTGAATAACTCGGCAAGGATCGGGATTGCGGGCTAGAAATCGTGCGATGCCTTCGGGGTCTTCAACCGTGGCGGACAAGCCTACGCGGCGCAGATCGGGGCAGAGTGTCTGCAATCGTGCCAGCGCCAACATCAATTGATCCCCCCGTTTGCTTTCTGCCAGTGCATGTATCTCGTCGACAACAATGCGCTGGACCCCAGCAAACATGCGCGGAGCATCTTCGTATGAAGTAAGTAACGCCAGACTTTCGGGCGTGGTCAGCAGGATATGTGGAGGATCGGCGCGCTGGCGTTTCTTCTGCGTGGCCGATGTGTCGCCGGTGCGATCTTCGATCCGAATTGGTAGGCCGATTTCCTCGACGGGAACGCGCAGATTGCGCCTGATATCCGCTGCCAGCGCCTTGAGAGGAGACACATAAAGCGTGTGCAATCCGTCATGCTGCCCTTCGGCCAACTCGGCCAGGGAAGGTAGAAAACCGGCCATGGTTTTGCCGCCACCAGTTGGAGCGATAAGAAGCGTCGCGGGATCATTCGCCCGCTCAAACATTTCTTGCTGATGCGGATGAATCGACCAGCCTTTGTTCGAAAACCAGTTTTGGATTGCCGGAGGAATCTGCACCATCCGACGAACCTAGCGCAGCCCTCAGGCCATGGAAACCAGGACCAGGGGATCAGTGAATGATCTTTTCTTCCTTCACGAACATGTTGGCCCAGGCTCGGTCGATCAGGTCCGGACTCATCTGATACGGGATACCCTCAAACTCGCAGATTGAGATCATCTGGTCGATCAGGAAGATCGGCTGATAGTTTGCGTAGATGTTGTTGATGGTCGGGTATTTGACCTTCAGCAAATGCACTAGCGCCGCCTCGTCTAGTGGCATACCGCGCTTGCGGGCGACCATGGCAAAGATCTTCAGGAAGTTCTCTTGGTTCGGGCCGTCGATTTTGATCTTGAAGAAAATCCGGCGCAGGGCCGCTTGGTCGAAAATCTCATTTGGGTGGAAGTTGGTCGAAAATATAACCAGCGTGTCGAATGGTACTTCGAACTTCTCACCCGATTGCAGGCCAAGGATATCCTTGCTTTCTTCAAGCGGAACAATCCAGCGGTTGATCAGGGCCTGAGGGGGCTCTGCCTGACGTCCAAGGTCGTCCACGATGAAGATGCCACCGGTGGATTTCAGCTGCAGAGGTGCCTGATAAGTACGCGCAGTGGGGTTGTAGACCAAATCCAGCATGCTCAGTGACAGTTCACCACCAGTCACAACGGTGGGGCGTTCGCACTGAACATAGCGAGTGTCGAACCGCTTGCGGCGGCGCAGGCTGTTGGGATCGTCCTCTTCTTGCTCGATCGCGGTGTGCACGATCGGGTCGTAGACCGTAATCACCTGACCGGCATATTCGATTGCGCGCGGAACATAGACGTTGTCCCCCAAAGCATCACGAATGCCGTTCGAGATCGAGGATTTACCATTGCCCGGAGGGCCATACATCAGAATTGAGCGACCGGCGCTGACCGCCGGGCCCAGATGATCCAGCAGGCTGTCGGGCAGAACAAGATGGCCCATCGCGCCAGTTAGCTGGTCGCGGGTGACTTGAATGTTACGGATCGACTGGCGCTTGACCTGCTCGCGGTAAACATCGAGCGGCACCGGCATCGCACCGAAATATTCAGACTGGCTCAACGCGTCCAACGCCCGCGCTTTGCCCGCATCGGTCAGCTGATAGCCCATTTCATTGCCGGAGTTGGCGTTCAGAGTCCCGGTCGCTTCAAGCAGTTTCTGCTCGCGTGCGATATCAACTAGTTCCTGTGTCACGGACCCGGGCAGACAGATGGCACCCGCAATTTCGCTGACCGTATCCACGTTCTTGCGAAAGACGGTCTTCAACAGAATGTCCCGCATCATCACCAGCGGAAGTTGCATTTCTCCCAGGCCTTTGGGGGCAGGGGGGGCAATCACAGAGGAGGTCTGCATATTCATGAGCGGGGCTCGTCCATCCAAAAATCACGCAAAAGGCCCTTGCGGGGCCGCTTTGGAAGAATTTGGCGCGGATTTGTGGCAGGACAAAGGCGCGGGCAAGGCGCGCTGATGATTGTTCACGATCCGTGGATTATGCCCAAAATCAAATAAACAACGAGGCTGCCAGCCAGCGTCAGACCCATAGGGAACTGTTTGCCGCGATCCCAGCTTTCCCAATGTGGTGCGATCTGGCGCAGCCGGGTGTATTTCGCCAACCGGTGGGCAAAGAACGCTCCCAGCAGAGTTGCCGTCAGAATCACCATGACCCACATCAGGTCACCGACCCAGACAAACGCTGCGGCTGCGGCACAGAACTTCGCGTCTCCGGCCCCCATCACACCAGCTGCATTTAGCACGATGCCGATAACAAGAACGACAACCATGTGAAGCAGCTGCCATCCGTAGACAGGCAGGGTCAGGGTTAACGGCCCGATGTTGCCGGGGATCCACGGACCGGACCACGGTGGCAATGCGATAAGCCCGACGATGAGATAAACAACCGCCAGCGCGACGACAGCGTGGTTCTTGATCCGCATCTCACGCATATCCGTAAAGGCAACGTAGAAACAGATCGGCAGAACAAAAGGTAGAAACCACGCCGCCGCTGCCGCTGGTATGATCATGGATCAGGCGTCCTCAAGGGCCCGAAGCGAGCGGACCGCCTCGTCATAATGCTGCGGGTGGGTGGAAATCGCCTCGCGATAGAGGTTCTTGGCCAGGTTGATATTCCCCTGTTTCACGGCTGAAATGGCCATGGTGTTCAACAGTTTCGCCCGTTCGGTCTGCGTCATTGGGACAACAGGGACGCTGTAGTTGCCTTGCGCGCTGCGCGCCAGAACAAGGTTGTTCTTGGCGGTGAACATAGAATTGTCCTGCCTAATGGCGTCGGTAAACAGCCGCTCGGCTTCCGCATATTGCCCGCGCGTTAGTTTGGAATAGCCCCAGTTGTTCATGACTCCGGCAGGGCGGGTCGTCAGGCCCACCGCGGTTTCGTAGTAATGGTCGGCGCGATTCCAGTCTTTTTTGGCATCTGCCACCAGCGCTTCAAGCCGATACCGTTTAAAGGTTTCATATGTAGGGGGGATCTTGTCCAATGTCGCCTTTGCGCCATCCCAGTTGCCGCTGCGAATCTGAGCATCAGCGTATTCGACACGGTCGGCGTTGTTGGCCCCTTTCATGCTCAGCACACGTTTCCACGCGGCGGAAGCTTCAGTGCTGCGCTTTGCACGGGTCAGCGTGATCGCTAGTCCTCGTTGCAGGTCGATGCGGTCGGGGTTCTTGGCGGCCGCACTTTGGAAATAGGTCACCGCCTCATTGGGATCGGCCGCATTCAGCATCACGTCATTCAGGTTGGTCTCGTCGATAACGTTCACTTCCTGAAAAGTACGTTCAACCTTTTCCTCTTCGGTTTCCTTTGCGCAGGCGGCCAAAACCAGCCCGCACGCCAGCATCGTCGGAATCAAGAAGGGTTGGCGCATTTTTGTGCGTCCTTTACTGCTCTGCCTCTATTACTGGATTTTACGCAGAACAAATTGCCCGTTGCCGCGCTGCTCCAGTTCAAATTCTTGTTCTTGAGGGGTATTATTAACAGGATTTTCCATTTTTGCGAGTGCTAACCGCAGATTGTCGCGGATTGCGTCACTTTCGCCATTGTCCAGCGCATAGGCTCTGCGGAACATCTGCGCGGCTTCGGCATATTCGCCCGTTTCCACCAAGAAGACACCCAGGTTGTTCCATGCCACAGGCCACTCGGGATCGTCCTCGACAGCACGACGCAATAGCGGTTCAGCTTGGCCAATCCGGCGCAATCCCAAATTAGCTGTCCCAAGCGAAGTCAGGATTTGCGGGGTCATACCCTGTTGCAACGCGGCACGGGTGAAGGATTCAAGTGCAAGCTCATATTCGCCCGCCGCCATCAATCGGTTTCCGACCGTCACCTCATCTACCGCAGGCCCATCAGGATCGACGCCAGGGGCAAACGGATCGTCTGTCGCGCCTGTTTCAGTGCAAGAGGCCACCATGGTGAAAACCATGGCGGCCGGAATTGTCATACGAAGGTGCCAACAACCTGATTTGGCAACCCAGCGAAGAAGCGGGAAGGCGTTATCGGTTTCCAAACTCCATAATACCTTTTGCCGAAGGTCCAACAAGGATGACCAGCAGAGGAGGGACGGTCAACATCATTGTCGCAAGGGTCATTTTGGTTGGCAACTTATTCGCTGCCTCTTCGGCGCGCATCACGCGTTTGTCACGCATTTCATCGGCATAAACCCGCAACGCTTCGGCAATGGATGTCCCGAATGTCGCTGATTGGATCATCACGGTGACGAACGCACTAACGTCCTGAACGCCGCATCGCGTCGCGAAGTCGCGCAAAACGGTGTCCTTTTCTTTACCGGCTTTCATTTCGTAGGCGACAACCTCGAACTCAAGCGCGATGTCTGGGTAAGATGCTTTCATCTCAGACGCGACCCGTACAATGGCCTGATCCAAGGACTGCCCGGCCTCGACGCATACCAACATCAGATCGAGCGTATCAGGGAAACCATTTACGATCGCTTCCTTGCGTTCCTCTACGCGCCGCGTGATCCAGTATTTGGGCACGAAGTAACCCGCAATACCAGGTCCCAGAACGCGAATGAGGATTTGTGTCGAGTCAAATTCCTGATCGCCCGCAAACACGGTAACCAGCGAGACGCCGATCAGGATCCCGATTATGCCCAATGCGAACTGAGCGAAGTGATAGAAACGAACCGCGTCCTTGGACTGATAGCCGGCTTGCCTCAACTTGAGTTGAACGGCGGTATACTCTTCTTCGTTCTTTGGTTCGAGAAAGTTGGCGAACTTCTCAAGCTGTTCGTTCCGGCTGGCTGTTCTGAGACGCTCTTTCTTTTCTTTCTTGTTGTTTTTTGGCGGTGAATTTGACCGCTGCAACTTCTTTAGTGGGTCTTCCGGCTGGTTCAGCATCAGCGGGATTGTGACCAGGATCATGAACAATCCCAAAACGCCCACGACAATCAGCGGACCGAATTCACCCAAGTTCTGCTTCAACAGTTCATTGATCTGGTTCAAAAATTCCATCTTTGGGCCTCTTAAACCTTAATGTCGGTCAGGATACGCATGACGATCAGGTTCAGGGTCAGCGTGATGCCGACAAAGAAACATGCCGGAATGAAAAGCGGATCGTCGATTACGGCGTCGTAGTAGTTCGGGTCCTTAACCATGATGAACAGAAGACAGGCGACCGGGAAACCCGACAGGAATTTACCTGACCATTTGGCTTCGGCGGTGATAGCGTTCACCCGGCGGAACAGTCGGAAACGCGCGCGGATCACCTTGGCCAATCCAGCCAAAATATCGGCAAGGTTACCCCCCGATTGCTGCTGGATCGAAACGGCGACGGCCAAAAACCGTAAATCCTGCATGTCCAGCCGCTCTGCCATATCTTTGAGTGCTTCACCGACATCCCGGCCATAAGCGGATTCATCCGAGATAACACCGAACTCTGTCGCAAGGGGGTCCTCGACCTCGTTAGCAACGATTTGGATCGAAGAAACAAATGGGTTTCCGACACGAAGTGACCGAACCATCAGTTCCACCGCGTCGGGCAATTGTTCTTCAATCAAGGCCATACGTTTATTGGCTTTGTTATTGACCCAAGCGTACACCGCTCCGACCCCGATCGCGACCGATAGAGCCGCCCGAAGCGTCGGTTCGGTCGCTGTTCCTACGCTCAAACCTACAAAAGCCAGCCCTGAAACCAGTGCCATGATCACAATCAACTGCCGAGGAGAGAAGGCGATCGCCGCCTTCTGCGCCTTGTCTGCCAATAGCGAGTAGAGCGGTATGCTCTGCGACTTCATGTGCTGCTGCATTTCCTTGCGCAGCTGCTCCAGTACTTGCTCGCGCCCGACGCCCTTATCGATCATGTCCAGCCTGCGATTGACGCGGCTGTTCAGGCTGATCGATTTTCCGAATGCGACGAGATAGATACCTTCGACCAGGGCAAAGACCCCGACGAAAATCACGATGTAGATGAGCGCCTCGACAGGCAGTTGCATATCTTGGTTCTCCTACATCGTGGTTGGATCGTAGATCGAGGCGGGCAGATCGAAGCCCCACAGACGGAAGCGCTCGGAATAGTGGCTGCGCACACCTGTGGCGGTGAAATGACCGATGATCTTGTTGTCGGGGGTCAGGCCAACACGTTGAAATTTAAATATTTCCTGCATCGAGATGACGTCACCTTCCATGCCGGTAATTTCGGTGATTGATGTCATCCGGCGCGAACCATCCTGCAGACGGCTGGCCTGAACGATCAGATTCACAGCCGACGAGATCTGGCTGCGGACCGCTTTGATCGGCATTTCGATCCCCGCCATGGCGATCATGTTTTCAAGACGCGAGATACCGTCACGGGCCGAGTTCGCGTGGATCGTGGTCATTGATCCGTCGTGGCCGGTATTCATGGCCTGCAGCATATCGATCACTTCGGCGCCACGGGTCTCGCCCACGATGATGCGGTCGGGGCGCATCCGCAGGGCGTTTTTCAAACAATCGCGTGGACTGACCTCGCCTTTGCCTTCAACGTTGGGCGGACGGCTTTCCATCCGACCCACATGGGTCTGCTGCAGCTGAAGTTCCGCGGTATCCTCAATGGTCAGAATGCGCTCGGCGTCGTCGATAAAGCTCGACAGCGCGTTCAGCGTTGTCGTTTTACCGGAACCGGTACCGCCCGAAACAATGATATTCAGACGAGTCGACACGGCGGCTTGCAGATAGGCTGCCATTTCTTCGGTAAACGCACCGAAATTGACCAGATCGTCGATGCCGAGCTTGTCTTTCTTAAACTTACGAATGGAAACAAGCGAACCATCCACCGCGATCGGCGGCACCATCGCATTGAAACGTGAGCCATCAGCCAAGCGGGCGTCAACATACGGGTTGGATTCATCGACACGGCGACCAACGGCAGAAACGATCTTGTCGATGATCCGCATCAGGTGCTTTTCGTCTTTGAACGTGATGTCGCTGATCTCAAGCTTACCGGCCCGTTCGACAAAAATCTGCTGGGGGCCGTTGACCAGAATATCGTTGACCGAGTCGTCTTGTAGCAGCGCTTCCAGCGGCCCGAGACCGGTGACCTCGTCATAAAGCTCTTTGTTTAGCTGGCTGCGGTCTTCACGGTTCAGAACGATGTTGCGGGCTTCCAGAACTTCGCTGGCAATCGCGCTGATTTCTGTCCGCAGTTCTGATTCTTCAGCTTTTTCAAGGGCTGCGAGGTTCAGGTTTTCAAGAAGCTCGCGGTGCAGCTCAAGCTTGATTTCGCCCAGCCGTTCCTTGCGCTTGCGTTCCTTGTCGTTTCCAACAACTTCTGCCGCCTTTTTCCTGACCGGCTTGCGCGCAATTGCGTTGGCAGCTGGTGCCGCAGCTGCTGCTGCCGGGGCCTCGACTTTCGACGCCTGGGTTTCAACCGGCTGCGCCGAAGGCTGTTTTTTGTATCTTGAAAACACGGCAGCTCCCCTTTGAGTTATGCGGCTTCGGCGTCACTACTGCCAAGGCTATGAAGCGATTGAGCCAATTTGGCGATTTCCCGGCGCAGCGGGTTCTTGGCCGCTGAATTTGCCAGCGGTAGACCGTGGTCGCCGCTTTGCATGACGGGTTTGCCGCCATCGGGCAGAAGCAGATCAATGGAAATACCCAGACTTTCACCCATACGTTTAACCCGGCTTTTACCGTTGAGATCGGTAAATTTAGGAGCCCGGTTCATAGCAAACCGCAGTTTGTTGAAGGGTAATTCTTCGGCCTGCAGTGCCCGTTTCAGACGCAATGCGTTCTGGGCCGAGCGCATATCCAGCTCAAGCAACGCAAAATAGACATGGGCGGCCTGCAGAACCGTTTCTGACCAGTGAACAAGTGTTTTTGGCATGTCTATGACGACATAATCAAAATTCGCGCGTGCGGTGTCGATCACACGCTGAATGTCCTCAGGCGTGATGATGTCCAGCGGCACCATGTCAGATGGTGCCGTTAGAACTTGCAGCTTCTCTTCAAACGTCTGGAGCGCTTGTCCAAAGGAGTCTTCGTCCATCGAATCCGTGTCTGAGAGCATTTCGAACACGGCTTCATGACGAGGCAGATCCAAATAGGTCGAAACAGTGCCGTATTGCAGATCCAGGTCGATCAGGCACACTTTCGGGGCTTCTTTGGCTGAAACCGTTGCAAGTTCCCATGCCAGATTGACCGCCATGGTTGTAGAACCGACACCACCTGCCAGACCCTGCACGACAAAAAGCGCCCCTTCTTTCGAGGAGCCGTTCGTCGCAGTAGGCGCTGCTTGTGGTGCCACAACCGGATCGGGTTGTTGCATACGATCGATTGCTTCCTGAAGTTCATTTTCGGGAAGCGGGTAGGGGACAAACTCGTCCGCACCTCTGCGTAGCAGCTGATGCAATGCGGCAGGGGTGACATCCTCGGCGATCAAGACAACCTTGATGCCTTTTTCCTTGGCCTGAGTGATGATCTCACCCATCAGTGTCAGGTTGTCTTCATCATCGCCGTCCAGCGCCAGCGCTACAAATTGAAGCGTCTTGGCTTCGGGTTGGCTAAAGAACGCAAGCGCTTCGGCAAATCCAAGATCACCCCAGCGTTCGCCCAGCGCAGCTTCCATATCCTCGATCAAAAGGTCGAAGTTCTGGACATCACGGCTGATGGTACAGGCCAAAATGGCGTTATTATCGTCTTGCGGCGTCGCGCTCGTCATTAACACAATCCTCATCGAGAGGGCTGAGCAAACCATTTGAACGCGAGAAGATTCAGTTCTGGTATGCTGTCGCCCGATGCGGTCGATTTTGGCCGCAGGTCACCCAATTGTTCACAAAGTGGCTTGGAAGTTAGGCAAGAATTGGGCGCAAAAGAACCAATTGTAGGGAAATGGGCGACAATGCCGCCCATTTCCTATTTATTAGTCGCTGGTACCACCGGCGTCTTCTTGCCGTTGGATATCGCTTATCGGGATCGCGCTTGAGATGTATTCGCGATAGATCACGTCCGCATATTTTCCATCTAGAATATTTGGATGCCGGTCGAAGAAGCCGGATACCTCGGTCACTGTCCGCCGATTGCGTCGATCCCGATCTTGGGTGGCAACCAACGGCCTGGATTTGCCAAAGGAAACAACGGCTTCCAACCGTGAACGCGATATTCCTTGTCGTGTCAGGAATGCAACGGCGGCATTGGCGCGGCGCTGGCCCAATCGCTTGTTATATGCCTCAGAGCCAACGGCATCCGTGTGCCCATAGACACGGAACCGCGCCTCGGGGAACTGTTTGATCCAGGCCGCCTGCTGCAACAGGATTCGTTGCGCCGAAGCGTCCAATTGCGCGCTATCGAAGGCAAAGTTGATCTGTGTTGGCACCTCGGCAGCGAAACGCCGCGCGAGGATTTGGCCATACGTCAACTCACCATTCATGACCTGAATGTTGTTCAGTGTAGCGTTACCAAACGTGCCCTGATCGATTTCGTACCCGGCCTCGCGTGTACAACCGGCGACAGCAACCGAAAGACCCAGTGTGATGATCCACTTTTCCATTGGTTCTATCCTCTCTATCAGTCCAGCACGTAGCCGTAAGAGGTGCCAAAATCCTGATTGGCAACTTCAGAGGCTGCACCATTTCCGGCGCGTTCAGTCCGAGAGATCTTGCCGTTTACGAACAGATCGAACTCGCTGGGCGGTTTCACACGATCGGTCGGCAGGGCAAGCGCCTCGCCACGAGTGGGCGACACCAGATGCGCGGTAATGATGATGATCAATTCACTCTGCTCACGCTGATACTGAGCGCTCCTGAACAACGCGCCCAATACAGGCACATCGCCAAGCCAGGGAACCTGGCTGTTCAGATCCGTGAAATCATCCTGGATTAGGCCTGCAATGGCAAAGCTCTCACCGTCGCGCAACTCGATGGTTGTCCGGGTTTGACGCGTGATGAAGCTGGGAACATTGTCGCCGTTGATCGTGAAGTTCGCACTCTGGTCGATGCTCGATACTGATGCACCCAGTTCCAGGTTGATCAGGTTGCCATCGACGACGCGCGGAACAAACAGCAGCTGTACGCCAAACTGACGATACTCGATCGCAACAACACCGTCGCCTTGGGGTACTGGGATTGGCACCTCACCACCGGCAAGGAACTCCGCCTCTTGGCCAGACAGTGCAGAAAGATTCGGTTCTGCCAAGCTGCGAACCAAACCCTTGGTTTCAAGGGCTTCCAAAAGCAGTCTAACCTGTGTCGACCCCGCGCCGAAACCGAAGAGAATGGCACCGGAATTTGTCTGAACAAACGGGATGTTGTTCGCCAGTGCGTTGTTCAGTGCGCCCTGGTTATTCAAGGAATTGAAGCCCGCAGTGGTGTCGCCACCGCCAAAGCCCAACGATGCCGACAAGTTTTTGGCTACAGAGCGGTTCATTTCCGCAAAGCGCACTTTCAGCATGACCTGCTGCACGCCACCGACATTCATCAGGTTCGATACACGTTCAGGGGCATACCGTTCTGCCAACTCAAGCGCACGCGCCAGTTTGGCACTGCTGGAAACTGTTCCCGACAAGACGATCCCATCATTGGCGGTCCGAACCTCGATTCGCTCACTGGGAAGAATCTGACGCAAGCGTTCTTTGAATTCCGAAACATCAGGGGAAACACGCACACGCACGTTGGTAATCAGATTACCCGCGCCGTCGAACATTGTCAGGGTGGTTGTACCCGGTGCCCGACCGAGAACATAGATAGTGCGGTCCGACAGGGTCGAAATATCCGCTATGCCTGCATTAGCAATGCTGATGTCTGCGAACGGTTGTTCGCTCTCCACCACGATTGCGCGATTTACGGGGACATCCAGCGTTTCCGCCGTACCCTTTTTAACCACGCGAAGATTTTGGGCCCAAGCGGCATCGCCGATTGGGCTCACAACTAGCGACAACCCCAGCAGGGTTGCGCTGATCCAGGAACGTATTGTCATGTGACCTGCCTCTCCGATCACCACTCGATTTTTTTTGGGTCTTATGCCCTATGCTATGAAACCCTGCGACAGAACCAGATTTATTGCAATAATCAATGGTTTCTGGAAAGTTCCTTATGTGGATTATGCGCAACAACACAAAGAAAGAGACCGCGCAAAATGCGCGGTCTTTGTCTCGTAAAGGTCTGAAACTTAGTTAGTTTGTACAGGGAATTGGGGTCTCTACCGTCTCGCCGCCACGACGGGTGCGGATTGTGCAGACCTTCTCCGGAGCTGCGACGGGGGCCGGGGCCCTCTCTTCAATGCCAAGCAAAGACTGCTGATCGACTTCAACCACCTCTGCCACCTTGTCATCTTGAGCGCCAACCAGTGCCAGCGACATGCGACCCGTGTTCTGAGCCTGTGCCAAAGCGGCGATCTGTTGTGGCGTCGCTGCAACTGTGACCGTGCGAGCAATGGTTGTGCCGGTCACATCCAGACCCGCCGACTGATCAACAGCGACCAATTCGATGTTCGTCAGCACCAAACGAGTAATCTCACCGCGGCCAGAATCGCTGGTGCCACGTAATGAGCCGGTCCAATACACGTCCACCGTATCGCCCGGGCGCAAAAAGCCTGATACGCCAGATGCCACATCAACGCTTATCGCAAATGCGCGCATTCCCTTGGGCAATTGCGACCTGAGGCCAGCAGTCTCGCCTGGATTGGTGACTTTGACTTCCATAATCGCTTCGTCTTTCTCCATCGCGCGGAGAACGAATCGTTCATTGTTTTTGATTTCCGGGAATAGGGTTGTCATGTCCACAAAGGCACCCTCGGGAATCGCATCCTCTGGCCACTGAACGACGCGGATATCTTCCTGGTTCAAACGTTCGCCGTATTTGAAGGAGCGATTCGAAACCAAAACGCCTACGGTCGGGACGATGCCCGCCTGCGCATTGGCAAGCGCCTCTTCGCGCAACTTGCGTTCCTGTGCAAGTTTGGCCTGATTGTCCGTGATGTATTCGCGTGCCATATAGACAGCACCACCGGCCAACGCGACCCCGATGATAAGAACAAGTCCAAAAACAGCTCGCATTTGTCCCTCTTTATTTTCCGTAGACCGCGACTCTTGAAGTCACATCGATTCAGGATCCAAGATATTTTTCAATTGTGTCGAAAAAGCGGACAATCCCGGTAATTTTTGGCAGAAAATACGCTTATTCGCAGGGTTGCCGTTTCGCTAGTAAATGGGAACGGGCCCGCGCTACTCAAAGACCATCTCTTCTACTTCTACATTTGCGATCGGCTGTCCCGCTGTTAGAAGTCCTTGGCTCAGGATGAAGTAGATTATTGCGGCGAGACCTGCGATTGCAGCAGTTAAAACCACCCAGTCTACGGTTATCGCGCCGGTCTCATCGGTTCGGAAACTATATACTCTTTTTAACATTGGACTATACCGGATCGCTCTCTTCTGAAAACAAAGGGGCCACGCCTTTGAGTAAAGACATGGCCCCAAGTTGTTATGCTAGACCGATAACAGATTATTCGGTATCCGGAACTGTCACAGTTACCGAACCCAGAGCGTCATCGATGTTGCCTGCCAGGCTGCTGGCACCATTGTGGATCTGGTTGTAAGCAACGGCTGCCAGGCCAACAACAGCTGCGGTCAGAACGACCCAGTCTACAGTTACGGCGCCGTCTTCGTCTTTGCGGAAGTTCTTGATGAACTTGATCATGTTATGTCCCTCCTAAAGGATCAAAAATTAATTAACCTCGGCGTCTTTCAGAGCTTTCTCTCTCAGTCCGCTCCCGATCGTCTCGGTATGGATATATGTTTGACCCCTGTGCGTGGCAGGAATTGGGCCAAACCAATATTTTTTTGCTCAAAGCTTAATTTTTTGTTGGTGAATTTAGTAACTAATTGGAAATAAATAAAAAAAATCACACCTTTTTTGTACTTCCGTTGCGTGGGCGATGCAAAATGGCGGCAATTGAGGCGAAATTGCCCCAATTCGCTTGGTTTTTCTGGTGTTGCGGGCCGTTATGATGTTCAAAATGCTTCAAAAGATAAGAAATCGAGGCAGGCAAATGTATTTCCGGGACGCAGTAATATGCGCCGGTGCAGCGGTGTTTCTGATGGCGGGTGCAATTCCTGTCACTGCAACCGAAACCGAGCCGCGCGGCGTCTATAAGCGCATAAAGGCCCCTAAACCGGGGACACGTCCGCGCGTGACGATTCAGATCACGCCCGAACAACATGCAGCATCACCATCAGCCCCCAGCACTGGCGCCAAGCTGGAAGTGCCTGAGATTGCCGCTATCGCAAAGCCGCCCCCATCGGTTCCTCAGAAGATTGCGGGGGCGACCAAGCCAGTTGGCTCTTATAAAGCATTCTGGAGCCGGGTATCCCCCGATCTGGCGCAGGCCAGCGCAGGTAGGCTGAGAGAGGCCGTTCAAGCGCTTACTGCCACGGGTGTCGCGGCGCCGCGTCTGCAGACCTTGCAAGACATCGCAGAAAAGCGAGGGGTGGATATTCTACGTTCGACCGTAGGGACGAATGTCTCACCCGCACTTGTCCTAGCCGTTATCTCGGTAGAATCTGCGGGCCGCACACAGGCTGTCAGTTCTGCCGGGGCGCAGGGCTTGATGCAATTGATGCCAGCTACCGCCGAACGTTTTGGGGTAGAGGACAGCCTGAAACCTGAACAGAATATCGAAGGTGGGGTCAAATACCTGCATTGGCTCATGAACGAGTTCGACAATGACCCGATTCTCGTACTGGCAGGTTACAATGCCGGCGAAGGGGCCGTGCGCAAGCATAGTGGTGTGCCACCTTATGCCGAGACCAGAGACTACGTGCCCAAGGTTCTGGCCGCGTTTCAGGTCGCGAGTGCTCTTTGTACAACAACACCGCAGTTCGTTTCGGACCCCTGCATTTTTCAGACTTCGAACTAAAAAAGGCCCGCGTCGCAGCGGGCCTTATGAATCATTGGCCTGAGGTCAATCTACGATTGTTGCCTGAGTCGCTCCTCGCATCTCGTCCTCGCTGACGCCATCGGCCAGTTCGACGATCTTCAGGCCACCTTCGACGACATCCAGAACACCCAGATTGGTGATGATGCGATCCACAACGCCCTGGCCAGTCAGAGGCAGCGTGCATTCCTTCAGCACTTTTGAATCACCATGCTTGTTGGTGTGATCCATCACTACAATCACGCGACCAACGCCAGCGACCAGATCCATCGCACCGCCCATACCTTTGACCAGCTTGCCGGGGATCATCCAGTTGGCCAGGTCTCCTTTCTCGTCCACTTCCATCGCACCCAAAATCGCAGCAGCGATCTTACCGCCTCGGATCATGGCGAACGAGGTCGCGCTATCGAAGTAAGAGGTGCGGGACAGTTCGGTAATCGTCTGCTTGCCTGCGTTGATCAGGTCAGCGTCTTCCTCGCCCTCAAACGGGAAAGGCCCCATGCCCAGCATACCGTTTTCGGACTGTAGGGTGATGTCCTTGTCCCCTACATAGTTCGCCACCAGCGTCGGAATACCGATGCCGAGGTTCACATACATGCCGTCTTCCAGCTCTTCTGCCGCACGTGCGGCCATCTGATTGCGATCCCAGGGCATTATGCGTCCTCCTTCTTGCGGGTGGTGCGCTGTTCGATGCGCTTTTCGTGGCTGCCTTGGATAATGCGATGCACATAGATGCCGGGCAGGTGGATGCCATCCGGGTCCAGCGAGCCGCGCGGGACGATTTCTTCAACCTCAGCCACACAAATCTTGCCGCAAGTCGCTGCGGGCACGTTAAAGTTGCGGGCGGTCTTGCGGAACACGAGGTTCCCGGTGTCATCGGCTTTCCACGCCTTTACGATCGCGAGGTCGGCGAAGATGCCTTCCTCCATGATATAGGTCTCGCCGTTGAAGTCCTTGTGCTCTTTGCCTTCCGCGATCACCGTTCCTACGCCCGTCTTGGTGTAAAACCCGGGGATGCCAGCGCCACCGGCCCGCATCCGCTCGGCCAGTGTGCCTTGTGGATTGAATTCCAGCTCCAGTTCTCCACTCAGATACTGGCGCATGAATTCGGCGTTTTCCCCAACGTAAGAGCTGATCATCTTTTTGACCTGCTTGGTTTGCAGCAGGATGCCGATGCCAAAATCATCCACACCTGCGTTATTCGAGGCAAATGTCAGATCCTTCGCGCCTGAGGCCTTGATCGCTTCAAGCAGCATTTCCGGGATACCGCACAGCCCAAAGCCGCCCGCAGCGATCAGCATGCCGTCCGATATCACCCCATCGAGCGCCTCATAGGCATTGTCATAGATTTTCTTCATGGAAAACTCCCCCAATGACATGGTGTTGGGCCGATTTGTGCCGCCACGTCACGGGGAAGTCAACGAATCCAAGGGTCAGGTGGTATTTCTACCTAACTTGCTTTCTTGGTGGTCTTCTTGGCAGCAGCTTTCTTCTTGGGGGCTGCCTTTTTCTTTGTGCCTTTCTTGGCCGCGCGTTCATTGACCAGTTCGATGGCCATTTCCTGGGTCACATCCTCGGGCTTGATGTCTTTGGGGATCGTCGCGTTGACCTTTTCCCATTTCACATACGGTCCATAGCGCCCGTCCAGTACCTGCATCGCACCGCCATCGGGATGCTCGCCAAGTTCTTTCAGCGGCTTCGCGGCCGCCCGACGTCCGCGACCTGGATTGGCGCGTTTTTCGGCCAACAGTTCGACGGCGCGGTTCATGCCGATCTCAAACACATCGTTCGGGTCTTTGAGGTTGGCGTAGACAGGCTTTGCCTCGTCGGCCAACTGATGCATTAGATAAGGTCCAAAGCGACCAAAGTTCGAACTGATCATGCCGCCTTCGGGGTGCTCGCCGATCTGACGGGGCAAGGACAGAAGAGTCAGCGCTTTCTCCAGATCCATGTCGTCTTTGCTCCAGCCACGGGGCAGGGACGCACGAGGAGGCTTCTTGTTCTCAGGCGTGGGCTCTCCGCGCTGGACATATGGCCCAAATCGACCGGATTTCAGCCAGATCTCATCGCCCCCATCTTCGCCCAGCAAACGCTCGTCACCTTCCGCGCCCTCACCAGCGATCGGACGGGTATAAGTGCACTCAGGATAGTTGCCACAACCGACAAACCCGCCGGTGCGCGAGGTTTTCAGATGTAACTGGCCAACACCGCATTTCGGGCAAATGCGCGGGTCCGAGCCATCTTCACGCGGCGGATACAGCTGCGGTGCCAGCGCTTCGTCCAGCTTGTCCAGCACTTCCGAGATACGCAGCTCCGATGTCTCACCAATCGCGGCAGAGAAATCGCGCCAGAACTTGCCCAGCAGATCCTTGTAGTCGCGTTCACCTGCGCTGACGTCGTCAAGCTCTTCTTCCAGATTGGCGGTGAACTCGTAGCCCACATACTGGCGAAAGAAATTCAGCAGGAAGATGGTGACGATCCGGCCCTTTTCTTCGGGGATCAGCCGATTCTTGTCTTTACGTACATATTCACGATCCTGAATCGTGGTGACAATCGAGGCATAGGTCGACGGACGCCCGATCCCCAGCTCTTCCATCCGTTTGACCAGCGTGGCCTCTGTATAGCGCGGCGGCGGTTGGGTGTGGTGCTGCAGCGCCAGAACGGATTCGTTCTCGGCCAGAATGGCGGCCTTTTCCGAGTCGGCGGTGGCCTTGGCAAACTGATCACGCAGCGAGGTCTTGGCAAAACGTGCGGGATCGCCCTGCATGATCTGTGGCAAGCGCTTGTCGTCATCGTCGACCACGTCATCGCGGCCTTCTTCGTAAACGCGCATGAAGCCATCGAACAGCACCACCTGACCGGTGGCGCGCAGGCCAACCTGACCGTCCGTGCTGGTAATCTCGACAGTCGTGCGTTCAAGCCGTGCGGCAGCCATCTGACAGGCAATGGTGCGTTTCCAGATCAGATCATAAAGCTTGCGCTGATCCTCATCGGTCACCTTCAGCGCCTTGGCATCGCGCGACATATCTGTCGGGCGAATACACTCGTGTGCTTCCTGAGCGTTTTTGGCCTTGTTTTTGTACATGCGCGGGCTGTCTGGCACGTATTCCGCACCATAACGGTCGGCGATTGCATCGCGCGCTGCCGCCACGGCCTCGGGGGCCATGTCGATACCGTCGGTTCGCATGTAGGTAATGTATCCGGCCTCATACAGCCGCTGGGCCACCTGCATCGCATGGCGTGCGCCCATGCCGAACTTGCGGCTGGCTTCTTGCTGTAAGGTCGACGTCATGAACGGGGCAGAGGGGTTGCGCGCGGCAGGCTTGGCCTCGACCGATGTCACACTCAGATCACGGCTGGTGATCGCCTGAACCGCCAGTTCGGCTTGCGTTGCATTCGCTAGATCGTGCTTGTCCAGTTTCTTGCCTGCCAGCGTGACTAGACGCGCCTCGTAGGTTTGTCCCCTAGGCGTCTCGAACACAGCCTTGACCGACCAGTATTCGACCGGCTTGAAGGCTTCGATCTCCATCTCGCGTTCAACGATGAGGCGCAGGCAGACCGATTGCACGCGCCCCGCTGAACGGGCACCCGGCAACTTGCGCCACAGAACGGGTGACAGGTTGAACCCTACCAGATAGTCCAACGCGCGGCGGGCCAGGTAAGCCTCGACCAGCGGCATATCGACCTCACGCGGGTTCTGCATCGCCTCGGTCACGGCGTCCTTGGTGATCGCGTTGAACGTTACGCGGCTGACTGGCGTGTCCTTCTTGATCGAACGCCGCTTGGTCAGCGCTTCTTGGAGGTGCCAGCTGATTGCCTCGCCTTCTCGATCAGGGTCGGTCGCGAGGATCAGTGCGTTGTCTTCTTTCAGAGCGTCGGCGATCGCCTTGACATGCTTACGGCTGTCATTGCCGACCTCCCATTTCATTGAAAATTCATGCTCGGGATCGACCGACCCATCCTTCGGCGGCAGGTCCCGCACATGGCCATATGAGGCCAAAACGGTGTAGTCGGGGCCAAGATATTTATTGATCGTTTTTGCTTTGGCCGGAGATTCTACAACAACTACGGGCATTTAAGAGGAATCCTCGCTCGACGGATTTTGCGCTTTGTATGACCGTGCAAAATGTGTGGGGCAAGATCGAATTGTCAATGCGTTCGTTTTCACTACTAAAAATACTCTGAATTCAAGCCGGTTCTGGCCGCACCGCTCGCGGAATCAGGTGTCGAATCCATTCGGTAACTTAGGCGCAAAGTGACAGCAGGCCGCCTGGTTGCCGCTGAATCTTGCCCTCAAGCTCCAGATCGACCAACACAGGGCCGACTTCGCCCGCAGATGCAGCGATGTCCCGGATCAACTGGTCTTCCGCGATCGGAGATGGGCCAAGTCGAGTCAGAATCGCCTCGTGCAAGGCTTGGGGCGTGATTTCGGCTGTGTCTGCCTCGGGTCCAAGGGGTAGGATTTGTTGGGCGGAGGATTGTAGCTGTTGCTTGGGCAAAGCATCAATCACGTCTTCTGCATTGCGGACGAGTATAGCCCCGTCTCGGATCAGCAGATTGCATCCTGCCGCGCGGGCGTCAAAGGGATGGCCGGGCACGGCCAGAACCTCGCGCCCTTGGTCCAGGGCGTCCCGCGCGGTGATCAAGCTGCCGGATTTCGCCGCGGCCTCGACAACGACCACTGCCTGCGCCAGACCCGAGATAATGCGATTGCGGCGCGGAAAATGTCGTGCCTGAGGTGTTGTGCCCAACGGTTGTTCAGACAGGCGAAGACCGGTTTCTGCGATATCTCGCGCAAGATCGGCATTTTCGGCCGGATAAATCACATCTACCCCACCTGCTAACACTGCCACAGTACCGGTCGCCAACGTGGCGAGGTGCGCCGAGGTGTCAATGCCGCGGGCAAGCCCCGAGACCACGACATAGTCTTGCTTACCCAGATCCGTCGCCAACGCCCGCGCCATGCGCGCGCCCAGCGAAGAACAGTTCCGTGCCCCGACCATGGCAATTGCCCGGCGTTTCAAGATCGACGGATCGCCGATTGCCCAAAGCATCGGGGGCGCATCCGAAAGGTCACATAACGCGTAAGGGTAATCGGCGGCCCCAAGGCACAAAAGCCGCGCTTTGGCGATCTTTGCGGCCTTGAGCTCCGCCTCAATTACGCCGGGCGGGCAGATTTCATAATCCTCGATCCCGGCAGCGCGCGCCATTTCCGGCAACGCGGCCAGCGCGTTCTGCGCCGAGCCATGTTCGCGCAATAAGCGCCGGAATGTTGCCGGCCCTACTTTGCGTGAGCGCAACAGACGGAGCCAGGAAAACCGGTCCTCTTCCGTGGTGGGTGGGAGTGGGGGGTGATTGGAAGAAAGCTGCTCTTCGGTCATCCGATGCTCCGCCTGATTGCAAAACTGGTTTACGGTGCAGCGGGTTAACAGCCTGTGAATCTTAGAAAATTAGATCGGTATTTTTCGAACCCATCCCTCGGAGAGATGATTATGTCATTGAAAGAAAGAAAGAAAATTCGTGCGAATTATCTTGGCTCACATATCCATGGATGAGTTTTTGATTTGACGCGAAGGGTAGTGTGTTAACTCTTCGCGCCTTGATTCTTCTTTTGAGCCGACTCAGGTGGCAGAGCCGCCCACGGTCAGCCCATCCATCAAAACGGTAGGTTGGCCGACACCGACCGGCACCCATTGCCCATCCTTTCCACATGTGCCCATGCCGGGATCCAGCGCCATGTCATTGCCCAGTCCCCGAATGCGTTTTAGCGCCGAGGGGCCGTCGCCAATCAGCGTCGCGCCTTTGACCGGAGCGCCGATCTTGCCGTTCTCGACACGATATGCCTCGGTGCAGGAGAACACGAACTTGCCGTTGGTGATGTCGACCTGGCCACCGCCGAAGCTCACAGCCCAGATACCGTCTTTGATATCTGCCACCAACGAGGCCGGATCGGCATCGCCACCCAACATGATTGTGTTGGTCATGCGCGGCATCGGTTTATGGGCATAGCTTTGACGCCGGCCGTTCCCGGTTGGAGAAACGCCCATCAGGCGTGCGTTCTGTCGGTCCTGCATATATCCGGTGAGGATTCCATCCTCGATCAGAACTGTACGCGAGCTGGGTGTACCCTCGTCATCCATTGATATCGAACCGCGTCGGTCTGCAATCGTCCCATCATCCACGACTGTTACACCTTTCGAAGCGATCTGCTGCCCCATCAGCCCGGCAAAAGCGGAACTGCCCTTGCGGTTGAAATCACCTTCAAGCCCGTGGCCGATGGCCTCGTGCAACAGAATACCGGGCCAACCGGGGCCCAACGCGACTTCCATCACGCCGGCAGGGGCAGGGACGGCATCCAGATTGACCATCGCGATCCGCAGAGCCTCACGCGCCTTATCTTGCCAGTCTGAGGGATCGATCAAGCCATCCAGCCCAACACGTCCGCCACCTCCGGCAGAACCGCTTTCGCGCCTGCCGTCCTGTTCTACGATAACCGAGATGTTCAGGCGGGTCATCGGGCGTATATCGCGCACCTGCACACCATCGGGGCGAAGAATCTCGACCTCCTGCACTGCAGCGGCAATCGTGGCGCTGACTTGCACAACCCGGGAATCCAGACCACGGGTAAAAGCGTCTATCTCGCGCAGTGTCTCGATTTTGACCGGGAAGGCGGCGGATTCGATCGGGTCTTCATCGGTATATAACCTGGTATTGGTGGCACGTGGTGGCCCGGCCAGCGTCCCACCACCATCGCCGACCGCCAACCGCGCGGTTTCGGCTGCACGCTTCAGAGAGGGAATCGAAACATCCGTTGAATGCGCGTATCCAGCCACTTCACCCTGCACCGCGCGAAGACCGAATCCCTCGGAAGCGTCGTAAGAAGCCGTGCGCAATCGGCCGTCATCAAACACTAAAGATTCGGATTTGCGCCGTTCTACGAACAGTTCCCCATCCTCGGCGCCATCAGTTGCAGCCTTCAGTACAGCAAGCGCTTCATCCTTGGGAAGAACGCTTTCAAACGGGCGAAACGGGGCCTGAGTCATCAGTTGTGACCTTTCGGGTTTGATCCAGATCAAAAATAGCGTCTGTTTGACGCAAGCATTTTGCTTTATCTACCCGACGGAATATGGTTTTTAACGCGGCCAAAGACAACGGGAGAGGTGCGACCGATTCACACCTTTTCGCGAGAGACGCAAAGATCAAACGATCAGGACAGAAAATGAAGAATGCTTTGATGCTTTCCGGGCTTGCTACGGCCCTCTCCAGCCTTCCCGCCATGGCTCAGGAGCTTGAGATTATTGGCAAGCCGGTTGACGGCGGCATGGGGTTCCAGCCTGCTGCCACCAGCCTTGCCGAAGGGATTCAGTCGCTGGACAACATGATTCTGGTGATCATCACCGCGATCTGTGTGTTTGTTGCGGGTCTGCTGGTTTACTGCATCGTACGCTACAACCAGCGCGTAAACCCGAACCCGGCTCGGTTCTCGCATTACACTCCGGTTGAGATTGCCTGGACTTTGGGCCCGATCCTGATTCTGGTCTTCATCGGGGCTTTCTCGCTGCCGGTTCTTTTCAAGCAACAAGAGATTCCCGAAGGCGACATCACCATCAAAGTCGTGGGGAACCAGTGGTACTGGACCTACGAATATGTCGATCATGACTTTGCCTTCGACAGCTATCTCCTGGGCCACCCGGCCACCCTCGACGAGGGCGCGCGCCCGGCTGATGCCGACGTAACACCGTTTGTTCTGGACGATGCGATGCGGGCGAAGCTGGCCGATGCAGGCTATGGCGAAGACGAATGGCTTCTCGCCACCGATACCGCCGTCGTTGTTCCGGTTGGCAAGATTGTCGTGATGCAGGTTACCGCATCGGACGTGATCCATTCCTGGACCATTCCTTCGTTCGGCGTGAAGCAGGACGGCGTTCCTGGTCGTCTGGCCGAACTGTGGTTCGAAGCAGACAAGGAAGGCGTCTATTTCGGACAGTGCTCTGAGCTGTGCGGTAAAGACCATGCCTATATGCCAATCACTGTCAAAGTGGTCAGCGAAGAGGCATATGAACAGTGGCTGCAGGGCGCGCTTGAAGAATATGCAGGTCAGCCTGCTTCCTACCAAGTGGCCTCGAACTAAGCCCTTTGCGGCCTAGGTAAACACATGCGGGCTGCGCGGAAATCGCGCAGCTTTTGCCCCGAAAAGGATCGGATATGAGCGACGCAAGCTTCAATGCCAGCACCGTCTCTGCGCAGACCCGCGCGGACGAGGCCAGCTTTGGTGATTATTTCGCCCTGCTGAAGCCGCGCGTGATGTCGCTGGTCGTATTCACGGCTTTGGTCGGACTACTTGCGGCTCCTGTTCCGATACATCCGTTTGTTGGCTTCTGCGCCATCCTGTTCATCGCTATTGGTGGCGGAGCATCCGGCGCGCTGAACATGTGGTGGGACGCGGATATCGACCGCGTGATGAAGCGCACCAAAGGCCGTCCAATCCCCTCTGGCAAAGTTGAAGAAGGCGAGGCATTGGCGCTGGGTCTGGCTCTGTCTGGCCTGTCCGTGATTATGCTGGGTTTGGCAACCAACTGGTTTGCAGGGGCGTTTCTGGCCTTCACTATTTTCTTCTATGTTGTCGTCTACACGATGTGGCTGAAACGCTCGACGCCTCAGAACATCGTCATTGGTGGTGCCGCGGGGGCGTTCCCGCCGGTCATCGGATGGGTCGCGGCCACTGGCTCGATGACGCTCGAACCGTGGTTGATGTTTGCCCTGACATTCATGTGGACACCTCCGCATTTCTGGGCGTTGGCCTTGTTCATGCGCTCGGACTATGACGATGCCGGGGTGCCGATGTTGACCGTCACCCATGGTCGACGCGCGACGCGCTGGCATATTCTGGTTTATACCGCGTTGCTGGCGTTGCTGGCGGTGGGGACTGCGTTCTCGGATATCGGAGGCCCGATTTATCTAGTTGTTGCGCTGGTTCTGAATGGCTTGTTTCTGCGGGGGGCCTGGCAGATTTCTCGTCGAAACGAAGACGATTCGGAGGCCGACAACTTCAAGGTCGAACGCAGTTTCTTCAAACTGTCGCTGCTGTACCTGTTTCTGCATTTCGGCGCGATTCTCGTCGAGGCCCTGTTGAAACCTTACGGATTAGGAGGCTGGTCATGAGCCTGCGCAAAACTCACGAACTTCACCAAAGACGGTTCAGCCGCAATCTGGGCGTCGGCCTGACACTGGCCGCGTTCATCGTGATCATCTTCGGCCTGACAGTCGTCAAGGTCTCGAACACAGATTTTAGTCTGGCGACGCAGCAGGTGCAGAACTGATGAAGTTGACGGGGCCACAGAAAACGGTCGCGCAACTGGTCGGCGTCGTCGTCCTTATGGGCGGTTTGGCATGGGCAGCGGTGCCGTTTTATAATTGGTTCTGCCGGGTCACGGGGTATGGAGGGACCACGGGGGTTGCCGAGAAAGCCCCTGATGACATTCTCGACCAAGTGGTGACAGTCCGATTTGATGCCTCCAAGGCCAAGGGTATGCCGTGGGAATTCAAGCCCGTCGAACGCGAGATGAAAATACGTATCGGTGAGACAGGTCTGGCGTTCTACGAAGCGTACAATCCAACCGACAAGCCCGTCGCAGGGCAGGCGTCCTACAACGTGGCGCCCTATTCCGCCGGGGGGTATTTTCAGAAAATCGCCTGCTTCTGCTTCGATGAACAGGTGTTGGAGCCGGGTGAGCGAGTCGAGATGCCCGTTACGTTCTTCGTCGATCCCGAACTGATCGAAGATCCCGAAGCAAAATATGTGCATACGATAACGCTGTCGTATACATTCTATGAGATTGATCTGCCCGAGGGCTATGCCGCCCTTGATGTGCAGGCTGAGACAAACAAGAACTAACGCCTGTAGGTGAGGGACGCTGATGGCACACGCAAAAGACCATGATTACCACATTCTGAACCCGTCAATCTGGCCACTGATCGGCGCGGTAAGCGGATTTGTGATGCTGTTCGGGGCCGTTCTTTGGATGCACGGGATTACCCCGTGGATCTTCTGGATGGGGCTGCTCGGGGTTCTTTATACCATGTTTGCATGGTGGTCCGAAGTCGTGGTTGAAAGCCGTCAGGGCGATCATACGCCGGTCGTGCGTATCGGCCTGCGCTATGGCTTTATCCTGTTCGTGATGTCCGAGGTGATGTTCTTCTTCGCCTGGTTCTGGTCGTTCTTCAAACATCGCATGTATCCGATGTACGACTATGCCGGTACTGAATACATCCAGCCGGATATCCACGCCGTTGATCCGTTCCACCTGCCGCTGATCAACACTTTGGTCCTGTTGCTGTCGGGTTGTGCGATTACTTGGGCCCACCACGCGCTTGTTCATGACAATGACCGCAAGGCGCTGATCAATGGTCTGGCCATTGGTATCGTTCTGGGCATCGCCTTTACTGCGCTTCAGGCGTTTGAATACTATGAGTTACTGGCCCATGAGGGTTGGGAGTTCGGTGGCGATCAGTTCTATTCGAACTTCTTCATGGCAACCGGTTTCCACGGCGCGCATGTGATTATCGGCACCATCTTCCTGTCGGTCTGTCTGATCCGCGCCCTGAAGGGGGACTTTACGCCCGAGAAACACGTCGGGTTTGAGGCTGCCGCATGGTATTGGCACTTCGTTGACGTCGTCTGGCTGTTCCTGTTTTTCGCCGTCTACATCTGGGGTCAGGCCCCGCTGATGTAACGCCACGCAGGTGATCCAATTGCAAAAGCCGCCCCACGGGGCGGCTTTTTCTCAATCAGGGGCGCAAGATTGCGCCCCATACAATTACATGGTTGCACTTCGGTTCGCGAGCCCCTTAACAAGGCGCCGGTTCCCGCAACAAGGTCTGATCCCAATATGCGTCGCATTCTGTTTCTGCTGATCTTCGGCCTTGCCGGTCTGGGCCTGCTGCTGTCGCTGGGCATTTGGCAACTGCAGCGGCTGACCTGGAAACAGGAGGTGCTGGCCGAGATCGAAAGCCGCATCGCTGCCGATCCTGTCGCCTTGCCATTGCAGGTGTCCGAAGATGCGGACAAATACCTGCCGGTGACGGTCACAGGCGAGATCGAACCGGGCGAGATCCACGTTTTGGTTTCGGTCAAGCAGGTGGGGCCGGGGTATCGGATCATCCAGTCCTTTACCACCGACGACCGGACTATTCTGGTGGATCGCGGTTTTGTGCCGACCACAGCCAAGCAGGCTGTTCGCCTGACTGGCCCGATGGAAATCACCGGCAACCTGCACTGGCCCGATGAAGTTGATGGCTACACGCCTGACGCAGATATTGACGGCAACATCTGGTTCGCCCGTGATGTGCCCAGTCTGGCCGCCGCGCTGGGGGCTGAGCCGGTGTTGCTGATTGCCCGCTCGGAAACCGATCCGAATGTAACGCCAATGCCGGTGGATACGGCGGGCATCCCCAACGATCATTTGCAATATGCAATCATCTGGTTTGGTCTTGCTCTGGTCTGGGCCGCAATGACCGGATACTTCCTGTGGCGCAGCCGTGCCAATTCCGAAAGTGACGCGACATGAAATACATCTCGACCCGCGGGCAGGCGCCCGAACTGACCTTTGAAGAGGCGATGCTGACCGGACTGGCCCGTGATGGTGGTCTGTACTTGCCCGCTGAAATTCCGGTGATGTCGCAGGACGAAATTGCTGCGTTGGCTGGCTTGTCCTACGAAGAAATCGCATTCCGCGTGATGTGGCCCTATGTGAGTGGCTCGTTCTCCGATGATGAGTTCAAAGATATCATAGCGCGCGCTTATGAGGGCTTCGGCCATGACGCCCGCGCGCCGTTGAAGCAGCTGAACGAGAACCATTTTCTGCTGGAGCTGTTTCACGGACCCACGCTGGCCTTCAAAGATTTTGCCATGCAGCTAATCGGCCAGCTGTTCCAGGTCGCGCTCAAACGGCGGGAAGATCGCGTTACCATTGTCGGCGCGACGAGCGGTGACACCGGTTCAGCCGCCATCGAAGCGTTCCGTGGGCTGGATGCGGTGGATGTGTTCATCCTGTTCCCACATGGCCGTGTTTCAGAAGTGCAGCGCCGTCAGATGACTACGCCTGCAGACAGTAATGTGCACGCTTTGGCGGTAGACGGCGATTTCGATGACTGTCAGGCAGCGCTCAAAGACATGTTCAACGACTTTGATTTCCGCGACGGTGTGAAACTTGCAGGCGTCAATTCGATCAACTTCGCCCGCGTGTTGGCACAGATCGTTTACTATTTCTCCGCCGCCGTCAGCCTCGGCGCGCCACATCGCAAGGTCAGCTTCACCGTGCCGACAGGGAATTTCGGCGATATCTTCGCAGGCTATCTGGCCAAACGCATGGGGCTGCCCATCGATCGTCTGGTGGTGGCGACCAACCAGAACGATATTCTGCATCGCTGTCTCTCCGGCGAGGGATATTTCAAGGGCGATACAATCCCCTCAATCAGCCCTTCAATGGATATTCAGGTTAGCTCGAACTTTGAGCGCGCACTGTACTACGCCTATGGCGAAGATGGCGGCGCAGTCGCTCAGTTGATGGACGAACTCAAGAGCGGAGGTTTCAATGTCAGCCAAGGCGCGATGGAGGCTCTGCGAGAAAGCTTTGACTCGGGCCGCGTTTCTGAGGACGAGACGCTTGAGACGATCAGGCGCACGATGGTCCACAGCGCCGAGTTGGTTTGTCCGCACACCGCCGTTGGGATCAAAGTGGCTGAAGACCACCGCGCTGCCGATGTGCCCATGATCACGCTCGCAACCGCGCATCCTGCGAAGTTCCCGGCGGCGGTCGAGAAGGCAAGCGGCGAACATCCGCCTCTTCCATCCCGCATGTCTGATCTGTATGAACGTCCGGAACGGGTGACCCGCGTTGCGAACGATCTGGGTGCCCTTGAGGATCATATCAGAAGGCATATTGCTGAGTGACAGTCAGACAGGACCAACTGAAGAACGGATTTCGTGTCGTCAGTGAACATATGCCGGGGCTGCAATCTGCGGCCATCGGCATCTGGGTAACCGCCGGTGGGCGGCACGAGCGGATCGAGCAGAACGGTATCGCGCATTTCCTTGAGCATATGGCGTTCAAGGGAACCCAGCGGCGTTCTGCGCTGCAAATTGCCGAAGCGATCGAGGATGTGGGCGGGTACATCAACGCCTATACCTCGCGCGAAGTTACGGCCTATTATGCACGCGTATTGAAGGACGATGTGGCGCTGGCCATGGATGTCATCGGCGACATCGTCCTGAACCCGGTGTTCGACCCGCGCGAGATCGAGGTCGAGCGCGGCGTGATCCTGCAGGAAATCGGTCAGGCCTATGACACACCTGACGATGTGATCTTTGACTGGCTGCAAGAGCAGAGCTATCACGACCAGCCCCTTGGCCGCACCATTCTGGGCCCGACCGAGCGCGTCAGTGCGTTTTCCCGCGAGGACTTGTCTGGTTTCGTGGCCGAACACTACGGGCCGGAACAGATGATCCTGTCTGCAGCTGGAGCTGTGGACCACGATGCGCTGATGAAACTGGCCGAAGAGATGTTCGGCCACCTGCAGCCGCGCAAGGGTCTGATCCCCGACGCTGCGCGGTTCACTGGTGGTGAGGCGCGGCAGGAGAAAGAACTGGAGCAGGCGCATTTCGCGCTGGCGCTGGAAAGTCCGGGCTATCGCGATGATGCGATCTATACGGCCCAGATTTACTCGACCGCTCTGGGTGGAGGCATGTCCTCGCGCCTGTTTCAGGAAGTGCGCGAAACTCGCGGGCTTTGTTATACGATCTTTGCTCAGACCGGTGCTTATGCGGATACCGGTACGACAACGATTTACGCAGGCACCTCGGCCGATCAGGTGGGCGAATTGGCGACGATTACCATCGACGAGATGAAGCGCGCTGCCGAAGACATGAGCGCAGAAGAGGTTGCCCGCGCGCGGGCCCAGATGAAGGCCGGGATGCTGATGGGGCTGGAAAGCCCGTCGAACCGGGCCGAACGTCTGGCGCGGCTGGTGCAGATCTGGGGACGTGTGCCCTCGCTTGAGGACACCGTGGCCAAGATCGATGCGGTCAGCACTGAGGACGTGCGTGCCTTTGCCGAAGACATGGCAGTCAAAGCCCCTGCAGCGCTGGCGCTGTATGGGCCGGTCTCGGGCGCACCGACGCTGGTGGATCTGCAGGAGAGGCGTGCGGCGTGATGCTGTTAGGCAGACGCAAGCTGAAACTCGAAACCGAGCGCTTGACGCTGCGCCCGCCCATGCATTCCGACTTCAACGACTGGACCGCCTTGCGGCGTGCTTCAAAGGACTATCTGGTGCCGTGGGAGCCGGTTTGGGCCAAGGACCATCTGAGCCGAAAGTCGTTTACCAACCGGGTCTATTGGGCCCAGCGCTCAGTCGCGGGTGGTACGGCGATACCTCTGTTCCTGTTTCGTCGCACAGACAATATTCTGCTGGGGGCGATCACGTTGGACAATGTTCGCCGTGGTCCGGCGCAGGCTGGCACCTTAGGCTATTGGACCGGGCAGGCCTTTGCGCGTCAGGGGTTCATGCGCGAAGCAATTGGCGCCGTTGTTCATCACGCCTTCACCCGTCTGGATTTAAGCCGGATCGAGGCCGCGTGTTTGCCTGAGAACAAGGCCTCTCGCGGTCTGCTGGAAAGCTCAGGCTTCAAATACGAAGGCGTGGCGCAGTCTTATCTGCAGATCAATGGGCGCTGGCGAACACATGTTCTGTATGCCAGCTTAAGGTCCGATCGTCGGGGCAAGACTGAGGCAGGCTAGAGGGCACTGCCGCCAGGCATGGCAAGCCTCCTGTCCTGGAGATATCCGTGGCCAGATCAACAAGGGCATGACTTGTTGGCCCATTGCGCTACACTTGCCCTATGTGGCGGTTTGTTGCGGGACTGATGATGATTGCAGGCGGGGCTGTGGCGCAGGAGCGGCGGCCTAGTCACTGCATCGCCATCGCAGATGCGGCACCGGGGATTGAATATCTTCACAAAGCGGCGTGGCAGGATCCCGTGCCCGAGTTTTCGGTTCGTATCAGCTATGTCGCGCATGCATCGTTTCTGATCCAGACACAGGGCGGGCTGAACGCGGTGACCGATTTCACCGGTTTTATCGGCGGCGCTGCGCTAATTCCTGACGTGGTCACAATGAACCATGCGCACAGCACCCACTGGACTGCCCATCCCGATCCGGCCATCCCGTATGTCTTGCCGGGTTGGGGAGAGTTCGGCGAAGGCATCGAGCACCATCTTGATCTGGGTGAGATGCTGATTCGCAATGTGTCGACCGATATCCGTTCGGCCTATGGCGGTATTGAAGATCGCGGAAACTCGATCTTTGTGTTCGAGGTCGAAGGGTTGTGCATCGGCCATCTGGGGCATCTGCATCACATTCCGTCGGATGAACAATTCGCTGCACTGGGTCGGCTGGATGTGGTCATGGCGGCGGTGGACGGAGGCACCACGATGCCCTTGCCCGAGATGGTTCAGGTTCTGAAACGCCTCAAAAGCTCGGTCATTATCCCGATGCATTGGTTCTCGGACTTTTCGCTTGAGCGGTTTTTGGTGGATATTCGGGATGAATTCCCGGTTGAACGGGATGGGGTGTCCGAGATTGTCGTCTCGTTGCGCACGTTGCCCGACAGGCCGACGGTTGTGGTGCTGGAGCCTCAGTACCTGATAGAGCTGGAATAGGGCTTGTCGCGGCCCGTGGCCTTTGGCAGGGAAGAGCCATGAAACTGAACCCTGCAGACAGCCGCCTTGCCGAAGCAATCAGAGCCCGATTGGGTGCTGACGTTTTGCGCCCGATTGCAGATCGTTACCTTGAAGAGCCGCGTCAGCGGTTTGTCGGGCAGCCCGGTTTGCTTGCCTTGCCGCGCACCGTGGAAGATGTGTCGGCTCTGGTGCAATTGGCCGCAGACGCTCGGGTGCCTGTTGTCCCTTATGGCGGCGGCACCGGTCTGGTAGGAGGGCAGGTTGTTCCGGATGGTCCTGTCCCTTTGATCGTTTCCCTGGAACGGATGACGGCGATACGGGCGACTTACCCCACCGAGAACATACTTGTGGCCGAGGCCGGTGCCATTCTGGCCGACGTCCAGACTGCCGCTGAAGACGCGGACCGTCTATTTCCCCTGTCGCTGGCTGCGCAGGGTTCTTGCCGGATTGGCGGCAATCTGGCCACTAATGCGGGTGGCGTGAATGTGCTGCGCTATGGCAATGCACGCGATCTGTGCCTGGGGCTTGAAGTGGTATTGCCCAGTGGTGAGATATGGCACGGGCTTAGCCGGTTGCGTAAGGACAACACCGGTTATGACCTGCGTAACCTGATGATCGGGTCCGAAGGGACACTTGGCATCATTACGGCGGCGGCGTTGAAGCTGTTCCCGCGACCCAAGGGCGTTGGAACCGCAATGTTTCAGGTCTCCTCACCCGAGGCTGCCATTGATCTGTTGTCAGTGGCGCGGGATCAAGTGGGGGAAGCGGTCAGTACGTTTGAGTTGATCCATGGGCAGGGCCTCGAATTCCTGACCGAGGTTTTGCCCGACGTGCGGCAACCCTTTGCGGCAACACCTGAATGGAGTGTGTTGATCGAGCTGGGCCTGTCTGTCGGCCAAGACCCTTCGGACATGCTTGAGGCGATTTATGTCGCCGCTGATGAGCGCGATCTGGTCCGCGATGCGGTTATCGCGCAGAGCGAAGCACAGCGGTCCGAACTCTGGGCCGTGCGCGAGCGCATCCCCGAGGCCAACCGGCTGATCGGATCAGTTTCCAGCCATGATATCTCGGTCCCGATTTCCCGCATTCCAGAGTTCATTCGGCGCGGCGCGGATGTGGTGGCCGGGCAGGGGCCGTTTCGCGTGAACTGCTTTGGACATCTGGGCGACGGTAATCTGCATTATAACGTGTTTCCACCCGCCGGGCAGGACAAGTCAGAGTTTGTTGCGCAGCGGGGCGCGGTCAAACGCGCGGTACATGATCTGGTTCATGAATTTGGTGGATCGGTCAGTGCCGAACACGGTGTCGGTCGGCTCAAGACAGATGATCTGGAACGCTATGGCGATCCGGTCAAGATGCAGGCCATGAGGGCGATCAAAGCAGCGCTTGATCCTCAAGGGATTATGAACCCCGGGGCGGTTCTGGCCTAATAGACGCGCCCCGGACGTATACCGGGGCGCTGCGGTTCTTTACGAAGCGGGCAGAATGACCTTGTCGATCACATGGATCACGCCGTTCTCGGCTTCGATATCGGCTTGCACAACGTTGGCATCATTCACCATGACGCCATTGTCGAGATCGATGGTGATATCTCCGCCCTGCACGGTGGCGGCGGTCATGTCATCGGACAGATCACCCGACATCACTTTGCCCGGGACAACGTGATAGGTCAGCACTGCGACCAACTGGTCCTTGTTTTCGGGCTTCAGCAGATTTTCGACCGTGCCCTCGGGCAGCGCTGCAAAAGCCTCATCCGTTGGGGCGAAAACGGTGAACGGCCCTTCGCCTTTCAGCGTTTCAACCAGTTCGGCGGCCTGAACGGCAGCGACGAGCGTTTCAAAACTGCCCGCGCCCACCGCAGTATCGACGATATCCTTGGCGTGCCCATCTGCCAAAGCAGAGGTGGTCAACAGAAGACTGGCAACTCCAGCAACAGCGAATTTGCGCAACATGACATGATTTCCCTTGTTGAGAATGCCCTAGGTGGCATCATTCGGGGTACGCAGTCAGGTCGCGACAAGATCACAGAATCCAGAGGCAACTGTTTCTTGAATGTGACCCCAATCGCGCTAAGCCTGCGGCGCACGCGATTTCCAGTCACGAGTTTGTGAAGTTTGTGGAGATCAGAGCCCTTCGAACTCGCACAGAACGTGCACGTCCATGCCCAAATCTTCCAGCGCTTTGCGACCACCCAATTCGGGCAGATCGATGATGAACGCGCATGAGATGATCTCGCCGCCCAGCCGTTCGATCAGCTTGATCCCCGCGGCGGCGGTGCCTCCGGTAGCCAGAAGATCATCAACGACCAGGATCTTCTCACCCGGCTGGATGGCGTCATCGTGAATTTCGACTATCGCCTCTCCATATTCCAGCTTGTAGTCTTGGCTGATCGTGGTGCCGGGCAGTTTGCCCTTTTTGCGGATCGGCACGAATCCAACGCTCAGCTGGTGGGCAATCGCACCGCCCAGAATAAAGCCGCGCGCCTCAAGGCCCACAACTTTGTCGATTCGCTCACCGGCGTAAGGGTGCAACATCTGGTCGATTGCCATGCGGAACCCACGCGGGTCGGCAAACAGGGTGGTGACATCGCGGAACATGATCCCTTCATGCGGGAAATCGACGATGGTCCGAATGTAATCCTTGACCGTTTTGTTTCTGGACATGGGCCACCCCTTTGGCATCAAACACGCGCGGGGTATTTCGCCCATAAGGTGCGGTCATGCAAGAGAACTCTGGCCCCTGCGGCTACTTGCTGCGGCCGCGCATGGCGTTAGGCAGGCCGTAGTAGCGATACAGCGCGTTCGGAAGCCAGGACAGGTGCGGCTTGCGCCAGTTGCGTTGATCCCGAAGAAGAATGGCTTGCGCGACATGAAGGTTCATTGCTTTAATCTCACTTTTGCTGTTATGTGCGCGATATCTACTTTATATTCTATGTATATACAATGCATCGCGCTTAGAATCAAGGGCAGGACGGGGACTGGACGTGTGACCAAGAAAGATGGAAAGAAATCTACCAAGAAAAACAGTCAGTTGGTTTTGCGTCTCGACAAGGATGAGCGCGATGCATTCGTCGAGTTGTGCAGGGATCTGGACACCTCCGCCGCCCGCGAAATTCGCCGGTTTATCCGGGGGTTCATGAAGGAAAACGCTGAAAACTGAAATCACGCCGGGCGGCGCAGAACCGCTGTGGCGATGCCCATTCCGATCAGGGTCAACCCTCCGAACCGGGTCATGGTCGTGATGACATTCGCGCGTCCGATCATCCGGCGCAGCTTGTCCGCCAGCAGCGCATAGGCCAGCGCGTTCAGCCCCGCGAGACCCACAAATGTTGCGATCAGGATCGCGAATTGCGGACCCAAAGGCTCGGCTGGACGCAAGAATTGCGGTACGAAAGCGATGAAGAAGGCAATGGACTTCGGGTTCAGCGCGGTGACTGCAGCGGCATGGCCAAAAACACTGCGGGCGGTCACGTCACGTTCGGTTTCAATTGCTTGCAGCCCGCCCGACGGCGCGCTGCGCAGGAGTTTGACACCAAGCCAGACAAGATAGGCTGCCCCAACCCATTTCAGCACGGCAAACAGTGTGGCAGAGGCCAGCACCAGCGCCCCCAGCCCCAGCAGCGACGCGGTCATCGCCACCAAATCCCCCAATGCGACCCCAGTGGCCGAGGCAACCGCCACACTGCGTCCTTTCGACAGCGCATAGCTAAGCACCAGCAACACGGTCGGGCCTGGGATCAGCAGCAGCGCGGTCGAAGCGGCCACAAAGGCCAGCCAGATTTCAATGGACATGGAGTATCCTATTAGAGTGTTTCCCATAGCAAGCCTTGGCACGACGTATTGGTCAAGGCTTTGCGGGCACATTCTCGTGGTGAAACACCGTCTCCAACGGGTTGGCGTTCGGATTTGCGAAGCCGGGGTCGCCTAAATACCAAGGACATGGGGCAGGGAATTCAAGCGTGCAATGCGGTCTGGGATTGCCGCAACAGGTTTAAGATTGGATGAAGCTTGGCTTATGCATCTTGAAACGCCTCCAATGTACCCCACTCTCGCAATGCGACCCAAAGGAGGGAGCCATGGTTCAAACCCAACACGCTGAGGCCGATACCGGCCGCGCCAGATCCGGTGTCGAGCGCCTCAAAAGCATCTTGGTAGGACTGCTGTTGGCCGCGGCGATCTTGTATGCGGGCGTCCTCGGATACATGTTTTTCAACCAGCAATCTCTGCTGTACAAACCCGAAGGTACGTTACCGGATCCGGCTTCGGTGGGGTTGGCGGATGTTGATGCGCTATCGCTGACAATGGCTGATGGTACTGCCCTGACGGTCTGGGCAGCACCCGCTGCAATCCCGGATGCACCGACCGTCCTATTCTTCCACGGCCAAAGCGGCAATCTGGGGGACCGTGCTGAACGGCTGCGCGAAATCCTAAACTCGGGCTATGGGCTGCTTGCCCCCAGCTATCGCGGCTTTCCGGGCAGCGAAGGCGAGCCCTCGGAACTGGCGCTGATCTCTGATGGAGTTCAGCTCTATGACAGGCTGGCGGGTCAGGGCAAAGCTGTGGTGCTGCACGGTCAGAGCCTCGGCACCGGCATTGCCGCCGCTGTGGCTGCCGAGCGTCCCGATGCAGAACTTCTGGTGCTTGAGGCCCCGTTCACTGCAACCGTTGATGTCGCGGCGGAACGCTATCCTTTCCTGCCGGTCTCAGCCTTGATGAGGGATCAGTTCGCCACACGAGATCTTATCGAACAGATCTCGGTGCCGACGTTGATTTTTCACGGCACCGAGGATGAAACTATTCCACTGCATCACGGAAAAGCTCTGGCCGAGATGTCCGATACCGCGCAGATTTACGTGATCCCCGACGGCACCCACAACGATTTGTGGTCGCGTGGCCTATGGGACGAGGTGCAAAAGAAACTGTCGCAGTACTGAGTTTATAACACCCGCCCAGCCACAGCATCCAGCTTGGCCAACAATTCCGGATCGCGCTTTTCAGGCGCGGTCAGGATGGCATACTCCAGCGCCCGGTCGCAGCCATGCGGGCAGGGCGCACGGTCGGTCCCCAGCATAGCGGGCAGACCTTTGACCAATGCCCGGCCTTTTTCCGCATTGCCGGTCAGCGTGGCGATGATGGCGGCCACGTCGACTTCACCGTGATCAGGGTGCCAGCTGTCATAGTCGGTGACCATGGCAATTGAGGCATAACAAAGCTCGGCCTCGCGTGCGAGTTTCGCTTCGGGCATGTTGGTCATGCCGATCACGTCGCACCCCCATTGTTCGCGATATAATTTGGATTCCGCCAATGACGAGAATTGCGGTCCTTCCATCGCCAGATAGGTTCCACCTCGGTGGATGGTGATGCCAGCCGTCTTGCCAGCAGTCTCGCAAGCGTCCGACAGGCGCGGGCAGGTCGGATGCGCAACACTGACATGGGCGACGCAGCCAGTCCCGAAAAAGCTCTTTTCACGGGCAAATGTTCGATCGATGAACTGATCCACGATCACGAAATCACCCGGCGCCATATGTTCGCGGAACGACCCGCAGGCCGAGACCGAGATCACATCCGTTACGCCAAGCCGTTTCAACGCGTCGATATTGGCGCGATAGGGCACCTCGGTCGGCGAGTGCACATGTCCGCGACCGTGACGCGGCAAGAAGGCCATTTCGACCCCATCCAGCGACCCGGTCAGGATCTGATCCGACGGATCGCCCCATGGCGTTTCTACTGTGACCCACTCGGCATTCTCCAGACCATCGATGTCATAAATGCCCGATCCTCCAATGACGGCGATTTTTGTTTGGGTCACGAGTGCTCTCCGTTGAAAATTCCTGCTGTGTGAGTTCTGCGGGCCACAGCACCTTTTGACAAGTGGGTTCAACGGTTTGTGTGCGCTTGGGTCAAGCTATGCGCAGGGCGCATATCAGGGTCCCGCCTGGCGCGGTATCTCGAGACCGGTTTGACCGCTAGAAGGCCCCTTTCGCGCGAACAATACCGACCAACAGGACCGATCCATGCCCCGAGCCATGCTGGCAAGCTTTGCCAATCGTATAGCCAAACCCGATTTGCGCTGGGTCCCGGATGAGGGATTGACCTTTTCCCGCCTGCGGATCGAACTGCTGTCCGGTCTCACCGTCGCCTTGGCGCTGGTCCCCGAAGCCGTGGCCTTTGCCTTTGTCGCCGGGGTGCACCCTCTGGTCGGGCTTTACGCGGCGTTTCTGGTCGGTCTGATCACTGCGTTGATCGGTGGTCGCCCCGGCATGATCTCGGGCGCGACCGGGGCGCTTGCGGTTGTCATGGTCGCACTGGTCGCACAACACGGGGTCGAATACCTGTTCGCAACGGTGGTGCTGATGGGGATTATGCAGATCATCGCAGGTGCGATGCATTGGGGCCGGTTCATCCGACTTGTGCCGCATCCGGTGATGCTGGGCTTTGTGAACGGCCTGGCGATTGTGATCTTTCTGGCGCAGCTGGGGCAATTCAAAGTGCCCGGAACCATGGAAAATACCGGCCACGGCATGGGCGGTGGCGAGTGGCTTTCAGGCCTACAGCTCTACACAATGCTGGGTCTGGTTGCTCTGACCATGGCTGTGATCTGGATCATGCCCCGCATCACCCGCGTCATCCCAGCGCCTCTGGCCGGGATTTTTGTTGTCGCTGCTTTGGTCATTGGCATTGGGCTGGACGTCCCGCGTGTCGGTGATCTGGCTTCGATCGAAGGCGGCCTGCCCAGCTTCCATATACCTATGGTGCCGCTGAACTGGGAGACCTTTGAAATCATCCTGCCCTATGCCCTGATCCTTGCCGCAATCGGTCTGATTGAATCCCTGCTGACGCTGAACCTTGTGGGTGAGATTACCGGCAAGCGCGGTGGTGCCTCGCAGGAATGTATCGCGCAAGGCACAGCGAACGTGGTCACTGGCTTCTTCGGCGGTATGGGCGGTTGTGCGATGATCGGTCAGTCGATGATCAACGTGAAGTCAGGCGGGCGCACGCGTATCGCAGGTATCGCTGCAGCGCTGTTTCTGTTGCTCTTCATCCTAGTGGGTTCGCCTCTGATCGAGCAGATTCCACTGGCCGCACTTGTCGGTGTGATGTTCATGGTGGTGATCGGAACCTTCGCCTGGAATTCGCTGAAGATCATGCGCAAAGTGCCTTTGATGGATGCGTTCGTGATCGTACTGGTGACAGTCGTCACCGTGATGGAAGACCTTGCGGTGGCTGTTGTGGTCGGTGTGATTGTCTCTGCCCTGGCTTATGCATGGAATAACGCCAAACGCATCCACGCGGTTACGCGCGACTCGGAAACGGAAGAAGGGGCGAAGGTCTATGAAATTCAGGGCCCGCTGTTCTTTGGTTCGTCCGAGGGCTTCGTGGAGCTGTTCGACGTAAGAAACGACCCCGAGACCGTCATCATCGACTTTGCAGCCAGCCGTGTGGTGGACCAATCCGCGCTGCAGGCTATCGAAAACATCGCCGCCAAATACGAAGCGGCTGGCAAACGCGTCATGCTGCGGCACCTGAGCCGTGACTGTCATACACTGCTGAACAAGGCCGGCCATCTGATGGTCGACAGCGATGATGACCCGGATTACGAACTGGCTGTGGATTATTCGGTCCGCACCGGTATTCTGGGCGGGCACTGAATACGCGAAAGGGCGGCCGGATTGGCCGCCTTATATCTCGGAAGCAATGCGCTCCAACGCATCGATATTGCCTGAAAGCAAGGCATCTTCGGCCCGAGTGATGGTTTCTGCGGGCCAATCCCACCATCGCAAGTCTTGCAGCCTTTCAATCACATCGCGATCAAAACGATAGCGCCGGACTTTTGCCGGATTGCCGGTAACGACTGCATAGGGTGGAACCTGACCCCGCACGACCGAGCCTGCGCCAACAATCGCGCCATTTCCGATCTGCGCTCCGGGTAAAATCAAAGCTCCGTAACCGATCCAGACATCGTGCCCGATAACGGTATCACGTGTATCAGGCTGGTAGCCTGACATGCGATCCGGATCGAAGATTGGAAATGGAAAGCAGGTCAAGCCATCGGTCGCGTGATTTGCGGAGGCAGTGATAAACCTTACTCCATGAGCGATTTGGCAGAACTTGCCCAGCATCAGCTTTTCTTCTGAAAAGGGAAACAGATACGGTGCAAGCCGCTGCGCCCAGTCCTTCGGTGCATCGAAATCCGACGCATAAGTGTAAGCTCCTGCCTCAAAGCGGGGATGATCGATGGCCTGAGACAGAAACACTGTTCCGTTGTGGCTAGAGCCGTCGGGCAGAACAATCGGATATCTGCGTGTAGGATCAGGCAGTGGCATTAGTCATCCGGGCGTGAAAGGCTGAACAATTCTGTCACCACAGAATAGTCCCGATAACCCAACCGCGCGAGCGGGTTGAATGAGGTCACGTCAAGTTTGCCGTCACGGATGTGGTCATCGTGCAGGTGCACACCAGTGACCTCTCCGAACACCACCCGATTGGACTCACCCGGCAGAGTTACGATCTGAGTAAGTTTGCATTCCAGCGCTGCGGGCGCTCCCTCGACCCGAGAGCAATTTATGGTTTCGCATTCAACTGGTGTCAGCCCAGCATGAGCGAACTCGTCGACGTGCTTTTCCAAACCCTCTGAGCTGGCATTCATTGCGTCGCGATGCGCATGGGCCACCACGTTGACGCAGAATACCTTCGTGGCCTCGATGTTGGCGATGCTGTCCTTGCCGCCATCCTGATCGTGTTTGGAGCCGGTTGAGGCGAACATCACCTGAGGCGGTGTATAAGCGACACCATTGAAGAAGGAATACGGGGCCAGGTTGTTGATCCCGTCAGCATCGCGCGTCGAAATCCAGCCGATCGGGCGTGGGGTTATGATGGCGTTGAAGGGGTTGTGTGGCAGGCCGTGGCCGTCTTCGGGGCGATAGAACATATGGACTCCAAGCGTTTGCCCAAGGCCTATCGAAGTGCTAGGGCGATTTCCAGCAAGGATAAGAGGGCGCGCGTGCAGCAATTCAAGATCAGGCCGGAAGAGCCGGAAGACTGGTGGGAGGTCGAAGCGCTCTATGACCTGTGCTTTGCTCCGGGGCGCGAGGCGTTGTCGTCTTATCGTCTGCGTGATGACGTGCCGCCTGTCGCTGGCCTGTCGCAGGTCGCGCGCGATGGGCAGGGCATTCTGGCTGGTGCAATCCGGTTCTGGCCCGTGCATGTGGGTGAACATGACGCGCTGCTGCTAGGTCCAGTGGCGGTCCACCCGACCCATCAAGGCGAAGGGTTGGGCGGATATCTGATCCATCAGGGGGTAGAGGCCGGGCGCGCCAAAGGGTGGGATCGCGTCATGCTTGTGGGCGATGCGCCCTATTATGCCCGGTTCGGGTTCACCCCGCTGACGGGTGTCGAAATGCCCCCGCCCACCAACCCTGATCGCATACTGGGTTTGGAACTGACCCCCGGAGTTTGGTCCGGAATTCAGGGACTTGTTAGTCGCTGGACCCGTTGACCCATTGAAAACCCGCTGCAAAGTCCCGATGTTTTCAGGACAGGAGGGCACAGATGCAGGACGTGGTTCTTGTCGAAAAACTCGATCCCGAGGCCGAGCTTGATCGGCTTGCGCAGCTGTATGGTGCGGCAGGTGGCGTAGGAGTGAATCTGCTGAACAAGCTTGGTGGTTCGGCGGAATCCTTATTGGATCAGTTGCCTAAACCGGTGCGAGAAGGTCTGACCGAAGCAACCGAACAGGCGCTTTGGCTTGCCATGCATGCGGCCGAAGGCTCTCGGCGTGCCGTGCCGGACCAGAAACCATGGGTCAACACAGTCTTGACTACTGCCATGGGCGCAGCCGGAGGTCTGGGTGGAGTGTCCACAGCACTTGTCGAGCTGCCCGCGACAACCGCCATGATGCTGCGCGCGATCCAAGGCGCAGCGATGCGGGAAGGGTTTGATCCGACCGCCGAGAACGTGAAATTCGACTCGATCCGAGTGTTGTCAGCCGCAGGTCCTTTGGCCGAGGATGACGGGGCTGATCTGGGCTTTTTCTCAATGCGCATGACCCTGACCGGACCGACCATGCAACGCCTCATTGCGATGGTGGCGCCGCGCCTGTCCGTAGTGCTGGGCCAGAAGCTGGCGGCGCAGTCTGTACCGTTGCTTGGGGCGCTTGCCGGGGGCGGTACAAATTTTGTCTATACTCGCTACTACCAGCAGATCGCGCATGTGCATTTTGGGCTGCGTCGATTGGCGATTGATGCCGACATCCCTCATGACGAGCTGGTGCGGCGCTTGTCGGGGCGGATGGCTCTTAATAAGGGCGCTTTCCCGTAAAGCTTGGCAGACTTTGCCGGATATGATAAATATCACTTTATAAACCGCAACATAAGCGGAGCGAGCAGTGGATATGAACCGTGTTTGACGGGCGCAGTAGTGGTGCGATTGCCGGGCTTTCGGCAGAAAACCTCTCCCTTTCCGGGGCGCTGCCTGTTTATGCTCAATCCGCTGCGCTTTGCTATCGAACCAATGATGACCTGCCAGAGATTTTGTTGATCACAACGCGCAGGGCGCGGCGCTGGATCATCCCGAAGGGGTGGTTGATCAACGGGCTGACCCCGTCTGAAACAGCCGCCCGCGAGGCCTGGGAAGAGGCTGGTGTTTTGGGGCAGTGCGGAAGCGAAAGCCTTGGTCGGTTTGCCTATATCAAGAACCGGCCTGGCAAGCCATCGGCGCTGTGTCTAGTTGATGTGTTTCCGCTGCATGTGCAGCGATCCGAGGCGCATTTTCCCGAAGCGGGTGAGCGCAGGCGCAAATGGGTTTCGCCCAAAAAGGCGTCATCGAAAGTGGCGTCGCCTGATCTCGCCGCGCTTTTGGGTGGATTCGGGCTGCACCGGCAGTAGCGCGACAAGATCAAGACTTGATATTGCCATGTTGGTCGGTATCTATTCGCCAACCGGATTTTGGATGTGATATGATTCAATACGCATTGAAATGCAGCAATGACCACAGCTTTGACAGTTGGTTTCAATCCGCAGCCGGCTTTGACAAACTGTCAGCGGCCGGGTTGGTAACCTGCGCGGTCTGCGGCTGCGACAAGGTGGAAAAGGCGGTGATGACACCGCGTGTCCGGCCTGCGCGCAAGGCGGTGACCGAGGTTGCACCAGAGCAGCCTTCTGCGGATGAGATCAGCATGGCAACACCTTCGCCCGAGATCGCTGAGGTCCTCAGCGAACTGCGTCGAAAGGTCGAGGAAAACTCGGACTATGTGGGCAAGGATTTCGCCAAAGAAGCCCGCAAAATCCATCTGGGGGATGCGCCCGAGCGCGCGATCTATGGTGAGGCCAAGCCCGAAGAGGCGCAATCGCTGATTGAAGACGGCGTGCCGGTCGCACCGTTGCCGTTTGTTCCTAGCCGGAAGACCAACTGACCCATGCACATCGTTATTACGGGCACGAACCGAGGGATCGGGAAATCCATTGCGGATCAGTATCGTGCAGAAGGTCATGAAGTGACCGGAACTGCCCGGGACGGTAGCGCAGATATCGTGCTGGATGTCACGGACCCAGAACAGCACGCTGCAATGGCCGAGCAACTGCGAGGCCGCCAGATTGACCTGCTGATCTGCAATGCGGGCGTTTATCTGGACAAAGGACACGACATTAGTGGCTATCCCGCCGAGATGTGGGCGCAAAGCTTCGCCGCCAACGTGACAGGCGTGTTTCTTACCATCCAGTCCTTGTTGCCGAACCTGTGTACCGCGCGGGGGCGGATCGCCATCGTTTCGTCTCAGATGGCGTCACATACGCGCGCGCCGGGTGGCAGCTATATCTACCGTGCGTCAAAGGCGGCGGCGCTGAATTTGGGCCGCAACCTAGCGACTGACCTACAGGCGGATGGCATTGCGGTGGGAATCTACCATCCGGGCTGGGTGCAGACGGACATGGGCGGATCTGCAGCAGAGATCACGGTCGATCAGGCGGCAAACGGCTTGATCGAGCGATTTGCGGCTCTCTCGCTCGATACTACCGGTTGTTTTGAAACCTGGGATGGTCGGGCGCACCCTTACTGAGAGTTCAGGGCCGCTTTGGGGATTTCGTAGACTTCACCGGGATCAATGAAGATCACCATGATATCACCGCGTGTCTCATAGGTCAGTTTCGATGTCGAACTGCTGGAATCCGGCACGCCTTTGGTGAAGTAAATCCGCCGGACCTCGCCAGTGTTCAACTGAACCGCCAACGTCGCCGTTCCATCTTCGCGCTTCCGCAACTCGGCTGGACAACTGGCCAGTGTATCACCCGCTAATGCAGCGCATGGAACGGTGCCTAATGAGTTCTCGCCATCCGTTCCCGATAGGGTGGCCACTTGGGCATTTGCGGCAGTCGAAACCAGGCTTAGGGCAAGGGCAAAGCGGAACATTGAAATCCTCGTGGAATAAGACTTTGACCGAACGCTTACACCACGCACGACCAAAGTAAAGCACTGCGGTGCAGACTTTGCCCACTTGCCCTTGCGCCCCCCCTCGCATAAGAGGCACGGGATCAGAAATTCAAGGCGCGGAGACACTAGCCCCCATGCCCGTACTCGTGATGAAATTCGGCGGCACATCGGTCGCCAATCTGGACCGGATCCGCCGTGCTGCCAAACGGGTTGGTGTCGAGGTAGCCAAAGGCTATGACGTCATCGTCATCGTTTCGGCGATGTCCGGCAAGACCAACGAGCTGGTGGGCTGGGTCGATGAAATCTCTCCGCTCTATGACGCGCGCGAATATGATGCCGTTGTCTCCTCTGGTGAAAACGTTACAGCTGGCCTGATGGCGCTGACCCTGCAGGAAATGGACATCCCGGCGCGCAGCTGGCAGGGTTGGCAGGTGCCGCTGATCACCAACGGTGCTCATTCAGCGGCCCGGATCGAAGAAATCCCGCCCGAGAATATCAACCAGAAATTCGGCGAAGGGATGCGCGTTGCGGTGGTCGCGGGCTTCCAGGGCATCAGCCCCGAAGGTCGCATCACCACGCTGGGTCGGGGCGGTTCGGACACCACTGCGGTGGCTTTTGCTGCCGCTTTCGAAGCCGAGCGCTGCGACATCTATACGGATGTGGACGGTGTCTATACGACCGACCCGCGCATCTGTGAAAAGGCGCGCAAGCTGGACAAAATCTCGTTCGAGGAAATGCTCGAACTGGCCTCGCTGGGGGCCAAAGTGCTTCAAACCCGCTCGGTCGAGCTGGCGATGCGCTACAAGGTGAAACTGCGCGTTCTTTCAAGCTTTGAGGAACAAGCCGACGAGGCCGGTACACTGGTCTGCGACGAGGAGGATATCATGGAATCCAATGTTGTGGCCGGTGTGGCCTATTCCCGCGACGAAGCCAAGATGACCGTCGTTTCGGTGGCGGACCGTCCCGGCATCGCCTCGATCATCTTTACCGCGCTCAGCGACGAGGGCGTGAACGTGGACATGATCGTCCAGAATATCTCGGACGAAGGGCGCACCGACATGACCTTCTCCTGTCCGACCAATCAGGTCTCCCGCGCCGAAAAGGCATTGCTGGCGATCAAGGATCAGGGTGAGCTGAACTACGCCGAACTGGTTGCGGATGAGGATGTTTGCAAGGTCTCAGTTGTCGGGATCGGCATGCGCTCGCAATCCGGTGTTGCGGCCAAGATGTTCAAGATTCTCTCGGATGAGGGGATTAACATCAAGGTCATTACAACCTCCGAGATTAAAATTTCCGTCCTGATCGACAGGAAATACATGGAACTTGCGGTTCAGGCACTGCATGATGCCTTTGAACTGGACAAGGCGGCCTGAGCTTTCAGCCAAGTGTCCTGTCTGAAACCGTAACGTGGGTGGGCCATGGCGGAAGGCACGGAAACAGAATCTCGCAAGTTGCTGGGACGGCTGCGCGAAGAAATGGCGAGCGAAGCCGCCGGTCAGGAACGTCTTGACCGGATCACGCACCTGATCGCCGACAGTACCGGTCGCGAAGTTTGCTCGATCTACCTGTTTCGGGATGAGGATACGCTTGAACTGTGCGCCACCGAAGGTCTGTCCCCAGAAGCGGTGCACAAGACGCGGATGCGTATGGGCGAAGGGCTGGTCGGTCGCGTCGCCAAATCTGGCAAGGTGGTGAATACGGCGGACGCGCCCTCGGCCAAGGGCTTTCGGTACATGCCGGAAACCGGCGAGGAACGGTATTCGTCCTTTCTTGGTGTGCCGGTACAGCGTCTGGGTCAGAAACTGGGCGTGCTGGTGGTTCAGTCCCGGGACGCGCGCGAGTTTTCGGCGGATGAGGTTTATGCGCTGGAAGTTGTCGCGATGGTTCTGGCCGAAATGGCCGAACTGGGCGCGTTCGTCGGCGAAGGCGCGGCCTTGTCACCGCTGCACCAGCAATCGGTGCAACTTACCGGTGGCCCGGCGCAGGAGGGATCTGCTGAAGGCCATGTCTGGCTGCATGAACCTCGTGTTGTTGTCACCAATCCCATTGCCGAAGACCCGCATCGTGAGCGTGAGCGGCTGACCGAGGCAGTTGAAGAGCTACGCGTCGGCGTCGACAAGATGCTTGAGATTTCTCAGGGCGGCGACAAAGAGCAGTTGCAGGTTCTGGAAGCCTACCGGATGTTCGCCAACTCCAAGGGTTGGATGCGCCGGATGGAGGAGGACATCGCTCTTGGTCTCAGCGCAGAGGCGGCGGTCGAGAAAGAACAATCTCAGGCGCGGGCCCGCATGGGGCAGGTCACCGATCCGTATTTACGTGAACGGTTGGCCGATCTGGACGACCTCAGCAATCGGTTGCTGCGAATTTTGACTGGACAGGGTAACGGAAATGGGGCTGACCTGCCGCCCGATCCGATCCTAATTGCGCGAAATATCGGCCCCGGTGATCTGCTTGAATATGGCCGTTCTCTCAAAGGGATCGTGTTGGAAGAAGGCTCGGTCGGAAGCCATGCCACTATCGTGGCGCGCGCGTTGGCGATCCCGTTGGTGGTGCATGTAGGCCGCATCACCACCGAAGCCCTGAACGGCGATCACATTCTGGTTGATGGCGATAGCGGTGTCGTTCATCTGCGCCCCGAAGACACCGTCGTTAGTGCATTCCGTGACAAGATCGCGATGGAGGCCAAAGCGCAGGAGCGCTACGCCTCGATCCGTGAAACGCCCACCGTTACTCAGGATGGTGCGCGAATCAACATGGTGATGAATGCGGGCCTGATGGCCGATCTGCCCTCACTTAGCAATTCTGGTGCCGAGGGAGTGGGCCTGTTCCGCACTGAGTTGCAGTTTCTGATCCGCAATCAGATGCCCAAGCGATCCGAGCTGGTGACGCAATACAAACGGGTTCTGGATGCTGCGGGCGAAAAGCGTGTGGTGTTCCGTACACTCGATATCGGGTCAGACAAAGTTCTGCCCTATATGAAGCATGTGGAAGAACCGAACCCTGCGCTGGGCTGGCGGGCGATCCGGGTGGGTCTGGACAAGCGCGGCGTGATGCGGATGCAGTTGCAGGCGCTGATCCGGGCCGCCGATGGCCGCCCCCTGACGATCATGTTCCCGTTTGTCGCGCAGGCTGACGAATTCCGTGAGGCGCGCTGGGAGGTCAAGAAAACGATCGAGCGTGAACGGCGCCTGGGCCATGTTCTGCCTGAATCGCTCGAAGTGGGGGCGATGCTGGAAACGCCTTCACTTGCCTTTGCGCCGCAGAAGTTCTTTGACGAAGTCGGCTTTATCTCGATCGGTGGGAACGACCTGAAACAGTTTTTCTTCGCCGCCGACCGCGAAAATGAACTGGTTCGCCGTCGCTACGATACTCTGAATGTCAGCTTTCTGAGTTTCATTGAACGTATCGTTGAGAGATGCTCGATCTCGGACACACCGCTCAGCTTCTGTGGCGAAGATGCCGGCCGCCCGGTCGAGGCGCTGTGTCTCGCGGCCATGGGCATCCGTACCCTTTCGATGCGCCCGGCCTCAATCGGGCCGGTCAAAAGCCTGTTGTTGCGGTCGAACCTTCAGGATGTGCGTAAAATTATCGCCGATGCCCGCCATCGTGGAGAACAATCCGTGCGTCCGGCGGTGATGGACTGGCTGCGGACGCAGTCCTGACTGATCTTCCGCGATGCCAGCTGCAAATCCGCGCTTGATTTTTGCGCTCAGGTTTTCTATTCAGCCGATGAATGTTAGCGATAACATAGCTAATGACGCACATGCGTTTTAATCCCGGGCTGAAACCTCGCTTATGCTGGCGGGGAATTCGAAAGGAGCCTTGCAATGGTCTCACGCGTAATTCCGGTAGATCCGTTCGACCTGGTGTTGTTCGGCGCGACGGGCGATTTGGCGCAGCGTAAAATCCTGCCGGGCCTCTATCATCGCTTCGAAGTCGGCCAGATGCCTGAGGATGCGCGCATCATTGGAACCGCCCGATCCGACATGGACAGCGACGGGTTCCGTGAACAGCTGCGTGCGTCGATGCAAGAGTTTGCGCCGGGTTTCAAAAAGGATACGCTTGATCGCTTTCTGACCCGCGTCGAGTATGTTCCGGTAGATGCGCTTGGCGATGCGGGTTGGTCTGACCTTGCGAAAACGCTGCGACCGGATGTGGTACGCGCCTTCTATCTGTCAGTAGGCCCAAGCCTTTTCTCGGGCATCGCCCAACGTCTGAACGAGTACGGCCTGTCCACACCTGACAGTCGTATCGTGGTCGAGAAACCCTTTGGTCACGATCTGGCATCAGCCAAAGCGTTGAACGAAGGGCTGCGGGCCTGTTTTGAAGAACATCAGATTTACCGGATCGATCATTATCTGGGCAAGGAAACCGTGCAGAACCTGATGGCGCTGCGCTTTGCCAACTCGCTTTTCGAACCGCTTTGGAATGCCACCCACGTGGATAATGTTCAGATCACGGTGGCCGAGACCGTGGGTGTCGAGGGGCGCGGCGCCTATTACGATCAATCCGGCGCGATGCGCGACATGATCCAGAACCATCTGGTTCAATTGCTGTGCCTGACGGCGATGGAACCGCCTTCGAAATTCTCACCCAACGCGGTGCGCGATGAGAAAGTCAAAGTGATCGAAGCGCTGGAGCCGGTGGAACCCAAGGATATCGCTCGTGGTCAGTACCGCACCAAAAAAGGGGGCGATGGCTATCTGGATCACGTCGGCAACCCCGCCAGCCGTACCGAAAGCTTCATTGCGCTGAAGGCGCATATCGGCAACTGGCGCTGGGCCGGTGTCCCGTTTTATCTGCGGACCGGCAAGCGCCTGCGCGCACGTGAATCCGAGATTGCAGTGTTCTTCCGCGACCCGCCGCATACGATTTTTCCGAATGTCGGCCCATTGCATGGCAACGTGCTGGTGATCCGCCTGCAACCGGACGAAGGCATCACGCTCCGCACCACCATCAAGGAACCGGGGCAGGGCGGGTTCCGCCTGTCCGACGTTGCACTCGATATGAGTTTCGCTGATGCGCTGGGCGACGACGGCCAATCCCCGGATGCCTATGAACGCTTGATCATGGATGTCATCCGCGGCGACCAGACTTTGTTCATGCGCGGGGATGAAGCCGAGGCCGCATGGGCCTGGGTCGATCCCATCATTCACGGCTGGGAAGAGCGTGGAGATAAGCCCGCGAAATACGATCAGGGCAGTTCGGGGCCCGAAGAAGCATTGATGCTGATGCATCGCGATGGGCGCCGCTGGCGTCAGATCGGAGGGTAATCATGGTCAACACAGTTATATCCGACGTCACCAAACGCATCATCGACCGCAGCGCCGATCTGCGTGGTCCGCATCTTGAACGAATGGAGCAGGCCAAATCCAAGGGCCCTGCGCGTGCGCACCTGTCCTGCAGCGGGCAGGCCCACGCCTATGCCGGGGCGGGCGAAGATCAGGACTCCATGGCCACCGGCACGGCTGGCAATCTGGGGATCGTTACCGCCTATAACGATATGCTCTCGGCCCATCAGCCTTTCGAACGCTACCCGGCCCTGATCCGCGATGCGATCCGCGCAGCAGGCGGCACAGCGCAGGTTGCAGGCGGCGTGCCAGCCATGTGCGACGGCGTCACGCAAGGCGAGGCGGGGATGGAACTCTCGCTGTTCTCGCGCGATGTGATCGCGCTGGCGACCGGAGTGGCGCTAAGCCACAACACTTATGACGCCGCCGTTTTCCTGGGCGTCTGTGACAAGATCGTGCCCGGCCTGATCATCGGCGCGCAAGCCTTTGGGCATCTTCCTGCCGTCTTCCTGCCTGCAGGTCCGATGACCAGTGGCCTGCCGAATGACGAAAAGGCCAAGGTCCGCCAGAAATTCGCCGCCGGAGAGGTGGGCCGCGAAGAGCTGATGAAGGCCGAAATGGCCGCATATCACGGCCCCGGCACCTGCACCTTCTACGGAACTGCCAACACCAACCAGATGCTGATGGAATTCATGGGCCTGCACCTGCCAGGGTCCAGCTTCATCAACCCCAACACCCCCCTGCGCGATGCCCTGACCGAGGAAGGCGCGCGCCGCGCCCTGTCTCTCAGCGCGCTGGGCAATCACTACACACCGGTCTGCCAGATCCTTGACGAGCGCGCTTTCGTCAATGGCATCGTCGGCCTGATGGCCACCGGCGGTTCCACCAACCTACTGATCCACCTGATCGCCATGGCGCGTGCCGGTGGTATCGTGCTGGACTGGGAGGATTTTTCCGACATCTCCGCTGTCGTGCCTTTGGTCGCGCGCGTCTATCCCAACGGTCTGGCAGACGTGAACCACTTCCACGCTGCGGGTGGCCTGGGCTTCGCCATCGGTACGCTGCTGGAAGATGGCTTGCTGCACCCCGATACGCTGACTGTCGCGGGGCAGGGCCTGCACAACTACACCAAAGAACCCAAGCTGAAAGACGGCGAGTTGGTCTGGGAAGAGGGCGCGGGCCACAGTCTGAACGAAAAGATCGTTCGCCCGGCCAAAGACCCGTTCCAACCCACGGGCGGGCTCTCTCGCTTGACGGGCAATCTGGGCACAGGGGTCATGAAGGTGTCGGCTGTAGCACCTGAACACCAAGTGGTCGAAGCGCCCGTGCGTGTATTCCACGACCAGAACGCCGTTAAAGCCGCTTTCAAAGCCGGAGAATTCACCGATGACGTCATCGTTGTTGTTCGCTTCCAAGGGCCAAAAGCCAACGGTATGCCTGAACTTCATTCGCTGACGCCGATCCTGTCGATCCTGCAGGGCAGGGGGCAGAAGGTGGCTCTGGTCACCGATGGCCGTATGTCGGGCGCATCCGGCAAAGTGCCCGCCGCCATCCATGTCTGCCCCGAGGCGCTGGATGGTGGACCGATCGCCTATCTGCAAGACGGTGACCTGTTGCGCGTTGATGCGGTCAAGGGCGAGTTGGAAATCCTGACCCCCGGTGTTCTCGACCGCAATCCGGCCACCGCCGACCTTACGGCAAACCAACACGGTGTTGGCCGTGACCTCTTCGGCGCCTTCCGTCAGAATGTCGGCTCAGCCGACACCGGCGCCAGCATTTTCGGAGTGTAACCCAATGTCCAAAACCCAACGCACCCGCGAGATCTGCGCGCTGGCCCCGATTGTTCCAGTCCTGGTCGTCGACGACGCGGCCCATGCGCGCCCGTTGGCCGAAGCTTTGGTCGCCGGTGGCCTCCCGGCGCTTGAAGTCACCTTGCGCACTCCCGCCGCGCTCGCCGCGATCCGCGCCATGGCCAACGTCCCCGGCGGTGTTGTCGGGGCGGGTACACTGGTCACGCCCGAAGATGTCCGCGCTGCCAAAGAGGCTGGCGCTCAGTTCGGCGTCTCCCCCGGTGCGACCGATGCCCTGATCGCCGCCTGCGAAGCCGAAGGTCTGCCCCTTCTCCCCGGTGCGGCTACTGCAAGCGAAGCCATGGCTCTGCTGGAAAAGGGCTATGACATGCTGAAATTCTTCCCCGCCGAGGCCTCAGGAGGGGCTCCCGCCCTAAAAGCCATCGGCGCACCGCTACCGCAGATCACCTTCTGCCCAACTGGTGGCGTATCGCCGTCAAATGCCCTCGATTACCTGTCACTGTCGAATGTTGTCTGCGCCGGCGGCAGCTGGGTCGCGCCGAAGCAGATGGTTCAAAACGGTGATTGGTCCGGGATCGAAACACTTGCCCGCGAGGCCGCCAGTCTGCTGGATTGACGCCGCAGGGCAAGACGCTAGGGTAGGCCTCAATTCAAACAGGTTGCCCTCATGACAAACCAAACCTCCCTCGCGCATGGGCGCGAGTATCTGGCCATCCCCGGCCCTTCGGTCATGCCCGATACGGTGCTGCAAGCGATGCACCGTCCGTCGCCCAATATCTATGACGGTGAATTGATCGAGATGATGCCCGCGCTCACCCGAGATCTGAAACGCGTTGCCGGAACTCAGCACAACGTCGCCATCTATATCGCTAATGGTCACGGTACATGGGAGGCTGCGCTTTCCAACGTCATTGCACCCGGTGAAACCGTGCTTGCCCCGGCCTCTGGCCGCTTCACCCACGGTTGGGCCGAGATGGCCGAAGGAATCGGCGCCAAGGTTGACCTGATCGATTTCGGCATGTCCTCGCCCTGGGATCTTGACCGCATCGCCGAGGCCCTGCGTAACGATACCAGCCACAAGATCAAAGCGGTCCTTGCGGTCCACGTCGATACGTCCACATCGATCCGCAACGATATCCCGGCCTTGCGAGCGTTGCTCGACGACATTGACCACCCAGCTTTGCTGATGGCTGACTGCATCGCGTCGATGGGCTGCGACCGGTTCGAGATGGATGCCTGGGGTGTCGACGTCACTGTCACGGCTTGCCAGAAAGGGCTGATGACCCCGGCGGGCACCGGCTTTGTCTTCTTCAACGACAAGGCGCAAGCCAAGCGCGCCACAATGCCCCGCGTCTCGCATTATTGGGACTGGCAACCACGCGCCAATCCAGATCTGTTCTATCAGTATTTCAACGGCACCGCGCCAACCCACCACCTGTATGGCCTGCGCGCCGCGCTCGACCTGATCCATGGCGAAGGGATCGAACAGGTCTGGGCCCGCCACGAACACCTGGCAACGGCCATCTGGGCCGCCTGTGAAATCTGGGCGCAAGGTGGCGCGCTGCATTTCAACGTCGCCGACCCGGCCCATCGCAGCCACGCGGTCACTGCCCTCCGCCTGACCGAGGGGCGCGGCACGCCGCTGCGCAGCTATACCGAAACCCAACTGGGTCTGACGCTGGGCATCGGTCTGGGAATGGAGGATTGGGATGGCTGCTTCCGCCTTGGCCACATGGGGCACGTAAACGCTCAAATGGTCATGGCCATGCTGGGTGGCGTCGAAACCGCTATGGCTGCGCTCGATATACCCCGTGGTCAGGGTGCGCTCGAAGCCGCCGCCGCGACGCTGGCCGGATAAGCCCGATCCGCCTCTTCATCTGGCCCGAAATACCTTCGGGGGAAATCGCGCATGTGCGCGATAGGGGGCAGACAGCCCCCTTTACGAGGCTCGGGCTTTTGCCAAGGCCGTGGGCAGAGCAGCTTCAAACGCCGCCATTTCCGCCTCACCTCCGCAGCTGACCCGAATGCACCGGTTCTGGGGCGCGGCAAATGGCATCCGCACGAACACGCCTTGTTCAACGAGCGTGTCCAACACGGCCTTGGCAAACACCCCATCGCGCCCACAATCAATCGCCACAAAGTTTGTCGCAGACGGCAAAGGCACCAGACCATTCGACCGTGAAATCTCTTCGATGCGGTTCCGGGACCCGGCAATCCTTTGCTGCACATGCGTCAGCCAATCTTCATCTTTTAGCGCGGCCAATGCCCCTGCCTGCGCGGCTCGGTTCATGCCGAAATGGTTGCGCACTTTGTTGAAGCTCGCAATCAACTCGGACGAGCCGATAGCGTAGCCTACCCGCGCCCCGGCCATGCCATAAACCTTGGAAAACGTTCGCATCCGGATCACACGTGAATCATCAGCAGCGACAGGTGCAGCGGTCCCTTCGGGCGCGCATTCGACATATGCCTCGTCAAGAACCACCAAACAGCCCTCTGGCAAAGCCTCTAGAGCGGACACGATATCCTCACCTGAATGCCATGTTCCCATCGGGTTGTCCGGGTTGGCCAGATAGACCAACTTGGCGTCTACCTCCGCCGCTTTGGCGAACAGCGCCGTCGGGTCCTCGTGATCGTCGTGGTAGGGGACCTTGTGCAATACCCCACCAAACCCGGCCACGTGGTAATTGAAAGTCGGATAAGCTCCATCCGAAGTCACAACTGCATCGCCGTGACCAACCAGCAGGCGCACCAGATAGCCCAGCAACCCGTCAATGCCTTCGCCAACCACGATGTTTTCAGGCGCGACCCCATGATGTACCGCCAGCGCATGGCGTAGTTCGTAATTCTCGGGATCGCCATACATCCATATCTCGCCCGCGGCCCGTTGCATTGCATCGATGGCGCGCGGGGACGGGCCAAACACGCTTTCATTCGCACCGATCCGGGCCACGAAGGGCGCGCCACGTTGGCGCTCCTGCGTTTCGGGGCCGACAAAAGGCACGGTCGCGGGCAGTGTGAGGGCAAGCGGGGTATAACGAGGACCAGTCATGGCCGCAGATAAGCGCAACCGATCAGGCGGGGCAAGCCTTGCCAGAAGTTCAAAGGAGGCTTCGGATGTGCGGTTTGCCCTGACGTCGCTGTGGCGCTGCTGGCGTCTTGCTGGCATGTTTACACAACAAAACACGCCCCGGAGGTCCCATGTCCCGCGTATCCATCGAATACAAAGACCACATCGCACGTGTCACGCTGACCCGTGGCGACAAGATGAACGCGCTGGACGATGCGATGATCAAGGCGATCCTTTCGGCCGGTCAAGAGGTCGCCGCAGCCGACATCCGCGCCGTGGTGCTATCGGGGGAAGGCAAAAGCTTTTGCGCTGGGCTCGATATGGCCAGCTTTGCCAGCATGGCGCACACAGACCCAAGCGAATGGCTGATGACCCGCAGCCACGAAGATGCCAACGAAATGCAGGAACTTGCCTTGATCTGGCGGCGCGTCCCGGTGCCGGTGATCTGCGCTATTCAAGGCGTCGCCTATGGCGGTGGGCTACAGATCGCGCTGGGTGCTGACATCCGCATCGCGCATCCCGAAGCCAAGCTGGCAGTGATGGAGATGAAATGGGGCATTATCCCCGACATGGGCGGCATGGTTCTGCTGCCAGAGCTCGTGCGCTCGGACGTGCTGCGCCTGCTGACCTATACCGCCCGCCCTATCGGAGCGCCACAGGCGGCAGATTGGGGGCTTGTTACCAAACTGTCGGATGATCCCCTGACCGAAGCGCTGGCGCTGGCCGAGGACATCGCGGGTAAAAGCCCGTCCGCCATCCGCGCCGCCAAACGGTTGATTGATGTGGCCGAAACCCGTGACCGTGCTGATGTGCTGTTGGCCGAATCTACCGAACAGGTCGATCTGATCGGTAAGTCGGATCAAATGGAAGTTGTCATGGCACAGATGCAGGGCCGAAAGCCCGAATTCAAATGATCACCGCATGAATGCGCGCCGTGCATCGCGGGCCATGTTGTATCGCATCTCAAGATCAGCAATCTTTTTCATTGCTGCCCTGCGGTCCTGATTGGCAGTCAGCGCTGCAAACTCCTTGCGGGCGGCGTCGAGCTGTTTCTTGATGTCGAACTCCTCGGGCAGAACTCCGGCCTGCGCCATGATCCGATGACCCGCAGCAATGGCGGGATCGCCTTGTGCCTCGCCCGAGCGGTCGGGCAACGGGGCACCTTCGCCTTCAAGACCTTGCAGTTGGCCTTCGGCCTGCGCCTTTTTGATCTGGCGTTCAATCAGTTTTCCAAGCGATCCGAACATGCGCTTATTTTACCGCCTGAGGGGGTCTGATGAAAGGGCTCAGCGCACTCGGTTTGTTGCTAGATATGCGATACCCCCAGCCAACAGCCCCCAGACTGCCGCGCCCAACCCAAAAACCGTTATGCCGGAGGCTGTGATGGCCAGTGTCAAAATAGCCGCTTCGCGCTCGACAGGGACGTCCAGCGCGGCATGCATGGCATTGGCCAGGACCCCGATCAGGGCCACACCTGCCAGAGTGCCCATTAGCAGCGGGTCGGCATAGGCGGCAAAACTGGTGATCGCCACGGCAAAGATACCGAAGAGGCAGTAGAACACGCCCCCCATGATTGCCGACCAATAACGCTGCGCCGGATCGGGGTGGCTTTCCTCGTTGGAACACATCGCTGCGGTGATTGCGGCCAGGCAGGTTGCAGGCGCCCCGAAAGGGGCCGAAAGCATGCTTGCGCCACCGACGGATGAAAACAACCGGCCGGGAACAGGATCAAAGCCAAAGCTGCGCATCACCGCGACGCCGGGGATATTCTGTGTCGCCATCGTGACGATAAACAGCGGTACGCCGATCCCGATGGCCGACGCGACCGAGAATGATGGCATGGTCCAGATCGGAGCCGCGATCAAACGATCCGGCATCAATTGGGCATCTCCTGCGTTCAGCGACACAATGATAGCCGCCGCGACCACAGCTGCCGGAACCGCGATCAACCGATTGAAACGGCCCGCGACAAACCACGTCAGGATCACCGGCAACGCCTGCCATGGAATCTCGATCGCCGCCTTGAAGGGCACAAGGCATAGTGGCAAGAGCACACCTGCCAGCATTGCTTGCGCCAGTGTTGTGGGAATTGCTGCTGCCAATCGTCCCAGCGGCTTCCACAGCCCTGCCAGAACCGTAAATGCTCCGGCGCACAGGAACGCACCAATCGCGCCTGAAAATCCCTCGACCGGGGTGGCCGAGACGGCTAACAGAGCGGCCCCCGGAGTCGACCACGCAACGCTGATCGGCATTTTGTACCGCAGGCTGAGGACGATGGCTGCAAGCCCCATGGCAATCGCCGCACTCATCAGACCCGAGGCGGCTTCCTGCGATGAAGCTCCCATCGCGCCCAACCCCTGCAGCACGATGGGAAACGAGCTGAAGAACCCGACAATGGCCACAACCAACCCGGTTGAGACGGTCTGCATCGGAGGGAAAGATCGCATCGTCAGTGCCTCGCCAGGTTGTTTCGCCGAAGTGCTAACAAGCGGGGCGTGGCGTGAACAAGGGGAAAGCTCTGAGGGTAAAGAAAAACCTCACCGCCGGTTGGGTGGTGAGGTTCGATTTCAATATATCAGCAGCAGGAAAAAGATCAGGCAATTTCAGCCAAACGGGCGAGAGCTTCGTTTAGCTTGGCTTCTTCTTCTTCGCGGGCGGCAAGGTTAGCTTTGGCTTCTGCAACAACCTCTTCCGGGGCCGATGCCACGAATTTCGGGTTGTTCAGGCGCCCGCGCAGACCGCCGAGTTCCTTGGCCAACTTGCCTTTGGCTTTTTCCAGCCGTTCCTTTTCCGCACCAATGTCGATGATGTCCGCCAGTGGCAGGCCAAAGGAGGCACCGGGGGCGGCAATCGAGATCGTGCCCTTTGGCAGTTCATCCGCCTTGGTCAGGCTGTCGATCCGCGCCAGACGTTTGATCAGCGCTTCGTTGCGGTCCCATGCAGCTTGGCCGTGCGCGTCAATCTCAGTCACCAGCATCGGCACGTAGAGGCCAGCAGGAACCCGCATCTGTGCACGGGCCGAGCGGGTGTTTTCGATCACCGAGATCACCCAGTTCATTTCTCGATCCGCATCCGCGTCGATCAGGTTAGCCGCCGTATAGGTTGGCCAGTCTGCATGCACGACCATCTTGGGCCGCGTGCCGGTCAGGCCCCACAGCTCTTCGGTGATGAAAGGCATGATCGGGTGCAGCATGACCATGCACTGGTCCAGAACCCAGCGCATGGTGGCGCGGGTCTCGGCCTGTGCCTCGGCGTCATCGCCTTGCAGCAAGGGTTTAGAGAGTTCCACGTACCAGTCGCAGACCTTGCCCCAGACAAAGGCATAAAGCCCGTTGGCCGCATCGTTGAAACGATAGCTTTCCAGCGCCGCGTCGACCTCTTCCCGCACACGGGCGGTTTCACCGATGATCCAGCGGTTCACGGCGGCTTTGGGTTTCAGGTCAGTCACGTCCAGTTGCGGGACAGCGTCGGTGAAGACCTCATTCATCTCGGCAAAGCGGACGGCGTTCCACAGTTTGGTGCCGAAGTTTCGGTAACCTGTGATGCGCTCGCGCGACAGTTTCAGTACCCCGCCAATAGCCGCCATTGAGGCATTGGTAAAGCGCAGCGCGTCAGCACCGAATTCGTCCACGATCTCCAACGGGTCGATCACGTTGCCGGTGGTTTTGGACATCTTCTTGCCCTTCTCGTCGCGGACGAGCTGGTGCAGATACACGGTGTGGAACGGGATTTCGTTCACCACCGCCAGTTGCATCATCATCATCCGCGCGACCCAGAAGAACAGGATGTCAAAGCCGGTGATCAACACATCGGTTGGGAAATAGCGCTCTAACTCTTCAGTCTTTTCAGGCCAGCCCAGCGTGCCGATAGGCCAGAGGCCGGAAGAGAACCATGTGTCGAGTACGTCGGGGTCGCGCCAGACCGGGTAGACCAGCTTGGTCGGGTCTTGTTCGACTGCGTATTGAGCAAGGCTTTCGGCGAACTGATGGATCGCTTCCTGCTTATCGGCAACTTCGATGACAGTCGCGTGGCTCAGCGGGCTGGGTATATTGGCATTGTCGTCGAGGAATTTCTCTGTAACGGCCTCAAGGCTTGCCGCGCATTCCATGACATTGCCACGATGCAGCATGCCGCCTTCGTTGAGCAAACGACCCAATTCGACCAAATCAAGGTCGCCGTCGTTTTCGTCGTCCTTGAAATTCTCAGCCGAGAGATCGAGACCATACCAAACCGGTATCTGATGCCCCCACCATAGCTGGCGCGAGATGCACCACGGCTCGATGTTTTCCAGCCAGTGGTAATAGGTCTTCTCGCCCGACTCGGGGATGATCTTGACAGTGCCGTCCTTGACCGCGTCCAGCGCAGGGCCGACGACCTTGGCGGCGTCGACGAACCATTGGTCGGTGAACATCGGCTCGATGACGACTTTCGAGCGGTCGCCGAAGGGCTGCATGATCGGTTTGCTTTCGACCAGCGGCACCAGCTTGTCCGCGCCTTCGTGTTCCGGCTTTAAAGCGGTCGAACCCAGACGTTGATCATCCGCGCGAGTCATGACAGCCAGACCGTCTGTAGTGATCTCCTCGACGACCTTCGCACGTGCCTCGAACCGGTCGAGGCCGCGCAGATGATCAGGGATCAGGTTGATCGCGTCGATCTCGTTCTCGGTGAACTCTCGCCCGCGCGCGTATTCCTGCGCCTTGTCCGCCTCTTCGGCATAAGGCGCACCATCGGCGCGCATTGCGCCTTTGGTGTCCATCAGGCGATACATTGGAATGCCGCCGCGCTTGGCGACCATATTGTCGTTGAAGTCATGTGCACCGGTGATTTTCACCGCGCCCGAGCCGAAATCTGGATCAGGGTAATCATCGGTGATGATCGGGATCTGACGGCGATGCTCTTTCGGGCCAACCGGGATTTCGCAGAGTTTTCCGACGATGGGCGCATAGCGCTCATCCGATGGGTGAACCGCAACTGCGCCGTCGCCGAGCATGGTTTCGGGGCGAGTCGTGGCGATCGAGATATAGTCGCGCTCTTCCTCCAGCACGATATTCCCGTCCTCATCTTTCTCGACGTAGGTATAGGTCTCGCCGCCCGCCAGCGGGTATTTGAAGTGCCACATGTGGCCTGCAACTTCGATATTCTCGACCTCAAGGTCCGAAATTGCGGTCTCGAAATGCGGGTCCCAATTGACCAGCCGCTTGCCGCGATAGATCAGGCCCTTTTCGTACATGTCGACAAAGACCTTGATCACTGCGTCGTGAAAATTCGCAGAATTTTCGTGGCCTGTGCGCGGGTCACGCGGCGCACCCGCCATGGTGAAGGCGTTGCGCGACCAATCACAGGACGAGCCCAGGCGCTTGAGCTGCTCGATGATCGTGCCGCCGTATTCTCCCTTCCATTCCCAGACCTTGTCCAGAAACGCCTCACGTCCCAGCTCACGACGTCCCGGCTGCTGGGTGTTGGCCAACATCTTTTCCACCTGCATCTGCGTGGCGATACCAGCGTGGTCCTGACCGGGCTGCCATAGCGTGTCGAACCCGCGCATCCGGTGCCAGCGGGTCAGAACATCCTGCAGCGTGTTGTTGAACGCGTGGCCCACATGCAGCGCACCCGTCACGTTCGGCGGTGGGATCATGATGGTAAAGCTCTCGTCGCGCGATTTGTTCGCGCCTGCCTTGAAGGCTCCGGCCTCTTCCCAGGCCTTGTAGATGCGGGCCTCGGCTTCGGCCGCGTTGAATGTCTTTTCCATCGCCATGGGGTGCGTCCTGCGTCATCAATCTCGGGTCAGCGCCTGCAATAGCGAATGCGTAAGGGAAGGGGAAGGGTCTGCGCGGCGGTCCTGCAATGATCAGCCGGGATTTGATGGGGCGGGCGCATAAAGATCCAGCTTTTCGCTGGCCCCTTGCCCCATCGCCTTGGCCTGATCGCTGCGGATGCGCGCGTGCAGGTCCAGCGCCTCAGGAGCAAACAGCTCGGTCGGCTCAGGGATATGGATGAAATTCCCCACCCGGTCCTCGCCCCGCGCCAGAATGGCATAGTCGCGATCCGCCACTTTTTGCTGCGCATTGGGGTTGAGATAACGGATAGCCAGGCCAATTCGACGATCATCAGATACGTTCGGCCCTGACCCATGAATGGTCAGCCCATGGTGCAGCGACATCTGGCCGGGCTGCAACTCGATATGGGTTTTGTCTTCCTCCGCGACATCGACTGCCACCTCTTGCCCACGCGACAGCAGGTTGTTGTCGGAGAACGTATCATTATGCGGCAGGATCGGGTTCTTGTGGCTGGCCTTCACGAAATCCATGCAGCCACTCTCAACCGTCGCAGGGGATAGGGCGATCCAGGCGGTCAACTGGTCCGAGGTTTCACCCATACCCCAATATGTCAGGTCCTGATGCATGCCCACCACTTGCGTCGTGCGCGGTTCCTTGATGAACAGCTCAGCCGACCACAACAGCAGGTCTGGGCCCAAAACACCTTCGACAACGTCCAAAACGCGCGGGTCCAACGCGATGCGAGTGGCAAATGGCATCACCACATGCGCGTTGATGCGTTTGTACATGTTCAGGGGTAGCGGCAGGTCAGCCTCGCGCCAGCTGGCCTCGACATCTTCCAACTCGGCACGGTACCCGGCGGCTTCTGCGGCAGAGAACACGGGGATCGGAAATATAAACCCATCATCCCAATAGGCCTCGGCACTTTGGCTGTCCAATCGGCCATTCGTCAGCTTGATTTCTTTGGGCATGGAAACCTCCACTCGACTGAATTTAGGTTCAGCCTAGGCGCGGCCCAGATCGGCGTGCAACGCTGTTTCCAGACATGAATGTCGCTTTCAGACCGTGCGGGGTTAATTTTCTCAGCCACTGGACAAGGTCCTGCTTCACGCTAGGGTCGCGCATTCAGGCAGCCAGAGGATCATCCCATGGAAAAATTCGGCAAAAGCCAGCCCATCAAACGGACCGAGGACCAGCGGTTTCTGACCGGGCAGGGGCAATACATGGACGATTCTGTGCCCGAGAATGCGCTGTTCGCAGCATTCTTTCGCAGCCCGGTGGCGCATGCCACCATCACGTCGCTGGACCTTGAAGATGCACGTACAGCGGATGGGGTGCGCTTGGTCATGACGCTGGAAGATCTGACTGCTGCCGGGATCGATACGGTGATGAACGCGACTACAGTCGCCAACCGCGACGGCAGTCAAGGCGCTGCGTCCGAGCGGAACATGCTGGCCAAGGACCGCGTGCGTTTCGTCGGAGAACCCGTTGCGGTCGTCATTGCCGACTCGTTGTTACAGGCCCGCGATGCAGTCGAATTGATCTGGATGGAAACCGAAGACCTGCCGGTCAAGATGGATGTCGCTGCGGGTGGCGAACCTTTGCATCCACAAGCCCCCGACAACCGCGCCTTTGACTGGGGCTTGGGTGATGAGAAGGCGACCAATGACGCCTTTCAGGCAGCGGCGCGCACCGTCGCGCTGAACGTGCATGACAACCGGGTCATCGTGAGCTCGATCGAACCGCGTGGCTGTCAGGCCGATTGGTCGGGTGGCCGTATGCATTTCTCATATGGCGGGCAGGGTGTCTGGGGGATGAAAGCGCAGCTGGCACAAAAGCTGAAACTGGACCCCGAGGCGATCCGCGTCACTACGCCAGATGTCGGCGGCGGATTTGGTATGAAGGCGATGCCTTATCCCGAATATTTCACCGTTGCTGTTGCTGCCATGAAACTGGGCCAGCCGGTGCACTGGATGTCGGACCGGTCCGAAGCGATGTTGTCCGATCACCACGGCCGCGACCTGACCTCACTGGCGGAGCTCGCCTTTGATGCCGATCACAAGATCACTGCTTACCGGGTCCACAGCAAGATCAACCTTGGCGCTTATAACAGCCATTTCGCGCAGGCGATCCAGACCAGCCTGTTCAGTAAGGTTTTGATGGGTGTCTACGATGTTCAGACCACCTACTTGCGGGTCGAAGGATTCTTCACCAACACCACGCAGGTCGACGCCTATCGCGGTGCCGGGCGACCCGAGGCGATCTATGTGCTGGAACGCGTCATGGACCGTGCTGCGCGTGAGTTGGGGATTGATCCGTGGGAGTTGCGGCGCAAGAATTTCATCCGACCCGAAGCCTTCCCCTATAAGACCGCAACCGGCGAAACCTATGATGTGGGTGAGTTCAACATGGTCCTCAGCCGCGCCGCCGAACAGACTACGGGCTTTGAGGCCCGCAAAGCGGCGGATGCGGAAAACGGCCTGATCCGGGGGCAGGGGCTTTGTTACTATATCGAAAGTATTTTGGGAGACCCTTCCGAAGGCGCGAAGATCGAGTTTTGCGAGGACGGAACGGTGAACCTCTATGTCGGCACTCAGTCCAATGGGCAAGGGCACGAGACCGTCTATGCCCAGTTCCTATCGGACCAGACAGGGATTCCTTCGCACCTGATCAATGTTGTGCAAGGCGACACGGACAGGCTGGCGCAGGGCGGCGGAACCGGCGGATCACGCTCGGTCACGACCCAAAGCAACGCGACACTGGTCACAGTTGATACGATGATCGCCGCATTCACGCCCTATCTTGCGGATAAGATGGGGGTCGAGGAAAGCGATGTGACCTTCGACCATGAAACCTTCCGCGCGCCGGGGTCCAACCTGACCCCCACGCTGACCGAGGCGGCCGAGATGGCGCGCGCTGACGGGCGCACCGATCTGTTGCAGCACGAAGCCCGCGCTACGCTAGATGCACGCAGCTATCCCAATGGTGCACATGTTGCCGAAGTCGTTATCGATTCTTTCACTGGTGAAACATGGGTCGACCGCTACACGGTGGTGGATGATTTCGGCAATCTTATCAACCCGATGCTGGCCGAGGGGCAGGTGCATGGCGGGGTAGTGCAGGGTATCGGCCAAGCACTGACCGAGCATGTTGTTCATGATGCCGAGGGGCAACTGCTCACGGCTTCGTTCATGGACTACGCCTTGCCCCGCGCTGCTGAGATACCCATGATAGAGTTTACCTCGGCGCCGGTTCCGTCAACCGCCAACCCGATGGGGATGAAAGGCTGTGGCGAGGCAGGCACCGTGGGCGCACTGGCCGCAGTGGCGAACGCGGTACAGGATGCGCTCTGGGATCACGGGGTGCGGCAGGCGGATATGCCTTTCACACCTCACAAAGTTTGGGAATTGTTGACGCATGGTTTTGTCGCGGCTGAGTAGAAAGGTACTGGGATGGCTCGGACGGCCTCTGCGGTCCGAGCACTCGGCCGAAACGCGCCACCGCGAACCTGTCAGCCATGTCATCATTCTTGACGGCACCATGTCGACGCTGGAAGCAGGGCGGGAAACCCACGCGGGCCAGACTCTGCGCCTGTGCTGCGAGATGGGCAGCCAGGTTTCGGTTTTCTACGAATCCGGCGTGCAGTGGGAAAGCTGGAAGTCCACTATGGACGTGATGATGGGGCGGGGTATCAACCGTCAGATTCGTCGGGCCTATGGTTATTTGGCTTCGCGTTACAAACCCGGTGATAAGATCTTTTTCATCGGCTATTCACGCGGCGCATACGGGGTCCGCAGCCTTGCGGGCGTGATCGATGCTATCGGGTTGCTCAAGGCCGAACACGCCACTGTCCGCAATATCAAACAGGCCTATCGACACTATGAATGTAACGCCAATGGCGAAGCGGCGGCGGTCTTTCGTCGGGAGTTCTGTCACGAGGATGTCGCCATCGAGATGGTCGGCGTCTGGGACACGGTCAAGGCGCTGGGCCTGCGCCTTCCGCTGCTCTGGCGCTGGGCCGAGGAACGCCATGCCTTCCACAACCACCAGCTTGGCCCTGCCACCCGCCACGGCTATCACGCCATGGCGCTGGACGAGACCCGCGAGGTGTTCGAGCCGGTGCTGTGGAAATGCACCCCCGACTTCAAGGGCCATATCGAGCAGGTTTGGTTCCGCGGCACCCACGGCGATGTTGGCGGCCAGCTGAACGGGTTCGAAGAGGCCCGCCCCCTCAGCAACATCTCCCTGATCTGGATGCTGGACAAGGCCGAGCTGCACGGCCTGCCATTGCCCGAGGGCTGGCGCGACCGTTTCCCTACCGATCCGCATGCGCAATCCGTGGGCACCTGGCGTGGCTGGGGTAAGATTTTCCTGCTGCGCAAGCATCGCAAAGTAGGGCGTGACCGGTCAGAGAAACTGCATGTCTCGGTTTCGCCCGAGGAACTACCCCGATGGGTGCCGATGCCAAATCTGCCTTCGCATCCGGCGCAGTAACAGAAGCAACAGCTTGCCTTCCTATGAAAGTTGTATCAACAGCAGCCACAGCATTTCTGTCCCGTCAGTGCCGGGTGGACGTCTTAGCATCATCGAAAGACATGTGATTTATGCCGGATCCATACTTTTCTGAGCTCAAATACTTAGGTGGCCCGGCCCTGGATTTTATCGAGGTCGCGGTTGACGCTGGTACGGATGTCTCGGGGTTGGTCGTGACGATCTATTTGAGCAATGGCTCGATCCGAACCACCAATACTCTGGCCGGTATCACGCCGACAACGGTTGCCGGTCGCGATATCTATGTAATCGACACGACAAGTTCCGGGACATTTAACGGATTGGGTAAAACCAATGGTATCTCGCTTTCCGAAGGGACAACGGTTTATCAGTTTAATTCTTTCAGCGATCCTCCAAGTCCCGGCCCGATCACTGCGAACACTGGCCCGGCCAATGGTATGCAATCCACAGTCATCGGGCAGGCCGGCGCTGGCGATTCCCTGATTTCGACCGACAATGGCGGCACATATACAGTCAATACCGATCCCACCCCGGGCAGCATCCCCTGTCTGACTGCGGGCACACTCGTATCCACTGATTTGGGTCCGGTGCCGGTAGAAGATCTGAAGCCTGGCCAGCTGCTTTTGCTGGCGCGGGGTGGCAACCAGCCTTTGCTGCAGATCTTGCGCCGTTCACTCACTGCGCGCGAGTTGCGCCGCAATCCGAAACTTTATCCAGTGCGAATTTGCGCGGGCGCACTTGGACAAGGCCTGCCCCGACGTGATCTGCTTGTCTCGCGTCAGCATCGCATGCTGGTGTCCTCGGCGATTGTGAAACGCATGTTCGGTCGTTCTGAGGTTCTGGTCGCCGCGATAAGGCTGACCGATCTGCCGGGGATTTATGTCGATGAAACCGTAGACAGCGTCACGTATTTCCATCTGGTCCTGGCGACGCACGAAGTGATTATCGCCGAGGGTGCCCCGACCGAAAGCTTGCTGATAGGACAGGAAGCGTTGAATTCACTCCCTCCTGCAATGGTCGAGGAACTTACTGTATTGTTTTCGGGCATTTCGACCGGGGGCCTCTCGGATACCAGTTATCTGGTGCCGGACAACGCGCGTCAGAAACAGCTGGTGTCGCGCCACGCTCAACACGCCCGATCATTGCTATCCGACTATACGGAAAGCACCCGTTCTGCAGACTAATGTTGATAGAGCGTTGGCCAACCAAGGCCAACACCCGCTGTCATGTCTAAGAATTACCGCCGACGATCTCTGCGCGAGCTCATCGGCTGGAACGCCACGCCCACATGCGCTTCGCAATAGGGTTTGCCTGCCTCGACGGGCAGGCCGCAGAACCAGAAATCCTCGGTCGCGGGGTCGCCGACAGGCCATTTGCAGGTCTTTTCGGTCAGCTCCATCAAAGACAGCTTCTTGGCCTTCTTTTCAATCTCGTTGACCTTGGCCAAAGCCTCGGGGCTGATCTCATTGGCCGACGGTTGCGGAGGCAACGGCTGGCCGGCGGGTATGATCTGGCGACGGGCCGGGGTGACCGGTTTGGCCTCGGGGGCTGGCACCGGACGGGCCGGTTCAGTCTTGGGTGTCGGTTTCGGTTTGGCCTCGGCCTTGGGCGCGGGGGCCGGTTTTTCCTTAGGCTCGGCCTTTGCCGGGCTTGCACCGGTGGCGCGATTCGACAGACCCAGACGGTGCACCTTGCCGATCACCGCATTGCGGGTCACGCCGCCCAGTTCCTTGGCGATCTGGCTGGCCGACTGGCCCTCGCCCCACATCTTTTTCAGCAGCTCTACACGCTCGTCAGTCCAGGACATCATTTGCCTTTCAAAAGCGGAAAGCGGCCCCGGATTCGGGCCGCCTTGGGAAATCATCTCAGCGCCCTATTCTAAACACTGCGGCCCGAGTTACAAGCGGTCTTCGAATCAGGTATGGGGCAGAGCATGCATAATCTCATGGATCACGACGCACGCCGCTTTGGCGCGGTGAATTGGATGGGCCTCTATACACTGGCGCAGCGCGAGACCCTGCGCTTTCTGGCCGTGTGGACGCAGACCCTGCTGGCACCGCTGGTGACGGCAGGCCTGTTCCTGCTGATCTTCAACATTGCCATTGGTCCCAGCCGACCGGATGTGATGGGGGTGCCGTTTCTGACCTTTCTGGCACCGGGCATCATGATGATGACCGTGATTCAGAACGCCTTTGCCAATACATCGTCATCGATGGTGATCGCCAAGGTTCAGGGCAATATCGTCGATACGCTGATGCCGCCGCTATCGCCGCTGGAAATCCTGTTGGGTTATCTGGCCGGAGGCATCGCCCGCGGTATCCTGATCGCCCTTGTTGTCGCAATCGCTCTGGCGTTGGTTCTGGGCATCGTGCCGCAGAACCCGATGATCGCACTGATATTCGTGGTTTTAGGCGGCGCGTTCATGGGCGCGCTTGGGCTTTTTGCCGGGATATTTGCCAACAAGTTCGACCAGATGGCGGCGATCACCAATTTCATCGTCACGCCTTTGGCTTTCTTGTCCGGCACTTTCTATTCTGTGCAGGCGCTACCGCCAGTGCTCAATCGGCTAAGCCATGCGAACCCGGTCTTCTATCTGATTGACGGGTTGCGCTATGGGATGATCGGCGTGTCCGACAGCTCTCCTTGGTTGGGCATGGCGATCTGCGCCAGCGCGACATTGTTGGTTGGAGGATTGACCTGGCAGATGTTGCGCACCGGCTACCGGCTCAAGGCCTGACGGTGTATCGCCTCGCGCCAGACCAGAATCAGACCTCCGGTCAGGATGATGGCCGAGCCGATCAGGCTGATCCCATCCGGTATCACCTTGAATACCGCGAAATCGTAGAAGGCAGCGAAGATCAGCGTAGCGTAGCTGATCGGAGCCACAAAAGAGGCATCCGCCCGCGCCATTCCGTTGACGAAACAAGCCTGCGCACAGGCCATTAGCACACCAATCGAGGCCAGCGCCGCCCATTGCTGAGGCGTCGGCATCTGGAAAATGAAACTTACCGCGACTGTCGCAATGGTCAGACCCATCGCATTGTTGATCAGCAGAATCTGGATCGGTATTTCTCGGCCCGAGAGCTTTTTGATAAAGATCAGTTCCATCCCAATTATCACTGCTGCGGTCAGGGCCAGTAATGCAGCGGGTTGAAAGCTAGCGGGCGTTGGACGCAACAGAACCAAGGCACCGATCAAGGCCACGATGGCGGCCAACCAGCGCCACGGGCCGACACCTTCTTTCAGCAGCGGGATCGCCAACATCATGGCAAAGACCGGGTTCAGGAACGAGATCGCCGTCGCATCCGCAATCGGTATGAAAGCAACGGATGCAAACATCAGCGTGATCCCCAGCCAGCCGAAGCTTGTCCGTCCGATATGCAGACCCCAATGCGGGCGGCTCAGGCGGGGGCGCATGATGCCGACGGCTGTCACGATTACCAGAAAGGCAAACAGAAACCGTCCATGGCTGATCTGCATCGGATGCAGGGCAGGGCCAAGCACATCCGTCCCCAGTGCTTTCGCCAGCAATGTGGTCCCTGCGAGAAGGGCGCTGGCCGCAAGGATCAGCAAGGCCGCAAGGGCAGGATTCTGACGTACCGGTGTCATGGTTCAGCCGTGCGCCAGCGTCGGGTAAATGACAAGCGGTAAATCACGGTCTCAGAATGATTTTTGCCCCGATCGCAAAAACGGGGTTTTCAGACCCGGTGCACCCCGCTATACGGCCTCACATGATCAATACCGCACATATCCTGCGCCTCCGACGCCGACGCCTGACCGCATAATCGGCCCGTTTGATCCATTTGCGCTGTCCAAATCCGCGCAAACCCCACCAAATCAGTTGACGACCATGGCTCCAGTGTATCACTCACAGGGCTCAAGCTATTCGAAAAGGATGATCCGATGATCCCGTCCGTTCTGCCGACCTATAACCGCGCGCCCCTGACATTCGTGAAGGGCGAAGGCGCCTGGCTGACCGAGGCGGATGGCCGACGTTTTCTGGATCTGGGCGCGGGCATAGCGGTGAACGCGCTGGGTCATGCACATCCGGCGCTGGTGGCGGCCCTGACGGAACAGGCGCATGCGCTGTGGCATGTTTCAAACCTCTATAACATCCCGCAACAGCAGGCACTGGCGGACAAGCTGGTGGAACACACCTTTGCCGATACTGTGTTCTTCACCAATTCGGGCACCGAATCCTGCGAATTGGCCGTCAAAATGGCCCGCAAGTGTTTCTATGACAAAGGTCAGCCCGAGAAGGTCGAGATCATCACTTTCGACGGCTCATTCCATGGCCGGTCATCGGCGGGTATCGCCGCCGCCGGGTCCGAGAAAATGACCAAAGGTTTCGGCCCGCTGCTGCCAGGCTTTGTCCATCTGACATTCGGAGACCTCGACGGTGTCACCAACGCCATCACCGACACCACGGCAGCCATCCTGATCGAACCGGTTCAGGGCGAAGGCGGCATCCGCCCCGTTCCGGATGCAGAGCTGAAAGCCTTGCGCCAGATTTGCGATGATAACGGCCTTTTGCTGATCCTCGATGAAGTCCAATGCGGCGTTGGGCGGACCGGCAAACTCTTTGCACATGAATGGGCCGGCATCACGCCGGATATCATGATGGTCGCCAAAGGCATCGGCGGCGGTTTTCCTCTGGGTGCGGTTCTGGCCACCGAAGAGGCCGCCAGCGGCATGACGGCAGGCACCCACGGCTCGACCTATGGCGGCAACCCCTTGGGCTGTGCCGTTGGCTGCGCGGTGATTGATCAGGTCGCTACTCCGGCCTTCCTCGAAGGTGTGAATCGCAAGGCAGGCCTGCTGCGTCAGAAGCTCGAAGGCCTGATCGCGGACCACCCCGAAGTATTCGAGGAGGTGCGCGGCTCAGGTTTGATGCTTGGCCTGAAATGCAAACCCGCCAATATCGACGTGGTCAACGCTGGCTATGACAACGAGGTCATAACGGTCCCCGCCGCAGATAACGTGATCCGCCTGCTGCCGCCGCTGACCCTCACCGAGGATGACATCGCACAAGCCCTGATCCGCCTCGAGAAAACTGCGGCACAAGTCGAAAACGCAATGGCTTCGGCCTGAACTCGCCTGATTGAAAAGTGAATTAAAATGAACCACTTCCTTGATATCCACAAAACTGACGCAGGTGATCTGCGGAACATGATCGATCAGGCCAGCGCGATGAAACAGGCGCGCCTTGGGCGTCCCAAAGCCGCCCCCGACGACGAGCAGCCTCTGGCAGGCCGCATGGTTGCGCTGATCTTTGAAAAGCCATCAACGCGGACCCGCGTGTCCTTCGATGTTGGCGTGCGCCAAATGGGCGGGCAGACCATGGTACTGTCCGGCAAGGACATGCAGCTGGGCCATGGCGAGACCATCGCCGACACTGCACGGGTCCTGTCGCGCTATGTCGACATGATCATGATCCGAACCTTTGATGAAACCATCCTGACCGAGATGTCCGAATACTCGGACGTTCCCGTCATCAATGGTCTGACCGATCGTACACATCCCTGCCAAATCATGGCCGATGTGCTGACCTATGAAGAGCATCGCGGCCCCATCGCAGGAAAAAAGGTCGTCTGGACCGGCGACGGCAACAATGTCTGCGCTTCATTTCTGCATGCCGCCGGTCAATTCGGTTTCGACCTGACATTCACCGGCCCGGCGCAGCTGGACCCAGAAGAAGAATTCATGGGGCTTGCGCGCCAGAAGGGCTCGAAAATCGTGATCGAACGGGACCCGCACAAAGCTGTTGAAGAGGCCGACCTCGTGGTCGCCGACACCTGGGTCTCAATGCACGATTCTCAATCCGCGAAGGAGCGCCGCCACAACATGCTGCGGCCCTATCAGGTCAACGCCGAGCTGATGTCGCATGCCAAGCCAGACGCGTTGTTCATGCACTGCCTGCCTGCGCACCGCGAAGAAGAGGCCACATCCGAGGTCATGGACGGCCCGAACTCGGTGATCTTTGACGAGGCCGAAAACCGCCTGCATGCGCAAAAAGCCGTGATGCGCTGGTGTCTGGGCGTCTGAGGCCGACAGCAATCTGGGAGAGCCATAGATGGCTCTCTTAAATCTCGGAGCAACCAATGCCACACGTCACTCTGGAATTCTCTGCCGGGCTCGAAAAAACTCATGATTTTCAAGCCATCTGTGAGCAGCTCTATTCCGTGCTCGCCGCGCATGAAGAATTCGATGCCCCAACACTCAAAATCCGTGCCACCTCGTTTCCGTATTTCCGCATCGGGACCGAACCGCAGACCTTCATTCATGCCACGCTCTTGTTGTTGCAAGGCCGAGATGAGGCAACGCGCGCCGAGTTGAACGCGATCATTCTGAGTGTTCTGGCTGCGTCTGCGCCCACGGTCGGCAGCATCACCGTGCGGGATGTTGAAATAGATCGCGCGACCTATGCCAAACGCCTGTCAGCCTGACGCGGCCCCGGTATGCGTATGGGAGGACTAAACGCGTCGGGACACTTCCCAGACCCGTAATCTGGCGAGCGTAGCGACGCACGCCAGAACTACCAGCACACACAATGCGATCTTGGTCATGATCTCCATCGTGCCCTCAATCATCAGGGCGTGTACGACACTGCCCAGTATGGTCACCACTGCCAGTCCGGCGTGACCCAGACGCCAGAGCCGAAATCGCAGGTTCAGGCGTAGCCGCAGAACGCCCATCGTTGCTGCAGCAAAACCCGTCCACATCGCGATCACACCCCAGACGGAAAAGGGTGTGGCTGATACGAATAGAAGCGCGTCCACGACATCCGGCGGGCTCGTGATCCACAAACCGCCCACATGGATTACGATCGCTGCGACAAGGGCCAGACCGCACCGCCTGTGCCATAAGCGGCTGCGCACAGGTGAAAGCCCAGGCAACCAGCGTCCGGCCAGCAAGGGTTGCATCAGCAGAAGGCACATCCCGACGATGCCCGCAAACCCGGCTAGGATGTAGATCGGCTCGCGCCACGCCAGATAAGGGCTGAATGCTGCCGCGATAACCGGCACCAGAAGGGCGACAATCAACGCTGCCCAGATCAGTATGCGCCTCAACACGTATCAGGCAGGCTGCAAGACGAAATGCGCGGCAAGCGTTTTGTCTTTCGCGCTCGACATCACCGGGCGCAGGAATACCGTCTCAAATTCGCCGCTGTCATAGGCGAGATGCCCATGCGGTTGGCCAAAGGCGGGCACGATTTGTGGCATCTCAAGCCGAAATTCACCGTTCGCATCCGTCAGCGTCGCCCCATGGCTGCGCTGGTCGCGCTCGTGCCCCTCGGTCGTATGCGCCCAGATCTGGATACGCTGTCCGGGCAAGGGGGCTCCGTCGCCTGCGCGGCGCACGGTGCCGGTCATCCAGAAACCTCCGCCGCCGATGCGCTGCACAATAGGGGCGCCGGGGCGATAGTTGTTCGATCCGCCCCGCATGGACGGGGTCGGTGCAACGCCCTGCGCCCGCGCGGGCGTGGTCAGCCCGGCCGTGCCTAGCGCTGCAAAACAGCCCGCCGTAACCAACGCGCTGCGGCGGGTAAGAAGAACGTGCGACATCGAGAGGGCTCCTTTCGATAACGGGCATGGTGTCTGGCCTGACACTCAATCTAGCACGTTTGTTGCGAAAGCCGAGTTAAGCTGGTCTGAAGTTCGGGTCATTTCATCACCGTCACGTGAGCGTTGCCGCCGTTTCCGCCCATCGTGCACTGTATATGTGCACTCATGCGCTATGCCAGATAATAAATCATACTATATTCCACATTATCAAACATATTGAAGCCCAAGCCAGATCCTGACCTAAGGGAGAGCGAGAATGAGCTGGAATCCGACCCATACACCCGACTGCCGGTCCGAGAACCCGGCGCTAGACAGCCTGATCATCCCCCGTGCCCGTGATCTGGGCGGGTTCGAGGTGCGCCGCGCGCTACCCTCGGTCAAACGGCAACTGGTCGGCCCCTTCATCTTCTTCGACCAAATGGGTCCGGCCGAATTCATCACCGAAGGCGGTATTGACGTACGGCCGCATCCCCATATCGGACTTGGTACCGTGACCTATTTATATCAGGGCGAGTTTGAACACCGCGACAGTCTCGGCACGCATCAGATGATCTATCCCGGCGAGGTCAACTGGATGGTCGCTGGGCGTGGTGTGACCCATTCCGAACGTACCAGTGACCAAACACGCGGCAAGAAACACAGCCTGTTTGGCATCCAGACTTGGATCGCCTTACCCGAAACGCACGAAGATATGGCCCCCGATTTCGAACACCACAAACAGGGCGCGTTGCCCCATATTCAGGATGCAGGCGTCAGCGCCCGCCTGATCCTTGGTTCCGCCTATGGCGAAACCAGCCCGGTCACCATGCTGTCCGAGACCTTTTATCTCGACGTCCAGCTAGAACCGGGTGCCTCCTTCCCGCTGCCCGACAATCACGAGGATCGCGGTGTCTATGTCACCACAGGCTCGGTCGAGATCGCAGGCGACAGCTTCGAGGCGGGTCGCATGATGGTCTTCCGCCCCGGCGATCACCTGTCCGTGAAGGCCGGACCACTGGGTGCGCGGCTGTTGTTGCTGGGCGGCGCAACCCTGAACGAAGATCGCTACATCTGGTGGAACTTCGTCTCCTCCTCGAGGGAGAAGATAGAAACGGCCACACGCGAATGGAAAACTGCCGACTGGGCGAACGGCGCCTTCCACCTGCCGCCCGGTGATGATCAGGAGTTCATTCCGATCTCGGAAGACCTCGAACGCACCCGACCCAGACGCGCCCGCGTCTGACCTGACGTCACGCTGGCTCCGTTGAACGATCCCGGCGATCCTTGCAGGGACAGCGGAGGTTAGCCATGAATATTGTCATCGCCGGTGCAGGCAGCATTGGCTGCTTTTGCGGCGCATTGCTGGCCGCAGCGGGACACAGCGTGACGCTGCTGGGCCGCGCGCGGGTGCTGAACGCCATCCGGGGACAAGGGCTGACGGTGACAGATTTCTCGAACCTGCATCGCCACGTCGCCGCCGCACAACTCACGCTCAGCGAAAACCCTGCCTGTCTTGGGGATGCCGAGTTGGTCATCGTCACGGTAAAAACCGGCGCGACCGCCGAGATGGCAACGCTGATCGCCGCACACGCCACGGAAACGGTCCCGGTTCTGTCTTGGCAGAATGGGCTCGAGAACGCCCGCACCCTGCGCACCGCTCTTCCCGGACGCGACGTTCGGGCTGGAATGGTGCCGTTCAACGTGGTGCCGACGGGCCCGGCAACCTATCACCGCGCCACATCGGGCGAGATCGTCATCGAGCATGGCTCCCGGTTTCTGGCTGAACGCCTAAGCGCCCCAGATCTACCCGTCAGCGAAAGCGACCAGATCGAGGCAGTGCAATGGGGTAAGCTGGTGATCAACCTCAACAATGCATTGAACGCATTGTCCGGCCTGACCTTGCAAAACCAACTGCTCGACCGAAACTGGCGTCGCCTGATGGCTGATCAGATGGCCGAGGCGCAGCGTGTTTTGAAAGTCGCCGAGATCGAGGCCACCTCCACAACGCCACTACCCGCATGGATGACACCGCACATTCTACGTCTGCCAACGCCAATTTTTACACGAATTGCGGCAAAAATGCTGACCATCGACCCAAATGCGCGCACCTCGATGGCTTATGATCTGACGGCGGGTCGCCCGACCGAAATCGACAGTCTACAGGGCGAAATCATCAAACTCGGCCAACAGTACGCGATCCCAACCCCGATAAATAGCCGAGTCTCTCAACTCATCCACCAATCACCGGACACGCCGCTCACAGTCGACCAGATCATAACCTGATCCGTCTCTTCATCTGGCCTAAAATACCTCGGAGCGCGAGGCAGAGCCTCGCAAATTCCGATCAAGCGAACGCAGTCAAAACCCAGAAAATTAGCGCCGACATCACTGCCGCTGCCGGTACCGTGATCACCCAGGCCGCCACGATGGTCATGAAATGCGACCGCCGCACCAGCTTGCGCCGCCGCCGTTCCTCGCGCGCCAGTCGCAGCTCCGCCGGCCGCTGGCGGTTCGAGTATTTCCACCGCCGTTCTGCATGCCACTCCCGATAGAAGCCAACACCAAAGACGGCCCCAACCGCGATATGAGTCGAACTGACCGGCAGACCCAGCCAACTGGCGACGATGACCGTGATCGCCGCCGATAGCGCGACACAGAACGCCCGCATCGGGTTCAGCTTGGTGATCTGGCTGCCGACCATACGGATCAGCTTGGGACCGAACAGGAATAGGCCGAACGAGATGCCAAACGCACCGATCACCATGACCCATGTCGGGATCGAGACTTTCGTGGCAAAATCTCCGAACTCGGCCGCATGCACGATCGCCGCCAATGGACCCACCGCATTGGCCACATCATTGGCCCCATGCGCAAAGCTCAGAAATGTGGCCGAAATCACCAGAGGCAGACCAAACAATGTTTTCAACGACCGGGTCCGGTTCTCCAACCCTTCAGACTTGCGCTTGACCCACGGTACCGTCGCAGCCCAGACCAGGCCGCCAAAGGTCAGACCGATCAAAAGGGCAAATTGAAGATCAATTTTGACGATCCGCTTCAGGCCTTTGACCGACAAGTAGGTGGCAAACGCCCCTGCCATCACGGCAACCAGAATGGGCACCCAGCGCCGCGCTGCCGCGATCTTGTCGTCCTGATACTGGATCTTGTGTTTGATCAATGCCAGAAAGGCGGCTGCAATCATCCCGCCCAAAACGGGTGAGATCACCCAGCTGGCGGCAATCGCGCTCATCGTGCCCCAGCTCACCGCACTTAGGCCTGCCGCAGCAATGCCGGCACCCATCACGCCGCCAACCACCGAATGCGTGGTCGAAACCGGTGCCCCGACCCAGGTAGCCAGATTGACCCACAGTGCCGACGATATCAGGGCCGCCATCATCGCCCAGATGAACACATTGCTGTTCTGCACCGACATCGGATCGATGATGCCCTTAGAGATGGTCGAAACCACATCCCCCCCTGCCAGCAATGCGCCTGCGCTTTCTGCGATGGCGGCAATCAGGATGGCTCCGCCCATGGTCAGAGCATTGGCCCCAACTGCCGGGCCCATATTGTTGGCCACGTCGTTGGCACCGATATTGATCGCCATGTAAGCGCCGAATGCAGCAGCTGCGACAACGATCACGCCGCCATCGGCCCGTCCGAACAGAAGCGCTGCAGCCAAACCTGCCAGCGCGATAAAGGCCAGTGCAATTCCGGGGGCCAACAGAGGACGCGATACTTGGGCATTGGCGTGCTCAACGCGCGAGATACGCTGTAGGTCACGGTCCAGTGCGTGCCAACGGGCTTTAGTGGGGTGGTCTGACATCGGTTCACAACGGCTGTTTTGAATGATGCCCGCCGCTAAACGGTTCCAATGGGCGCGGCAACCTTTGTCATCAGTTTTTTACAATATTGTTACAATTGCAGTAGCAAGTCGCGCAATTCCGGCTCTTGCACGCGTTCGGCGGCCACCTTCGGGGACACCCAGCAGCGCTTACGCTGATCGGACTCGGGGAATACATCCGCCAGTCCGGTCACCTCGATCCGATAAACGCTGGTGATAACCGGCAACGCCGTGCCGTCATCCAACCTTTTGTCGTAAGAGTAATGACCAACGGGATCTTTCTGCACCTCAGTCGCGCGCACTCCAGCCTCTTCCCAGGCTTCCCGCAATGCGGTTTCCGGCCCGTTGAGCCCATCAATGGGCCAGCCTTTGGGGATAATCCAGCGTCCGGTGCCCCGACTGGTGATCAACAGAACGTCGTCACCGGGACCTGCCTTGCGGGTACACAACGCAGCAACCTGCACCCGGCTTGGGCGCTGGATCAGCGGTCGCGCGACCTCTTCCCAGATGTTGCGTATCCATGTCGTCATGTCAGGCCTGCTCGGGCGTGTTCTTTTTGTAATTCGAAGAAGTTACATAATCATGTATTGCTGAGTTAACAATACCGCCCTCGGATAACCGCAAAATATGGCCTGAACTTTCGGTGTTTCGTGTATTTTTGCAGCAATTTGTGCGCTTTGCACTGTTTCCGCCAATGAGGCTTATCAACGCCCACCTGATCAACTCAGCCTTTGCGCCGCTTCGCGCGCAGCGTTGGATCCGCCTGAGTTGGATCTTCGGGCCAGGGATGTTTTGGGTACTGCGCCCGCATGTCCTTGCGCACATCGGCATATGACCCGGCCCAGAATCCGGGCAGATCACGGGTGATCTGGATCGGTCGCTGGGCCGGTGACAGCAGCGTGATCTTCAAAGGCTCGCCCCCAACCACCGGATGTTGCGTAACGCCGAATACCTCTTGTAGCCGAACCGAGATTTCGGGCACCGCACCGCCATAGTCAATTGGCAGCTTGCGGCCCAACGGAGTCACAAACGAGCCCGGCGCCCGCCGATCCAGTTCATGCATCTGTTCCCAGTCCAGCCGAGCACGCAGCGCGGGCAGCAGGTCGAACCGCTTCCAGTCATCGGCATTGCGCACGCCCGAGAGCATCGGCAGCAGCCAGTCTTCCAGCGTATCCATCAGCCCGGTTTCCGAGAAGTCCGGCAGATCAGCGCCTTCCGCGCGGATCAACTCGACCCGAGCGGCCAATCGCGCTGCGGCCCCGTTCAGCCGCACACCCAGATCGCGCACCCCGTCCAACATCGCCCGCGCCAATGCATCCTCGGGGACATCTTTCCAGATGCGGTCGTCCAGCGTGATCGCTCCGAACCGCTCTTGCCTGCGCGCCACGACACGGCGTTCGCGTTTCGACCAGTCGCAGCTGTCGACCCACGCGATCTGATCGCCGAATAGATCGCGAATTTCCCCCTCGGAAATCTGCGCTGCCATGCGCACACGCGCCTCACGCGGGTTCCCATCCGTATCCGTCACCACGAGATATGGCGCACCTGCCAGCGTATCACCAGCTTCCAGCACGACGCCTTTGCCACCCGACAGGACATAACGCGGGACATCTCCCTTGCGCCGCTGTCCGATGCGATCGGGATAGGCCAGCGCCGCCATCGCTGCCGGGCTCAGACCGCCCGCATCCTTAGATTGCGCGCGCAACCGTTTTGCTTCGCCCTTGATCCGATCCAGCGCGCCCATGTTGACCTGCCAGACCCGATTGCGCTGAAACGCGCGCACGTCCCGCAGCACCTCAAGCCTCAAAGACAGATCGACCGGAGCGCCCCTTAGCGGATCGCGTTCCGCCATCAGCGCCGCCAGTGTCGCGGCCTCAGGTCCTGCGTGCAGCAACATATGCCCCAGCCGAGGATGCAGGGGCAGCGCCGCCAGTGCCCGCCCATGCTCGGTGATCCGGCCTTTGCCATCCAGGGCACCCAGCATCGCCAGCAACGCGCGCGCCTCAGCCAGCGTGCCTTCGGGCGGCGCGGTCAGAAACGCAAGATCACCCGGTTCTGCGCCCCAGAGCGACAATTCTAACGCCAGCCCGGTCAGATCGGCAGCCTCGATTTCGGCAGGCGGGTAGGCGGCTAGTGCACCTTCTTCGCCCTTGGACCACAACCGATAGCAGACACCTTCGGCCACACGCCCCGCACGGCCTGCGCGCTGCGTCGCTTCGGCCCGCGTCACCCGCTCGGTCACCAGCTGCGACATGCCTGATCCGGGATCGAACCGTGCCCGCCGGGCTTGCCCCATATCGACCACCACGCGGATATCGGGAATAGTCAGCGAGGTTTCGGCAATCGACGTCGCCAGAACCACCTTGCGACCTTGCTTAACCGGCGCAATCGCCGCGCGCTGGGCGGCAAAGGGCAGTGCTCCGAACAAAGGCCGCACTAAACAGGTGTCGGGTAGACGGCTGGCCAAAGCCGCCTCGGCCCGCCGAATTTCACCTTCACCGGGCAGGAACACCAGCATGCCCCCTTTGGTTTCCCGTTCGGCTCGCACCACCAGATCGATCAGCGCGTCCAGTCGCCGCGCCTGCGGCGCCAAAGGCCGGTCCAACCAGCGGGTCTCGACCGGATAGCTGCGCCCTTCGGATGTCACCAGAGGCGCGTTCATCAGCTGGCCCACCGGTTCAGCATCCAGCGTCGCGGACATCGCCAGCAAGATCAGGTCATCGCGCAACGCTCCAGTCACCTCAAGGCACAGTGCAAGCCCAAGATCGGCGTTCAGGGACCGTTCGTGGAATTCATCGAATATCACAGCACCTACGCCGGGCAGGTCAGGTTCGGATTGCAGCATCCGTGTCATGATACCTTCGGTCACAACCTCGATGTGCGTCGCCTTTGAAACTTTCACGTCTCCACGGACACGATAGCCCACGGTCTGGCCCACGGGCTCACCCAGCGTCTCAGCCATGCGTTCGGCGGCGGCGCGGGCGGCCAGCCGCCGGGGTTCCAGCATGACGATCCGGCCCTCGCACAGACCGGCCTGCAGCATCTCAAGCGGCACGCGGGTTGTCTTGCCCGCACCCGGCGGCGCCTGCAGCACCGCGCGCCCATGCGTTCGCAAGGCGTTCAGAAGATCGGGAATGGCGTCATCAATGGGCAACCGGGTCATATCGCCTTATCGCCAAAGCCTCGGCCAAGGTCCAGCGTCGCCAAACTCAGCTCCGGTTGGGGCTGGACAAACCGGGTCATCCCCCCTCATCTAGGGCAAATTCCAGCCGGGGACTTACCGATGAACATTGCCGAGCTTGGCGACAGGATCTTGAACGGAGAGCGCAGGGCATTGGCCCGTGCGATCACACTGGTCGAAAGCGGGCGTGAAGATCATCGAGCGCAGGCAACCGCGCTGCTGGATCAATTGAGCGGCGCCGGACGCCAGGCGTTGCGGATCGGCCTGTCGGGCACGCCGGGTGTAGGCAAATCGACCTTTATCGAAAGCTTCGGCATGATGCTGACGGGGCTGGGGCTGCGCGTTGCGGTTCTTGCAGTTGACCCTAGCTCGGCCCGTTCGGGGGGCTCGATCCTGGGCGACAAGACCCGCATGGAAAGGCTGAGCCGCGAGAAAAACGCCTTTATCCGCCCGTCCCCCAGCCAGAGCCATCTTGGTGGCGTGGCGCGACGCACACGCGAAGCGATTGCACTTTGTGAGGCGGCTGGTTTTGACGTCGTGCTGATTGAAACCGTGGGTGTGGGCCAATCGGAAACCGTTGTGGCCGAGATGTCTGACCTGTTCCTGCTGCTGCTGGCCCCGGCGGGCGGCGATGAGTTGCAGGGCGTCAAGCGCGGCATCATGGAGATGGCTGACATGATCCTGATCAACAAGGCGGATGGCGACCTGAAAGCGACTGCCACCCGCACCTGCGCCGATTACGCGGGCGCGCTGCGTCTGCTGCGCAAACGCCCGCAGGATCCCGAAGGGTTTCCCAAGGCCATGACCGTTTCAGCGGTTGAAGAGCATGGGCTGGAACAGGCCTGGGACGAGATGCAGGCCCTGACAACCTGGCGGCGCGAAGCCGGGCATTGGGTATCGAACCGCGCCACACAGGCACAATACTGGTTCGAGCAAGAGGTACGCCACGCATTGCTTGCGCGTCTCGAAACGCCACAGATGCGCAGTCGGATGAGCGATCTTGGCGCTCAGGTCAGTGCGGGCCACCTCAGCCCATCGGCGGCGGCCGAACAAATCCTCTCCGGGCTGTCCGACGCGTAACACTCTGGCGGTATGATGCGTGCGCGGCTGGTGCGCTGACCGCTAATCGTGTATTAAAGCTACATATATTGTTGTGTTTGAGTGTAAGTCACTGCGTTTGAACCGGGTTGAGAAAGGGCTTGGTCAGCTCGGATCGTGCCCGGATTCTCCGAGGAACGGGACACGTCAGAATGCCCAATATCAATGGTACCAACGGCGACGACGATATCGATGTCACAAATGACAACGGTACTCTGAACGGAAACCCGGCGACGCCTCCGGTGACCGGTATCCGCGGCCGTGGCGGCGATGACGATATCACCATCACCAATAGCACCATTGCCAACAATGTCCTGGGCAATGCAGGCACCGACACGATCATTGTCACCAACAGTACGGTTGGCGGGCGCATCGCTAGCGGGTCCGATGCGGATACGGTTGATATCAGGGGGTCAACCGTCGGCGATATCCGGCTTGGTGCCGGTAATGACACGCTGAATTTCACCAGCACCACGGTGTCGGGTGACATTCGCGGCGGCAGCGGAACCGACACGCTGAACCTCCCTGAGGGCACTGTTATCACGGACGATACTTTCGGGGTGATTACGGTCGAAGACGGGGTTGGTTATTCAGTCTCTAGCGGCACATTTACCCTGCCTTCAGGCATCACCGTCACGTATTCAGCGTTCGAGAACGGGTCGGGTATGCCCTGTTTCACGCGCGATACATTGATCACGACACAGGATGGGCGATCCCTGATCCAGTCGTTGCGCACTGGTGATCTGGTCCACACTCTTGGGCAGGGCCTACACCCGATCCGTTGGATCGGGCGGCGCGAATTTGATCGCTTCCAGCTTGAAGCCAACCCCAGACTCTGGCCTGTGCGTATCCTTGCAGGGGCATTGGGCGAGGGGCTGCCGCATCGCGATCTGCTGGTCTCGCGCCAGCATCGGATGCTGGTGCACTCAAAGATCGCCCAACGCATGTTCGGCACGACCGAGGTTCTGATTCCGGCCATCAAACTCACCGCAATGCCGGATATCTACGTTGATGAAAGCGTGGAAAGCGTCGAGTATTACCACCTGCTGTTCGACCGCCATCAGGTGATCTTTGCCGAGGATGCGCCAACCGAAAGCCTCTATACCGGCCCCGAAGCGCTGAAAATGCTGAGCGCCGCGTCGCTTCGCGAGATATTCGAGATTTTTCCCGAACTGACAGACCTTGACTATCGCGCCGACCCGGCCCGCATGATCCCCGGCAGGCGGCTGCAAGCGCAGTTGATCACGCGGCATTTGAAGAATAACAAGCCGCTGTTGCGGATGTCCCCGATCTTGACCTCAAATGAATTCAACTCGGGTGCAAAGATTTCGCCGCAGCCGTCTTGACCCTTCGCGCGATTCCCACTAAACGCATCCAACCAGTTTTCGGGCGCGACTTCGGGTTGCGCCCCTTGTGATTTGGCCGCGGGTCTTGTACCCGGCCTCCAGAAACAAAGGAAGAAACCATGTCGCGCCGTTGCGAACTGACCGGAAAAGGCCCGATGACTGGCAACAATGTCAGCCACGCCAAAAACAGAACTCGTCGCCGTTTTCTGCCCAACCTGAACGACGTTACCCTGCAGTCGGAAACTCTGGGTCGTGGCGTCAAGCTGCGCATCTCGGCAGCTGCCCTGCGCTCGGTCGACCACCGCGGTGGTCTGGACGCGTTCCTGGCCAAAGCCAAGGATGACGAGCTGTCAGCGAATGCCCTGAAAGTGAAGAAAGAAATCGCCAAGGCGCAAGCCTCGGCCTAAGCGCTTTCTCACGCAAGAATTCAGCCCTGCACCCTGCGGTGTGGGGCTTTTCTTTTTTGCATTCGCTGCCCCTGTACGAATGATTGTCTCTAAAATGGTAATAAAACGCCCTGCTTCGTGACGTTGTTCACAGAACGCCTGCTGAATATCGCATATGTTGATGCATATTCATGTTGAGGGGGTTACCATGTCACTCAAAGCAAAGAATTTTCTGTTTTTACTGCCACGATCAATTGCAAAAGCCGTGATCCGCTGCACCCGGATGCAGCGCCGGGTAAACCGACTGCATACGGGGATGAATGCCGAGGCGTTCAGGCCGCCGAAAAGCTGAGCTAGGCCATACTGTCTCAGCCACTGCTTTGCGCTTGAAGCCGGTTCAGTGGGCGGCGTATATACCAAGCTGACATGACAGGCTTTTTCCGCACATTTCTGCCTTATGCGCTGTCCCTGATGGTGATCCTCACCGGGCAGGGACTGGCCGTGTCGCGGGGTATGGAGCGCGCGGTCGGGCAGATGGTTTTGTGCACCGGCAGCGGGCCGGTCGTCGTCTATATGGACGAAGACGGCCAACCGACCCGCGCACCGCAATACTGCCCTGACTATGCGCTCAACCTTCTGGGCGCGATCCATGAAGCCTCGGTTGCCGTACCTCCGGCCCCGTCGCGCGCGCTCCCCGCGCCGTCGCTCCTTTCCCAGCATCTGATTGCCGCGCCGTTGCCGCGACACCCAGCTCGTGCCCCGCCGGTTTCTGCCTGATTCCAGTTTCCAAACTCTATCAGACAGTTACCAAGGAGAGGCATAATGACCCTCAAATCCAGCCTGCTTGCAGTCCTGACTACCTTTTCGCTGACCGGTGCGGCGCTGGCTGCCGATACCATCTCGGTCGAAGACCCTTATGCACGGTCTTCGGGCAAAACCGCGAAGGCGGGTGCCGCCTTCATGATGATCCAGAATCAAGGCGATACCGATGACCGCCTGATCGGCGTGACCTCGGATGCGGCTGCCCGAGTGGAACTACACACTCATAAGGTTGACGAAAACGGTGTCGCCAAGATGGTGCATGTGAAGGAAGGCTTCGCCATTCCGGCGGGCGAAACCCACATGCTGAAACGCGGCGGTGATCACGTCATGTTCATGGGCCTGACAGCGCCCTTCGAACAGGGAGGGAGCGTTCCCGTCACACTGATCTTCGAAAACGCCGGAGAGGTCGCGGTCGAGATCCCGGTCGATCTTGAGCGCCAGGACAAAGGCGGCCATTCGAACTAACGCCTGTCTTCAGGCTGTGGTACAGCCATCATTCATACGTCAGGCCGGGCAATGCCCGGCCTGTTGCGTCATCTGTTGACGGTTTTCATCTCCAATCGATCGCCCGCTTTTTTGAACCGTGCCGCCAGAAAGAACATCACCACCGCCGAGGTCAGCGCGAAGAAGGCAATTGCCCAGCCCAACGCCACCATGCCGCTGCCGGGCCAGAAGATCAGCACCAGCCCGACGATGAGTGCGAAGATACCTGAATTACGCACCGTTGCGCGCTCGGGGTCTTGTGGATGCATTTGCGGCAGCGCCATGAACGAGCCGATCGCAACGAACAGCGCCATCGCCCCCATGAGGGTGAAGGCCAGCCAGGCCACGCCCTGTGGCCAGATCAGCAACACCAAACCGATCAGCGCGGCACCGATCCCGACGCCTCCGATCAGCCCGCGCCGCCCAAAACCCAGCCAGGTCAGCGCGCCATCCAGAATCAGCAGCGCCCCTACCAATCGCAGCAATAATGAGATGCTGCTGGTCGGCCAGAACAGCGCTGCAATCCCGATCAGACCTGCGAGAATTCCACGCAGCAGAAAGGTCCACCACAGGCTGGCCAGATTGGTACTTAACGTATCGCGCGCGTCGATACTGCCGTCGTCAAGGATTTCTCCGTCTTTGGGCGGTAGATCGGTCATGTCACTCACTCGGGTTTGCGTTTTCTGCACCATAGACGGGAAGACGCGCCGCTGTCTGCCCCTATCGCGTGCTGCCTCGCGCCAACAGCTCATCGACCCAGCGCGGTACTGCCTCTGAGGCTGGCCCCAGCCGGGTTTCATCAAAAATTCCGGCGGATGGCTCAAGGTTCAATTCGATCGTCCGCGCGCCCACGGCCCGCGCCTCTTGTACAAACCCTGCCGCCGGATAAACCTGCCCCGAGGTGCCGATCGAGGCGAACAGCGATGCTTCCATCAGATGGTCGTAGATCTCATCCATGAAATATGGCATCTCGCCGAACCATACCACGTCGGGCCGGGCCGAGGGCTGGTGACAGGACGGGCAGGGCTCACCCACATCCATTTCGGGTGGCGAAGCCCAACGATATCCGCACGCCGCACACAAAGCCCCAGCCAACGTGCCATGCATATGGATCACATGCGCGGCCCCTCCTGCCTCGTGCAGGCTGTCGACATTCTGGGTGACAAGGATCACCTCTCCAGGCCAGCCCTGCTGCAACCGGGCCAGCGCCTGATGCGCCGCGTTGGGTTGCGCCTTGGCGGCCTGTACTCGGCGGGCATTGTAAAACTGATGCACCAGCGACGGATTGCGGGCAAAGCCCTCGGGCGTGGCCACATCCTCGATCCGGTGCTGCGCCCACAGGCCCCCTTCATCGCGGAACGTGCCCAACCCGCTTTCGGCGGAAATCCCGGCCCCGGTCAGAATGACGATCTTTTCCATACCTGCCCCACGCGCTAAACCTCTCTTATGTCACACCGTATCCTTTTCGTCTGCCTGGGCAATATCTGCCGGTCCCCCGCCGCCGAAGGTGCTTTTCGCGCCCGCGCCCCGCAGCACCAGACCGACAGCGCCGGAACCTCGGGCTGGCATATCGGAGACCCGCCCTACGGCCCAATGCAAAAGGCAGCCCGCGCGCGTGATATCGACCTCAGCGACCTACGCGCGCGCCAGTTCGTGGCCGAGGATTTCAACCACTTCGACCTGATCATCGGAATGGACGCAGAAAACATCGCGAACATCGAAGATTTGCGCCCGGACGGCAACGACACCCCGGTCCGCCTGTTGACCGATTTCGCCCCCCATATCGGTGCCGACCATGTGCCTGACCCGTACTACACCCGGGATTTCGACGGCGTTCTGGACCTGATCGAAGAGGCCGTGGCGGGGCTGGATGCGCATGTACGGGCTCAGTGGTAGTTTTGCCTTGCGTATTCAATCAATCCAGAGCGACAGCATGTTTGAGCCCAAAACCAACGTTTATTCGGCCTCCGCAGGCTGCATCGCAATCAGCGACAGGGGTCAAATCATCCGCCCTCTTAGCGCAAACCCTTGTGCCTATGCAGATAGTCGCATTAAGTGGATGGAATACTAGTCCGATCCCCAATGGTCATTTGATGGAATGATACAAATTCCTGATACACGCACGAGGCTGTCATCAGCACACATAAATCTCCAAGCTCCAAGTGAGACTGCAGCCAGTTAATCCAAATGAGTTAGACATATGATCACAGGCACGTTTAACCAGCTGAATACCCCGAAGGGTAGTCACAAAAAATGAACGACGAGCGCGCGCTGTTCCTGCACGAAGTTCTGTCACCGGAAAGACTGACGCGGGTGGTGGATGTGGGTGCCAATCCTCTTGGCGCTACCCCATATTCAACCCTCCTGAAGAACCGCATATGCGATGTCTGGGGTTTCGAACCACAGCAAGATGCATTTGCACGGCTCTCTGAAGAGGGAGGAGAAAATGAAACCTATCTTCCTTATGCGATCGGCAGAGGAGGAAGTGAGCGCCTTCATGTTTGCAAGGGAAGTGGCTTCACTTCGCTATTCGAGCCCAACCCCGACTTCATCAGAGTTATGGGAAGGTGGCCCAGGCAAATGCGGGTCGAAGAAGTTGTACCAATAACCACCCATCGGCTGGACGACCTGAAAGAGCTGCCAGAGTTCGATCTGCTGAAGATTGACGTGCAGGGCGGAGAATTGGACGTATTCAGGAATGCGCGCGAAAAACTCAAGAATGCGGTTGCTGTGATATCCGAAATCGCAATGGTGCCGCTTTACAAAGGTCAGCCACTGCTTGACTCACAAATGAGCGAGTTGTCTGCGCAGGGATTTCATTTCCACAAGTTTCTTTTTCTAAAATCGATGGCGGTCAAGACCCGTGCCTCGTCCCGCCTGAAGATGCGCGCTATGCGCAATCAGGCCATTGATGGCGACGCCGTGTTCCTGAAAAGGTTCTTCGCACTGGAGGACTCACCGACAGAAAGCTTGAAACATCTTGCGATCCTGGCGGACGCAGTGTTTCAAAGCCCCGATGTCGCACTTATGGCTCTGGAAGTGTTGGCTGATCGCGACGTCGTCAAAGAGGCTGAACTGGACGCCTACGAGGCGTTAGTAGAAGCTGAATTCAGCAGGTGAGAACAGCCTTTATTCCGGACATACTAACGCTCAGTAAACGTCTTTTGGTTTGCAGGACGGATGACGCATGGCTCAAACAAAAGAGCCTGGATGCTCACTTTCCGGTTCACCCCACCACCTTCAACTGACCACCTAACCACGGCAATTGCGCAATCGCTGGATCAACGATCTGGCTGCGCATCAGGCGTCGGATCATGTCGGCCACCTCCTGCGGCACCTGATCGGACCAGTCGGTCCGTGTAAACAAGGAAATGGTGCGTGCGAATTCACCGAACGGGGCAGGGTGCGCCTCCATCCCGTCGTGGAAGCGGGCGGCGCGCATATAGCCCAGCGGCGTGGTAATCGCCCAGCCGAGGCCGCGCGCGACCATCGCCATCAGCGCGAGGTGTGAGCCGATTTCGAACCGTTCCTCGAATTCCAGCTGCTGTCGGGCCAGATGGCTTTCGATCTGACGGCTGATCAACTGCTCGCGGGCATAGCGCAGAAAGGGCAGATCCTGCACTGGTTGCGCAACGCCCTTAGGCGCGACCAGAATGAACGGATCCTGCACCAGCGGATATTCGACCACGCCCTCCAGCACCTCGCCAGAATGGGCCGAGACCGCCATGTGCAGGCGCTGCGCTTCCAGCTCGGCAAACAGGTCCAGACTGGGCAGCGTGATCAGCTTGAATTTCGACCGGGTCAGACTGTCGGCCAGCAACGTCGCCAATCGAGGCGTCAGGTCGTTGTCGAAATCGTCGATCAAGCCGATGGACAGGGTGGTCAGATGCCCCAGATCCATCACCGCCAGTTCGCCTTGCGCCATCTGCAACTCGGCCAGCACTGCCTCGGCCCGCGCCAGGAAACTGCGGCCGGCCTGCGTCAGTCGCATCGGTCGCCGCCCGTGATCCACCAGATCGGTGCCCAAAGCCTTTTCCAGATTGCGCAATTGCTGGGAAACCGAGGGCTGGCTGAGCCCCGTGATCTCGGCCGCCTGCGCCACCGATCCCGTCCGTGCCAGCGCCTCGAACACCTCAAGGCCCCGCAGGGTCAGCCCTTTCATCACCATCGCACATACCTTTCGCTGCGCCATTTCTGAGGCGCAGCGGGCATCAGGTCAAGGATTGACAGGGCTCAGTTGCAGATCGCTTGCGCCATCTGGCCAAAGTTCTGATACCGATCCCACAGCGCATCATCGCGCGCGGTCTGCGACATCTTCAACTCCTGCGCCTGATGCGGGTTGGTGAACCACTTGGCGACGGTCTTCTGATCACTACGCGTCAGCGCCTGATCCGCCACGCGCTGAATACACCGGCACCGCGCCCGCGTCGCCGCTTCACGGTCTGATGCTAGACACGCCCGCTTGATCTGCGCCGCGTCCACTGTGTGGGCCACCGACGTCAGCGATGCCGCACAAAATGCGATTAAGAGGAACTGTTTCATACTCGAGCCTCGTTTTTTGCCTGCCCGGACGGGTCTTATGCCCCTCTCGGTCTGCGGCGGAGTATGAATCAAAGTGGATTCGGGATCAATTGGGTGGTTCGAAAAAGTGATTGCACGCGGCTGGGATGTCGCGTTTTCTGGCCAGACATTGTTTAAATCTCTTTCATGAGACCACTATGCTTAAGAAATACGGGCGCACGTTCCATCTGCCGGAGTCTCCCGGGGCCACCAGCGATGATAAGATCATGTCCAGCGTTGATGAACTGGCTTCGGCTGAGGAGGCCGTCTTCACCGAAGAACTGGACGGTGAGAATACAACGATTCATAGTCAGGGCTGCCATCCTCGCAGCATTGACGCGCGACACCACCCGTCCCGAGATTGGATGAAGGCCTTCGCTGCCGGAATTTCGCCACAGCTTGACGAAGATGAGCGCACAGTCGGTGAATATCTGTTTGCTCGCCACTCGATAGCGTACTCGGCGTTGCCGACTTATTTCCTGGGCTTCGCCTGGATCAAGGCAAAGCGCGTGCAATCGTGGGACGCGACGCTTTCACGCTTTCTCGAGCTGGGGATTACTGCCGTTCCCGAACTCTATCGCGGACGGTTCTCTGTTAAGGTTGTGGCAGATGTGATCGCGGGCCTGGAACTGGATACTCAGGAGGGTTTTGTCGTTCGCACAACTGCAGCGTTTAACGATGAAGACATGCCCACTCACCTCGCAAAATACGTGCGCGAGGGTCACGTGCAAAGTGATACGCATTGGATGAACGCGGAGTTGGTCAAAAACAGGTTGCTCTGAACGGTCAGAGGCCTCGCAATCAAAGGGTTTCGCTGGGGCTTCGTCCCACCTTGACCACAGCCCATTTCCGACGCATATCCCCAACCCATGACAGACCTCGCTCATATCCGCAATTTCTCCATCGTCGCGCATATCGACCATGGCAAATCCACCCTTGCTGACCGGCTCATCCAAGAGACCGGAACGGTCAAGGATCGCGACATGAAGGAACAGCTGCTCGACAGCATGGATATCGAGCGTGAACGCGGCATCACCATCAAGGCCAACACGGTTCGCATCGACTATACCGCCGACAATGGCGAGCAATATGTGCTGAACCTGATCGACACCCCCGGCCACGTGGACTTTGCCTATGAGGTCAGCCGCTCCATGCGTGCGGTCGAGGGGTCGCTGTTGGTTGTCGACTCGACCCAGGGGGTTGAGGCGCAGACGCTGGCGAATGTGTATCAGGCCATCGACGCCGACCACGAAATCGTGCCGGTGCTGAACAAGATCGACCTGCCCGCGTCCGATTGTGACCGCGTGGCCGAACAGATCGAGGATGTGATCGGCATCGACGCGACCGACGCCATTCAGGTCAGTGCCAAGACGGGGCAGGGCATCCACGAAACACTTGAGGCCATTGTGCAGCAGCTGCCCGCGCCGCAAGGCAACTTGGACGCGCCGCTCAAGGCGATGCTGGTGGATTCCTGGTACGACGCCTATCTCGGCGTCATCGTTCTGGTCCGCATCATGGACGGCACGCTGAAAAAGGGGATGCGGGTGAAGTTCATGTCGAACAACACCCTGCACCATGTCGACCGCGTCGGCGTCTTCCGGCCTGAGATGGAGATGGTGGATTCGCTGGGCCCCGGTGAGATCGGCTTCCTGACCGCCTCGATCAAACAGGTCCGCGACACCCGCGTCGGCGACACCATCACCAATGACCGCAACGGCACCGAAGAGGCCCTGACGGGATTCAAACCCGCGCAGCCGGTGGTGTTCTGCGGCCTCTTCCCCGTCGACAGTTCCGAATTCGAAGACCTGCGCGATGCGATCGACAAACTGGCCCTGAACGACGCCAGCTTCAGCTTTGAAATGGAAACCTCGGCGGCATTGGGCTTTGGCTTCCGCTGCGGTTTCCTCGGCCTGCTGCACCTAGAGGTCATCCGCGACCGGATCGAACGCGAATACGATATCGAGCTCATCACGACGGCTCCCTCGGTGATCTATCACGTCTACATGAAAGACGGCGAGATGATCGAGCTGCACAACCCCGCCGACATGCCCGATCCGTCCAAGGTCGACCATATCGAGGAGCCGCGCATCAAGGCGACCATTCTGGTGCCGGATGAATACCTCGGCGACGTGCTGAAACTCTGCCAAGACCGCCGTGGCATCCAGCTGGACCTGACATATGCGGGCACCCGCGCCATGGTCGTCTACGACCTGCCGCTGAACGAGGTTGTCTTTGACTTCTACGACCGCCTGAAATCGGTGACCAAGGGCTATGCCTCGTTCGACTACCAGATGACCGGCTACACCGAGGACAATCTGGTCAAGATGTCGGTGCTGGTGAATGACGAACCGGTCGACGCGCTGTCGACCATGGTTCACCGCGACCGGGCCGAGATGCGGGGCCGTGCAATGTGCGAAAAGCTCAAGGACCTGATCCCGCGCCACATGTTCAAAATCCCGATCCAGGCCGCCATCGGAGGCAAGGTCATCGCCCGCGAGACCCTCTCGGCCTTGCGCAAGGACGTGACCGCCAAATGCTACGGAGGCGACGCCACGCGGAAACGCAAACTGCTGGACAAGCAGAAGGCGGGTAAGAAAAAGATGCGTCAGTTCGGGAAGGTGGATATCCCGCAGGAGGCGTTTATTTCAGCGTTGAAGATGGACAGCTAAGGCTGTCCTTCCTCTCCGTTGATCGGTTCTATACGGCCTCAGGATCAGCGTCACTCTGACCAAGTTCCGCGAGTTCACTCCAAACCGCTCTTGGGATATCCCAATCCGCCCATTCGAGTGTTTGTCTCACATGCTGTGGCCAAGTCACTCCACACACCGTTGACGCAATTTTTGCGTCCCGCATCGAGAATTGCAGCGCTAAGGCGCCTAAGGGCACGTCATAGCGGGCACAGATTTCCTCAACCGCGCGCACAGGTGCGAGCGTTTCTTCTGTTGCTGGCCGATAGACGTAGAAATGATGGATTGCGCTGCCTCTGGCCAAGATTCCGCCGGCGTAAGGCGCTGCGTTCAATACCGTAACGTCCTTCGAGTTGGCCAGTTCGATCAGCGGCGCCGCATTCATGTTTACAAGCGTGTGCCGGTTGTGAGTCATCACCACGTCGAAATCCCGTTCGCGCAGCATTGGCATCAACACATCCAACTGCCCGCCCGCCAGACCAACTGCAGTTGCCAATCCTTCCTCTTTAATTTTGAATAATTCGTCCAGCGCACCTCCGCTGCGGGTAATCTCAGTTACGTCACCAGCGTATTCCGGGTCGTGCAGATGAAGGATGTCCACGCGATCTACCTCAAGAGCCTTGAGGCTTTGTTCAAAGGACCGCCGCGCTTGGGCGGCGTCGAAAACATTCGTTTCCATGTCACGGTCTACTTTTGTGGACAGAACGCGGCCTTTCGGCCAGCCACCGAGTTCACGGATGACACTCCCGATGCGCTCCTCGCTACGCCCCAACGCATAGCCTCGGGCGGTGTCGATAAAACCGTCGGGCCGGGCAAGTATGGCACGTATGGTCTCGCGCGCCCTATTCTCATCAACTTCGTAACCGTAAATCTGTGGAATGTTGCCTATACCGGTTGATCCAAAGCCAATTCGTGGGATTCGCACTCCGGTTTGACCTATTTCGCAAAGTGTTGTCATTGCACCCCTCCCCAGTCGCATATGAATAATTGAATTTTGAACAGGTCGACCCATCACTGCAAGTTCGGGGGCAAAAAAACACTAGAAGAAAAGCGAGAATGGAACCTGAAACTGTGACCCACCTCACAGCCCTAAATCAGCCCATCTGCTACAGTTGACCCAACGGCAACCTTTGCAGGAGGCCCTTATGTCTACATCGCTTGTTCCCCTTATCGCTTTTGGATCAGCAGGCCTTTATTCCGTTGCCATGATCGCGATGAAGTTCTGGTGGAAACTCCCCGGCGTGGGTCTTGGTCTACTGATCGTCGCGACCCTGCTGGCCGGGGCCACGCTCGAACTCGCCGCTCTGCGCGAGGAACGGCTGGGCATCATCTATACCGGCATTCTTGGGGCCGAAGTGGTTCTGATCGCCATCGCCTCATTCTTTCTGTTCGGCGAGAACTTCTCGTATCGCGAGGCGGCAGGTATCGGTCTGGTCATCCTCGGCACTGCGCTGGCCTGGGCCTGACGCAAACATTACCGGTTCATGAAGTTTCCCTTAGGTAAGTTGTAACCGGCGCACCTCCGCCCAATCTGTATGCCACAGCAAGGATGTTCGCTTTTGAACTTCAAAGGGTCGCTTTCAGGAGGAGATCCCCATGACCAGATACATGACTGCCGGAGCCGCCGCTCTGGCCACGTCCCTCGCCCTCGGAACCGCAGCACTGGCCGATACCACACCGGATCTGCGCGGCACGTGGGTCGGGTCTTACACGACCGTGCAGCCCAGCCATTATTACAAGGGGGATCAGCCCCGCTTTAATCAGGCCGAATGGATGCTCGACGTCCAGATGCAGGAAGACAATGTCTTCTGGGGCCCCAGCAAGTGGCGCCGCGAGGGTGATACTGAATGGAACGAATACGAAGCCACCGGAACCATCAGCCTCGATGGGTCTGGCGCGATCGGCATCGTTGAAACATCCCCGCTGGTGATTGGCGCCAATGCGTTGATCGATGCGCGGTACGAGGACGGCAAGATCTTTGCCGATTTCCGTAGCCTGCGGAACGGAACGACCTACAGCACAGTTCTGGAACGTCAGGTGAACTGAAGCGTTTCCGGCCCGATCGGATGTTAAAGGGGGTTAATGCCGCTGAGATTTGTGACTGCGGCAGGAGTAGTAGGTACCCCGTTCAGGTCGGAGCGCTTCTCATAAACAACTGTCTCCACAGGGAGGCGACGGGCCGGGCGGCGATCTCGCCGCCCGCGACAGGGTCCAGACCCCCGCGCTTGAGAATGCGGCGTTCCTCGGCACGGGTCATCTGGATCTCGCGGACCTTCAGCGCGGCGTCGCGCGCGGTGAGGTAAGAACCGTCCGGCCCAGGTTCCATCCCCGGAATACCACGCCCCTTCGACCACCACCCGCGCAGCCCGCTGAGCGGGTGTTTGCGTCCGATGGTGTCATCATCCAGTAACTCCCAGATCCGCTGCGCCTCGTTCATCGACACCAGTGCGGCGATCGGTTTGCCATAACGGGTCAGCACGATCACTTGCCGGGGGTCTTGCGACAAGGTGGCCAGTTCGCCCAAACGGGCGCGGGCTTGAGAAATGGTCAGGCGCATAGGCGAATCTCCGGTTGTACGATTCGAAAGATTGGGGGCTTGAGTGTTGTACAACTCGGACAATACCCCCCTAATTCAGCGCGCGGGACCTTCGCAGGTGCAGAAACCAAGCGAATTCTGGCCGGCGATCCATATTTGACTTTTTCCATCCCCAAGCCTGCGCGATGACGCGAATTCTCGGGTTATCCACATGGCTCTCCCGGCGGATATCAACAGCTTATCCCCGTCTAATTTTTATGCTGCAGTGCTATTTTCTTGCCGGATCATGACGCTGATGTAACAGTCTGGTTACTGCTTCTGATCTTCGGAACAGGGGCGGGATGCAAGGGCCAAGGGGGCCACAGCAGCGAAGGCGGATTTTAGGATTTGTTTGTAGTTGCAATGGCTTACCGGTGGTGGAGCAGGTGGTCTGGGCTTCGGTTCGGGTTAAATGCTCAGCCTCTCAGAAGGTCCGCGCGGACTGCGACGCGACATAGCGCGTGTGGCAGTGGCCAATGTCCCTTCGGGGGCCGAGGCAACTGGACCGGGAAGCCCCTCGGGCGGAACGGACCGGCAAGGCGTCAGGAGTGTCCGCAAGGATGCATGCAAAGACCGCGTCTGAGCACCTGACGCCTTTTCCTTTTTGAGAACCCAAGGTTCATACAGGCTACCACGCACCACCCTCCGGACCAGAACGGGGTTCTTTCGCTTGCGCAAAAGAACCCCGTCAAAGTGTCAGAAATGCAATGCCGCGTCTATGCACCTGTACCGGCACACTACTCGGGTTGAGTCGGTGTGGCAACTACATATTGCGGGTAAGCGTTGCCTGAACGCAACATCCCGTCACGATCAGATGTTTTCCTGCACGTCCTCGGCCGCGTTCTGGATGGCATCTCCGGCGTTTTCGATATCTTTGCCAGCGCCCTTTGCGGTTTCGCATGCGGTCAAGGTGAACAGGGCCAGGCCAATCAGAATTGCGCGGATCATCGGTTGCTCCATAAGTGCTTGTTTCGAATTGACTAGCAGCTTTCCCGGGCCATAGCTACAGGTTTTGCATGGCCGATTTCGAAGGGCTAAATACTAGGCTCAGGTCGCATCCTGAGCGCAAAACAGTTCGTACACCACTTCCAGTATTCGGGCTGGTCGATCATCTGCCAGCCGGTAATATATCGCCTTGCCTTCGCGACGAGGAACAACCAGCCCCTCAAGTCTGAGCCGCGACAGTTGCTGAGAAACGGCGGCTTGGCGGGCCGATAGCAATTGTTCCAGTTCAGTAACGGATTTCTCGCCCGAGACGAGGTGACACAGGATCATCAAACGCCCTTCGTGGCTTATGGCTTTCAGAAAGTTCGATGCGCGCGTTGCGTTTTCAACCATCCGGTCAAGCTCGCCGGGTGACATATCCTCGGTCATTTGCGGAAAAGCCATGATCGTATTCCCTCGTTAGTGCCGCCGAATCCCGACGCCTGACCGGCGCCGCATCCGCAGCGAGAACTCTTGGTACAATTTCCAGGCATGTATTTCCATATGCATGGATCAAAATAGCGTGATGTAACCAGCACGTTTCCGCGCAATCCGTCTACCGACCTGTAGCGGCGTGTGCATTCGGGTCGTGCAGGTAGACGGAATTCGTGGGAACGTTCGGCCCCCCTTGCAGCCCCCCTGTGGCGGCACTAAGACTCGGGTAACCCTTCTTCGGGTAAGGTCCCGATCCATATCAAAGCAGGCAGGTTCCCTATGTTCGATCCAGTTGACACATATATGAACACACTCGTCCCCATGGTCGTCGAGCAGACCAGCCGGGGCGAGCGCGCATACGACATCTTCTCGCGCCTTCTGAAAGAGCGGATCATTTTCATCAACGGCCCCATCCATGACGGTATGAGCCATTTGGTGGTCGCTCAGCTGCTGCACCTTGAGGCGGAAAATCCGAACAAGGAAATCTCGATCTACATCAACTCTCCCGGTGGCGTGGTCACAAGTGGTTTGTCGATTTACGACACAATGCAGTATATCAAGCCGAAATGTTCCACATTGGTGATCGGTCAGGCGGCGTCCATGGGTTCGGTTCTGTTAGCCGGGGGCGAGAAGGGAATGCGCTTTTCGCTGCCTAACAGCCGGATCATGGTGCACCAGCCCAGCGGCGGTTATCAGGGCCAGGCGAGCGACATCATGATCCACGCGGCCGAGACGCAAAAGCTGAAAGATCGCCTGTATGACATCTATGTGCGCCATACCGGGCAGACCAAAAAGGCGGTTGAAAAGGCGCTGGATCGTGACAATTTCATGAGCCCGGAAGAGGCCAAGGATTGGGGCCATATCGACGAGATCGTCGAGAACCGCGCCAAGATGGATGGTGACGAGGCCTAGGTTCAAATCCGCGCGCGTCCGGCGTGAGGGATGATTTTGAGATTGTAGCTGCCAGAACGCTGGCCTAAGCTGCAGGCATATACGGCAAGCGCGGCCCTTGAGAGGGGCCGCTGAGACGGAGCCCGAGGGGTAAAGCATGGCGACGAATTCAGGCGGTGACGGCAAGAACACGCTCTATTGCAGCTTTTGCGGCAAAAGCCAGCATGAGGTGCGTAAGCTGATCGCAGGCCCGACCGTGTTCATCTGCGATGAGTGTGTCGAGCTGTGCATGGATATCATTCGCGAGGAAACCAAGGCCAGCGGTCTGAAATCCTCGGACGGTGTGCCAACACCCAAGGATATCTGCGAAGTGCTGGATGACTATGTGATCGGTCAGGCCACCGCCAAGCGGGTGCTGTCGGTTGCGGTACACAACCACTACAAGCGTCTCAATCATGCCCAGAAAGCGGGCAGCGATATAGAACTGGCAAAATCCAACATCTTGCTGATTGGCCCCACCGGCTGCGGCAAAACCCTGCTGGCGCAAACGCTGGCGCGGATTCTTGACGTGCCGTTTACGATGGCGGACGCAACCACGCTTACCGAAGCCGGTTATGTGGGTGAAGATGTTGAAAACATCATCCTCAAACTGCTGCAGGCCAGCGAGTACAATGTCGAACGCGCACAGCGCGGCATCGTCTATATTGACGAGGTCGATAAGATCACCCGCAAGTCTGAAAACCCTTCGATCACCCGCGATGTATCGGGCGAGGGCGTTCAGCAGGCCCTGCTGAAACTGATGGAAGGCACCGTGGCCAGCGTTCCTCCGCAGGGTGGGCGCAAACATCCGCAGCAGGAATTCCTGCAGGTGGATACCACGAACATCCTGTTCATCTGTGGCGGTGCATTCGCTGGACTAGACAAGATCATTGCACAGCGTGGCAAAGGCTCGGCCATGGGCTTTGGTGCCGACGTGCGTGACAATGACGAGCGCGGCGTGGGCGAGATCTTCAAGGATCTGGAACCCGAAGACCTGCTGAAATTTGGCCTGATCCCCGAATTCGTCGGCCGACTGCCGGTTCTGGCGACGCTGGAAGATCTGGACGAAGACGCTTTGGTCACCATCCTGACCAGCCCGAAGAACGCTCTGGTCAAGCAATACCAGCGGTTGTTTGAGTTGGAAGATGCGGAACTGGCCTTTACCGATGATGCGCTGAAGGCGATCGCCAAGAAAGCGATCGAGCGTAAAACCGGTGCGCGCGGTCTGCGTTCTATCCTGGAAGACATCCTGCTGGATACAATGTTCGAACTGCCGGGCATGAAGAACGTGACCGAAGTTGTGGTCAACGAAGAGGCTGTGACGTCGGACTCTCAGCCTTTGATCATCTACGCAGACGCGGCGGAATCGGCTTCGGCGGGTTGAACCGAATAGATTAATGCACACACGGCGCGGCAATGTCCGCGCCGTTTTCGTTTGAGGACACGATGACAGTAAGACGTATCTCTTCGGGTGGTGAGTTTGAAGCTAAGGTTGGCTATTGCCGCGCGGTTGTCGCGGGTGGTTGGGTTCATGTTGCGGGAACTGTTGGGCAAGGTGAAACGGTAGTGGAGCAATGCCGCTCGGCGCTGTCTATCATCGAAAACGCGCTGGCCGAGGCGGGTGCTTCATTCTCTGATATCGTGCGCATCACTTATATGCTGCCGGATCGAACCGAATTTGAACCTTGCTGGCCCATTCTGGCCGAAACCTTTGGTGCGAACCCTCCTGCAGCGACGATGATCGAATGCGGATTGATCGATCCGAAATACCGGATTGAAATTGAAGTCACCGCTATCCTGCCGGAATGACGCAGGTAGCGCTGGCAGTACTGGACCTTAGCGTGCCTTTGGTCCATATCTTCTGGGACAGAAATGCCGGAGGCAGCCGATGGGAATCCTGAACAGTCTTTTGCGGGCCGTGACCTGGTGGAACGGGGCCACCCTGAACACGCAGTTCTACACTGCGCGCAAGGGGATCAAGATCGGTGAGGACGACGAGGGCAACGTGTTCTATCGCAATGCCGACGACAGCAAGCGCTGGGTGATTTTCAATGGCGAAGCCGAGGCCAGCCGGATCGATCCCGATTGGCATGGCTGGCTACACCGCACATGGGATGAACCGCCAACCGATAAACCTCTGGCGCACAAGTCCTGGGAAAAACCGCATCAGGAGAATCTGACTGGCACCGCGCTGGCCTATGCACCTGCCGGTTCTCTGCGTCGTGCCGATCCGGTTGAACGTAGCGATTACGAGGCGTGGAGCCCGGAATAAGCGAGGCCAGATGTCTAATCATACGAAGACCGAAGTTATCGTCGGCGGTGCCGTGCTGGCCTGCGCCATTGCGTTCGGTGTCTACGCCAGCCAATCCACAGGCTTGTCTCAATCCGGCGCAGGATACGAGCTGGGCGCGTCTTTCCGCTCGCTCGAAGGTGTGGGCGTTGGCACGGATGTACGCCTTGCCGGGGTCAAGATTGGGACGGTGACCGGCGTTACGCTAAACTCTGATACGTACCGTGCGGACACCCGATTTTCCGTGGCAGATGGTATTCTTATTCCAGACGATAGCGCCGCTGTGATTTCTTCCGAAGGCTTGCTGGGTGGCAACTTTGTTGAGGTTATGCCGGGCGGTTCCCCGTTCTATTTTGAGGCGGGTGATGAGATTACCGATACGCAAGGCGCGGTCAGCCTGATCTCGTTGCTGGTCAAATTCGTGGCCGGGGACGGAAGCGAATGATCCGCGCTGCACTGGTGGCTCTGATGGTCACCGCAACCGGAGCTGCTGCGCAGCAAAAGGTCGAATCCGGCCCCGGCGCCATGTTGCGCGGGTTGGACAAGGTCAGCGGGCAGACGGTGGACATCGAAATACAGAACGGCGAGACCACGTCGGTCTTTGGTCTGGATGTCGCGCTGGGTGATTGTCGCTATCCAGCCGAAAACCCGACAGGTGACGCCTTTGCCTATCTGACCATCTGGGAACAGGGTAAGGCGCAGCAGCTGTTTGATGGCTGGATGATTGCGACCTCACCCGCGCTGAACGCGTTGGATCACGCCCGCTACGATGTCTGGGTGATACGTTGTATCACACCCTGAGGGGTTTGCTGCAGATCAGCGGTGAAATCTGCTTTCAGGTCAAGCGCTTGTTTCAATTCGCTATGATAAACCGCACGCGGGATCTCGATCGCGCCCAACGAGGCCAGATGCGCCGTCAGAAACTGCGTATCGAACAGCGTGAACCCGGTTTGGCGCAGTCGATCCACCAGATAGGCAAGTGCAATCTTCGATGCGTCCGTGCGACGCGAGAACATGCTTTCGCCAAAAAAGGCCGCGCCGAGGACTACACCGTAAACGCCGCCAATCAGTGAAGCGCCGTCCCAGACTTCGAGGGAATGCGCGCGGCCGGTCCGGTGTAGTTCCTGATAAAGACGGCGTAGTTCGGGATTGATCCAGGTATCCGATCGGTCGGCGCAGCCATCCACGACGCCCGCAAAATCGCGATTGATGCTTACCGAAAACCCACAGGTCCGGATACGCCGCGCTAGGCTGCGGGAGATGTGGAACCCATCCAGAGGGAACACGCCGCGAAACTTCGGGTCGACCCAGAACAACTCGGGGTCGTCGCGATGCTCAGCCATCGGAAAAATGCCGATGGAATAGCCATGGAGCAGAAGTTCAGGGGAAAGGCTCATGCCGGGTGCCTCGGGGCCGAAGGGGGGTTGTCCTTCGGCCCTTTGGTCAGATTAGGCAATGTTCTCCGCAAGCCAGTGCTCCAGCCAGTGGATGTTGTACTCGCCGCTGTGCAGGTCAGGTTCCTGCAGCAGCGCGTGGAACAGCGGCACGGTGGTGTCGATACCGTCGACGATCAACTCGCCCAAAGCACGTTCCAGACGGGCCAAAGCTTCAGCCCGGTCACGGCCCTGAACGATCAGTTTGGCGATCAACGAGTCGTAATATGGCGGGATCGAATAGCCGTCATAGAGCGCGGAATCCATCCGCACGCCCAGACCACCTGGCGCGTGATAGGCCGTAATCTTGCCCGGGCAGGGCGAGAAGTTCGGCAGTTTTTCCGCGTTGATGCGAACCTCGATGGCGTGGCCATTGATCTCAAGATCGTCCTGACCGAACGACATGTCCTCACCAGCGGCGACGCGGATTTGTTCGCGCACCAGATCGACGCCGAAGATGCCTTCGGTCACGGGGTGTTCCACCTGTAGACGCGTGTTCATCTCGATGAAGTAGAACTCGCCATTTTCATAGAGGAACTCGATGGTGCCCGCGCCGATATAGTTGATCTTGGCGACCGCATCGGCACAGATCTTACCGATCTTGGCGCGTTCTTCCGGCGTGATACTGGGGCCGGGGGCTTCTTCGAACACCTTCTGGTGGCGACGCTGCAGCGAACAGTCGCGTTCGCCCAAATGCACTGCCTTTCCCTTGCCATCGCCGAAGACCTGAATCTCGATATGGCGGGGGGTGGTCAGATATTTCTCGATATAGACCTCATCATTGCCAAAGGCGGCCTTGCCTTCGGCGCGTGCGGTCATGAAGGCGCTTTCCATCTCATCGGCGTTTTGTGCCACCTTCATGCCGCGACCGCCGCCGCCGGCGGTGGCCTTGATGATCACGGGATAGCCGAATTCCTCGCCGATACGCTTGGCGTCGGCCAGCGTGGGAACGCCGCCGTCCGAACCGGGAACGCAAGGTACACCCAGTTCCTTCATCGTGTCCTTGGCGGTGATCTTGTCACCCATGACACGAATATGTTCGGCGGTGGGTCCGATGAAGGTAATGCCGTGATCTTCGACGATCTGCACGAACTCGGCATTCTCGGACAGGAAGCCATAGCCGGGATGGATCGCCTGCGCGCCGGTGATTTCACAGGCCGAGATGATCGCGGGCACGGACAGATAGCTTTGCGGGCTGGGCGGGGGGCCGATGCAGACCGATTCGTCCGCCATGCGCACATGCATCGCATCGCTGTCGGCGGTGGAGTGCACGGCAACCGTCTTGATCCCCATCTCGCGCGCAGCACGGATCACACGCAGGGCGATCTCGCCTCGGTTGGCAATCAGGATTTTGTCGAACATGGGCCCGCCTTACTCAACGATGACCAGAGGCGTGCCGAATTCCACAGCATCACCATCGCCGACCAGAATGCGTTTGATGGTGCCCGACTTGGGTGCGTGGATGTGGTTCATTGTCTTCATGGCTTCGACAATCAATAGCGTGTCACCTTCCGAGACCGATGCACCGACCGAGATAAACGCAGGCGCGCCCGGTTCCGGTTGCATGTAAACCGTGCCTACCATGGGCGAGGTCACCGCGCCTGGATGGCTGGCGGGATCATCCACGGCAGCGGGCGCTTCGGCAGCGGCCGGCGCGGCAGCAGGTGCGGCAACCGGTGCAGCCGCAGGAACCGCAACCTGAACCGGAGCGGCCACGGTCTGCGACATGCGGCTGACACGGACATTCAGGCTGTCTTCCTCGCCATATTCGCGCTTGACCTGCAATTCGGTCAGGTCATTCTCGCGCAGCAGTTCGGCCAGTGCCTTGATAAACGCGACATCCGCTTCGTGTTTGGTATCTGTCATGAGTGTCCTCGAAGGTTCCCCTATGCCCGTCTGTTTGCTGCGGGCTTGGTTTGATTACGCAGGGTTATAAGCCATGCAGACGGCCATGAAAAGCGCCGTCTAAGCCTGCCAAATGGGGGTTTTTGCGCGAATTACGAGGGCTGTCGCGATTACAGCGGCGTTCCAGACAATTTTGCGACCAGTTCTGGTAGCTTGCGGGCTCCGTATTTTTCCAAAAGTCGGGCGCGATAGGCCTCGATCGTGCGGTAACTTAGCCCAAGTTCAACGCCAATTTCCTTCGCGGATAAACCCCGGCATGACAGGATGGCCACTTCGCGTTCGCGGGTTGTCAATTGCACCAAGGGGCGCTCTTCCGAGATGTCCGAAAAGCTCCATATCCCGTGCCGGAACGGATCGTCTGGCGTCAGCGAACGCCCCCGCGCGCGGCACCAGAACAGGTCACCGTCGCGTCGCCGCATCACCCGTTCGTCTGTGTAATAGCCTGTATCGCGCATCACCTGCAGACTACGCGCGCCGATCCGTTCCCAATCGGCGACCGAAGGATAAAGATGCAGCAGGGGCATGTTGCGATAGTCAACCTCATCCCCGCCAAAGGTCCGCGCAAATTGCAGATTGCACCGTCGGATGATCCGGTTCTCAAGCTCAACAAGGCCGATGGGGGCGTATTCAAAGGCGGGATCGCTCATGTTCTTATGGTGACGGGTATTGCGTCGAAAGAGAAGGGTGGGCGGTAGGAAAGGGCGGGTTTCTTTCTGTTGCTGTTGTCAAAGTTGTAAATCTTCTTTGAAAATTAGTCAGCAACAGATAATAAATACTTAGTTAATCTGCAAAACCAGCCGCAGAAGCCAAGGATATAAACGCCATGCGTGACACGCTGACCGGCAGCCGGATACGCGAAAGACGGCAAATCTCTGGGCTGCGACAGGCGGAACTGGCGCGGCAGGTGGGGATTTCGGCATCGTATCTGAACCTGATCGAACACAACCGCCGCCGCATTGGGGGCAAACTGCTCGTCGATATCGCGGCGGCTTTGTCCGTCGAGCCGTCGCTGCTGACAAAAGGGATCGAAGAGACGCTCATCGCCGCTCTGCGCGAGGCCGCGGCGGATGCAGTCGGTCAAAAGGCCGAGGTGGACGGGCTGGAAGAATTCGCCGGCCGCTTTCCCGGTTGGTCGGGTGTTCTGGCGCAAATGCATCGCCGCGTAGTGTCGCTGGAGCGCACTGTCGAAGTTCTTTCCGACCGACTGACCCATGACCCGCATCTGGCGGCCTCAATGCACGAGGTGCTGTCGACCGCCGCCGCTATCCGCTCAACAGCTGCAATCTTGGCTGAACCGGGAGAGATCGAACCGGAATGGCGCGACCGGTTCCATCGCAACTTGCATCAGGATGCCGAACGACTGGCCGAAAGCTCCAAAGCGCTGGTGACCTATTTGGATGACAGTGACGGGCAGCGCGATCTGCGCGGTATCCCACTGGACGCGGTCGAGGCGTTTTTTGCCGAGCAAGGATATCATTTCCCGGAACTCGAAGACGGTGGGCAATTGACCGAAGTGCCGCTGGATGGGCTCGATTCCGCTGCGGCCAACACTGTGGCCTCGGGGTTGCTGGACCTTTATGCCGCCGACGCGCGCGCTATGCCGCTGGATCAGGTGTGTGCCGCGCTGGATGCAGCAAACCCCGATCCGCTGGCGTTGGCGACGGTGTTTTCAGTGGATCTTGCTACGGTATTGCGACGGTTGGCCTTTCTGCCTGAAGGCACGCTGGCGCGTCCGGCTGGCTTGGTAATTTGCGACGCCTCCGGCAGCGTTCTGTTTTTTAAACCCGCGCCGGGGTTTGCCCTGCCGCGCCATGGCGAGGCCTGTCCGCTCTGGCCCTTGTTCACCGCCTTGAATCGGCCCTTGGTCCCGATCCGGAAACGGGTCGTTCAGCTTGGTCGAACCGCTGCCGAGTTTGATTGTTTTGCAATCGCCACCCCTCAGCCAGCTAAGGAATTCGGGGCCGAGCCGGTCTACCGTTCGGTCATGCTGGTGCTGCCGGTCGAAGACACGGTGCAGCCTGCGGAAAACGCGGCGCAAGCCGGAGCCAGTTGTCGGATATGCCCGAAACGCGAATGCAGCGCGCGGCGCGAGCCATCGATCCTGAGCGAAGGGTTTTGACAGTTTCGTGACACAGCGCTTAATCTGGGCTGGACGGGTGGCCGGACGTGCAATCCGTCATGGGGAGGATATGCAAATATGAGCCGCAAGGTTCTGTTGATCGAGGATGAGCCCAACATCACCGAGGCGATCCGGTTTCTGCTGACACGCGAGGGGTGGCAGGTTGAAACCCATGCCGAGGGAACGGATGCGGTGCAGGTGATTCTGTCCGCGCGGCCCAATCTGGTGATTCTGGATGTGATGTTGCCGGGAAAAAGCGGGATGGATGTACTGCGCGATCTGCGCGAACATGATGAAATGAAGGCGTTGCCGGTTTTGATGCTGACCGCGCGCGGGCAATCCCGCGATCGTGAAATGGCCGAGCAGGCAGGGGTCAGCCGATTCATGACCAAGCCGTTTTCGAACACCGAAGTCCTGACAGCGGTGCGCGACCTGCATGCGCAGGCGTCTCAGTTATGAGCTCCGCGGGCGACGGCAAAGATCGGCCCTCGCCAGTTCGTCCGTCCCTGTTTCTGGAACGGCAAAGCTATCGTCGGCGCAGGCTGGCGGATGCAGCGCGGCTGCTGCCGTTTCTAGGTGCCGCAATGCTCGCGCTGCCTCTTCTATGGCCGGATGATAGCGCAGGCGCCGAGGCTCTGTCGCTGTCGACGGCCATGTTCTACATCTTTGCGTGCTGGGGTGTTCTGATCCTGATCAGCGTGATCTTCGGCTTCGTCGCCAAACGCATGACCGCGCGCGAGACTGCCGAGCCCGAGGCCGAGACATGGCAACCCTGAATGTCCTGATTCTGGTCTGTCTGGGCTATGTGGTTCTTCTGTTCGGCGTCGCCTTCGCAGCGGACCGGCTGGCTGCGCGTGGCGGCGGGAAATGGTTGCGTTCCCCGCTGATCTACACCCTGTCACTGTCGATCTATTGCACTGCATGGACGTTTTATGGCGCGGTTGGCAACGCCGCGCGTTCTGGGCTTGAATTCGTAACCATCTATCTGGGTCCTACACTGGTGATGATCAGCTGGTGGTGGGGCCTGCGCAAACTCGTGCGCATCGGACGCAGCCAGCGCGTGACGTCGATCGCTGACCTGATCTCGTCACGATACGGCAAGTCCAACACACTGGCGGTCTGCGTGACCATTCTGGCGGTGTTGGGCGGCACGCCTTATATCGCGCTGCAATTGCAGTCGATCACACTGTCCTTTTCGATCTTTGCCGAGGCCGATCCCTCAGGTCTCTATCGCGAAGGCTCCAGTGTGTTCTGGGTCGCGGCGGGCTTGGCCGTCTTCGCGATCCTCTTCGGGACGCGCAATCTGGATGCCAATGAGCGCCACCACGGCGTTGTTACCGCTATTGCGTTGGAATCTGTGGTGAAACTCTTCGCCCTTCTGGCCGTTGGCATCTTTGTTGTCTGGGGCGTCGCTGGCGGCTTGGGGCCGATGATGGATCAGATCGATGCCTCGGAAATTGGCCAATGGCATGTGGATGCCGGGCGCTGGACCACTTTCATTTTCCTTTCGGCGGCGGCCTTTGTCTGCTTGCCGCGGATGTTTCAGGTCATGGTGGTCGAGAATGACGATGAGAGCCACCTGCGCACCGCCGCCTGGGCCTTTCCGCTCTACCTACTGCTGATGAGCTTGTTTGTCGTGCCCATCGCCGTCGTTGGGTTGGACCTGATGCCCGAAGGCTCGAACCCCGACCTGTTTGTGCTGACCGTGCCGCTGTCGCAGGGCAATGACTGGTTGGCGATGCTGTCGTTCATCGGCGGGTTTTCCTCGGCCACATCAATGGTGATCGTTACCGCGATGGCGCTGTCAACCATGGTCTCGAACCATGTGGTCATGCCGATCTGGCTGAATACGCAGGAAGGCACCGCGTCGGTCTCTGGTGATGTGCGAACAGTCGTGCTGATGGCGCGGCGCGTCTCGATCGCGGCGATCATGGCGTTGGGCTATTTCTACTTCCAGCTTTCGGGGGGCGGGGCTGCCCTGACCTCGATCGGGCTGGTGGCCTTTGCCGGGATTTCCCAGATTCTGCCCGCACTGGTGGGTGGCCTGTTCTGGCGCGGCGCGACCCGAACTGGGGCATTGGTCGGGCTCAGCGTCGGGTTCTTTCTCTGGATTTACACACTGCTGCTGCCTGGCATGGGTGGCGGCATTGTCCCGGCATCGGTGATTGAAAACGGACCCTTCGGCTGGGGCTGGCTGCGCCCGCAGGCGTTGTTCGGGATCGAAGGGATCGACCCGATGGTGCATACGGTCATGTGGTCGCTGTCGCTGAATACAATCGCCTTCTGTGTCGCCTCGATGCTCAGCTTCCCCAGCCCGCTGGAACGCCTTCAGGGTGCGCAATTCGTAAATGTATTTGACCATTCAGTTTCAGCCCGTGGCTGGACCGGTTCGGTTGCGCAAAGCGAAGACTTGATGATCATGACCCAGCGGATTCTGGGCACTATTCCCGCGCAAGAGTTCTTTCAAGCCGAAGCCGAGCGCCAGAATGGTCGCCCCGGACGACTGCCCGAGCCTACGCCGCAGTTTCTGGAACGGCTGGAACGTGAACTCAGCGGCTCGGTCGGGGCCGCGACCGCCCATGCGATGATCGGTCAGATCGTTGGCGGGGCGTCTGTGTCTGTCGAAGACCTGTTGGCCGTTGCCGACGAGTCCGCGCAGATGTTGGAATATTCCAGCCAGCTTGAGGCAAAATCGACTGAGCTTAGCCGCACAGCGCGGCAATTGCGCGAGGCGAATGCCAAGCTTACGCAAGTCTCGAAACAGAAAGACGCGTTTCTTAGCCAGGTCAGCCACGAATTGCGCACGCCCATGACCTCGATTCGGGCGTTTTCTGAAATTATGCGCGACACCGATGGCCTCAGCGCCGAGGAACAAATCCGTTATGCTGCGATCATACATGATGAATCGCTGCGTCTGACCCGGCTACTGGATGATCTGCTCGACCTTAGCGTGCTGGAAAGCGGCCAGGTTAGCCTGAACATGGGCGAAGCCACCCTAAGCGAAGTTCTGGACCGCGCCGTTTCAAGCGCGCTGGCGGGCAGTGATCGAAAGATTGGCGTACGGCGGGTGCGCGCAAGTGAACGTATCCCGTTGCACACGGATCTCGACCGGCTGGGGCAGGTGTTCATCAACCTGATTTCCAACGCCCAGAAATATTGCGACGCCATTGAACCGGTGCTGACCATCTCGGCCCATGATGTCGGCGGGCAGGTGGTAATCGATTTCATCGACAACGGCGGTGGTATCCCGGCCGAGGCGCAATCGATGGTATTCGAGAAATTTGCCCGCGTCGGCTCGGACAAGGCAGGCGGGGCAGGGTTGGGGCTGGCGATCTGCCGAGAGATTATGCAGCGCCTGGGCGGCGAAGTTGCCTATCTGCCGGGGCAGGGAGGGGCGGCATTCCGCGTCAGCCTTCCGCTGGCCTTTCGTCAGGCCGCGCAATGAGGGCGTCATAAAGACATTCGTAACCTCCGCCGGGTTAGACAAATTGTCATCGCATCGACAAACGGCGGAACGGGGCCATGACCACATCAGCACTGGCACGAAAGCTTTCAGCGGGGCAATGCGGTGCCGACACGCCCCGCTCGGTCCTGCGCGCCTTGCGGCTGGGGTTGGCACGCGCCTCCGGCGAAAGCATGGGGCTGGCGCTGTCGGTCATCGGGGCAAAGCAGGCCGTACGTGCGCAGGAAGATATAGCCGACCGGCTGAATGAGGGGTGGTTGATGCTGCTGTTTACCTCGGATCAGGGCGGCCTGGCTGCGGCCTGTCTGGACCCGGGTTGCGTCTCTGCCATCGTCCAGCAGCAAACGATTGCCATGGTCACCTCTGACCCATCACCCGAGCGTGCGTTTACCGACACCGACGCTGCCATGGTCGCCCCTCTGATCGAGGATATGCTGAGCCGGGCTCTGAAACTGGTTGAGTCCCCGGCAGACATGGCCAGCCTGTCCGGGTATGAGTTCACCTCACGCGCCGAAGGTCGGCGCGCACTGAACCTGGCGCTGGTGGATGAGGTCTATCGCATGTTTGATCTGACGGTCGAACTTGCCGGTGGTCCGCGTCAGGGCGAGGTCAGTATCCTGCTGCCCGAGCGCCCGCTCTCGGATCAGGAACAGGTTGCGGATATCATCCAATCGGAGGTGAATCTTGATCAGGCATCCGGGGTAATTCGGGCTGAGCTGAACACCGTGATCTGCCGCCTGTCTTTGCCGCTGACAGCGCTTTCGGAATTGTCCGTCGGGGATGTCCTGCCGCTGCAGGGCGCGCGGGTGGATCGGGTTGAAGTTCTGTCAATCGATCGTGCCCGAACCGCCATCGGACGTCTCGGTCAGTGCGGCGGAATGCGTGCGGTTCGGATCAACGAACAAGGCCCTCCTTCTGCGTTGCCCGCCAAGGACTGCGCCGGATTTCTGGCCAGCAAATCAAGCTTGACGCCCTCGGCCCCGGATGACGAGATGTCGTCCCCGCTTGATGACGATATTGTAGCGCATGATCTGACGACCGAGGATTCCCTCCTGGAACCCGACGACTTGTTGCCTGCCAGTTCCGAACAGCGTGTCACGGAAATCTCGCACCTCGCCGGTCTGCCAGCGCCCAAAGGCAATGGCCGCGATTAAGAGGCTTATCCGCGCCCTCGCAGCTGTTCCAATGCCGGGCGCAACCCGTCGAGCGCATAGCCCGCTTTTCCGGTCGCATCGAGGATTTCATCCGTGCTTAGCCGATCGCACTGTCCCAGCGCCCAGACCACCGAGCATCGTGTGCCAGAGGCGCAATAGGCCAGAACCGGCCCGCTGCAGCTTTCGGCCAGATCGCGTTGCAGCGCCACGTTTTCCGGTGTCATCGTCTGGTGTGTCAACTCCAGAACCTCATATTCCATCCCGGCCTCGCGAACGGCTTGACCGATGGCGTCTGACTGCTGATCCGGCGGAACTTCGGTATTGGGACGGTTGCAGATCACCTTGACGAAACCGGCCTCGGCAATGGCTGGCACGTCCTCCACCGAGATCTGAGGTGAGACGGCGTAGCGGGGGGTTATCGGTCGAATCTCCATGGCAATTGCTTAGGCTGCGTCGGCGATCCTGTCCAGTTGCGCACCCAGCTTTGGTGCCGCAAACATGCCCGCGATCATCGCAATCAGGAACACAATCCCGCCAACGCCTCCATATCCAAGCGAGGCCATCGCCGGGCCCGGGCACAAACCCGCCAATCCCCAACCGACGCCGAACAGGACCGACCCGACGATCAGACGGCGATCCAGTTCAACACGGGGCGGGGCGGGGAACTGTCCGCCCACTACAGGGATCCTGTTCCGTGTCAATCGCCACGCCACCAGCATCGGCAGGATCGCCCCGCCCATGACAAAGGCGAGCGTCGGGTCCCAATTGCCGAACACATCCAGCCACCCCTGCACTTTGGTGGTGTCGGTCATGCCTGAGATCAAAAGCCCGATGCCGAACAGCGATCCGGCGAGAAAAGCAAACACTGAGCGCATTAGATCACCCCCAAAGCATGGCGAAACAGCGCAACCGTCAGACCACCTGCAAGAATGTAGAACACCGTTGCGACGATCCCGCGCAACGAGAAGCGAGAAATCCCACAAACGCCGTGACCCGACGTGCAGCCATTGGCGATCCGTGTTCCAGCCCCCACCAGCAGCCCAGCAAGGATCACGATCGCCAGATCCGGGGTCAAATGGGTCTCGGCCTGCGGCGCAATCAATGGGCGCAGCAATAAGGGCATCCCGACCAAGCCAGCGACGAAAGCCAGGCGTTCCGTTAATACGCTCCGGTCGCTGCGTTCCAGCAGTCCGCCCAATATGCCGCTCGCCCCCATGATCCGCCCATTACACAGCAGATAAACGCTGGCACCCAGCCCGATCAGCAGACCACCAGCCAGACCCGAAATCCATTCGATATTCATTGTCTCGTCTGCCCTCGTATCAAAGCTTATTGACTGGGATTTTCATGAAAACGTCGCCCTGCTCATCCGCTGGTGGCATCTGACCGGCCCGCATATTGACCTGCAGCGAGGGCAAAATAAGGCGCGGCATCGCCAGGGTCGCATCCCGCGCATCGCGCATCTCGACAAATTCTTCGACGCTGCGGCCCTGACCGATATGAACGTTCAGCGCCTTCTGTTCGCCAACCGTGGTCTCCCACGCGTATTCATCGCGACCAGGCGCTTTGTAATCATGGCCTACAAAAATCCGCGTCTCGTCAGGCAGAGACAGGATTTTCTGGATCGAGGCATACAGGTCCGCCGATGACCCGCCGGGAAAATCGCATCGGGCAGTTCCGAAATCTGGCATGAACAGCGTATCGCCCACAAAGGCCGCATCGCCGATCACATAGGTCATGCAGGCTGGCGTATGGCCTGGCGTGTGCAAAACGTCCCCGCGCATCTGGCCGATGTGAAAGCTGGACCCTTCGGCAAACAGTGCATCGAACTGGCTGCCATCACGCTGAAACTCGGTGCCTTCGTTGAAGACCTTGCCGAACGTGTCCTGAACGACCACGATATTCTCGCCAATCCCGATCTGACCACCCAGCTTTTCCTGTAGGTAAGGGGCTGCTGACAGGTGGTCGGCATGGACATGGCTTTCCAGAATCCATTCCACCTTCAGTCCCTGTGCCGTCACATAGTCGACAATCTGGTCGGCCGAGCTGGTGTCGGTCCGCCCCGAGGCGTGATCGAAATCCAATACACTGTCGATGATGGCGCAGGCCTGCCCCTGAGGTTCCTGCACAACGTAAGAGACGGTGAAGGTCTGCGGGTCGAAAAAAGCTTTCACACTTGGCGTCATGGGTTCCTCCGTTCAGCTTGCATACATATAACAATAGTGGAATATGTTTAAAGCCCCTAATCACGAGTTGATGTCTGTCAAAGCAATCTCCGCAATTTGAGCGTATGCTTTAGGCGACCATGGACATATTGACGGTTTTTTGCCTGACTAGGCAAGAATTCGCGATGTTTTGTTCCGGTCTCGTGCTCGTCTTAAACTCGTTACCTATATCAGGCACATTGGCACCATATGGGAGGAAGGAAATGACTGCTCAGGATCTTTTTACCGAAGCGGAACGGCTTGAACAAAAGCTGAATGGTGCGTGTCTTGAGACCCGGCTAGAGCTTCAGCCACATGTCAGCATGGTTCTGGATAAAATGCGCGCGCAGGGGGTTCATATCCCATCGCGCTTGCGTCGGCTGGATGCTGCGCTATGCGAAGACGTGCTTGAAGCGCGGTTCGACAATCTGCCGATCTGATCGATCTGGTTATCCCAGCGAAATGCCCAGGATAACCATCATCAGCCCAAGTACCGACAGGAAAAGCGACGCCAGATTCCAAGGCAGAACCCCCTGAACTGCAGCGCGCAACTCGTCATCCGTCAGGTTGGCTTTGCGCGCTTTCATCACTTGCAGGATGCACCAGACCAGACCGACCAGCCCGGCCACAGACAGGGCGGCCCCGCCCCAGACGATAATGTCGAACATGGTTGTTTACGCTCACCCTTTGAATCCGTGACCGCGCTTATCGGATCGGCGCAGGTCAGACAAGCCCGCCGTGCAGAATGCACGCTTGCGGTCGGGTCGGTGCCGATGTATCCGGCACCTTATTTTCAGCCCTTGGGAGAGACGCAGATGGAAGACACCACCGAAGATCAGGCCGCAGCCAACTACCGAGTGACCGCAGGCGAGCTGCGCCAGTTCGTCGAACGGTTCGAGCGTCTTGAGGCCGAAAAGAAAGATATCGCCGACCAGCAGAAAGAGGTCATGGCCGAGGCCAAGGCCCGCGGCTACGACACCAAGGTCATGCGCAAGGTCGTCGCTCTTCGCAAGCGCGACAAGGACGACATCGCCGAGGAAGAGGCGGTACTGGAAATGTACAAGGAAGCGCTGGGCATGTAGCGCCAGCCGCTTACGGGTTCAGAAAACGTATATCTGGCATGGTCTGCAGCCGTGCCAGATCCTGCTCATAAAGCTCGGTAAAGGCGGTAACGATATCTTCGTTCCAGCCAGGCAGCTCCACCTCTTCTTCGATTTCATCCGTCAGCGCATGCTGCTGAAACACCTGCGCCAGCCTGCCCCTGAGCACGGGATCATTGGGGGCCGCTTGATGCTCTAACAAGCTCTGAATCTCCTGTTTGCCCATGTCTGAGACAAGTGAGGACAGCAGCGCGTATTCCTGTTCCAGCGGCGTGTCCTCGGGTAGCCCCACTAGCGCGCGCGCGATGTCGCCGCAGATCAGCGGCGAATCCTCATTGCTCCACAAGGTGATTTTGACATCTGGTGCTAGATCGCGAATGTCTTCGATCATCGCAAGCCAACTCAGGCAGCTCAGGTCGGTGGTCGACAGAATATGCGCGCGTTCCGGTGCCGATAGCAACATCAGCACCTTTGGAATAAAGCTGCCGGGGTTGCGCAGACCTACGAGCAGTTCCACCGTCGAGTCGCTGAACAGTTGTTCCAGATAAGCCATCCGCTGCCCGGCATTGGCGTAGAACTGCCCGTCCATGATGATCGAAGCCCGCTCTCCCAGATACAGCGCGCTCGACAGGATCGCCCGATCCACCTGTTGCCCGTTGGGGAACAGTTTATGAAATCGCGCCAGTGTATCCTGATGTGATGGCCGGTCGGCAGAGGGTTTCAGCGCAGGTCGAAAGATCTTTCTGAACGGACGAAGCCCCCAGAAGGCGGTATGATTTCCCGCAACCAGATCCGCATTCGCCTGCAGTAGATTGAGCAGGTGATCATGGTCGGTAAAGTGCGCTCCGGCTTGGATGACCATCTGCATATCGGAATTGTCCTTACCTCGGTCGGGATCGACGCCTGGGTTACAACCTGTCCCCGGTGCAGTCAAATTCGGATGAGGCCTGATATTACTGTTATCCTAAGGCAAACCAGCACAAAGTTAAGATGACCCGAAATTTCGGGCTTGCAGTCCCTGTTCCGAGATATTAATCGACACCCAGTGCCCCTATAGCTCAGCTGGTAGAGCAACTGATTTGTAATCAGTAGGTCCGCGGTTCGAGTCCGTGTGGGGGCACCATCTCTTCAGATATCTATGTATATTTGCTCGATCTGGCTCGCGACCTATGTGGTCTTGGGGGCAAATATAGGGGAACAGAAGATTCAGTAGTCGCGCTTTATTGTGCGTCAAATCTTACTGTGATGCTCCGCGCTCATCGCCCGTTTTCTACAATAAAAACGCGGCCGTCCAATGTCGGGGTTTACCAGGAACCCGGCACCCGCAACCATCGGAAACCAGCAAATATCGTATTAAGCGCTCGACCCTTAGTCTTCTTTATTAAGTTTTGATTAATCTCGAATCAAACAGACGCTGATCTCTTGTACGCTAGACGCGCCAGAGCCACTTACTCAGATAACTATTTGGTATTTGAGAGGCAATCGAGATGAACAAAGCACTGACAACCTGTGCGCTTGCGACCTCACTGCTCTTGGCTGCTTGCGGGGCTCCGACGACGCCAACTCAGGCGCAGGTACAGCAAGACGCTCGCTGCGCTGCGGGAATCCTTGGTGGCGCTACCCTTGGGGGAGTGGTTGGAAATCGGTTCGGAGGCGGAACAGGCAAGACACTCGCGACTGCAGCAGGTGCAGGCGCTGGGATGTATGCAGGGCAATCAGCTTGCAATTGACAACCTTGCAATAAACCCTCTTACCCCACGCTCGTTTTTGGCTCCGCAAATATTGGTTTCGCAGGTCATGCAGTTGCCCTGTCTGGCGGTTGCGCGCCTAGCTTCCTGGATGTGCCAAATTCAAGGTCAACTGGCTCAGCAGCAATCCCCTTGCTGCGTCGTTTCTCGCCGATGGGGTTCGCGGGTCGGAACTGACAAAGCATAACCGTTATGGGGCAGGGAATAAGGGCCTTGCCCCTTCACGCGGTATCATTCGATTGATTGTTATCCAATCACGGCTCGGCTGGGCGTGCTTGCTCGGGGCGCACTTCGTCATCCGCCACTTCGTCCGAAGGTTTCAAAGACAAGGGCGGGTCTTCGGGCTCTTCCGAGATTGGGGCAGGGGCGGCAGGAGTTTTGGCCAAAACCTCTTCGGGTCCCGGGACTGCGCGCGCGGTTGGGGCGGTGTCCTCTTCGACGGGTTCGGACTGCTCAGGTTTTTCCAACGCCAGAGCCCGGCGGAAAACCAACACGTTGCGCCAGTTGGTGGTTGACCCGGTCAGACCCGAACGTTCTTCGCTGGGCAGCAACTCGGCGCGCTGATACTCCCAGCCATCCTGTCCCATCTGGTTCAGCAGTTGCTCGATCGAGGTGGCAAACCGGCCCTCGGGCGTTTTCACGCCCTTCGCCTTGGTGCCCTTTTGCGGAGCGGGGACAACTTTGTATTCGTAGCGCTGCATCAACTGGTCCTGATTGCCATGTCGGGGCAAATTAACATTTTGACAGGCGGGCGAAAGCCAAGATCACGCATTGGCGAAATTCAGCCCGCACTGTTGCTTTAGCCTCGCGCTGCCTTGCTGACCAGCGACAGGCACGTTTCGGTTGCGACCGCCATGTCCTGAACCGAAATCCATTCCAACGGGCCGTGTATGCATTGCATGCCTGTGAAGATATTAGGTGTTGGTGTGCCAAATTCGGTCAGGCGCGAGCCGTCGGTGCCACCTCGGATCGGCACCGAGACCGGCTCGATCCCTTGTTCACGGCAGCCCTCGCGGGCCAGATCAACCGGCGTCATGTCCTTTTCTAGCCAATAGCGCATGTTGCGATACTGATGGGAGATGTCGCAGGTGATGGTCGCACGCGGCTCGGTGGCCTGTACGGCGGCGCAGACTTGTCGGACGATCTCGCGCTGGGCTTCCAGCGCATCCATTTCGAAATCGCGCAGGATCAGCTTGATTTCCATCTCGGACGAGCCGCCATTCATATCGGTGACATGGATGAACCCCTGACGCCCGTCCGTGACTTCGGGCGTCATCGTCGCCTGCGGCAGGGTCTGCACGATCTTCGCCGCCAGATGCGCGGCGTTTACCATTTTGTCCTTGGCCAAACCGGGGTGGATCGACACGCCGGTGATCTTGATCACCGCCCGATCGGCCGAGAAGCTTTCGTATTCGATTTCACCCAGTTCCTGCCCGTCCAGCGTATAGGCGAAATCCGCGCCCAGATCTTTGGGCAGCTGTTCGGTAACACCGCGCCCGATCTCTTCATCCGGGGTAAAGGCGATGCGAATCGGACCGTGCGGCACGTCCTTGTTCTCAAGCAGGTGTCGCGCCATCGTCATCAGGATCGAAACGCCCGCTTTGTCATCGGCCCCCAGCAGAGTTGTTCCCGACGCAGTGATCAAATCATGCCCGATCTTTTCGGCCAGATAAGGGTGCTCTTCAGGCGACAGCACTAGCTCGGGATCATCAGGGAAAGTAATCTCGCCGCCATTATACCCTTTGATCACCCGAGGCTTCACGCCGGTTGCATTGAACTGAGGCGCGGTGTCGACATGCGCCAGAAACCCGATGGTCGGTCCTTCGGCCGTACCGGGGATGGTTGCCACCACGACGCTGTCACCAGTCATCTCAACATCCTGCGCACCGATTTCGGTAAGCTCTTGCTTCAGCAGGTTCAGCATGTCGAACTGGATTTCGGTGCTGGGGGTCGATGGCGAGGTCTCATCGCTCTGGCTGTCGATGGCGGCATAGCGCACCAGCCGGGTTTCCAGTTCCTGATCGAAACGATTTTTCATTGATGCTCACCTCTCTGACTTGGCGAGATGAGAATGCGCATTCGGGCAGGGAGTCAAGCCGATGGCTTGCCCGATTTGAGCGCTCTGAAATTAAGTTTTCGTTATGTACAAATCGAACAAACCCCTGTCCGGGGTTTGTACAACTCGGAAGGTTTACGAACCCAGCTTTTTGCTGACCAGTTCGTTAACGGCCTTCGGGTTGGCCTTGCCGCCGGTGGCCTTCATCACCTGACCGACGAACCATCCGGCCAATTTCGGGTTCACCTTGGCCTTCTCAACCTGCGCCGGATTGGCCGAGATGATCTCGTCCAAAGCGGCCTCGATCGCGCCGGTATCTGTCACCTGTTTCATGCCGCGGTCTTCAACGATCTGCGCCGGGTCACCGCCTTCGGTATAGACGATTTCGAACAGATCCTTGGCGATCTTGCCCGAGATGGCATCCGACGAAATCAGATCAATGATACCCGCCAACTGAGCCGGAGACACCGGAGACTCGGTGATGTCGTGGTCTTCTTTTTTTAGGCGTCCAAACAGTTCGTTGATGACCCAGTTCGCGGCCAGCTTGCCGCTGCGCCCCTTGGCGACCTCTTCGAAATAAGCCGCTGATTCCACCTCGGCGGTCAGCACCGATGCGTCATAGTCGGTCAGGCCGAACGCACTGATAAAACGAGCTTTTTTATCGTCTGGCAGCTCGGGCAGATTGGCGGCGATGTCATCCACCCATGCCTGTTCGATCTCCAGCGGCAGCAGATCGGGGTCGGGGAAGTAGCGATAATCATGCGCCTCTTCCTTGGACCGCATCGAGCGTGTCTCGCCCTTGTCCGGGTCGTACAGACGGGTTTCCTGATCGATGGTACCGCCGCCTTCGACGATGGCAATCTGACGGCGGGCTTCGACCTCGATCGCTTGCTGGATAAAGCGCATTGAGTTCATGTTCTTGATCTCGCAGCGCGTGCCCAGATGCGAAAAGTCCTGTGTTTCCTGATACTTCTCGTAAGCACCCGGCAGACAGATCGAAACGTTTACGTCCGCCCGCAGGTTGCCGTTTTGCATGTTGCCGTCGCAGGTGCCTAAGTAACGCATGATCTGACGCAGCTTGGCGATATATGCCGCGGCCTCTTCCGGCCCGCGAATATCGGGGCGCGAAACGATCTCCATCAGGCACACACCGGTCCGGTTCAGGTCGACAAAGGACATATGCGGGTCCATGTCGTGGATCGATTTGCCCGCGTCTTGCTCCATGTGGATGCGTTCGATGCGGACCATGCGCGCGGTACCGTCGCCCATCTCGACCAGAACTTCTCCTTCACCTACAATAGGCTGATAAAGCTGGGAAATCTGGTATCCTTGCGGCAGGTCGGGATAGAAGTAGTTCTTGCGGTCAAAGGCCGATTTCAAGTTGATATCCGCTTTCAGACCCAGCCCGGTGCGCACGGCCTGTTCAACGCAATACTCGTTGATCACCGGCAGCATCCCCGGCATTGCGGCGTCCACAAACGCCACGTTCGAATTCGGCTCGGCCCCGAATTGGGTCGACGCGCCCGAGAATAGTTTGGCGTTGGACGAGACCTGAGCGTGCACCTCCATCCCGATCACCAGTTCCCAATCGTGCTTGGCCCCGGCAATGGTTTTGGGTTTGGGCATTTCGTATGTCAGGTCGAGCATGGCGCGCCTCATTTCCGCAGAAGTCTAAGCCTGCGTATTAGGCCCGGCGCGCCAAAGGGGCAAGGGGCAATGGCGCTTTAGTTCCCCGAGAACTGCAGCCCCGACGGTGTAAAGGTCACACTCTGCCCACTGCGCAACTCATCCCGCAACAGATTGGCGATTGCCTTCAGCGCATCGCGGCGACCACGGGCGGCAAAACGCTCGGCCGAGTTGACGCGAAGGCTGTTATTGAACCCGTTCGCCGCGTGGGCCCAGATCAGCGGATGCAGTTCGGTCATGTGATCGCGGATCAGCCAGTTTGCGGCCTCGCAAATCTGTTTGCGGGCGATATCGGCGCGCGGGTTCTGGCCCATTCTGTTCTGCAATGTGACCGAGCAATAGGCCGCCAGCAGGTTGATTGTCTGCTGATCCGGACGACGTGCAACGATATCGCGCAAACCTTCAAGGAAGTACTCGACATCTACCCGCGCGCAGGCCTCGTCATCCAGCGCGATGGCGTCGAATTGCACCCAGGTATACCCACCCGCACCCCAATTTTTCTGGGTCCGTGCGGCGTTTCGCAAGGCTTGCACCTCAAGCTGTTCATAGCTGCCGAACCAGCGCGGCAGCAGGTGGCTGCCCATCGCACGCATGTGGCGATGGTTCCGGGGATCCAGCGTGATCAGGGCCTCGTATTTATCAGCAACGCGGGTGCGCGGATCAATGTGTCCTGCCAGCAAAGCGCAATCCGCTGCAGCAATCGCCGGACTGTCGGGCAGCGCAGCGCGGCATTTCGGAAGCAGCGCAGCAGCCCGGTCGAAATGCGCGGCACAACGGGATTGGTGCAGCGCCGGCAGCGTGTCCGGGTGCGCCGTCCCGCGCCAGGCCCACGCCAAATCGATATGGGCCAAGGCAACCACAAGCGTGATCATCGGATCATCGGGATGGTTCTGAAACTCGCCTTCCAATTCCGAGATCCCGCCCAGCAGATCATAGTCTGACAGTGCTTTGCCGTCCGACAGCGCGTGCTCGGCCGCCAAAACCACATCGGACCGGGCCCCAAATGCCAACAGCTCGGAGATCGGTTGCCCGCAAGGGGTAGCCTTGCGCCCCTCATCTGCAGTGCGCATCTCCAGCGACAGTTCTGCCCACATATCCTGCCGCGCCAGATGGCGGCCACGTTCGATCACCTGATGCCCGATCGCATCATTTTCATCTGATTCTGCGATTGGGATGTTCAACTGCCCCGAGGCAACAAGCCATGCAGTAGCATCGGCGACGGACGCAGGCAGAGGTGTAGGGGTGGGATCAGAAGAACCGACAATACGGGCGGCAAAAGCCTTCAAAGACCAAAACATGGCACAACTCGAACTGGAACAAACTTGTAACCCGTCCAGTTTGCCAAAAAAACTGCTCAAATCAAGACTGCGTCGCGGAGAACCCGTGATTCAGGTGCCAATGTGGCCCAGACTCCATGAATCGTTTCAGAAAACTCTAAAATGATGTCGTTCGACCGCGAATCCCGCCTGATTCAGGACCATTTCGAATTGCTTGTGTGGTGGCAGTGATTCATCGGGTAAACGCACGCGTTTGTCGGATTTCAGAACCGCTGAGACGCGCACCGAGAAATCCCACCGCGTGTCAAACCGGAATCGATCCACCTCGGACAGCTTGAGTTGTCCCTGACGTTGGCCGGTGTGCCAACGCAGGGTTTCATCGGTCAGCTCCATACCTGCGCTGGTGTCCTTGATGACATCCCACAGCGCGGGCAGGGTAGTCAGGGCCAGAAGCGCCATCAGCCACCAGACCGCGTTCAGCAGGATCATCAAAGCGATCAACATCGCGTAAACGCCGATCAGGATCAGAACCGTTCGCTGATTTCGGTTCTGTCGAGTGAACGTAAACGCGGTCATGCGCCCAAGATGCGCGTGACCATTTCGGTCGTGTCCCGGGACAGGTTCGGCGTGTCGGCAATGCGATTCAGTTGTGCAAGTATTAAGGCCTGACGGTCGGCGTCATAGCGTTTCCAAGTTTGGAACACGCTGCACATCCTGGCGGTGGTCTGCGGGTTTACTGGATCAAGTCGGATCAACCAGTCTGCCAGCAGCGCGTAACCTGCTCCGTTCGCTTGGTGGAAGCCTGCGTGGTTGCCTGCCAGGGATCCCATTAAGGCGCGGAAACGATTTGGGTTTTTCCAATTAAAATCAGCATGCTCGGTCAACCTGTGCGCGGTCTCAACCGATTTTTCCGGTCCGGTCATCAAGACCTGCATGGCGAACCACTTGTCCATGACCAGCCGGTCATGCTGCCATTGATCATAGAAGGCGGCCAGCTCACGTTCGCCTTTGCCCGCGCGGAGCAGACAAGACAACGCGGCCAACTGCAGGGTCATGTTGTCAGCACCTGCATATTGCTCTGCGGCCTTGGCACCTCCATCCAGTCTCGAGGTCAGCGCAAGCGCCGCGCTGCCCAAGGCGCGTTTGCCTGATTGTTCAGCGTCCGGCTGATAAGGCGCGTCCACCAGAGTTTCACTGTTCAGACGGGGGAGCAGGTCTTGAACGTGTTGCGCCGTGGCTTGACGCAAAGTCTCCACCGCTCGCCAGATCGCCATCGGGTCGGGGGTGATGCCCTTGTCAAATAGTGTTGCGGCCAGTTCCGATTGCGTCGGCAGACCCAGCATCAGTGCCCTGTAGGCCGGGTCCAGCGCCTCATTCCGTAGCACTGCCAGCAAGCCGTCAAGGTAGTCGGTATCAGGCGTTGCCTCATCGGTGATCATGCGCAGCAGGGTGTCCTCGGCTAGCGACCGCCCTGCCTGCCAGCGGTTGAACGGGTCGGTGTCATGAGCCAGAAGGAAGGCGCGTTCGGCATTGCTGATCTCATGTTCAAGGATCACAGGGGCCGAGAAATCGCGCAGGATCGAGGGCACAGGTTTGGCCGCGAGACCGGTAAAGGTAAAACTCTGCTCGGCTTCGGTCAGTTCCAGCACTTCGGTCGTACGTATCTCGTCCCCGTTCGGGCCAAGCAGACCCACAGCGATAGGGATGACCTGAGGTTGCTTGTCTTCTTGCCCCGGCGTCGGCTCGGTCCGTTGGCGCAGCGTCAGGGTATAGGTGCCATCGGTCCAATCGTCGGCAACTGAGACACGGGGTGTACCGGATTGGCTGTACCAACGTTTGAACTGGGTCAGGTCGCGGCCCGTAGTGTCTTCGAATACTTTCAGCCAATCTTCGATCGTGCAGGCCTGCCCGTCGTGGCGATCGAAGTACAGGTCCAGTGCTTTGCTGTAGGCCTCATCCCCGACCAGCCGTTTCAGCATCCCGATCACCTCGGCGCCTTTTTCATAGACGGTTGAGGTGTAGAAGTTGTTGATTTCCTGAAAGCTTTCGGGGCGGACCGGGTGCGAGAGTGGCCCGTTATCTTCGGGGAATTGCCGCGCGCGCAGGTCGATGGCATCGTGGATACGTTTTACAGGGGCCGAGCGCATATCCGAGGTGAACTGCGCATCGCGGAACACGGTCAGCCCCTCCTTCAGACACAGTTGGAACCAGTCGCGGCAGGTGATGCGGTTGCCGGTCCAGTTGTGGAAATACTCATGTGCGATGATCGCCTCGATCCGTTCGAAATTCATATCGGTCGAGGTTTCAGGGCTGGCTAGAACGGCGGAGGAGTTGAAGATGTTCAGCCCCTTGTTCTCCATCGCGCCCATGTTGAAATCGTCAACGGCCACAATGTTGAACACGTCCAGATCGTATTCACGGCCATAGACGTCCTCATCCCATTTCATTGACTTTTTAAGGGCTTCCATGCCAAAGGCGCATTTGCCTTCATCGCCGGGGCGGACCCAGAGATTTAGTTCGACGTCGCGACCGGATTTGGTGGTGAAGTTGTCTGACGTGGCCACCAGATTTCCAGCAACGAGTGCAAAGAGATAGGCTGGTTTTGGCCAAGGATCGTGCCATTCCGCGCTGTTCCAATCAGAAATGACCGGGTTGCCATTGGACAGCATAACCGCCGGTGTGTCGGATACAATGCGTACGGTGAATACACTCATCACATCGGGGCGGTCGGGATAATAGGTAATCTTGCGAAACCCTTCGGCCTCGCATTGGGTGCAATACATGCCGTTCGACATATACAGCCCCTCAAGCGCGGTGTTGTTGCCGGGATCGATCTCGACCACGGCCTCCCACACGAAAGGCGCGTCTGGAACCGTTGCGGTGAGGCCTTCGGTGGTCACCTCAGGCGCGATCACGTCGCCATCAATTGCGGCACGGATCAGCTTTAGCTCTTCGCCATGCAGAAAAAACGTGCGGTCGGTCGCCTCGGGGTTCGGGCGGAAGGCGATGCGGGAAGTGACGCGAGTGGCGTGTGCGGCCAGATCGAAGGTCAGATGCACACTGTCCACTAGAAACCCGAACGGAGTGTAGTCTTTCAGATAAATCGTTGTGGGGGCGGCGTCGCGCATCGGGGGCCTCATCGACTGGGAATCTGGCGAGACGTTATGGGCTTCGCGCGGACGCTGCAACCGATGTGCCATTGCCGCTGTTCATTTGAGACGGTTCGCGCTGGGTCAAATGCCCCTCATGTCGGGACAGAAGTTGCCTATCGGAAACGAACGCCCTAATTGAGGAGCGCATACAATGGCACACAATCGTAGGGGATTCGGAATATGAGCAGCAGAGAGACCCGCAACGGGCTGCAGATTGACCCGGTTCTGGTGGATTTCATCGAACAGAAGGCGCTGCCGGGCACGAAAGTTTCGGCAATTGATTTCTGGGCGGGTCTGGCGCGCTTGGCCAATGAACTTGGGCCGAAAAACCGGGCGCTGCTGGACAAGCGGGCTGACATTCAGGGCCGGATCGATGGCTGGCACGCGGCGCGGCGGGGGTTGCCTATTGACGCGGCTGAATATCAGTCTTTTCTGCGTGAGATTGGGTATCTGGTAGAGGAAGGCGACGATTTCGAGATCGAGACAGCCAGTGTCGACCCTGAAATCGCGCTAATCCCCGGACCGCAATTGGTTGTGCCGATCACCAACGCGCGCTTTGCGTTGAATGCCGCAAATGCGCGCTGGGGCAGTTTATATGATGCGCTTTATGGAACAGATGCGTTAGGCGATCTGCCGACAGGCAAGGCTTATGACGCCGGGCGCGGTGCGCGGGTCATCGCCTGGGCGAAGGCGTTCCTGGATGAGGCTGTGCCGCTATCCGAAGGGTCCTGGGCGGAGGTCTCCGGGTTAAGCGTTAAGGACGGTGCGCTGATGCCGAAGCTCGCCGACCCGTCTCAGTTCGCAGGCTACGCTGGCGCAGCTGAAGCACCGGAGTTTGTATTGCTAAGCAACAACGGGTTGCACATTCAAGTCAGGATTGATGCGCATAGCACAATTGGCGCCACCGATCCTGCAGGTATTTCTGATGTCCGTTTGGAATCCGCGCTTTCGACCATCATGGATTGCGAGGATTCTGTTGCTTGTGTCGACGCGACCGACAAGGTGTTGGCCTATGGAAACTGGCTTGGCTTGATGGCCGGCAACCTGACCGAAGAGGTTACGAAAGGCGGCACAACCTTCACGCGCAAGCTTGCCGGGGATTTGGCCTACATGGCTCCGAATGGCACGCCAGCCACTCTGAAAGGTCGGTCGCTGATGCTGGTGCGAAATGTGGGCCATCTAATGACGAACCCCGCAGTGCTGGATGCCGAAGGGCGCGAGATTGGTGAAGGTTTGATGGACGCGCTCTGCACAACGCTGATCGCCATGCATGACCTGAAGCGCGAGGGCGGGAACTCGGTCAAGGGGTCTGTCTATGTGGTCAAACCCAAGATGCACGGGCCCGAGGAGGTGGCGTTTTCGGTCGAGATTTTCGACATGGTCGAGGATATCCTGGGCCTGCCGCGCAATACGGTGAAGCTGGGCATTATGGATGAAGAGCGGCGCACATCGGCCAACCTCAAGGAATGCATCCGGGCCGCAAAATCGCGCGTGGCCTTTATCAATACCGGATTCCTGGATCGGACGGGGGATGAGATTCATACTTCTATGGAAGCAGGCCCGATGCTGCCGAAGGGCGATATCAAGGATACGCCATGGATTGCGTCTTACGAGGATCGCAATGTGGATATCGGACTGGTCTGCGGCCTGAAAGGCAGAGCGCAAATTGGCAAGGGTATGTGGGCCATGCCCGATCGGATGGCGGACATGCTGGCGACCAAGATCGGCCACCCGCAATCCGGTGCAACCTGCGCCTGGGTGCCGTCACCTACTGCGGCAACGCTTCATGCAACCCACTATCACAAGATCGATGTGTTGGCGCGCCAGGATGAATTGGCTGCTGATGGGGCTCGTGGTACGTTGAATGATCTGCTGACCATACCTCTGCTTGGCGGTCGTAATCTCAGCGCTGGTGAGATCACCCGTGAGATCGAAAACAACGCACAAGGAATCTTGGGCTATGTTGTGCGCTGGATTGATCAGGGAGTTGGCTGTTCGAAAGTTCCGGATATCAACGACATAGGTCTGATGGAGGACCGCGCGACCTGCCGGATTTCTTCGCAGGCGCTGGCCAACTGGTTGCACCACGATGTGGTCAGTCAGGAACAGGTGATGGCGGCGATGCAGAAAATGGCCGCGGTAGTGGACCGTCAGAACGAAGGCGATCCGGCCTACAGGCCCATGGCACCGGGTTTTGACGGGGTGGCGTTTCAGGCGGCTTGTGATCTGGTGTTCCGGGGGCGGGTGCAGCCCTCGGGTTATACCGAGCCTGTGCTGCACGCCCGTCGCCTGGAACTGAAGGCAAGTTTGAGCTAGGGGCAAGGGCAGGAACGAGGGGGCTGTCTGCCCCCTCGTGCTCCCCCGAAGGTATTTTTGGCCAGATGAAAAGGATCGGGCATGAACATTTCATTGCGCAAAGCGCGGACCATCATTCGTAAAGCTCTGGAAAAAGGGCGCGAGATGGAGCTGAAACCGCTCTCGGTTGTTGTCCTGGACGCCGGAGGCCACGTGATCGCGTTCGAACGCGAAGACGGTGCCGCGCCGGGGCGTTTTGCTATCGCACATGGTAAGGCCTACGGATCGGTAATGCTGGGTATGGCGGGGACCGCGCAGATGCAGCGGGCCGAAGGGCAGGCCTATTTCATGGCGGCCGTGAGCGGGGTTTATGGCGGTCAGGTTGTTCCGGTTCCTGGCGGTGTGCTGCTGCGTGACCGCAAGGGCGCGGTGATCGGTGCCGTGGGTGTAACCGGCGACACTTCGGATAATGACGCAGCGGCCGCGTTGGCAGGTATCGAAGCCGCTGGGTTGACGGGCGAGATCTGACCCCTACGCCGAACTTCATCGGGGATGTGCGTCGCTGAACACGCGCTTGCGCTACCATGCAGGGTCTGTGCCGTTGCGCGCGGCCAAACCTGCCGATAGGTTTTGCAGGAAATGAGCGATACAAGGGACTTGGAATGGCGCGCCCCGTCGTTGGAATAATCGGCAACTCTTATCTGATGAATGATCAGTATCCGACCCATGCGGGCGGAACGATGAATTCCGAGGCGGTCTCGAACGTGTCTGACTGTCTGCCGCTACTGATCCCCGCCGACCCGCGTTATGTAGCGGTTGATGAGTTGCTCGAGGTTTGCGACGGCTTCCTGCTGACCGGCGGCCGTCCGAACGTTCACCCCGAAGAATATGGCGAGCCCGCGACCGAGGCGCATGGTGAGTTTGACCGCGCGCGGGATGCAATCACGCTGCCTTTAATCCGGGCTTGTGCTGAGCGGGGTCAGCCGTTCTTTGGGATTTGTCGCGGGTTTCAAGAAGTAAACGTCGCCTTGGGTGGTACGCTCTACCCTGAGATTCGTGACCTCCCGGGGCGTCAGAACCACCGGATGCCACCCGACGGCACTTTGGAGGAGAAGTTTGCTCTGCGCCATGTCGTGTCGCTAACCGAAGGTGGTGTGTTCCACCGCCTGCTGGGCGCGGCCGAAGTTATGACCAATACGTTACACGGACAAGGGATCAAGACGCTGGGCGAGAATGTGGTGATCGATGGCCACGCGCCTGATGGCACGCCTGAGGCGATCTATGTCGAGGATGCCCCAGGCTTTACCCTTTCGGTCCAATGGCACCCTGAATGGGACGCGGCGAATGACCCGGTCTCGCGGCCATTGTTCAAGGAATTTGGTCGCGCCGTATACGATTGGAAAAACGCGAAAACGGTCGGGGCGATCCGGCAGTCTGCTTAGTCACGCTAATCTGTCGATGGATCGTTCTAAGGTTTGCCGGCAACATTCGAATAAAAAGATAATTGGATATCTTCCCTGAACCGCGAATTTGCGCCGAGATACCCTTGGCAATATTCAAATCTGACTGGGTTCGGAGCAGTTCATGCACAGCTTTTCAGGAAAGTACCCTCGCGGTTTGAGAGAATTCGTTCCTGCGGCACTTTTTTTGGCGGTCCTGGGAACTGCAGGTCATGCGCAACAATGCAGCTCGGCCGGAGACCTGCTTTACATCGGGCGAACACCTGACTCTTCATCCTCATTGTGGTTATCGCAGACGGAAAGCGGTGCTTTTCGTCTGGAAGCTGCACAGGGCAACACGACCGTTGATACCTGGAGCCGATCTCGGCCTGGAGTTCATCTAAGCTTGTCTCCCTTCGTATCTAATGGATCAGGGGGCGTTCATCGTCTGTTCAAACGCGGAGGGGCACCAAATGGGCGCGACTGTCTGATCGATACGCAAAACCAAAAAAGAGATTGGACGCTGCCGGGTTGGGGTGGTGGCAATGGTGGCGGCGGGGGAGGAAACGGAGGCGGCTCGGGTGGATCCGGCGGCGGTTCCGGGGGTGGCTTCGGCGGTGGCGGCGGCTCGGGTGGATCAGGTGGCGGATTCGGAGGCGGGGGCGGCTTTGGAGGCGGCGGTTCCGGGGGTGGCTTCGGCGGTGGCGGCGGCTCGGGCGGATCCGGTGGTGGCTCTGGTGGTGGATCCGGTGGCGGATCCGGTGGTGGCTCTGGTGGCGGTTCCGGAGGGTCGGGCGGTGGAATTGGCAACATAGGCGAGACAGGTCGACCCGTTAATCCGCTCTACGTAAGTGGGCGACCATCGGGCGATGACCAAGCCTGCGTGGCGGATGCGACGGGTAAGCTTGACCCTGCCTTGTGCGATCCGGTTGTCGGCCCTCCGCTGACGGAGGGGCGCGAGTTTGGGCCAGAATCTGTTTGGAATGTATGGACCAATTTCACCTACACAGACATTGAAGACACCCGTGGAAACAGCGAACTGGATGTGAACGACAGCTTTTTCGAAATTGGGATCGACCGTCTTGTCCAAGAAAACCTCGTGCTTGGTTTGCAGCTTGAATACGAAAACACTCAGCTGGACGGCTTTCAGGGGCAGTTTTCTCAGGATACTTCGGGATTCGCGATCGGACCCTATTTCGCCTGGCGGATGTCTGAGAGGTGGGTTCTAAACGGTCTCGCCACGATCGGTCGCTTCTCCACGGATGTGGATGTGCTGGAGCTGAGCGGTGATTTTGATCGCACCCGTTGGCGCGCGAATCTCGAGGCAATCGGACAATATGAGGCTGGAGCTTACTTAATTCGTCCGTCGATCTCGTTTGATTACTATAATTACAGTGCCGAGGATTACGATCTCACCGGGACGTATCTGGGAAATCCAGCCGAGTTTATTGGTGAAATCCAAGAAGCAAAATACAGTGCCCTAACGCCCGAGGTCGAAGTAAGTCGTCCGTTCTTCAATGGCAGCTCTGTCATTTCACCTTATGCATCGCTCAGCGCGACCTATTGGTTTGAACGCGAGAACTTAGGGGGTGGAACAGTTGCAAACACTGACAATGATGTTGTTTGGTCAACCCGTTTGGGTGTGAGAGGACGCACAAGCAAGACGGTGTTTCTGGAGGCTTCAATCGGATATCTCGACATGTTCGAAAGTGATTTTGAAGCGACGGAAGCTGCAATCTTTCTCTCTGTCAACTTCTAAGGCCATCAGAAAGAGCGAGCGCCGACCCTTAGCCGGGTCGGCGCAAATTGATCATACGAGCAAGTCGAACTGCTTGTTCAGCGGCAAGCTGCGCGCGCGTTGGCCGGTCAGGTCGAACAGCGCGTTGCCCAAAGCGGGCATCGACGGCGGTGTCCCCGGTTCACCGACACCGCCCAGATGTTTGTTGGTCTCGAGTATCCGGACTTCCGTGATCGGTGTGCTTTGCATCCTTAACGCATCATAATCCGGGAAATTATACTGTTCGACCTCACCATCGGCAAAGGTGATCTCTTCTTGAACGGCGGCAGACAATCCGTAGATCATGCCGCCGATCATCTGCGCCTCGACCGTCGCCGGATCCAAAGCCAAGCCGACATCGCAGGCGATCCAGGCCTTGTTGATGCGGATGGTGCCGTCTTCGTCCACCACTTCGATGACCTGTGCGACAGGGGTGCCAAAGCTGTAGGCCATTGCCACGCCACGTCCGACACCATCGGGGGTTTTGCCGGTCCAGCCTGACATCTCTTTCACGGCCTCCAGGCACCCCGCAGCCGGGGCGAACTCGGACCTTGCCAACTCCAGCCGGAACTCCAGCGGGTCGCGCCCGGCGGCATGGGCCATTTCATCCAGGAAGGTCTCGTGGAAGAAGGCATTGTGGCTGTTGCCGACCGAGCGCCAGAAACCAACCGGTACAGCCAAATCGGCAACGTGACCACTCATTCTGTAGTTCGGCACCGCGTAGGGCTGGTTGAAAAAGCCTTCGACCAGAACCTTGTCGGGGCCGCCGCCAGAGAAACCCGTCACACGTTCGACCGCTTGGTGGGTCGGGGATTGCGAAGCAACCTTACCGTCGATCAGAACGGCCTTGCCATCCTTCACTGCCCCCCGCATGCGCGCCATCGCGCCGGGGCGGTAGAAATCGTGACGCATATCCTCTTCGCGGCTCCACGTCGTTTGCACAGGGGTGCCTGGAATGGCCATGGCGACCTTTGTGGCGATCTCGCCGAAATCCAACTCGCCCCGGCGGCCGAAACCGCCGCCCAGATAGGTGGTGTGAATCTCAACCGCTTCGGTATCTAGACCGGCGGTGTTGGCTGCGCGGATCTGGATCAGGGTCGGGGCCTGATTGCCGCACCACAGGTCCAGCTTGTTACTGGTATAGAGCGCCGTGGCGTTCATCGGTTCCATTGTGGCGTGGGCCAGATAGGGCACGGTATATTCTGCCGTAATCTCGGTGGCACCTTCAGGAAGCGTTTCGACATCGCCTTCATCGCGCATGGTCGAGTTCGGGGCGTCATCAAACGCCTTGGCAATTTGCGCGAATACCGCATCAGTATCGGGCGGATAGGGGGCATCGCCCCAATCCACGTCAATCGCCTCGACCGCCTGCATGGCAAGCCAAGTGTTGTTGGCAATCACCGCGACGCCCGTGCCCAGATCGACGATCTTTTCAACGCCGGGCATGGCTTCTGCAGCACTGGCGTCAAAGCCGTTCATTGCCCCGCCCAGCTTGGGGTTCATGCGGACCGAGGCGAATTTCAGGCCCTCGGGGCGCACGTCGATGCCAAAGGTGGCGGTGCCGGTGGATTTGCCCGGAATGTCGACGCGGGGCAGGGATTTGCCGATCAAACGCCATTCGGACGGATCGCGCAGAGTGACTTCGGGCGGTTCGATCTGGCCTGCGGCCTCGGCCAATTCGCTATAGGGAATGCGCGTGCCATCCGGGGCAACCACAGCACCATTTTCGGTCATGAGTTGATCGCGATCGACCCCCAGTTGGTCCGCGGCAGCCTGCTTCAAGGTTTCTCGCGCAGTAGCGCCGGCCATCCGCATCCGTTCGAACCCGTCTTTCATCGAGGTTGAGCCGCCGGTAACCTGCAGGCTTAACGTTTTGCCCAGAACACCCAGTGCCTCACCCAGATTGTGCTGGAAATCCGAGATGTCATAGCCCTTGCCTGGCAGGCTTTCCCCCATAAGAGCATGGTTGTAATAGGCGGCAGCAGCAGGTCCGTGCAGCACACGGATTTCGTCCAGCTCAACATCCAGCTCCTCGGCGATCAGTGCTGCCCAGGTGGTCATAACGCCCTGACCCATTTCAGCGCGGGGGGCGAACAGGGTCACGCCCTGCTGGTCGATCAGAACAAAGGGGCTAAGCGCGGTTTCCCCGTCACGCGGTTTCAGCGGGTTCGCAGCTGGACGCGTGACGTAGTAGGCACCGAAGGCCACTCCACCTACGATGGCGGCAGATCCGATCAGGAATGTGCGGCGAACGATTTTACCGATACGTCCCATGGCTCAAGCCTCCTTCAACTTGGCAGCGGCATCATGGATGGCCGCGCGGATGCGAGGATAGGTGCCACAGCGGCAAAGGTTGCCTTGCATCGCATCGTCGATGTCTTCGTCCGTTGGGGCCGGGTTTTCAGCCAGTAGCGATGCGGCCTGCATGATCTGGCCCGACTGGCAGTAACCACATTGGGCCACTTGGTGGTCAACCCAGGCCTTCTGGATCGTTGCCATGGCGTCAGGCGTGCCAAGCCCCTCGATCGTGGTGACATCACCCCAAACATCCGAGAGCGCTACCTGGCAGGACCGCACGGCCTCACCATCAATATGAACGGTGCAGGCACCGCAGGCAGCCACACCACAGCCGAACTTGGTACCGGTTAGTCCAACCTCATCACGCAGAACCCATAACAAGGGCACATCATCAGGCAGATCAACCTGATGGGTCTTTCCGTTGATCTTAAGGGCCGTCGCCATGGCGCACCTCTCTTAGCTTTGGCTGGTTTCTGACATAATTAATGAAAAGTGTCAGCTTGTCAATTGACAAAATGAACAAGAAGTGTCAGAGGTTCTCGCATGACGAGTGTAAGTGAAGATTCCAAGACAGCGGCCATTCTGAAATCGGCATTTCAGGCCTTTGCGACCTATGGGTTTAAGAAAACTTCGATGGATGACATTGCCAAAGGGGCAGGGATGTCCCGGCCTGCGGTCTATCTGCATTTCAAGAATAAAGAGGCCATCGTTCGCGAACTGACGCAGTTTTATTATGGCGAGAAAGTTACCCTAGTCGCTGAAGCCTTGGCCAGCGAAGGTCCATTGCCTCAGATCCTCGCTCAGGCGATCGAGGCGCAATCAAACGGGATGGCTGAAATTTTGGCCTCACCTCATGGGCTTGAAATGCTGGACGCGACCAAATCCATGTCGACGGATATCGTTCAGGAGGGCGAGGCCAAATTGACGCGACTTTACGCCGAATGGTTACGGCGCGAGGATGCGGCAGGTCGCGCGCATTTGCCTGTCGGCCCGGATGAGGCCGCAAAGACAATCACCACATCGCTGAAGGGCGTCAAGATGACAGCCTCCAGCGCTGAAGAGTTCGAACAAGGCATTTCGCAATTGGCCACGCTTTTGGGCGCGGCGCTTGAGGTCAGGTGACGCGCTGACGGATTTTGTATTCCGGTTTGTCCCACAGCTTGTTGGTTATGATATCGGCCAGAATTTGGGCGGCCTGTTCTACATCCCCTTCATCGACATATAGCGGTGTGAAGCCAAACCGCATGATATCGGGCGCTCGGAAATCGCCGATCACGCCACGCGCGATCAAAGCCTGCATGGCAGCGTATCCTTCATCAAAATGAAACGATACTTGACTTCCGCGCAGGGCTGGATCGCGGGGGCTAGCGAGTGTCAATCCCGGACAGGTGGCCTCAACCCGGGTAATGAACAATTCGGTCAATTCGATAGACTTGGCGCGCACATCGGCCATTTCAGCCATGTCCCAGATATCCATCGCTGCCGACAGCGCTGCCATCTGAATGACCGGAGGGGTTCCGACCCGCATCCTCTCGATTCCCGCGCCGGGGCGATAGTCGAGATCGAAGGCAAAGGGGGCTTCATGCCCCAACCAGCCCGAAAGCGCCGGGCGCACGCGATCCGACAGACGCGGAGCGACATAGACGAACGCTGGCGCGCCGGGACCGCCATTGAGGTACTTATACGTGCAGCCAACAGCGAAATCCGCGTTGCAACCGGACAGATCGACCGGGATTGCCCCCGCAGAATGGGCAAGGTCCCAGACGGTCACGACACCGTTCGCGTGGGCCAGTTCGGTCAAAGCCTTCATGTCATGCATACGGCCGGAGCGATAATCGACCTCGGTCAGCATCAGAACGGCGACCTCTTCGGTGATATGTGCAGCGACGTTTTCGGGATCGACCACGCGCAGTTCGTAATCCGTCCCCAGTGATCGCAACAGCCCATCTGCCATGTAAAGATCCGACGGGAAGTTGCCGTTGTCCGACAGGACCACCTTGCGGGTCGGGTTCAGCTCCAGCGCTGAGGCGACCGCCTGATAAACCTTGATCGACAGAGTATCGCCCACCACGACGCTGCCGGGCTCTGCCCCGATCAGCCGTCCGATCCGATCCCCCAGGCCGGTCGGCATACCCATCCACCCGGCTTTGTTCCAGCCGGTGATCAGCAACTGACCCCATTCGTCCTTCATCATGCTTCCGACACGGTCACCGGCTGATTTCGGCAACGGGCCCAGAGAGTTACCGTCGAGATAAAGAACACCCTCGGGCAGGTGAAACATGGATTTGGTTTTGGCGAAATCGGTCATGGCGAGGCTTTGTCTTTCTGAAACAGTCAGGTTGTAACTGGCTATCTGATACCGTTGTGTCTGTCTATTGGTGCGGGTTGTCCAGCGCCCTGGGTCGATGCGACACCCTGCGCTTTTGCCAATGCGGTCAGAAAACGATAGGAGAGCGATCAGAAGCGACATCTGCCACCATGTGTCGCCGCGTGAAGGGACAGCCATGCGCCTGATCGACATACCACCTGTTTGGCTTGTGGGCTTTGCCTTGCTCGCCTGGGTCCAGGCCCGCGTGTTGCCGCTGGGGTTGTCTCTGGATGGGGCGGTGACAGATCTGCTCAGCGGCATACTAATCGGTGGCGGTATCATTCTGGCCGTGATGGCGGTAATCGAGTTCCGCCGGCACAAAACCACGGTCTTTCCGCACGAAACACCCTCGACCATGGTGCAGACCGGGATTTATAAGCGCTGCCGCAATCCAATCTATGTGGGTGATGTGTTGATCCTGACCGGGCTGATGCTGCGTTTTGACGCGGTGTTGTCGCTGGTGCTGATCCCGGTTTTTGTCTGGGTGCTGGAACGCCGCTTTATCATACCCGAGGAAGACCGTCTGCGCCGCACATTCCGCGCCGATTTCGCCCGGTATGAACGCAAGACCAGACGATGGATATAAGGGTGTGGTCATCATGACACAGCGTCATAATTGCTGCGCTTGCGAAATAATCTTGCGCAGGATACATGTCTGCTTGTCATTCTATGCTGAACACCCACCTGGCCTGAATCAAAAATTAGGGGGAACCGACTGGTGAAAATTGGGACGCCAAAGGAAACGTACAAGGGCGAGAACCGGGTCGCGATGACTCCGGACTCGGCTGTGCAGTTGCAGAAACTGGGCTATGAGTGCCTGATCGAAAAGGGCGCAGGCGCTGCTGCGGGGTTTTCGGACGCCGCTTATGAAGCCGCAGGCGTTGAGGTCATGAAGACCGCTGCCTCGCTTTGGAAGGCTGCGGATATCATTGCCAAGGTGCGTCAGCCCGATGCCACCGAGCTGAAGCGTCTGACCAAGAACAAGACCCTGATTTCATTCTTTAATCCGGCTGGGAATGAAGACGGGATGGAGGCCGCCAAATCCAAGGGCGCGACCGTGATCGCGATGGAGATGGTCCCGCGTATCTCGCGCGCGCAGAAGATGGACGCGCTGTCTTCGATGGCCAATATCGCCGGGTACCGTGCTGTGATCGAGGCAGGCAACAACTTTGGCCGTTTCTTCACAGGTCAGGTGACGGCGGCTGGTAAGGTGCCACCTGCCAAGGTGCTGATCGTCGGTGCCGGTGTGGCCGGACTGGCCGCGATTGGGACCTCGACCTCGCTGGGTGCGATCACCTATGCGTTCGACGTGCGCCCCGAAGTGGCCGAGCAGGTCGAATCCATGGGGGCTGAGTTCGTCTATCTGGATTTTGAGGAAGAACAGCAGGACGGTGCATCGACTGGTGGCTACGCATCGGTCCAGTCGGAAGAATTCCGCAACGCCCAGCTTGCCAAGTTCCGGGAACTGGCACCCGAGATGGACATCGTCATCACCACGGCGCTGATCCCCAACCGTGAGGCACCTGAGCTTTGGACCAAAGATATGGTCGAAAGCATGAAGCCGGGTTCGGTCATCGTTGACCTTGCAGCGGAAAAGGGCGGTAACTGTAAACTGACGGTGCCGGATGAGAAGATCGTGACCGACAATGGCGTGACCATTATCGGCTATACCGACTTCCCCAGCCGGATGGCGGCGCAGTCATCGTCTCTGTACGCGACCAATATCCGTCACATGATGGCTGACCTGACACCCGAGAAGGACGGCAAGGTCAATCACGACATGGAAGATGACGTGATCCGTGGCGCGACCGTGACCCATGAGGGCGAGATCACCTTCCCGCCACCTCCGCCCAAGGTGCAGGCGATTGCGGCACAGCCTAAGGCCGAGGTCAAGGAACTGACACCGGAAGAGAAAAGGGCGCAGGAAATCGCGGCCTTCAAAGCGCAGACCAAGCAACAGTTCACGTTGCTGGGCGTCGGCGGTGCGTTGATGTTGCTGGTGGGGTTGATCGCTCCGGCCAGCTTCATGCAGCATTTCATCGTCTTTGTGCTGGCGATCTTTGTGGGCTTCCAGGTGATCTGGAATGTCAGCCATAGCTTGCACACACCACTGATGGCGATCACCAACGCGATCTCTTCGATCATTATCGTTGGAGCCTTGATGCAGATCGGATCGGGGTCGTTCCTGGTCATTCTGCTGGCGGCGCTGTCAGTCTTCATGGCCGGAATCAACATCTTCGGCGGCTTCCTCGTAACCCGGCGCATGCTCGCCATGTTCCAGAAATCTTAAGGAGGCCGGGCACATGGAATTTGGCTTCACTACTGCCGCCTATGTCGTTGCGGCTGTCCTTTTCATCCTGTCTCTGGGTGGATTGTCGAACCAGGAAAGCGCCAAGAGGGCGGTCTGGTATGGCATTGTTGGTATGGCGCTCGCGGTTTTTGCGACGCTGGTTGGTCCGGGTTCAGGCCTGTGGCTGCTGTCGTTGCTGCTGATCGCGGGCGGTGGTCTGATCGGTCAGTACGTGGCGCAGCGCGTCCAGATGACCGAGATGCCACAGCTTGTGGCCGCGATGCATTCGCTGGTGGGTCTCGCGGCTGTGTTCGTGGGATTCAATGCCCATTTCGAGATCGGCAATGTGGCGCAAGTCATGGCGATTGCTGACAGCGCGTCTCAGGCGGACCTGTCCGATCTGGGGGCGTTCGCCAAGCTGATCGCCAAGAAGACCGCGGCCGAACTGGCGATCCTGCATGTTGAGCTGTTCCTCGGTATCTTCATCGGTGCGATCACCTTTACTGGATCGGTCGTGGCTTATGGCAAGTTGGCGGGCAAGGTGACCTCGGCAGCGACCAAGCTTCCGGGCGGTCATGCTCTGAACGCGGGTGCGGCTGCTTTGTCGTTCATCTGCCTGATCTGGTACACCAATTCGGGCGGTTTCTTCCCGCTGTTCCTGATGACGCTGGCAGCGCTGTTCATCGGCTATCACCTGATCATGGGCATCGGCGGGGCCGACATGCCGGTGGTTGTGTCGATGCTGAACAGCTATTCGGGTTGGGCGGCTGCGGCCATCGGCTTCTCGCTAGGCAACGACCTGCTGATCGTGGTTGGTGCATTGGTGGGCTCGTCTGGTGCGATCCTGTCCTACATCATGTGTAAGGCGATGAACCGTCACTTTGTCAGCGTAATTCTAGGCGGCTTTGGTGGCCCGCAGGGCGAACAGATGGCTGTTGAGGGTGAACAGATCGCCATCGAGGCAGATGGTGTCGCGGCGGCGCTGAATGATGCAGATAGTATCGTCATCATTCCCGGCTATGGCATGGCCGTGGCGCAGGCGCAGCAATCGGTGTCCGAGCTGGTTCGCAAGCTGCGCGCCAAGGGCAAGAACGTGCGCTTTGCGATCCACCCCGTTGCCGGTCGTCTGCCGGGCCACATGAACGTGCTGCTGGCCGAGGCGAAGGTGCCGTATGACATTGTTCTTGAGATGGACGAGATCAACGACGACTTCCCGGATACGGATGTGGCCATCGTGATTGGCTCGAACGATATCGTGAACCCTGCGGCGCAGGAAGACCCGAACAGCCCCATCGCCGGGATGCCGGTGTTGGAATGCTGGAAAGCCAAGCAGGTGTTTGTGTCCAAGCGTGGTCAGGGCACCGGCTATTCGGGCATCGAGAACCCGCTGTTCTTCAAGGAGAACACCCGCATGTTCTATGGCGACGCCAAGGCTTCGCTCGACAAGCTGTTGCCCATGATCGATTGATCAGAAGGGACAATCTGATTGCAAAGGGCGCCTGAGGGCGCCCTTTTCTTTTGTGATGAGATGGGGGCTTGCCTCCAACCCCCTCAAGGTTTTTTAGCCATATGAAGCAAGCGGGCTGTGTTAAACTTGGCGAGTGTTCGGGATAGTCGGAGGCAGACCATGCAGAAGGTAAATGGAATTGGCGGGATATTCTTTCGGGCCCGTGATCCGCAGGCGTTGAGTGCTTGGTATGAGAAGCATTTGGGCGTCAATCACTACGATCCTGTGCCCTGGAAGCAGCGGGAAGGATATACGGTGTTCGCACCCTTTGCGCAGGACACCGAGTATTTCGGCCGCTCCGAGCAGCAATGGATGATCAATTTTCGTGTCGATGACCTGAGCGCGTTGATCGTCCAATTAAAGATCGCCGGAATCACCGTCGAGACGAACCCGGAGTGGGACAGCGAGGTCGGGAAATTCGCCCGCATCCACGATCCTGAAGGCAATCCCATCGAGCTATGGGAGCCGAATCAATAAGATAGCGGGATTGTATACCGTTGTATCCTTGTAAGTAATTGAAATAAATAAACAATTGATGCTGTGTCGGTCTGCCTTATAGTGCCGGTGATACACCGGAGCCTTACATGACGCCCATAGACAATCATCCGCTTCGCTATACGCTGGCCAATGAACTGCATGCACGCCCATTTCCGGTTGCACCCTTGCCCAGCACGGTTGTGTTTCTGGCGATCAAGAAGCCCAAAGAAGCGGTTACGCGCGATCGTGGCGAGGATATGGCCCACCTGATCAATCTGCTGGATCGCCACGGCGCGCAGCACCCTCAGCCAGAAGCCACTCACTACGCGGGTCAAATCGGGCGTCATTGGCTGAAATGGGAACAACATACCGAGTTTGTGACCTATACCGCGATCACTCCGAACGTCAGTGAACGTGCATTCAATCCGGCAGACTTTGAGGTGTTTCCGCCAGATTGGTTGATGGCGAGCCCGGGGCAGCGCGTGACATCGGCCTTAATTCGCGTCGTCGAGTACGAGGGAGATGAGGCGGCAAAGGCTTCGCTGGCTCAGTGGTTCGAGCCGGAAAGCCTAGCAGTGGCGCGGGTGCTGGATGATGCCGCTATCTGCGCTTGTGATTTCCGAATTGATCCGGCAGGCCATATGCGCCTTGCGATGTTTGTCAAGAAAGGCACCGGGCGGCGTCGGACCGGGCGGATCGTTCAGCGACTGTGCGAGATTGAGACCTACAAGGCAATGTCGATGCTGGGATTTGCGAGGGTCAAGCAATTGATGCCGCGCATCGGCGAACTGGATGGTCAATTGACCCGCCTGATGGGGCAGATGTCCGACGAAACAGCCCACCCGGACGAATTGTTGCCGGATCTTCTGTCTACCTCGATCGAGCTTGAGACACTTTCGGCACGGTGTTCTTTTCGGTTCGGCGCCACGGGTGCCTATGAGGCGATTGTCAATCAGCGCATCGAGGTGTTGCGTGAACAAAGATTCAATGGACGTCAGAGTTTTGCCGATTTCATGATGCGTCGTTATGACCCCGCGATGCGGACGGTGAAATCAACCGAGCGCCGTTTGCAGGCCTTGTCCGACAGAGCTATTCGCGCCGGCGACCTGTTGCGTACCCGTGTCGATGTCGAACGCAGCGCTCAAAATCAGGCTCTGCTGGAAAGCATGGACCGGCGTGCTGATCTGGCCCTTAGATTGCAGCACACAGTCGAGGGATTATCTGTGGTGGCGATCAGCTACTATGCGGTGTCTCTGGTCAGCTACTTGCTCTACCCACTGACGCAGGCCGGGATTAGCAAAGGGATGCTGACGGCAATTGTGACCGTGCCTGTCATCCTTGCCGTTTGGTTCGGGGTGCGCCAGATCCGGAAGCGAATTGAATAAGCGGTCTATGCCGGGCGACGAATGATCTGTAGAACGGGTGGCGTTTGGCAGATTTTATGAGGATTCCCTGTGATCGGTATTGTTGCGGCGTGGCGGGCTGTGGCCGCCATGTTTATCCTGAACGGTGCGCTGTTCGGCATCTGGGCATCGCGCATACCTGCGGTTCGGGACAGGCTGGATCTGACGCACGAGGCGCTAGGGCTTGGTTTGCTGTTCATGGCTGCAGGGGCCGTGTGTTCGTTTCCGATCACAGGCCGTTTGACCGACAAGTTTGGGGCAGTGGCGATCACGCGGGTTATCGCGGTTCTCTATACCTTTTCCCTGATTCTTTTGGCTCTCGCCGGCGGGTTCTGGTCGCTTGCGGCGTTTCTGTTTGTGTTCGGAGCTTTCCATGGCTCGATGGATGTTGCGATGAACGCCTGGGCGGCAGAGGTCGAACAGGCCTATGACAAGCCGGTCATGTCGTCCTTTCACGCGATGTGGAGCCTTGGAGCCGGACTGGGAGCGCTCAGCGGATACGGTGCCGTACAGATGGGGCTGTCGGTGTTGCAACATTTTCTGCTAGCGGGTGGCGTTGTCGTCGCGCTTGCGCTTGTTTTGTCTTGGGTACGCTGGACTTCGAAACGATCGGCTTCAAAACCTGGATCGGTGTTCGCTTTGCCATCGGGTGCCCTGATCCTTGTGGGTTTCACGGCGCTGTGCGGCGCTTTGGGCGAGGGGGCTGTTGCGGATTGGAGCGCGATTTTCCTGCGTGACGTTACCGGTGCGGCTGAGAGTATCGCGGCGTTAGGCTATGCGGTCTTCTCGGTCACGATGGTTGCGTTCCGGCTTGCGGGCGGGGTGGTGATCGCGCGTTTCGGGCCTGTTGCAACAGCACGATTTGGCGGCGTTTGCGCCGCGCTGGGCGTGTTTGGCGTGGTATCGGCGGGAGGGGCAGGATTGGCTTTGGCAGGTTTTGCTCTGATGGGAGTGGGCTATGCGGTAATCATGCCTCTGGCCTTTAGCCGCGCGGCCAACGACCCGCATGTCCCGCCCGGACAGGCGATCGCAAGCGTCGCGACTTTGGGATACGGAGGTTTATTGATTGGGCCGCCTCTGATCGGATTTCTGGCCGAGTTGATGACGCTGAGATTTGCCTTTGCAGTTCTTTTACCGCTGGCCTTTCTGATCATCGTATTGGCCGGCGCGCTGAAGCGCGCCGACTAAGTTCGCTTAACGTCCGCGAATACGTGGATCCAGCGCATCGCGCAGGCCGTCACCCAGATAATTTACACTGAGGACGGTTAGTGAGATCGCCAGTCCGGGCCAGAACACGCGCTCGGGGTATTGCTGCAGATAGTCGACGCCATCGAAGAGCAGCCGACCCCATGTCGGGAAGTCCGGCGGAAATCCGAGGCCGAGGAAGGAAAGCGCGCTTTCGGTGATGATCGCAGTTGCAATCCCCAGCGTGGCCGACACCATGATCGGAGACAGAACATTCGGCAGGATGTGCCGCGTGATGATCTGGCCATTGCTGGTGCCGATGGACCGGGCGGCCAGAACGAATTCACGCTCTTTGATCGCCAGCACATCGCCGCGCACGATCCGCGCTGTGGGCATCCATGAGGTGATGCCGATGGCGCAGACGATCAGGATGAAGATTCCACGCTCTAACCCGAAGGCGGCAGATAGCGGCTCGCGGAAGAGCAGCATCATGACCAGCAACAGCGGTAGCAACGGCAAGGCCAAGAACAGATCCGTCAGGCGCATCAGTGGGCCATCCAGCCGTTTGAAGAACCCGGCCAGAACACCGATGAACGAGCCCAGAAACAGCGCCAACAGCATCGCGGTGATGCCGACTGACACCGATGTCTGACCGCCTGACATCATGCGAGCTAGGATGTCGCGGCCCAACTGGTCGGTGCCAAAGGGATGCGCCCAACTGGGGCCCTGATTGCGCGAACGGATGTCGATCTGAGTGGGGTCGATGCTCCATAAGTATGGGCCCAGATAGACGCCTGCGACGATGAAGATGAACAGAATCGCTCCGATCATCGCGCCTTTGTGGGTCTTGAACTGATCCCAGACATCGCGCCATTGGCTCCGCGGTGGGGTGGCCAGTTCTTCCATCACATCGGTGGTTGGCAGCGCTGTCGAGGCGGGCGCAAGCCCTTCGTCCGGGACCAGTGTATCGGTACGATCATGATCAGTCATAACGAATCCTCGGGTCCAGAATGCCATAGAGAACGTCGGCGATCAGATTGAACAGGACGATCAGCACGGCAAAGATGAAGGTCAGGGTTTGGACCATCGGCAAGTCATTGGCCTGAATAGCCCCGATCAGCAACTGGCCAATGCCGTTCACTTTGAACACCTGCTCGGTAATGATCGCTCCGCCGAAGATGGCCGGAATACCCAGCGCGATAACGGTGACCACAGGGATCATCGAGTTGCGCAGGACGTGGACCATGACGACCGTGTATTCGCTGAGGCCCTTGGCGCGGGCGGTGCGGACATAATCCTGATTAAGGTTGTCCAGCATCGAGGCGCGCATGAATCGGCTGAGCTGTGCGGTGATCTGCAGAGCCAGAACCATGACCGGCATGATCATCTGTTTCAGCTGTACAACAAAGCTGTCCCAGCTATTGACCACATGGGTAGTGTCATAGATCGACGGGAACCACCCAAGCTGGACTGAGAAGATCACGATCACCAATACGCCCGAGAAGAACGGCGGTACCGAGAAGCCGACCATCGACACGAATGTGCCCATTTGGTCGAACCAGGAATACTGCCGGTAAGCCGAATAGATACCGATGGGCAGAGCGATCAGGATGGCGACCACATAAGCGGTGCCAACAACCCACAGGGTCTGCGGGATGCGCTGAACGACGATGTCCATGACGGGTGAGCGGGTCTGCCACGAAATCACGCGCAGGTCACCTTCGGAGAAGGTTGTACCAAAGATCGAGTCGACCAGAACCTGCGGTTCGATCCAGAAGAACTGCACGATCCATTTCCAGAACCGGATATGCATCGGCTGACCGAGGCCCAGTGCTTCGCGCATCTTCTCTTTGACTTCGGGGGGGACGGTAAGTGGAACCTGCGCCATCGGATCGCCGGGTGCGAGTTCGAGGAGCAGGAAGATGACGAGGCTGATGAACAGTAGCGTGGGAACGGCCAGCACCAGTCGTCTGATGGTAAAGTTGAGCATTAAGAGGCGCCTTTATATGCGTCTTCTTGTTGGAGTGGTCTGCAAATGACCGCGCCCCGATATGGGTCGGGGCGCGGTTTTGCAAGATTAACGCTTAGGAACCGGTCTTGCGGTACCAGTCCGCAATGTTCCACAGCTCGCTGTCCCAAACGTTCAGGACAACGCCACCCAGCGTGTTGGCGTGTGCCGACAGACGACCACGGTGCACCAGCGGGATCATTCCGCCATTTTCAACCATGATGTCGTTCAGCTGACGCGCGATCTGCGCGCGCTCATCCGCACCTGCGGTTTCGGCCAGTTTGCCATGCAGCTTGTCGAACTCTTCGTTGCAGAAACGGCTGATGTTCTCGCCCTGCCACTGGCTTTCAGGCTTGGGTGCCTTGTCGCACAGGCCGTTGCCCAGATAGGACTGCGGGTCAGTGCCGTTGAAGGTGTTGGCATACATTTCAACGTCGGCATAGAACTTCTGGAAGGTGTCAGGCGAACCCGGATCACCACCAAAGAAGACCGAAGCATTGATGTTGCGCAGCTCAGTTTCGATACCGATTTGGCTCCACCATTCTTTGATCAGCGCCTGGAAGTCCTGGCGAACTGCGTTGGTCGATGTCTGATAGACAATCTTCAGCGGTACACCGTCTTTTTCACGGATGCCATCGCCATCGGAATCTACGATACCCGCGTCATCCAGAAGCTTCTTGGCACCTTCGATATCTTGAGTATCGCAGCTGAATGTGTCGGAATTCACCGCGGCAGGCGCAGGTACCCAGTTGCAGGTAACCTTACCGGCCTGACCGTAGCCGATTTCAACCAGCAGCGGCCGGTCGATGGCCAGCGACATGGCCTTGTAAACAGCAGGGTCCTGCAGGAACGGGTGCGGATGCGTTGCAGTCGAACGCTCGCCCTCCGGCAGATCTGGCGACGGGTTGGTCTGGTTCAGCATGATGCGTTCCACCAGCGGGCCGAAGCCTGCGACCGGAGTACCTTTGCCGCCTTCCTGCATCTGCGCGATCACTTCAGGCGCAAGCTGCAAGTTCCAGGCATAGTCAAATTCGCCGGTTTCCATGACCGCACGACCAGCAGCAGTTGCATCGCCACCGCCTTTGAATGTTACCGTTGCGAACGCAGGCTTTGCCGGGTCACGGTAGTTATCATTGGCCTTGAAAGTGATCACGTCATTCGGCTTGAATTCGGTGACAACAAATGGGCCTGTGCCGATCGGGTTAAAGTTCTGCTCGGTGCATTCGGGCGCTTTGGCTCCCATGCAATCCGCGAACTGTGCCGCCTGGATGATCGGGCTCTCACCACCCACGAACGGGCCGTAAGGGAACGGGGTCGGCGCATCGAATGTGACTTTGACGGTCAGATCATCGACAGCCTCGACATTGGTGACACCTTCAAATTTGGTCACCTGAGCACAACCGCCTTCTGGGTCCATGCAATAGTTTGCAGTGAACACAACATCAGCGGAGGTGAATGGCGTGCCGTCTGACCAGGTGATTCCCGGCGCGATTTTCCAAGTGATCGAGGTCAGGTCTTCGCTGACGCCACCATTTGCAACTGTCGGAATTTCGGATGCCAGGAACGGAACCATTTCGCCATCTTGATTGTACCGGGCGAGCGGCTCAATCACTAGCGACGCGGATTCCACATCCTTGGTGCCACCCGAAAGGAACGGGTTCAGGATCGATGGGGCTTGCCAGTAAATGATGCTGACATTGCCGTCCGATCCACGCTCGGCCATGGCCATCGGGGCCATTGCCGTGCTTGCAATCGCACCAAGCAAAAGGGTTTTGATTTTCATCATACACTCCATGTTGGACACATACGTGTCTCGATTATCTCCGCGATGCCCGCGGGTTAGGCGTGGCCGTCAAAAGGGATAAGGATTTGGAATCAAACGGAAACGATTGTATCGCCTTCGTGTATTCAGACCTCTCCCCAGAACGGTTACGCGGCGTATCGAAACAGAGTTTTGGAAAATTGCAAGCCTTGCCTTGCGAAATTTGACCTATCGGTTTGACTTTTCACATCTGCCCGCCTTAGCGTTTGGCACCCAATCCGAAAAGCCGCCAAGGGGAGAGCGCGCGTGCTGGATCAGCCAATTGCCCAGATCAAAAAACTGCGGGTCGAATTTCAAACTAAAGATGGCCCGGTGGTGGGCGTCGAGGACGTCTCGTTCGAGGTTAACCCAGGCGAAACCGTCTGTATCGTGGGCGAATCGGGGTCGGGCAAATCAGTCTCATCTCTATCGCTGATGCGCTTGGTCGAGTTCGGCGGCGGTGAAATTGCTGGCGGACAACTGCTTTTCGATCGCCGCGGCGGCGAGGAAATGGATCTGTCCCACGCCGATCAAGATCTGATGAAGCAGATTCGCGGAAATGAGATCGGAATGATCTTTCAGGAGCCGATGACGGCCTTGAACCCGGTTTTCACCGTCGGACGGCAGCTCACCGAAGGATTGCGAATCCACAAGGACATGAACAAAGCGCAGGCCGAAGAGCGCGCGCTGGAACTATTGCGTCAGGTGCGCATCCCCGAGCCCGAGCGACGTTTAAAGCAATATCCGCATGAACTGTCCGGTGGCATGCGCCAGCGTGTGGTGATCGCCATGGCCATGGCGTGTGAGCCTCGCCTGCTGATTGCGGACGAGCCCACCACCGCGCTGGATGTGACCATCCAGGCCGAGATTCTGGCGCTGATGGACCGCCTCAAGCGCGAGACCGGAACGGCAGTAATGTTTATCACCCATGACATGGCTGTGGTCGCGCAGATGGCGGACCGCGTGGTGGTTATGTTCCGCGGCAACAAGGTCGAGGAAGGCACCGTCAAAGAAATCTTCGAAAACCCGCAGCACGATTACACCAAGGCGTTGCTGGCGGCGGTTCCGAAATTGGGCGAGATGCAGGGCAAAGCCGCGCCCGAGCCAATGAAACTGCTGGGTGAGGAAGGCCAGAAGATCGCTCCGATCCCGGGTACGAACGAAGTGTTGCTGACGGTCAAGAACCTGACCACGCGATTTGCGGTGAAAGGCGGATTGCTGCGCCGGACCATCTCGAACGTGCATGCAGTCGAAGATGTCTCGTTCACGCTGAACCGGGGGCAAACACTCAGCCTCGTTGGCGAATCTGGGTGTGGCAAGTCGTCGGCAGGGCGCTCGATCCTGCGGTTGGTGGAGCCGATGGCGGGTGAGGTTGATCTGGACGGTGTCGACATCATGAAGCTGGACCAGGCCGGCCTGCGCAAAGCGCGGCTGGACATGCAGATGATCTTTCAGGATCCGTTCGCCTCGCTGAACCCTCAGATGCAGTTGGTTGATCAGGTCGCTGAACCGATGCGGAACTATGGGGTTGCCTCGGGGTCAGAACTGCAGGACCGGGTAGCGCAACTGTTCGACAAGGTGCAACTGCCGCGCAGCTTCATGCGCCGCTTCCCGCATGAGATGTCGGGTGGTCAGCGGCAACGGATTGCGATTGCGCGAGCACTGGCGCTGAATCCCAAGCTAATCATCGCGGATGAGGCCGTTTCGGCGCTGGACGTCTCGGTTCAGGCGCAGGTGCTGAACCTGATGATGGAGCTGCAATCGGAACTTGGCCTAAGCTATCTGTTCATCAGCCATGACATGGCGGTGGTCGAAAGGGTCAGTCACCATGTCGGTGTGATGTATCTGGGCCGCATTGTCGAACTGGGTCCGCGTGCTCGGGTGTTTGAGAACCCACAGCACCCTTATACGCAGGCGCTGATGAAGGCGGTACCAATTGCCGACCCGAACAAGCGCAAGTCGGAAAAAGACCTGAACTTCAAACCTATTCCGTCCCCGATTCATCCCATCGGCTACAAGCCAGAACCATCTGAATACAATGAGGTCGAGCCGGGTCATTTCATTCTGACCACTGACAGCGGATATTGACCCTCATGGTTGAACGCTTGACGCCGTTAGAAATCATGACCCGGCTGATTTCGTTCCCGACAGTCAGCCGCGACACGAACCTGCCTCTGGTGGATTGGGTCGAAGACTATCTAACAAGTCATGGGATCGAACCACATCGCTGGCCTGATCCGGATCAGCCTCACAAGGCGGCACTATTTGCGCATGTCGGTCCGTGGGAAGAAGGTGCAATCGTCTTGTCGGGGCATACGGATGTCGTGCCCATCGATGGTCAGCCCTGGGATACCGATCCTTTCGTTGTGACCGAGAAAGACGGCAAATACTTCGGTCGCGGTACTTGCGACATGAAGGGCTTCGACGCTCTGGCGATTTGGGCTTTGGTCGAGGCACATCATTCAGGTATCAAACGTCCGCTTCAACTGGCGCTGAGCTTTGATGAAGAGGTCGGATGCACCGGCGCGCCGCCGATGATCGCCCACATGCAGGAGGATCTGCCCAAAGGATCAGCCGTGATTGTGGGCGAGCCGTCGATGATGCAGGCCGTCACCGGCCATAAAGGCGGGTTTGGCTTTGACACGCATGTGGTGGGGTTCGAAGTTCACAGCTCAATCATGCACACAGGCGTCAATGCGATCATGGAGGCCGCGCCGCTGATCAATTGGGCCAATGATCGGAACGCCGAGAATATGGCGACGCAACCTTCAGACATTGCGTCAGTGTTCGATCCGCCTTGGACTACCTGCCATGTTGGTATGATCGAAGGCGGGACCGCGCATAACATCACCGCCAAGGATTGCCGGTTCATGATGGATTTTCGCACCGTTCCGGATGATGAAAAGGCGGTCTGGCAGAAAGCCTATTTTGATAAGGTTCGAGAAGTCGAGGCCCAAATGCAAGCGGTACATCCGGAAGCCCGGATCGAGCTATCCGAGCATTTCTCGATCCCCGGTCTTGTGCCTGAAGAAGATGGCGAGGCCGAGACGCTGGTGCGCGCGCTCACCGGTGACAATGCGACACATGTGGTAAGCTATGGCACTGAGGCGGGGCAGTTTCAGGAAGCCGGTTATTCCGCTGTTATCTGCGGCCCCGGTGATATCGCGCAGGCCCATCAGCCGAATGAGTTCATTACGATTTCTCAATTCAACGCAGGTCAAAAATTTATGGAGCGTCTGGTAAAGAGGCTCTGCGAATAACATCTCAAAGGAGAGGTTAGAGATGCCCGTCAAGAACCGGCTCGCCGAAATGCATGGCGAGATCACCAAATGGCGCCGTCACCTGCATATGTATCCCGAGCTGATGTATGATGTGGAGGAAACGGCAGGGTTTGTGGTCGACCGCCTGAAAGACTTCGGTGTGGATGAGATCACGCCCGGCATCGGCAAGACTGGCGTGGTTGCCGTGATCAAGGGACGTCAGGATACGCTAGGCCGTGTTATCGGGCTGCGTGCCGACATGGATGCGCTGCCCATAGAAGAGGCGACGGGGCTGGACTATGCTTCGACGGTTTCTGGTAAGATGCATGCCTGTGGTCATGACGGTCATACCTCGATGCTGTTGGGCGCGGCGCAGTATCTGGCCGAGACGAGGAATTTTGACGGTACCGTTGTGTTGATTTTCCAGCCTGCCGAAGAAGGCGGGGCGGGTGGTCTGGCCATGTGTCAGGACGGGCTGATGGAGCGCTGGGGTATTCAGGAAGTCTATGGCATGCACAACATGCCGGGAATGCCGGTTGGTGAGTTTGCCATTCGACCAGGCGCATTGCTGGCTTCTTCGGATGAATTCGAAATTGTTGTAACGGGTAAAGGCGGTCATGCTGCCGCCCCGCATGAGGCGGTAGATACAACGCTGATTGCGTCGCACATTGTTGTAGCTTTGCAATCAGTGGTGTCGCGTACCGTGGACCCTATCAAAAGGGTGGTGCTGACCGTCGGGACTTTTGAAACCGATAGTGTGGCTTCGAATGTGATTGCCCATACGGTGCGGTTGCGGGGAACTGTTCGTACACTTGACCCAGAATATCGAAAGGTCGCTGAAGAACGCGTGCGCCGGATCGCCGAAGACACTGCCTCGGCCTTTGGAGCTTCGGCTAAGATGACGTGGACACCGGGCTATCCGGTGACGGTGAATTCGGACGATGAAACCATCTATGCTGCTGAGGCCGCGCAGGCCGTGGCAGGCAAGGTCAATGACAGCACCGATCCAATCATGCCGTCAGAAGATTTTGCTTACATGCTTGAAGAACGGCCCGGAGCCTACATCTTTATCGGAAACGGGGACACGGCCATGTGCCATCACCCGGAATACAACTTCGACGACGACGCCATTCCCGCCGGTTGCAGCTGGTTTGCCGAGCTGGTGGAACGACGATTACCCGTCGCCTGATTTGGGAGGATCAGATGCCAATCAAGAACCGACTTGCCGAAATGCACGAAGAAATCACCGGTTGGCGGCGGGATATTCATCAACACCCTGAGATCCTCTATGACACCCACCGCACCAGCGCCTTGGTGGCTGAAAAGCTGAAAGAGTTCGGTTGCGATGAGGTTGTGACGGGCATTGGCCGCACCGGTGTCGTTGGCGTCATCAAGGGCAAGACCGACACGCAGGGTCGTGTGATCGGCCTGCGTGCCGATATGGACGCGCTGCCGATGCAGGAGCAGACGGGCCTTGATTATGCCTCGAAAACCGATGGCGCCATGCATGCCTGTGGCCATGATGGCCATACGGCGATGGTGTTGGGCGCGGCGAAATACTTGTCTGAGACGCGGAACTTCGACGGCACAGCCATTGTGATTTTCCAACCAGCGGAAGAAGGCGGCAATGGGGCCGAGGCGATGTGCAAAGACGGTCTGATGGATCGGTTCGGCATTCAGGAAGTCTATGCCATGCACAATGTGCCAGGTGTGCCGACGGGGCGGTTTGCGATCCGGTCTGGCCCGCTGCTGGCGGCTGCGGATGAGTTCGACATTCATCTGGAAGGTCGAGGCGGCCACGCGGCGAAACCGCATGAAACAATTGATACTACAGTGATGTTGTCGCAACTGATCGTGGCACTTCAGACCATCGTGTCGCGTAACGCGGACCCTATTTTACAGGCGGTTCTGTCTGTGACTTCGGTCGAGACCTCATCCAAAGCGTTCAATGTGATCCCTCAATCGGCGCAGGTGCGCGGTACTGTACGAACGCATTCGAATGAAATGCGCGACCTGATCGAGACGCGGCTAAGCGAGGTGGCTGAGGGTATTGCTGAAACCTTCGGTGGCACTGTCAAAGTCTCATACACGCGTGGAGTTCCGGTGACGATCAACGCCGAAGAACAGACGGAATTTGCCGCTGAGGCCGCCATTTCCGTAGGTGGCAGCTGTGATGAGGCGCCGATGGTGATGGGGGGCGAGGATTTCTCGTTCATGCTGGAAGAACGCCCCGGGGCCTTCATCGTGCTGGGCAATGGCGACAGCGCCGGGCTGCACCACCCTGAATACAATTTCAACGATGAGATCATCCCGATGGGATGCTCATGGTTTGCCGAAATGGTCGAGCGCCGGATGCCGGCGGCTTGAATTAGGAGAGAGAAGACATGCCAGTTAAGAACCGCTTTGCCGAATTGCAGGCCGAAATCACCGAATGGCGACGGGATATTCATGAAAACCCCGAGATTCTGTTTGAAACCCACCGCACCAGTGCTTTGGTCGCGGACAAACTGAAAGAGTTCGGCTGCGACGAGGTCGTTACCGGGATCGGTCGCACCGGGGTTGTCGGTGTGATCAAGGGCAAATCAGACTCGAGTGGCAAAGTCATCGGTCTGCGTGCTGATATGGATGCGCTGCCGATTCACGAGGCGACGGGGTTGGATTACGCCTCGAAAACCGATGGGGCGATGCATGCTTGTGGCCATGATGGACATACGGCGATGCTGCTCGGGGCGGCGAAATACCTTTCGGAAACGCGTAATTTTGACGGTACTGTAGTGGTGATCTTCCAGCCCGCTGAAGAAGGTGGCGGCGGTGGTCGCGAAATGTGCGAAGACGGCATGATGGCGCGCTGGAACATTCAGGAAGTCTACGGCATGCACAACTGGCCTGGCCGTCCGGTCGGCAGTTTCTCTATCCGTCCGGGTTCGTTCTTTGCCGCGACCGATCAGTTCGACATCACCTTTGAAGGTCGCGGTGGCCACGCCGCGAAACCGCAGGAGACCGTGGATACGACCGTGATGACCGCGCAGGCCGTGTTGGCGTTGCAGACGATTGCCTCGCGCAATGCCGACCCGATCGATCAGGTCGTGGTGTCTGTGACATCGTTCGAGACATCCTCGAAGGCGTTCAATGTCATTCCTCAAACAGCGCAGATCAAAGGCACCGTACGCACCATGAGCAAAGAGATGCGCGATCTTGCCGAGAAACGGATCAACGAGATTTGCGCAGGAGTTGCAGCGACCTTTGGTGGCACGGCGGATGTGACCTATATTCGTGGCTATCCGGTGATGGTGAACAGTGACGAGCAGACCGATTTCGCGGCCGAGGTGGCGAAATCGGTCTCGGGCAGCTGTGACGAGGCGCCCCTTGTCATGGGGGGTGAGGATTTTGCCTTTATGCTCGAAGAGCGTCCGGGGGCTTATATTCTGGTGGGCAATGGAGATACGGCCATGGTTCATCATCCCGAGTATAATTTCAACGACGAGGCCATTCCTGCCGGGTGTAGTTGGTGGGCCGAGATTGTTGAGCAGCGGATGCCTGCTGCTTGATGGGAAGGGTGGGGGCTCTGCCCCACCCCCCCGAGGTATTTTTAGCCAGATGAAGAGGGATCGGTGCGTTTTGTCAGCCGAGAGACAGGCGGGAGCAGAGCGTTTCGATCACCGCATCCAAAGCCGAACTCTGTGTTTTCACGCAGGCATCGGCTGCCATTCGAGCGGTGTGCAGTTCGGCTTTGTCCGACAGCCAGAGGGTGACAGCATCTGACAATGCGTTGGCCGAGTTGATCCGGACGGCGCCGCCCGTTTTGATGAGCGGCTCAAATGTCTCGGCAAAATTGAAATAACCAGGGCCGGTGATCACCGCAGCCCCCGCCTGAACCGGTTCAAACGGGTTATGGCCGCCGATCTCTTTCAGCGATCCCCCTAGGAAAACGATGGGGCAGAGGGCGTACCAGGTTCCGGTTTCACCCAATGTATCCGCGACATAGACCTGTATGTCTGATGCTATCTGTTGGTCAGCGCTGCGTCGTGCATGCGAAAGACCAGCATCACTCACCAATTTAGCAACGTCGTCTCCACGCTCCGGATGGCGAGGGATCAGCAGCAATAGCAGGTCGGGCCAGCGCTGTAGCAACGCTTTGTGGGCTGCCAGAACCGTTTCTTCTTCCCCTGCATGGGTCGAACTGGCAATCCATATCGGGCGACCATCTATCTGCGCTTGGGTTTCGGTCAGGACATCCTGATTTACGGGCAGCGGGTCAGACATGGCCTTGAGGTTGGTGCCGGGCTGTACGCGATTCGCGTCGGCACCAATTGCGATCAGATTAGCGGCGGTTTTGTCGTTCTGGGTCAGAAATACCTTGAAATGATCCAGAATGAAGCGCGCCGTGTTCGGGCGCTTGTTCCAACTATCCACTGATTTGTCAGATAGCCGGGCATTCAAGAGCGCCAGTGGCGTGCCGCGATTTGCGGCCTCTACGATCAGCCGGGGCCAGATTTCACTTTCTACAAAGATGCCTGCATCGGGTTTCCAGTGGTCCAGAAACTCGCGCACCGGAGCGGCGCTGTCCAATGGCGGATACTGGTGGCGCGTCCGGGCAGGCAAGCGCTTAGCAATCAACGTCGCCGAGGTCGGGGTGCCTGAGGTGATGAGAAACTCAGCATTCGGCAGGCGCTGCCCCAGACGGTTGATCAGGCTTAGAACCGATAGGCTTTCACCCACACTGGCCGCGTGAAACCAGATCAGCTGCCCATCTGGGCGCGGCAAACTGGCATGGCCAAGCCGTTCTTGCTGGCGGCTTTCGGGAACACCCGCAGCGTGCAGTTTGTTGCGTACTTTCCACCAAATCAGGGGTTCGGCAATTGAAATGAGGCCGCAGTACAGTTTGTACAGCAGCGTTGGCTGCGCGGGTGTGCCGGGCATCTCAGCCGCCCGTATGACTCATGTGGCGGCTCATCTGACCGTCGACGGCTTGCCGGGAATAGTCGAAATCATGGCCCTTGGGCTTGAGGTTGATGGCTGCGCGGATCGCGTCTTCCAACGGTTTCTCGGTATCGGGATGATCGCGCAGGGGTGCGCGCAGATCAGCCATATCTTCCTGGCCAAGGCACATGTAGATCTCACCAGTGCAGGTCAGGCGCACGCGGTTGCAGCTTTCGCAGAAGTTATGGCTGAGTGGCGTTATGAAACCGATCTTTTGTCCGGTCTCCTCAAGCCTGACATACCGCGCCGGACCACCTGTCCGTTCGGCCAGATCAGTGACCGTATAGTGGTTCTGGTATTCCTTGCGGACGTCCTTGAGCGACCAATACTGATCCAGCCGGTCTTCGTTGCCTATGTCGCCCATGGGCATCACCTCGATCCAGGTCAGATCCATATCACGTTCGGCACACCATTCGGTGATCTTGGGTAGCTCGGGCTCGTTGAACCCTTTCAGAGCGACAGCGTTGATCTTGATCCGCAGGCCAGCCTTCTGCGCTGCGTCAATGCCGTTCAGCACCTGTTTCAGGCGGCCCCATCGGGTGACCTTGGCAAATTTGTCTTCATCCAGCGTATCGAGCGATACATTCACGCGCCGCACGCCCGCTGCGTAAAGATCATCCGCAAATCGGTGCAATTGTGATCCGTTGGTTGTCAGCGTCAGCTCCTTCAGGGCGCCGCTGTCCAGATGTCGGGTCATGCTGTTGAAGAATGACATGATGTTTCGCCTAACCAGTGGTTCGCCCCCGGTGATGCGCAATTTCTCGACGCCCAAATTGACGAAAGTCGTGCACATACGATCCAACTCTTCCAGAGTCAGAAGGTCTTTCTTGGGAAGAAACTTCATATCTTCGGACATGCAGTAGACGCAGCGGAAATCGCAGCGATCCGTAACGGAGACGCGAAGATAGGTGATGGCGCGGGCAAACGGGTCTATAAGCGGAGCTGTCATGGCTCATAGGTAAAGCGGAGGCATGTTCGCGGCAAGTGCCATCTGCGTTTTGGACTGGTACAGTTAGGCGCAGCGCTCTAGGTTTTGTGTTATGAAATATGCTTTGGTTTTAGCTTTTAGCCTCGTTGCCGGTTGCGATGCCGTTCGGTCCACGACGGATCGGGTGTTCGGAAGTTCATCCAACGAGACGGCGGCTGAACCCGTTACAGCAGAGGCGACGGAGGTAACTCCTGAGCCTGTGGCTGCCGCAGGGTGGTCTGGCGCCAAAACGACCGTTGCCGGGCTGGGCGATCCCAACACACCGGGGCGCTGGTTGCAGACGCCTCTGGTACAAACTGAAATCAACGGCCGCGTGGTTGTGCCGCGCACGGGTGCGCAGGCCTATGTCACGCTTGTTCCCGCACCAGGCCCCGAAGGCGGTGGCGGACGGCTGTCGCTTGAAGCCATGCGCGCGTTGTTGGTGCCATATGACGAGTTGGTGGAACTGGAAGTCTATTCCGACTGAGCGCGCAGGTATTTCCCAGCCTCTTTGCGGGCAAAGGGTTTCATGTTTGCGCCGTGCGTTTCCAGAAACGCGACTACGCGCCCTGGATCATGCTTTGACAATTCGCGCAGCCACCATGCGATGGCCTTCTGGATGAACCATTCCCGATCGGAGACATACGTGGCAGCCCAGCCGAGTATACGGTCGCGGCATGCCAGGTCTTTCGGTTTGGGATGGTTCTGTTTGGTCCAGGGCAAGGTGGCGACCAGCGCGGCGCGTTTGGTCCACATGTGGCCCGACGTGGTCCAACGTTCGACCTGGTCCAGCCGGATTGGATCAGCCGAAAGACGCTTTTGCATCGCCATACAGGCATGATCGGCCACGGCCCAGGCGTCAAAATCCGGTAGCCAGCTTTGCAGCAGGTCCCACACCGCGTCATCCGGTCGGATACGGGCTTGGGTCAGCAGCTTTGCTGCCGCGACCCGCGCTTCATGAATGTTGGTCTGCCATAAGCCATCGGCGACAGCGATGCGGTCGATGACTTCAAGTTCGCGCCGCCAAGCCTTGGTCAGATCGTTCAGAACCGGGTTCGGAACACCCAGATAGGCGCGGTCTACCTTGTGATAGGCCGCCACCTGTTCTGCGCGTTCGGGATCGGCATGGGCTTTGATCTGATCAAGATAGGCTTGCATGCCTGATCACTCAACCGTGACGGATTTTGCCAGATTACGGGGCTGATCAACATCTGTGCCTTTGGCCACCGCCGTGTGGTAGGCTAGCAATTGCGCGGGCACCGAATAGAGAATCGGGGCAAGGCTGGTGTGCACATGTGGCATACGGATCGTGCTCCAAACTCCATCTTCTGCCTCAGCGATACCGTCATCATCCGAGACAAGGATTACCTTGCCCTTGCGCGCCATCACCTCCTGCATGTTCGAAACTGTCTTGTCGAAAACTGCGTCGCGCGGTGCCATGACAACAACCGGCATATGCTTGTCGATCAAGGCGATGGGGCCGTGCTTCAACTCACCCGAGGCATAGCCTTCGGCGTGAATATAGCTGATTTCCTTGAGTTTCAGCGCGCCTTCCATCGCCAGCGGGTACATGAGGCCACGGCCCAGGAACAGCACGTCGCGCGCTTCGGACAGGCGCTGGGCGGATTGGCGAATAGCGTCGTTCTGATCCAGCGCAGCATTCAGCACAGTCGGCAATCCGCGAAGGGCGGCCGCGTGATCCGCGATCTCTTCATCGCTAAGCGTGCCTCGATCTGCAGCGGCCTTAAGGGCAAGCATGAGCAACACGCTAAGCTGGCAGGTGAACGCCTTGGTCGAGGCAACACCGATCTCAACACCCGCATGGATCGGCAACGCCACATCGCTTTCGCGCGCAATCGAGCTTTCCGCGACATTCACGACCGAGACAATCTTGTCCGCCTTGCCTTCGCAATAGCGCTGGGCAGCAAGCGTGTCGGCGGTTTCGCCCGACTGGCTTACAAACAGCGCCAACGTCCGGTCCGAGATCGGAGGTTCGCGATAGCGGAACTCGCTGGCGATATCGACTTCAACCGGCATCTTGGCCAGCTGTTCGAACCAGTATTTTGCCGTCAGGCAAGCGTAGAATGCCGTGCCGCAAGCCACCATGGTCAGACGGTCCAGCTTGGTGAAATCCAGACCGTCACCGGGCAATACAACCTGATCGCCTCCGGTCGGAAGATACGAGCGGATGGCTTCGGCCACCACAACAGGCTGCTCGGCAATTTCCTTGGCCATATAATGCTTGTGGCCGCCTTTGTCGGCACGGGTCTGATCGATTTGAATTTGCCGAATTTCGCGGTTGGCAAGCTCTCCCGATTCGGTTCGAATCTCAAGCGAAGTGCGGGTCAGAACCGCCCGATCGCCTTCCTCAAGATAGGTGATGCGATCCGTCAGGGGGGCCAGCGCGATCGCATCAGACCCAACAAACATCTCACCGTCGCCGTGACCAATTGCCAGGGGCGAACCCTTGCGCGCTGCGACAATCAGGTCTTCTTGACCGTCGAACAGAAAGGCGAGCGCAAATGCACCCTTGAGCCGATCAATGGTTTTAAACGCGGCGTCGACCGGAGACAGCCCTTCGGACATGTAGCGTTCCGTCATCAGGGCGACGGTTTCAGTGTCGGTATCCGTCACGAAACCGACCCCATTATCGGCCAGTTCGGCCCGCAGTTCACGATAGTTTTCAACGATGCCGTTGTGCACTACGGCGACAGGCCCGGCCTTGTGCGGATGTGCATTGTTAACCGATGGGGCACCATGGGTGGCCCAGCGGGTATGACCGATACCGGATTTACCCGGAAGGGGGTTGTGAACCAGAAGGTCGCTTAGGTTCACCAACTTGCCGACGGCCCGTCGGCGGCCCAAAGCGCCATCGTTCACGGTCGCAATACCGGCGCTGTCATAACCGCGATATTCAAGCCGCTTCAGTGCTTCGACCAGGATAGGGGCAGCTTCGTGACTGCCCAGAACACCAACAATTCCACACATAACTCAGGCTCCTTTGTCGCGGCGAGCCTTCTTCGCCTTCAACATTTCAAACAATTTACGCGCATAGCCGGGTTTGTTTTCCTGCTTGGAACGCGCTACGGCCAATGCGTCTGGCTCAATATCCTTGGTCACTACGGTCCCCGTGGCGGTCATTGCGCCATCACCCAGAGTGACCGGGGCCACCAGCATCGTGTTCGATCCGATGAACACGTTTTCCCCGATGGTCGTTTTATGCTTCATCACGCCGTCATAGTTGCAGGTGATGGTTCCCGCACCAATATTTGTCGCCGCCCCGACTGAGGCATCGCCAATATAGCTGAGGTGATTCACCTTAGCGCCTTCGGCGATTTCGGCGTTCTTGATCTCGACAAAGTTGCCAATTTTGGCGTTTTCAGCCAGCTCTGTTCCCGGACGCAGCCGGGCATAGGGTCCTACCACCGAACCTCGGCTGACATGGCAGCCTTCGAGATGTGAAAACGCCCGGATCGTTGCGCCGCTTTCCACGGTCACTCCGGGGCCGAAAACCACATTGGGTTCAATGACAGTGTCGCGGCCAATGACGGTATCTGCGGCCAGATACACGGTTTCAGGGGCCATCAGAGTGACCCCCAGATCCAGCAATGCAGACCGTGCTTGCACCTGAAACACCGCATCAGCCGCCGCCAGGTCAGTGCGCGAATTGATGCCCAGCGTCTGAGCTTCGTCGCAGGCAACCGCAGTTACGGACAGCCCTTGGCTGCGGGCGATCTCGACTACGTCGGTCAGGTAGTATTCACCTGAGGCATTGTCATTTCCAACGGCATCGATCAGCGAGAACAAAGTTTCAGCATCACATGCCAAAAGACCAGAGTTACAGAAGGTTATAGTGCGCTCTTCATCTGTGGCATCCTTGAACTCGACGATCCGCTCTAGGGCGTCTCCGTTCATCACAAGGCGGCCATAACGGGCGGGGTCTGCAGCTTCGAATCCAAGAATGACCAGATCGTTTTTTGCGCGCGCTTCGATCATCCGCTGCAGGGTGTCGGGCTGTAGAAACGGGGTATCACCATAGAGGACGACCACATCCCCCTGAAAGCCCTCCAGCGCTGCACGCGCCTGCGCAACAGCGTGGGCGGTGCCAAGTTGTTCTTCCTGCACCGCAATGCTGGCGTTTTCATCTTCGGCTTCAGCCACACGCGCGACTGCTTCCGCACCGTGGCCGGTAACAATCACCGTGCGCTTGGGCGACAGGACAGCACCGGCGCGCATGGCGTGAACCAGCATTGGGGCCTGAGCGATCGGATGCAGGACTTTGGGAATATCAGAGTTCATCCTTGTGCCTTTTCCGGCGGCAAGAATGACAAGGGCAGTGCTCATGAAATCGTTTTCTCTTTTGTTTTGTCGCCGCCCGTTTTATCCGCTGTGGGCAAAGGCGCAAGCGGTTCAGCCATCAAAGAAGATTGCCGTTTGCAACACGACATGGCGGAATCCCGCCGGTTCAGGAGGTGAGCATGCGAACGGTAATCTTTGATCTGGATGGAACTTTGGCGGATACATCTGGTGATTTGCTGGCCGCTGCAAACCATTGTTTTCGCGAGATGGGTCATGGGGATGTTCTGTCGCCCGAGCTTGATGCGGCGGTATCGGTACGCGGTGCACGCTTGATGTTGTCCCATGGATTGAAGCGGGTCGGCGCCTATGACGCGGACGTCGTTGAAGCCTATTATCCGGTCTTTCTGGACGTCTATGGGCAAGCGATCGATACGCATACCTATTTCTATCCCGGTGCGCTTGAAGCCGTCGAAGCACTGAAAGATGCAGGTTATGGCGTGGGGATTTGCACCAACAAGCCCGAAGGCCTGGCTGATTTGCTGCTGACCCGGATGGGTGTCCGTGATCACTTTGCTTCACTGATCGGTGCAGACACATTGCCGGTGCGGAAACCCGACCCCGAACCGTTACGCGAAGCAGCGCGCCGCGCCGGAGGGCACCCTGACCACTGCGTATTGATCGGCGACTCAGATACCGACCGAAATACGGCGCGGGCTGCGGGAGTGCCGTCGGTACTGGTGACATTCGGCCCGTCGGGCGATGAGATGGCTGCGCTGGAGCCCGAGGCGTTGTTGCATCATTTTGATGATTTACCGAAACTGGTCTCCGATTTGATCGGAGCGGCGGCCTGATCCCTTGACCCGCTTAACACTCAGCATAAAAACGGATTCATGACTGAGACATTCACAGGTAATTTCACCCAGCAAGAACCCATTCCCGAAGAGGCGATCGAGGCCGCCATGGCCGTTTTGCGCCATGGTCGTTTGCACCGCTACAATGTTGCCCCTGGCGAATTGAGCGAGACGGCTTTGTTGGAGCAGGAATTCGCCGCCCAAATGGGTGCGAATTACTGTCTGGCAGTCTCGTCGGGTGGCTACGCTCTGGCCACTGCGTTGCGTGCGGTGGGGGTCAAGCCGGGCGATCCGGTTCTGACCAACGCGTTCACTCTGGCGCCGGTGCCGGGGGCGATTGCGTCGGTAAGCGCAAAGCCGGTCTTCGTTGGTGTGACCGAAGCCCTGACCATCGATCTGGATGATCTTGAGGTCAAGCTGGATCAGGCGAAAGTACTAATGCTTAGTCACATGCGAGGGCATCTATGCGATATGGATCGCCTGATGCAGATGTGTGATGCGGCGGGTGTGATCGTGATCGAAGATTGCGCCCATACCATGGGTGCCGCCTGGCGCGGGCAGCTGTCTGGGCGGCAGGGGGCCATTGGATGTTACTCGTGCCAGACCTATAAACATGTCAATTCGGGCGAGGGCGGGTTGCTGATCACGGATGATCCGGAACTGGCCGCCAAGGCTACGATGTTGTCCGGGTCTTACATGCTTTATGAACGCCATCTGGCCGCGCCTGGGCCGGAGGTGTTCGAGCAGATCAAGTACACAACCCCCAATGTCTCGGGTCGGATGGATAATTTGCGTGCAGCGATCTTACGTCCGCAGTTGCGTGATCTTGATCGGCAGGTACAGCGTTGGAATGAACGCTATGTTGAGATTGAGCATGGCCTGCGTGAAACGCCGGGTTTGACGATGGTGGAGCGGCCTGATGCTGAGACCTATGTCGGTTCATCGATACAATTCCTGTTGCTGGACTGGACACCCGCGCGCATTGCCGAGGTAATCCAGCGTTGCGCCGCGCGCGGGGTCGAACTGAAGTGGTTCGGGGGGGCTGAACCGTCGGGCTTTACCTCACGCTATGACAGTTGGCGTTATGCCGACAGCGCCCCGATGCCGGTCAGTGATCGGATATTGGCCGGGATCATGGATATGCGCGTTCCACTGACTTTTTCGCTGGAAGATTGTGCCCAAATTGCGCGCATTATCCGGGCTGAAGTCAGCGCTGTCTATCAGTCATAGTCCAGCGGAGCGCGCTTTCAGCGCACGCTCGATTTATCTGAAAACGCCGCCCCTTGCCGGGCGGCGTTTTGCGTTGGCCTGCGTGTCGTCATTGACCAGAGGAGGAAACGCTGCTATCTGATTATTGAACGCTTGTTCATTAATGCAATCGGAGGAGCCCTGCATGTTTATGGCCACAATGCAATTCGATCTGGGCGAGGACGTGAACGCCCTGCGTGAGATGGTGCACCGCTGGGCTCAGGAACGGGTCAAGCCGATGGCGGCCGAGATCGACGCGTCCAATGCCTTTCCGAATGAGCTGTGGAAAGAGATGGGTGAGCTTGGTTTGTTGGGCGTCACAGTCCCTGAAGAATATGGCGGGGCCGGTATGTCCTATCTGGCGCATACGGTGGCAGTTGAGGAAGTGGCGCGCGCCTCGGCCTCGGTATCTTTGTCATATGGGGCGCATTCGAACTTGTGCGTGAACCAGATCAAGCTGAACGGAACGGATGAGCAGAAGAAAAAATATCTGCCCCGTCTGATTTCGGGTGAGCATGTCGGGGCGTTGGCTATGTCCGAGCCCTCGGCTGGGTCGGATGTGGTTTCCATGAAGCTACGTGCAGAAAAGCGAAACGATCACTATCGGCTGAATGGCAACAAATACTGGATCACTAACGGGCCGGATGCAGACACTCTGGTCGTCTATGCCAAGACCGATCCGGACGCCGGGTCAAAGGGGATCACGGCTTTTCTGATCGAGAAAGAGATGACCGGGTTTTCGACTTCGCCTCATTTCGACAAGCTTGGCATGCGCGGCTCGAACACCGCTGAGTTGATCTTTGAAGATGTTGAAGTGCCGTTCGAGAATGTTCTGGGCGAAGAAGGGCGGGGTGTAGCCGTTCTGATGTCCGGTCTGGACTATGAGCGTGTGGTTCTTGCGGGAATTGGAACCGGGATCATGGCCGCCTGCTTGGATGAAGTGATGCCCTATCTGGCCGAGCGTAAGCAGTTCGGAAAACCGATCGGGAGCTTCCAGCTCATGCAAGGCAAGATCGCGGATATGTACACAGCCATGAATTCGGCGCGGGCCTATGTCTACGAAGTTGCCAAGGCATGCGACCGCGGGGATGTAACCCGTCAGGATGCTGCAGCGTGCTGCCTATATGCCTCGGAACAGGCGATGGTGCAGGCGCATCAAGCCGTTCAGGCGTTGGGTGGTGCCGGATTCCTGTCGGATTCGCCGGTCAGCCGGATTTTCCGAGATGCAAAGCTGATGGAGATCGGCGCGGGCACCAGCGAAATCCGCCGCATGCTGATTGGGCGCGAAATGATGAACGAGATGTTGTGACGGAAAACCCCGCAGTTCATTGAACCACGGGGCTTTTTGCGATTGGATCAGAAACGATGAACGTAGGACAGGCCAATCAGGAACGGGTCGATTTCGGCGGTGCCGATGTTGTTGCCGTCAAGTTTGACGTCCGAGTCGATGTCGAACCAGCGCACGTTCAGACGCACCGCGCCTTTTTCCGTGACCATGTAATCCAGACCGGCCTGCAGAGAAACGCCGAAGGAGTTGTCAAGATCGAGATCGCCCAAAGGCGAGTCTTCCTCGAAGAAGATGGTGTAGTTCAGACCGGCGCCGACATAGGGCTTCCACGCGCTATTGGTCGGGAAGTGATAGTTCAGCGACAGAGTAGGCGGAAGATGCTTGACGCTGCCCGCGTCAACGCTGCCACTGAGAGTGACGTCATGCTTGTAGGGGGTCGAGGCCAAGAGCTCGATCCCGAGATTGTCCTGAACGAAGTATTCGACGGTGAAAATCGGACGGGTGTCCGAGTCGATTTCGGCGTCGAACCCGGCCAGAGTACCGTTGTCGGATTTGGGGTCCAGATAGCCGACACCAACACCGACAGTCCAATCGCCCTGGGATTGGGCGAAGGCTGGGGCAGCCAGAGCGACAAGTGCGGTAGAAAGGGTCAAAGCGGCGAGTTTCTTTGTCATATTCGTGCCTTTGCTTGCGTTGATGTCGATGTTTTGGATGCCGCGGCGCAGAAACGCTCTGATCTGCATCAAACTCCGGAAATTGCTGAAGCGGGGAGGCTAGCTGCAACCGCTAATGAAATAAGGGAAAATCAGCATGCATCCCGCTGAGCGCATACCGGGTTTGCGCGGCGACCAAAGCTGGGCGATCCCTGATCGGCTGAACATGGCGCAGCAATGCCTGTCGCAACAATCCGATCGGGTTGCTTTGCTGGATCTGACCCAGGGCGATCCGAGCGTGGTAACATTTGGCGAACTGGAGCTTATGGTTGATGGCATCGCTCGCGCGTTGATAGCTCGGGTCCAGCCAGGAGACCGGGTTGGCGTCTTGCTCAGCCAGTCGCCGTGGTGTGCCGCCGCGCATCTGGCGATCTGGAAGATCGGTGCGATTTCGGTGCCGTTGTTCAAGCTGTTCAAACACGATGCGCTGGCATCGCGCGTCAGAGATGCAGGTGCGCGGATCGTTTTGACGGATACAGAAGGGGCCGCGTTGCTGGGGGATCTGGCCCAGCCACTTTTGGTTGACGAGATCGGGCAGGAGGGGGAACCGGTGCCCTTTGCCGATACCGGCCCCGAAGATCCGGCGGTCCTGATCTACACGTCCGGCACCACTGGCAGTCCCAAGGGTGCGCTGCATGGTCATCGTGTGCTGCTGGGCCACCTGCCGGGCGTCTCGATCAGCCACAACCACCTGCGTGATGGGGATTGCCTGTGGACTCCAGCAGACTGGGCGTGGATCGGCGGTTTGTTCGACGTTCTGATGCCCGGGCTTGCGCTGGGTGTTCCGGTGGTTGCCACGCGTTTGGACAAATTCACCCCAAAGGCCTGCGCCGATGTGGTCGCGCGGGCGGGGGTGCGGAACGTCTTCTTTCCGCCGACGGCTTTACGGATGCTCAAAGCTGCGGATCAGTCGATACCGGGATTGCGGTCGGTGGCGTCTGGGGGCGAGCCTTTGGGCGCTGAGATGTTGGCTTGGGGCCAGCAGGCGTTTGGTCTGACGATCAACGAGTTTTATGGCCAGACCGAGTGTAACATGGTCGTATCCTCCTGCGCCGAGGACTTCCCCGTTCGCCCCGGCTGTATCGGTAAACCGGTGCCGGGTCATGAGGTGGCGGTAATTGACGATCATGGCCAACCGACGACGGAGGAAGGCGATGTTGCCATCCGGCGCGGTTCGGCCTCAATGCTGCTGGAATACTGGAATAATCCGCAAGCAACGGCTGAGAAATTCCGAGGTGATTGGCTGATCACCGGTGACCGTGGCGTGTGGGAAGGGGACTATCTGCGCTTTGTCGGTCGCGATGATGACGTGATCACCTCGGCAGGATACCGCATCGGTCCGGCGGAGATCGAGGATTGCTTGCTGACCCACCCGTCAGTGGCAACGGTGGGCGTGGTCGGCAAGCCCGATGAGCTGCGGACCGAGATCGTGAAGGCCTATGTGGTATTGAAGCCGGGGGCTGAGGCGTCGGGCGCTGAGTTGCAGAATTGGGTTAAGGACCGTTTGGCGCAGTATTCCTATCCGCGTGAGGTGTCGTTTCTGGAAGAGTTGCCGATGACGGTGACGGGAAAGGTGATCCGGAAGGAATTGAAGGCGCGGGCTGCAGGGGAGGCAATTACATGATGCGAATTGCACTTGCTGCGATGCTAGTACCATCGCTTGTTTCCGCTCAGAGCGCTTGGGTAGACCAGTCGTATATTCAACAATGTTTTTCTCAGACGCAGCATGGCGATAGCTTGTCATCATGTCTCGGTACAGCTGCCAATGCCTGCCAAACTATACCGGGAAATGAAACAACCCTTGGCATCACCGAGTGTATTCAAGCCGAAACCCAAATTTGGGATTCATTTCTAAACGAACAGTATAAACTGCGTCGAGCAGAACTGGCTGAACAAAGTCCCGAACTTTCGGACCAGTTGCGAGATGCTCAACGCGCATGGATCGGATTTCGGGATGCTGAATGTGCTCTGGCCTACGGCATATGGTCTGATGGAACGATACGCTCGATTGTTGCCGCAAATTGCCTGCTGACCGAAACCGCTGAACGCGCTGTGGAATTGCGCGACTTGGGGAAGATGGAATGAAACTAAAATCCAAAGCCATACCAACCTCTGAGGGGTTTAAGGCGAACCGAGCCGCACATCTGGATGCGCTGGCACATATTGCAGATGCCGCCGAAGCGGCCCGCATGGGTGGCGGTGAAAAATCGCGGGCGCGGCATGAATCGCGGGGCAAGATGCTGCCGCGTCGTCGGGTGGCGAACCTGCTCGATCCGGGTTCTCCGTTCTTGGAAATCGGCGCGACGGCGGCACATGGGATGTATGGAGATGCCGCGCCCTGTGCCGGGGTGATCGCGGGGATTGGCCGGGTGCAGGGGCGCGAGGTCATGGTGGTGTGCAACGATGCCACTGTGAAAGGCGGCACATATTATCCGCTGACGGTCAAGAAACACCTCCGCGCGCAGGAGATTGCCGAGGAAAACCATCTGCCCTGCATCTATTTGGTCGATAGCGGCGGTGCGAACCTGCCCAATCAGGATGAGGTTTTCCCCGACCGCGATCACTTTGGCCGCATCTTCTATAATCAGGCGCGGATGAGCGCGAAGGGGATTGCTCAGATCGCCGTTGTAATGGGGTCGTGTACGGCGGGCGGGGCTTACGTTCCGGCGATGTCCGACGTGACGATCATCGTGAAAGAGCAGGGCACGATCTTTCTGGCCGGACCACCTTTGGTCAAGGCCGCGACGGGGGAGGTTGTGACAGCCGAAGATCTGGGTGGCGGCGATGTGCATACGCGCCTGTCCGGCGTGGCGGATTATCTGGCCGAGGATGATGCGCATGCGTTGGCCTTGGCTCGGCGGGCCGTCGGGTCGTTGGGGGGTGCCGGGCTGAAGCCTGGCCTACAGTTCGAAACACCGGAAGAGCCTGCCTATGATCCCGAGGAAATTTTGGGCGTAGTTCCGGCCGATCTGCGGACGCCCTATGACATCCGCGAGGTGATTGCGCGGCTGGTCGATGGCTCTCGGTTCGACGAGTTCAAACCGCGATTTGGTGAGACGCTGGTGACCGGTTTTACCCATGTCAAAGGCTGCCCGGTCGGGATCATTGCCAACAACGGTGTGTTGTTTTCTGAGGCCGCGCAGAAGGGTGCGCATTTTGTCGAGCTGTGTTCGCAGCGCAAAACACCACTGGTATTCCTGCAGAACATCACAGGCTTCATGGTTGGTCGGAAATATGAAAACGAAGGCATCGCGCGGCACGGGGCCAAGATGGTGACGGCGGTGGCGACGACGAGCGTTCCAAAGATCACAATGCTTGTCGGAGGGTCCTTCGGAGCTGGAAACTACGGCATGGCAGGACGCGCCTATCAGCCTCGGTTCCTGTGGACTTGGCCGAATTCGCGTATCTCAGTGATGGGGGGCGAGCAAGCTGCAGGTGTCCTAGCGACTGTCAAACGCGACGGGATCGAACGACAGGGCGGCACATGGTCGGCTGAGGAAGAAGCTGAATTCAAGCGCCCGACGCTGGACATGTTCGAAGAACAATCCCACCCGCTCTACGCGTCGGCGCGGTTGTGGGATGACGGCATCATCGACCCGCGCAAATCGCGCGATGTGTTGGCATTGTCGCTAAGTGCCGCACTGAACGCCCCGATTGAGGAGACACGTTTCGGCGTGTTCAGGATGTAAGATGAGCGTTTCATTGAATGAAGTAATGGCCCGCTACCCGGGCGCGCAGACCTTCAAGTTTGGAGACAGCGCATCGCTAAGTGCCGAGCTGCTGGCGTTGGTAAGATTAGGCCGAAAAACGGCGACATGTGGTGCTTTGCGAGACTACCCCGTAGGCAGTGCAGATACTCCGGTCGTTGGGCGTCAGGATATTGCGCTGGAATGGGATGATCGCCCCGCTTTGGTGATCGAAACGGTCGAGGTTTCGACCTGCCGATATTGCGATGTGACCGAAGACTTTGCGTTGGCCGAGGGTGAGAATGAAACGCTTGAGGGATGGCGCGAGGATCATCGCCGGTATTTCGAACGCAATGGCGGGTTCGATCCCAAGATGGAATTGCTGTGCGAACGCTTCCGCCTTGTCGAAGATCTGGCGGTTAAGGGGTAAGCTATGTTTAACAAAATCCTGATTGCCAACCGCGGCGAGATCGCCTGCCGGGTCATGGAAACTGCTCAGAAGATGGGCGTATCATGTGTGGCTGTGTATTCGGATGCTGATGCATCGGCCAAGCATGCGCAAATGGCGGATGAAGCGGTGCATATTGGTGGCGCGGCCCCAGCCGAAAGTTATCTGAAGGGTGATGTGATCATTCAGGCGGCGCTGGATACAGGAGCGCAGGCGATCCATCCTGGTTATGGATTCTTGTCCGAAAACCCGGATTTTGTGGATGCAGTCGAGGCTGCAGGTCTGACCTTCATCGGGCCATCGGCGGACGCGATCCGCAAGATGGGCCTTAAGGATGCAGCCAAGGAATTGATGGAGGACGCAGGAGTTCCCGTCGTCCCCGGCTATCATGGCAACAATCAGGACCCCGAACATCTGGCTGGCGCGGCAGATACCATCGGGTATCCCGTTTTGATCAAGGCCGTTGCAGGTGGTGGTGGCAAGGGGATGCGGCTGGTCGAGGCGCCCGAGGAGTTCTCGGCTGCATTGGACAGCGCGCGCGGTGAGGCAAAGACGGCGTTCGGTAACGATGCTGTACTTGTCGAGAAATTCGTCGCCAAGCCCCGCCATATCGAGGTGCAGGTGTTCGGCGATGGCACCCATGCGGTGCATCTGTTTGAACGCGACTGCTCGTTGCAGCGGCGACATCAGAAAGTGATCGAAGAGGCCCCAGCCCCTGGAATGACTGCCGAGATGCGTGAGGCGATGGGGCAGGCGGGCGTGCGTGCGGCTGAGGCGATTGGATACAAGGGCGCAGGGACGGTTGAGTTCATCGTCGATGCCTCGGACGGGCTCTGCCCGGATCGGTTCTGGTTCATGGAGATGAACACGCGCCTGCAAGTCGAGCACCCGGTGACCGAGGCCATTACCGGCGTTGATCTGGTCGAATGGCAGTTGCGCGTAGCAGCGGGTGAAAGCCTGCCGAAGCGGCAGGGCGATTTGTCGATCCGCGGGCATTCCTTTGAGGCGAGGCTTTATGCCGAAGATGTGCCCAAAGGCTTTCTGCCTGCGACGGGTACGCTGACTCATCTACAGTTCCCGGAAGGCTGCCGTGCCGATAGTGGCGTGCGCGCCGGGGATACGATCAGCCCATGGTACGACCCTATGATCGCCAAGGTCGTGGTGCATGGCCCGACACGCGCGGTCGCTTTGGAAAATCTCCACCGGACCTTGCGCCAGACCGAGGTCGCCGGGACTGTCACAAATCTCGCCTTCCTCGGTGCTCTGACGCGTCACAGCGGGTTTGCGTCCGGCGATGTGGACACCGGGCTGATCGGGCGCGATCTTGAGGCTCTGGTAGAGGTCGCTGATACAGGTCATGCGTCAACGGTGGCTGCGGCGATGACGGCGCTGGGCCTGATAGAGACTGCCTCTGAGACAGGCTTCACCCTTTGGGGGGCATTGCACCGGGCCGTGCAGCTAATGCGCGACGGAGAGGTTGTTGATCTGGATGTCCAGGTCGAAGGCCCGGATCGGCAGATTTGGGAGATCGAAGGTGCGCAGCTTGTTGCGCGGCGGCGTGGCGCTGGCTGGACCATCGATGGGACACCCATGCCCAATGTTGTCATGGCCGGGTCACAGGTCACTGTATTCGACGACTATGGGCAGGTATTTGAGGTCATTGACCCTCTGGACCGCGATGCCAGTGCTGCAGGTGACACCAACGTGATCGAGGCGCCGATGCCCGGGCTGGTCAAGGCCGTCTTCGCCTCGGCGGGACAGGAGGTGAAAGAGGGCGACCGGCTGGCCATTCTGGAAGCGATGAAGATGGAGCATTCTTTGTTGGCCGCCCGAGATGGGGTGGTCGCGGAAGTGTTGGCCGAGGCAGGTGCACAGGTCGAGGCCGGTGCAGCGTTGGTTCGGTTGGCCGAGGATTGATCTGTTCGGCCCGCGGATTGCGTGGCACAGTCGGGCCATCCGCAATTGAAACGATAAGAAACCGGGAAGGGATGCGCTGATGAAAGAACGGGTCGAAATATTCGAGGTCGGGCCACGCGACGGCCTGCAGAACGAACAGCGCGAGATCCCGGTGGCCGAGAAGGTCGCCTTGGTCGATTGCCTCAGCCGGGCCGGTTTCAACCGGATCGAAGTTGCCAGTTTTGTCTCACCGAAATGGGTCCCGCAAATGGCGGGCAGCGGTGAAGTTATGGCTGGAATCACACGGACCGAAGGCGTGCGGTACGCTGCGCTGACGCCGAATATGCGCGGATATGAGGACGCGTTGGCAGCCAAGGCAGATGAGATCGCGGTGTTTGCTTCGGCGTCCGAGGGGTTCTCGAAAGCGAACATAAACGCAACGATTGCCGAATCCATCGAACGGTTTGTGCCCATTCTCGAAGCAGCACGACATATTGATCTGCCCGTCCGGGGCTATGTCTCGTGCGTGACCGACTGTCCCTATGACGGCCCGACCCCGCCCGAGAAGGTGGCCGAGGTGGCGGACGCGCTGTTTGCCCATGGCTGCTATGAGATTTCGCTGGGGGACACAATTGGGCAGGGAACGCCGGACAAGATTGCTCATATGCTGCTGGCCGTGCGCGAACGAGTGCCGGTTACCCGGCTTGCAGGACATTTTCATGATACCAACGGGCGGGCAATCGACAACATAGACGCTTCGCTTGCCTTGGGTGTGCGGGTATTTGATACCGCCGTGGGCGGGCTGGGTGGTTGCCCTTATGCGCCGGGTGCGGCCGGTAATGCCGCAACCGAAGCCGTGACCGCACATCTGGAACGGTTGGGATATGAGACCGGTCTGGATGTGCCGGTTCTGGAACAGGCGGCGCGCATGGCGCGGGCAATGCGGGCGGAATAAGATATGTTCGAGACCATTACGCTGAACACAGACGCGCGTGGCGTGGCTACTCTGACGCTGGATCGACCCGAGAAGCACAACGCACTGTCGGCGCAGATGATTGCAGAGCTAACCCAGGCCGCTGGGCAATTGGCAAATGATGATGCGGTGCGGGTGGTGGTTCTGGCCGCCGCGGGCAAGAGCTTTTGCGCCGGGGGAGATCTGGGTTGGATGCAGGCGCAGATGGCTGCCGATCCCGAGACGCGTTTTGCCGAAGCGCGCAAGCTGGCTGAGATGCTGAATGCCTTAAATACGCTGCCCAAACCCTTGATCGGCGCGTTGCAGGGAAACGCGTTTGGTGGAGGTGTCGGGATGGCTTCGGTCTGCGATGTGGCGATCGGTGTGGAAAGCCTGAAGATGGGTCTGACCGAAACGCGGCTTGGCCTGATCCCGGCGACGATTGGACCCTATGTCATTGCCCGAATGGGCGAAGCACGGTCGCGGCGCGTCTTTATGTCTGCCCGCCTATTCGAAGCGGCGGAAGCGGTCGAACTGGGCCTGTTGACCCGCGCGGTGCCCGCTGTGGCGTTGGCCGAGGCGGTCGAAGCTGAAGTGCTTCCCTATCTGTCCTGTGCACCCGGTGCGGTGTCTTCGGCCAAGCAGCTGATCCAGTCACTTGGGCCGCGAATTGATGACGCGGTGATTGACCACACCATTCGACAGCTTGTCGCGCGTTGGGAAACTGATGAGGCGCAAGAGGGAATCGGCGCCTTTTTCGACAAACGAAAACCTGCATGGATTAGTTAGGTTTAGCCGATCACTTTGTTCCAGAAGTGTTCTCCGCAATAGCCCGCTGGATGATTGTAACAATGCCGACCTGCGCGTTTCTGTTCGGTTGACCCTCTGACCCCACAGGGATAGAGAATGTCCAGTCAAATCGCCAATTGACGGCGCACCCTTTCGGGACTTGCGCAGGAAAGGAGCTATACGTGGAAGACCTGCTGCGGGAGTACCTCCCGATTCTGGTGTTTCTGGCCGTTGCCGTAGGCCTTGGAATCGTACTGATTCTGGCTGCTGTGGTCCTGGCTGTCCGCAATCCCGACCCCGAAAAGGTCAGCGCCTATGAATGTGGTTTCAACGCCTTCGACGATGCGCGAATGAAGTTTGATGTCCGATTCTATCTGGTCGCGATTCTCTTCATCATCTTTGATCTGGAAATCGCCTTCCTGTTCCCCTGGGCCGTTGGCTTCAAAGACATCAGCGATGTTGGGTTCTGGTCGATGATGGTGTTCCTGGCGGTGCTGACCATCGGCTTTGCCTATGAATGGAAGAAAGGGGCCCTGGAATGGGAGTGATGACGGGCGCAAACACCGCCGGCGTCGACAAGGAAGTCGCCACCCAGGCCCTGAACGCAGAACTGCAGGACAAGGGATTTCTGCTGACCTCGACCGAGGACATCATCAACTGGGCGCGGACCGGATCCTTGCACTGGATGACCTTTGGTCTGGCCTGCTGCGCGGTAGAGATGATGCACACGTCGATGCCACGGTATGACGCGGAACGGTTCGGCATCGCGCCTCGTGCGTCTCCGCGCCAGTCTGATGTGATGATCGTCGCTGGAACGCTGACCAACAAGATGGCCCCGGCGCTGCGCAAGGTTTATGACCAGATGCCCGAGCCGCGCTATGTGATCTCGATGGGGTCCTGCGCGAATGGCGGTGGGTATTACCACTATTCCTATTCCGTTGTGCGTGGCTGTGACCGGGTTGTTCCGGTGGATATCTACGTGCCTGGCTGCCCTCCAACCGCTGAGGCGTTGTTGTATGGACTGATGCAGCTGCAACGCAAAATCCGCCGAACCGGCACCATCGTACGCTGAGGGAGAGGATAGATGAGCGAAGCACTCAAAGAACTCGGCACTCAGTTGGAGCTGAAACGTGCAGATTGCGTTCTGGCCTGGGATGTGACCCATGGCGAGCTGAACGTCGATGTGGCTCCTTCGAATCTGGTGGAATTCATTGAGTTTCTCAAAAGTGAGCGGACCTGCCAGTTCTCGACCCTGGTTGACATCACCGGCGTCGACTACCCCGAACGGGCCAAGCGGTTCGATGTGGTCTACCACTTCCTGTCAATGTATCAGAACCAGCGCATTCGCTTGCGAGTCTCGATCCGAGAAGATGACATGGTGCCTTCAATCGTGGACGTGCACCCCTCTGCCAATTGGTTCGAGCGCGAGGTGTTCGACATGTTCGGCATCCTGTTCTCGGGTCATCCAGACTTGCGACGCATCCTTACGGATTATGGTTTCCGCGGCTATCCACTGCGCAAGGATTTCCCGACCACTGGCTATACTGAAGTCCGCTATGACGAAGCGCAAAAGCGCGTGGTCTACGAACCGGTCTCATTGGTTCAGGAATACCGTCAATTTGATTTCATGTCCCCGTGGGAAGGTGCGAACTACATTCTTCCGGGGGATGAAAAACAGGAGTCGTAAGTCATGGAGTTCCTGATCTGGATTGCCGTCACGGTTGCCACGATTATCCCGATGCTGAAGCTGCTACCGCATTTCGGGATCGAGAAATACTGGGTCGTAGCCTGCGTCATCCCGATTGGAACGCTGATCCTGATTTGGATCATGGCCATGAAACTGCAAGAGATGGAGCGCCGCTGATGGGTCTGGGGGAACTGATTGCGTTGGGGGCGCTTGGGGTTCTGCTGGCTGGGGCCGCTGCCAAGGCAGCTGAGGCGGAAAAGGTCCGGGTACGGGCCGAAGCGAAGAAGAAACGAGGGCGTTGATGGACGGCTCAAGATACGATGACGGCAGCACGGACGCGCTGAGCGGAGAACAGAAGATCCGCAACTTCAACATTAACTTCGGCCCGCAACACCCTGCGGCGCATGGAGTTCTGCGACTTGTGCTTGAGCTGGACGGCGAGATCGTCGAACGTTGCGACCCGCATATCGGCCTATTGCACCGTGGTACCGAAAAGCTGATGGAAAGCCGGACGTATCTGCAGAATCTGCCGTATTTCGACCGTCTTGATTACGTGGCACCGATGAACCAGGAACATGCCTGGTGTCTGGCCATCGAAAAACTGACCGGTGTTGAAGTGCCGCGTCGCGGCTCGCTAATCCGCGTTTTGTATTCCGAGATCGGGCGTATTCTTAACCACCTGCTGAACGTGACTACTCAGGCCATGGACGTTGGCGCGCTGACCCCGCCTCTGTGGGGTTTTGAAGAGCGTGAAAAGCTGATGGTGTTCTACGAGCGTGCCTGTGGTGCCCGCCTGCACGCCGCCTATTTCCGCCCCGGTGGCGTTCATCAGGACCTGCCGCCGGAATTGCTGGATGATATCGAGGCTTGGAGCCACGAGTTTCCCGCCGTTCTCGATGACATTGACGGCCTGTTGACCGAAAACCGCATATTCAAACAGCGCAACGCCGATATCGGCGTCGTGACCGAGGATGACATTCAAAAATACGGCTTCTCGGGCGTGATGGTCCGTGGCTCGGGGCTGGCATGGGACCTGCGTCGCGCGCAACCCTATGAATGCTATGACGAGTTCGAGTTTCAGATCCCCGTCGGCAAGAACGGCGACTGCTATGACCGATATCTTGTCCGCATGGAAGAAATGCGCCAGTCACTGCTGATCATCCGTCAGGCCATCGCCAAAATCCGCGACTGTCCCGGAGATGTTCTGGCGCGCGGCAAGATCACCCCGCCGAAACGGTCGGACATGAAGACTTCGATGGAAAGCCTGATCCATCACTTCAAGCTGTATACCGAAGGCTTCCACGTCCCCGCGGGCGAAGTCTATGCCGCCGTTGAGGCTCCTAAGGGCGAGTTCGGCGTCTATCTGGTCGCCGACGGCACCAATAAGCCCTACCGCGCCAAACTCCGCGCGCCGGGGTTCCTGCACTTGCAAGCCATGGACCACGTTGCCGGAGGCCACCAACTGGCCGACGTCGCCGCGATTATCGGCACCATGGACGTCGTATTTGGAGAGATTGACCGCTAATGCTCCGCCGTCTTCACGCCGAACAACCCGAAAGCTTCGCCTTCACCGCTGCTAACCAGCAATGGGCCGAAGCGCAAATAACCAAATATCCCGAGGGGCGTCAGGCCAGTGCGGTCATCCCGCTGCTGTGGCGCGCGCAGGAGCAGGAGGGATGGCTGAGCCGTCCGGCGATCGAATCCGTCGCCGACATGCTTGGTATGGCCTATATCCGCGTTCTTGAGGTTGCCTCGTTCTACTTCATGTTCCAACTGCAGCCGGTTGGTTCGGTTGCGCATATTCAGGTCTGTGGCACTACGTCCTGCATGATTTGCGGGGCCGAGGACCTGATTGCGGTTTGCAAGGAAAAGATCGCTGCAAAGCCGCATGAACTGTCTGCTGATGGCAAGCTGAGCTGGGAAGAGGTGGAATGCCTCGGATCTTGCACCAATGCCCCGATGGCGCAGATCGGTAAGGATTACTACGAAGATCTGACGACCGAGAGCTTTGGCAAGATTCTCGATGATCTGGTGGCGGGCAAAGTGCCGACTCCGGGTCCTCAGAACGGGCGCTATGCGGCGGAACCTCTGAAGGGGCTGACCAGCCTGACGGAGTATGAAAGCGGCAGAACGCAGTATAACGCAAGTGTTCAGCTTGCGAGCGATCTGGGTGATACCGTCAAGCGCATCGACGGGACCGAGGTTCCGATCCTGACCCCGTGGCTGGGCAAGGATGGCAAAGCAGCAGCGACCAAAGCCGCGCCGAAGCCACCCAAAGCGCCGACCCCCGCGAAACCTGCTGTGAAACAGGCCGCAGAAGCGAAAGCAGCGAAAGAGGATCAGCCGGAAACGCTGAAAGAAGCGCGGGGTGGCAAGCCGGATGATCTCAAGATGCTCAAGGGCGTTGGTCCGAAGCTGGAAGAAACCCTGAACGGGCTGGGCTTTTATCATTATGACCAGATCGCTGCATGGACGCCTGAGCAGGTGGCCTGGGTCGATGCACGGCTGAAATTCAAAGGCCGGATCGAGCGGGACGGGTGGATCGAACAAGCCGCGAAACTGGCTGCAGGTGAAGAAACCGAGTTTGCCAAACGTGCCAAAGAAGACGGCACTTACGAAGATTAAACGAGTGCCCGCCTAGGGCATCAGGACAAGATGGATACGGACAAGGAACTGGCCATAGCCCGCAAGGGCCGACATATCGGCATCGTCATTGCGGTGACGATGGTGATTTGGCTTGGAATGACCTTGTTCATTGGCCCTGCAATCGGATTGCCGGGGCGTTATGCGCTGCTGTTTGATTTTGCCGCTTTGGCAGGATTCATCTATGCGGGCGTCAACATATTTCAACTCTGGCGCATGCGTCAGGACAGCCAAAGGTAACACGCGATGCTGAAGGATCAGGACAGGATCTTTACCAACATCTACGGGATGCATGAGCGCACGTTGAAAGGCGCGCAGGCCCGCGGGCATTGGGACGGCACCGCTGGCCTGATCGAGAAAGGCCGCGACTGGATCATCCAGACAATGAAAGACTCAGGTCTGCGCGGCCGTGGTGGTGCGGGTTTCCCGACCGGTCTGAAATGGTCTTTCATGCCCAAGGAAAGCGATGGTCGCCCGGCTTATCTGGTGGTGAACGCGGATGAATCCGAACCCGGGACGTGCAAAGACCGCGAGATTATGCGTCATGATCCGCACACGCTGATCGAGGGGTGCCTGATCGCGTCTTTCGCAATGAACGCGCATACTTGCTACATCTACCTGCGCGGCGAATACATCCGCGAGCGTGAGGCTCTGCAGGCCGCGATTGACGAAGCCTATGACGCGGGTCTGCTCGGGAAGAATGCTGCTGGTTCCGGCTGGGATTTCGACCTGTTCCTGCATCACGGCGCTGGGGCTTATATCTGCGGCGAGGAAACTGCTCTGATCGAAAGCCTTGAGGGCAAGAAGGGTATGCCGCGCATGAAGCCTCCGTTTCCGGCGGGAGCGGGTCTTTATGGCTGCCCGACCACGGTGAACAATGTGGAATCGATTGCCGTTGTGCCCACGATTCTGCGGCGTGGTGCCGACTGGTTCGCAGGCTTTGGCCGTCAGAACAACGCGGGCACCAAGCTGTTTGCGATCTCGGGCCATGTGAACAACCCCTGTGTCGTCGAAGAGGCGATGTCGATCTCCTTCGAAGAGCTGATTGAAACCCATTGCGGCGGCATTCGTGGCGGCTGGGACAATCTGCTGGCGGTAATACCCGGCGGGTCTTCGGTGCCATGCGTGCGCGGTGAGAACATGCGCGACGCGATCATGGATTTTGACTATCTGCGCGGAGAACTGGGTTCGGGTCTGGGCACGGCAGCGGTCATCGTGATGGACAGGTCCACCGACATCATCAAGGCAATCTGGCGGTTGTCGAAGTTCTACAAGCACGAAAGTTGCGGCCAGTGTACGCCATGTCGTGAAGGCACTGGTTGGATGATGCGCGTGATGGACCGTCTTGTACGCGGTGAAGCCGAACTGGAAGAGATCGACATGCTGTTTGACGTCACCAAACAGGTTGAAGGCCACACAATCTGCGCCCTTGGCGATGCCGCCGCTTGGCCGATCCAAGGTCTGATCCGCAATTTCCGAGAAGAAATAGAGGACCGCATCAAGGCCCAGAAATCGGGCCGCATGGGTGCGATGGCAGCGGAGTAAAATCGATGGAAGTCTATGCCGAATATTCCCACGCGATCGCCGCTTTGGTGATCTTTACCCTGATCGTTCTGTTCATGTCGCCGTTCTCGGCGCTTGCAAAAGCGGGCAAGGGGCTGGCACCGGGGGCCACTCCGGATCAGGATTATTCGGACAGGGCCTATCGTTTGAACCGCGCTTATCTGAACGGCACTGAAACTCTGCCTGCCTTTTTGACTGTTACAGTCGCGGCGATCCTGTTGGGGGCCAGCCCGTTCTGGGTGAACCTGCTGGCCTCAATAGCGCTGCTGGCGCGGGTTGTTATGTTGGTGATTCACCTGCGCGGGATCGGCAAGCCGCATAGCGGGGTCCGGTCTGTTGCTTATGTGGTTGGATGGGCCTGCATGTTCATTCTTGGCCTTATTGCGTTGGTGGCCGCGTTTTGATCCAGCCCGAAGGATATCATCTGGCCGAGTTGAATGTCGGCCGTTTGTTGGCGCCAACAGACGATCCGCGCGTGGCTGAATTCATGGCCAACCTGGATCGCGTCAACGGGCTTGGCAAGCGGATGTCCGGCTTTGTCTGGATGATGGAAGGGTCCGGAGAACCGGGAACAGGCAACACCGAAAACAGCATCGGGGATGATCCGCAATTCGTCGCGAACCTGACGGTTTGGGAAGACGTCGCCAGCCTTGAGAAATTTGTTTGGGGGACTATCCACAAACAGTTCTACGAGCGTCGGCAAGAGTGGTTCGAAATCCTTGGCGAACAACATTTTGTCATGTGGTGGGTGCGGGAAGGGCATTGCCCCAGTTTGGCCGAAGCGCTGGATCGTCTGGAAAAGCTGCGCTCGGAAGGACCCAGCGAGCATGCCTTTGGGTGGGCAGAATTGAAACAGGCCAGCAAGTGGCGCGACAATCGTTGCGTACAGGTCGCGGCGGAGTGAACGGGATGTTGATTCATACGCTTTCTCCTGCGCATCAGCGGATGCCACAAGCGCCAGCCACGAAACAGGAGTGGTCATGATGGCGAAACGCGTATTCGTAATGACAATGGTATTGGTGGGAAGCTTACTTGTATCTGCCTGCGGTACAGCGAAATCGAGGGCGACCCGCGTGGCGTTTGACGGCATTTTCTTCAACGCCAACGCTAAACACGTGGATAAGAAGACGACACCTACCGATTTCACTGTGACTGTGAATGGCGTTTCGCAGTCATTGGAAGGCGCACGCGAAGCAGGCCGTTATGAGGGCACAAAATTCTGCATTCAGAATTTTGGATCGTCCAGAATTGTATGGAAGGTTGGGCCGGAGACCGAGCCGCAAAATCTACGGATCGAAAACGATAAGCTCACATATGCCGGAAGCTGTCAGCGACCATGAGCCACCGTATCGCATATCACGGCAAAACCCATGGGCTGTTATTGCATAGCAGCCCGGCTGACCGCCGTCTTGGGAATCCCAAGACGAAAGGAAATGTCATGACCGTTGTACGACTTCTGGCCGCGATTTGCGCGATTTCGATGCCTGTAATGGCCGAAGCCAAACCACCCTTGAGGGATGTCAAAGAGATCGACAACGAACTCTACTACATCGCGATCGCAAATGAGATTTCGGAGTACTGTCCGTCGATCAGCGGGCGTCGACTTAAGGCGATTGGGGTGATGTGGGATCTGCGGTCCAAGGCGAACAAATTGGGATATTCGGACAAGGAAATCCGCGCCTATGTGGACTCGGATGCCGAAAAAGACAGGATGCGCGCCAAGGGTGAGGCGTATCTGATCCAAAACGGCGTGTCTTATGAAAATCCCAATTCTTTCTGCACGTTGGGGCGGAAAGAGATTGAAAGAAACAGCGCCATCGGCGTGTATTTGAGGGCGAACTAGCGATGTCTGACCTCCGCAAAGTCAATATCGACGGGCAGGAAATCGAAGTCGATGGCGCGATGACACTGATCCAGGCCTGCGAGCAGGCCGGGGTCGAAGTGCCGCGCTTTTGCTATCACGAGCGTCTGTCGATTGCCGGGAACTGCCGGATGTGTCTGGTCGAGGTCGTGGGCGGCCCGCCGAAACCGGCGGCCTCCTGCGCGATGCAGGTGCGCGATCTGCGTCCGGGTCCGGAAGGGCAGGCACCGGTGGTCAAGACGAACTCGCCCATGGTCAAGAAGGCCCGCGAAGGGGTGATGGAGTTTCTGCTGATCAACCACCCGCTGGATTGCCCGATCTGCGATCAGGGCGGTGAGTGTGACCTGCAGGATCAGGCCATGGCCTATGGTCTGTCAGGGACGCGCTTCAAAGAAGCCAAGCGTGCCGTGGATGATCTGGATCTGGGTCCGTTGGTTGGCACCGCGATGACTCGCTGCATCAGTTGTACTCGTTGCGTGCGCTTCACCACCGAGGTTGCCGGGATCACTCAGATGGGCCAGACCGGGCGTGGCGAAGATGCCGAGATCACCTCGTACCTGAACCAGACGCTGGATTCGAACCTGCAGGGCAACATCATCGATCTGTGCCCGGTAGGGGCGTTGACCTCGAAGCCATATGCCTTCACCGCTCGCCCTTGGGAACTGACCAAAACCGAGAGTATCGACGTGATGGACGCTTTGGGCTCAAGCATCCGTGTAGATACCAAAGGGCGTGAAGTGATGCGCTTTCTGCCGCGCAACCATGACGGTGTGAACGAGGAATGGATCAGCGACAAGACCCGCTTTGTCTGGGACGGCTTACGGCGTCAGCGACTGGACAGGCCTTATGTGCGCGAAAACGGCAAGCTGCGTCCTGCCACATGGCCAGAAGCACTGAACAAAGCTGCTGAGGTTCTTAAGGGGGCCGAGAAACTGGCTGGGATCGTAGGTGATCTGGCTCCGGTAGAGGCCATCTATGCGCTGAAACAGATGATCGAAGGGCAAGGCGGTATCGTTGAGTGCCGCACCGACGGCGCCAAACTGCCTGCGGGTAACCGAGCAGCCTATGCCGGGACCGCGGCAATCGAAGATATTGATGCGGCTGAACGTATCCTGTTGATTGGGACCAACCCGCGTGACGAGGCTCCGGTTTTGAATGCTCGTATCCGCAAGGCCTGGGCACACGGCGCCGAGGTGACCCTGGTCGGGCCTGCCGTCGATCTGACCTATGAGTATCACCATGTAGGCAGCGACCGTGCCGCGCTGCAGACCATCGTTGATATGGGTGGTGATGATGAGATCAAGGGCAAGCGCTCTCTTGTCATCGTCGGGCAGGGCGCGCTGCAGGAGGCCGATGGCTCTGCCATTCTGGCCGCCGCGCAAGCCATTGCAAGCAATACCGAAAGTGGGCTGATCGTTCTGCACACCGCGGCATCGCGCGTAGGTGCGATGGATGTGGATGCGACCAACGAAGGTGGCATGGAGGCGGTCAACGCGGCCGATGTGATCTATAACCTCGGTGCTGACGAAGTTGAGATCGGCGAGGGTGCCTTTGTGATCTATCAGGGCAGTCACGGCGATCGTGGCGCGCACCGCGCAGATGTGATCCTGCCGGGGGCGGCTTACACAGAAGAAAACGGTCTGTTCGTGAACACCGAAGGGCGTCCTCAACTCGCCATGCGCGCAGGCTTTGCACCGGGAGAGGCCAAGGAAAACTGGGCAATCCTAAGGGCGTTGTCTGCCGAGCTGGGGGCTACGCTGCCCTACGATACATTGGCTCAATTGCGAACCTCCTTGCTCGAATCTGTTCCGCATCTGGCGCGCATTGATGAGGTGATTGAGAATGAAGCAGCGGCGCTACAAGCCGGAAAATTGGGTGAAGCCAGCTTCCGCAATGCAATCAAGGATTTCTACCTGACCAACCCGATTGCCCGCGCCTCGCAATTGATGGCCGAACTATCGGCACAGGCGCAGACCCGCAAGACTGAGAAGATTGCGGCTGAATGAACCAGAAACGTTTCATATTGCAGACGTACGCGGTGCCCGGGTGGCAGATAGCCGCGCCGGATTTGCGTGTGAAATTGAAGATTAAGGGTGGCGTACAGACGGCAGATGCTGTTTACACCAACGCGCCGACCCAGCCGCAGATTGCGCAGGCATCTGGCCTTTGCATCGCACGCGGAAACCAAAATACCCACGGTGTGAGGACCAATGGCTGACTTCTTTAACACCCCAGGCGGAATAGCCATCATCATTCTGGCGCAAGTGCTTGCTGTTGTTGCGTTCGTGATGATCTCGCTGTTGTTCCTCGTTTACGGCGACCGCAAGATCTGGGCCGCCGTCCAGATGCGTCGCGGCCCCAACGTTGTCGGCGTATACGGCCTGCTGCAATCGGTGGCGGACGCACTGAAATATGTGGTGAAAGAGGTCGTCATTCCCGCCGGTGCCGACCGTACAGTGTTTATCCTCGCACCATTGACCAGTTTTGTCCTCGCGATGATCGCCTGGGCGGTGATCCCGTTCAACGATGGCTGGGTCCTGTCGGACATCAACGTCGCCATCCTCTATGTCTTCGCAGTCTCATCGCTTGAGGTTTATGGCGTGATTATGGGTGGTTGGGCGTCGAACTCAAAGTATCCATTCCTTGGGTCGCTGCGCTCTGCCGCGCAGATGATTTCATACGAGGTATCCATCGGTCTGATCATCATCGGCATCATCATCTCGACCGGTTCGATGAACTTTGGTGATATCGTCCGCGCACAGGATGGCTCGTTCGGGTTCTTCAGCTGGTACTGGCTGCCGCATTTCCCGATGGTGTTCCTGTTTTTCATCTCGGCATTGGCTGAAACCAACCGTCCACCCTTCGATCTGCCCGAGGCGGAATCGGAACTGGTTGCAGGCTATCAGGTCGAATACTCGGCCACGCCTTTCCTGCTTTTCATGGCTGGTGAATACATCGCCATCTTCCTGATGTGTGCTCTGACCACACTGCTGTTCTTTGGCGGCTGGCTGTCCCCGATCCCAGGCCTGCCTGACGGCGTATTGTGGATGGTTGCCAAGATGGCGTTCTTCTTCTTCATCTTCGCGATGGTCAAGGCGATCACACCCCGCTACCGCTATGACCAGTTGATGCGCCTGGGTTGGAAAGTGTTCTTGCCGTTCAGCCTCGTCTGGGTCGTTTTCGTGGCCTTCGCGGCGAAATTCGACTGGTTCTGGGGCGCGTTTGCCCGTTGGAGCGTAGGAGGCTGATATGACTCAAATCGACTACACCCGCGCCGCCAAGTATTTCCTGCTGCAGGACTTCTGGGTCGGAATGAAATTGGGCTTGAAGTATTTCTTCGCCCCAAAAGCCACCGTGAACTACCCGCATGAAAAGGGGCCCTTGTCCCCGCGGTTCCGGGGTGAACATGCCCTGCGCCGTTATCCGAACGGTGAGGAACGCTGCATCGCCTGCAAACTGTGCGAAGCGATCTGTCCTGCACAAGCCATCACCATCGATGCCGAGCCGCGCGAAGACGGAAGCCGCCGCACCACGCGCTATGACATCGACATGACCAAATGCATCTATTGCGGTTTCTGCCAGGAGGCATGTCCGGTTGATGCCATCGTCGAGGGCCCGAATTTCGAATTCGCCACCGAAACCCGGGAAGAGTTGTTCTACGACAAGCAGAAACTGCTGGATAACGGCGAACGCTGGGAAGCCGAAATCGCTCGCAATCTGGAAATGGACGCGCCGTACAGATGAGTGACAGTCCGACAAATCCGTTCGAGCTGATGATGAAGCAAGCTCAGGACATGGCAAAGGCGATGAACCCGGCGATGGAGAATTTCTCGCCCAAAGGGTTCGAGGCGCTGTGGCCAACCATGCCCAAAGAGGTCATGGAGATGATGTTCGGCAATACCGTCAACAAGGACGGGCTGGACGCCAAAACTCGCCTTCTGCTGACGCTGGCCGGGCTGACCTGTCAGGGCGCTCAGGCGGACTCGGCGGTGCGTCAGACCGTGCGCCATGCGCTTGAGGCTGGCGCCAAGAAACAAGAGATCGTGGAAACGATCGGTCAGATGTCGGTCTTTGCCGGCATCCCGGCCATGACCCGCGCGCTGGATCTGGCGCAAGAGGTCATGGGCGACAACGAGGATGAGGATCAATGACCGTCTTTGCCTTCTATCTGTTTGCCATCAGCGCCATCACCGGCGGGCTGTTCACGGTGATCAGCCGCCAGCCGGTGCATTCGGTGCTGTGGCTGATCCTGTCCTTTCTGTCCTCGGCGGGCCTGTTCGTGCTGCTGGGGGCTGAGTTCGTGGCGATGCTGCTGATTATCGTTTATGTCGGCGCGGTTGCGGTTCTGTTCCTCTTCGTGGTGATGATGCTGGATGTGGACTTTGCCGAGCTGAAGGCCGAGATGGCGCGCTACATGCCGCTAGCGCTGTTGATCGGATTGGTGATCCTGATGCAGTTCGTCATGGCCATCGGAGCATGGGACAGCGCGCAGGGTGCCGCCGCCAATCTGGCGCAGCCGGTACCGAGCGACCGCCACAACACTGAGGCGCTAGGCGTCATTCTATACGATCAATACTTCCTTCTGTTCCAACTGGCGGGCCTGATCCTGCTGGTGGCCATGATCGGTGCCATTGTGCTGACACTGCGCCACCGTCAGGACATCAAGCGTCAGGACATCATCGGCCAGATGATGCGCGACCCGGCCAAAGCGATGGAGTTGAAGGACGTGAAACCGGGGCAGGGACTTTGAGACGATGATCGGACTTGAACACTATCTTACGGTCGCGGCGACGCTATTCGTCATCGGCATCTTCGGTCTCTTCCTGAACCGCAAGAACGTCATCATCCTGCTGATGAGCATCGAGTTGATGCTGCTGGCGGTGAATATCAACCTCGTGGCGTTCTCTAGTTTCCTCGGCGATCTGGTCGGGCAGGTCTTTACGCTGTTCGTGTTGACAGTTGCGGCGGCTGAGGCGGCGATTGGTCTTGCCATTCTGGTCTGCTTCTTCCGCAACCGTGGCACCATCGCGGTTGAAGACGTCAATATGATGAAGGGGTAAGAGAATATGGAAACCACCATCCTCTTTGCCCCGCTCGTGGGTGCGTTGATCTGCGGTTTTGGCTGGCGCTTCATTGGTGAGAAAGCCGCCATGTGGACTGCCACGGGCCTGCTGTTTCTGGCCTGCCTGCTCAGCTGGATCGTCTTCCTTTCATTTGATGGCCACACCCAGCAGATCGAGATCATGCGCTGGATCGAAAGTGGTTCGCTGTCGACAAGCTGGGCCATTCGTCTGGACCGTCTGACGGCGATCATGCTGATCGTGGTGACGACCGTTTCGGCGCTGGTTCACTTGTATTCGTTCGGCTACATGGATCACGACCCGCAATGGCGTGAAGGCGAAAGCTATAAGCCGCGTTTCTTTGCCTATCTGTCGTTCTTCACCTTCGCCATGCTGATGCTGGTGACGGCGGACAATCTGGTTCAGATGTTCTTTGGCTGGGAAGGCGTGGGTGTCGCCTCGTACCTGCTGATCGGGTTTTATTATCGCAAGCCCAGCGCCAATGCAGCGGCGATGAAAGCGTTCATCGTGAACCGAGTGGGCGATTTCGGCTTTGCGCTGGGGATCTTCGCGCTGTTCTTCCTGACCGACAGCATCAATTTCTCAGACATATTCGCGTCGGCCCCGGCATTGGCGGAGGAAAAACTGAGCTTCCTCTGGGGTGAGTGGACTGCGATCGAGGTGATCTGTGTTCTGCTGTTCATTGGCGCGATGGGTAAATCGGCGCAGTTGATACTACACACCTGGCTGCCGGATGCGATGGAAGGTCCGACCCCTGTGTCCGCGCTGATCCACGCTGCGACCATGGTTACCGCAGGTGTGTTCCTGGTCTGCCGTATGTCGCCGCTGATGGAGTTCGCACCGGGGGCCACCGGGTTCATAGCCTTCCTTGGCGCTTCGACTGCGTTTTTCGCAGCAACCGTGGGCTTGGTGCAGACCGATATCAAGCGGGTCATTGCGTATTCGACCTGTTCGCAATTGGGTTACATGTTTGTCGCCGCCGGCGTTGGCATGTACTCAGCCGCGATGTTCCATCTGCTGACGCACGCGTTCTTCAAGGCGCTACTGTTCCTTGGTGCCGGTTCAGTGATCCATGCGATGCATCATGAGCAAGAGATGACCGAGTACGGCGGTCTGCGGAAGAAAATCCCCTATACGTTCTGGGCGATGATGATCGGCACGCTGGCCATTACCGGTGTGGGCATCCCGCTGACCACGTTTGGCTTCGCCGGGTTCCTGTCGAAGGATGCCATAATCGAAAGCGCCTTTGTAGGTGGCACAGGTTATGCCTTCTGGATGTTGGTAATCGCAGCGGTGTTCACCTCATTCTACAGCTGGCGTCTGATATTCCTGACCTTCTATGGCGAGCCGCGTGGCGACAAGCATACGCATGAGCACGCGCATGAAAGTCCGATGGTCATGCTGGTCCCGCTGGGGGTACTGTCTCTGGGCGCGGTGTTCTCGGGGATGCTGTGGTACAATCAGTTCTTCGGCTACACCGATAAAGTGGCCAAGTTCTACGGTATTCCGCTGGCGGAAGAGACTGGCGGTCATGGCGAAGTTGCCGCAGACGCATCTCATGGTGAGGCCAAGGCAGATGACGACCAAGGCGACGCGAAGGCTGATAAAGGTGAGGGTGACTACAAGGCGGACAAAAAGCATGCCAGCTTTGGCGGTGAGCCGGGCGAAGGCGCGCTGTATATGGCACCTGACAATAATGTCCTGAACGATGCGCATGAGGCTCCGAAATGGGTCAAAGTATCGCCTTTTGTTGCCATGCTGCTGGGTTTTGTCGTCGCCTATTGGTTCTACATCGTGAACACGTCGCTGCCCGCTCGTCTGGCGGCGAACCAGCGGCCGCTGTACCTGTTTCTCAAGAATAAGTGGTACTTTGACGAGATCTACGACGCGATCTTTGTCAAACCTACCATTGCGCTAGGTCGGTTCCTGTGGAAACGCGGTGACGGCAACACGATTGATGGCTTCCTGAACGGGGTTTCGATGGGCGTCGTGCCCTTCTTTACTCGCCTCGCAGGCAAAGCTCAGACGGGTTACATCTTTACTTACGCCTTCTGGATGGTTTTGGGCATCGCCGCTCTTGTCACCTGGATGTCGATCGGCGGAGGCGCAAACTAATGGACAATATCCTATCTATTGTCACCTTCATCCCCGCCATCGCAGCAGGCATTCTGGCCCTGTTTCTGCATGGCGAGGACGTAGCCGCGCAGCGCAACGCCAAATGGGTTGCGCTGGTTGCCACAACCGTGACCTTTCTGGTCTCAATCGGCATCTATACCGGCTTTGATCCGTCCAACACCGGCTTCCAGATGGTGGAAGAGGGCGAGTGGCTGCTGGGCCTGAAGTACAAGATGGGTGTCGATGGTATCAGCGTTCTTTTCGTGCTGCTGACCACCTTCATCATGCCACTGACCATTCTGGCCAGCTGGCAGGTCACGGACCGGGTCAAGGAATACATGATCGCATTCCTGCTGCTGGAAACGCTGATGCTGGGCGTGTTCATGGCGCTGGATCTCGTGCTGTTCTACCTGTTCTTCGAGGCGGGCCTGATCCCGATGTTCCTGATCATCGGTATCTGGGGCGGCAAAGACCGCATTTATGCCAGCTTCAAGTTCTTCCTATACACCTTCCTCGGCTCGGTGCTGATGCTGGTGGCGATGGTTGCGATGTATGCGGATGCGGGCACCACGGATATCGAGGCGCTGATGAGCCATCAGTTCTCGTCCGAAGGGTTTAGCGTACTGGGCATCTATATCGTCGGCGGCATGCAGACGCTGATGTTCCTGGCCTTCTTCGCGTCGTTCGCGGTGAAGATGCCGATGTGGCCGGTGCATACCTGGCTGCCGGATGCGCACGTTCAGGCGCCGACGGCAGGTTCGGTCGTGCTGGCGGCGATCCTGTTGAAGATGGGCGGCTATGGCTTCCTGCGCTTCAGCCTGCCGATGTTCCCGGTGGGGTCTGCGGTGATGACCGATGTGGTGCTGTGGATGTCGGCGATTGCTGTTGTCTACACCTCTCTGGTCGCGCTGGTGCAGGAGGATATGAAGAAGCTGATCGCCTATTCCTCGGTCGCGCATATGGGCTTTGTGACCATGGGTATCTTTGCAGCGAACCAGCAGGGCATTGATGGCGCGATCTTCCAGATGCTCAGTCATGGGTTCATTTCCGCAGCGCTCTTCCTGTGTGTTGGCGTGATCTATGACCGGATGCACACCCGCGATATCGAGGCGTATGGCGGTTTGGTCATCCGGATGCCGGCTTACGCTCTGGTCTTCATGCTGTTCACCATGGCCAATGTTGGCTTGCCTGGTACATCAGGCTTCATCGGGGAATTCCTGACCCTGATGGGCGCATTCCAGGTCAACACCTGGGTGACGGCTGTGGCTGCAACCGGTGTGATCTTCTCAGCGGGCTATGCGCTGTGGCTCTATCGCCGGGTAGTCTTTGGAGATCTGATCAAGGAAAGCCTCAAGGCCATCACAGACATGAGTTCGCGCGAGCGGCTGATCTTCGCGCCGCTGATCGTGATGACCATTCTGCTTGGGGTTTATCCCTCGCTGGTGACCGATGTGATCGGGCAATCCACCGCAGCGCTAATCTCGAACTATGACACGGCTCTGGCCGCGGCTGAAGCCGCAACCCAGACAGCCGCTTCGCATTAAGGGGGCTTTGGAGACATGATCCAGGCTGATCTGACAATCATCCTGCCGGAAATTGTTCTGGCAATTTATGCGATGGCGGCGCTGATCGGGGCTGTCTACACCACCAAGGATGCTCTGGCTCCCATACTGGTCTGGGCCACTTCAGGTCTGATGGCGGTGTTGGCAATCTGGATTGCGATGAATGGCGAAGGTACCAACGTGGCCTTCAACGGCATGTTTGTGGATGACGGCTTTGCCCGATTTGCAAAGGTTGCGATTCTGCTGTCTGCCGCTGCGGTATTGCTGATGAGCCAGGAATATATGGCGCGCCGCGATCTGCTGCGCTTTGAATATCCTCTGCTGGTCGCACTTGCGGCTGTCGGCATGATGATGATGGTTAGCGCAGGCGATCTGATGTCGCTTTATATGGGGCTTGAGCTGCAGTCGCTGTCGCTTTACGTCGTGGCCGCCTTGCGGCGCGACAGTGCCAAATCCACCGAAGCCGGTCTGAAATACTTCGTGCTGGGCGCGTTGAGTTCTGGCTTGCTGCTCTATGGTGCGTCGCTGGTTTACGGCTTCACCGGCACCACGCTGTTCTCGGGCATCATCCAAACGGTGCATCATGGAGATGTCTCGATTGGCCTCCTGTTTGGCCTAGTGTTCATGATCTCGGGTCTGGCGTTTAAGGTCTCGGCCGTGCCGTTCCATATGTGGACGCCGGATGTGTATGAAGGGTCTCCGACCCCGATTACTGCGTTCTTCGCTACCGCTCCGAAAGTGGCTGCGATGGCCCTGTTCGCGCGCCTGATGCATGATGCCTTCGGAGGCGTGATCAAGGATTGGCAGCAAGTGATCGTGCTGCTTTCGGTCCTGTCGATGCTGCTGGGCGCGGTTGCGGCCATCGGGCAGCGGGACATCAAGCGGCTGATGGCGTTTTCGTCGATTGCCCATATGGGATATGCTCTGATCGGACTGGCCGCCGGGACCGAGATGGGCATCAAGGCAATGCTAATGTATCTGGCCATCTATGTGACGATGAATATCGGAACCTTCGCATTCATCCTGATGATGGAGCGTGATGGCAAACCGGTCACTGATATTGATGCGCTACGTCAGTTCTCGAAGCGCGATCCGGGTAAAGCTCTGGCGGTCCTGATCCTGATGTTCAGTCTGGCGGGCGTGCCACCGATGCTGGGCTTCTTCGCCAAGTTCGGCGTCTGGCAAGCGGGTATCGATGCCGACCTGTTCGGGCTGGTGATCGTCTCGGCCATCGCCTCGGTCATCGGTGCGTTCTACTATCTGCGGATCGTGTTCTACATGTATTTCGGGGCGGAGAATGAAGACCCGATCGAGATCCGCTCGACCCCGGTTTTGTGGGCAGCGCTGATGGGCTCTGCGGCTCTGATGTTGATTGGCGTATTTTATCAGTTCGGTGTGGAAGGGGCAGCTGCAGCTGCTGCGGCGACGCTTGTCAACTGATACTGCCGCGTTTCGATCAACCGAGGCTCGGTCGCGCGACCGGGCCTTTTTGACATGAGCGAATGGCCGCAGGGATATGGCCTGCATATACTGAAAGAAGTCGACAGTACTCTGAATGAGGCGGTGCGGCTTGCGCCAACAGCGACCGGTCCGGTCTGGATCATGGCACATCATCAGACCGCCGCGCGTGGTCGGCGCGGGCGAGCTTGGGCCAACCCAAAAGGTAATCTGGCAGCGACTTTGCTGATGCGCCCGCCGGGTGATCCGGAACAGGCGGCCCTTCGAAGTTTTGTCGCAGCGCTCGCCCTATATGATGCCTGTGTGGCGGTAACGGGGCGCGCAGTAGGTTTGGCACTGAAATGGCCCAATGACGTGCTGCTCAACGGCGGAAAACTAGCGGGTATCCTGCTAGAAAGCACGGGGCAGGGCCGGGGGGTGTCACATCTGGCGATAGGTATTGGGGTGAACCTGTCCGAGGCACCGGGCACTGATCGCGTCGAAGCCGGAGCGGTGCGACCTGTTTCTCTGCTCTCGGAAACCGGCGCGCTCACCACCCCCGAGGATTTTCTGACCGAACTGGCGGTAGCTTATGCGCATTATGAGACCCAGTTCATGACCTACGGGTTCGAACCGATCCGCACCGCCTGGCTATCCCGAGCAGCGCGGTTGGGCGAAGTCATAACCGCTCGTACAGCCACGTCCGAAACGGTTGGAACCTTCGAAACGGTAGACGTGGGTGGCAGCCTTGTCCTAAACACCGCCAAGGGCCGGGTCAGCATTCCGGCTGCGGATGTGTACTTCTGAAAGGGGCGCGGGATGCTTCTGGCGATTGATTGCGGCAATACCAACACCGTTTTCTCGATCTGGGATGGCGAAAAGTTCCTGTGCACTCTGCGCACCTCAACCCACCATGCCCGCACAGCGGATGCCTATTTCACCTGGTATTCAACCTTGGTGAAACACTACGGTATCGAAGCTGATATCTCGGATGTGATCATCGCCTCAACCGTGCCACGCGTGGTGTTCAACCTGCGGGTCTTTGCTGATCGCTTTTTTGGATGCCGGCCGATTGTTGTTGGCAAGCCAGATTGCCTGCTGCCGGTCAATCCGCGCGTGGACGAAGGCACCGTGCCCGGTCCGGACCGGTTGGCCAACGCGGCGGCGGCGTTCGACCGCCATGGCGGCAATGTGGTTGTGGTTGACTTTGGGACCGCCACGAATTTCGACGTGGTCGCAGCCGACGGCGCCTACGTCGGTGGTATCATCGCCCCTGGCGTGAACCTGAGCCTTGAGGCACTGCATCAAGGTGCCGCGGCGTTGCCGCATATCGACATCACGAGACCCGAAAAAGTGATTGGAACAAACACGGTTGGCTGTATCCAGTCCGGCGTGTATTGGGGATATTCCGGCCTGATTGAAGGGCTGATCTCGCGCGTGAAAGCTGAATACGGAATGGCGATGAAAGTCGTCGGTACCGGGGGCCTGGCGCCTCTGTTTGATCAGGCTGACGTGGGTTTTGACGCTATCGAGGATGATCTGACGATGCACGGGTTGACCGTGATACATCGCTATAACAAGGAAAATGGCTCAACATGAGCAGTGAACGACTGATCTATCTGCCGCTGGGCGGTGCAGGCGAAATCGGCATGAATGCCTATGTCTATGGTTACGGCAAGCCGGGGCAAGAGCGGTTGATCCTTGTGGATCTTGGCGTTGCCTTCCCGGACATGGACACCTCGCCCGGCGTGGATCTGATCTTTGCAGACATCACCTGGCTTAAAGAGCGTGCCGATCAGCTGGAAGCAGTTTTTGTCACCCACGCGCACGAAGATCATGTCGGGGCGGTGGCCCACTGTTATGAGGCTTTGGGCGCGCCGGTCTACGCGCGCGCTTTTACCGCCAATATCGCGCGTCGCAAGATGGAAGAACGCGGCCACCCGACCGAGGCGGTGCAAACTGCGTCTCCATGGCCCGACCAGATCAAGGCTGGCCCGTTTACCGTTGGTTTCCTGCCGGTTTCGCATTCCATCCCTGAAAGTGCAGGGCTCGTTATCGACTCGCCTTCCGGGCGCGTGGTGCATACGGGGGATTTCAAGCTCGATTCCAACCCGGTCGTGGGCGAACCATTCGATCCCGATCTGTGGGCCGAGGTGGCAAAGCCCGGCGTCAAAGCGTTGGTCTGTGACAGTACCAATGTGTTCTCAAGCCATCCCGGGCGTTCGGAATCCGAAGTCGGACCCGAGATCACCCGTCTGGTTCAAGAGGCCAGCGGCATGGTCATCGCAACCACGTTTGCCTCGAACGTGGCACGCGTGAAAACGCTGGCAGAGGCGGGACAGAAAGCCGGCCGTTCGGTCGTACTGCTGGGTCGTGCGATGCGGCGTATGATCGAGGCGGCGACCGAGACCGGCATCCTGACCGATTTTCCAAAGGTTATCAGCGCCGAAGAGGCCGTCGATGTGCCACGCGCGAACCTGATGTTGATTGTGACTGGCAGCCAAGGCGAACGCCGCGCAGCCAGCGCCCAACTGGCGCGCGGTAAGTATCGCGGACTAGAAGCGAAAGAGGGCGATCTGTTTCTGTTCTCGTCCAAGACTATTCCCGGCAATGAACGTGGCGTGATCCGCATCATGAACCAGCTCAGTGAGAAGGGAGTGGATGTAGTCGATGACAGCTCTGGTCTGTATCACGTCTCGGGTCACGCCAACCGGCCTGATCTTGAGAAGGTTCACGCTCTGATCGATCCGCAGATGGTCATCCCGATGCATGGCGAACACCGCCACTTGCGTGAGCATGCCAAACTGGCCGAAACGGGCGGACGTACTGGGATTCTCGCTGTTAACGGCACTATGCTGGATCTGACTGGGAATGCGCCCAAAGTGGCGGATTATATCGAGACTGGCCGGACCTATCTGGATGGTACAGTCAAAATCGGCGCCTTGGACGGCGTGGTGCGCGACCGGATTCGCATGGCGCTGAACGGCCATATCACCATCACGGTGATATTGGACGAAGAAGACGAACCGCTGGGTGAGCCGTGGTGCGATACGATGGGCCTGCCCGAAATGGGATCATCCCGCGCGGGGCTGATTGAGGTGCTGGAAGAGGACCTGAACCAGTTCCTGATGCGTGCGGGCGCAAAGACGCTGCGTGATGACGACAAACTGGAAGAAGGGTTGCGCCGGATCGCACGTCAGACCGCGCAGGCCGAGATCGGCAAGAAACCCGAGGTAACAGTGGTTGTTAGCCGAATGCGTTAATCTGCATAGGGCATCGGATAGCCCCGAAGCTGCAGGAAAAGGCTGGCCTCTTCGTTGTTGAGAAAGAAGGGAACGGTTTCAGGCGGGTTCGGGTCCTCTGCACGGGCAGCGACTTCGGCCAGAACAACTTCGGTGATGAAGGGCAGGTCGAACTCTCGTGCTTGGCTGATCTTGACCCATTGCAAATGCGATAGCTCGTCCGAGGCATGCGTGAAGTCGTCAAGATCCCCCTGAATCGCGTCCGCATCGACCAGAAAGAACCTGGCGTCGAACCGGCGGGGTCGCCCCGGCGGTGTGACTGCGCGAAAGACAAATTGCAGTGCTTCTGCAGACGGCAGGTAGCCCATCGCCGCAAAGCTTTGCCAATCGGCCGGGATCGCGCCTTGCCAATCCCCTTGTTGCCCCAGAACAAGCCCGGTTTCTTCCCACAACTCTCGGATCGCCGCGACAGCCAGAGAGGTCTGCAAGTTTGGCGCTGATTGTTGTGACAGGCGATCGGTGCATAGATCGGGCAATGGCGTACTGAGCGGGATGCCTGCATCGGAAGCATCAACCGCGCCGCCCGGGAATACGAATTTGTTCGGCATGAACGCAGCCTTGGCGCCGCGTTGGCCCATCAGGATCGACGGGTCTCTGAACCGATCACGCAATACGATTACGGTAGCAGCATCCCGGATTGCGGTTTTATCCGTCGTCATCCGGCCTTGCCAAACCCGTGCATCCGCCGCGCCCATTGATAGGCGACAACGGCCCCTTTGAGACGGGGCAGAAGGAACAGGGATAGCGCGACGCAGCCGATCGAGAATGCAATCGCCATGGTCCATGGATCGGGACGCCACTGCACGTAAGAGACATGAAGGGCGGGTGCCAGAAGGTGCCCCACCAGCAGGATCGTCAGGTAGGCCGGGCCGTCATCAGCGCGATGATGGAACAATTCCTGCCCGCATTCCGAACAGGTGTGATTCACCTTGAGATAGCTGTGCAACAGCGCACCCTCACCGCAATTCGGGCATTTGCACCGGAACCCTCGGATCAATGCGGGTTTTGTTGGGCGGTCTTCTTCGAGCGAACTGTCAATAGTTTGGTCAATCATATGTATCTCGCGCATCTTTCCTGAAGGCATTTAGGCAGGATCAGACCCAACGGAAAAGGGGGGTGCGTCGCTTTGTGGCGCTGCTGCTTAGCGTATCATTTTCTATTGGCGTTTCAAATAAACCAAAAAAAGTTGTGCCGGAAGCGACGGAAACCCGCCCAAGCCGCGTTTGAATAGGTATCAACAGCGGCAAATGGCCGCCAAATTCAGGGAACTATGTAATGAAAACCAAAAGCTTCATTTCGGCAATCGTCGTAGCTGCAGTTACTGTGACCGGCACTTCCGCTTTGGCCAAGGGCCCGCGTGCGACATTTCAGGAACTGGATGCCGACGGGGACGGGCAGGTGACTCAGGCCGAGATCGAGACACATCGCAACCAGAAATTCACCGCTGCCGATACGGATGGCGACGGCCAACTGAGCGTCGAAGAAATGCAGGCTGCGGCGCAGACCAAGGCCAACGAGCGTGTTACCAAGATGTTCGAAAAGCACGACGCAAATGCGGATGGTTTCCTTAGCGAAGATGAATTGCCGAAACCGCGCCGCGCCTCCAAGATGTTCGAGCGCATCGATGCCGACGGCAACGGTTCGATCTCAGAACAGGAATACGCGGATGCAAAAGATAAAATGGGCCGGAAACACAAGCGGCATCAGAAGTCGGACACCGACAACAACTGATACGGGATGGAGGATCTGACCTCTTATCCCGACATCGAGCATGGCGGAACACCTGCCATGCCCGAGCCCAGCGACGAAGAGTTGCTGGGCCGGTTTTCTGATGGCGATGCTACGGCGGCCCGCCTGCTGACCGGGCGGTTGGGGCCGCGAAGTTATTCCGTGGCTTTGCGAATGCTGGGAAACCCAGCAGAAGCAGAGGACGTGACGCAAGAAGCGATGATGCGCCTTTGGAAGATGGCACCTGACTGGGTGCCGGGGCAGGCGCAGTTATCGACCTGGCTCTATCGCGTAACACTGAATCTATGTGTGGACTTGCGCCGGAAAAAGCGGCCTCAAGCGTTGGACAATGTGGCCGAACCCGAAGATGAGACTGCCAGTGTGGTCGACCAGATGCAGGAGAGTGCCCGCAAGGACGCGTTGCAGGCTGCATTGGAGCATTTGCCGGACCGGCAGCGGCAGGCTGTGGTTCTGCGGCACATCGAAGAATTGTCCAATCCCGAAATCGCGGGGATCATGGATATTTCGGTCGAGGCGGTTGAAAGCCTGACCGCGCGTGGCAAACGATCTCTGACCGCGATACTGGCGGGGCGTCGGGATGAACTGGGGTACGAACATGGCTGATCAAGATAACGAACTCGACCATCTGTTTGCACGGGCGCGTGCGGCGCGGGATACGTTTCCTGACGATCTTGCGGTTCGCATCGAAACGGATGCCGAAGCCATACGTCTGGCCCGGACTGCAAGACCGCAGCGGCGGACATGGCGGCAAAAGATAGGCGTTATCGGGGGGTGGCAAGGGTTGAGCGGTCTTGTGGCCGCAAGCGCAGCTGGCGTCTGGATCGGGTTCTCCGCTCCGGCCTTCTTGCCGGACCCTGTTGATTATTTCATCTCACAAGAGACGACCTATCTGATGGCCGATCTGAATTTAGACGAAAACTATCTGGAGGACGCAGAATGAGCGATCATCCCGCACCCAAACGCAAATGGATGCCGATATTGCTGGTTGTCTCTCTTGCTTTGAATCTGCTGATTGTCGGAGTCATTTTGGGTGCGGCATTGCGCTTTAAAGGAAGCGCTCATGCCGATGCGCCTCCGGGATTTGGCCCGGCGCTGTATTATGCGCTGCCAAAGTCGGATCGAAAGGCTCTGAGGGGTGAGTTGTCGGACCTGCGCGGAAAAGGATCACATCGTCGCAAGCAGGATTTTACTGCTCTCAGTCAAGTGCTGAGGGCCGTGCCTTTCGATCCCGCAGCGGTTGCGAGTCTTTTGGCACAGCAGTCGAAGGCAACTGCTGATCTGCAGACTGCGCTTCATCAGCAATGGCTGGCCCAGATCTCGGCCATGAATGATGACCAACGTGCCGCTTACGCGGACCGGCTGGAGGACGTGGTTAAACGCGGCCCGCGTAAACACAAAAAACGGGACTGACTAGTCACGCTGCGCTTTGCCGAATCTGTACCTGGTTGCGGCCCGCTTTTTTGGCGGCATAAAGTGCTTTGTCCGCCGAGCTGATCAATCGACCAACCGGGTCTGTTTCGCCTGGATGAGAGAGTTCGGGCGGGGTACATAATTTCACCCCCACGCTGATCGTTACGGGTACTGGGGCCGGACGATCCGGCAGCTGAAAAGGTTTTTCGCAAATTGTTTCACAAATCTGTTTCGCTTGCTTCAGCGCTTGGTCGGTTGAGGTATTCGGTAGCCCGATCATGAACTCTTCGCCGCCGATACGTGCGACAAAACCGGTTTTTCCTATCACGACTCGCAGCCTTTTCGCGGTTTCGGTCAGAACTAAATCCCCCGCAGCGTGACCGTAACGGTCATTGATTGCCTTGAAGTGGTCCAGATCGGCCAGCATCACAGCGAATCCGTGTTCCGTTTCTGGGGCCTGAAGCGCGATCTGGTCCAGCGCGCGCATCGCATAGCGGCGATTGAACAGTCCGGTCAGCGGATCGATCAGGGATTCGGCCAAATCCCTGCGCAATGTCGCTCGCAATCTGTCGTCTCGGGTCTTGCGGGCGATCAGAGTTTCAAGCCGCAAGCATATCTCATCTGTCTGAAACCCGCCCATGCAGACCGCATCAGCGCCTCGGTCCAGCGCCTCGGCCGCAAGTGCGGGATTATCATCCGGCAACACACCGATCAGCACCGTATTTCGTGTCGCACCGCGCGACCGAAGATCTGCCAGTAGGTTCCGCCCCGAGCTATTCGGTGCAAGCTCAACAATAATCGCGTCCGGGATCGTTCCGGACAGGATGCCTTTGAGATCAGGCATAGTATGGCCGGTCACACGATGCCGGGTTTGATGGGTCAGAGCATTACTCCACAACGCGCTGGTTCGAACTGTTTGCGTCAGGATCGCGATCTCTGCCATCGATGGCGGGGCGATCAGCACCTGTGGCGCCTCGCCAAAGCCAATGGTTTGGGCCGAACCTTCGATGTTTAATTCCTGCCGTTCGGCGCGCGTACGTAACAAGCTGCGCACGCGGGCCAATAGAAGTGTATCCTTGAACGGATAGCCAAGCACATCATCCAGCCCGTCAGACAGTGCCTTCAAACGCGCTGCTTTGTCGTTTTGCGGTGCAATCGCAACAATCGGCACATCGATCAGAGCAGGATCTGCCGCCATCACTTTCTTAACATCCGCAGCGCTTCCGTCGGGCAGAGTTTGCGCTGTAAGAACCAGATCAGGCCGTGTCCGCCGCAGCAATGCACCAAGCCCGGCCAGTTTCTCTCCCTGCACGACATGGTACCAGGCGGCCGTCAACTGAACCTTGAGCATTATGCGATTGGTCGAAACACCGTCGAGGACGAGTATGGTGCCTTGTACAGACATAGCCATTCACCGTTTGATTGCATGCGTTGCTAAAGTGTTTATGAGTCTGGTTAACAAACCCTTTCCAACACAGTGTCCGAGGCCAGTTTATGCCGATCTCCGCCAATTCCGCTGAAACTCTGGCCCTGAATGTGCTGGGCTGGCTGGTGGGAAATGATGAGTTGCTGCCCGTTTTCCTGGGGGCGACAGGTGCCTCGGAACAAGATTTGCGCGACCGTGCGGGTGAGGCTGAATTTCTTGGGTCTGTGTTGGACTTTCTGCTGCTTGACGATTCATGGGTGATCGCTTTTTGTGACGCCAATTCCGTGCCCTACGAAGAGCCGGGTCAAGCCCGTGCCGCGTTGTCCGGAATTTCGGATATGCACTGGACCTAACCCAAAGGAAATTTGTTTCATGGCAATCGACGCCCTCGTGTTCGACAAGGACGGTACTCTTTTTGATTTTGCAGCCACTTGGGGTGCGTTCGGGCGTATCGCGATGCTGCAGCTCTCTGATGGAGATGTGCAGCGCGCGACAGAGTTGGGGAAGGCCATCGGATTTGATTTTGAACAAGAGAGCTACGACCCGAATAGCGTAGTCATCGCCGGAACGGTCGATGAAGTTGCTGCAGCCCTGACACCGCATTTGCCTGAGGTATCTCTGGGGCACCTGATCGAAACACTCAACCGGGCGTCAGCGAACGCAGAGCAGATCCAAGCCGTTCCCTTGGCACCATTCCTTGCCGAGCTGCGGCGCGCCGGGCTGAAACTGGGCGTTGCGACGAACGATGCTGAAATGCCGGCCCTGCGGCACCTGCAGTCCGTTGGTGTGCGGGACCATTTTGATTTTGTAGCCGGATATGACAGCGGACATGGTTACAAGCCAGGTCCGGGGCAGCTATTGGCCTTTGCTCAGCATGTCGAGGTCGCGCCATCTCGTGTTGCGATGGTTGGTGACAGTCTTCACGATCTAGAGGCGGGACGCGCCGCAGGGATGGTCACCATCGGGGTTCTGACCGGCATGGCGACGGCCAAAACACTCGAACCGCTGGCGGATGTCGTCTTGCCCAACATCGGGCACATTCCCGGCTGGTTGTCGAAAACCGAATAACCTCGGTTCCAAATCGCCGGGTTGGATAATAAAACCGACAACTCTTGTCGCAGACAGAACGGCGATACTGAATCTTCGGGGCTTTCATAGGAGTGAAAGCGCGGAGGATGGTGATGGCTGAGAGCAAGACACGCAAACGTCGCGGTGGTGGACGCGCGGGCGCAGCCGCGAGGCGCGGCGCGGCGGTGATCGAGCAGATGCCCTGGAACCCGCCCACAAACATCGACAAGCCAATCGAGCCGTTGGGACCCGAGGGAATCGAAGCGGTTCACGAAGGTGCCATGCGGATTCTCGAAGAGATCGGCATCGAGTTCTACAATCAAGAAGCCATCGGGATCCTGCGCAAGGCGGGCTGTACAATTTCCGGCGACAACGTCCGTATGGACCGGGATTTCGTGATGGAAATGGTGGGCAAGGCGCCCAGCAAATTTACCATCACGCCGCGCAACCCGGAGCATCAGATCGAGATTGGTGGCAGGACCATTCTGTTCGGCAATGTTTCATCCCCACCAAATTATTGGGACATGGAAATCGGAAAAAAAGTGCCCGGCACCCGGCGGATGTGTCAGGACCTGCTGAAGCTGACGCAATACTTCAACTGTATCCACTTTGCAGGTGGATATCCGGTTGAGCCGGTCGATATCCACGCCAGCATACGGCACCTTGATGTGCTTTATGACAAGCTGACCCTGACCGACAAGGCAATGCATGCCTATTCGCTGGGGAAAGAGCGCGTCGAAGACGTGATGGAGATGGTGCGTATCGCGGGTGGCCTGAGCCACGAGGAATTCGAGGCCACGCCCCGCATGTACACTAACATCAACTCGACCTCACCGTTGAAACACGACCATCCAATGATCGATGGCTGCCTGCGGCTTGCGCGGCGTGGGCAGGCAATTGTCGTGACGCCTTTCACTCTGGCCGGGGCGATGGCCCCTGTAACGATGGCTGGCGCAGTGGCACAATCGCTTGCCGAAGCGCTGTGCGCGATTGCGTTGTTTCAGTATGTTCGCCCGGGTATTCCATGCGTGATCGGGACCTTTACTTCGAATGTCGATATGAAATCCGGTGCGCCTGCATTCGGGACACCGGAATACATGCGCTCGACCCAGATGACTGGGCAGATGGCACGGTATTATGGCTTGCCTATGCGGTCCTCGGGCGTTTGCGCGGCAAATGTGCCCGATGGGCAGTCGGTTTGGGAAACCTCGAATTCCCTTTGGGCGGCGGTGCAGTCAGGCACCAACATGGTATATCATGCGGCAGGCTGGCTTGAAGGAGGCCTTATCGCAAGCCCCGAGAAATTCATCATGGATTGCGAAATCCTGCAGCAGATTCAGCGGTATATGCAGCCGGAACTGACAGCAACGGGCCCGGATGACATCGCCCTTGAAGCGATCCGGTCTGTTGGAAACGACGGGCATTTCTTTGGCATCCAACATACGCAAGATCGCTATACCACCGCATTTTATCAGCCGTTCCTGAGTGACTGGAAAAACTTCGAAGCCTGGGAAGCAGCTGGTGGTATCTGGACTGCGGAACGTGCCCATCGGATGTTCAAGGAGATCGTGAACAATTTCGAAGCCCCGAAGATGGATGAGGCGATCCGCGAGGAGCTGGCCGAGTTTGTTGAGCGCCGCAAGGCCGAAGGCGGTGCGCCGACCGATTTCTGATCGCTGCCCAATCCGCCCCTCAGTTTGGGATTAGATCGGATTCTCATAATCCCGTATCGGATTTTGGGTTTTTGTTAAGTTTTCTGCGATCACTTGAGAGTGTCTTTCAATCTGAGGCGACTCATGCACGGGCTGATCAACAGGGCGATCCAATCCTTTGTCTGCGCCACCTACGGGCGTCAATGCTGGTTGCGCGCGACTCATACGGCCGGGCTGGGATTTGACGAGTTCGAGGCGATGTTGATCTATGACGCGGAGATATCGACCCGAGTGCTCGACGCTTTGTGCGCTGACTTGAACCGCCCAAAATCCGAATTTCTTGAGGATTTGGGCACTTATCTGGTCTCACACTCGAACATGGAAGATCTACGCAGGCTATTGCGTTTTGGCGGGGTCACCTATTTGGAGTTTCTGCATTCGCTTGATGATCTGTCGGATCGCGTCCGCCTCGCTGTGTCCGATCTGAGATTGCCGGATTTGGAACTGCAGGAACACTCGCCCGGGGAATATCACCTGCACTGTACTCCTGATTTGCCGGGGTATTCCAGCGTCATGACAGGTGTACTACGAGCCATGGCGGATGACTATGGGGCGTTGGTGATCCTGTCCAATGAAGGGTGCCAAAACGGGGCTGAGTTGATTTCTATCACATTGATCGAAAGCGCGTTTGCCGAAGGGCGTCACTTTGATCTTGGGGCACGTAAATCATGATCAAGACCGCAGATCTTGGACAGTTGCTGGACACCTTATGTCCGATGTTCGTCCTTGTAGATGACATGGGGCGGATCGGGCAGGTTGGACCAACTCTGCAGAAGCTACGTCCGGATCGGCCTATGGTCGGCCGAAGCTTTCTGGATGTCTTTGAACTGGTGCGCCCTCGCTCAATCACGACAGTAGCTGCGCTGATGATGGTGCCGGACCGAAAGCTACACCTCAGGTTTCAAGACCGGCCGCAGACTGCGTTCAAAGGTCTGATTGCGCCGTTTCCTGGCGGAAGCGGGGCGGTCATCAACCTGTCGTTTGGAATTTCGATACTGGATGCGGTACGCGACTATTCTCTGACCAGCACCGATTTCCCGGGCACTGATCTGGCCATAGAATTGTTGTATCTGGTCGAGGCAAATTCTGCCGCGATGGAAGCGTCACGCTCACTGAACTTGCGTCTGCAAGGTGCGATGCTGGCGGCAGAAGAACAAGCCTATACGGACACGTTGACCGGGCTGAAAAATCGACGTGCGATGGATCATATTCTGGGGCATTTGATTTCGTCGAAATCGAGTTTTGCAATGATGCATCTGGATCTGGATTTCTTCAAATCGGTCAATGATCGATTGGGGCATGCTGCAGGGGACTATGTTCTGCAGCAAGCCGCAAAGATCATGCTGGACGTCACACGCAGCGACGACACGGTTGCCCGAGTCGGGGGTGATGAGTTTGTCTTGATTTTTAAGGGCATGAACGATCGTACAAAGCTTGATGGTATTGCAGGGCGCCTGATTTCACGCCTGTGCAAGCCGATGCAGTTCGATGGGGCAACCTGCCGTATATCGGCAAGTATTGGTACAGCACTCTCGACACAATTCGAAGTGCCCAAGGCCGAGGATATTCTTCATGCCGCCGATCTGGCTTTATACGCCGCGAAACGAAGCGGGCGATCCTGCCACCGTTTCTATTGCGAGCTATCGGATGCGCAGCATTCCGGTTGACGCAGGTGGCCCCCCTTTGCTTCGCTACAGTGTATCCAACGTCGCCGCGATGTGTCGCTTGACCTGAGGAAGCTCTGAAATCACGGGCATTACGTGTCCGTGAAAGCTGGCGCGGGCAAGTTCCTCGGGTACATCTTCCAAAACATGGCCTCCGGTGCAGGCAAAAAACGGCAGGCACAGCGCCTTGCCACCGCACCCGGTGGCGGCGTCCGCAATTGATGGGGTTTGCTCAACGAACCCGGTGCGAATGCTATTGAACGCGGTAAGCCGACCCAGATTCTCGGCGAAACCCTTTGCGACAATGGCCGGATTGGCGCTGCGGCCCGAGCCATGTGCAGCGATCACAAGATCTGTGTCCGCCGCGCTCCAAACCCTGTTCGTCAGTTCCTGATGTATGGCCGCTGTAATCAGGGCAGGCAGTTCGGGATCGATACCCATGGGGTCCAGAATCGTGACAGAACGCTGGCCAATCCGCTTTGGCAGAGCGCTGGTGACAAACCAGCCGCGCGCCATGAATAAGGGGTAGATAACCGTGTCGCTGGTCAATCCATCAAGGCAATTTTCCAACGCCTGCGGGGCTGCCAATGTGGCCGACGATACCGAAACCCGTTGACATAACTCATCTACCTCTCGCGCAAAGGCTGCTAGCGCAGCTTCTGCAGGTGCAGGGTCCGAGGGTTGGCCATGGGCGACGATAACGGCGTGTGTCATGCAGGGCTCCGGATAGGTTCTGCGATAGATGTATTGCTGGTGGGCAGAGTCAATGCGGTGTTGGCAATTTCGTCATCCCAGCAGAGTCAGCCACAACCAGACCGTCAATATCGACGCGGTCGTTCCGATCAGAACCGACGATGCGGCGACGCGTTTGGCATGGCCATACATGTTAGCGAAAATATACGAATTGATCCCCGGCGCCATGGCCGCCGTCAGTACGCCCGAGCGGAACAGGTCTTGCGGCAGCGCCAGAGATGATCCGAAGAACCAAACCAGGCTTGGGTGCAGCATCAACGAGATACAGCAAACGAAGATAATGGTGCGCAGATCGCCCTCGGGCCGGTACTTGACCAGCACGCCCCCCAGCGCGAACAGGGCACCGGGCAAGGCCGCGCGGGTGATCAGGTTCAAGGCTTCGTCCACAACTCCGGGTATGGCCAGTCCAGTGAGGTTTACGACAAACCCCAACGAGATCCCAAGAATGAGTGCATTCTTGAACATGGCCGACAGCACGGATTTCAACATCCGCACTCCGCCGTTGCCGCGGTTTCGAAGCACCTCCATCACCGTGATGCCGAGACAATAGCAAAAGGGTGAGTGGAACGCGATGATTGTGAAGTTGCCAACTAGATTTTCGACCCCATAGGCGCGCTCGGTAATAGGCAACCCCAAGAGGACCGAGTTTGAAAACAGACAGCAAAATCCAATAGCAACCGAATCCTCCCACGCGCGTCCGAAGATCAGGCGCGCACCGATCATACCAGCGACAAAACACAGACCAGCTGCTGAATAGAAACTGACCAAAAGCCGAGGATCGAAGCTGGTGCCGAGATCGAGATTGGCAATGGCGAGAAACAGTAGGCAGGGAATGGCAAAGTTCTGCGTGAAACTCATTAACCCATCGATATGGGTTTCGCGAAAATAGCCGAACTTCGTCGCCGTGTATCCGGCACCGATGACCAGAAACACCGGCAGGATGACATCAATCAGGCTTTGTAACATGGCGGAGCCATACGGGGTATCGTAAGCGCGTGTAGCAGCATGCCTTACAGGGCGTGCCGGATCACCATGCCATCATAGGCAGGCGTGATATGATCCGGTGTTTCCGCATCGACCGTCGCATAATCCAGATCGATATGCATGTTGGTCAAAACGGCGCGTTTAGGTTTCAACTGGTCAATCCAGCCCAGCGTCTTTTCCAGATGGGCATGTGTCGGATGCGGGGAACGACGCAGAGCGTCAATAATCAGGCAGTCCAGATTCGCCAGTTCAGTCATGCTCTCATCATAAAGCTCTGCTACATCAGGCAGATAAACGACGTTTCCCATCCTGAAGCCAAGCGCATCGATTGATCCGTGGTTTACGCGAAATGGTCGAAGCGGGATCAGGCCGCCAGGGCCGGAAATTTCGAACGGCCCATTGATTGTCTTGAGATCGAGTATCGGCGGATACGGCGATCCCTCGGGCTGAACGAAGGCATAGCCAAACCGGCTGAGCAGATCGTTCTGCGTGTCACCATCGGCCCAGACAGGGACGCGGGTTTTCATGTTGAAGACGATCATCCGCAGATCGTCGATCCCATTCATGTGATCCGCATGGGAATGCGTGTAGACGACACCGTCCAATCGCCCCGTCCCGGTGTCCAGCAATTGGCTGCGCATATCCGGTGATGTGTCGATCAGAACCGAAGTTGTCCCATCCGGCCCGTCACGTTCGACCAGTAACGAGCATCGCCGCCGCTGGTTTTTCGGGTTTTCCGGATCACAATCACCCCAATGCCCCCCAAGACGGGGGACGCCACCGGATGACCCGCAGCCCAGAATTGTCAGGCGCAGCTCGCTCATGCAGCCGCCTTGTATGTGGCGGCTTTAGTGAAGAGCCGATCAAAATTGGCCTGCGTTTTTGCGGCGAAATCTGCGTAATCCAATCCGAAGACCTCAGCTCCTTTACGGGCGGTGTGTGCCGTATAGGCGGGCTCATTCCGTTTACCGCGATATGGTGGGGGGGCAAGATAGGGCGCATCGGTTTCGACCAGAATTCGGTCAACAGGTGCCGAAGCGAAGATATCGCGTAGTTCTTGGCTTCTTGGGAAGGCCGCGATGCCGGACATGGACAGGTAAAAGCCCAGATCAAGCGCGGCCCGGGCCAGTTCTGCCGACGAAGAAAAGCAATGCATGACGCAGGAATAGGGCGCATTGCGATGCTCTTCGGTCAGAATGCGGGCCATGTCGTCATCAGCAGCGCGCGCGTGGATGATCAATGGCAGGCCGGTGCGCTGGGCGGCCTCGATATGGATGCGCAGTGATTGTTTCTGCACATCCGCCGACTCGGCCGTGTAGTGATAATCAAGCCCGCTTTCCCCAATGCCCACGAACTTGGGATGCTTAGCCAATGCGACCAGCTCATCGACCGTGGCCATCGGCTCATCAGCGGCGCTCATCGGGTGGGTGCCTGCAGCGTAGAAGACTGGGGAGTGAGCCTCGGCGATGGCGCGCACAGCGGGTTCGTTGCGCAGCCGGGTGCAGATGGTCACCATGCGGGTCACGCCAGCCTCGGCAGCGCGGGCGACGATATCATCCAACTGACCGTCGAAATCAGGGAAATCCAGATGGCAGTGGCTGTCGGTAATTTCGGGGGTGAGGCTCATCAGCTGTGACCGGCGGTTTCCTGTATCTTGAACACCGTATCTAGGACAAGCGAGGCAGGGTCAAGGTTCACCGCCTGCCCATGCCGCGCGCGCGTCGTGATGAGCGCGGCGACCTCCGCCCATTGGCGGGCCTTGTGCTGCGAGTTAGAGAGGCGCGACAGAGTTTCAGCCTCATTCGGGGCGGCCTCGGGTATGGGGGCGGCACCTTTTGCACCTGTCAGCGCCAAACGCGAGAGCGCAACGTCGATCAGCGAAAGCAGCAGATCAAACCGTTCCGCAGCACCTCGCGGAGCAGCCGCTTCTGCCAGTTTCAGGGTGCGCTGGCGGTCGAGCCGGGGAAGGGAGCCCAGAATTGCAATCAGCTCGGCATAAAGCTCTAGCCCGCCGAGATTGATCAAGCGGACGGCATCACCCACTGACCCGGCGGCGAGGGCTGCCAAATGTTCAGCCCGACTAGGGATTTCTGTGCCGGTCTGCACTAGCGCGGCCTTCATGTCATCTGCGTCAAGGGGTGAAAGCCGCAGCGTGCGGCAACGCGAACGGATGGTCGGCAGCAGGCGCGAAGGTAGGTGTGAAATCAGCAGCAGCGTCGTGCGCGCTGGCGGCTCTTCGAGCATCTTCAGCAGCGCATTGGCAGCACTGACATTCATTTCATCCGCTGAATCGACGATAACAACCCGGCGACCACCATCGGCAGAGGACAGGCCGAAGAACTTGCCCAATTTGCGGATGTCATCGACAACGATTTCGTTGCGCAGCCGTCCCTGATCGTTGACGGACCGGGTGATTGCGGCAAGGCCGGGCTCGGCCCCCGCCTGGATTCGGTGAGCGACGGGGTGGTCCGGGTCGATGTCCAACGTCTCAGGCGCAGGAGGGGCGCCAAACAACCCGCCTTCATCTGCCGGAGGTGTGGCCAACAAAAACTGTGCAATGCGCCAGGCAAGGGTAGCCTTGCCCACACCCCGCGACCCCGTCAGCAACCAGCCGTGGTGCAGCCGGCCCGAGTTATACGCGGTTAAAAACGCCTCTTGGGCCGCATCCTGTCCGAACAGCTTGAGAGTTTCGCGCGGATGCGGGGCACCAGGGGCCTGATCCGGTGTTTGGATATCGTCGCTCATGTCAGCTCAATTGCAGGGACGTCATGACAATATCTGTCACATCCCGCGCAACGCTGTCCATGTCCCGATTGCCGTCGACCACGTGGAAACGGTCAGAGAATTCATGGGCCAGACCCAGAAAACCTGCCCGCATCTGTTGTTGAAGCTCCAAACCGAAATCTTCGAACCGTTCTTCGGTGCCCTGTCGACCTTTGGCGCGCAACAGGCCGGTTTCCGGGTCCATATCGATCAGCAAGGTCATATCTGGCTCTCGCCGGATCATCAAGCTGTGCAACTGATCCACCAAACCCCGCAGATCGCCGCGCGACAGACCTTGATACATCCGGGTACTGTCGGCAAAGCGATCGCAGATCACAACCTTGCCCTCTGCCAACGCGGGTTCAATCGTGCGCTCAAGATGATCGCGCCGGGCAGCGGTGAACAGCAGGATCTCGGTCTCGGCCGACCAGCGGTCCGGATCACCCTGCAGCACAAGGCTGCGAATTTCTTCTGCCCCGTCCGATCCGCCGGGCTCGCGCGTCAGAACGACGTCGCGGCCTTGATGCCGCAAGTGCTCGGCCAGCAGGCGCGCCTGCGTGGACTTGCCTGATCCGTCAATGCCTTCGAAGGTCAGAAACGTTCCGCGCGCTGTCACATTTGCTCCAGCGGAGTGTTGATCACTTCTTTCAGAACGATGCCACCCACGGTCAACATACGCACGACAAACCCGCCCAAGGGAACATCCTTTTCCGCAACCAGCGGGCGGCGGATTTCGGGCAATCCCTCGGGTTGGATCACAAGCTCGGCCAATTGCTGGCCTTTGCTGACGGGTGCGTTGATAGGGCCGTCATAGACAACCTCGGCCTTGATGTCCTTGTCGCCCAAAACGGGGAACAGCAAGGTCAGATCACCCTCGGGCACCAATCCCACAGTCTTTTCCGCCCCCATCCAAAGCTTGGCCTGGGCTACCGGTTCTTCTGATTTGGCAACTGTCCTCTCGACAAAATTTCGAAACGACCAGTTAACCACGGCCTCAGCCTCCTCTGCGCGCTTGGCGGTGCTGTCGAGCCCTGAAAGAACAAAGACAACCCGTCGGTCGCCTTGTTTGGCAGAACCGACCAAACCATATCCTGCCTCTTGGGTATGGCCAGTCTTGAGGCCATCGGCACCGATATCCAGCTTCAGCAGCGGATTGCGGTTCCGCGCGTTCGAGGGCGCGCGGCCATCGAATTCGAACTCTTCTTCGGCGAACAGGGGATAGTACTCGGGGAAATCGGTGATCAGCCGGTCGGCCAGAACTGCCAGATCGTGCACTGACATCATGTGCCCAGCAGCAGGCCAGCCGTTGGAATTGGCAAAGTTCGAGTTGTTCATGCCCATCTGCTGCGCCCGCTGAGTCATGAAACGGGCGAATCCGGCTTCGCTTCCGTCGGGGCTGAGCGCTTCGGCGATCACGACACAGGCGTCATTGCCCGAAAGCACGATGATCCCACGCAAAAGATCCTCGACCCGGACACGATCCTGCGTGTTCAGGAACATGGTCGAGCCGCCATAGCTCATTGCATGTTCCGAGACGGGCAAAGTTTCGTCCAGCGTCAAACGACCATCGCGCAAGGCTTCAAACGCCACATAAAGCGTCATGAGCTTCGACATGGACGCTGGGGGCAGAGGCTGATCGGCGTCTTTAGACAACAGCACAGTGCCGGTTTTCTGGTCCATCACATAAGCCGCACGCGCGGTGGTGTCGAAGGCATGGGCAGGCAGTGTCAACAGCGCCAACCCGAGGGACAGTGTGGTGGATCGCAAAGCGGAAAGCATCATGGGCCTCCTGTTTGATCAGTTCTTTGCCGTGAAAGCATCGGTAAACCCAAGGTCTTTCACATCGTTCAACATCGCACGACGTTCCGCGCGGGTTGCAACGGGTCCAACCAAAACGCGCCAGACCGACTTGTCCTCGCTTTTCAGTTCCATGACTTCGGCAGCCATGCCATTGCGCCGGATCTTGTCCGCCGCGCTCTTGGCGTTGGATTCTACGCTGAAGGTGCCCGCCTGAACAAAAGGTTTTGCCAACCCACTTGTCGCCGCAGCACTCGCCGTCGCTGGTGCCGCCGCCGTTGGTTCAGAGGCCTCGATGGCCGCTGCCGCTCCGGCAATCGGGTCCAGAGGCGTTTCGGTGATTGCGTTAGGGTCTTTCTTTTGCCACCACTTGCGCTTGGCCGGTTTTTCAGCCGGTGCCGTCAGTTCGGGATCCGACAATGCTGCCGTCTGTGTTTCTGACGAAGGGGATTCGGTCCCGGCAGCCGCTGCGGTTGCTGCGCCAGCTGCAGCGACTGCAGTCTCGTCGCTTGGCTTTTTCTGCCACCATTTGCGTTTGGCCGGTTTCTCTGGGGCTGGGGCCTCATTCGCGGCCAATTCACTGGTCGGGGCTTCTGCATTGGTCGGGGCTTCTGCACTGGGCGCATCTTCATTCGACGATGCAGCAACGGCAGCCCCAGCAACGACTGCAGCTCCGGTCGCTGCTTCGGTGCTTGGCTTTTTCTGCCACCATTTCCGCTTTTGAGGCTTTTCAGCAGCGCCCGCTTCCGACGCTTCTGCGGTGTCGGTTGTTTCCGAACTCTCTGCACTATCTGTCTCTTCGGCAGGTTCCGCGGCGACAGGTGCAGGGGGTTCTTCAATAGCCTCACGTCGCAACGCGACAACCTGCACCCTGGTTGGAGCACCAGCCAGCATTCCCAATTGCTCGGCAGCGGATGACGAGACCTGCAGCGCGGGTCCCGGCAAATTCCGCTCACGGCGGAACAGGGCACCCGTTACCGATTTGTTGTTGGCTGTATTCTTGATTAGCACCCGCTCGGGTTGAGTCACATCAGGGTGCGCCACCCAGATACCACCCAGCGATGGCCGCCCGTCCCACAACCCTGCTTCGGTGACCTGAAAAACCTCGGGGGCTTCAACATCGCGCTGATTGGTCGCGGCAGCCTCGGGGAACAGTTCGAACCGGTTTGTGTTGTCCGCATCTTCGGCGGCCGTATCCTCAGGCGGGTCCTCTGTTGTAAGTAGCCCTTCTTCGCATCCAGCCAATGCTGCCATGGTCACGACCAAAATTGCCAGCCGTTGTGGCCCAAAGCGTGTGCCCGTAGCTCGCTCCATTTTCTCAATCCCTTGCCTGACAAGGCCATTCCGGCCGCGCCCCACCGCGTCATTGCTGGTTCTTGTTGCCAGTCTTGTGCGGTCTTTCCCGCAGATCATAGCGCGGGCATCGGGCCATGGAAAGACTGCTACATTCGCTTCGGCAAGATTTCCCGCTTTATGGCTTGCCACCGCGCTCAACTCGTCATAGACCCAGCCTCACGCGGGGAGGTGGCAGAGTGGTCGAATGCGGCGGTCTTGAAAACCGTTGAACGTGAGAGCGTTCCCAGGGTTCGAATCCCTGTCTCCCCGCCACTCATACCCGTCTCACTTCAGTTGTGTTTTCTGACCCGGAATTGTGTCGCAATTCCCGCGAGTAAGCGCATGCGCTTTCAATCAGAGACGAAGCAGACCGTACACTCAGAGTGCAATTCAGGCCCAAGTCTCAGTGACGCATTTTGGCGGGGTCGCTTTGGACTGGGTTTCCCTGATAACCTGCAATTTACAGGGAATTTTCGCAAAACAGGTCTGGAACCCGGCATTTCAGATGTCACAACTCTATTTTTTCCAATGGCTTAAGTTGCAAATTCCCTAAAACGTGAAACAGGGAATTTTTTTTGTGGGAACAGGGAAATGTTTATTCGGATCAGGGAGGCCGAACCCTGTATCAGGGACGCCGGATCTGGAGGTGTCAGAAGCCGAATAGGCGCTCCTGTTCAGCCCAATCAAGTGGATGGGTCACGCTGACCAGACGCTTGAGTGTGAGTTCGGGCGGCTGGGTGCCGTCGAGAATCGCGGCCTGAATCTTTGGTGAGAGAAAGGCGAGCTGGGCGCGTGTGCGGATGAAGGCGCCGGGGAGGTTTTCCTGCCGCGCAATTTCCATCAGTTGAATCCCGGCTTTCAGATCACGGGCCCAGCCATGGGCACGGATCAGCATGGACCGGAGGTGAGGATCGGGTTGGGGTGCCATGTCTCCGGCGATGACCTTGGCCTCGACGCCGCGGCGGCGCAGATCGAAAGGTGCGGTGATGTGTGTGAGATCCGGGTGCAGTTGGTCAGCAGTGATGCCAAGTGCGCTTGCCAGAGTCTCGGGATTCAGTTCGAGGTCGATCTGTCCTCGCGCAATTATACCGTTGGCCAGGATATCTGCGCCAAACAGATCGCCCTGGCCTTGACGCCGGATCACTAAGTCCGCAACTAAAGTCTGCACTGCCTCGGCTGATCCGGCCTCCGGCTGCGCCAGTACCCGGTGCGCGACGGCGGCGTCTTGCAGATGTCTGACGATGACATCAATGACCGCGTTTTCCAGCGCCGGTCCGGGCAGTCGCCAGCCGGAAGTATCCTTGCCGCCCGAGGTCAATCTATTGGAGACATAGTAGCGCAACCGTCTGCCTTTGCGCGTGGTGTGGGTTGGCGTCAACCGATCACCTGTCTCATTCCTCAGACGACCCGTGAGCCAGGCGCCGGGGTCATTGGTACGTTGGCGCTCATTGGGTGTAGGGTCTGCACGGGATCGCCGCGAGGCTTGGCGCATTTTCTCCTGCACCCGGTCCCAGATGTCCTGGTCGATGATCGCCGGATGTTGTCCGTTCCAGATCTTATCCTTGTGGCGGATTTTACCGAGATAGACCGGGTTGCGCAGCAGATAGTAGATCTGGCCGCGTGACAGCGTACAATCTCCCTTCACGCTTCCATCTTCCCGAACTACCCGTTTTGACCGCAGCCCTTCTGCTGTTGCCCGTTCTTCTACTTTGCGCAGGCACCCCAGTTCCCCATAAAGACCAAAGAGAAGCCGGACGGTTCCGGCCTCCTTCTCATTCACCACCAGCGTTCTTGCCTTCGGATCGGGGTGGCGGTCGTAACCAAGGGGCAGGTTACCACCCATCCAGAGCCCTTTTTTCTTGGAGGCGGCAATCTTGTCACGAATACGTTCCGCAGTGACTTCCCGTTCGAACTGGGCAAAGGACAACAGCACATTGAGGGTCAGCCGGCCCATGGACGATGAGGTGTTGAAGGCCTGTGTAACCGAGACAAAAGAACAGTTCGCCTTTTCCAACCGTTCGACCAGCTTGGAGAAATCGGCGAGCGATCGGGTCAGCCGGTCGATCTTGTAAACCACAACCATGTCGATACGCCCGGCATCGATCTCTTCAAGAAGACGCTGAAGGGCAGGGCGCTCTAGGGTGCCGCCCGAAAGGCCACCGTCATCGTAGCGGACTGGCAATAAGGTCCAGCCTTCATTTCGCTGGCTGGCGATATAGGCTGCGCAGGCCTCATATTGCACGTCCAGGGAATTAAAGTCCTGATCCAGACCATCTTCTGAGGACTTGCGCGTGTATATGGCGCATCGGATTTTGCGGCGCGGGCTCATTTGGCCCCCTTGCTGGTGAGCCCAAAGAAACGCGGCCCTGACCAATGCGCGCCGGTAATCTCTCGGGCGATGGCGGAGAGCGAGCGATAGGACCGACCGTTCCAAGTGAAGCCGTTCCCTGTCACATCGACCATATGGGTCACGCCATTCCACTCGCGCAGCAAGCGCCCGCCGGGTTTTAGGGTAGGACAGGCAGGCCGGGGCTTCTTCTCAGCGCCCTTGTCCAGCGAGGCTTTGACCTGCCGGGGTAGCCCGCCATGACGGCGGGACTGCATCTCAAAGGCGATAAAACGGCGCAGGAAGGGTTGGCTGAGCATGGCCGGGGCGGGTTGATCAAACAGTTGTTGCCAAATCGTGACCAGATCCGATCGACCCATGGCGACGAGATCGGCGACATCGCTAGTCGTGGTCATGACTCTTCTCCTGTTCCCACCGTCAGGTGATATGTGGAAGACCCATGTGGTTTGTCGGATGCGCGTCGTTCTATCGTGACGCCGCTTTTCTTTCGCAGGCCGCTCAACGCGGCTCGAACCGAATGGGGCTGCCACCCTGTTGCTTTGCAGAGCGCCTCCAGGCTGGCGCCACTTGGGCGACGCAACAAAGCTTGTAACTTTTCAATCTTGGTTTGTTTGGAATTGGACATGTACTGTCTCCTCTGATTTTGGGTCAGCGAGATGCTGAGCCCCGGTACCGAGGAGCGCCCGAATGGCTCGGGCGTAGGACCAGTGATGCGTGGTTTGCAGTAATAGTCCAGCGCTTTCTGGAGCAGTCTCAGGAGGGGGGTGTATTGTAGGGTGTTGCTGCCGTACCCTCGATTATTCGTCAACAATCTTAATTGGTTACTTTTGGTTTTGGGGTTGCGTCTCGTATTGATGGCGCCTACATGTAGCACAATCGCCCGGACTATCAGGGCGGGAAACTGCTCCCGCAGGCAACACTCATTGGAAACACAGGTTTCCGCAGAGAGCATTCGAAGGGGCAACGAACCGGATCGATTGGTCCGAAGAGTTGTTAATCGTGCTCTCTCCGAATTCCCAACACGATCCTTTCTTGTCGACGCTAAAGAGCGTCAAATGAAAGGAGGCGGCTATGCCGGCTAAGAAACCACAGAGCGACGCCAAGGCGTCCAACACGCCGATCTGGATGGCAGAAAAAGTCATCCAATCTCAGATCAGCAAGATCAAACCCTACGCCAACAACAACCGCGTGCACGCGGCCAAGAACATTGACAAGCTGAAGGCGTCGGTGGCCCAGTTTGGCTTTGTCACCCCGATCCTGTTGGATGGTTCGGGCACAATCATCGCGGGTCATGGCCGCTATGAAGCCGCCAAGGCTCTGGGATTGATGTCCGTTCCAACTGTTGTCGCGGATCACCTGTCAGACGCAGAAGTGCGCGCTCTGCGCATTGCGGATAACAAGCTGGCAGAATTGTCGGACTGGAACGAAGCGGCCCTCCAGATTGAGTTTGCCGAGCTGATGGATCTCAGCCTTGATGGCGAGCTGGATTTTGATCTGGGTATCACCGGGTTCGAAACGCCGGAGATTGACATCATCATCGACGGCGCAGACGAGGCCACGGAGACTGAAGCAGAAACTGTTGAGACGCCGGACCCTGCGGCACCCCTAATCACTCAGCCGGGCGACCTCTGGGTTCTTGGAGATCATCTCATCTTCTGCGGGGATGCCATGCAAGCCCAGAGCTACGACACCTTGCTGGATGGCGAGACCCCGCAGATGGTCTTCACCGATCCTCCTTATAACGTGCCGGTCAATGGGCATGTCCGCTGTGGCACCGGTGGCGATCATCGCGAGTTTGCCATGGCGTCGGGGGAAATGTCGGACAGCGAGTTCCGCGGCTTTCTTGCAGACGTTATCACCCGGGTGTTTGGCCGTCTGACTGACGGGGGTATTGCGATGATCTGCATGGACTGGCGTCATATTGAAGAGTTGATTGCGGGGGCCAAGGCAGGTGGATTGGAACTCATCAATCTCTGTGTCTGGAATAAGACCAACGGAGGCATGGGCAGCCTTTACCGGTCCAAGCACGAGCTGGTTTGCATCTTCAAGAAGCCCGGTGCGCCGCATGTCAACAATGTCGAACTGGGAAAACATGGTCGCAACCGGACCAATGTCTGGGACCATGCCGGTGTGAACAGCTTTGGGTCAGGGCGCGAGGCGGATCTTGCTGATCATCCCACGGTGAAGCCGACAGCTTTGGTGGCAGACGCCATCATGGATGTGAGTCATCGCGGCGATGTTGTGCTGGACGCCTTTGGCGGGTCCGGCGCGACATTGCTGGCAGCTGAGAAAACCGGGCGCCGGGCGCGGCTTATTGAGCTCGACCCGGCCTATGTCGATGTCGCCATTCGCCGCTGGCAGGAGATGACCGGTGAGAGCGCCGTGCATTCGGTGACAGGCCAGACGTTCGATGCGCTTTCTGCGGCCAGCGACACCACTTCTGCTCAGGAGGTGGGTCATGTCTGACGATACGAAAGACTACGAGGTGGGTTACGGTAAACCGCCCAAAGCGACCCAATTCAAAAAAGGCCGCTCTGGCAATCCGAATGGACGACCAAAAGGTGCCAAAGGGGTGAATGCCAGTCTGAAACGCGAGCTGGAAGCCAAAATCACCGTCCGTGAAGGCAGCCACGAAACTCGGATTTCCAAGGCGGAGGCAATTGCCAAGCGGCTCACGGCTGGCGCGTTGAAGGGCGACACGAAATTGCTGATGGCGCTTCTCAAGGTCGACGCCGATCTGTTCGGCGGGACAGATGATGGAAGCGAACAGGCTAGCGCTGCTTTGAATGGGCCGGAGACAGTTGATTATGATATCCTCCGGGATTTCTTTTCCAGCCAACTGAACAGTGACGGCGGTCCTGAAGATGGGGAGGTGGATGATGTCAGCTCCTGATCCCAAAATGGTCCGGCAAGCCGCGCGCGAGATTTGCCGGGACAATTTCTTTCCCTTCGTGTGGCGCGTGTTTGACACGCTGCACCCAGGGACCGACCGCAGCTTTGATCCGGCCTGGCATGTGCGTGCCATGTGCCATGAGTTGGACAACGTTCGCGTCGGCGAGAACAAGCGATTGATCATCAACATCCCGCCGCGGTGCCTGAAATCCGTAACAGTGGCTGTTGCGTATGTTGCCTATCCTCTTGGGCATAACCCCAGCGCCAAAATCATTGTTGCCAGCTACGGGCTGGATCTGGCGCGCAAGCATTCCGAAGATTGTCGACGGATCATGTCTGCGCGCTGGTACCGGGAAATGTTCCCTGAAACTGTCTTGGCTAAAAAGGGCAACACCTCAGAAGAAATCCGCACCACAAAGGGAGGCAGCCGAAAGGCTGTCTCCATCGGCAGTTCTGTGACTGGACATGGCGCTGATTACATCATCATCGATGACCTGCTGAAAGCCGGAGATGCGGGCTCCGAGGCCGAACTGATCAAGGCGCAGGAGTTCATTGAGGGGACCTTGCTATCGCGCTTTGACAACCCGGCTGAGGGGCGTGTGGTTATGGTTGCACAGCGGTTGCACGAGATGGACCCGCCGGGCTACCTGCTGGAACGCGGGACCTATCGGCACCTAAATCTGCCTGCCATCGCCGAAGACCATGAGACGGTGCCTCTTGGGCATGGAAAGGTCATGCACCGCAAACCGGGTGATCTCCTGTGCCCGTCGCGCCTGGACCAGAACACGCTGGATACCAAGCGTCGTGAAATGGGCGCAGCCGTGTTCAATTGCCAGTATCAGCAGAACCCCATTGCTCCAGACGGGTCACCCCTGCGCTGGGAGTGGTTTGGCACCTATGAGATCCTCGAAGATCGTCGCTGGTTCCAACTGGTCGTTCAAAGCTGGGATACAGGCATGTCTGCGGATCCCCGGTCCGACTTCTCGGTCTGTACAACATGGGGGTTCCGCGAAAATGCGTGGTACCTTGTCGACGTCTGGCGTGGGCAGGTGGACTACCCAGACCTGAAAGCTAAGGCGCTGCAGCTTGTCGGCCGTTGGGATCCCGATCGTGTTCTGATCGAGGATGCTGCCTCAGGCAAACCGCTATTGGACGAGCTGTTTCGTGATGACCGTCGGCGATACGAACGCATTAAACCCGACAAAGACAAGGATACCCGGTTCCAGTCCGCTTGCGGCCATGTCGAAGAGGGCAAGGTGTATCTGCCTGTAGACGCGCCCTGGCTGCGGACTTTCAAGCGGGAGCTGCAGTCCTTTCCACGCGGGCGCAAAGACGATCAGGTCGACAGCTTTGCCCATTTTCTGAACTGGTCCAAGGGACTAGGCTTCTACCGGGCGCTGGGTCGCGATCACCAGATCAACATCGAACGTCGGGAGCGTAACCGCGAGAGGGTTAGGCGACGGTAGAACAGAAATCAAAGTTCGAGGCCGATAGTCGGCCCTGAACCGCCCAGCGAAACCTTGGTCATTGGGCCCAAAAGGGCGAGGAGCGGTCATTCGCCGTGCTTGTCGCCAACGTCCGCAATGCAGAGTTGCTGTTCAAAGTAAATCAACGACTAAATGCTCTGAGACTGAACACATGGCCGATACCGGTTTCACCATCACCAAATATGTCTTCATCGCTGTGAATGCGGCGGACAAACGGATTGCGCATTCACACGCGGGTCTCCGGCATCAAGGGAAGGACGTCGACCAAGGTAATCTTCATCGTGCCACTTCTGTTTACCAGATTTAGTTGAACTCTGTCATATCCACCTTACGACGGGCCATGGCATGGAAATTCTCCATGGTGAACTCCACCTCCTCACCGGTGGTCCATTCAAAAAGAGAGCGTTGGACCTGCGTCAATGGGCCCTCGTAAACATGGATGGCCAAGCTTTGCTCATCGTCTGCCGTGATCGCGTGGATCGCATCAGGACCAAGGCGCACGACGTCACCCGCCCTGACAAATCTGTTGCCGCCATGGCGCATTTTGCCGGGTTCGCGCTTGTACAGCACCTCGACCTCGGCGCCACGATAAACGGCGATGTGCACCCCCATGCAATGTTCGTGAGGGGCGAAAACCACATCCGAATTGTAGCGACACGTCCAGATCGAACAGGTTTCATCCTCGAACACCATCACCTCGTCTTCGTCCAATTTGGCGATGGCATCAGCTAGATCTTCATTGCTCGACTGGCTGTCTTGCAGCACTGTACGAATGGCCGCGGTGCGGTCTGGAGACGCGGCAGCCTCGCGGATGGTCCCGGCAAGTTCTTCCAAAATCTGCTTCTCCATATGACTACTCCCCATCAACCATTTGTCCGTTGCTACCATCCAAAACGAACTTCATTCGCCGGGCTCGCCTAATTGCGACCGCTGCAGCAGCTCCATCAGGTTAGATGGTGAAGTGGCTTCGCCGGGATTGGACAGAATATTTGAAATGTTTTTGCGTGCTTCTACATCAAGGACAGGCTCGGCATAATTATCCAGTTTTTCGATAAGTTCCTGATCGGAGAGAGGTGCGTCATGGTTCCCCCGTGCGGCCTTGAAGTCGGAACCCAGTCGGCTGCCGTCTTTTAACGTCAGTGTCACACGTGCATAGCGCTCGGCCGGAAAGGCTGAATTGCATCTGTCGTCCTCTTCCAAGATCACCATGTCGACGAGACGCCAGATTTCCGGTTGATCATAGTGGTCCGGCAACAAGTGATCAGGTTGGATCGTGCCAAATCGTAGAGCAAGCGCCACCGCAAGCGGCAGGCTGTACTGAGCAGCATCGCTGTCTTCGGGGCGACGTGTCGCCAGTTTTGTTGCTTCATGGAAGGTTGGCACCGTGATCTTTGTGATCTCGTCTCGTGGAATGTCATGTTCGCGCAGGACGGATAGGATCGCCTCGACCGGCGGATGTGCCCATCGGCAAACCGGGTAAGCTTTGAAATTGCTTTCAAGGATCCGCCAGTTTACGCCGAGGTCGCTCCAGGTGGCGTCGACTTCGGCAGCCTCAACAGTCATGGCAGGTGCCCCTGTAAACCCGTCTTCGGCCAGATCTGCGGCGGAAAGGCCGGTCAGAGCCCCCCAGGAACTGCTATCCTTGACCATGGTAGGGTGCTCAATACAGCGCATCATTGGAGCACGGGGACCATAGTATTCGGCAATACCCAGTGCCTGCCGGGTCTGCTCTTGGGACAGCCTCCGCAGACGGCTGGCAATGGCGGCGCAGCCGAGCGCGTTCCAGGCCCCGGATGAGTGATAGTCAGGCGCAGTTGCGTGCAGGGAAAGACCGGCACGAATTGCGATTTCCTGACCCACGACGAGATGGCAAAGCAACTCGTCCATGGTACACGCGGCATTGCTCAATTCGGCAAAAAGCGCGGGTACCAGTGCAACGCTTGCATGCCCTTTGCAAAGCTGGTGGCCGTCATGGGCATCCAGCGCATCAACCGTCGCCGCCCCGGAAAAGGCAAAGCCTACTGAGTTCACTGGGCGACCGTCGAAGGGCATCGGCAACGTGCCGGGATAGCGTTTGGCTGCGTGGTTCCGTGCGATCCGGCTGGCATCGGTCATCGCCCCGGCGGCCCAGACCGCCAGCGTGTCGACGAGACAACGGCGCGCCATATGAAGCACCTCCGGGGGGATCTGCGCCGGAGTCAGATCGTGGATGAAGCCGGTGATATTGATGGGCGATGTCACTTAGCGATCCTGCCAACGAACCTGCGCGGCCCGCTTCGCGGCGGACATGAAGGTGTCGTGATACATGTAACTGTTGCAGATAGGATCTGAGATCACCCATGAGGCACTCGCACCGGCCTGAACCGTCAAGGTATCGCCTGCCTGAATATCAACCGCTTCACCATCCGCGAAGGTTAGGACAGCGGCACCTTTGAGCACATACATGGTTACCGTGCGATCATAGTCATAGCTGAAGGCCGGATCGGCGCATTCCCAAATCTCCCAGCCATCAATCTTGCGCTTGGTGTCTTCGGTCGCCTTTCGGCGTTTGAAATGGGTTGAATCCAGCAGACGCTCGGTGAGTCGTGTCATGTTCGGTCTCCAGTCAGACGGCGCGGTGATAGGGCACCGTTTCGGGGGGCAAAGGTTGTCGGCCAAGGATCATGTCAGCCGCTTTTTCAGCGATCATGAATGTGGCAGCGTTGATATTGGCGCTTGGCACGGCGGGGATGACAGAGGCATCAACGATGCGCAGCCCATCGATACCGCGGAATTTGAGCTCAAGATCAACCACGGCGCGCGGGTCGCCAGTGGGCCCCATGCGTGCAGTACCACAAGGGTGATAGGCGGACGACGCATCTTCCCGGATGAACTCATCCCAGTCTGCATCGGTTTTGACTTGGTTGCCGGGCAGATCTTCGCGGACGTGGAAATCCTTGAACGCGTCCTGTGCCAACACCTCGCGGCCGAGTTTCAGACCTTTGCGCATGACAAGCCAGTCGTGATCGGTCGCCAGATAGTTGGGATCAATTAGTGGTGCGTCATTGGGGTTGTTTGTCGCTAACCGAACAGTGCCCCGGCTTTCTGGCCGCATGGGGCCAGCACCAAGGCGGTACCCGTTCTTGGCCGGATCCGGAATCCAGTTCGGCCCGAACAGGATCGGGAAGAAGTGGAACTGGATATCCGGGTGTGTCGTTTCAGGTGTGGAGCGCAAGAAAGCCCCAACATGGCATTGGTTCACCGCTGCCACGCCGCCTTTCCAACCAAACCATTGGATACCGGCCCAAAGCATGAGATGTGGTTTAAGATACTTGTTCAGCGAAACAGGTTTGTCGGTTTCGACCTGTACATGGGCCTCTAGGTGGTCATGCAGGTTCTCGCCCACCATCGGTGCGTTGAAGACAACGGGTACATTGCGGTCGCGAAGATGCGCCTCGGGGCCAATGCCGGACAGCATCAGAATTTGAGGCGTGCCAAAGGCACCAGCAGAAAGGATGACCTCTCTATTGGCGCGCACGGTCTGGTTCTTTCGCCCTTTTGAGAACTCCACCCCTACCGCGCGGCTTTTTTCTACCAGCACCCTCAGCACCTTGGCGCCGGTCGTGACCGTCAGGTTTTCACGCTTGGCTTGCGTATGCAGATAGGCGCGGGCCGAGGTGCTGCGATATCCCCCTTCGACGGACATTTCAAACCGGCTGACGCCTTCCTGGGAATAGCCATTCACATCTTTGGTAAGCGCATGACCTGCCTGCTGCCCAGCCTCAAGAAAGGCGGTGTTCAGTGGATTCAGATCCTCCATGGGCTGCGCTTTGACCCCGACCATGCCAGCATTGTTACGGTATTCGTTGGCCGAACCGTCGCGGCGCTCGGATTTCTTGAAATAGGGCAGGCAGTCGGCAAAGGACCAACCGTCGCACCCCTCGACCTCGGCCCAATCGTCATAATCCCGCGGGTTGCCACGCAGGAACGTCATGCCATTTATCGCGGACGACCCGCCAAGCGCCTTGCCTCGGGGCTGGTCGATCTCGCGGTTGTTTAGATGCTTTTGCGGCGTAGTCTTGAACCAGTAATTGTATTTGCTGGTCGGCTTGAAGGCTGATCGTAGCCCGGCAGGCATTTGCAGAATCCAATTGCGATCATCGCCCCCATGTTCCAACAGCAGCACCGAATAAGTGCCGCCTTCGGTAAGCCGATGCGCCAGCACACAGCCCGCCGTGCCTGCGCCGACAATGACGTAATCATAGCTGCTCACAGGTAGTCGTCCTCGAACGGGCAATCTGTCAGGGGCACGGGGCCGTTCTTGGTGATCAGTACTGGTTGTTCCAGCTTCACGCCCTCGTCCCCGCCCACCGGGCCGATATAGCTTTCGACACAGACGCACATACCCTCCTGGAAGGTGCCCGAATATTGCCAGGTCTCGTGGTCTTCAGGGTAATAGATTACCGGGTACTCCACGCCGAAGCCAATGCCGTGGATCATTTCGGCATAGCGGTTGGGTACATAGATGTCGTGCATCTTCCAGCTCAGCTCGCCGAACTCTTCAAAGGTCATGCCGGGACGCAGCAACGCCATGTTGTGCTCCATCTGCTCATAGGCATGCGCATAAAGCACCCGCTGTTCGTCAGTCGGTTTGCGGTCTCCAATGACAAAGGCGCGGGTCTGGTCGGCAAAGACGCCATCCGGCCCGATCAGATCGCTGTCGAACACCAACATCTCACCGTTTTCGATCTTTTTGTCGGTGGATTCGGTGAACCACGGGTTGGTGTGGTGGCCCGAGGCTAACAACCGGGTTTCCTGATACTCGCCCCCGTGGCGCATATTGTATTCGTTCATTTTGGCCAGAAGAAAGTTCTCGGTCACGCCGGGTTCGGCAAAGCTGCGCATATAGGCGATCGCATCTGTGCAGACTTGCATTGAGTTCTTGATGATCGCGACCTCGTCCATCGACTTGATGGAACGTGCCATTTCCATCGGGCCTTTTGCATCCTTCATCTTGATGCCGCGATGCTGAAGCGCGAGCATCGGCAACAGGTCAGCCCGGTCGATACCCAGCGTCGCCCCGCGCCCGCAGGCCCGATGCAGCAGGTCGACAATCTCGTCTGCCCATTTGTTCGCGTGTTCCTCGGCACGATGCCCCGACCCGAAATAGTCCCAGCTTTTCGCGGGGCGTGTTTCCTGGATTGTCTCCAGATCGTCGGACAGGTGCTTGGCACCACCATAATCGAACAGAACCACAGGCCCCTCGATCGGCACAAAAACGTATCGGGACATGTGATGCGAGGTCCAGACCTGCATGTTGCGGCAACCGGTGGCGTAGCGGAGATTGAGAGGATCGAACAGTACCGCCGCATCCATCTTGAACTGGGCCAGCAACTCGCGTGTTCGGTTCAGGCGATAGGCGCGCACGCGCTTCTCGTCAATGATGTTGGGTAGATCCAGCATAGGGTCCTCGCAGCTTGGGACTATTCCATATTGCGTCAGGATTTGTGGTTAAATCAAACAAAACAATCTTAATAAGTGAGTAAGGAAAATAATTTCACAGGACGCCGCTTGAACGCTTGATCGCAATGTATTCGAACTTCGTATATCGCGCGGAGGGCACACGTCTCTGCACCAAATCAACCAGACCCCCCTCGTACAGTGCCCAAGCAGCAGAAGCTAACGATCGATTGAAAAGGCACCAATCACGAGCATAAATTACCTTCTGTCCTGGCCTCCCCAATTCGACGGCACGTTCAAGTGCTTGGCCAGGTTGATCATGAGACGAAACATCTACTACAGGTTCAATTTGTTCAGGCATGCCCTTCCTTCCAGATTTTTCTCGCCAAGCGTGGCTAATTTCAGTAAATCAGGCAAACGAAACAACTTTAACATCTTATGTCGGATTTACTTAATCATGCCCCCTGCGCTTGATCTTGATCTCATCAAAACATTTCTAACTGTGGTCGACGCAAAGGGTTTCAAACCTGCCGCCATACAATTGAACAAGACCCCAGCGGCCATCAGTCAGCAGATCAAACGCCTCGAAGAAATTCTTGGAAAACGTGTGCTGGAGCGCAGCAATCAAGGCATCTCACTAACTTCAGCCGGAGAGGTGCTCAGGGCAAAGGGGCTGAGACTGATGTCGCTCAACTATGAGCTGCTTGGGGAGTTGCGGCAGGATGAATTGGCTGGGCCTCTCAAGTTCGGTGCGCCGACCGATTATGCGCCAACCTTGCTACAAAAGCTGTTGCCGATCTTTCAGCGCGAATTCCCAAGAGTGTCCCCGAGCATCGTTCTTGAGCCAAGCAGATCACTTCGGCCGAAAGTCGCCTCTGGGGTTCTGGACATGGCCATTGTGGCTCGAGAACCTGATAGTGAAGAAGGCCATGAGCTCTGGTCCGAAGAAATCACATGGTTTGGGTCTTCGAAGAGTGAAAACGGAAAAGCTCGCTGCGGTCTGCTAACCACTGACTGCGTCCTGAGAGACGGTGCGCTGCGCGATCTGAGGGATGGGCGCTATGCTCATGAGCTGGTTCTTGAAGCTGCTACCGTTGCGTCCTTACGGGATGCGGTTGAAGTAGAGTTCTGCCGAGCGTTTCTTCCAGCTTCTGTTGCCGAAGGGTTCTCCCGGGCACAATCGACTGAACCCAGTTCCACATTGCAGTTGACTTTCTGCTTGATCGCCGGACCACGGTTTGACGAGGGCACCGCCGTGCAGGTGGCCAGGAAGTTTCGAAAGGTAATGTAAGCGGACATACGGCGTCGTATGAACGAATGTCTGGAATATGCCGTCATCACACTTCCCAACAAGCTGACTTATCGGCAGCTTTTTCCGCCAAGCGGTCATTGTGCGGATTTTGCAGAACGTCGGCTCTTGGAACTGATCAGACATCGATTCAACTCGAACCAATGTCTGCTCTTTGCCTTCAGAACTTGCTGATGGAGTTGCCCCCATCGACAAGCATCGCACTTCCGGTAACAAATGAGGCGCCGTCCGACAGAAGAAACTGAGCTGCTGCGGCGACTTCGGAGGGTTCAGCCATGCGCTTGAGCGCATGAAGCCCCCTGACAACCTCATGGAAAGAGGCGTCTTCACCTGCCATAGGGGTCATCGTTCCACCGGGAAGAAGTGCATTGACTCTGATGCCCTCGGAGCCATGTTCAGCTGCCAGGACTTGTGTCATGCCGATCAAGCCTGCCTTCGCAGCAGCGTAGGCTCCCATTCCCGGAAGACCAATAGTGTGCCCGACAAATGACGACGTAAACACAATAGAACCACCACCTCTCTTGCGCAGCGCTGGAACCTGAAACTTTGCAGCAAAAAAACCACTGTTCAGGTTAACAGCTATCACTTTGTGCCAGTTGTCACTTCCCATATCTGGAATAGACTCCATGTCGCCAGTGGTGCCGGCGTTGTTGAATGCTCCGTCTAAGCCACCAAAACTCTTTTCCGACAATTCAACGAGCGCACAAGCGTAAGCCTCGTCCGTGACATCGCCCGCAAGCGAAACAGCGTTGCCGTTGCCTTGCCTTATTTGCCCAACAATCTCATCCAGTTGAGCTTTACGACGCGCGCCCAGAACAACGTTTGCTCCGCTCTTGGCAAAGAGAAAAGCTGCAGCAGCGCCGATCCCGCTGCTGGCACCAGTGATGATGATGGTTTTGTTTTCGAGTTTCATTGCCATGCCTTTCCTTAATTGCATGACACTCCACTAAGGTGGCGACGAACTGTTCTTCGACCCGATTCATGCGCATGCCCAACTGGCAGAAATGAAAGCGCAAAATTCGGGTCGGCACGATGACAGAAAGATTTACGCTTTATTGCTACAAGCGAGTTGTATGCAAAAAAATCATTTTAGAACAAAGCTCTAAGAAAATTCACTGATGGGCGCGTCACAAAAGCCGACCGACAATCGTCACTAGTGCATAGGATAGTCAAACAAAGGAAAGTGACGATGAGTACTTCAACTACGACTCAATATGAACAGACGATCCCCGACGTACTCCAGACGATGGCCAGCGTGCATCAGGTGCTCGACAACCATGGCCTTGATCTGAAAGTCCGCCACCTCGTTCAACTTCGGGCATCTCAGATTAATCGCTGCGGTTTCTGCATCAAAATGCACACGAAAGAGGCTCGGCAAAACGGCGAGACCAGCGAACGTCTGGACAGGGTAATTGCCTGGGACCAAGTGAGTGATTTCACCGACGCAGAGAAAGCGGCGCTGGAATGGACAGAGGCTTTGACAAGCCTGCACTTGAAATCAGACCTTGCGGCCATGCGCGCACGTTTGAGCAGGCATTTTGCCGACGCTGAGATCGGAGCGCTGACTGCCGAAATCGCCATGATCAATCTGTGGAACCGGATAAATGTATCAAAGCACTGAACTCACAAAGTCGGAACTTGATGCTTTCGAAAGCATGCGTCCAAGACTGTCGGGCCTCGCTTACAGAATTCTGGGGTCTCTAAGCGATGCTCAGGATGCGGTGCAAGACACGTTTCTCAAATGGGCGGGCACGAACCGTGCGGCGATTGAGAATCCAAGTGGTTGGCTTGTCACCGCTTGCACTCGGCGCTGCCTCGACATGCGACGCTCGGGCGACCGGGCACGCATGAACTACGTGGGGGCCTGGCTGCCGGAACCGATTCAGATTTCCAGCGAGAATGATGCAGAGAAGGAAGCGGAGTTAACATCCAGTCTCTCGATGGCTTTTCTGATCATGCTTGAACGGTTAACCCCGAAGGAGCGTGCGGCTTTCCTGCTTCACGACATTTTCGAAATGTCTCATGCCGCCGTCGCGGAAACACTAGAAACCTCTGAAGTTAGCAGCAGAAAGCTGGTATCTCGGGCGCGTGGAAACGTCGGCCGAGCGGTTACTCGCCACAAGGCATCCCCAGAGCGACAGATGGCTTTCCTGACGGCGTTCAAGGCGGCCGTTACGGAAGGTCGGATCGACAAACTTTCCCAGATGCTGGCCGCAGATGCTCTTCTGAGCGCAGATGGCGGCGGCAAGGTGCCGGCAATCCTCGAAGCGATTGAAGGCGCTACGCCACTCTGCAATTTCGTCTCCTCTAACCTGCACCGATACTGGGTCGATCACGAATGGGTGCTTGTCAATCTTAACGGCATGCACGGTGCCTTGATAAAACTCGGGAAAACGACAACGGCGGCGCTCTCTTTTGCGTTCGACGACGAGGAGAAGGTTCAAGAAATCTACATCGTCCGAAACCCAGACAAACTCACCCATCTCGACGTGGTTCATATCCAATGATCCGCATAATCGGAGAATAGTTATGCGAAACGTTATCCAAGCCATTGGAGCCATTACGATGTTCACATTTTCAACCAACCCGGGTTTGGCCGGTGAAATTCAAACCATCAATCCGTCGTCGCTCTATGATCCTGTGCCAAACGGATACAGTCACGCGATGACTTCAAACGGTCTTGTTTTCATTGCGGGTCAAGGCGGTGAGAACCAAAAAGGCAACCTCGCACCTGATTTCGAGATGCAGGTCGCCCAAGCCTACCAGAACCTTGCCATAGCGCTTGCGGCTGCCGGGGCGGGTCCCGAGCAAGTGGTCAAACTCACTACCTACGTTGTTGATCACGATCAGACGAAATTGGCGGCGTTAACACGTCAACTCAAGTTGGTCTTCGGAGGCCATCTGCCGACGCAAACGTTAGTGCCGGTACCAAGGCTTGCCCTCGACGGAATGTTGTTCGAGGTCGATGCCATCGCCGTTCTGGATTCCGGCAACGTCCAGCGCTGATTTGTCCAGTCGCTATTGAAATTGTTGGGAGGCACCCACGCAGGTGCCTCCCTGATCAAGCGAATGGCTCGTGCCTCAGGTCTCAGTTGTCCTCAGGAGCATGCTGATGCCACATGTCGGTAATGATTTCCCAACCATCGTCTTCCGGACGTAAGACAAACAGGTAGGTGCCTGTTGCATCCATACCGACGGCTTCGATTTTTGCCTCAACGAACCCGATCATCACCGCCAAGGTCTCGTCGTCCGAGACGTAAACGTGGTCAATCGTGTGGGTGACGTCGCCTTTATTGGCGGTGACGAATTCGAACAACTCACGAGGACCTTCCAAACCCTGACGAACAGGTTTGCCCTGTTCGATCCAAAGCGTGTCTTCGGAATAGAGCGACACCAGGCCAGGCGCGTCGTGATTGGCGGCGAAGGCGTTGAACTGGTCGTTAACAGCGCTCAGGCTGGAGGCTGTGTCATCTGCAACGACGACACCGGTCGATAGCAGGACAGCCATAATGGGGGTCATCATACGCATAATGCGTTCCTTTTTTTTGATGGGGAGGTGTCAGGAAATCGGATCTGGGTCAGGGCGCGCGAAGATCACCTCTCGCGTGACCTGCCAGCGGTCGTCTTCGAAAATCAGATCGATGCTGAGCTCAAGCGCTTTGCGTGCATCGCCGATTGGCACGCGTCGGGTGATCAGGACATGTCCTTGGTCTCCATTGGCTTCAACAGCGTTGAACCGGGCCCATTTGTGATCATCCGGGTTTGTGTCTTTGACCGAGCTGGCCATCAGAGCCATGAAGCTGGGTTTGTCAAAACGTGCCAATTCGCCGCTGATGTCCAGCATCAGGATTTGTATGTCTTGGTGATAGATGCGGTCCAGACCGCTGGTATCGCCGTGGATCGCGACATTCATCAGGTCCTCAACCGCGGCGCGCACGCCTGTTTCTGTTCTGTCTGCCATTTCAGTTCTCCTTCAGGCGTGGCTGCCGTTGACTGGGAAGTCGCCCGACAACCCCCGCAGGAATCGGATACCCATCACAAGGCTGGTCAGGCTGGGTCGGGCAAAGGGGACGTTCGAGATGTCGACGATTTGCAATACGCCTTGACCGTTGATGACGAACAGACCGGGCTCGGCAAATGGCCCCTCGACATCCATACCGTTGCGCGGGCCAGAGATGTACAGACCCAGCGCCTGCATCTGCGCAACGCTCAGGCCATAGCCAACATCGAATACCGGTGAGACATCTTGCATTTGTGCCGTGGCACGCTCTGCGCTATCGGCTGAGACCACCAGCACATCGACACCTAAATCGTTCAGGTCAGGGAGCGCGCTGTTCAATTCTCTCAAGTAGATCGTGCAAAGCGGGCAGTGTTTGCCGCGATAGACGACGGTCAACATCCAGTCGTACCCGTCCCGGGGTGCGGACAGGCTTCGAGTGTTACCGCCAAGCACAGGTATATTGATCGTCGGAAATGCCTTTCCGACGGCAGGTTTAGGGCTGGTCATGAGGAGCCTTTCTTGTTATATATTGATTGATACATAATTATCGCAGCAACGCGAGAGTCAAGGAATTATATATTGACCGTTACAAAAAAAATTGGTCGACCGAGAAACTTCGACTATGACGAAGCCCTTATGCAGGCGATGTCGGTCTTCTGGACCAAGGGTTATGACGGGGCGTCTCTGCGTGATCTGACGCAGGCGATGGGGATCACTGGGCCAAGCCTTTATGCGGCCTTTGGTGATAAGCGAGAGCTGTATCTCAAAACCATCGACCTCTACGCCGACGTGGATGGCTGCGCCCCCGTGGTGGCCTTCGAGACCGAGGAAGATATTACCAAAGCCATCAAGGGGTTTCTGTCCGAAGTGGTGCACTATGCCACTGAGCATGAAAGCGGCGCGAAAGGGTGCTTTTTGGCCTCAAGCGTGGTCACGACGGTCGGGCAGGTCGAAGGCGTGGCCGAACGCATTGAGGCGGCGATTGAAGATACCGAGAAACGCCTTGCCGCTCGGTTCGACCGGGAGATCGAAAAGGGGACCTTGCCCGCAGATTTTCCGTCTCGTGAACGGGCCGCGCTTCTTTATGACCTGAGGCAAGGCTACATGTTCCGAGGGCGCGCTGGTTGGAGTGGCGAACGCATGCAACAAGACCTCGATTCCAGAGTTCAGATGCTGCTGTCTTAATGCCGATCAGTTCTAAAGCCTCCTCTGCTGAAACATTGACCTATTGGGACTTGGACTGAAAAGTTGAATGCTTCTCAGCGCGTTTTTTGCGAACCGAGAACGGCGCATAAAGGGGGGTGCACCTTCACAAAGTTGAGCTCGATAAAGGCCCCCACTTAAGTCGACCGCCAATTTATGTTGAGCAATAACTGTAATTTCGCTCCACCGTCGTCTGTCGAGCTAGCGATGAATTTGGGTAAGATCAGCATCGGTCTTAGCTTGTATTGAACTCAACCGCCTTGGCGTTCATTTGGTGAACCTGAACGCATCGTGTTTGGGTATCCGTACTCCGGTTATGCGCCGAAACAACGGTGAAATTGGGTTTGGATTTGCAATTGCCTCAATTGTCTGTCCTTCAACCCGTTATTTTAGCGAAGTATTCTGGATTCTGAAGTACTTGCTGTTTTTCGAGCGTGATTGGCTTTTCTTGCAGTAACTCGAAGCAAGCTAAGAAATGAATACCAACCAAATGCACAGAATTTGAGCGAGAATTCTCTGCTCTCTGACCCCAATGGAGGGTTCCACAGTCGAGACTGTTGACTCGTTGCGACAAGTTGTACATTCTCTATATCAATACGTATGTGCTGAAATATAGAACAACAGTGGAGTGAAGAAAAATGCATGTCAAAGGTGTAGTGGCAAGTTTAGCTGTTGCCGCGGGGTTCGCTTTCCCAAGTTTGGCACTTGCGGAAAGCCCGACCATCAAAGCAATCCAGGAGCGTGGCAAAATGCTTTGCTCAGGTCACAACGGCTCATATTTTGGTTTTGTCGAAGTGAATGACAAAAATGAGTGGAAAGGCTTGGACATTGACCTTTGCCGAGCGATGACCACCGCGCTGCTGGGTGATCCTGGCAAGGCGCAGATTGTTCCTTTGAGTTGGGCTCAGCGTTTCCCTGCGCTGCAATCGGGTGATGTTGATATCATTATAAAGGCAACCGGCTGGACTATGGGTCGCGACACTGAACTTGGGCTGCAATTCTCGATCCCATACTTCTTTGGCGGTGCGCAATTCATGGCGCATGGAAATTTGGGCATCACCGAAGCCAAAGACTTGGAAGGCGGTACGATTTGTGTTGAGGCGGGTACGACTATTGAGCGCATCGCTGCTAACTACCTTGAGAGCCTTGGAGTAGAGCACACGATGGTGAGCTACGAAAAAGCATCGGAACTACGCGCGGCTTATCTGGCCAACAGATGCGATAGCTTCGTCGCCTGGGGCCCGTTCCTGGCCGTTCTGCGCGCCACCGAGATTGAAAATCCAGATGCGCACGTGATCTTAAACGATCAACTTTCGAATGAACCGATCTCAGCCGCGATGCGTCAGGGCGACGAGGACTTTGTCGACTTTACCAACTGGATGCTGGCCGCTCTGCTGATTGCCGAAGAAGAAGGCATTACATCGGAGAATGTCGAAGAAATGGCATTAAACCCGCCGAACCCCAAAATTGCGCGTCTGCTGGGTGCGGAGCCGGGCATGGGTGAGCGTCTAGGCATCCGTGACACATGGGCGAAAGAGATGATCGCAGCCGTCGGTAACTATGGTGAGATTTACCACCGAAACCTTGGTGACAACAGCCCGTATAGGCTGGAACGCGGTCTGAACAATCTCTGGAGCCACGGCGGTGTTCTGTATGCTCCACAGCTTGACTAAGAGGTAACTTAGACACGGGGCCGCGTGGTATTGCGGCCCCGCATTCCCCCCCAAAAATCAGAAGATTAAAAGCCATGGACGCATCCGAACTGAAGGCGCGCGCCAACAGGCGCAAATTGATCATCCAAAGCGCACTGATCGTGTTTTCTGCGCTGGTCGTCATCAGCGCCATCCAAAGTGCCAAGATCAATCTGAATGCTTTGGGGCTGGCAAGTGGTTTTGGGTTCCTCGAGCGGTCTACCGGTTGGTCCTATTCGTTTTCGCTGATAGACCGGGATATCAATGACAGCTATGCTCGGACCCTGACGATCGGGTTCCTGAACACTGTTTTCTTAGGCTTTCTGACGATTGTGCTTTCCACTGTCTTTGGGTTTCTCATCGGGACGTTTCGCGACGCGCGGAACCCGGCGCTGAAAACCGCTGCGACAGTCTATATCCAAACATTCCGGAACATTCCGCTGATCCTGCAGGGCATCTTTTGGTACGCCGTTGTGATCCACCTGCCGGGACCAAGGCAGGCGATGAATCTGTGCGAAGCGATTTTCCTGTCAAACCGCGGGTTGATGATCCCGCTGCTGAACGTGTCTCTGACCGTCGTTCTTGTCATGGTATTGGTCCTGATCGCGGCGGCATTTTTTCTGTCGAGGATGAAGATCAGCCTTGCCAAAATTGCGCTGGCGCTGATCGGTCTTGGCTTTTTCATGGTTCTTATCGCAACCGGCCTGACAGTTCCGGCGGGTGAGGGGGCAATCTCCTGGCCCGCGCTCAAGGGCCTGCGGTTTGAGGGCGGTTTGACGATTTCACCCGAACTACTGGTGATGATCATCGCCATTACGCTATATGGCTCTGCCTATATCGCTGAGGTTGTACGTGGTGGCCTTGCCGAAGTGCCCAAGGGGCTAATTGAGGCCGGTGAGGCGCTGGGGCTAACCCAGCGTGCGATCTGGGCGCGGATCAAGATGCCCATGGCGCTGCGGACGATTATACCGCCGCTTGGAAACCAGTGGATTTTCATCATGAAAGCCACAACCATCGGTGTCGCCATCGGGTTCTCTGACCTGTTCTACATCGTCTCTACCTCAATCACGCAGTCCGGGCAGACACTGGAACTGATTGCTATCCTCATGGGCGCGTTCCTGCTGGTCAATTTCTCGATTGCTCAGTTCATCAACTGGCTGAACGAAAGCCTCAAACTGAAGGCGCATTGATATGGCTGACGCGGTAGTTACCAATAATTTCGACTGGGAGAAAATCCGCCGCCGTTCGTTCGCCACGCCGACGGATTCGGTCATCACAGTTGTTGTATTTGCGGGCCTCGCTTGGTTGGTCTGGCAAGCGCTCAGCTGGGGGGTCTTCCACGCGGTGTGGAGCGCAGACAATGTCGAAGAATGCGGCCATGGCGGTGCGTGCTGGTCGGTTATCGACGCCCGGCATCGGCTGATCCTGTTTGGTCTTTATCCGTATGATGAACACTGGCGTTCAGCGTTAGCTTGTTTGTCGATTGTTGGCACGGTTATTATCTCGTGCTTTCCCTGGACCTGGACGGCCAAGCGCCTGTCGACCATTTGGATAGTGGGTTTCGCCATCTACTACCTGCTGATGGAGGGCAGTCTGCTGGGCTTGCCGCAGGTCACCACGGATCAATGGGGCGGTCTGGCGCTGACGCTGTTTCTGTTCTCAAGTGTTGTTCTGATCGGGATGCCAATGGGGCTGGGCCTTGCGCTGATGCGCAGGTCCGAGATGCCCGTTGTGCGCGGCTTTGCCTCGTTGGTGATCGACATTATCCGCTCTCTGCCGCTGCTGACGACACTTTTCACAGCCGCGGTAGTCATCCCGATCCTGCTGCCAAGTTGGCTGGAAGGGGATAAAATCTGGCGCGTGATTATTGCGTTTGGCCTGTTCTTCGCCTGCTATCAGGCGGAAGTGTTACGCGGTGGGTTTCAGGCCATCCCCAAGGGTCAGTTCGAAGCGGGCAAGGCGCTGGGTCTGACATATTGGCAGATTTTGGGGCGCATTGTTCTGCCGCAGGTGTTCCGTCACGCGCTGCCGGCAACGGTCAACAACGTTGTTGTGACCTTCAAGGAAACTGCGATCGTGATCATCATCGGGTTCTTTGATGTGCTCGCCTCGGCCAATGCGGCCTTCGGAACGGGCGAATGGGCGCCTTATTATATCGAGGTATTGGCCTTTGTCGCCGCGATCTACTGGGTGTTCCTGTTCGGCCTTGGCCAATACGGAGAATACCTCAAGCGGCGCATGAAAGTTGCAGAGCGGTAATCTCCCCGTCTTCCTTCACCGCGTCTGCAAAACCGCCCATCTTGAAACAGATGGGCGGTTTGTTCTTTGCATGTTCAGTTGCTTATAATTTATTGATAGGTGTCTTGAGCATCATGTTCCCATCTTTGTCCTCGGGCACCTCACCGGCCCGCATGTTCACCTGAAGCGAGGGCAGGATGAGTTTTGGAACGGCCAGCTGCGCGTCGCGTTCCGTGCGGAACTTGATGAATTCTTCCCGCGATTTGCCGCCGCCAACATGGATGTTCTTGGCCTTCTGCTCGCCAATGGTGGTTTCCCACGCAATCGCTCGCCCTCCGGGGCCGTAATCATGGCAGATGAAAAGCCGCATCTCGTCGGGCAGCGAAAGAACCCGCTGGATCGAGTCGTAAAGCTGCCCGGCATCGCCGCCGGGGAAATCGGCGCGCGCTGACCCTCCGTCCGGCATGAATAATGTGTCTCCGACAAAAACGGCGTTACCGATTACATGGACCATGCAGGCCGGTGTGTGACCCGGTGTGTGCAGCGCAAAGCAGGACATACCGCCCAGCTGATACGCCCCGCCATCCGCAAAAAGCGCATCAAACTGCGAGCCGTCGCGCTTAAACTCTGTCCCTTCGTTGAAGATCTTGCCAAACGTGTCCTGAACGGTCTGTACATGCTCGCCTATGCCGATCTCGCCGCCCAACCCCTGCTGCAGGTAAGGCGCGGCTGACAGGTGGTCGGCATGGACGTGTGTTTCGATGATCCATTCAAGGGTCAGATCGTTCTCGCGAATGTAAGCAATGACCTGATCGGCGCTTTCAAAGGTTAGGCGACCGGCCGCAAGGTCAAACTCCATCACCGGATCGACAATGGCACAGGCCGTCGAGTCAGGGTCGCGCACGACATAGGTGATCGTGTTGGACCCCGGATCAAAGAAACCGGTAACTTCCGGTTTTTGCGACAGATTGACCGATGGGATCGTCATAGAGCACCTCTTGTTTAGTCGAGCGTTACCGTTCCGTTTGGGCTTTCCAGAACAAAGGAAAGCGCGGTGGGGCCTTCGGAAATCTCGGCCAAATGCGAGATTTGAAGTGTTTCAAAAATGTCCTTCAAACGCGCGGCATCCGGCGTCTGTACCTGCACCTTTGCAAGCGTCACGCCCAGGTTCTGCTGCCCCGTTGACGGGTGCGGACCGGGGGACCATTCGATGAATGCCGGAAGCAGGCCGTTCTCCGGCAGATGTCCGTCTTTTGGCACGGTCAGACGCCAGGTCCGGTCACCGCGCTGGAAATGGACAACTTCACCCAGATCAACCGGGCTGGCGGCGATAACAGCATCCAGATCATCGGTGTTCACCACCCAGCACAGCGCCCGTGGGCGCGCATTCAGCCGGTCTTGCGTGGCGGGATCATCCAGAGTGAACCAGCGCACCCGGCCCGGATCCGGGGCATCGGGGTCGATTGCGATCAGTTCAAAGAAGCTCTCGTTCCCCGCCTGCATGACGCAGTTATGCGTGCTCATCGCATCGTGTTTTGAGCCTTGAGGCACTTCGACACCCAGCGCGTCCTTCATGGCCGCAACGCCTTCGGCCAGAGTGTCTGCGCCGATGGCAAAATGGTCGATCTTGTTGAGCATTCTCAAATCCTTACTGATCAAGCAGGGGGAGGGCGTTGACGACGTCTGCTTTCAGATTGTCAAGGTCCTCCAATCCGATATTGAAACGGACAAGCTGGCCGGTTTCCGACCACTCGGTCGCTGTGCGCAAAGGCGTGACCGGCAGGGCGAGGCTTTCATATCCGCCCCAACTGACCCCTATTCCGAAATGGTGCAGCGCGTCGACAAAGCGATGCACGGCGCTTTCGCTCGTGGTGTGGAAGACGACGCCAAACAGCCCCGCGGCGCCAGTAAAATCTCGCGTCCAGTTTTCATGACCGGGGCAAGAGGGCAGCGCTGGGTGCAGAACGGTTTTCACCCGCGGCTGGTCCGCAAACCACTGTGCCATTTCGCGACCGGCTTTATCGAAATACTCCATCCGCAGCTTCAGCGTTCTGAGTCCGCGCAGGGCAAGCAGGATTTCCTGGCCGCCGGTTTTATCCCCGACCTGCATGACTGCCTTGCGAATAATCTTGGCATAAGCGGCGTTGCCGGCGGTGATCCCCAGCATACAGTCCGAGTGGCCCGAGATGTATTTGCTACCCGAGTAGACAACGATATCGACGCCCCATGACAATGGTTGGCTGAAGACGGGCGTCCCCCATGTGTTGTCGAGGATCGTGGGCACATTCGCGGATTTTGCCGCTGCTGCGATGGCCCGGATATCGGGCATCTCGAAAGTACCGGAGCCGGGGCTTTCAAACATAATAGCAGCGGTTCCCGAGCGGATCAGATCGCTGATCGTGCCGCCCATCATCGGGTCGAAATACTCGACCTCGACCCCTTGCTGGGTCAGCAGCCCGTCGCAAAACCCACGCGTGTTGCCATAGACGTTGTCAGCGACCAGAACGTGGCAGCCTGGGCGGGTCAGCGCCATTAGGGTCGTTGTGATGGCGGCCACGCCTGAGGATGTCAGCGTGATCGCCTCGGCGCCTTCAAGCTTTGCCAGCATCTGCTCAAGCTTATAGGTCGCGGCATTGCCATAGCGCCCATAATAGAGTGTACCGCTTTCATAGCGCGCGTCGCGCGCGGCGTCGAATTCAGCAAAGCTGTCAAAAACCATTGTCGAGCCAAGCTCGATCGGCATATTCACATGCCGACCCTCAACACGATCAGGACGCCCATCCTGCACAAGGCAGTCTGCTAGATTAAATGGGATGTCTTGCACTTTTGTGCCCTCTAATGCTGTTCAGCATGATGACAGGTCGCCAAATTTGTGTCAATATTTGGAAAGACAGTTTTTCATACCGGAACAAAGACGTGACCGCAGAGACGACCCGGACCCTGACCGGAAACCATTGGGGTGCTGGTATTTCAGAAACAAAAGGCGGCAAACTGGTCGCGGTTCACCCGCATCCTGACGACCCGAATCCCTCAGACATCAATCTCAATGTTGCTTCAAGCCTGAATGGCCGCGCCCGTGTGCTGCGCCCGGCTGTGCGGCGCGGCTGGCTGACCGGGGAAGGCGTTCGCGGGCGCGACAGTTTTGTCGAAGTCAGCTGGGATGATGCGCTGGACCTGATCGCCGCCGAGCTGACCCGTGTGCGCAAGACCCACGGCAACGAGGCGATCTTCGGCGGCTCCTATGGTTGGTCCAGCGCGGGCCGCTTTCATCATGCCCAGAGCCAGCTCAAGCGTTTCTTGAACGGGCAGGGCGGGTTTGTGCGCTCGGAGGGCAACTACAGCTACAATGCCGCTTTGGTGCTGATGCCGCATATTGTCGGGCCGTTCAGAACACATGTCGCGCAGGCGACCCGTTGGCAGGTGGTCGCGAAACACACAGATCTTGTGGTGATGTTCGGCGGCATGGCTACGCGAAACACGCAGGTCAGTGACGGCGGTGTGGCGCGGCACCGGATGATGGACAACCTGAAGGCCTGTGCCGAAGCGGGTGTGAAGTTCGTGAATTTCAGCCCGTTGAGAACGGACGCCGCAGACGAGATCAACGCAGAGTGGCTGCCGCCCAAACCCGGCACGGATACTACTGTGATGATGGGGCTGGCGCATACGTTGCTGACCGAAGGCTTACATGACCGTGAGTTCCTTGATCGCTACACTGTCGGGTTTGACAAATTTGCGGCTTACCTGTGCGGCGATGACGACGGGATCGTCAAATCAGTAGATTGGGCGGCGTCGATCTCGGGCGTTTCTGCCAAACGCATTGCAACCTTGGCGCGGGAAATGGCTGCCGGGCGAACAATGATAACTTGCGCTGCAGCGCTTCAGCGGGCGGACTACGGTGAACAGCCGTTGTGGATGACGGTCACTCTGGCAGCGATGCTCGGACAAATCGGACTACCCGGTGGCGGATATACCGTCGGCTATGGCGTGAACGCCAATATCGGTAATATCGAACGACCGTTTCGCTGGGGTGCCTTGCCACAGGGTAAGAATCCGATTTCTGATTTCATTCCGGTGGCGATGATTTCAGACATGCTTCTGAACCCGGGTGGCAAATATCAGTACAACGGTGAAAGCCGTGTGTTTCCTGACATTCGGATGGTCTGGTGGGCCGGAGGAAATCCTTTTCACCACCATCAGGATCTGCGGCGCCTTCACAATGCGTTTCAAACCCCTGAAGCAGTGATCGTAAACGAACTGAACTGGACCGCGACGGCGCGGCACGCCGATATCGTTCTACCGGTGGCCGCGCCGCAAGAGCGCACGGATTTCGGTGGGGGCAAATCAGACAACGCATTGGTGCCTATGCCTGCCAGCGCTGAGCCGCGCGAGGAGGCACGGATCGAGTTTGAGCTGTACGCTGAACTCTCCAGGCGAATGGGCAACGCGGATTTGTTCACTGACGGGCTGGATCAAGAGGGCTGGTTACGCCGCATATGGGGTCAGACACAAGAGGCTGCTTTGGCAAGTGGCGAGCGTCTGCCGAATTGGGAAGCTTTTATCACTGGTGATGTCGTAGAACTACGCGACCCGTCCCCAACGCAGGTATTCTTGGCGGAGTTTCGGCAGGATCCGGATGCCAACCCGCTGCCAACACCTAGTGGCCGAATTGAGATATTCTCTGACAGAATTGCAAGTTTTCAGTTGGACGATTGTCGCGGGCATCCGACCTGGTTCGAGCCACGCGATACTGCTGCGGGCACGCAACCGCTGTATCTTCTTTCGGGCCAGCCGGGCACCCGACTGCATTCGCAACTGGATAATGGGGATTATAGTCTCAGCCTGAAGGTGCATGGGCGGGAACCGGTTCTAGTCCATCCGGAAGACGCGGCGGACCGAGGGATCGATGATGGTGATGTCGTTGAGCTGTTCAATGATCGCGGGCGGTGTCTGGCCGGAGCGCGCGTCACGCCGGATATCCTGAAAGGCTGCGTCTTTCTGTGGACGGGTGCCTGGTACGACCCGGACTACAAAGCCCCGCAGCAGCGGGACCGGCACGGCAATCCAAACGCCTTGACCCATGACATGCGCACATCGAGCCTGACGCAGAGCCCTGCGTCGCATTCGGCAATGTTGGACCTACGCCTCTTTGACGGTGAGGTGCCCGAGCTGACGGTTCATGACCAGCCTGCATTTGAAGCTGTTTCGCGTTCTGCTATACAGAACAAGTTGCGAGGAAAGGACGAGCAGTGAACGAAACACCAAAAGCCCCAAAAGTGGATTCCACCCTGTCTAAGGGGCTGGCCATTCTGGAGAATCTCGCAGCTCATCAGGGCAGCAAAGGTGTCACCGAGTTGTCTCGGGAACTGGAATTGACGAAATCAAACACGTTCCGCCTTTTGCAGACGTTAATCACGCTTGGGTATGTCAAGCATCTGGACGACAAAACCTATGCTGCAACCCTTAAAACCTGGCAGGTTGGGCGCAGTTCGGTTGAAAACTTGAACTTGCGGGCGGTCGCCGCGCCCGAGATGGCATATCTTAGCCAGGAGACGGGCGAAGCGATTTACCTCGCGGTGCCAGAGGGTTTGAGCGTCATCTACATTGACAAGGTTGAAAGCCTGAAGCCAATCCGGTCTTGGAACCCGGTTGGCGGCAGCGCACCCATTCATTGTGTTGGTACAGGCAAGGCTATCCTGTCGAGCAATTTCGATCAGCTACGCGACAAGCTGGATGGTCAACTGGCCAGATACACCGATAAAACCCTGACGACGCTGGAGGAAGTCACCGCAGATGTAGAGGAAACGCTCAAGCGGGGGTTTGCCTATGATCGCGGAGAATTCCGAGATCGCATTCTGAGCTTTGGAGCGCCTATACTGCTGCCCGACGGTGAGGCAATCGCAGCGCTTGGAATCTCGCTGCCCGATATCAACATGAGCGACGGTGGCGAAGAACGGTTGGGAATGTTGGTACACCACGCTGCGGAAGGCGTAACCCAGAAACTGCGCCAACTCTGAGGCGCAGCTTCCGATTTAAACTCAATCCTTTTTCTCGACGGGTCCGCCGGATTTCTCCCAAGACCCGAAGCCGTCCTTCAGATGTGCGGCTTCAAAACCCATGTCTTGCAACGTGGCTACGGTAAGAGCCGAGCGCCAGCCTGAAGCGCAATGGAAGACGTATTTCTTGCCCTCCTGCGCAAAAATGTCCTTGTGATATGGGCTGTCGGGGTCGACCCAAAATTCGATCATCCCGCGCGGGGCGTGGAAACTTCCTGGAATGAAGCCGTTACGTTGACGCTCGCGTACATCACGGATGTCTACAACAATAACATTGGGATCGCTGAGCATTTCAATCAGGTCCGCTGTTTCGATTTCCTCAATACGGTCCCGAGAGTCCTGCACCATTTGGGCGGCAGTTATTTTGAGCTTTGCCATGATCATTTGTTCCGCTATATAAAACACATTTTTCGTATATTGACACATTGAGAAGATCGTTGCAACTTGAGTTAACAGGAATCGTCAGTTTGTCTGGCGTTTTCTTCAGTTCAATAAAGAGGGTGCCCGCGCATGAATACAGACAGCCCGATCTCCCTTTGGCATATGTCAGCTGAAGAGCCGGACATTCGGAACCCATTGACAGGCGACGCGGAAACGGACGTCGCCATTGTTGGTGGTGGGTTCACCGGTTTGTCGACCGCGCTTTATTGTGCAGAGCGGGGATTGGGTGCCCACGTGCTTGAAGCCAAGCATATCGGGTTTGGTGGCTCAGGGCGCAATGTGGGTCTGGTCAATGCAGGGGTTTGGCACCCGCCAGCTGCGGTCCGGAAAAAGCTGGGTGACACTTACGGGCCTCGCTTTGTAAAGCGGTTTGGAGAGGGACCCGCGCAAGTCTTTGATCTGGTCGAAAAGCACCAGATCCGCTGCGAGGTTACCAAAACTGGAACCATTCACGCAGCGCATGCACCGTCTGGCTTCGAAGATTTGAAGGCGCGCCATGCGGAATGGGCACGTCTGGGCGAACCAGTCGATTTGCTATCCGAAAAAGAAATGGTGGCGAAAACAGGGACTCGCGTGTTTTTTGGTGGCCTGTTGGACCACCGAGCAGGCACCATAAACCCGATGGGTTACTGCCGGGGTCTTGCGCGTGCCGCAAAGGGCGCGGGCGCCGAAATCAGCACGGGTGTGCGCGCAACCAACCTTCGGCGAGACGGTGGAAAATGGGTTGTCGAAACCGATAGAGGAGCGGTCAAGGCCAAGTACGTTGTGCTGGGTACCAATGCCTACAGCGATACGCTTTGGCCGGGCTTGAATCGCGTGTTCACTATGATCCGCTATTTTCAGCTGGCCACGAAGCCTCTGGCCGCGGATATGTCGCACATCTTACCTGGTCGTCAGGGTATCTGGGACACAGGTCAGATTATGTTCAGCATACGGCGCGATGCACATGACCGCCTTGTGATCGGCTCCATGGGTGCGGTCGTCGGGTCAGTCGGTCGAGGATTGTCGCACCGTTGGGCCAAGAAACAGCTTTCGCGCCTCTATCCAGAACTCGGCCCCGTAGAGTTCGAGGAAGCGTGGCATGGGAAAATAGCCATGACCCCGGATCACCTGCCTCGTATCTATCAGTTGGCGCCCAATCTACTTACTCCGATCGGTTACAACGGGCGTGGCATCACCACCGGGACGATATTTGGCGAATGCATGGCCAAACTGATTTCGGGCATGGACCCCAAGGACCTTCCACTTCCCATGACCGAATTGTCGACCGTGCCATCGGCCCCGATCATGTCCCGCCTTTACCAAACGGCTTTCACGGCCAACCAAGTCCTCAAGAGCCTTTAGAGACCCATGAGCAATTCAAAAATACGCGTCGGCGTTGACATTGGTGGAACCTTTACGGATGTAGCGCTGCAACATCCTAGCGGTTTGTCCACCTGCAAAGTTCTGACCAACTACATTCAGCCCGAACAGGCCATTCTGGACGGGATCGTCAAGGCTGCGGATCAGGCGGGTGTCGCATTGGGTGACATCGGTCAGGTTATCCACGGCACCACTCTAGTGACCAATTCGCTGATCGAACGGCGCGGTGCAAGAACTGCATTTATCACCACCGAAGGGTTCCGAGACGTGGTCGAGATGCGCTCGGAAAACCGGTTTGAGCAATATGACCTGAACCTCAACCTGCCGAAACCTCTGGTGCCGCGTCAGGACCGCTTTACGCTGAACGAACGCATGGGGCCGGACGGAGAGGTGCTGCTGGCGTTGGACCTGTCCGAGGTCAACGCGATGGTCGATAGGATCAAGGCAGGTGGGTTCGAAGCGGTCGCCATCGGCCTGATCCATGCCTATGCCAATGACGCGCACGAGGTGGCCATGGGCGAGGCGCTGCGCAAGGCGATGCCAGACCTGTCGATTTCGTTGTCTTCGGTGATCTCGCCGCAGATGCGGGAACTGCCACGTTTCAACACGGTAATCGCCAATGCCTATGTGCAACCGCAGGTCGCCGACTACTTGGGCCGTCTGGTGGCGCGCTTGCGCGACACCGGAGTGACGGCGCCTGTGTTTATGCTGCATTCTGGCGGCGGTCTGATCTCGGTCGAAACCGCTGCGGAACAGCCTGTGCGCTTGCTGGAATCCGGCCCGGCTGGTGGGGCGATCTTCGCAGCTGATTTTGCGCGGGCACATGGTCTGGACAAAGTACTCAGCTTTGACATGGGCGGAACCACCGCCAAGATTTGCCTGATCGAAGACGGCGCGCCCAAGACAGCCAATACCTTCGAAGTTGCGCGGACCTACCGGTTCAAAAAAGGCTCGGGCATGACCGTGTCGACACCCGTTGTCGAGATGGTCGAAATCGGGGCGGGCGGCGGTTCGATTGCCTCGGTCGATAGCATGGGCCGTTTGCAGGTTGGGCCCCGCTCAGCGGCGTCGGAACCTGGACCAGCCTGTTATGGGCGTGGCGGGACCGAGCCGACAGTGACGGACGCGAACCTGCTTCTGGGCCGTCTGGATCCGGACAATTTTGCCGGGGGTGCTATCCCATTGCACACGGCGGAATCCGAAAAAGCCGCCACCAAACTTAACCTCTCCGCCGGGGATGCCGCCTTTGGGATCACTGAACTGGTGGATGAGAATATGGCCAACGCAGCGCGAGTTCATACGGTCGAGAACGGGCGCGACATCGAGCATTTTACCATGATCGCCTTTGGTGGCGGTGCGCCGCTGCACGCCTGTCGCCAATGCGAAAAGCTTGGGATCAAGGCGCTGATCATCCCTCCGGGTGCGGGTGTAGGCTCGGCCATCGGGTTCCTGAAAGCGCCGTTTAGCTTTGAGGCGACACGCGGGCTGTTCCAGCGACTGGACGATTTCGACGCTGGCGCGGTGAACGCTGCGTTGATCGAGATGGAAGCTGAGGCGCGCGCCTTCGTCGACGAAGGTGCCAAGGGTGCAGAGACCGAAATCCGTCTGACCGCTCAAATGCGCTATTTTGGTCAGGGATGGGAAATTCCCGTGGTGCTGCCGCACAAGCAATTTGAAGACAGTGATGTTTCGCTGATCCTTAAGGCGTTCGAAGACGCCTACCGTACGCTCTTTGGTCGGATCATCGACGGGTTGGCAGTTGAGATCACCAATTGGCTTTTGACAGTCTCCACGGTTTTGCCGGATGCCGAACCTGTTATCAGCCACAACAGTGGGTCGGACGCGGATGTCGCGCGGACGCGCGAGTTCTTCGATGCCGCCCTGCGCAAATCGGTTGAAGCACGCGAGGTTGATCGGCCCAGCATGGCGCCGGGCAAGGCGGTCGAAGGCCCTGCGATCATCGTCGAATCCGAAACGTCGACCGTCGTTACCTCGGGCTATCGCGCGGTTGGGCAGGGCGATGGAAGTTTGCTGTTGCTGGCGAAGGAGGCTTAAGCCATGGGTGCGTCAGATATCGATCATCAGATCATGTGGAACCGCCTGATAGCGGTTGTGGAGGAACAGGCCACAACACTTATCCGTACGGCCTTTTCAACTTCCGTCCGCGAGGCGGGCGACCTGTCGGCGGGTCTGTTCGACCGCGAGGGCCGGATGATCGCGCAGGCTGTGACCGGAACTCCGGGCCACGTGAATGCGATGGCAGAAAGCGTCACGCATTTTACTGCTCAAATCGGGCCACAGAACACGTTCGACGGCGATGTCTTCATCACCAACGATCCTTGGCTGGGCACCGGGCACCTGCATGACATCACCGTTGTCACTCCGGTGTTCCGCAAGGGCGCGCATATTGGGTATTTCGCATGCACCGCGCATGTGGTGGACATTGGCGGGCGCGGATTTGGCCCGGACGGCAATGAGGTTTTCGAAGAGGGTCTACTGATCCCCATCACCAAATTCGCCGAACGTGGTCAGGTTCAACCTCTGCTGATTGAAATGATCCGCGCCAATGTGCGGACCCCGGATCAGACTGTGGGCGATATGTACTCGCTGGCCGCCTGTAACGAGGCTGGTGACCGCCGCCTTCAGGCGATGATGGATGAGTTCGATATTGACGACCTGCAATCCCTGTCGGATTTCGTCATCGAGACAAGCCGTAAGGCGACGCTGGAGGCGATCGCCAAAGTGCCCTCGGGCACCTATCACGAGACGATGCAAGTCGACGGCTATGACGCCCCGGTGCATATGGAGGTGACGCTTAGCGTCGATGGCGATCAACTGCTGGCGGATTTCGCGGGCACATCGGGGATGAGCCGGTTCGGCGTGAACTGCCCCGAGGTCTATACCCGCGCCTATGCCTGTTACGCACTAAAATGTGTAATTGCACCCGAGGTGCCGAACAACACAGGCTCGCTTGAGCCGTTTCAGATCACCGCGCCAGCGGGCTGCATCTTAGCGGCCAAACGTCCCGCGCCAGTTTCGGTGCGCCACGTCATGGGCCATTTGGTGCCGGATGTGGTTCTGGGCGCGTTGCACAAGGCGATGCCCGACACAGTTCCGGCCGAAGGTGCGAGCGCTCTGTGGAACATTCAGATTTCTGCGCGGGCCTCGAACCCCGAAAGCGGCCTGCCAAACCGCGAGGTGCTGATGTTCAACTCGGGCGGCACCGGTGCGCGCCCGGCCTTTGACGGGCTGAGCGCCACGGCCTTCCCCTCCGGCGTATCAACCATGAGCGTCGAGGCGACCGAACATGTCGGGCCAATCACTGTCTGGCGCAAGGACCTGCGCGACGGCTCAGGTGGAGCTGGGGCTTTGCGCGGCGGTCTGGGTCAGACCATCGAGATCGAACCGCGCGAAGGTTATGATTTCTACTTCAACGCCATGTTCGACCGGGTAGTCAACCCAGCGCGCGGGCGGAATGGCGGGCTGGCCGGTGGTGCAGGGGCAGTCGAACTGTCCGATGGGACAAAGCTGCGCTCGAAGGGTCGGCAACTGGTCAAGAACGGCCAGCGGCTGAGACTCAGTCTGCCGGGCGGCGGTGGTTATGGCGCACCCGAGCAAAGGGATCGTGATGCGGTGGCAGGCGACTTGGCCGCCGGGTTCATCACAGCCGAACAGGCAAAGCGAGATTACGGATTTGAAGGGTAAACGCAGATGGCTGACACTCCTATAGCAGTTGTAACCGGGGCCGCGCAGGGCATTGGGCTGGCCTGCGCCGAGGCGCTGAGCGAGGATGGCTACAAGGTCATTCTGGTCGACATTCAGGACAGCGTGCGCGAAGCCGCCGCGACCGTTGGCGGGGTAGGAATGGTCTGCGACATGGGCGATGTGGACGCCATCAGCGCGATGTTCGACACGGTTGAGGCCGAGCATGGCCCGGTCGCGGCGTTGGTGAACAACGCGGGTGTCGCGATGCCGGGGAATTTCCTGGACTATGATCTGGCCGCCTACGACCAGGTGATGGATATCAACCTGCGTGGCGTGTTTGTGGCGATGCAGCGGGTTGCGAACACGATGGTCGAGAAAGGCATCGAAGGTGCGATTGTGAACATGTCGTCGATCAACGCGCAGGTCGCGATCCCTGCGATCCCGGCCTATTGCGCCTCGAAAGGCGGGGTAATGCAGCTGACCAAGGTTGCTGCACTGGCGCTGGCTCCGAAAAACATTCGTGTCAATGCGGTTGGTCCCGGCTCGATTGATACCGAGATGATGGCTGGTGTGAATGCCAACCCCGAAGCCTTCAAGATGGCGATGTCGCGCACGCCGATGGGCCGCGCAGGCACCGCGCGCGAGATCGGCGATGTGGTGGCGTTCCTGTGTTCCAAAAAGGCCAGTTATGTCACTGGTGAAACGATCTATGTCGATGGCGGTCGCCTCGGCCTGAACTATGTGATGTCATGAGCTACACAGACGCATATGCAAGCTGGCAGGCCGACCCCGAGGCGTTTTGGGGAAAGGCCGCCGAGCAGATCGATTGGTTCACGCCAGCCGAAAAGGTCTTTGACCCGGATAAAGGCGTCTACGGGCGCTGGTTTGCAGGGGCGACCTGCAACACCTGCTGGAACTGTGTCGACCGCCATGTCGAGGCCGGGCATGGCGACCGCAAGGCGCTGGTCTATGACAGCCCGGTCACGGATACGGTTCGGACCTTCAGCTTTGCTGAATTGCAGGCCGAAGTCGGCGCGTTGGCCTCGGTCATGCGGGCGCATGGCGTCGGTAAAGGCGACCGCGTTGTCATCTACATGCCGATGGTGCCGCAGGCAGTGTTTGCAATGCTGGCCTGCGCTCGTTTGGGAGCGATCCACTCGGTCGTATTCGGCGGCTTTGCACCCCATGAACTGGCCACCCGCATCAATGATGCCGTACCCAAGATGATTATCTCGGCCTCCTGCGGGATCGAGCCGGGTCGGATCGTGCATTACAAACCATTGTTGGATGCTGCGATTGAGGAAGCCACCACCAAGCCCGCGCACTGTCTGATCCTGCAACGCGACATGGAACTGGCAGAACTCACTCCGGGTCGCGACCTGGACTATGCCGAACTGGTCGGCGCAGCAAAGGCAGCATGGGAAACCACGGAATGTGTGCCGGTCGATGCGACCGATCCGCTGTACATCCTGTACACTTCCGGCACGACCGGCCAGCCTAAAGGCGTTGTGCGCGACAATGGCGGGCACATGGTGGCGCTGAAATGGACGATGCAGCACCACTATGGGATCAAACCCGGTGAGGTGTTCTGGGCAGCATCAGACGTGGGCTGGGTCGTTGGGCACTCCTACATCTGCTACGGGCCGCTGCTACATGGCTGCGCCACCGTGGTCTACGAGGGCAAGCCGGTGGGCACGCCCGACGCAGGCGCCTTCTGGCGAGTCATTCAGGATCATGAGGTTGCAGCGCTGTTTACCGCCCCGACGGCTTTCCGGGCGATCAAGAAAGAGGACCCAAAAGGCCAGTTGATCGGTCAGTATGACTTGTCCAAATTCAGCACACTCTTTCTGGCCGGGGAGCGCTCGGATCCAGCGACGATCCAGTGGGCTGAGCAGAAACTGCAACGTCCGGTGATCGACCATTGGTGGCAAACCGAGACCGGTTGGGCCATGTCGGGTAACCCGGTGGGATTGGGGCAGTTTCCAGTCAAATACGGCTCGCCCGGCAAGCCGATGCCTGGGTACGACATACAGGTTCTGGACGACGAGGGGCATGGGGTCAAACCCGGCACTCTCGGCAACATCGTGTGCAAGCTGCCGCTGCCGCCCTCGGGTTTTCCGACGCTTTGGAACGCGCCGGAACGGTTCCTGACCTCGTATATGAACGAATTCCCCGGCTACTACGCCACGTCGGATGCGGGGATCATTGATGAGGACGGGTATGTCTTCATCATGGCGCGCACGGATGACATCATCAACGTGGCCGGGCACCGCCTGTCGACCGGCGCGATGGAGGAGGTGATTGGGGCGCATCCCGACATCGCGGAATGTGCTGTAGTCGGCGCGGCGGACGCTCTGAAAGGTCAAATGCCGTTGGGTTTCTATGTGACCAATGATGGAGCCGAACGGGATTCGGCAGAGTTGGAAAAAGAGTTGGTCGCGCTGATGCGGGAACAGATCGGGGCAGTCGCATCCTTTAAAACCGCCATTCCGGTCAAGCGGTTGCCGAAAACGCGCTCTGGCAAGGTTTTGCGCGGGACGATGCAGAAGATTGCCGACGGTGTTGAATTCAAGATGCCGGCCGCAATCGACGATCCGGCCATTCTGGATGAGATTTCCGATGCGCTGAAGGGCCGGGGGCTGCTGAAATGATAGAACGTCTCCACACCGGTGGCCGAATGTCGAAGATCGTCAAGCACAATGGCGTCGCCTATTTGTGCGGTCAGGTTGGTGCGGGTGACAACGTCACCGAACAAACGCAGGACTGTCTGTCGCGCGTTGATGCCCTGCTGGCAGAGGCGGGCTCGGACCGCGAACATATCCTGCAGGCTATCGTCTGGCTGCGCGATATGGCGGATTTTGCTGAAATGAACGCCGTCTGGGATGCCTGGGTGCCCGAAGGCCATGCGCCCGCCCGAGCCTGTGGCGAGGCCCGTCTGGCGCGGGATGTATTGAAAGTCGAGATCATCATCACAGCCGCAATAAAAACCTGAAGGGGGGGATTGCCATGTCCGAAACACCAGCCGTCAGACTAAGCAAAGTGGAAAAATACTACGGATCTTTCCACGCCCTCAAGAACATTAATCTGACCGTGACGAAGGGCGAGAAAATCGTCGTCTGCGGACCTTCCGGATCGGGTAAATCGACAATGATCCGGACAATCAACCAACTTGAGGAACATCAGTCCGGTCAGATTGAGATAAATGGCCACGCGATCAGCGCCGAAGATCCGAACATAGACAAGATGCGGCAGGAAGTAGGTATGGTGTTTCAGCACTTTAACCTTTTCCCTCACATGACGATCCTTGATAATTGTACTCTGGCCCCGATGCTGGCCCGCAAAATCTCGCAGGCCGAGGCCGAAAAGACCGCGATGATGTATCTGGAAAAAGTCCAGATCGCTAATCAGGCCCCGAAATATCCCGGCCAGCTGTCCGGCGGCCAACAGCAGCGCGTGGCCATCGCGCGGGCGCTTTGTATGAAGCCCGACATTCTACTGTTTGACGAACCTACTTCGGCTCTGGACCCTGAGATGATCGGCGAGGTTCTGGACGTTATGGTGACGCTGGCCCAGGAAGGGATGACTATGATTTGCGTTACTCATGAAATGGGTTTCGCACGGAAAGTAGCAGATCGGGTTATCTTCATGGATGCTGGTGAAATCATCGAGGAAGACGACCCGGAGAGCTTCTTCAACAACCCCAAGAGCAAGCGCACAAAAAACTTCTTAGAGCAAGTTTTAGTCCATTAGGGAGTAAAAATTCGCTCTTTTGAAAACCCAATCAGCATGTCGCCGAGCTATCGCGCTTTTTGCTGAAACTCTTGGTGTGGCTGTTTCTTTGGAACATGCAAATTCTTCCTAGGTAGAAGGCAATATGCCCAATGAAAATGCTTATCTTCGCTCATACTCAGTTTAGGTTGGCATTCGAAATGCTCGATAGAAATGGCTATGGTCCATTTCTCTATACAAACTGAACGCTTGGTGGAGACTTGTCAGGAGAACTTTTTCTTGGGTCTTGTCAGAAGAACTTTGCTTGAGCGGGGTAGGGGTGTTGCGTAGCTTTTGCCTATGACCAATCCTGCCTCTTTCAAGTACTTTAAAACCAGTCCCGAAATCATCCGCCTTGCGGTGATGTTGTACATCCGTTTCCCGTTCTCGCTTCGGAATGTCGAAGATCTGTTGCAAGAGCGAGGCATCGACGTGAGTCACGAAACTGTCCGGTATTGGTGGAACAGGTTTGGCCCAATGTTTGCTGCTGAGATCAGACGGAAGCGTGTTCAGCAACTGCGCGCGTTCTCCAAATGGAAGTGGCACGTGGACGAGGTTTACTAAATCCGCAACTGAAGTCTGTACCGCCTCCGCTGACCCGGCCTCCGGCTGCGCCAGCAAACGTTCGAAAATTCCGGAGGTATTGTCAGAAGAACTTGGGTTGAGCGGGGCAGGGGTGTTATGTCACTCTCCGTCGACTGCGAAGAGGAAAACGCTCATCTTTTCAAGTTCTTAATTCGATGCGAAGTTTCGGAAGCTGATTGTGCGAGACGCAACAATGCCCGGACCGTGTACTCTACCAATCCGGAAAACGTGTCGTGAAATAGCTGGGGGTCTGACTGTAAACAGCCGTTTCAGCGTGGATCTTAAGACAATGCCCACTGTTGTTTTCGCGGGGCTTCCGTTCTTTGGAGAGTAGCCAATCGCTTGCCGCGTTTCGGTGATATCCCAGCGCATCCCCGGGTTATCTGACATTAGGTTCAGGGCTGCGAAGGAAATGTCCTTGGCATCTATTGCGGCGCGCATTCCGCCTAAAAAGTCCCGATCGCTCAGCCACATTTCCTGACCCCATCGGCCCATCGCCATATGCGTGCCGGGCTGATTGTCATGAGTCCATTGCGTCCATCCGATGCGCAGGCAGATGACCGACAGTCCGTGATGCTCGGCGAAATAGGCTCCTGTCCGGGTCTTGTCAGAAGAACTTTGCTTGAGCGGGGCAGGGGGGTTGCGTAGCTTTTGTCCATGACCAGACCTGCTTCTTTCAAATACTTCAAAACCAGCCCTGAGATCATCCGCCTTACAGTGATGCTGTACATCCGTTTCCCGCTCTCGCTTCGGAATGTCGAAGATCTGTTGCACGAACGCGGGATCGACGTTAGCCACGAAACCGTCCGATATTGGTGGAACAGGTTTGGCCCAATGTTTGCTGCTGAGATCCGAAGAAGGCGTGTTCAGAAATTGAGAGCATACTCCAAATGGAAGTGGCACGTGGACGAGGTTTTCGTGAAGGTGAATGGCAAACGCCACTACCTCTGGCGGGCCGTCGATCATGAGGGCGAAGTGCTGGAAGCAAACGTTACCAAACGTCGAAACAAGCAAGCAGCATTGAAATTCCTCAGGAAATCGATGAAGCGGCACGGTAAAGCTGAAGAAGTAGTCACCGATCGCTTCGCGTCGTATCGAGCTGCTCTTAGAGAGCTCGGCGCTACCGAAAAACAGCAGACGGGCAGGTGGCTCAATAACCGTGTCGAGAATTCGCACCTTCCTTTCCGACGGCGTGAACGCGCCATGCAACGTTTCAGGCGCATGCGAAGTTTGCAGAAATTCGCCTCCGTCCATTCCTCTGTCTACAACCACTTCAACCAGGAAAGATCGCTGACCAGCCGAGACACCTTCAAGCTGACCCCTGCCGCCGCTCTTAGCGAGTGGCGTCAACTTGGTGCTGGATAAAGGACAGCGTCACTGGCCTAATAGAGACTGGTTCGAATTCGTCTGACAGCACCGCCAAGGCAACTATCGACCCGAAAGACCAAGAAGGGAAGATCGCATGCGGTTATGACGTAACGCGAAAGCGCTTTCAAGCGACCTGGGATTGGATATCAAATCTTCGACCTCGAACGTCTGCGATGAAGCGCAAAGCTGCCGTTTGGGCCAACTGCTGCGATGGTCCGCTCCGAGCCAGAAGCAGACTCCAGTTCACGACACCAGACCAACTCACGTTCAATAATTTATCCGCGAGCCGAGATGGTCTGCAAGCTGATCAAAAACCAACCTGATCCTTCGCGCTGTTTGTAACTCAGAATGTGTGGCCAACCAGATAGGAAATTTGAATGGCTCACGTTCGGGTAGAACTCGCTCCACGCCGGGTGTAAGGGCCGCCACATCGTCTGACATAACACTAATGCCGAAGCCTTGGCGCACAAGCTCCCATGACACTATCCCGCTCTGCGATCCAATGCGGAAATTCTTGCGGGTTACTTCGATGCCAGCCGGATTGAGAAATCCAATCATCGTGTCAATGTCGCCTAAACCGACGAAATCCAACTTGGCAAGTTCGTCTTCATTTCTTGGTCGTCCAACGTGTTCGAGGTACGAAGGGGCAGCGTAAAAATGTGCCGTCGCTTCTGCCACCAGCTTTGCAATCAGGTCCGGCTGTGTAGGGCGTACATGCCGAATGGCGATATCTGCCTCGCGCCGCTGTATGTCTCGTATGTCATTTGCTGCCACCACGTCGATATCAAGCCGCGGTGCCGCGAGCCTGATTTGCTTAAGAATGGGCGGCAGCTGATAAGCTGACATCACGTCAGAGGCAGTGATCCTGACTTGCCCTTCAATGGCTTGCGACTGGCTTGTCGCGGTCAGAGAAATCCTGTTCGCAACAATTGCCATTTCACTGACATGTACCAACATCTCAGCACCAGCGGTTGTCAGATTAAGCGACTTGCCAACCCTTTCAAACAAGATGACGCCGAGCGCCTGTTCCAGCGCGGCGACTTGCCGACCGACGGTTGGTTGGGTCTGCCCAAGCACGCGCGCTGCCGCGGAAAACGAACCTTCTTCTGCCGTTGCAAGAAAGGACCGAGCCTGGTTCCAATCGAAATTGATAGCGTTCCAATTCATGCATTAATGCATAACAGTTCTGCAATATCTGGCAATTCCATAAAATCGCGTTTTAATTTACTGGCTGCTGTGAAAAGTTTGAAAGAGAGATCAAAGATGGCTGCATTGTCCAAAGATGCCGAGTTCTGGAGCAAGATTTCGCGCAAATATGCGGCTGATCCTATCCGGAACATGGAAGGGTATCTGAACACGCTCGAACGTTCAAAGTCCTACCTGCAAGCCGAAGACAGTGTATTGGAAATCGGGTGTGGAACGGGGTCAACCGCGTTGCTACTGGCACCGCATGTGGCGCAAGTCACTGCCTCCGATCTCGCACCGGGGATGATCGAAATCGCAAACGAGAAACTCGCTGAAGAAGAGTTGGAGAATGTCACGTTCAAAGTGGCCGAGGTTCTACAGCACGATCCTGACGACGGTTCTTACGACGCTGTCCTCGCACATAATCTACTGCACCTTGTACCCGATATGGGCCATGCACTCGAACACATTGCGACCCTTACAAAACCCGGTGGGGTATTCATTTCCAAGACCGTCTGCGCTCCAGAGAGTGGAAGGTTCAAATATGGCATAATCAGCCGAATAGCGATCCCGATTATGCAGGTGCTCGGGAAAGCTCCGTTCGTAAATTTTGTATCCGTAGCTCAACTCCAGCACGCTGTTGAACGTGCGGGCTTCGATATCGTTGAGACAGCGGATCAAGCCGGGTTGTTGCCGAGCCGGTACATTGTCGCGAGAAAGCTGTGAAACAGTATTCGCGCCAGAATTACTTTGCATGCGAGGGACATCTCGGGCCATCAAATGAGTACAATGATGAACGATGGGATTTCATTTGCGCGCCTTTCGGAAATCGACCCGAATGACATTTCGGTTCATATGTCCGACCCCCGGGTAGCAGAGCATATGCCGCTTTTGACGTTCAAATGGAATGTTGAGGTCGCAAGAGAATTTATCGCCAAAAAGGAAGGCTACTGGGCGCGGGACGGTCTTGGACATTGGGCGTTTTTGTCAGGCGGTCGGTATGTTGGATGGGGGGGCTTTCAAAAAGAAGGTGGCGAGTGGGATTTTGGGTTGGTTTTGCGGCCCGACGCCTTTGGACTTGGGAAACGGATTTCCAAAATGGCAATCGACTTTGCGATCGCTGACAAACGTATCCCCTTTGTCACGTTTCTGCTGCCACCAAGTAGAAAAAACCTGGGTGCACTCCGGAAACTCGGTGCCAAACACATCGGCGAGATCGAATACGAAGATGCTCAGTTTCTCAAGTTTCGGCTGGATACGGAGTGAACTCTGTTCTTCCTGATTTTTCCCGGTGGTGCGCCAAATACCCGTTTGAAGGCTTTGTTGAACGCAGGCTCAGACAGGTATCCGATGTCAACGGCAATCTGCGAGATAGGCTGATCGGTGGACACCAACCTTTCGCGCGCCAGATGCATACGCCACGTTGCAAGATACTGGATTGCCGGAACGCCTACCAACTCAGTAAACCGCGCCGCGAACGCGGATCTGGACATCCCAGCAACCTCCGCGAGAGACTCGACTGTCCAAGCCGCAGCAGGCGTACGGTGAATGGCGACTATCGTGCGCCCGATCTGCGGGTCTCGCGCCGCTTTCAGCCAGCCGCGGTTTGCGTCTGGTGCGCTGTTCAGCCAACGACGAATGGCCTCAATGACAACCACATCGGCCAGTCGCGTGATCACGGTTTCGCCGCCCGGTCTCAATACCCGTGCCTCTTTTGCGATGAATTGCAAAGTTGCTTGTAGCCAGCTTCCGGCATCCTCTTCCCACGGGTCGATTTTGAGCACATCCGGAAGCAAGTGCATCAACATACCACTGGCGGCGTGATCGATCCTGACGAGGCCGTACATGATGCCCGTCTCCGCGCCGCTGCCGCCGTATTCCAGTGTTTCATAAAGCTCGGTCACCTTGCGTATCGGCAGCTCTTCCAGAGTTAAAAGCGGGGTGTCTTCCGAGCTGAAGAAACCGACCGGTGCGCCGCTGGTCATCAGCACCAAATCGCCTTTTTCGACCTCGAACGGGTCATCGTAACCGACCTTCATGAAACACCGCCCGTGTGTGATAACCGCAAAGCTCAGTACGCCGGGAAAACCTGGGATGGATACGCCCCATGGCGCTGTCATGCGAGACTGGCAATAGAATGTACCTGTCAATTTCAGCAAATGGAGGATTTCCCCCAGCGGATCGCCGATCGGCTGTGCCAGTGCATCTGGGTCAGGGACATGCGGTTCAACCTTGTTCATGTGGGGACCTTGGCTGAAATTTAGCTCTTCGTCTATTTACTTTGGACGATCGAATAAGAATTTCAGATTCTGAAGAATAGAACATCTCTATTTATTACCTAATTTCGGGCCATCAAGTGAACTCATGGAGATGACCAATGATACAGCAGCCCATTCTTGTACTTGGCGCAACAGGCAAAACCGGATCGCGGATCGCGACACGTCTGGAAGAAAAAGGGCAGGCAGTCCGGCGCGCATCGCGGAACAGTGAAACGCCATTTGACTGGGACCAACCACAGAGCTGGCCCGCAATCCTGGAAGGCGTCTCGTCTGCTTATATTTCTTACTTTCCTGACATCGCTTTTCCAGGCGCGGTTGAGCAGGTCGAAGCGTTCACAGCATTGGCTCGTGAAAAGGGACTACGGCGTCTTGTGCTGCTAACCGGGCGTGGTGAGTTTCATGCGGAACGAGCGGAAGCAGTCGTACGCAATTCCGGAGTTCCGTTCACTATCGTTCGTGCTGCATGGTTTGCGCAAAACTTCTCTGAAGGGGCATTGCTTGGTCCGGTCATGGCAGGTGTCTTGCCGATGCCCGCCGGCGATGTACGCGAACCAATCATCGACGTGAACGACATCGCCGATGTTGCCGTAGCTGCTTTGACAGAAGAAGGACACGATGGCGAACTGTACGAGGTCACGGGACCACGTCTCATGACGTTTGCCGACATGGCCGCAGAGATTTCGCGCGCCATGGGCAGCACTGTGCAATACCTGCCAATTTCATTCGAAGACTTCCACGCGGAAATCGCGCATGCGAATGGCGAGATGATTGCTGATGTGATTACGGACATCGCGCGTGAAACGCTGGACGGGCGCAATGCGAACCTCGCGGACGGGGTCCAGCGTGCGCTTGGACGCGCGCCACGCGACTTCGCCGACTTCGCAAACAAAGCTGAATTGTCTGGCGCGTGGACCAAAGCCGCATAAGCCAGGCCAAGGGATATTGGAGACAAACATGAAACTTGAAATTAGAGGCAGACTTATCTTGGGCATGTCCGGATTAACTGCATTCGCCATAGGTCTGGCCATCACTCTGGACCCACAGTCTTTCTACGCCAACTACGGCATCGTACTCTCGCCGCAGCCAAACCTGATGAGTGAGTTGCGTGCACCTGCTGCCAACCTCTCGGTACTTGGCCTGATCATTTTGTGCGGAGCATTTTACCAAAAGTTGGTCCAGGCCTCAGCCTTGCTTGGGGCTACGGTTTTCTCAGCTTTCGCCGTGGGCAGAACAATCAGTTTCCTCCTCGATGGTTGGCCATCCGATAACATTCTTGCCGCATTTGCGATAGAGGTTTTGCTTGCGGTGTTGTGTTTGTGGGTTGTCGGTGGAAATGCGAAATCTGCAGCGCCAGCCTAAGACGGCTTTGTCCGCAAAGCAGACATTGAGTGAAACTCACTGAACGTCAACATCGAGCCCACAGCAGAAAGGCTTGAAGGGTAGCGCGCCAACGGTCTGCTTTTCAGTTCACTTGCAGATCGGCAATTCCAGTGGTGGCTGTTTAGGCAAGGATGCTCTCCAACTATTTATGATCGGTTGGAGGCTGCTTTTGGGCCAAAACTTTGGTGCGCCAATCGCTTTTAGGCAAGCTGCGTTCCAATAAACTCCAGCTCGAGAAAGTGATTTTCCCTTTTTTAACGCTTTGGCGACAGCGTTTATGTCTTTGGATTCTGGGTAGATGTAGAGGGTCGTCGGGTTCCCTTCTACAATTGCCAATATCTCTTTTGAGGCGGATTGTGACCAGGTTGTGCAACCATTGCTACGACCACCAGTGTAGTTCACAAGTTTTCCGTAGGGGACATAACCGTCGTTGTCTGCATGAGTGCTTCTAGGTTTTTTGAACCTACACTGCCACTTCAGGAAGACAGCTGGATGGCCTCCGATGGCGCGCTCGCGAGCATTGCTCGTTTCTCCTTCACCATCAAACAAAAGAAACGTGCGGTAGAACGGCTGAGTTTTGCCGGAATGACTGTGGTAACCTTTGAAGGACGTGCGGGTTTCAGCCGTCACATAGGCACCTCCGGTGGTTAGTTTAGAGCCCTCTGCATTGCTGAAGTTCTTCGCACATTGTCGGCCATTCGAAAAATTGGCGCGCAGGAGTTTTCTGCCGTTGCCATAGCCGGACGAAACCGCTCGGAAGGACTTTTGTGACTCGCAGATGACAAAAAAACGCTTGCCCGGATTGCCGTTACTTGCAGTGCTGGGGCGGGTCGCATCCTTGGCAAGGTAGCAAGGGTTCCTGACTTCGCCTCGGCGTAGTTTCTTGATGTAAAGCGCTCGTGCCCTTTCCAAAACGATTGGCGCGATTTGCCCTTCACCTGTACCGACGTGCTTTTGTAGCCACGCTGGAACATCTTGCGTTATCGCATTGGCGCGGTCCGGTAGGGTGCCCACCGACATGGCGATTGTTATGACCGAGAGTGCGAGACGGAGTGAATTCGTTAGCAACGGGAGATCTCCTGCTAGAATGTCCTCGGGGTCAGTCTAACACAATTCGTAAACGCAAGGATGCTGGTCAATTGTACGAACGAAGCCTTCCGTTGCCTCAAATCCCATTTTTTGTTTGCGGAGGCTTTCTTACATCTTGGACAATAAATCTTGGGATGTTGCGTAGGTGTCTGGACATTCCGAGATTTGCTTCCAAATGAAGGCCATGATCACACGTCGAAAGCTCCTGTTGGTTACCGCAACCGCAATTTGTGCTCCGTATATTGCGCGGGGACGAACGGTGGCGCTGAATGATGCAATCAGCGGTCTTCCGCAGTTGCATTCACTTCAAATTCAACGCGGCGACGATGTCATTTTCGCGCAGGCCTATCAGGGTGCAGGCCTGGATAGGCCGGCCAATATTAAGTCTTGTTCGAAAAGCATCGTGGCTTTGTTGTTGGGGACAGCGATTGACCGGCAGGAAATTCCATCTGTAGAATCCACCTTGCAGGAGGTCGCTCCACGGCTTTTGCCCGCTAATACGACAGCCGGTTCCGAAAGCATTACGATGGAGGATCTGGTGACGCTGCGCGCAGGGCTCGAAAGAACTTCGGGCAGCAACTACGGAGAATGGATCAACTCTCCCAACTGGATCGCAGACGCGTTGACACGACCGATGGTTGCTGAGCCCGGACAGCAGATGCTCTATTCTACCGGATCGACCCATGTGCTTGGTGCAGCATTGACCGTTGCAACCGGACAAAGTCTATTGAGACTGACGCGTGAAAGGCTGGGTGCACCGCTTGGTATCGAGATACCTGCTTGGACGAGGGATCCACAGGGCTACTACTTGGGTGGAAATGAGATGGCGATTACGCCAAGATCGATGTTGAAAATCGCGGTCCTGCTTCGGGACCGCGGGGCTTTTGCCAATAGGCAAATCATTCCTGAGCGTTGGGTCTTGGAATCGACCAAGCCACACGGCCGTTCGCCTTTCTCCGGTTTGGATTACGGCTATGGCTGGTTTCTGTCCCCTTCAGGCTATGAGTTGGCACGTGGATATGGGGGCCAAATCATAGCGGCGCATCCTGATCGAAACCTTGCTGTCGCAATTACATCTGATCCTACGCGTCCGGCGCGTTCTGGAGGCTATTTTGGAGAATTGGTCAGATTGTTAGATGGTCCGATTTTGAATGCTACCTAGACGTTTCATAAACACTGCTTAGAGTTGGTCACGCTTGGCCTGGACAGCGCTGAACTATCAAACAGCCTTCGTCTTCCGTGGGCGGTGGAGCAACAGGAGCGCCGATTAAATTGCTATTTTGAAAGGTGAAAGAGGCGGTGGCCAGCTTTACTATGTTTCCAAAATCTCGCTTTGCCGGTCCAGTCATGTCGGTCAAAGATCCCGTTCAGATTTGGCTTGCTTGAGTGGCGCGATCCGTGCGCGGCATTGAGGACACTCCCAACTGGCGCAACTGAGACCGCTTCGAATCTGTCTTAGAGCAACACTCATTTGTTTCAAACGAGTTTGTAGGCAGCCTAGTTTGGCGGCATAGGCTCTCAACTCAGAGCTCACGAAGCTTGGTATTTAAGGTGTGTCTCGAATCGCGACCTGCCACCGGCACGAGTTGCCTAAAACAACGACGTTGAGCCCACAGACGCTTGATGAATACTGCTTTGTTTTCCTGTATTGTTCGGTTGCCAAATTTGGCCAAACGCCTTTTGGTTTTCTCGATCAGTTTTGAAAATGAAGCGAAGAAATACCTCAAGAGTTCGGCTTAGCTAATTGATTAAATAAGGATACAGGCCCGTGACCAGTCTGAAAGCAATCCACCATGCTGCAGTCATTTGTTCGGACTATGAACGGTCCAAGGCGTTTTATTCAGAGACGCTTGGTTTGAGGATTGTTGCTGAGAATTTCAGGGCTGAGCGGCAATCTTGGAAGCTGGATTTGGCGTTGCCGGACGGTTCTCAGATTGAACTGTTTTCTTTTCCCAACCCGCCCAAACGCACGTCTCGCCCCGAAGCGCGAGGTCTGCGGCATCTTGCGTTTGTTGTGGATGATATCGAGGCGCTGAAAGACAGTCTGGAACAGAAAGGTGTCCTCGTCGAAGACATCCGTGTCGATGAATATACCGGCCATCGGTTCACTTTCTTCAGCGATCCGGACAATCTTCCATTGGAGTTGTATGAAGCCAAGCCGATTGCATTGAAGTGATATGTCTCGTCTTCTAGGCTGAGCGAAGCAGGGAGGAGGGCGCATGGAAGTAAAACCTCTCACGGGTGGATTGGGTGCGGAAATCGTCGGGGCGGACATCCGGTGTGAAGATCAATTCGACGCAATTAAGTCAGCCTTCGCAGAGTATTCCGTTATCGCACTGAGGGGCCAAAGCGTTAGTCCACAAGAGCATCTGACCTTTGCGAGAAAGTTCGGCCCAATCAACGTGAACCGATTTTTCAAACCGGTTGACGGCCACCCAGAGATTGCCATGGTATTGAAAGAGAAGGATCAGAAAGAAGCTGTGGGAGAGGGGTGGCATACTGACCACTCTTATGATCAGGAGCCTGCTATGGGCTCGATCCTGCACGCCCTAGAGGTTCCGCCCCAGGGTGGCGACACGCTGTTTGTGTCGATGGCTGCTGCCTACGAAGCTTTGTCGCCCACGATGCGTGGTTTCTTAGATGGTTTGTGGGCGGTGCATTCCTCTCGCCATGTCTTTGGCGCCAGCATCATGGAAACAGAAGCCGCAAAAAGCGGCCGTTTGGGTAACGCCGAAGCTGCCACGCAAGACGCTTTGCACCCCGTTGTCATCACGCACCCTCTCAGCGGTAGGCGAGGGTTGTTCGTCAATCCCGTGTTCACGACCGAAATCAGAGGCTTGAGCGCGGATGAGTCTGCCGCGGTGCTGGGTATGATTTACGATCACTGCAAGCAGCCTGAATTCCAATGTCGTCTGCGTTGGCAGGAAGGGGATATCGCCATTTGGGATAACAGAGCGACGTGGCACAAGGCGATCAACGACTACCATGGGTTTCGACGTCTTATGCACAGGGTGACCGTGGAAGGGGTCGCTCTGACGCATTGATGCAAGTGGCGCTCGGCGAATTGCTGCGACTCAGTCAGAGTGTCGGCACGCCGTGAATCTCTTCGGTTCCCTATGATCGTTTTGGATGAGGCATCTAACGTCTCGTTTTTAGACATGTTTTCTGAACTTTAAGGCGCGCATAGAGTTTTTTCTTGCCAAATTTGGAACGTTCCACTAATTTTTTTGGAACGTTCCAATTTTTGGGGAGGTCAGATGAATTGGGTATTTGTCGGAGCGAGCACTATAGCTTCGCAATATATGTTGGACGCGGTGCGTCAGCAGGCAAGCAACGACGTGACCTGGGTCGTCAGCAATTCCCCTGACCGGGTGCAAACATGGGCTAAGGAGCACGGAATTCCCAATGCAACCACAGACCTGAACGCGGCGCTGTCTGACGACGGCGTGAAAGCCGTCTACATTTCCTCCACAAATGAGAAGCACCATGGTCAGGCGATGGCTGCCATCGCGGTTGGTAAGCATGTTCTATGTGAAAAGCCGCTCGGGATGACGCAAGCGGAAGCTGTCGAAATGGTGCGCGCAGCCGAAGCGGCTGGCGTGACTTTTGGTACAAATCACCACCTGCGATGCTCTGGCAGCCATCGTGCCATTCGTGATCTCATTGCAGACGGTCGCGTCGGCGACGTTCTTTCGCTGCGTATACATCACGCGGTACATTTGCCCGGGGACCTACAGGGGTGGCGCATTAACTCAGCAGGTGCCGGCGGCGGCGTGATCCCCGACATCGTCGTTCATGATGCGGATGTCACGCGGTTCCTGCTCAATGAGGACCCGATTTCCGTCGTCGCGCAAATGGCCAGCTCTGGGATGGGGCAGGGGGTCGAAGACTCGTGCATGTCCGTGTGGACGATGCCATCGGGGGCGATGGTCACGACGCACGAAAGCTTTACGCACCCCTTTGCCGGGTCGGGCCTGCAAGTGCACGGGACCAAGGGCTCGATTTTTGCGGATGGCGTCATGACGCAGCGCCCTGTTGGGGCAATAAAACTGGTGACTGAAGCCGGAAGCGAAGAGATTCCGTTTTCGGACCACTCTCTCTATGTTCAAGGCGTTTCGGAATTTGTCTCCGCAGCGGCGGGACAAGGCCGTCCTGCTGCCGACGGACCTGACGGAGTGAAATCGCTGTCAATCGCGCTGAGCGTTCGTGAGGCCGCAGCGTCGGGTGAACGTATCAACATAGATTATGGCGGTTTCTGATGACCAAGCTTGTTTCCGTTTCCGAGGCCGTTTCTCGTATCCCAGACAATGCGGTTGTCACCGTGTCGTCGTCCTCTGCGCTCGGGTGCCCTGACCTCGTGCTGAAGGCACTTGGAGAACGGTTTCGCTCTGAAGGGCATCCGCGCAACATTACAGCGCTGCACCCTATAGCCGCCGGTGATATGTATGGCGTGAAGGGCATGGATTATCTGGCGCAGGATGGATTGCTAAGCCGCGTTCTTGCCGGATCGTACCCGTCGGGCCCTTCCAGCCTTGAGATGCCGGAAATCTGGAAAATGATCGTCGAGGATCGGGTCGCCGCATATAACGTGCCGTCGGGAATTCTGTTCGACATGCATCGCGAGGCCGCAGCGCATCGGCCTGGTGTTCTGACGCAAGTCGGGCTTGAAACCTTCGTGGACCCTGTCCGCGAAGGATGCGCGATGAACGAGCGTGGTGCGGCGGCTCCAATCGTTAATCGAAAGGAATTCGACGGTCAGACTTGGTTGCACTTTCCAAATATCAACCCGAACGTTTGCGTTTTGCGCGCAACCACGGCGGATGAGTTTGGCAACCTGACTTATGAACATGAAGGTGCTTATCTGGGCGGATTGGAGCAAGCGATTTGCGTACGCAACCACGGTGGGCTCGTGATCGCACAGGTTCAACGTGTGACTGCTGCAGGTAGCTTGCGCCCCCATGACGTGCGCGTGCCGGGGCATCTGGTCGATCTGATCGTTGAAGACCCAGAGCAGATGCAAACGACAGAGACGACCTATGACCCGGCGATCTCTGGCCAGATTATGCGCCCTTGGGACAGTTTTTCGCGGGCCGAGCACGGTGTCGAGAAGGTCATCGCGCGACGGGCCGCCCAAGAACTGCGCAGCGGCATGAGCGCCAACTTGGGCTTTGGCATCAGCGCAATGGTTCCGCGTGTCTTGTTGGAGGAGGGCCATCCTCAGGCGGTGACATGGGCGATTGAACAGGGGGCCGTCGGTGGTGTCCCACTAACCGGCTTTGCCTTTGGGTGCGCATCCAACGCGCATGCCTATGTGCCGTCACCACAGCAATTCATCTATTTCCAGGGCGGCGGGTTCGATATGTCGTTCCTCTCGTTCCTCGAGGTCGATGTCGAAGGCAATGTGAACGTCTCCAAACTTGGGAAGAAGCCCTACCTGACTGCAGGGTGCGGCGGTTTTGTCGATATCACCGCGCGGGCCAAAAAGATCGTGTTCTCGGGCTGGTTCGAAGCTGGCGCAAAGATTGATCTGGCGGATGATGGTATCCGTGTGAATGCCCCCGGAAAATTCACCAAGATGGTGGATCAAGTCGAACATGTCACATTCTCGGGCCGCCGTGCCCGGGAAACCGGTCAGGATGTGCTCTATGTAACCGAGCGTTGTGTTATTCGCCTGACGGATCAGGGGCTAGTCGCGACAGAAATCATGCCCGGCATCGAGGCGCAGCGCGACATTGTCGAAGCTTCGGGCGGTCGCGTCAAAGTCGCGGAAAATGCGGCTCAGATGCCCAAGTCACTGTTCGCAGTCGGCCCGATGGGGATGACCCTGTGAGCAAGCTTGGGTTTCATATCGAGGGTGCAACCGCCGTCCTCACTTTGGACAACGTGTCCAAGCTCAATGCTCTGACCGTAGACATGCTGGACGCGCTGGAGGCTCGCTTGCAAGAGGTCGGGCGTGACGCGTCCATTCGTGCGCTTGTTCTGACCGGCGCAGGAGAAAAAGCGTTCTGTTGCGGAGCCGATATTGGAGCATGGGGTGGTCTGAGCCCCGCCGAGTTTGCACGTCACTGGGTCCGGGACGGGCATCGCATCTTTGACCGTCTGGCGCGGATCGGCAAACCAACGATTGCAGCGATCAACGGTCACGCCTTCGGCGGCGGGCTGGAGTTGGCCAGTTGCTGCGATTTGCGCCTGATGACCCCGCGGTCCACGCTGGCTTTGCCGGAAGCTCGGGTTGGGATCGTGCCGGGTTGGTCCGGGACGCAACGGTTAACCCGGCTGATCCCCGAGGCTGCGGTGAAGGAGATGGCACTCTTCGGGCGCCGTATTGGTGCCGACCGCGCGCTGGCTTTAGGCTATGCGACCGAGGTGACTGAAGATGTTCTGGCGCGCGCGCTTGAGATCACCACCGAACTTAGCGACCTTTCGCCTCGCGCCACCGAAATCTCAAAAAACATGATCCATGCAGCGGTTGGTGAAGACGCCCATGCCGCTGTCGAAGCCCTCGGCAGCGCAGCAATCGCCGCCTCGGCGGACCGCGAAGAAGGCGTTGCTGCGTTCATGGAAAAACGAAACCCCACATTTTCGGGCCTTTGACGATATGAAAGACATCACCATCAACCCAGCTATCCCGTTCGAGCTGCCGCCTCTGTTTGAAGGTCGGCACCTTATTGATGGCACGTGGCAGGACAGCACCTCGGGCGAGACGTTCGAGCGCTGCTCACCGTCGCACGGCCACATCGTTAGCCGGTCGGCCATGGGGGGAGAGGCTGAGACCGAGGCTGCGATCCAGGCGGCGCGCAAGGCGTTCGACAGCGGTGTCTGGAATCGCGCATCGGGCAAGGAACGCGCGGCGGTCCTGCTGAAAGTCGCGGACCTGATTGAACAGAATGTCGACCGGATCGCCCTGATCGAAACGCTGGAAAGCGGGAAGCCGATCAGCCAATCCAAGGGCGAGGTTGGCGGTGCTGCGGATCTGTGGCGCTACGCGGCATCATTGGCGCGCAGTACCCATGGCGACAGCCACAACACGCTTGGCGCTGACATGATGGGCGTCGTGCTGAAGGAACCCATCGGTGTCGTGTCCATCATTACGCCGTGGAACTTCCCCTTCTGGATTCTCAGTCAGAAGTTGCCCTTCGCGTTGGCGGCTGGTTGCACCGTTGTTGTGAAGCCGTCTGAGATGACACCGTCGACAACCTTGATGCTGGGCGAGTTGCTGGTCGAAGCTGGATTGCCCGCCGGTGTATGCAATATCGTTCTGGGCTACGGAGTTCCCGTTGGCAGTGTGATGTCGAGCCATGACAGCGTGGACATGATCAGCTTTACGGGCTCAACGGCTGTGGGCAAGACGATCAGCGCAGTAGCATCGGATACACTCAAGAAAGTCGCGCTTGAGCTAGGGGGCAAAAATCCGCAGGTCATTTTTCCCGATGCCGATCTGGATGCGGCGGCGGATGCCGTTGTGTTCGGCGTTTATTTCAATGTTGGTCAGTGCTGCAATTCAAGCAGTCGCATCATCGTGTATGAGGACATTGCCGATGAATTCCGCGAACGTGTCATCGCCCTTTCGCGCAAAGTCAAATTCGGCGATCCTCTGGACCCGACGACGCAGGTTGGGGCTATCGTAACGTCCGCGCACAACTCAAAAATCGACGCGTATGTTAAACAGGCGCAAGCTTCCGGTGCGACTATTGATCTGGGTGGTGAGCCGCTGGAAGTTGAAGGCCTCGGCGCTCAGTTCTATCAGCCGACGGTGATTTCCGACGTCTCGCCCGACATGCCCATTGCCCGCGATGAAGTATTCGGGCCTGTTCTGTCTGTTTTGACTTTCAAAACACTAGACGAAGCCATCGCGCTCACCAATGATAGCGCTTACGGTCTGTCGGCAGGGGTCTGGAGCGAAAACGTTCACACCTGCCTAGAGTTTGCCCGCCGAGCAGAAGCGGGAACGGTCTGGACCAATACCTGGATGGACGGGTTCCCCGAGGTCGCTTTCGGTGGGGTCAAACAATCCGGGCAGGGGCGGGAAATCGGACGATATGGGTTCGAGGAATTCTTCGAAGTGAAATCAGTGGTCATGCGCGTCGGCAACAGCCGGGCGCAATGGGTTCCGCACGACTAAGACCGGGCACCAGATTGGTCCCGAGTGAGAATAACGCATTAAGGGAGGAAACAAGAATGCGTAAATTTTTGAAGACAAAATCGCTGTTTGTGGCAGGTCTACTGTGCACGACCAGCCTTGCGCACGCTGAAGACGTGGAAGTTCTGCACTGGTGGACTTCTGGCGGTGAGGCTGCAGCATTGAACGTTCTCAAGGACGACCTGTCCGGACAGGGCATCGGCTGGACCGACATGCCTGTTGCAGGTGGCGGTGGTGAGCAGGCGATGACCGTTCTGCGCGCACGCGTCACCGCAGGAAACGCTCCAACAGCCGTTCAGGCTCTGGGCTTTGACATTCTGGACTGGGCCGATCAGGGCGCGCTGGCCGATCTGAACGAAGTGGCAGCCCAGGAAGGTTGGGATGACGTCGTCCCAGATGCGCTGAAAGCCTTCGCCAAGCATGACGGCAAATGGGTCTCGGCCCCTGTGAACGTGCATTCGACCAACTGGGTCTGGGCGAACAAGGCGGTGCTGGACGCCAACGGCATTGCACAGCCCACCAACTGGGACGAATTCGTCGCCGCAGTTGAGGCGTTGAAAGCTGCTGGTGTCACTCCGATCGCGCATGGTGGTCAGGCATGGCAGGACGCGACCGTGTTCGATGCTATCGCGATGTCGACGCTGGGGCCTGACGGCTACAAAGCGGCCTTCATCGACTTGGACGAGGAAACGCTGGGTGGCGACGCGATGAAAGAAGCATTCGACCGTATGGCCTTTATCCGCGACAACGTGGATGAGAACTTCTCGGGTCGAGACTGGAACCTGGCGACAGCGATGGTCATCAACGGCGAAGCGGGCTTCCAGATGATGGGTGATTGGGCCAAAGGCGAATTCCTGAACGCGGGCAAAGTGCCGGGCGAAGACTTTTTGTGCTTCCGCTTCCCGGGTACTCAGGATCAGGTCACCTTCAACGCTGACCAGTTCATGATGTTTGATCAGGGCGGTTCGGTATCGGCCGAGCAAGCCGCGCTGGCCAGCGCGATCCTGTCGCCATCCTTCCAGATTGCCTTTAACAAGGTGAAGGGCTCTGTCCCGGCTCGTACTGACGTGGATGGCAGCGATCTGGATGCGTGTGGTCAGCAGGGCATGAAAGATTTGGCCGCCGCGGCTTCGTCAGGCAACCTGTTCGGCTCGATGGCACACGGACATGCCGCGCCCGCGTCAGTCAAGAACGCCGTCTATGACGTGGTGACCGCCCACTTTAACGGCGAGTACGGCAGCGAAGATGCCGTGACCGAACTGGTTGACGCCGTTTCGATCGCCAAGTGATCCACAAGTGATCCTCCTGATGGGGCGGCGGTCTGGCCGCCCTGTCGCCAAACGGGCGCAAAAGCTCCGATCTAACACGACTCGAACGAGGAGGGCGCGCCATGGCTGCTTCAGCCGACGCGGATTTTAAGACACGCCTTCAGAACTGGATACCCAAGCTGGTCCTGTCACCGTCGCTGGCGATGATGCTGGTCTTTGTCTACGGGTTCATTCTGTTTTCGGTCTACCTGTCATTCACCGACAGTCGCATCCTGCCGTCCTTTGGATGGGTCGGATGGGAAAACTACGACAAACTGTGGCGGCTGAGCCATTGGGAAACCTCGTTGATCAATATGGGGATTTTCGCGAGCCTATACATCGTGATCTGCACCTGTATCGGCCTGGGTCTGGCGATCTTCCTTGATCAGAAAATCCGGGGGGAAGGGCTGCTGCGTCCCATCTACCTCTATCCGATGGCTCTGAGCTTCATTGTCACCGGTACAGCCTGGAAGTGGTTCCTTGACCCTGGCATCGGGTTGGAAAACGTTATGCACACATGGGGCTGGACCAGCTTCGAGTTCGACTGGATAAAAAACCGTGATTACGCCATCTACACAGTTGTTCTAGCAGCCGTCTGGCAGACGAGCGGCTTCGTGATGGCAATGTTTCTGGCTGGCCTGCGTGGGATCGACAATGAAATTCTGCGGGCTGCGCAGATGGACGGCGCGTCGAACTGGAACCTCTATCGCCGGATCATTATCCCGCAACTACGACCAGCCTTCTTGTCGGCCTTCGTGATCCTCAGCCATCTGGCGATCAAGACCTTTGACCTTGTCATCGCCCTGACCGGGGGTGGCCCCGGTCGCGCCACAGAACTACCCGCGACCTTCATGTATTCTTACACGTTCACGCGAAACCAGATGGGGATCGGTGCGGCCTCGGCCACGATCATGCTGATGACCATTGCCGCGATCATGATCCCGTATCTTTACGCCGAATTGCGGGAGAAACGCTGATGTCTCAAGCTACTCAGGATACCGCAATCCGAACGGGCCGCGTTACGCGCACGTTGATATATCTGGTGCTGCTTCTGTTCGGTCTGTTCTACCTGCTGCCGCTTTATGTCATGCTGGTGAACTCGGTGAAGCCATTGGAAGAGATCACCGGCGGCGGCATGATGAACCTGCCGCAGGTATTCACGATTGAGCCGTGGCTCAAGGCATGGTCTTCGGCGCAGATCGGCGTCGATCCGACAGGGCTGAAGCCCTACTTCTGGAACTCGATCAAGATGGTGGTTCCGGCGGTGATCGTCTCGACCATTCTTGGGGCGTTGAACGGCTATGTGCTGACCAAATGGCGCTTCAAGTACGACACCATCTTATTCGGTCTGATGCTGTTCGCCTGCTTCATCCCGTTCCAGATTGTTCTTATCCCGATGGCACGGATGTTGGGCATAATCGGGCTGGCAGGCACCACCTGGGGTCTTGCACTTGTCCACGTTGTCTACGGGATTGGCTTTACCACGCTGTACTTCCGCAACTACTACGCTGTGTTCCCGACCGAGCTGATCCGCGCGGCGCAGATTGATGGCGCCGGGTTCTTCCAGATTTTCTGGCGCATTCTTCTGCCCAGTTCCGGGCCGATCGCCGTGGTTTCGATCATCTGGCAGTTCACTAACATCTGGAATGACTTTCTGTTCGGCGCGTCCTTTGCCGATGCCAACAGCCAACCGATGACGGTGGCACTGAACAATCTGGTGCAGTCATCAACCGGTGTGAAGGAATACAACGTTCATTTTGCAGGCGCCATTCTGGCGGCCATGCCAACTCTGCTCGTCTACATCGTGGCCGGTCGATACTTCGTCCGCGGCCTGATGGCGGGTTCGGTGAAAGGATAAGACCTCATGGGTTTTCTAGACATAGACAACGCGACCAAATCCTACGGGGCGGTCGAGGTTCTGCACAAAGTCGACATCTCGGTGCAGGAAGGAGAGTTCCTGGTTCTGGTCGGCCCCTCGGGCTGTGGCAAATCCACTCTGCTGAACATGATCGCGGGGCTGGAAGAGATCACCAGCGGCGAAATCCGCATCAAGGATCAGGTGATGAACGGGGTGCACCCGTCCAACCGCAACATTGCCATGGTTTTCCAAAGCTATGCTTTGTATCCTAATATGACGGTCGGGCAGAACATCACTTTCGGTCTTGAGATGCATGGTGTGCCCAAGCCTGAACGCGACAAAGCGATGCAAGAAGTTGCCAAGCTCTTACAAATCGAGCAGTTGCTGGATCGTAAGCCCGGTCAGTTGTCGGGCGGTCAGCGCCAGCGGGTTGCAATGGGTCGCGCGTTAGTACGTAACCCTGATGTCTTTCTGTTCGATGAACCGCTCTCGAACCTCGATGCCAAGCTTCGCGTCGACATGCGAACCGAGATCAAGAAGCTGCATCAAAACCTCGGGACCACCATCGTCTATGTGACGCATGACCAGATCGAGGCGATGACGCTTTCAAGCCGGATCGCCGTGATGAACGGCGGTTATGTCCAACAGCTGGGTACGCCGCAGGAAATCTATGACACGCCTGCGAATATCTTCGTTGCAACATTCATGGGTTCGCCTGCGATGAACGTGGTACCGGCCAAGGTTACGGTTTTGAATGGCCACCCTCATGCAGAGGTCGCCGTTCATGACGGATCTATGGCGCAACTTCCGTTCAGCCAGGACAACTTGGCCGCATGGGATGGGCGCGAGATCTTGTTGGGAATCCGCCCAGAGACTATCACCGATATGGATGGCGCGGATCGAAAGTCGTCGAACATCGCGCAGATGGCCAACCGTATCGTGGTGACGGAGCCCGCTGGATCGGACACCTTCGTCTCGATGCAATTGGGCGGACGAGATGTGATCGCGCGTATGCGTTCGGATGCCGAAGTGGCACCGGGTCAGGATTTCAACTTTGCAGTGAACATGGAAAAGGCCGTGGCTTTTGATCCCGAAAGCGAGATGCGGATTCTTCCATGAATCGAGCTGACGTCATAATCATTGGGACGGGTATCGGGGGGGCAACGCTGGCTGCGGCGTTGGCTCCGTCCGGTCGTCGCATTCTGATCCTTGAACGAGGAAAGCGGTTGCAGCCCTCACCGCAAGATCGAGACCCAAAAGCGATCTTTGCCAATGGGCACTTTCGCCCCGATGAAACATGGCTAGATGGAGCAGGCAAACCTTTTAACCCCGGAAACTACTACTGCGTTGGTGGAAATTCTAAGTTCTACGGCGCAGCTTTGATACGCTATCGGAAAGAGGATTTTGAGCCGCGTCAGCATATTGGTGGCTACTCGCACGGCTGGCCCATGCCCTATGAAGAGCTGGAGGCGGATTACACCACCGCGGAACAGCTTTACGACGCACGTGGGACCACCAAAGAGGACCCCACCGAACCGCCGCACAGTAGGGGTTACCCGCACCCACCTGTGCCGGATGAGGTTGATATTGCAGACCTGAGGAACCGGCTAAGCCACGCAGGCCTGACGCCATCCTCAGTGCCTTTGGGTGTGGATATCGAAACCTGGTTGCGGGCTGGGCAAACAACTTGGGATGCGTTTCCCAATACATGCGGCGGCAAAATGGACGCCGAAACCTGTGCCCTCGCCGAGGCATTGAAGCATGGGAATGTCGAGCTGTTAACTGACGCGCGTGTCCGAAAATTGAAGGCTGATGCCGTTGGTCGTGTCACAAGTGTCGAAGTTGATGGCCACGGTACCCTGCGTGCGCCGGTCATCGTGCTTGCAGCAGGTGCGGTACAGTCCTCGGTACTATTGCTGCAGTCCGCGGACGACAATTGTCCAACCGGTCTTGCCAATCGGTCCGATCAGGTCGGACGGAACTTCATGAACCACAATTGTTCGGCGGTGTTGGCCCTTCATCCGCTGCGCCGAAACAGGGCGGTCTATCAAAAGACATTGATGTTCAACGACTATTACAACAGCGACGGACAGGGTGGCTTGCCTTTGGGCAACATTCAGATGTTGGGAAAGATCACTGGGCCGATCCTTGCGTCGCAAACCCATCTACCGGGTCCAATCGCAGCACTGATCGCAAATCGCAGTTTTGATTTCTATGTTATGTCCGAGGATCTGCCGAACCCAGAAAGCCGGGTGACGGTCGAAGGTGACCAGATCAAGCTGGATTGGAAACGCTCGAATTGGGCTGCGCACGAGGCCCTGGTTGCACGGCTAAAGGCGCATCTGAAGCAGGCCGGGTTTCCTGTTGTATTGTCGCGACCATTTGATCGGCGCACTCCGTCGCATCAATGCGGCACGGCGCGGATGGGTAATGACCCGGCAAGCAGTGTCGTCGACACGTTCTGCCGCAGCCACGACCACAAGAACCTGTTCATCGCCGACGCGTCAGTTCTTCCGACATCTGCGGCAGTGAATCCGGCTCTTACTATAGCCGCACTCGCACTCCGGGCAGGTCGTCACATTATTGAAACGGAGTTTGCCGCATGACCGGAACAGCATTGGTGACCGGAGGACAACAGGGCATTGGACTCGGGGTGGCGCGCGCCTTGATCGCCGCAGGGTACAAGGTCGCAATAGCCTCTCGCTCGGCGCCCTACAAACCGGTCGTTGAGGCGACTTTGGCAGAGCTTGGCCCAAGCGCAATTTATGTGCAGCACGACGTGTCCGACATTGATCACATTCCGGCGCTACTGGATCAAATCGAAGCCGATTTGGGCCCGATCACCGCGTTTATAAACAACGCAGGCGTAGGGGCGCCAGTGCGTGGTGACATGCTGGACCTGAAGCCCGAGAATTGGGATTTCGTGCAGAACATCAACCTGCGTGGCGCGTTTTTTCTGGCGCAAGAGGTGGCCCGGCGCATGTTGGAGCAGCCGCAAGATACCTATCGTTCGATCACCTTTGTCACCTCTGTCAGCGCGACAATGGTATCGATCGAACGCGCCGAGTACTGCGTGTCCAAGGCGGCCGCAGCTATGATGGCTCAGTTGTTCGCAGTACGCTTGGCCCCCGAAGGCATCGGTGTCTTTGAGCTGCGACCGGGCATCATCGCGACCGAGATGACGGCGGGCGTGCGCGACAAGTATACCGACCGTATCGAGGGCGGTCTTGTTCCCGCGGCACGCTGGGGTGAGCCCGAGGATATTGGGTCCGTTGTCGTCCCACTGGTTCAGGGGCACATGCACTTTGCGAACGGCGCCGCCATCCCGGTGGATGGCGGCTTGTCGATTTCACGTCTGTAAGTCAGGGCACACGAGAATGTCTGAAGGATATGATTTCATTATCATTGGTGGCGGCTCGGCAGGCTCGGTGATCGCTGCGCGTCTTTCCGAGGAACCGTCGACGCGTGTGCTATTGCTAGAGGCTGGCTCCACCGACCGTCACCCGTTCTTTCACCTGCCAGCCGGGTTCGCGAAGATGACCAAGGGTATCGGCAGCTGGGGCTGGTCCACGGTTCCGCAAAAGCACATGCAGAACAAGGTCTTCAACTACACCCAGGCCAAGGTGATCGGCGGAGGGTCTGCAATTAACGCGCAAATCTACACGCGGGGTGCAGCTCAGGACTACGATGACTGGAGACAGATGGGGTGCGAGGGGTGGAGTTATGCCGACGTGCTGCCCTATTTCAAAAAGTCCGAAGACAACGACACCTACGACGACGAATTTCACGGCAAGGGCGGACCGCTGGGCGTGTCCATGCCCGCAGCCCCTTTGCCAATCTGCGATGCCTACATCAAGGCCGCTGGGGAAGTGGGGATTCCTGAAACACGCGATGTGAATGGGGCCAAACAAGATGGAGCGGGGTACTATCAGCTGACCCAGCGCAATGCGCGACGATCCTCTGCTGCGATGGCGTTTATCACGCCGAACCGCAGCCGCCTGAACCTGACAGTGCGCACTGGCGCACAGGCCCGCCGCATTACGGTGGACAAGGGCAGGGCGACTGGTGTCGAGATGATGAACGGGGACAAGATCTCCGCCGCGAAAGAGGTCATTCTGTCCTCAGGTGCCATCGGTTCGCCGCGCTTGTTGCAACTGTCGGGAATTGGCCCGGCGGATCATTTGGACTGCCTTGGCATCGACGCAGTTTTTCATCAGCCGCAGGTGGGCGCAAATTTGCAGGACCATCTTGATTTGTATTCCATCTGCGAAGTGACCGGCCCGCACACCTACGACCGTTTTGCTAAGTTGCACCTTTCAGCTTTTGCAGGCCTGCAATACCTTTTCACCCGCAAGGGACCGGTCGCGTCCAGCCTGTTCGAAACGGGTGGGTTCTGGTACGCAGACCCGGATGCGCGTTCGCCGGACCTTCAGATGCATCTAGGGCTTGGTACCGGCATTGAGGCAGGGGTCGAGGCGATGCCCAACGGTGGGGTTACACTGAACGCCTGTTTTCTGCGACCCAGGTCACGCGGATCCGTCCGATTGCAAAGCTCGGACCCTGCGATGATGCCGCTGATTGATCCCAACTATCTGGCGGATCCCTACGATCGCGAGATGTCCATTCGGGGCCTGAAGCTGGTGCAGAACATCCTCGCTCAGGATGCGTTGAAGCCGTACATCTTGGCAGAACGTTTGCCGGGCCCGGACGTGCGGACCGAGCAGGAGTATTTCGATTATATCTGTGTACACTCCAAAACATCGCACCACTGCGCTGGTACCTGTCGGATGGGCAGCGATGCCGAAGCCGTTCTGGACCCGCGCCTGCGGTTCAATGGGATCGAAGGGCTTCGCGTCGCGGATGCGTCGATTATGCCAACAGTGAATTCATCGAACACCAATGCACCTACAATCATGATCGGGGAAAAAGCTTCCGACATGATCAAACAAGATCAGGGTTTCTAAAAATGATCCGCCATATCGTACTGACCAAATTCCGCGCCGACGTGACCGAGGAGACAATCGGAGCCATCTACAAAGGTCTCGAGGACGTGTCCAAGGCCCTTCCCGGGGCCAGCGGGTTTACCGGGGGCCGCAGTGAGAGCCCCGAGCAGATCGAACGCGGATACATGCATGGGTTCGTGATCGACTTCAACGATTGGGGCGTGCTGGAGGCCTATCAGAACAACGAAACGCACAAGGCGCTGGGCGCGCAACTGGTCGAGAACGCCTTGGGTGGCATCGACGGCATTCTGGTTCTGGATTTGGAGGTTTGAGACAATGAAATTGATTTTGCCAAATCCTGAGGGGCAGCTGGAACCCTATGCGCTGACCGGAACGCCGTTAGTGCCACGCAAGCCGCAGGTGCCTCTGACGCGCACGGCCTTTGCGGCGGCTCATGTGGTTTCAGACCCGCTGGCGGAACGTAATCCCTGGGATGGGCGTCCCGCAGTTGATTGGGAAGCGACCCTGCGATTTCGTCAGGGACTCTGGGATCAGGGGCTGGGTCTGGCCGAAGCCATGGATACCGCACAACGGGGTATGGGCGTCGATTGGGAGACCGCGCTGGAGCTGATCCAGCGCACAATGAAGGCTGCGCAGGCGCATCCGTTGTCGCCTCGGGTGGCTTGTGGGGCAGGGACTGATCACCTGCCTCTAAGCGCGTTGAACACAGCAGGTGAAATCCTGTCAGCCTACGAGCATCAGGCCGAGGCGATCGAAGCCGCCGGAGGGCAATTGATCCTCATGGCGTCACGCGCCTTCCCATCGATCAAGGCAGGTCCGGACACCTACCATGATGTATACCGCGCGCTGATCGATGGGGCTGCGGAGCCTGTAATCCTGCACTGGCTGGGCGATATGTTCGATCCTGCATTGACGGGCTATTGGGGTAGCACGGATATCGACGCGGCCAGCGACTTTGTACTGTCCCTGATCAACGAATATCCCGCCAAGGTTGATGGGATAAAAATATCCTTGCTGGATCAGCCACATGAAGAATACTTCCGCGCGCGGTTGCCGGACGGCGTGCGCCTCTACACTGGTGACGATTTCAACTATGCCGATCTTATTGCCGGGGATGGAGCGCATTTTTCCCACGCTCTGCTCGGCATTTTCGCTGCTATCGCCCCCGCCGCCAGCCAGGCGCTTGAGGCGTTGGCTATGGGCGACATGGATCGCTACAACGCGCTGTTCGCACCGACTATTCCCCTCAGTCGAGAGATTTTTAAGGCTCCGACGCGGTTCTACAAAGCCGGGATTGCCTATCTGGCATGGCTGAACGGAGCCCAGTCCCATTTCATCATGCCGAGTGGGTTCCAATCCAGCCGTGACATCTGCCACTACGCGCAAGTATTCAGATTGGCGGATCAGGCCGGTTTACTCTCAGACCCTGAACTGGCTAAAGCACGGATGACCACGCTTCTCAGCTTGCATGGAGTTGAACAATAGCCTGAATGCGAAGACCCACGATCATAGATGTCGCCAACTCGGCAGGCGTTTCCAAGTCGACGGTAAGCCTTGTGTTGCAGGGCAGTCCGCAGGTGAAGCCGGAGACACGCAAGCTCGTCCATACCGCGATGAAAGAGATCGGGTATGTCTATAACCGATCGGCGGCAAATCTGCGATCCACGGGAACGGCGCTAATAGGTTTGGTGATAAACGACCTGACCAACCCGTTTTTCACCGAGTTTGCGACTTCGTTGCAGATGGCGCTGGCGTCCCGAGGCTATGCGGTCGTATTGGCGAACACAAACGAAGACCCCGAACTTCAGGATCAAGTGGTGGGCGCGATGCTTGAGCACGGTGTTTCTGCTTTGATCCTATCGCCTGCTTATGGCGATGTCACAAACACCCTCTCCGCGGTAGAGCGAGCTGGCATTCCGTTGATGCAAGTCTTGCGACAGGTTGAAAGCGAAACAGGCAGATTTCCCTTTATCGCCCCTGATTACGCAGAGGGCGGACGCGCGGCAACGCAGTATCTGATCGAAACGGGCGCGCGGAACATCGCCTTTGTCGGTGGTCTGGATGGTGCCGAAGTCACTCAGGAAAGACTGTCCGGCTATATCAGTACGATGAAAGACAACCACTTGCAGCCTATTGTAAAAACAGGGGAATCCAGCCGATCATTTGGACATGAAACAACGGTCAACCTCTTCAAAGAGCATCCTGCGTGCGATGCCGCAGTCTGTTTCAATGATCTTGTTGCTTTTGGGATGATTAATGCCTGCCATGAAACTCAGGTAAAGATTGGCACGGAGTTTCAGATTGTCGGTTTCGACGACATCAAGGAAGCATCAGAATGTTGGCCAGCTTTGTCTACCGTACATTGCGGCGTCTCTGAGTTTGGAGAACAAGTTGCGGACACTGTTTTGCAGTGGTTGCAGGATGGTGCCACGCCAGCACAACCCACGCGGACTTCAACGCGCTTGGTATTGAGGCAAACTACAAAAGACACGGTGTAGCAAAAGACTATACCAGCCTTTGTCGAGAGGTCTTGTCAGAAGAGCTTTTGTTGAGCGGGACATAGCGGTCGCGTGCTTTTGCCATGACCAGACCTGCCTCTTTCAAAATCTTTGAAATTAGTCCCGTGATCATCCGCATTGCGGTGACGCTATACAATCGATTGCCGCTCTCGCTTCGAAATCTCGAAGATCTGCTGCAAAAGTTTGGCATCGAAGTGAGTTCCGAAACTTTCCACCAATGTGCTTATTGGTCTTGTCAGAAGAACTTTGATTGAGCGGGGTAGGGTTGTTGTGTAGCTTTTGCCCATGACCAGGCCTGCCTCATTCAAATACTCTAAAACCAGCCCCGAGATCATCCGCCTTGCGATGATGCTGAACATCCGTTTCCCGCTCTCGCTTCGGAATGTCGAAGACTTGTTGCACGAGCGAAGCATCGACGTGAGCCACGAAACCGTCCGATACTGGTGGAACAAGTTCGGCCCGATGTATGCATCAGAGATCCGAATATAACGGGTTCAGCAACTCCGTGCCTTTTCAAGATGGAAGTGGCACGTAGACGAAGTATTCGTGAAAGTGAACGGCAAACGCCACTACTTCTGGCGTGCCGTCGATCACTAAGGTGAAGTGCTTGAGGCCGTCGTCACCAAACGCCGAATCAAAGCTGCAGCACTGAAATTTCTCAAGAAATTGATGAAGCGGCACGGTTGCGCCGAAGAGATCGTCACAGATCGCTTCGCTTTCTACAAGGCTGCGCTCAAAGAAATGGGCGCGCTCAAAAAACAGCAGACGGGCAGGTGGCTCAATAAGCGCGTCGAGAATTCGCACCTGCCGTTTCGACGACGCGAACGCGCGATGCAGCGTTTCAGGCGCATGAGAAGTTTGCAGAAATTCGCCTCCATCCATTCCTACGTCTACAACCACTTCAACCAGGAAAGATCGCTTGCCAGCAGAGACACCTTCAAGCTGACACGCAGCGCTGCTCTCGCCGAGTGGCGTCGACTTTGTTCCGGATAGGTTCGCGGTTTCCGCGGCAAACTGAGACTGGTTCGAATTCGTCTGACAGCACCTCCAGAACTGGAAACCCTGATATAGGAGATCAGAAATGCTGAATTGTCAGTCCTCGATGCTTCGCGCGGCAGGCGCAGTAGCCCCTTAAAGCGGTCTGACAGATTACCGATCTAAAGGCCGCCTCGTGAGCGGCCTTTTTTGTGTTTTCTTCACGTGGCGGCTTTCCATCATTAATAGAGAGAACAATGCCAACCTTATCACTATACATCCCCTTCAAACGGTCGCGTGGCCTCTTGCTGCGGCTGGATGCTGTACTTGCCTTGCAATCCAGCAAAGAACGGCCTCTTCTGCGCAAGCTAGCTGAACTGCCGGATTACCATAGGGAGGACGTCGGCCTCCCGCCACAGATTGAACGCCCACCGCCTTCACACCATCGGGTTCCTTTCTGAACAGCAAATCAAGCAAGGGCAGCTTGCTGCCCTTGCGCTCAACTATGTCACAATGCCCGGTTTGCGAAATGAGGCTGTCTTTCCTATCGTGCAAGCTCGTCCGCACGCGAACCAAACCGTCCCTTCGCACCAACGATAACCAGTTGCCAATCGTTCTACACAGGCCAACGGCAAGTAAGTGCTTCGCGAATAGGGCTTGCGCCGGTGTCCAGAAGCCCGCGAAGCTGTTCAACTTTGAGTTTTTGTCTAGGAGGCAGCTCGCCGGTTAGGATCATTTCGCGTAACTTGACACCGCAGGTCATTCACTACTAAATTTGACAAAAGTTATCGCGCGATAGGTTGTAATTTGGTGTGAGGTAAAATTTGCAACGTAAAATCCGAAATATGGAAGAGTTTGCAGCTATCAGTGGGATTTCTCGACCTACCGTCTCGAAGTATTTCAACGATCCTGAAAGCGTGCGTGCTTCCACAAGAAAAAAGATCGAAGCAGCGCTGGAAGAGTATGATTATCATCCGAATGTTTTCGCGATGAACCAAAACAGACGCACCACCAAGAACATTGGCGTTATAGTACCTAACTTAGCTGACCCGTTCTTTTCCGAGATCGGCAGACGTGTGGAGCTTGCATGCATTGAGGCCGGTTACAGCCCGATTTTACTCAGTTCACACGGTAATCCCGAAATGGAGCGAGATAACCTTAACTCGCTTAAATCCTTGAAACCAGCGGGTGTATTATTGGCACCATTCGGCAGGCTGTCTGATACAGACGCCGTAAAGGCATTTGATGCGGATATTCCGGTCGTCTTGTTTGACGCCAATATGCATAATGTCGGACGGGCATTTGTTGGTACCGATCATTTTCAAAGTGTTGACTTGATGGTTGAGTACCTCTGCCGCAGTGGCGAGCCGCCTTGCTTTTTCGAAATGAAGAAACCTCTGAACCCGAACGCCAACAAACACCGACAAGCCTATATCGAAAGCATGGAGCGGCACGGTAAAACGCCGAGCATTTTTCGAGTAAACGGAGAAGGCTGGGACTTCGAGGAAATTGGAAAAGTTGAAGGGGGTCGGCTTTTATCCGAGGGAGCATTCAGCACTAACACGATCCTGTGCAGCAATGATCGCTTTGCAATTGGTCTTTTGTCAGCCGCCTATGGCCTTGGCTTTAAGGTTGGTCATGGTCACGAATGTAACCTCAGGATTGCAGGCCACGATGATCACCCTTTTTCCAGATTTACTTGCCCCCCTCTGACGACAATCGCGCAAGATTACGAAGCTATCGCGAATTGGTCGGTGTCCACCCTGTTTGCATTGTTCGAGACGGGAGAAGCCCCGACCGAAAGGCAGGAAAAACTGTTTGAGGGCCGTTTGATCATGCGGGAGTCGGCCTGAGGCATTATTGGTCGCGCAACCATCCAAAATTTTACGCGCGTAAATTTCTAATTGACTTCGCGTTGTGGTTTTGACTAAAGTCAAAGTCATCATCCAACGAGGAGGAGAATTAGGATGTCATTCAAACAAGCTCTATATGCGGCGACGGCAATGACACTCGTCACTGCAAGTGGCGCACTAGCAGAGAATCTTGTCATCGCCACCGTGAACAATGGCGACATGATTCGCATGCAGGGGTTGACTCAGGACTTCACTGATAAGACCGGCCACACGGTCGAGTGGGTCACATTGGAAGAAAACGTATTGCGCCAGCGTGTCACAACGGACATCGCCGCAAAGGGCGGTTCTTTCGACATCATGACCATTGGCATGTACGAAACACCGATTTGGGGCGCCAATGGATGGTTGGTATCGCTTGACGATCTTTCTGCTGAGTACGATGCGGATGATATTCTGCCAGCCATGCGAGCCGGTCTGAGCCACGACGGTACTCTCTATGCCGCGCCATTTTACGGCGAAAGCTCGATGATCATGTACCGGACTGACCTTATGGAGAAGGCCGGTCTGGAAATGCCTGAGGCGCCAACCTGGCAATTCATCCGCGAAGCTGCTGCAGCGATGACAGACCGTGACAATGACATCAACGGAATCTGCCTGCGCGGAAAAGCAGGCTGGGGTGAAGGCGGTGCCTTTATCACCGTAACCGGCAATTCCTTCGGTGCGCGCTGGTTTGACGAAGACTGGAATGCCCAGTTCGATCAGCCAGAGTGGAAAGAGGCGCTGACCTTCTTTGTCGACATGATGCAGGAATCCGGCCCAACCGGCTACGCGACCAACGGATTCAATGAAAACCTGAACCTGTTCCAGCAGGGCAAGTGTGGCATGTGGATTGACGCCACCGTCGCGGCTTCGTTTGTGACCAATCCTGATGACTCAACTGTTGCCGACAAGGTTGGTTTCGCGCTAGCACCGAACAGTGAAGGTGTCGACAAGAAAGCAAACTGGCTTTGGGCATGGGCGCTGGCAGTTCCCGCCGGAACGCAAAAGGAAACTGCAGCAAAAGCGTTCATCGAATGGGCAACGTCAAAAGACTATATTGAACTTGTCGCCGAAAACGAAGGTTGGGCGAACGTACCTCCGGGTGCGCGTACATCGCTTTATGAAAACCCCAACTATCAGGCGGTTCCCTTTGCCCAGAAGACGCTGGATTCAATTCTAGCTGCGGACCCGACAAACCCGACTGTGAAGCCGGTTCCGTATGTTGGCGTCCAGTTCGTGGCAATCCCGGAATTTGCGGGCATCGCGACGGAAGTGAGCCAGGAATTCTCTGCTGTCTATGCAGGTCAGCAGACCGTTGATGAGGCGCTTGCCAAAGCTCAGGCGCTGACAAACGACGCCATGGAAGCCGCTGGCTACCGCTAAGCGCTCCACCGGTCTCGGGCAACACTCTTCTCCCAAGTGTTTCCCGAGGCACCATAAATTTTCAATAACTATGCACTGTTTAAGATAGCCTCATGGCAATCAACAGAGGAGGTATGCCCGATGGCTACTAAACACTCCCGATCAGCGGCGCGGCTTATGATGGCCCCAGCAGTCATCTTGCTCCTCGGCTGGATGCTCGTGCCTCTGATCATGACGCTCATTTTCTCATTCAAGCAATACCTTCCACTGCGTGGCGGAGATCTTGGGTGGGTAGGCTTCGACAACTACGTTCGCTTTGTCAGCTCCAGCGCCTTCTGGCCGTCGGTGATCGCCACATTGACCATCGTTGGCGGTGTCCTTTTGATCACGGTAATCTTTGGCGTATTGCTGGCAATATTGCTGAACCAGCCGATGTGGGGCCAAGGTGTCGTCCGTATTCTGGTCATCGCTCCGTTCTTTGTAATGCCGACGGTTTCAGCCCTGGTATGGAAGAATATGTTCATGGATCCTGTGAACGGCCTGTTCGCGCATCTGTGGCGCTTTTTCGGAGCCGAACCAATCGCTTGGTTGTCAGAGGCTTCGCTACCTTCGATCGTCATGATCGTTTCCTGGCAATGGTTGCCGTTTGCCACATTGATCCTTTTGACAGCAATCCAATCTCTGGACGGAGAACAATTGGAAGCGGCCGAAATGGATGGTGCCCCGCCGCTTAAGCGGTTTGGCTACATCACTCTGCCGCATCTTAGCCGGGCAATTACGATCGTGGTTCTCATTCAGACGATTTTCCTGCTGGCAATCTTCGCAGAAATATTTGTCACGACCGGAGGTGCCTTTGGTACCCGCACACTGACCTACCTGATTTTCCAACGTGTTCTTGAAAGTCAGAATGTTGGCCTCGGTTCTGCTGGTGGTGTCTATGCAATCATTCTCGCCAATATCGTTGCGATCTTCCTGATGCGCATCGTTGGCAAGAACCTGGACGCGTGAGGAGGACAAAATGGCCCGCGCAGTAACTCAACAACGTAAGATCATCAACACAGCCGCCGCTTGGGGTGTTGGACTGCTGATCTTTTTCCCGATCCTCTGGACTGTCCTGACCAGCTTCAAAACCGAAGCCACCGCAATCGCAGACCCTCCGGTGTTCCTGGCATTTGACTGGACGCTTGAAAACTACTCTGCGGTGATGGAGCGGTCCAACTACGCCCGGTTCCTTTGGAACTCGATCATCATCGCTGGTGGCTCGACAATATTGGGTATCATCGTGGCAGTCCCCGCGGCGTGGTCGATGGCTTTTGTTCCATCCAATCGCACCAAGGACATCCTCCTCTGGATGCTGTCCACTAAAATGCTACCGGCGGTAGGTGTTCTGTACCCGATCTACCTGATCTGCATCAAACTTGGCATCCTCGACAGCCGAGGCGCGCTGGTCATCATCCTCATGCTGATGAACCTGCCGATCATCGTCTGGATGCTGTACACATACTTCAAGGAAATCCCTGGTGAGATCCTTGAAGCGGCCCGAATGGACGGTGCGACGTTGAAAGAGGAAATCCTTCACGTTCTCACGCCAATGGCAATTCCCGGCATAGCTTCAACCTTACTGCTGAACTTCATTCTGGCCTGGAACGAGGCGTTTTGGACACTGAACCTTACAGCAGCCAATGCGGCTCCGCTAACGGCCTTCATTGCTAGCTACTCCAGCCCCGAAGGCCTGTTCTTTGCCAAGCTTAGTGCAGCATCAACCATGGCCATTGCGCCAATCCTCATCCTTGGCTGGTTCAGCCAGAAACAACTTGTCAGCGGCCTGACCTTCGGCGCCGTCAAATAAGGAACTTGACCAATGGGACAAATAAAACTCAACCAAGTGACCAAAAGCTTCGGCGACGTTCAAGTCATTCCGCCTCTGGATCTGACAATTGGAGACGGCGAGTTCACGGTTTTTGTCGGGCCATCGGGCTGCGGTAAATCCACACTGTTGCGCCTGATCGCGGGACTCGAAGACATCACTACGGGCCACATAGAAATCGACGGCTCGGATGCGACTGACGTGCCCCCCGCAAAGCGCGGTTTGGCAATGGTCTTTCAGTCCTACGCCCTCTACCCGCATATGTCGGTGCGCAAAAACATCGCGTTCCCGATGAAAATGGCAGGGATCGATGAGGACGAGCAAAATCGCCGGATCGAAGGAGCCGCAAAGGCGCTGAATCTTACCGATTATCTGGATCGGCGTCCGGGGCAATTGTCAGGCGGGCAGCGTCAGCGTGTTGCAATCGGTCGCGCAATTGTACGGGAACCTGCAGCGTTTCTCTTCGATGAACCGCTGTCTAACCTCGACGCGGCCCTGCGGGTCGGAATGCGGCTTGAAATCAGTGAACTTCACGAACGGCTCAAAACGACGATGATCTACGTGACCCACGATCAGGTCGAAGCCATGACCATGGCGGACAAGATCGTTGTCCTGCGCGCCGGTGTGATCGAACAGGTGGGTTCACCGCTGGAGCTCTATCACAGCCCACGCAATGAATTTGTTGCAGGCTTCATCGGGTCTCCGAAAATGAATCTGATCAAGGGTGCTGAGGCCGAGAAGAGCGGCGCAGCCACAATTGGCATTCGCCCAGAGCACACCGATGTCAGCACAACCGACGGAATGTGGAAAGGCGTCGTTGGTGTGGCGGAGCACCTGGGATCGGACACCTTCATTCACGTCCATGACACGGGTCTTGCTGACATGGTCACCGTGCGGATTACAGGTGACATTCAGGCCAAGCATGGCGACACGATCTACCTGACACCGCAAATGGACAAGTTGCACAAGTTCGACGCTCAAGGTCTAAGGATCGAATAATGCAATTGGCTGGAAAAACAGCCCTGATCACAGGTGCCGCCCGAGGAATCGGGCGGGCCTTTGCCGAAGCTTATGTCAGTGAAGGCGCCCGAGTCGCCATCGCCGACATCAATATTGATGGCGCTCGCCAAAGCGCTGCCGCACTTGGAGAAAATGCAATCGCGGTGGCTATGGATGTGACCGACCAGGCCAGCATCGACAACGCTGTGGGCAATACAATAGCGGAGTTCGGGCATATAGACATTCTGGTCAACAACGCAGCACTTTTCACAGCAGCCCCGATTGTTGAAATCGAACGCGCCGACTATCAGCGCGCTTTTGACATCAATGTAGCGGGTACTCTCTTTACGACGCAGGCCGTAGCGCGGTGCATGATTGAGCGCGGGAAAGGTGGCAAGATCATCAACATGGCAAGTCAAGCCGGACGGCGCGGTGAGCCGTTGGTTGCAGTCTATTGCGCGACAAAAGCGGCGGTCATCAGCCTGACTCAGTCGGCGGGGCTGAACCTGATCAAGCACGGCATAAACGTGAACGCGATTTCTCCGGGTGTCGTCGACGGCGAGCACTGGGACGGCGTGGATGCGTTCTTTGCCAAGTATGAAGACAAGGCACCCGGACAAAAGAAACAGGAAGTTGATGCCGCCGTGCCCTACGGACGCATGGGCACACCGGACGATTTGACCGGAATGGCTGTTTTTCTGGCAGGTGATGCGGCGAACTACATCGTCGCACAAACTTATAACGTGGATGGTGGGCAATGGATGAGCTGATCTCCCTTTCGAATGCGACACTCGACCAGCTCACCGTCGAGCGCCCAAGATATGACCGTACCACCCTGAAACCAGGTATTATTCATGTGGGCGTCGGCAATTTCCACCGCGCGCATCAAGCATGGTACTTGCACCGATTAATGCAGCAAGGAAAAGCTGAAGATTGGGCCATCATCGGCGCGGGCGTACGACCCTATGATGCGACTATGCGGGAGAAACTGCTTGCACAGGATTGCCTCACGACCCTGATCGAGCTCGATCCTGAAAAAATCTCAGCTGAAGTCATAGGCTCGATGATCAACTACCTGCCTATTGAAGACGGCAACGGAGCGCTAATTCGCACGATGTCGAATCCGGCCATTCGCATCGTTTCTATGACTGTAACCGAAAGTGGCTACTACGTTGATCCAGTCACGAACGGGTTTGACGCCAACCACCCTGACGTTCAGCACGACGCCCAAAATCCTTTGGCGCCCCGAACAGTCTTTGGTGCCATAGTGGCCGCCCTTCGCGTGAGACGAGACGCAGGGCATGCGCCCTTCACCGGGCTAAGTTGCGACAATCTGCAAAGCAACGGTGACGTCCTTAGGCAAACCGTTGTTTCGATGGCTCGCATGTCCGACCCTGAACTGGCCGATTGGATTGACACCAACGCCACATTTCCGAATTCGATGGTGGATTGCATCGCCCCTTCGACCGGTCCAAGCGAACTTGCACTTGCCATAGATTTTGGCATTGACGATGCTGCTGTGGTCACGCACGAAGCGTATCGCCAATGGGTGATTGAAGACAATTTCTGCGCTGGGCGTCCGGACTGGGGTGAGGTTGGCGCAATCTTCACTGACGACGTTCATGCGTTTGAAGCTATGAAAATTCGAGTCCTCAATGCCGGGCATCAGGTGCTCGCAAATGTGGGTGAGATATTAGGGCTCCAGACGATTTCCGAATGCATGAGACACCCGGTTGTTTCGCAGTTTTTTGGTAAAGTTCAGAGAATAGAGATTGCGCCAACGGTTTCATCGGTTTCCGGAAAAAGTCCGGAAGAGTATGTAGGCCTCGTTGAAAGCAGGTTTTCAAATCCAAGGATTGTGGACACGACCAGACGCGTGGCTTTCGACGGTTCAGCGCGCCATACAGGTTTCGTTTTGCCGATATTGCGAGACCAGTTGAAGGCTGGGCGTTCCGTTACCGGTTTAGCGCTCGTCGAGGCGCTATGGGCACGTATGTGCGCAGGCACACGCGAAGATGGTAGTGTGATCGAGGCGAATGATCCGATTTGGGATAGACTGAGTGAGGCAGCCCTTGCCGCCAAGTCAAACCCGGCGGTCTGGCTTGAACAAAGTCGGATTTACGGTGACTTGAAGGACGCCAAACCGTTTTCCAGTTCGTTTTCCAAGTGGCTCGACTTAGTTTGGCAGAATGGTTGCGAAGCTGCTCTTATCGCGTACGTTGATGAGGCTTGAGGCAAATCTGTGGGTGATGTCACTCGTGCTTTTGGTAGGAAACACTGGTTGACCGATCAGGAGTGTAAATCGCGTAGATCGCGGATGTGTTGGACCCGTTATGAAGAAAGTCAGATAGGGCAGGCTTGCTCATCTGTGATCCCCCAAAGATTCTGGAGAAAAACGTGAAACCAGAACAGCTTAGAATGGCCCGCAACGCGCCTGGATTGTCTATGAAGGGATTTGCCGATTTGTCGCGGGTTTCTCATATGACCGTACACCGGTTTGAAGCCGGAAAAAGCGGCGTGAAGCACGCTATTATCGAAGCGATGCGCACAACTCTTGAAGCCGAAGGTGTTCAATTCCTCAATTATGGAAGTGTGTCTGACGGCATAGGCGTCGCAATCAAACCAACCCGACCAAAACTATTGGCCCTGTTTAATCATGCACTCACAAATCCTCAGACATCTCAACTATTCGCTCGGCAAAGACGCAGTACATGCGTCGACCTATGATTGGCGAATGGCGGTTTCGCTAACGTTGCGCGACCGCATAGTTGACCCTAGGTTCGAAAGCACACGCGAGACGTATCAGTCAGGTGCAAAACGTGTTTACTACCTTTCAATGGAGTTTTTGATTGGCCGACTTGTCGAAGACATGACCGCGAATCTGGGGCTGGTGGAAGAGGTTATGGAAGCTCTCGCGTAACTCGGCCAAGATGCGTCGGTCGTATTCAACGACGAACCTGATGCCGCCTTGGGGAATGGCGGCCTCGGACGGCTGGCGGCCTGTTTCATGGGCTCACTCGCTACTCTTGGCTTCCGGCTTATGGTTACGACATCCGCTATGAGCATGGCTTTTTTCGAGCAGAGTTTTGTCGAAGGTCAGCAGGTCGAAAAAGCGGAAACCTGGTTAAACCAGCGCTTCGCCTGAGAGTTTGAGCGTCCCGAAGTCCGATACCGGATCGCCTTTGGCGGCTATGTTTCCCATCACGATGGGAAGGCGGAATGGCATCCCGCCGATACGGTTCTGGCCCAAGCATTTGATACGCCGGTCGTTGGTTGGAAGGGCGCGTGGGGTGACACTCTGCGCCTATGGTCAGCCCGGTCTTGTCAGAAGAACTTGTCTTGAGGCGGGCAGGGGTGTTGCATAGCTTTTGCCCATGACCAGACCTGCCTCTTTCAAATACTTCAAAACCAGTCCCGATATCATCCGTCTTGCGGTAGTGCTGTACATCCGTTTCCCGCTCTCGCTTCGGAATGTCGAAGACTTGTTGCACGAGCGAGGCATCGACGTGAGGCACGAAACTGTCCGATATTGGTGGAACAGGTTTGGCCCGATGTTTGCTGCTGAGATCCAAAGAAAGCGTGCTCAGCAATTGAGAGCATACTCCAAATGGAAGTGGCACGCGGACGAGGTTTTCGTGAAGGTGAATGGTAAGCGGCTTTGTCTTTGGCGGGCCGTCGATCATGAGGGCGAAGTGCTGGAAGCAAACGTTACCAAACGTCGAAACAAGCAAGCAGCATTGAAATTCCTCAGGAAATCGATGAGGCGGCGCGGTAAAGCTGAAGAAGTAGTCACCGATCGCTTCGCGTCGTATCGAGCTGCTCTCAGAGAGCTCGGCGCTACCGAAAAACAGCAGACGGGCAGGTGGCTCAATAACCGTGTCGAGAATTCGCACCTTCCTTTCCGACGGCGTGAACGCGCCATGCAACGTTTCAGGCGCATGCGAAGTTTGCAGAAATTCGCCTCCGTCCATTCCTCTGTCTACAACCACTTCAACCAGGAAAGATCGCTGACCAGCCGAGACACCTTCAAGTTGGCACGAAGCGCCGCTCTTAGCGAGTGGCGTCAACTTGGTGCTGGATAAAGGACAGCGTCACTGGCCTAATAGAGACTGGTTCGAATTCGTCTGACAGCACCCTTTTCATGGCGCTGGTCGCGAAAAGCTTTACGACATTGCCGACAGAAACCGATCCGAAAAGGATCAGGGATTGTACGCATGATCGACGCGTGCTGGTGTTCCTCGACATCGCAAAAAGCGGACGTCGCCGTTGATGCAGCATGGAAACCTGTGGCAATTGCAGCAAGGCTGCCGCATTCCGAGCAGACTTACACGAGTAAGGTTTTAGCGTAGGAACTGCTCAATCACGGCTGCTTGTTGCTTTTTTCCATCCGGGTCTGCTTCGGTTTTCAGGCGAGTAAACGCCTCACCCCAGTTTGAAGTGCGAACGCGGATCGGCGGGTCAGAGGCTTCAACCACGCCCATGACAACTGATGCCACTTGTTCCGAAGTTTGATAGATATCGCTGCCATCCATTCGCGCCTGAGCGCCGCCGATATACTTCTGGAGAATAGGTAGATACTCATCCTCAAGCATCCCGCCCGTGGCCTCGACATGTTTAAGCACATTGGTCGCAAACTCGGATTGAATACCGCCCGGTTCGACTGTCGAGAAATGGATACCGAAATTGGGCGTGACATAGCTGGCCAGAGCCTCAGTGTATCCCTCAACGGCGAACTTTGCGGCGCAGTAGATCTCGTTGAACGGCTGACCCACAAGGCCGCCTACGGATGAGATTGTGATGACGTGGCCCGAGCGTGCTGCGCGCATGTGTGGCATCACCGCTTTTGTGCAGCGCACGACTCCCATGAAATTCACATCCATGACCCAGGCGACGTCTTCTTCGCTGGCTTGTTCGGTTGTGCGAACAAATCCAGCACCCGCATTGTTGATCAGCTTATCGATCCGCCCCTCTTTCGCGATGATCTGATCGACTGCGGCGTTTACGCTGGCGCTGTCTTGCACGTCCAGCTCAAGCACGTTGAAATTGACGCCAGCGTCAGAGGCGGCCGCATCCAAGATGCCGCGCTTGGCGAGGTTTCGCATAGTAGCGTAGACAGTATGGCCCGCATGGGCCGCTTGTACGGCGATTTGAACACCAAGGCCGGTTGACGTGCCGGTGATCAGAATGACTTTGGGCATAATGGAAGCTCCGAATATCAAATGAATTGCTTGCGGCAACGATCCGATGTGTCGGGGCGAAGGTCAACAGCGGGACTTTAAAACGCCCAAAGCCTCATCGAAGGTATTCACATTCTCTTCTGCGCGCGCGGTCAGATGCGCGCCTTCCAAAAGGGCCAGTATCGCGCGGGACTCCGAGATCGGATCGGTGATACCGGTGATTGATTTGTCCTCTTGGCTAAGCTTCAGGATCTCTTCGATTTGGGTAACCATCATGGCGCGGAATTTTCTGATCTTTTGGATCACGTCATCCGAAAGGCTTTCACGGCTGCTGATGAGCGACACGCAGAGACACAAGGTTTTCCCGTCATTGAGTGCATCCCGGTAGAGGTCGATCAGGGCCAGCATTTGCTCGGCCCCGGTTTTGTGTTCTACCCGGATGCGGTTGCACTCTGCCTGCAGGGTCTCATGATAGCGATCCATGAGTGCCGCCGACAGCGCTGCTTTGGTCGGGAAATGATAGTGGATTGACGCCTTGCGAATACCCACCGCCTCTGCCAGATCGGCATAGCTGAACCCGTCAAACCCCCTCGCGCGCGCAGCGTGTTCGGCAACATCCAGAAGGGCAGTCTTGGTATCACTCGTCATACGTGCTCAAACCTTTTCCGTCATGATCAGGGCCAGCGCGTTTTCCGCAGACTCCAGGGCGCCTTCGATATAGCCCCCGAACTGTGGTGCAACTTCGGTCCCGCCAAAGATTAGTCGGCCATCCCACAGACGGGTCATCGCATGGGGCAGCCCGTATTGCGGATGAGCGTATAACGGCTGTTGATCCGCTTCGATAGAGGTGAACGGGTCAAAGGCCCAATCTTTAACATAGAGTGTCTTTGGCTCCGCAGCTTCGGTGCCGAAAAGCCGGGCCAATTGCTCTTTAAGCACCTGCCGCAGCCGTTCTTCGTTGCTGCGGGCGCCCGGGGGTAAACCAATAAAGCCGAACAACGCGTAAGGTCCGCCCTCGGCAGGGGATGCGTCGTGTATTTCCACCATCGGCCCCCTGCGGCTCATCGCGTCACCGGACAGCCCGGCCGTGCGCCAGAACGGGGTATCATAGACAGCGATGGCTTTGGCCTGTCCGGCCATCCAAGTCGCGATCCCGGTCATTGCCGCTAAAGCTTCATCTGGTAAAGCAGGTGAGAACGCGATCTTGCTCGCCACGCGAGGAGGGAGGGCCAGTACGACTTCCTGAGCATGGATGACTTGCCCAGTTTGAGCGGTCGTGGTGATCCCAGACGCAGACTTCTCTAACCCGACGATTGGCGCGGATAAGATGAGCCGCTTCGACGGTATCTCAGCGGCAAGCGCATCAGTGAGGGCGCCCAGACCACCTTTCAAGCGATAAGATCCTTGCATCGAGGCAAACCCGCGATCGCGCTCGACCTGGCCGATCTCGTTTTCAAAGCTGAGAGCGCCTGTTGAATATTGCTCGAACCACTCCAGTCCGAGCCGCTTTATTAACGCTGCAATACGCGGCTGCCCGGGCCAGAACCAGGCGGGACCCATGTCGAAGTACCCACCCTCCAGCCTTTCCGTCAAGATACGTCCGCCCGGACGACCCCGCGCTTCGACCAGCAGGTAGTCATGGTTTCGTGCCTGTAGCTGTCGCGCAAGGCAGAGGCCAGAAAGGCCTGCGCCAATGATCAGAGTTTGCGTCTGCATCGCTCAGGACCCCTCAGATGCCGGGCGCAGGTCCAGCTCATGGGTCCAGGTGGATTGCGGTTGGTGAGCCAACTGCCAGTAGGCCTCGGCAATCTCGTCCGGTTTCATCATCTTCGACGGATCCAGCGAGTGCAAATCCCGCGAGCGGGGTGTATCGATGATCCCGTCCAGAACGACGTGCGAGATATGTACGCCAGCCGGTTGATATTCACGTGCCAGCGATTGTGTCAACCCGCGCACGGCGAACTTAGCCGACGCAAAAGCGGAAAACCGTGGGCCGCCGCGCAGCGACGCTGTGGCCCCCGAAACGATCAGCGCGCCACCACCGCCGCGCACCATCGGTTGCAGAACACATTGCCCCAGCAGGACCAAAGATTGCACCATTGATGTCCACGTTCTCTGATAGTCTTCCAATGCGGTTTCGGGGAATGGCGCGATCACCAGCTCAGCCGTATTGTGCACCACGATCTTCGGCGGGCCATGCGTAGCGATCAATTCAGAAATCACTGGCGCAACCGCACTCGGATCGGACAGATCGACCTGATGAAACGGCGCGATCGTTTCCTGCGGCTGCGTCCGTCCAAGACCAATGGCCGTCATGCCACCTGCCTGAAACCGCGCGAGAAGGGACTGGCCAAGGCCAGCCCCCGCACCGGCGACAATCGCCAGAGGTTTCTTGCTACTCATGAATTAAACCACCGGTGGCTGTGCAAAGGGCAGGTGGCCAGTCTTCATCCAGACCTTCGCCCCGTCTGGGCCAGCCATAGCCGACAGCGCTTCACCCTCAGGCAGGCGTAGCCAGTCGTTCTTTTTCAGAACGTCACCGCCTGAGGTCAGAGATCCGCCAATCATTAAGAGCTCGATACCACCCGGCGCATTCGAAGTAATCTCGGTGCCTGCATCAACATGGCTGTAAGTGACAACCTCGCGGTCATCCTTGTGCAGGGTCGCAGTGGCGACCCCGTTCACGGGTGCGGCCAGTTCGTCGGCCATGGTTTTGCGGAACTGATTGCGATCATCCATGTCAAACTGCCAGAGTTTGACGAAGATCGTGCAGCCGGGTTCTGAGCCGGGCGTATGCTCGGTCGTTGGGGGATTGCGCACATAAGTGCCTTCGGGAAAATCGCCATGCTCATCCTGAAAGACGCCGTCCAAAACTATGAACTCTTCACCACCCGTATGGGTGTGGGCCGAGAATTTGCTGCCTGGTGCATAGCGCACAATGGTGGTGGCGCGGGCGACTTCGCCACCAATTCGGTCCAGCATGCGCCGGTCCACACCCTTCATGGGCGAGGCCTGCCACTCAAGCTGATCAGAGTGAACAACGACACGCGAAGAGAAGTCCGAGTTGAGTTCCATGGGAGGGGTCCTTTCAACTTAAATGGCAGTTCTCGCTTAGCCGGCGATAGATGGACGGGCCGCCATCTTAGCACGCCAAGCTTGCAGGTTGGTCAGGGTTTCAGGAATTTCAACTTTAGCAAAATCGGCGAACGCCAATCCTGCAAAGGCGGTGATATCAGCCACCGAGAATGTGTCTCCAGCCAAGTATTCGTTTTCGGCCAATACCGCATCCAGATAGGCCATGGTGTTTCCGGCAACCTCTTTCTGTTTGTTGCCCCATTCGGCGCATTGATAGGTTTCCAGGTCCGGGCCGAGGCCAGGTGTGGCATGGTGGAAGTAGGTGCCGACCGCATTCAACAGACCGTTTTCCGCGCGCAGATTCATCATCGAGATTCGGGCGCGCTCTTGCGCAGTCACGCCGGTCAATGATGGGCCATCGAAGGTTGCGTCGATATATTCAGTGATCGCGTTGCATTGAGCGATGTGCGATCCATCTTCCAGTTCCAAACAAGGCACCGCGGCATCGGGGTTTTTGGCTTTGAACTCAGGCGTACGATGTTCGCCGCCCATCACATCCACAGGGATGAATTCAACTTTGTCTGACGCGCCTTTTTCAGCCAGCGCAATACGAACACGGGCAGGGTTCGGGAACCCTTCGACATCATAAATCTTCATCTGAGTACCTCCGTCGGGGTTTGTGCTTCATGTAATCTACCTATCAATAGGTAGATAATATTACAAGCCTTTTTTACGTCTTGTCAGATTGAATTGCTCTGATGGTCTTTTAAGAAGAACTTTGCTTGAGCGGGGTAGGGGTGTTGCGTAGCTTTTGCGCATGACCAGACCTGCCTCTTTCAAATACTTTAAAACCAGTCCCGAGATCATCTGCCTTTCGGTCATGCTGTACAACCGTTTCTCGCTCTCGCTTCGGAATGTCGAAGATCTGCTGCACGAGCGAGGTATCGATGTCAGCCGCGAAACTGTCCGATATTGGTGGAACAGGTTTGGCCCGATGTTTGTTGCTGAGATAAGGCAGAAGCGTGTTCAGCAACTCCGAGCCTTTTCAAAATGGAAGTGGCACGTTGACGAGATTTTCGTGAATGTGAATGGCAAGCGGCATTACCTCTGGCGGGCCGTAGATCATGAGGGCGAAGTACTGGAGGCCGTTGTCACCAAACGCCGAAACAAAGCTGCAGCGCTGAAATTCCTCTAGAAATTGATGAAGCGATATGGTTGCGCCGATGAGATCGTGACCGACTGTTTTGCATTCTATAAGGCTGCACTCAGACACTAGGGCGTGTTAAAAAACAAAGGACGGGCAGGTGGCTCAATAACCCCGTCGAGAACTCGCACCTTCCTTTCCGACGGCATGAACGCGCCATGCAGCGTTTCAGGCGCATGCGAAGTCTACAGAAATTCGCCTCCGTCCGTTCCTCCGTTTACGACCACTTCAACAAGGAAAGATCGCTAGCCAGTCGAGACACCTTGAAGCTAACCCGCGCCGCCACACTTAGCGAGTGGCGTCAACTTTGTTCCGGATAGGTTCGCGGTTTCTGCGGTAAACTGAGACTGATTCGAATTCGCCTGACTGCACCGTTGCAGTTAAAAAACTGTTCCCCGGGTCGGGCGGTCGTTTTCGATATTGAACTTCATTCCGTCTAGCAATTCTTCAAGATCCGGGCGCGCGGCAGGGCCATTCGAAATGTCGACCAACATCAAACTGCCATCTGGCCGAATTCCGAATGCGCCGGGCTCTGCAAACAGTGTCGTTGTCTCAGCCTCTGAAAGAGGGGCCGACACGTAGAGGCCAAGTGATCGCATCTGCGTTTCGGTCAATCCAAAGCCCAAATTAAATGTCCAACCGAACTCTTCCTTGTCGGCCAAAGCCTTTTCTTTAGAGTCGGCAGAAACGACCACCACATCCATGACGCTGCTCCAATCAGCCAGCATGGCGTTCAATTTACTGAGAAATCGCTTGCATCTGGGACAGTGACGCCCGCGATAGACGAAAAGCATCGTCCATCGATCTTTGGGCCGACCAATCTCTATTTCGCCACCGCAGACATCAAAAACACTGATGTGCTCGACGGGAGCATTCACTTTGGGTTTTTGCGACATGTCAGCTTCCTTTTTCATTAAGAGCGAAACTCGAACACAAGCTTAGCTTCAAGTGTCTGCCTTTTAACTTGAATGTACTTTATTCACCCAACCAAGCTTGGCAGTGTTAGTGAAATCGCGGGTACAAAAGTGATAAGCATTAATGCGAAGAGAATTGCCAAGTAGAAGGGCCATATTGTTCGCACGGCTTTCTCCATTGGCAATTTACCCACGGCGCAACCGACAAACAGGCACGATCCGACCGGTGGTGTGCACAATCCTAATCCCAAATTCACGAGCAAGATCATCCCGAATTGCAGCGGATCAATCCCAAGGCTGTTGGCAACGGGTAGAAAAATGGGTGTGCAGATCAGAATAAGCGCTGCCATATCCATAATCATTCCAAGCAACAACAAAACCGCATTTACCATCAGCAAGATGAGTATCGGATTTTCTGTCAACCCAGTAAGCAGATCTACGGTTCTGTCCGGAACTCTGTAAAAGGTCAGCATGTAGGCAAACGCACCAGCGCATGCGATTAATATCATTACCATCGCCGTCGTGCGCACAGCAGAAGAGACGGCAATACAAAAGTTTTCCCACGTTATGCTTCTGTAGACGATCAGAGTGACCACAAATGCGTAAATGGCCCCAAAAGCTCCGGACTCCGTAACGGTGAAAATTCCCGACAACACACCGCCGACGATAATCACAGCCGTCAAAAGTCCTGGAATTGCACTGAAGAAGCTCACTACGAGCGCTGGCCAACCCGGGAAAGTCTCAGCTTGATAACCTCTGCGCACCGCTACAAGGTACGCCGCCACAGCAAGGCAAAGGCACATTAAAACTCCTGGAACAACGCCTGCAAGAAACAGCTTCGAGATCGATATTCCACCCCCGGCTGCGATCGCGAAAATGATCATATTGTGACTGGGTGGAATAATTATACCGGCAATCGAGGACGTGACGGTCACGTTTACGGCGTAATCTGCATCGTAACCTTTCTCTTTCATCACAGGAACCAAGATAGACCCTAGTGCGGAAATGTCTGCGATGGCCGATCCTGAAATCCCCCCAAAAAGCATCGAAGAAAACACGTTCACAATTCCCAAGCCGCCGCGCACGGCCCCGACAGCGGCTGAAGCAAACCTGACGAGACGCATGGCTATCCCGCCGTGGAACATCAGTTCACCCGCAAAAATGAAGAACGGGATCGCCATCAACGAGAATACATTGATCCCGGAGACGATCCGCTGAAATCCGATCATCAAGGGTAAGCCTTCGAACCAAAATGCCGAAATGGCCGCTATTCCAAGCGCGAATGCTACAGGCGTTCCGATCAGAACGCAGAGGGCGAACACGCCAAGCAACAGAAGTATTCCCATCATTCGCCTCTATTCGATGCTGTCATTGCGCTCGTCAAAACCGACATAGAGGCGGATTAGATGACCAACGGAAAAGAGTAATATGAGTCCTCCGCCAATTGTGAGAGGCAATGAACGCAAGCCTTCGGGGACTTGAATCAATGGGATTAGCGATCCCCACTTAAAGATCGTAAGTCGAGCTCCGAACCACAGCATCAAAGCGCCGAACCCTGCCATAAGCACGTCTGTGCAGATAACCAAAATGGTCCTCACACGTGGAGGAACCGCAGAACGCACGAGAGACACGGACAAGTGCGTGTTATCGTGTACACCTACTGCCGCACCGAGAAACGCAATTGTCATGACGAGAAGCAAGGCGACTTGCTCGACCCAGGTCGGCGTCGCATTCAGAACATAGCGACCAAATACTAGCCATCCGAATATGACCGTGATGACAACCAGTGCGACACCGGTCAAAACCCGGCACACGTCGGCGATCCAATCCAGGATCTGGATCATCTTGCGCACAGATGTCGGGGGCAGGGAAGTATAACTCATTGGCTCACAACTCTTGATCAGGCGTCCGGACCCGCATGTGCGGGACCGGACAATATCAGACCCAATGTAGCTAAATCAGTCCGTCGCCTGGATAGTCTCGACAAGCGGGCGTAAATCGGGGTTCGTAGCAAAGTAGGCTTCGTAAACCGGGCCCATAGCCGCTTGGAACGGGGCTTTGTCTGCCACTTCATTCACGACCACACCAGCTTCTTCGACGGCTATACGGCTGGCTGCTTCGCGCTCGGCCCACAATTGCCGCTGAAGTTCTGCAGATTCCTGAGCTGCCTCTCGAACCGCGGCCTGCATCTCAGGTGACAGTGCGTTGAACGTGTCGGTATTAATGCAGATACATTCGGGTATGATCAGGTGCTGAGACAGCGAATAGAAACCGGCAACTTCGAAGTGGCCAGTTGACTCGTACGATGGCCAGTTGTTTTCGGCACCATCGACGACACCGGTTTTCAGCGCCTGATAAACTTCGGCAAACGCCATTGGCGATGGGTTGCCACCAAGCTCAGAAATCATGCCTGTAAACAGGTCATTATTCATGACCCGAACTTTCATTCCCTCAACATCGGCAGGTGCGTTGATTGCCTTTGTTCCGTTGTAGAAGGAGCGAGCGCCAGCGTCATACCACGCAAGAGGTGTCAAGCCTTTGGCTGCCATGCCCGCCGCAATTGCCTCGCCACCCTCACTGTCCAAGACGCGGAACATGTGCGGGACGTCTTTGAATATAAAGGGCAACGATACAACATTGGCCTCGGCGACAATCGGGCCAATTGGGCCCAGGTTAAAGTTGCCGACTTCCAATGCGCCTGCGCGGACCTGTTCAACAGCGTCGGGCTGACTGCCCAGCGTGCCCCCATGGAACATTTGAAGGCTGATTTCACCGCCAGTTTTTTCCGTAATGAGTTCTGCGAATTTGTCCATCGCGATGGTGTTTGGGTAACCATCCACGTGGATATTCCACCCGCGCCAATCCTCTGCGAAGGATGCGCTCCCGGTAATTGCGACCACGGTCGCGGCACTCATCAGCGTTTTAGTCAGTTTGATATTCATATTTTCCTCCCTAGAAAACAGACCGTTGACTCGATGCCCGGCGAAGGCCGGTTATGAAAAGAGCAGGCCTCCGTTGATGTCGATGTTCGCGCCCGTAATGAAAGCAGCGGCGTCTGAGGCCAGATAGGCGACCAGATTGGCGACATCCTCAGATGTGCCTTCGCGTTTAAGCGGCGTGGCGCCGGCCACGTTGGTCCGCACTTCGCTTTTTGTGAAGACATTGTGAAAATCGGTGTCGATCATGCCCGGGCAAACCGAATTTACCCGGATGTCCGGCCCCAGTTCTTTGGCCAATCCACGCGTCATCGTCATGACCGCACCCTTCGAGGCCGCATAGGCGACCGCGCCTGGGCCACCCCCGTCACGCCCCGCCTGACTCGCAAACCCGACGATCGCGCCGCCTTTTTTCATATGCGGCAACACGGCCTGAACAGCGCGGGCAAAAGAAGTGGTGTTCAGGTCCATGACATGGCACCAATGCTCCATATCCATCTCAGACAGGGTCTTCCGGGCCAGTAATCCGCCGGTCACGTGGGCAAGAATGTCGATCCGAGGTCCGAATGTCGCAATAGTCTCCGAGATCAGCCTTTCCACATCCGCACCGGAGGTCATGTCGCCCTGTATGGCAATCGCCTTACCTCCGGCAGCCGTTATTTCCTGAACCGCCGATTCCGCACCCGAAGATGAGCTGTGATAGTTGATCGCGATCGACGCTCCAGCCTTGGCCAGTTTCATGACGCAGGCGCGGCCAATGTCCCGTCCGCCGCCGGTTACGATCGCAACCTTCCCTGCCAGTTCCATGTTCGGGCCAATCTGTTCAGCGTTCAATTCGGTCATTTTCTTGCCCCCTTTGCTCCCCGGTCATCCAGTCAGTGCGCCCGTTTTGGTCTTTGAGCCTTAACGAGCATTCAGCCGTGTTGCCTATTGTAGTCGACTAGGATACTAGTATTGTCAACAAATTTGTTTGGGAGCCGCAAAAGGCTTCGTACGGCCCGTGCTAAATGGATTGGCTGGAGATACATTGAGGAGTATCGGAGGGAGAGGCCTAGTGGCCCAGAATGCCGCCGGTGTTAGTCACGCGCAGAAAAAGGCAGGAAATGCAAAGTATTACGGATAAAATCGAGCGGCGCACAACCACTGACATCGTATATGAGAGTTTGTACGAGGCGATCGTTTCACTGGAAATTCTGCCGGGAACAAAACTGTCCGAAGCAGATATTGCAAAAAAGTTCGAAGTGTCGAGGCAGCCGGTCCGCGATGCTTTCAACAGGCTTGAGGCGCAGGATTTGCTGCTGATCCGGCCACAGAAAGCCACGCGGGTACGTAGTTTTTCCATGGAACGCATCGGTCATGCACGCTTTGTTCGCCTCTCGGTCGAGTTGGAAGTGGTGCGCGCTGCATGTCGGAACTGGAAGCCCGAATATTCGAAGCTGCTGGGGGGCAATCTCAAGCAGCAGAAAGACGTCGTTTCAAGGAACGAAGCCGAAAAGTTCCATCAGCTCGACTACGACTTTCACCGGCTGATTTGTGAGTTGAGCGGCAACCCACTGGCCTTCAACACGATTCAGGAATGCAAAAGAAAGATCGATCGCCTGTGCGTTTTGAGCCTAGGGCGCGAGAGCGAGGCCGACATTCTGGTTCGGGATCATGTTGAGCTGGCAAAAGCGCTAGCAGACCGCGACGAGGCGACTGCAACCGAGACGATACGCCGTCATTTGGGCCGCATCGACAAGACCATCGAGGAGGTTCACTCGAAACATGCCGAGTATTTCGAATAAATTGAACGCCGCCAACTGACTAAGGACCTCGCATTATGACCAAGAGCTATCCGATTGTATCACCTGCATCAGGTGTCACACGCCAGGTTTTGGCGGATAATGAAGACCTCATGATGGTTTCATTCCGGTTTGAAGAAGGTGCCGAAGGCGTGTTGCACGACCATCCGCATGTGCAGTCGACATTTGTGCGGTCCGGACGGTTCAACTTTGTCATCGGAGATCAGGAGCGAGCGTTGGAACCCGGTGACAGCCTGATCATTCCGTCCGGTGTAAGCCATGGTTGTGTTTGCCTGGCTGCCGGAGAGTTGATCGACTGCTTCACGCCCAGGCGGGACGATTTTCTGTAAGGCGTTTTCCGTCCGCGCCATGACCTTTGGCCACGTTCTGCGCATTTAGGCAGGGTAGTCTATTTTCGGTGGGTCGGACAGGGCGACGCCATATTCTGCGTTAGAAGTCGGATCAATGACGGGCGACGCCGCAGCTCAGGTTAGGAATTGCGTATCTCGCGGGCTGATCCGATGCCGAGGATCAGGTCGGCGCATCGTTCGCCCAGCATCATGGCAGGTGCGTTTGTGTTGCCGGCGTTGATGTCGGGCACGGCTGACATGTCGCACACCCGCAAGCTCTCGATTCCGCGCACGCGCATCCTGGCGTCCAGCACGGCCATTCCGTCGCCGTCCCGGCCCATTTTGGCAGTGCCCGCCGGGTGATAGTTGGTTTTTACGAATCGCTTGCAATGTGCTCGTAGCGTCTGGTCGTCGTCCGCTGTGGGAATGACGATTTCGCGAACCCTTTGAGCAAGCGGGCCCGACGTGAATGCCCGGCGAAAGAACCGCTGCCCCCGGATCATCTCCTGCATGTCGTCTTCATGCTTCAGAAGGTTGGGCGAGACCACTGGCATGGTGTGAGGATCGGCCGAGCGAAGCCGGACCTCTCCGCGTGATTTCGGTTTGACCACGACGGTCGTAACGGTCAGGCCAAAGTCATCCTGCACCTCGTCCAGAGCGTCGCGATCCAGATAAACAATTGGCACGCAAAAAGCTTGAATGGTTGGTTCTCCATCAGGAATCGACGGATTGACAAACGCGCCGGCTTCGACTCCGGCGGAAGTCACCGGTCCGCTGCCGAACAGTTTGAACTGGATGCCGTTGCGAAGCATCCGCCAGCCCTCACCTTGTTTGAAGTATCCGTAGGGACCGTTGGCAAAGGCGGTAATTGGAACTTCGGGGTGGTCGATCAGGTTCTGGCCTACCCCAGGCAATGGGCAGATCACGGGAATACCGTGATCGGCAAGATGTGCATCTGGTCCGATGCCTGATAGCATTAGGATTTTTGGCGTCACCAGAGCGCCCGCCGCAACGACAACTTCACCATCGCACCGGACCGTGTGGGCTCCGCGTTTGTCTCGATACTGCACGCCGACGGCCTTATCGTTTTCGATGATGACTTTGTTGACCGTTGCGCCAAGCTGGATGGTCAAGTTCGGGTTCGTCTCGAGAGGGGCGAGAAAAGCATAGGCCGACGAACTGCGCTTACCGGCGCGATTGGTGAACTGATAGAACCCGACACCGCGCTGCGTTACGCCGTTGAAATCCGTGTTGAATGGTTCGCCAAGGGCCTGGACCGACTGAACGAACCAACGTGACATGTCGTCGATATGCCCCGGATCCGAGACCTGCACCGGACCGTTGCTGCCATGCAGGTCATTGTGAAGCCTGTTATTGTCTTCCATTCTACGGAAGTAGGGCAGCACATCATCCCATCCCCAGCCGACCCCGTCGTTGGTCTGTCGTAGCAGGTCGTCCCACGCGTCATAATCAGAAGGGCGGCCGCGCATATAGACCTGGGCATTCACAGACGACCCGCCACCCAGCACGTTGGCCTGCGGAATGTCGTGCACGCGACCGTCCAGGTGGTCCTGCGGTTCGGTCTGGTGGTAGGTCATGAACTTGGACCCGTTGATCATCTTGAAGATACCCGGCGGCATGTCCAGCAACGGATGGCGGTGCGAATGCCCGGCCTCCAGCACCAGAACCCTGCACTTGCCCTGGTTGACCAGTCGCGCTGCAGCGGCTGCGCCGGCAGAGCCGCCGCCGATGACGATATGATCGAAGGTTTCCGTCATGAGTTCGCCTTCAGGCCCGGCGTTTGGGTTCGCTGATCGAGTCGCGCTCCACCAGTTCGCATTCAAGCTTCACGAGAGGGTGTCGCTGACCATCCGTCGGACCGTGGAACAACTGTTCGATGACCCAGCGTCCCATCGCCCTAGTTGGAAGGATCATCGAGGTCAGGGGGGGCGACAGGTGTCGCGCGGTTTCGTCATCGTCAAATCCGATGACCGAGATGTCTTCGGGGATGGATAGGCCAAGTTCCTTGAGCGCCTCATAGCAGCCGATCGCCATTCGGTCATTCTGACAGAAAATGGCGGTTGGCGGAGAGGGCAGGTCCATCAATTCGCGCGTGGCAGCATAGCCTGCGCTGGGCAGCCAGTTGCCCTCGATGACCAAATCCTCGTCAAATGGGATGTCGGCGGAAGCAAGGGCGTTTCTGTACCCGGTCGTTCGCCCTGCGGCGCATTCCATGAACGGCTCACCGGTGATGGTGGCGATTCGTTTGTGCCCCGCCTTGATCAGGGCGTTGGTCGCCGTATGTCCAGCAGCGACTTCGCCGGGGATCACCGCAGGAAAAGAGAGGTCGTCGCAAAAGCAGTTCAGCAGCAGAACCGGGGTTGCGGTCTGCCTGAGTATTTCCGGAACGACCACCCGCCGGGTGAAAACGGTTGCGTAAATGATGCCCGCAACCTGTTGGTCGAGGAAATACCTAAGCGTTCTGGGTTCGACCTCGGGGTCGTTTTGGGTTTCTGCCAGCAATACAAGATTTCCCGTGTCCCGAACGGCCTGTTTCACGCCATTAAACGCGTTTACCATTTCGGGGCTCGACGCCAGATCGTCCACGACAAAAGCGATGGTGCCGTCTAACGCCGAGGGTCGAGGCGCGCTGTCCTGGGGTTTCCTGAGTTGAGAGGGCATGGCGTATCCAAGCGTGTTGGCGGCATCCAGGACTCTTTGCTTTGTGTCCTCGGAGATTTTGACGGAATCGTTCTTGTTTAGAACCAGCGATACTGTCGTCTGTGAGCACCCGGCGACGCGTGCAATATCATGCATCGTTATGCGCTGCCGGCCCGCGACTCGTCCCACGCCCCTGTGCTGCCCGGTCTTGTTCGCTTGATCGTTCATCGCTCAACCTTTTTGTTCGCTTCCTTTTTATCGACTATGCGGAGGACACGCAACTAATATTAGTGAATAGTAATTAATATTAGTGTTGACGAAATAATATTATTAGTGTTTTGATCGGCAGTGCGGTCGCCAATGTGGTCTGACCGAAGCAAACGCGGGAGGCGAAATTGCGGTCTGTGGTGGGGGAGTTGGGTCAGGTGGTTCGGCATTCGATGTTCATCGATGGCCGCTTTACCGACTCTGACGCGGACACGGTTGGTGTCGAGAACCCTGCAAATGAAGAGATCGTTGCGCAAGTTCCAGATGGCGGTGCCGCTCATGCGGATGCGGCCGTCGAGGCGGCCCATCGTGCTTTTAGCTCGTGGTCCTCGCGTCCGGCGATCGAGCGGGCGCGACTGGTTCAGCGGTTGGCCGAAGCCATCCGGATTGACGCCGGGCGTCTGGCAGCCTTGATCACGGTCGAGCAGGGCAAGCCGATCACGCAGGCCCGAAGTGAAGTTGATGCCGCTGTTACCTTTCTTTGCCATGCGGCTGAAGAGGCCCGGAGGATTTCGGGTGACATAGTGGCATCGGACAACAAGTCCGAGGAAATCCAGATCCGGCGTCATCCTTATGGCGTTGTTGTTGCGTTGACGGCCTGGAACTATCCGTTGGCATTGGCCGCCAGGAAAGTCGGGCCTGCGCTGGTCGCGGGCAACACTGTTGTTCTGTTGGGGCACGAAATCACGCCGCTGTCCGGTCTCGCGATCGCCGAGCTTGCCGAAAAGGTCGGGTTTCCGCCCGGTGTTCTAAATGTTCTGACAGGCAAGGGGCCGGTGGTAGGGCAGCGGTTGGTCGAACACCCCGATACCTCACTGATCACAATGACCGGCAGCACACGAGCCGGTAAAGAGATTTTTCGCGCCGCGGCCGACCGGATCAAGGTTGTCCGGCTCGAGCTTGGCGGTAAGGCTCCGTTCATCGTGATGGAGGATGCGGATATTGACGCTGCTGTTTCGGCCGCCATTGCCGCCCGGTTTGCCAATTGCGGCCAGATTTGCACCTGCAACGAGCGTATGTATCTGCATAGCGGTATTGCGGATCAGTTCTTGGAAAAATTCGTGACAGCAGCCCGCGCATTGTCGATCGGAGATCCGATGGAGGACTGCGACCTGGGGCCCAAAGTCAGCAAGGTCGAAGTGACCAAGGTCGCCGAAATCATCAAGCGCAGCATCACGGAAGGTGCCACGGTCCATTTGGAAGGCGGGCCCCTGTTGGACAGCGCGCACCGCAAAGGACACTGGATGTCCCCGACGGTTCTTGAGGTCTCCGACAACGGCAATGCCGCGATGCAAGAGGAGGTCTTTGGACCCGTGGCGACAGCCATGCGAGTCGATGATTTTGATCAGGCGATAGACGTAGCGAATGACACATCATTCGGGCTGTCTGCCTATCTCTTTACGGCATCGCACCGGCGATTGATGGAGGCCCCGAGCCGTTTGAAGTTCGGCGAATTGTACCTGAACCGCTCCAATGGTGAGGCCGTACAGGGATTTCACACCGGTTGGGGTTTGTCCGGGGTTGGGGGCGAAGACGGCGCGTATGGCTTCGATGGCTATCTGAGGAAACAGACGACTTACATGAATTGGGCATGACCTGAGAACTCGCGGTCAAAACGGAGGCGACCGCACCAATGGAGGAGGAATAACCATGAAACGCAGAACTCTTTTGATCTCGACGGTTGTCGCGGGTGCGCTGTTGGGCACCACGGTGATCGCGCAGGATCTGCCACCGCTTGAGCAGAAGGATCGCTACAAGGTCGGCTTTGCGCAGATGGAATCGAACAACCCGTGGCGCATTGCCGAAACGAAATCTTTCCATGACACAGCCGAGGCCTGTGGCTGGGATCTGATCGCGACGGATGCGGCCGGATCTGCGGCCAAGCAGGTTGCGGATGTGGACAGCATGATCGCCCAAGGCATCGACGTTCTGTTCCTGCCCCCGCGGGAAGAAAAGCCGTTGATCCCAGCCGTTATGAAGGCCCGTGCAGCGGGAATCCCGACCTTTTTGGTGGACCGCTCGGTTGATCCGGCCGTTGCCAAGCCGGGCGAGCATTTTGTGGCGTTCCTTGGGTCGGATTTTATTGATCAGGGCAACCGGGCCGCACAGTGGCTGATGGAGAATTTCGACGGCGACAATGGCGTCATCGTCCAGTTGGAGGGCACGACTGGTTCTTCACCTGCAAATGACCGCAAAAAAGGTTTCGACGACGCGATTGCAGCGGATGACCGCTTTGAGATCGTGGCTTCTCAGACCGGTGACTTTGCGCGCGACCTGGGTCGTCAGGTGATGGAAACCCTGCTGCAGGCGCACCCCGATGTGAACGTGGTCTACGCCCACAATGACGAGATGGCGATCGGTGCGATCCAGGCTCTGGAACTGGCCGGCCGCAAGCCCGGCGAGGACGTGACCATCGTTTCGATCGACGGGACACGCGATGCACTTCAGGCTATTATCGATGGCAAGATGGGGGTGACGGTGGAAAGCTCACCCTTCTTCGGCCCTCTGGCTTGTGAAGTCATGAAAAAATACGCAGCTGGCGAGGCGATCCCGGAATGGGTGAAAGTCGAAGATCGCATCTTTACCAAGGACAATGCGGCCGATCACATCGACGAAGCCTATTGATTCTCCCTGGTGGGTGGTGCTGGCCTGTGGTCGGCGCCGCCTGCAAGCAATCGGAGGAAGACATCTCATGAATGCGCTCGTCTCGATGTCGGGAATCGAAAAGTCCTTTGCCGGCGTGCCGGCACTGAGCCAGGCCAACCTGGAAATCGCGCCGGGCGAGGTTCATGCGCTGATCGGCCAGAACGGTGCCGGAAAATCGACGATGATCAAGGTTCTGACCGGAGTTTACGATCGGGATGCCGGCGACGTCCATCTGGCGGGTGTGCCAAGCCGCATCTCCACTCCGCGCGAAGCGCAGGAATCCGGAATTGCCACCATCTATCAAGAGCTCAACCTGGTACCGCTGCGGTCAGTGACTGAAAACATCATCATGGGGTACGAGCCCAAACGTCTCGGCTTTCTGGTCGACTGGCGCGAGGGCAACAGGCGCGCACGCGAGGTTCTTACGCGCTTTGGCATAGATATCGACGTGACTGAGCCGCTAGGAAATTTCTCGACAGCGATCCAGCAGTTGGTTGCAATTGCGCGGGCTGTTTCGCTGGATGCGAAACTTGTCATCATGGACGAACCTACGTCGTCACTGGATGCCAGCGAAGTCGAGGTGTTGTTCGGTGTTGTGCGCGAGTTGAAGAAACAGGGCGTGTCTGTTCTTTATGTTTCGCATTTCCTCGATGAGCTGTTCCAAATATGCGATCGAGTCACAACGATGCGAGATGGGCGCACCGTCAGCACGCGTAACGTCCAGGACACGACCAAACTGGAAATGATCGCGGACATGCTGGGCCGCAACAAGGATGAGATCGCGGCAGATGGTTTGACGGACTTCGCCGGTGCCAAGGCCAAGAAAGGCGATATCGTTTTGCGGGCGGACTCTGTTTCAACAGGCCCGCGGCTGACGCATTTCGACCTCACTCTCCACCGCGGGGAAATCGTCGGGTTGGGCGGATTGCTGGGCTCTGGCCGGACCGAGGCGGCGCGCGCTTTGTTCGGAGTGGACGGGAAACGCAGCGGCGCAATCGAGTTGCATGGCACGGTCGGTCAACCGTCCGGACCGGGTGACGCGATCGCAAACGGCGTCGGCTTTCTGACCGAAGATCGCAAGGCCGAAGGGATCGTTCCAGACATGTCCGTGCGCGAGAACATGACGCTGGCCCTGCTGCCGAAACTGGCCAGCCGTGGTCAAATCGACTTTGCCCGTGAGCGCGAGATCGTTCAGGCCTTTATCGACGATCTGGGCATCAAGGCGGCGCATATGGACCAGCCCATTCGCGAGTTGTCCGGCGGCAACCAGCAAAAGGTGTTGCTTGCCCGCTGGCTGGCGACGCAGCCCGACATCCTGATACTCGACGAGCCGACCCGAGGCGTGGATGTTGGCGCCAAGCGAGAGATCCAATCGTTCATTCGGTCTTATGTCGAGAAGGGGTTTGGCGTCGTTCTCATCAGTTCGGAATTCGAAGAGCTGGTGGAAGGCGCCGATCGCATCGTGGTCATGCACGAGGGACGCTCGGTCAAGGAATTGACCAACCCCGGAGTCACCGAGAACATACTGGTGCGCGCGCTTGCGCATCATGAAGAAGGAACTGGTTCATGGACCGCGCAATGAAGTTGCCGCAACGGGTCGCATCAATGCCCTTCCGCTTTCACGGCGGCATCGCCGCGTTGGTCGCCCTATTAGTGTTCAACGCGTTTTTCACACCTAATTTCCTGCAACTGCAAACCCTGTTCGTAAATATCAGCCAGGTCGCTACGATCGCCATCGTGGCCATGGGGATGACGCTGGTAATCGCCACGGGTGGGATCGATCTGTCGGTTGGGGCGGTCATGGCGCTGGCGGGGGCGCTTGCTCCGCTGATCTTTCTGTCGGATCTGGGCGCTGCCAATCCGATGCTAGGCGTCACTTTGGCCATTGTCCTGCCGCTTTTCATTGCGGGGCTATGCGGGGTATTCAACGGCGTGATGGTTGCCGTGTTGAACGTGCAGCCCATCGTTGCGACGCTCATTCTCTTCATCTCTGGTCGCGGTATTGCCCAAGTCTTGACGAACGGGAACCTGCAGACGTTTTCAAACCCTTCATTCAGTTATCTTGGAACTGGTAAAGTGCTTGGTTTGCCGTTCCAGGGCTGGCTGGCGCTGGCCATTGCCTGTGTGCTGTTTTGGGTGATCACCAGAACCACATGGGGCCGTTACCTGCTGGCCATAGGGGGCAATGAACGCACGGCCTATCTGTCGGGTGGTCCCGTCCGACGGGTCAAGATCGGGGCCTATGTCATCTGCGCGGTGCTTGCGGGCCTAGCCGGTTTGATCGTGGTTGCAATCAACTCGGCCTCGGACGCCGCGCGCAACGGCAATCTGATGGAGCTTGATGCCATCGCGGCCGCGGTTGTTGGCGGGGCTCTTTTGCAAGGCGGGCGAGCGCCGATCTTTGGTGCCATACTGGGTGCCGTCATCATCCAGTTGGTCAAATATACATTGTTGGCCAACGGGGTAGAGGACGAAGTTGCACTGATCGCCAAGGCCGTCATCATTATCCTGGCCGTTTGGGTCCAGCAGTTTCGGAGGACTTAATCGATGTTGGATGAAACGGCTTTTGACCTGCGAAAATACCTTCGACGTAATTCGGCCTCGGTGACGGTGTGGATCGCACTGCTGGCTTTGATTCTGTTCGGGCTGATGCGCTATGACAACTTTGGCAGCGCCTACAATTTCTCGTCTTTCCTGAATTACAACGCGATGTTCATCGCGATTGCGCTGGGCATGTGTTTTGTGATCATGACCGGCGGGATTGATCTGTCGGTCGGATCCGTGGCGGCCTTTACCTCGGTTGTTGCGGCCTATCTCAGCCCGTATGGGATTCAGGTTGCGTTGCCGGGGGCCGTTCTTGCCGGGGTTGGTTTCGGGGCGATCAACGCCTTTTGCATAATCATCCTTCGGATCCCGCCCTTCATCGCCACGCTGGCCACCATGCTGGCCGCAAAAGGCGGCGCATTGGTGATTTCGGGCGCCCAGACAATTTCGGTCGATTGGGGGTCGAACTTCACCAAGCTTGGCATGGGGCAGGCGTTTGGCCTGTTTCCATGGGCAATCGTCATCGTGGCCGGACTGACTCTGGCACTTTGGCTGGTGCTGGAAAGAACAACCATCGGGCGGACCGTCTTGGCGATCGGTGGCAGCGAGGATGCCTCGAACCTCATGGGCCTGAAGGTCAATCGCGCCAAGGCTTTTGTCTACCTGCTGTCGGGTGGCTGTGCAGGGCTGGCCGGAGTCTTTCTGGCCTCGGGTTTTGGAGCTGGGCAACCCCTTGAAGGCGTCGGATGGGAATTGTCAGCCATCGCTTCCGTGGTTGTAGGCGGCACTTTGTTGACGGGTGGGATGGGATCGATCCCTGCGACGGTCGCCGGCGCGCTGTTGCTGGGGCTGGTCTTCAACGTTCTAAACTTTGAAAACGGTCAGGGCACCATCAGTTTCAGTGCCTATTGGCAAATGGTCATACGTGGAGGCTTTCTATTTGCGGTCATCCTTTTACAGTCTCGGGTTATTGCCAGGCAGCAGAAGGTCTTAGGTTAATGAATCGCATAGAAAGTGTATCAGCGCGGCTGTTCAACGTTCCGCTCGCAGAGGTCCTGGTCGATGCCAAACATGGGGATCACACGTTTTTTCAATTGATCACTGTCACCATTCAAACCTCTGATGGGGTCGAGGGGGTCGGGTATACCTATACCGGGGGCAAGGGTGGTCATGCCATCTTGGCAATGATCCAGCATGACCTGGCACCGTTCCTTGTTGGACAAGAAGCCGAACAGATCGAAAGCCTGTACGATGCCATGCAGTGGCACGTGCACTACGTCGCACGGGGCGGGATCGCCTCGTTTGCCATCTCGGCCGTGGATATTGCACTGTGGGATATTCGCGGCAGAACGCAGAATGCGCCATTGTGGCAGATGGCCGGCGGAGCGTCGAAAAGGTGCAAGGCCTACGCCGGCGGGATCGACCTGAATTTCTCGTTGGAGAAACTGCTGCGTCAGACCGAAGGGTACCTTGCGCGTGGGTTCAACGCAGTCAAGATCAAGGTCGGTCAACCAGACCTGGCCGACGATCTTGCACGTGCCCAGGCGGTGCGCGAGATGCTGGGGCCGGACCGGTTCTTCATGGTCGATGCGAATTACTCTATGAGTGTCGAACAGGCCATCGTCGCTGCCAGAGGGTTCGCCGACTGCGATATCCTGTGGTTCGAGGAACCGACAATTCCAGACGACTACAAAGGTTATAGCCGAATTGTCGAAGCGACGGGCGTTCCCCTTGCCATGGGTGAAAACCTGCACACCATACACGAATTTGAATACGCCTTTGATGACGCGAAACTGAGTTTTATCCAGCCCGATGCCTCAAACTGCGGTGGAATCACCGGCTGGCTGCGCGTGGCCGCGCTAAGCGCACAGCACGGCATTCCGGTTTGCAGTCATGGGATGCAGGAACTGCACGTCAGCCTTGTCTCTGCGCAACCCAACGCAGGCTGGCTAGAAGTACACTCATTCCCGATAGACCAGTACACGACCCGTCCACTAGTTGTCGAAGACTGTCTGGCCGTGGCCCCGGATACCCCGGGAACCGGAGTGGAATTCGACTGGGACAAATTGAATGCGGAACACAAGGAGATGCATAGATGACGACCCAGACGATCACTGCCGCATACTACAGGGGCGGTAAGAGCTTTGCAGTAGAGCAAGCCCAAGCGACAGATCCGGGTCCCGGCGAGGCTGCCATTCGTGTTGCCTATTGTGGGATTTGCGGGACGGATATGCACGTCTACCACGGCAACATGGATGCCCGCGTCGGCCTGAACCGGGTGATCGGGCATGAGATGTCAGGTGTCGTCGAAGCGGTGGGCGAGGGCGTCGATACGGTCGAACCCGGCCAGAAGGTCGTTGTCCGACCGCTTGATCACTGCGGAGAATGCCCAGCTTGCAAGCGGGGGCATCAGCATATCTGTCAGAATCTCAAGTTTCTCGGCCTCGACACCGATGGCGCGATGCAAGAGATCTGGACTGTTCCGGCCCACACGTTGCACGTTCTGCCGGATGACTTGCGCATGGATCACGCGGCGCTGATCGAGCCGGTTGCCGTTGCCTGCCACGATGTGCGGCTGTCTGACCTGCAACCTGGAGAGGACGTTGTCGTTATCGGCGGCGGCCCGATTGGCATCCTGGTTGCCATGGTTGCGCGGGACGCGGGTGGAAATGTCGTGATTTCCGAAGTGAATCCGAACCGTCTTGCGATTGCTGAAAAACTTGGCTTTGACACGATCAACCCAATCGAAACCGATCTGGTGTCCACAATCAACGCGCGCACGGGCGACAAAGGGGCAGATGCGGTTTTCGAGGTGTCAGGAACGCAGCCCGGTGTCGATGCAATGACCGCCGTTGCCGCGACTCGGGCCCGGATCGTAATGGTCGCGATCCATGCTCAAAAGCCCCAGATCGACCTGTTCCAGTTCTTCTGGCGAGAGCTGCAACTGATCGGTGCTCGGGTCTATGAGCCAGAGGATTACGAGAAAGCCATTGCAGTTGTCGCCTCGGGCGGAGTGGACGCGGATGTTGTGATCACGGACGTCAGCCCTCTGGCAGACATCCAGGCAGCGTTCGAAGCACTGGATCGCAGCCCAACCGCAATGAAAAGCCTGATCAAAGTAGGACCGCGTTCATGAGCGTTTTGCAAAGTTTCGATCTGATGGGAAAGACGGCCCTTGTGACCGGGTGCAAACGCGGTATCGGGCGCGGTATGGCCGAAGCATTGGCATCGGCCGGAGCCAATATCATCGGAGTGTCCGCCTCGCTCGAGTTGTCTGGCTCGGATGTCGAAAAAGCCGTGACGGCGATGGGACGCAATTTCCGGGCCTACCAATGCGACTTTTCGGATCGCGCCGCGCTGCATGGGTTCATTGATCAGTTGAGGGCCGACGGACAAACCCCTGATATACTTGTCAACAATGCCGGCACGATCAAACGCAAACCCGCCGCCGAACACCCGGACGACTGGTGGGACGAAGTGATGGAGGTGAACCTGTCCTCGCAGTTCGTTCTGTCACGCGAGATCGGCAAGGACATGCTGGCGCGCGGCTCGGGGAAGATCATCTTCACTGCATCGCTGCTGACATTTCAGGGTGGCATCACCGTTCCGGGCTATGCGGCCTCGAAAGGCGGGATTGGACAGCTGACCAAAGCCTTGGCCAACGAATGGGCCGGGCAGGGCGTAAACGTGAATGCGATCGCGCCTGGCTACATCGCGACCGACAACACCCAAGCCCTGCGGGATGATCCGGTCCGGTCGAAGTCGATCCTGGAACGAACACCCCAAGGCCGATGGGGTACGCCTGTTGATTTTGCCGGACCGGTGGTCTTTCTGGCCTCTGCTGCGTCGGACTTCGTCAACGGTGAAATCCTTGTAGTCGACGGGGGCTGGATGGGGCGTTAGCACTGCCAACGCTCCATGTGATCCAAGGCATCACGTCCCGATGTAGTGCACCTTCAATCGGCGTGCCTTGGGTGCTTCCCGATGTTCGAACAGGTACAGGCTTTGTACGCGACCCAGCGGAAGCTGCCCCTGTTCGACCGGGATCGATACCTGAGTTTGCGTCAATAGCGCCCGCAGATGCGATGGAGCGTTGTCGTCCTCGGTCGGGCGGTGGTGATACTTGCCTGGTGACTTGGGCACGAGTTTCTCGAAGAACGTCTCGATATCCTTGAGCACTTCGGGATCGGCATTGGCCTGCACCAATAGCGCGGCACCGGTGTGGACGCACCAAAGGGTCAACAGGCCCGAGACAAATTCGTGTTCGGACACCGCACGCTGCACGATCCCGCTGATGTCGATGAGGGATTTGCCCGGCGTTTCAATGGACAGGTCAAAAAACTCTTGCTTCATCCAGCAGGCCCTTTCCTTGATTTCACGCGAACGCGCCCAGCTTTCTACACCCCATTTGGCATTCAGCAATGGGGATCAAACTTTTGATTTTGAACGCATATTGACTGCACGTTCATGCAAACAGGCTTTTGAACCTGTCCACACACAGACGAAAACCATCTTCGAAATTCCCGTTGCCGGGGTGATAAACGCTTTCGAAAGAAATGACGCCATCATAGCCGTCGGATCTGAGTGCGTCCGCGATGGGTTGGAACAATGGCGCAAGCTGACCTTCCCCCATGCGGCGCACTTCCAGTGTTGCCCGCGGCGTGTCGACCTTTACGTCCTTGATATGAATGTGACCCAGATAGCCGCCGCGCAGTTCTTCATAACCGTCCGGGTATGCCAGTTCATGGCACCAGCAGTTGTTTCCGGGGTCCCACAGCACTTTCAAAGAGTCTTTGGCGTCCAACTCGTCAATCAGCTTTCGGGCTGTATAGTTGGAATTGACCAGCGTGCCGTTTCCGGTTTCCACGACAAGCGTCACGCCCTCAGCTCTTGCCAGTTCAACCGCCGGCGCGATCAGCGGCGGCATCGAGTCCCATACCCCATGCGCTACGTTCCACTTCTCGGCGCCGTTTTTTCCCCACAGTATCTGCTCTTTTCGTTGCGTCATGATCCGAACCAGCGGAGACCCAACAACATGCGCCATGTCGATTACGCGTTTCAAGGCGTCCATATGCCGAGTGTGGAGGTCGTCGCCGGGCCTATTGGCAGCTGTCATCCCCGCAAAGATATGGCGCGACAGACATGACACAGGCTTGCCCCGGTCGCGCAAAAGCGCGTCGATCTCGGCAATTTGCTGCGGGGAATGATCCCCGACCTCCGCATCGCCAACAAATTGAAGCTCTGCATAGTCCAGGCTGAACTCGTCCATCACGTCCACGGCATGCCGCAGATCGCGGGAAATGCCGTCGCAAATTACACCCAATTTCATGTCCGGTCCCCTCAGCGATGCAATTCTGCGCCAACGATCTCTTCGATGACGCGAGTACACACCCAGTTGTCGCCATTCGGGTATTTAGTTTTTCCTGCGTGAAAGATCTGCATTGCGGATGACGCTGTGTGCATGGGAACGCCCAATGCACCGGCGAGTGCCAGCGAGATCGTCAGGTCCTTATGCATGGTTGCGATATGGCTGCCGGTGGCCTCGAACTTGCGATCAATGATGTTTTCAAGGGCGGAATTCACGACGCCGCACCCCGCGCTGGATGAGGAGAACACATCAAGCAATGCCTGACCGCTGACACCGGCTTTGGCCGCCAGGGCCGCAGCCTCGAATGTGGCGGAAAAGATCGATCCGATCAGGGATTGCAGGCAGGCTTTCACGGTTTGCCCGTCGCCAGCGTTTTCTCCGACTCGATGAATTGTTGCAGACACTGCCTGCATGACTTCGGCGTTTCGGTCCAGCACATCCGCAGCACCGGCAGCCATCATCGTCAATGTGCCGTTCTGCGCGCCGGGAAACCCACCTGAGACCGGCGTGTCGATCAGATGTATGCCTGAGCCTTCCATATCCTGCCCGATGGCGCGGGCTTCGGCCGGGGTAATGGTCGCCGACAGGATGACCGTCCCGCCTTTGGCCATGTTCGCAACCAGCCCGTTTTCACCCAGAATGACATCGCGGGCCTGATCTCCGTTCATTACCATGACAAACACACTGGCGGCGTGTCGACCAACCTGTCCCACGCTGTCCTTGGGCTGGCCGCCCATGTCAGCAAATGCCGTCATGCGCGTCTCGCTCAGGTCGAAACCTGATGTTTCAAAGCCATTCTTGATCAGGTTCTTGGCAAGGCCGCTGCCCATGTCGCCAAGACCTATTACGCCTGCAGTTTTCATTTGGACTCCTCCCGATATTTCGCCATTGCCGTATGGCAGACGTTTCGAAAAATGATGCCCAATCGCATCGGTTTTCGCGGGAGTTTCACGCGTCTTTTACAGACGTCGGGCGAGTCCGGAAGACACCCCGCTGCCCGTTTACGTATAGCAATTAAACGAAGAATGCGGTGCTCAGGCAAGCATAGAAGTGTTGCGGGCGAAAAGAAACCGCCTGATCCGACGCGTTACGAGAACGCCGCCATGATGCCGCGCAGTTCCGCAAGCCCACGCATACGCCCGATCAACGGATAGCCGGGAGTACTGTGTCCGCCCAGATCGCTCAGCAGTTCTTGTCCGTGGTCGGGCCGCATCGGAATTTGCCAGTCGCAACGCCCTTGGGATTTGCGGCGGCGCTGTTCGTTCATCAGTTCGCGAATTGTGCCGACCATGTCGGTGTCGCCCTCCAGATGCGAGGCCTCAAAGAAGTCCGGTTTCTGGCTGTCTGATCCGGCGATGCGTTTGGTATTCCGCAGATGGACAAAGTGAATTCGGTCGCCATGCCTGCGCACGAAGTCCGGCCCATCAAATTCGGGGGAAACTCCCAGCGATCCGGTACACAACGTTGCGCCGTTCGCCAACAAATCAACCGCATCCAGAACGGCGCCGTAGTCATCGGTGCTGGACATGATCCGCGGCAGACCAAGCAACGAGAACGGCGGATCATCTGGATGACAGCACAAGCGTAGTTCCAGTTCTTGGGCGACTGGTGCGACTTCTGACAGGAAGTCGATCAGGTTTGCGCGAAGCTGGTCACGGTCTATATGAGCATAGTTTCGCAACAAAGCGCGCACGTCCTGCACGCTCCACTGATCGTTGGCGCCGGGCAACCCCGCAGTGACATTGTGTTGCAACTGGGCCTTGGATTCATCCGACATGCGCAAGAAGCGATCCTTGGCCGTTTGCTGGACGACGCTGGAATAGTCTTCGGACGCGCCCGGACGTTCAAGAATATGTATGTCGAAAGCAGCAAAATCGGTCAGGTCGAACAGCATGGCCGTTCCGCCGTGCGGCTGCGGTGCGCGAAGGGCGGTGCGCGTCCAATCCAGGATTGGCATGAAGTTGTAGCAAACGATTTTGATGCCACGGGCGGACAGGGACCTGAGGCTGGACTTATACGCCTGCAGATGTTCAGCCATGTCTGCGGACTGTGTTTTGATCGCCTCGGAAACGGGCAGGCTTTCGACAACGTCCCAACTGTACCCGGCAGTAGCCAGAACTGCTTGCCGATCGGCGATGCTTGGTTCGTCCCAGGGCTGTCCCGGCGGGATGTGATGCAGCGCGGTGACGATGCCCTGAACCCCGACTTGATGGAGAGCGGCAAGGGCGATCGGATCATCGGGTCCGAACCAACGCCAGCATTGTTTCATGGCAGCCATCCTTCATACAGCGGGTGATCGGAACTGATGGGAAGAGCAACGCGCTGCCCGGTGCGCGCCGCGTGATAAATCGCTGTCACAAGGCCGATGGATGCAGCGCCATCCTTCAGCGTAACGGCCGAATTTGCCTCGGACCGCAGCGCCCTGCCGACTTCGGTAAAGAACCCTTCGAAACCTGTTGGCTCGTCAGTGGCGGCTGCAAGGGCCTCGTCGATAGCGGCTTGATACACAGGGTCCCGCGCGACGAATGTCCAGGGCGTTTGACCTGGGGCATAGGGTTCGTTGCCAGAGGTGGCGGTCACCTTTTCAAAGACGAGCCGCAGGCGGGTTTCGTCCGTGGCGGCGCCCAGGGTGATATTGCTTGTGCACAAAGCTCCGGAAGTCATGCCAAAGCAGATCGCGGCACAGTCTTCGGTCTCGATCGGGTTTACCCGCGTTGTGGCCATTGCAGACACCCAGGCGATATCACCCGCGATATGAGTCAGCAGATCATGGTTGTGGATGGCATGGCCCAGCACTGCGCCGCCGCGTTCACCGGCCCATGTTCCCCGCCACGGCACCGCGTAATAGTCTGCCCCGCGGGACCAATGGGTCTCAAGCGCGGCAGTTTGGACCGCTCCGGTCAGGCCTGCGCGTTGCAGGTGGCGCAGTTGGGCCAGTGACGGCCCCCACCGGTATTGAAACACCGGAAACACCTGCTTGCCCGCGCTGCGTGTGGCTGCCGTGATCCGATCCACATCTTGCATCGAGGTCGCAAGAGGCTTTTCGCAGACAACGTGTTTTCCTGCGGCCAGTGCCGCAAGCGTGGTTGGTACATGCAGATGCGGCGGTAGGCAGATGTCGATGACATCAATCGCCGGATCATCCAGAGCGCCCTGAATGTTGGTTAGTGCTCGAAAATCCGAGTTCTGCCGTATCTGTTCGATCCGGTCCGTATTCTGGTCGACCACGGCGGCTACGCGGAAGGTGCGGTCAAGCCGTTCCAGAGCGTCCAGATGTTGCGCACCGATACCTGCGCCAAGGATCGCAACGTTGATCATCTGCGTTCCGCCACTTCCTGCGCGTGCAGTGCCAGTTCCATGACCGTAAAGCAGTGGGTCTGTGTCATCGCGGTTTCGGTCCGGTTGCGGATGTCATCGGCCAGGCGCGCGAAGTAGGGAAGGCTGGCGTCGGCTGCGTCGATCTTTTGGCAGGTTTCACCATTGACGAGGATCAGATGGTCTGTCCCTGAGGCCCCACCCACATCGACGTACTTCCGCAACTCGATATATCCTTCGGTTCCGAGGATCGTCAGACGACCATCCCCCCAGTTTGGCAAGGCATCCGGCGTGAACCAGTCAACCCGGATGTACCCGGTGCCATTCTCGCTTCTTAGATTGAGTTCTCCGAAATCCTGCAATCCGGGATCTTTGGGGTTTGCGTAGTTCGCCACATAAGCGTTCGTGATTTCTGCGGTTTTCGAACCTGTGTAATGCAAGAACTGATCGATTTGATGCGAGGCGATGTCGGTCAGAATGCCGCCATAGCGGTCACGCTGAAAAAACCAATCCGGCCGGGTTGTCCGGTTCAATCGGTGCGGGCCAAGCCCAACCGTCTGGATCACGCGCCCGATGGCACCGGACTCGACCAACTCGGTCGCCCGGGTGCTGACGGGCGTTTCAAATCGTTCGGAAAAATTCACCGACCAGATTCGACCGGTGTCGGCGACCGCTCGCTTGATCTGGTCGAGTTGCTCGAACGTCGTGCAGCCCGGCTTGTCGCTCATGACATCCATGCCGTTTTGCATGGCGCGGATCGTCAACGCGGCCCTATCTGCCGGTATCGCCGAAATCAGCGCCAGATCCGCCCCACTGGTTAGGGCGTCTTCCAGTCGGGCCAGCCGCGGAATATCGGGAAACCTTTTGACGTAGCCCGGAAGCGTTTCCGGATCGCCTTGTGTCCAGTAGCCAACGCAGTCCACGCCGATTTTACGCATGTTTTCCGTCATGCCATAGATATGGCGGTGGTCCAGGCCAAGGGCGACGCAGGTCAGGCTCATGAGATGACTCGTGTTTTCTGGCCTGTTCGATTGGCGATCTGCATCGCGTCTATGACGGCGTGGGTCAAAAGGGCACTGCGTCCGGTGGCCATGGGCAGCGTGCCATCGGCAACAGCCTTGGCGAAATCCTCGATGACCGCCTGATGCCAAGCATGGGTGAACGCCATGGGATCGGCCCCTCCGCCTGTGGCGGACGTTTCGCCAACCGTGGATTTATGACCATCGAAAGTCGTTAAGGTCAGGACACCTGACTCCAAATGCGCTTTGGCGCGTGTGCCTTGGATGGTAATGGACTCAGCGGCCCCGGGATATTCGGCAGTAGTCGCCATCATAGTGCCCACGGCGCCTCTATCCGTTTCAAAGACTGCACCTGCCCAATCCTCAGCTTCGAGATCGTGTAACGGAGTTTTTCTCATCATGGCTTGAATGTCCGAGATCGGCCCCAGCAGCCACATCGCAAGATCAAGCGTGTGGATTGCCTGCGAGATCATGACACCGCCTCCGTCGCGCGCATAAGTGCCGCGACCCGGCTCGTCATAGTAGCTCTGATCGCGCCACCAGGGGATACGGATCTCCACCGTGGCGATCGCGCCCAGCTCACCCTGTTCAATGGCTGATTTCAGCGCCTGCGAGGCGGCGCGGGCGCGGTGCTGAAAGACGATGCCCAGCGGCACACCGGATACCTCGCACTGCTCGACGATGGCTGTCGCGGCGCCCAGCGTTCTCTCGATGGGCTTTTCCATTAGGATCGGTTTCGAAGCGCTCGAAAGAACCCGAACCAACTCTGAGCGCTGATCGGGCGGTGTTGCGATGATCGCAAAGTCGACGTTTGGGTCGTTTGCGATTTCCTCGATCGAGCCGAATGCGCGGGTGCCGTTTCGCTGCGCGAACTCAGCTGCTTTTTCAGAGTTGCGCCCGAGGACGCCGGCAAGACTGAGGCCTTGATCCGATGCTTGAATGGCAGCGACATGCGTGCCCGAAACCATCCCCAAACCAATCAGCGCAATATTCATTCATTCCCCCGGATCACTCGGTCAGTCTGCGGGTTCGAACGGGAAAGATGCAACCATTAAAAACTGTGTTAACAATTGCGGGCAGCAGTATCGGAGGCAGAATTGACTGGCAATTTGAATGGCATGGCAGAAAACCTGTACTTGGGCATCAAGGACCTGCCAATCGTGTCTCCGCATGGTCACTGCGATCCGGGGTGGTTTGCAACCGATGAGCCGTTTCCCAACCCGGCAGAGCTGCTTGTGGTTCCCGACCATTACGTGTTCCGTATGCTCTATTCGCAGGGCGTTCCTTTGTCCGAACTTGGCGTTGGGGAAGAGGGGCGAAAGAAGGATCCCCGCGCCGTTTTTCGCACCTTTGCCGAACACTGGCATCTGTTTCTGGGAACGCCATCCCGGATCTGGATGAGCTACGTGCTGCACGAAACGCTGGGCGTGTCTGAGGCGTTGTCTTCTCGCACGGCTGACCTGATTTATGATGAGATCTCAGAAAAGCTGACGCGTCCCGAATTTCGCCCGAGGGCTTTGTTCGACAGGTTTGGGATCGAGGTTCTGGCCACCACAGATTCGGCTCTCGACGGCCTGGCTGAGCATCGGGAGATTCGAACAAGCGGTTGGGGCGGGCGGGTTGTTCCGACGTTCCGCCCAGACGGGGTTTTGGATGGGTCGGACCCGGAGTTCGTACAGAACCTGAACAAGTTGGCCGAGCTGACAGACTGCGATCTGGGCAGCTATGATGGCTACCTCAACGCGCTGCGAATGCGGCGGGCTTACTTCATCCAGCTGGGATGTACTGCCACCGACCACGGTATCGAACGTGTGCAGACCGAGTGGCTGGACGACCCGGAAGCGCTGTACCAGCGGCTGAGACGGCGGGAAGGTAGCGAACAGGATGCTCGCCGGTTCTATGGGCATATGCTGATCGAAATGGCGCAGATGTCTGTCGATGATGGTCTGACAATGCAGATACATGCTGGCAGCAAGCGCAACACGAACCACGCGGTACTGCGGGACTTCGGACGGGACAAGGGGGCCGACATTCCAATCGCGATGGATTGGGTCACGGGCCTTGAGGCGCTGTTGAACCGGGTCGGTAACTCGGCGGAACTGCGCATCATTCTGTTCACACTGGACGAAAGCACCTATGCCCGCGAACTGGCCCCGATGGCGGGACATTGGCCGTGCCTTCGGATCGGGCCGCCTTGGTGGTTCCACGACAGCCCAGCCGGGATTGCGCGGTATTTCGATCAGGTCGTTGAAACGGCCGGATATTACAATCTGGCCGGATTCAATGACGACACGCGGGCTTTCCTGTCCATTCCTGCACGTCACGACCTGTGGCGACAGGGTGTGGCGATTCATCTGGCGGAGCAGGTTGCGCGCGGCTATTTCGATCGGGACAGTGCCGAGCATCTGGCGCGATTGCTGGCGGTCGATCTGGCGAAACAGGTTTACAGGTTGCAAAGCTAGATGGGTACAGTTCTTCATTTCGGCCTTGGAAACTTTGCCCGGGCGCATTTGCTGGATTACACGGATCAGGCGGGCGGATGGGACGTTGTCGGCGTCAGCCTGCGTTCATCCTCGGTTCGGGATGGATTGGCCCGACAGGGTTTTGAGTACGATTTGTGCGTACAGGGGCAGGGTGTCCGGCGCATCAAAGCTCTGCGAGACGTTCTGGTCGCGCCCAAGGATCGCGCAGAGATATTCGATGTGATGGCGGATGCCGAGATCATTTCGGCAACCGTAACCGAGAAAGGTTATCACTTGGACGCCGCGGGCAAGCTGAACCTTCAGGACCCGGCGATTGCCGCCGATCTGGCAGGGCAAGGGCCTGCGACGCTGATCGGGTTTTTAGCTTATGGCCTTGCGGAACGGCGCAAGCCAGTAACGGTACTAAGTTGTGACAATCGCATGGAAAACGGCAAGACGCTCGAAACGGCAGTTGCCGATTTTGCGGAAGCAGCCGGTCTGGACGTGAATTGGGACTCTGTTCGCTTTCCCAACGCGATGGTCGACCGGATCACCCCGGCTACCACGGACGCCGTTCGCGCAATCAGCGGCGATCCTATGGCTGTTCCGACCGAGGCGTTCTCGGAGTGGGTGATCGAAGACAGTTTCGCCGGTCCACACCCGGATTGGCCGGGAGTGCAACTGGTCGATGACGTAGCCCCGCACGAGATGCGAAAGCTGCGCATGCTGAACGGTGCCCATTCCCTGTTGGCTTATGCCGGGTTGGAGCGGGGCCTGACCTACGTCCACGAAGCGGTTCAAGACCCGGTTTTGCGCCCGCTGGTTTCTGAGTTGATGAAGGATGCGGGCGCAACGCTGCCCGCTGCACTGCAAGCACAGGTTCCGGATTATGCCGAGGCTTTGTTACGCCGCTTTGAAAACCCCGAGCTGGCGCACCGTCTGGACCAAATCGCAATGGATGGCAGCCAGAAGCTGCCGTATCGGTTTGTTCCCACACTCCGTGAGACCGGCTCTCAGGCGGTGATTGCAGGGATGCGGGCCTGGATCTCTTTTTGCATGTCCGAGATCGCAAAGGGCAGGGCGCTGAACGATCCTTGCGCGTCGGAAATTGCCACGGCCGTCAAGCAGCCGGACCCGGTAGCGCTGCTTTTGGGTCTCGTTGGCGCTGAGGATCTCGCGCCACTTATCCGGGAATGATCGCGCCGCGGAATTGAACAACGGTGGAAGCCAAATTGTGCCCAGCCATCAGGGCGTCGGCCTGTGATTTCCCCATCAGCAAGGCCGCGAGGTACCCACCGTTGAAACTGTCGCCCGCCGCTGTCGTATCCAGCACGTTTTTGGCAGGTTCATAGGTTTGGTCAGTGTTCTGACCGATGGACAAAGGGCCATTCTCTCCGCGTTTCAACGCACCAACACCGTGATGATCGGCAAAGCGTGCAGCCACCTGGTCCGCGCTTTCCCCGAACAATGCCATCTCGTCGTCAATGGACGGCAGGGCAATGTCTGCACGTTGCCAAAGCCGTTGGTTAATCTGCCGAGCGTGTTGGACGCTGTCCCAAAGACGCGGACGAAAGTTGCTGTCATATACCAACCGAACGGAAGAGCCTTCGAGCCAGTCCAGAAGCGCAAGCCTGACTGCATGCGGAAGAATGGCCACGGAAATCCCTGACAAGTACAGCACGTCGTAACCGTTCAGCGGGCTGAAGTCGTGATCGGCAAAAAGCTGGCGGGCGGCCGCCTCGCTGCGCCAATAGGTAAAGCTGCGTTCACCGTCCGCAGATGTCGTGATCGCGTATAGTCCCGGAGAGGCGTTCGGAATGATGCGGATGCCGGATGTTCCGATGTCATGACTGGCGATGAAGTCCACGATACGCCTTGAGAACGGATCGTCGCCTAGACATGTCACATACTCCACCTGCAGGTCAGGCGCGGCACGGTGCATGTAGATGGCCGTGTTCAGCGTATCCCCCGCGACGCCCACCTTCGCGCCGGTTTCCAGCATGGACAATTCGATCATTGCTTCGCCGATGCAGGCAATTCGCGTCATTTCTTTTCTCTTTTCCAGATGATGAGACCGGCAGCCATGATCAGCGCAGCCCCCGCCAACGTGAATGCGTCCGGTACTGTGTCAAAGAACAGATAACCCCAGATTGCCACGTAGATTAGGAACGAATAGGTGAATGGCATCAACTGGTTCGCCGTTCCAAACCGATGCGCGTTCGTCAGCAGCTGATGCCCGCACCAGCCAAACACACCAAGGCCGATCAGTACAATCAGGCTCCACGTGTTTTCTGGCTGGACCCAAAACCAGATGGCGAACGGCAACAGGACCACCGTACCGGTAAGCCCGAGGTAGAATTGCATAGTGTCCACGGCAACGACCCCGGACAGCCTGCGCGTCATAATCGAGTACAAAGCCAAAGCGGTGGCATTATATACGATCAGCAGCATGGTCGGATGAAAGGCCGAACCAAACGGCCGTACGACAACCAACACCCCCAGAAAGCCCAGGATTATAGCCGCCCAACGCCATGGGCCCACGCTTTCTTTCAATACAAAGACGGACAGAAAGCACACGATGACCGGGCTGGAGAACATGATTGCCGACACAACGGTCAGTGGCAAAAACCGTAGGGCATAAAAATTGAAAACGGTCGCCGAGATCAGCAGCAAGGCCCGGCTTATCACCTGCCATGGATGGGCAGTCTTGAACCGACCGGCCTCTATCCCGCCCTTGGCGATCACGCCCACTGAGATCACGAAGTGCCCCGCATAGCGCATGAACGCCAACTGAAATGCTGGCACTCCGGCCAACGCCAACCACTTGGCCCCAAGGTCAACCAACGAAAAGAACAGCCACGCCATCAGCATCAGCACAATGCCAAGGCGCGGCAGGTCAGCGGTGGGGTTGGCGGAGACGGCCATCGATCAGGTGTTGAAGCGCTTGACGTAGTAGTCAACCATCTGGCTTACCATGTCATCCGCCTGACCGTGGTCGCGGGCGTCATTCAGCGCCGAAAGCGCGCCCTGCGACATCACGCTGGTAACGCCTGCCTCGCGCGCCATTCGGTCATAATACCCGAGGTCTTTTGCCGCGTTCTTGATGGCAAAGGCCAGCTGATTTGGGTCGCTCTCAACGCCATAGGCTTTGACGAAATCCATCATTCCGGAATGCAGCGGCCCTGCGGCCATCACATCATAAAGCTGCTTGCGGTCAACACCGGTGATGTCAGCCATGGCAAAGGCTTCGGCCATCGCGTTCGCAACGGTCATTCCGAAGAAGTTGTTGATTAGCTTGATCGTGTGTCCGGACCCAACGGGGCCAAGGTAAAAAACGTTTTCGCCCAAATCTTTCAGTGTCGGCTCGGCCTTGTCAAAGGCAGCCTTGTCGCCAGACGTCATAATGTTGAGCTTGCCTTCCAGCGCGTGTGAAGGTGTCCGGCCAAGCGGTGCATCAAGATAGCTTCCGTCGGCTGCGGCAACCTCCTCGGCCAAGGCGCGTGTACTGCCAGGAAGCGAGGTGCCAAAGTCGATGACAATCGCGCCGGACTTCAATCCCGCAATCACTCCATCTGCACCGTGCATTCGGCTCTCGACCTGTTCGGAGGTGCCCATGCACAGCATCACGATGTCGCTGGCCTGAGCCAGTTCTTGGGCGTTTCGCATCTCGCGGGCGCCTCCGTCAATCGCGGCGTCCAGGTACGTGCGGTCGCGGTTTCCCAATACAGCGACCGAATATCCTTGGTCCAACAGTCGGCTAACCATGGCTCCGCCCATTAGTCCCAAGCCGATAAACCCGATTGATGGTTTGCTCATTGGTTTCCCTTTCCGTGAATGTGTCTGGTTTTTATTCTTGTGTTTGTTGCGGGCGGCTTTGCTTTTTTAATGCTCATATTGCCCGGTGGATAATCATTGGTTTTTGGGTGGTCCGGCATTTGGCCGGGCCGCATGTCCATCAGGCCGGCGCCCGCGCTCGGGTCGTTCGCGCCTTTAGCCCCTGTTCAATCCGTGATGTGACCTCGAGCGTTCGGGCTGCATCCTCGACGTCGATCAGTGGGGAAGCGCCATCGATCACGTCAAGGAAGTGATCCAGTTGCACCTCCAGCGGTGCGCGTTGTTGTTCCGGTCGTGTAAGTTGGTCTTTTTGGGCCGCAGTGCCCCAATCCTGTCCGCGCCACAGGGTCATGGAGGGAAAACTCACAGCGCCACTGGTTCCCGTGATCCAGATCATGTCCTGATGGGTCGTGCCGATGTTCGGGTTTTCGCCGGTTCCGGCCTCAAACCCCCAGGGGCTGGGTGCGGTATCGGCAAAGCTGATAGTGCCCGTCGCGCCGTTTTCGAATGCGATCGCGACAGCCCCGCTTTCTATCCTATCCGCTCCGCGGATGGGCGCTCCGGGCAGGGCGACGACATCCGAGATTTCTCCGATCACAAAGCGCAGGACATCGATATCATGCACCAGATTGATCATGACTGGGCTGCCATCGGAAGTCCGCCAGTTCTGTTCAAAATAGCTGTCGGGTTTACGCATGGCCCACAGCAACGAGATATTGATGACTTGTCCGATCGTACCTTGCGCGATCACCTCCTTCAGGTATTGCAAGATTGTATGATACCGCCGATGGTGGCCTACAAGACTGCGGACATTGGCCTGGCGAACGGCCGTCTTCAGGCGCAGGGCGTCATCGACCGATGCTGCAACCGGCTTTTCGATCAGCATGTGCCAACCGCGAGATGCGGCCAGAATGCCATGTTCGGCATGCAGTCGGGTTGGCGTCGCGATTATGACGCCATCTACCGGGTCCTGCACCTCGTCCATACTAGCAAAACGCGGCGCGTCGGTCTGGATCGAGCCATCTGGATCGGCCAACCCGACCAACTGGCAACCGGGATGCTCAATCACGGCGCGGACGTGGCGGATACCGATTAATCCGCCGCCGGCTACAAGGATCCGTTTCACATCACCGCTCCGATTTGCCAGGGAACAAATTCGTAGTCACCCAAGCCCTGCGCCTCGGACTTGGTCCGCGCGCCAGAGGCGACTTGGAGCAGCCGTCGGTATATTTCCTGTCCTTTTTCTTCGACGCTGGCGCCTTTGCTCAGAATGTCGCCCGCATCCACGTCCATGTCCTCGGGCATGCGTGCTGCCAATTCAGAGTTGGTAGCGATTTTCAGCGTGGGTGCCGGTTTGGACCCAAATGCAGAGCCGCGTCCCGTGGTGAAGCACACAAGGTTGCACCCAGCCGCGATCTGACCGGTCACCGAGGCCGGGTCATATCCGGGGCTGTCCATGAAGGTGAAGCCTTTGGCGGTGATGGGTTCGGCGTATTTGAATACACCGGTCAAAGGGGTGGTGCCGCCCTTCGCCGCTGCCCCCAGCGACTTCTCTAGGATGGTCGTCAGACCCCCTTGCTTGTTGCCGGGGCTTGGGTTGTTGTCCATCGAACCGTGATTGCGAGCGGTATAGTCCTGCCACCAATCGATCAGTCCGATCAGTTTTTCCCCAGTTGTGCGACTAAGGGCGCGGCGGGTCAAAAGGTGTTCGGCTCCGTAAATTTCGGGTGTTTCCGCAAGGACACCTGTGCCGCCTTGCGCAACCAACAGGTCGCAGGCATGTCCGAGCGCCGGGTTCGCGGTCACGCCGGACCAAGCGTCCGAGCCACCGCATTGCAGCGCAACCATCAGTTCGGACGCCGGGGCTTCGCTGCGCCTCGCCTCATTGGCAATGGGAAGCATCTGGTTGATCTTGTTGATGCCCATTTCCACGGTCCGACGCAATCCGGCGACGTTCTGGATGTTCATCGTCTGGAAGGTGGGACTTTGCTTCAGCCCATACGCGTCCAGCAGCCAGTCGATCTGGTTCATCTCGCAGCCTAGACCGACCATCAGAACGGCAGCGTGGTTGGGGTGTTTTGCAAACCCCCACATGACCCGTTGAAGGGCTTCAAAACCGTCGCCGGAATCGGCCATTCCGCAGCCCGTTCCGTGGACAAAGGCCACCACGCCGTCGACGTTCGGAAACTCGGCCAGCTTGTCCGGCGTGAAGTGATTGGCGATCATGCGGGCCGCAGTTGCCGAACAGTTCACGGTGGTCAGAACCGCGATGTAGTTGCGCGTGCCGACCCGACCGCTGTCCCGGTGGTAGCCCATAAACGTATCGACCGAGTTGGCGGGTTTCGTGGGCCTGTGATCCGTCGCAAACTCGTAGTCCACACTGGTGTTCCGGAACTCGACATTGTGGGTGTGTACATGGTCACCGGGTTCGATCGGTTGGGTGGCGTAACCGATGATCTGGGCGTATTTTCTAACCGGATCGCCGAGCGCAAGATTCCGCGTGGCGACCTTGTGCCCCGAGGGGATGCGCGCATTGGTCGTGACATCCTCGACCATACTGCCGGCCTCCAGGTGCCGAGTTGCAACCACCACGCTATCCGTTCGATCTAAACGTACAAAAGTCATAATCAGCTTTCCTGGCGGCAGCAGCTAGGCGCAGAACGGTGAGTCCGATGTCCACCGGTGAATATCTATATGCGGCTTGCCGGACAGTCTTGCTCGCGCCGCCTCCCAATTGGACTTGCAGACGCGCCAATCTCGCAGCTCGGTTTCGGGGCGCGATCTGGACCTCGCGATGAAGCTGGGGAAATGATCTCGACCGGTCGGCTGGCCTGCCGCGCTAAAGCGGATGTCGAACGACCAGCGGAACCGGTCCGTTTTATTGATCAGCGAAGCGTGTGGCGTCAAAGGGTGAAACAGGATGATCCCGCCGGCCTTGACAGGAAGGGGCACGGCGCGGCCTTCATCAATGAACCCGTCGGCAATGCCTGTCTGCGTCCGGGCACAATGTGGCAGGATAGATTGGTCTTGTGCCATTGGCAGCACTTGCAGGCAGCCGTTTTCAACCGTTGCATCGTTGACGGCAATCCAAACCGTGACCATGTCGGTCTGATCAGCATCCTCCAGCGCAACCGCTCGGTCCTGATGCCAGTCCGTTGCGGTGATGTGCGCGCGCACCTCGTCCTTGGACAGCTTCAGGGCAGGTGGCTTCAGCCGAACGTGCTGGATTGGATTGCTCACCAACTCTGGCCCGATCAGCTGCTCGACGATGTCAAGCATGGGACGGGCCGTCAGCAAGTCGAACACTGCGGGCCCAATATGGAACGGTGTGTCCGCCATGATCCGATCGCCGGGCAGCGAGATGTCCAGCGGCTGGAAATAGTCGCATCCGGCCTGATAGGCGGACAGAAGTTTGTCCCAGAAGGTCATTCCGGACGGCTCATCCTTGACCAGTCCTTTTTTGTACCAACAGTCATAGAGCCGGTTCAGGACATCCGAGTATTCCGCTTGCACCCGACCCAGGACATCGCGGGGAATTACATCCTCAACCACGAGGTATCCATCGGTCTGGAACTTGCCAATCTGATCTTGTGTCAGCATGGGTGCAACCTCACAACAGCAGCGCGATGATGCCCGGCCAAATCAGAAGAACGGAAAGCGCCAGCAACTGGATCCCGATGAATGGCAGGAAGCCGCGGAAGATATCCGTTAGGCTAATATGCGGCGGGGCCACTGACTTCAGGTAGAACGCGGCCGGGCCGAAAGGGGGCGAGAGGAAGCTGACCTGCATGTTCATACAGAACACGACGCCGAACCAGATGGCGACATGACTCGGCTCCAACTGGCCAAAGACTCCGATTTCCTCGATAGGAAGGCGCAGGACGATCGGCAGAAAGACCGGAATGATCAACAGTACGATGCCGACCCAATCCATGAATGCGCCCATGAACAGCAAGATCAGCATCATTACCAGAATGACCAACATGGTCGGCAGCTCCTGGCCGACGATCAGGTCGGCCACGTATTGGGGCCCTCCAGCAATGGTGTAGGCACCCGCCAGCGCGGCGGCTCCGATCGTAACCCAGATGATGGTGCCCGTGGATTTTAACGTCCGCATCAAGCTGTCCCAAACCAGCTCGAACGATCCTTCGCCCCGCAGGATGGCGATGATCAGAACGGCGAAGGCGCCCATGCCTGCAGCCTCAGTGATCCCTGTGATCCCGCCATAGATCGAACCGAGCACGACGCCGATTACGACCAGCGGCGCGACGAGACCCTTGCCCATTCCCCAACCGATTTTTGCGCGTTGTCTGCCAAAGACGAAGAAAATCAGCAGAAGGGCGACGATCGTGATGCCGGCAAACCAGGGCAGGTAGTCAGCCGTTCCCAGCCTCGCGGGCTCACCCTGGCTGGCAGCGTTCGAGCCTGAGAGCTCGAAAAACGCGGCCCGGATAAACAGAACGGTGGAAAATCCGGCGACAACGATGCTCATGAAGGCCCCAAACAATTTGCGTTTTTCGGCCGGTTCTGGGTCGTTTGGGTCCGGTTCCGGCAGCGGAGCGTGATGAGGATTCAACCGCGTGCGGATGATGATGTACAGGATGATCATCGAGGCCAGCATGAAGCCGGGAATGAAAGACGCGGTGAACAGTGACTTGATCGAGGTTTCGGTGATCAGCCCGTAGATGATCAGAACGATCGAAGGAGGGATCATGGTGCCCAGCGACCCAGAGGCGCAGATGACGCCGATCGCGAGATTCTGATCGTAGCCCAGGCGCAGCATTTGGGGCAGGGCGATAAGGCCCAGCAGGACAACCTCACCGCCGATGATGCCGGACATGGCCGCCATGATCACCGCCATGATCGAGGTCACGATCGCGATGCCGCCGCGTGTTCTGGACAGCCAGACATTCAGCGACGAATACATGTCGCGCGCGATCCCGGACCGCTCTAGCAGCGACGCCATGAAGATAAACAATGGCACGGATATGAGCACGTAGTCCGTTAAGAGCCCGTATATCTTCTGCGCCAGGATATAGAGCGGCCCAGTCCCAGGCCGACCTGTGAGAATCCCGTCGCCGAATGAAAACGGGTTTAAAAGCAGTGTCGGTTCGAACTTGAGCACAAGAACCAGAACCGCAAGCGAAGCCGAGGCCAGACCCAAGGGCATCCCGATCGCCAGAAGCACAATCAGGGCGACCATCAGGATGAGTGAGATTGTTCCAATGTCCATCAGTCTTGTCCCACCGCCCGTTTGATCATTTCAATTTCGTCTTCGTCCGGTTCATCTGTGTGGATTTCCGGTTCTTTGTTCCAATCCGCGACCAAGTTCAAAATTGCTTGCATTGCGACGAGCGTAATCACGATCAGCACCATCGGCTGCAACGTCGCCGGGATCGGCGGATTGAAGGCAGAGCCATAAAGCTCCCATTTGTAGAGCTTGTTCACGAATACCTGTTTGTAGCTGCCGTAGACCAGAAAGAAGGCAAATAGCACGATCAGTATAGTCGAAACCGTATCAAAAACGCGCTGAAGCCAACGTGGAACTGCGTCGTACATCAGGAATATTCGAATGTGACTGCGTTGCTGCATGGCGTAGTAGCCAGACATTAAAAACACAAAGCTGGCGAACCAGAGTGTCATTTCGTTCGCCCACTCGGTCGGCTTCTCCAGGATATAACGCATGAAGACTTCGTAGAGCATGACGACAGTCATGATTGCGATCATCATCATCGTCACTCGACCTATGAACAGGGCGAAACGGTCCATAACCGTCGAGCCTTCGAACTCCATCGTCGCCGGGCGCACGGTCTTGGTACCAATCACTGCAAGAAACGGTAGAAGGACGAGCGCGGCCATGTCGATGATGTCGACATACCCCCCGAATACGCCAGACAATTCGGGCGTAACGTCGCTGCGAAGATATATTTCAGTTACCTGACTTTTGAGGGATTCAGAGGTGTAAGGCAGCCAGTCCAATAGGAATGCGGGAAGATGCCAAACAAGCCAGCTGGCTGTTGCGACGAAGGCCAACGGTATGAGCCATTCAATTAGTCCGCCTGAGTTCTTGTGCATCGCGTAACCCTCGTCCCTATCCTTCGATCCTGTAGTGATCGATAAAGTCTCGGTCCGGCTCGACACCCAATCCGGGGCCAGTCGGGATCGTGACACGGCCGTTGTTGGCCTTGACCTGATTTTGAATTTCCAGCGGTTCGGTCAGCAGATCGTCCCGAAACTTGTTGTCCGTTGTGTCGAACTCCAGCATCGGCTCCCATGGATGCAAGCCGCCTGGAATTGCGGGCATGGCCGCTAGTAAATGCAGATTAGTTGCGACGGCGATGGCGCTACCCCAGACGTGATTTACGACCGGAGTGAAATGTGCGTGGCATAGAGACAGTACCCTGAGATACTCTGAAACACCGCCCAAAGCACAAACCTCTGGCTGCGCGATATCGATGCCACGGTTTTCAAGAAGATTGCGCCATGCCCAGCGATTGAATACCGCCTCTCCGCCCGAGATGTTTACTTTAAGCGAAGTGCGCAGTTCGCGGTATCCGTCAATGTCTTCTGGCGCGACCGGTTCTTCGAACCAATATGCGTCCAGTTCTTCCAGCGCCCGACCGACAAAGAACGCGTCTGAAGTCGTATAGGCATGGTTTGCATCGACCATAAAAGGAAAGTCGTCACCAACTCCGCGTCTAACTGCTTCGCACAGTTTCACATCAGGCTTCGGGCCAAAGCCCGTTTTCATTTTGGTGGCGGTAAATCCCATTGACTTGATCTTAGCGGCTTCATCCTCAAAACGGCTTGCAAGACTAGAAATCGGTTCATCCCGGAGCATCATGCCGTAGCCGTAGCAAGGAACGCTTGCGCGATGAGCCCCGCCGACAAGCTTATGGAGGGGGAGGCCAGAAATTTTGCCGGTGATGTCCCAAAGTGCGATGTCCACCCCGGACAAAGCCTGTATTGGCATTCCGCTTTGGCCATGGTCTCGCAAAAGATTGTACACCTTGTGCCAGATCACGTCTTTGTCCAAAGGGTCCATGCCAAGGACCATTGGTTGGATTACTTTTTCCACGATGGATTTGTTCGCAATGGCTACGTTTCCGGGACCAAAGCACTCCCCCCAACCGGTTACCCCTTCATCTGTCTGAATCTCGACCAGATGGGTTGTACGCTTGTCATAATACTGTTGCGAGTAGCCCAGAACTTCCGGCATGTCGTACTGCAGTACATGACTTATTATTCTGGTGATTTTCATGAAGTTCTGGATCCCGGCGCCGATCCGGAGAGGCCGCAAGTGCGGCCTTTCCGTGTGTCGTAGTTCGATCGAAGCCTGATTACTGCATTGCGCCCAGGTCACGCAGGAAGTTGATGTGGCTTTCCAAAAGCGCCTGTGCTTCAGGTGTCGTTGCGAACTCCGTCCAACCGACCTGAACGGCCGCGCGATACGCTGCCAGGTCTTCAGGCGACCATTCGTACAACTGAACGCCTTTTGCCTTCAGGTCTTTTGCAGTCTGAGCGTTCTGCACTTCATTGATTGTGGCATTGTGCAATGCCAGGCTATCCATTGCGACTTCCATGATCTTCTTGTGATGCGCGGGCATCGCTTCCCAGACGTCTTTGCGACAAGCTAGGTGATCTGCAGGCATCGAGTGGAAACCGGGATAGTTTGTGTGGCCTGCGATCTCGTACAGACCGAGGCCCACATTGTTCGTCAGGTTCGCAGCATCCGCACCATCAATGATACCGGTTTCCAAAGCCGTGAAGATTTCGTTGAAGTCCATCACGATCGGAGAAGCACCAAGTTCCGCGAACACCTTGGTAGCAAGGCCTGGAGGCGAGCGGAACTTCCAATCTTTGAAGTCTTCCACTTTTGCAATCGGCTTGGTCGAAGACAGCGACTCTGGCCCGGGAATCCACCATCCGATGAATTCCATGTCGTAGCCGTTGTATAGATCATTTACAGCTTCTCTTCCGCCGCCATGAAGAAGCCAAGCCATTTGCTGATATGGGTTCTGATATCCGCCGAGCAGGTCGCCCGCAAACTGGAAGGCCGGGTTTTTACCGGTCTGATAGCCGCCGCCCGTCATGTCGCAATCCAGAATTCCTGTAGCTGCGGCATCGAAGGTTTCAACTGATTTGACCACCGAAGAGGAATAGAACATTTCAACTTCGATTTCGCCGTTCGACATTTCCTGAATGTCTTCAACGAATTTTGCAGCCATCTGGCCTGACAGAGTTTCGGGCGAAAAATGGGTTTGAATTCTAAGCTTCGTTGTTTCAGCCATCGCGAAACCGGCTGCCATTGTCGTGGCTACGGCCGCCAGGGCCGCTGTCTTGACTATTTTCATATTGTCCTCCCAGACGTTGAGCGTGCGCGGTGTGGAAGATCTTGCCGCCTCCTTTGCTGTCGCGCAGGTAAACGTTAAGCCGACGAATCGAATGCAACAAGAAAAAATTGAAATTTCTAAAAATTTCGAGATTCTTGCGATAATTCGAAAATAAGGTTAGGACGCTACTTGGACAAAACTTGAAGGTGCATACTGGAATGAACGACGAAATAGATATTTATCAAGATCTTAAGATGCGCCTGATCTCTAATGGATTCGAGCATGGAGCGAAGGTGCGGGCTGAAGAACTTCGTAAAGTGTATGGCTGTTCTGCGAGCGCCGTTCGTGAAGTCCTTTTTCGTTTGGCCGCTGTTGGTTTGGTGGACTTTCAGGAACAAAAAGGTTTCCGCGTGCCAATGCGATCGCCGCAGAAGCTTATCGAATTGACGCACGTCCGTGTTCTGTTGGAGGCCGAAGGCACCGCAATGTCGATCCGTAATGGCGGGGTGGATTGGGAAGCAAGATTGACGGCCGCACATCACAAACTCAGCCATATCGAAAAACGCATTCACGCCACAGACGACCCGAGCGGCCTTATCGAGATATGGTTTGCCTCGGAAAAGGAATTTCACCAAACACTTATTTCTGCCTGTGGCTCGGAAACTTTAAAACAAATGCATAGCCGAGTTTACGCGCAATTCAGACAGCAGTTGATGGTGGCAGACCGGAACTTTGAATTCATTTCTCAGAACATAAGACACCATGCCGATATACTTGAAGCAGCATTGTCAGGGGATGAGCAGTTAACACGAGAGAAAATTCACGATCATCTGGAACGCCACCTAACTGGAAAGACGATGGGCGACTAAAGCCGAAAATCGTCTTCTAAATACACGCGAATGATTTCGTCGAAGCTTGATTCCGCCTCGAACCCCAACTCCAGAGCGCGATCTGTTTGAAAGTCTCGCGGCCAATTCTTGACTATTCGTTCGATTGTCTCGTCGGGTTCTTGCCTGATTAGGCCAACCGCTTCTTGGCCGGCCACTTTGCGCAGAGCTTCGATTTGTTCGGCGACGGTGCAACTTACGCCAGGCATGTTCAATGCGCGTCTGTCATTCAAAAGCTGCGTGTCCATTGTTGCTGCGTGGGTCAAAAAAGTCGCAGCGGCGCGGGGGCTGGCGTGCCAATGGCGAACGGTTTCGGCAACTGGCAAGACAGCCTCATCCCCATTCAATGGCTCTCGGATTATACCCGAAAAGAAGGACGAAGCGGCAGCGTTGGCTTTGCCCGGGCGCACACACAAAGTGGGCAAGCGCAAGGAAATACCGTCGATATATCCTTTCCTGCTGAAATCCGTGATCATCAATTCAGCGGCCGCTTTCTGCGCTCCGTAACTTGTCAAAGGTGCCGAAAGGAACTCATCGCTTATCTTTTCGGGGAATGGTGACCCGAAAACTGCTATGGACGAGGCAAAAACCAGACGAGGTGTGTACTCGTTTCCTGTTGCCTCGTGTTCATCCTTAAGTTCGTTCAGCAGTGCCCACGTTGCCATAAGGTTTACATCCCAACCCAACGCAAAGTCTGTTTCAGCTTGGCCTGAAACGATAGCTGCAAGATGGAAAATGACGTCTGGTCGCTGCTTAGCAAAAGACTTAGCTATGCCTGACGCAGTCAAGTCCCCCACAATTTGACTACCTGCCGCACTGTCGGGCGGGAACGAGAGATCGAACAGTGAGACTTGGGCATCGGCTCCAAAGGTTTCTTGGGTCGACACGCGATGGGCCAGTTTCTGGCCCAGCATTCCTCCGCCGCCTATAATCAGGATCCGCGTCACAGCATTCCGTTCCGTTTTTTGAGTTCTAGATACAAAGCCGAATGATCCAGTTCGGCCCCATCCATTTCATCTATCAGATATTCGAAACGGTCGCGCACAGATCGGGTACTAGGTAGCTCAACGCCAAGGCTTCGTGCTTCCTCCAGCGTGTTGTCCAAATCCTTTAGTTGAAACTTAGACAAACCTCCGGGTGCAAAATTTCCATCAGACATGCGTTCGCCATGTTGTTGCAAGATAATACTATCCGCAAAGCCCCCCTTCAGTGCGGCCCTCAACGCGGAGGGGTCCGCACCACCTTGCTGAGCCAGTAGAGTCGCTTCGGCGACAGCCGATATTGTTACAGCGACAATTGTTTGATTGGCCAATTTGCACAATTGACCAGAACCACTTGGGCCAACGTGTACAGGCCGGCCCATTGCTGTCAGAACTGGTCGCACGCGCTCCATAACGTCCTGATCGCCACCGACCATGATCGCAAGGGTGCCAGCTTCGGCACCTTTGGTGCCACCAGAAACCGGGGCGTCCAGATACAGCACCCCCATCGAGAAAAGCTGCGCGGATTGCTCTCTTGCGTGTTCGGGTTTGGCGCTCGACATATCAATCCAGATCATCCCCGGTCTGAGTTGCTCGCGGAAAGCCTCGTCAGCAAGTAGCGCGCCGGTCGCGTATCCATCCGAGAGCATGGTTATTATTACGTCTGCACCCGAAACTGCCAGCGGGGCAGTTTCCACCAATGTCGCGCCTTCTGCTGTCAACGGTTTGGCCTTGTTCAAGCTGCGGTTCCATACAGTGAGCGGAAACTCGGCGCGCAAAATATTCCGCGCCATAGGAGCTCCCATCAGGCCGGTTCCCAACAGAGCCACTTTGAACTGCTTGCTCATCATCTACTGTCCTTCCGAAGGTGCGCCACGCATGGTTATGGCCAAACCAAAATCTCTGTCATACGCTAACGGCTCTGTGCCCACATGCCAGAAGTCGTTGCAAATCCGCCAAGGTTTCTTTGCTTCTCGGTTGATCTGTGGGACGAAGTAACACTTGTCCAGTAGCCACTTTTGAGGTCGGAATATTTATATGTCAGAAAGACTTAAGGGAAAAAGCGTCCTGGTCACAGCCGCCGCACAGGGGATCGGACTTGCAAGCGCAATTGCAATGGCAAGAGAGGGTGCAAAAGTCTATGCGACGGATATTAACCCTGAACAACTAAATTTGATTCGCGGTCAGAATCTCGAAAATCTCGAAATATTCGAGATGGATGTGACTAATAATGACAGCATTCATCATGGGGTCGCGCGAGCGAAGCCGGACGTTTTGTTCAACTGCGCAGGGTTCGTGCATCACGGAACTATTCTGGATGCAACCGATGAAGAGTGGGATTTCGCCATGGACCTTAATGTGCGCTCAATGGTGCGCACGACAAAGGCTGTATTGCCGGGAATGCTAGAGCGCGGAGGAGGCTCGATAATCAATATGTCTTCCGCGCTGGGTTCCATAATCGGTGCGCCAAATCGTTTTGTATATGGAACGACAAAAGCCGCTGTTGTTGGGCTGACGAAATCGGTAGCCGTGGACTTCATAACAAAAGGAATCCGGTGCAATTGCATTTGTCCGGGAACAGTCGACAGTCCCAGTTGGCGTGACCGCGTAGATGCGTTGGGCGAGCAACTGGGCAGCAGAGAAGAGGCCCTTGCACAATTTGTGGCGCGACAGCCTATGGGGCGTGTAGCGAAAGCAGAAGAGATTGCTGCATTGGTCGTCTATCTGGCGAGCGATGAAAGTGCATTCACCACAGGACACACGCACATAATTGACGGGGGTTGGTCAGGCCAATGACAAAAGTATCAAAAAACGATTTGCGATCTCGCAAGTGGTTCATGAATTCTGAGAACCTTGAGATGACTGCATTGTATCTGGAAAGATACCTGAATTACGGATTGACCCGTGAGGAACTGCAATCAGGCAAACCGATCATTGGCATTGCTCAGACCGGCAGTGATTTGAGCCCCTGTAATCGGCATCATATCGAATTGTCCAAACGTGTTCGCGATGGAATCATCGCCGCCGGGGGAACGTGCATCGAAATACCGGTCCATCCGATACAAGAGACCGGTAAACGGCCAACGGCGTCACTCGACCGCAACCTGGCTTATCTGTCCTTGGTTGAGAGTCTATTCGGGTATCCGATTGATGGCGTTGTTCTGAACATTGGTTGCGACAAGACCACGCCCGCGCTTCTTATGGCCGCTGCGACTGTCAACATCCCGGCGATCGCCCTGTCGGTCGGCCCCATGCTCAACGGCTGGTGGAAAGGTGAGCGCGCCGGATCGGGAACGGTTATTTGGAAAGCGCGCGAAGACCTTGCGGCTGACGAAATCGACACCGATGAGTTCATGGAGATCGCGGCCGCCGCAGCACCTTCGGTGGGTTATTGCAATACGATGGGAACAGCAACGACCATGAATTCGCTTGCTGAGGCCTTGGGTATGCAATTGCCCGGATCAGCAGCCATTCCAGCCCCGTACAGAGAGCGCGGTCAAATCAGTTATGAAACGGGTAAACGCATTGTGGACATGGTCTGGGAGGATCTACGCCCCAGCGATGTGATGACACGTCAGGCTTTTGAGAATGCGATTGTTATCAACTCTGCGATTGGTGGATCGACGAATGCGCCGATCCACCTGAATGCAATCGCTCGGCATCTTGGTGTTCCGTTGACCAACGATGACTGGCAGAAACATGGCCACGACGTTCCACTGTTGGTTAACATGCAGCCTGCGGGTGAGTATCTGGGCGAAGATTACCAACAGGCCGGAGGTGTACCCGCCGTTGTCGGAGAGCTTCTTGATGCTGGATTGCTGCGGCATCCCGATGCGATAACGGTGAACGGTAAGACGATGGGCGATAACTGCTCGACGCGCCGGTCTCAGAATAGCGACGTAATCAAGCCTGTCAGTAGCCCGGTTAAGCAACAGGCGGGGTTCATCAATCTCTCGGGCAACCTGTTCGAGAGTGCGATTATGAAGACGTCTGTGATCTCACAGGCATTTCGAGAGACCTACCTGTCGAACCCGGATGATCCTGATGCATTTGAGGGCAGGGCGGTTGTGTTTGATGGGCCTGAGGACTTTCACCATCGGATCGATGATCCTGCAGAAAACATCGACGCAAACTGTATACTGATTATGCGCGGAGCGGGACCAAAAGGATACCCTGGTGCTGCAGAGGTCGTGAACATGCGGCCGCCCGCATATTTGTTGAAACAGGGCATCGAAGCCCTTCCTTGCATCGGTGATGGACGGCAATCCGGTACATCAGGAAGTCCGTCTATCCTGAATGCCTCACCCGAAGCTGCAGAGGGTGGTGGGTTGGCCTTGGTGCGAAATGGCGACCGACTGCGCATCGATCTTGGAAAAGGCACAGCGGATATGCTGGTTTCGCTTGAAGAGCTGCATGAACGCGCCCGCGATCTGGAGGCAAAGGGTGGTTATTCAACCCCGCCCAACCAATCCCCCTGGCAGGAATTATTCCGCGAAAAAGTAGATCGGTTGGATCGCGGGATGACGCTCAAGGGTGCAGAAAACTACCGCGATATCGCGCGAGGCTTCATGCCACGCGATAACCACTAAAAGGAACAGAAATGAAACTTGTTCGTTACGGCGCCAAGGGCTCGGAAAAGCCAGCCTTGGTCGACTCTGAGGGTCAATTGCGGGATCTGTCCGCTCATATCAATGATATCACGGGGGATATGTTGGATGACGGAATGCTTGATAACCTGCGGTCATTGGATCCGAACAACCTGCCAATTGTAGAGGGTGACCCTCGTATCGCGCCGTGTGTCGGTGACATCGGTAAATTTCTTTGCATCGGTTTGAACTACTCGGACCATGCTGCAGAAACCGGCGCAGATATTCCCGAGCATCCGATACTTTTTTTCAAGGCGAACTCGGCTGTCATAGGTGCCTATGATGATGTTGTTATGCCGCGGGGGTCTACACATACCGACTGGGAATGCGAACTGGGGGTCGTCATTGGTAAGACGGCCAAATACGTTTCCAAGGCCGACGCACTCGAATATGTTGCGGGCTATTGCATCGTAAACGACGTGTCGGAAAGGCATTTTCAAACGCAACTGACCGGTCAATGGACCAAAGGAAAATCCTGCGACACATATGGCCCTACCGGCCCGTGGTTAGTGACCCGGGATGAGGTGCCGGATCCCCAGAATCTTGGTATGTCACTGGATGTAAACGGTCAGCGCATGCAAACCGGGAATACCGCCACGATGATCTTTTCCATTGCCGAGATCATTGAGCATCTAAGCCAACTTTTTACGCTGCACCCCGGTGACGTCATTTCAACCGGAACACCGCCCGGTGTTGGAATGGGGATCAAACCGGAACCAGTTTATCTGAAAAAAGGCGACGTCATGGAGCTTCGTATCGATGGGCTTGGTGTTCAGCGGCAAAAGGTCGGCCAAGATGACTGACTTGTTGCAAATCGGAGGGATCACTGAACGGATGCGAGAACGCCTGTCTTCAGTGTTCAATATTCATCAATTGGACGATTTCAACGCGGAAAGTATTACGCATATCGTAACGAACGGGCATGATGGCGTTCCGCATGACCTAATGATTTCACTCAGTAATCTTAAGATGATCAGCGTCTATGGAGTTGGTTACGACGCCGTCGACGCAAGTGCTGCGGCTGAGCGAGGGATTGTTGTGACTCACACGCCCAATGTGTTGAACAAAGAAGTCGCAACCACCGCCGTTCTGCTGTTGCTGTCATGTTATCGAGAGCTCATACGTGACGATAATTACGTTCGGTCCGGACGGTGGGAAGTTGAAGGTAATGCCCCTTTGACGCGATCAGCGGACAATCAAAAAATAGGCATTCTTGGTCTTGGTCGCATTGGTCAGGCGATTGTTGATAAGTTGGAGCCGTGGGCACCCGAAATCTCATATCACACCCGCAAACAAAAGGATGTCCCGTACCGATATTTCGACAATTTGGTTGAAATGGCAGAGCATGTGGACGTCCTCATATGCATCACGCCCGGCGGCCCGTCGACCAATAGGCTGGTCAACGCTGAGGTGTTGCGCGCGTTGGGGGCAGACGGCACTCTGATAAACGTTAGTCGAGGTTCGGTTGTCGACGAAACTGCTTTAATTACTGCATTGCAAAATGGTGAGCTCGGGTGGGCAGGGCTTGATGTTTTTGAAGACGAACCGCGCGTTCCAGAAGCATTGCGCGAGTTGTCCAATGTCGTTCTGCTCCCTCACGCTGGTAGCGCGACTTTTGAGACGCGTGCAGCAATGGGTGACCTGACTGTCGACAATCTGCTGCAACACCATAAGGACGGATCGGTGATCACAGCTGTGCCGGAATGCAGAGATCTGTAATAGGCCAATCTGAAAAGTGTTTGAGTTTGCTGTCGCGGTTTTCTTTCTGCTGATTACGCCGGGCCCGGGTGTTCTAACAACCGCGGGTATTGGATCAGCATTTGGTTTTCGAGCTGGACTCGCCTTTGTGGCTGGTCTGATGCTGGGCGGGTTCATCAACATGATGTTAGTTGTCTCTGGAGTCGCTGCGGTTGCTTTGGCTGTACCGGTGCTTAGAACTTTGTTGCTATTCGCCTCTGTCGGGTATTTGGTATTTCTCGCCTGGCGTATTGCCAGCGCCGGCTCAAAGGTCGGATTTTCCCCTGCGGTTTCGCCGCTTGGTTTTGCGAACGGTCTGACACTTCAGTTCATTAATCCCAAGGCTTACGTGGTCGGCACAGCATTGTTTTCAGGGTTTGCCTTTTTGCCCGATGCGCCCGTTTGGGAGGTCGTCATAAAAATCGTAGTATTCAATATGATTTGGGTGCCAGTGCACATGATCTGGCTAGGTGCTGGCGCAAAGCTGGGTAGCCTTGATTTAAGCGAGAGATCGCATCAAAGGATCAATATTGCGATGGCCGCTTCATTAATGGTGGTTGTGGTGATTGCATTGGCGTCGGCGCTATGAACGATATCTAAGTCGGTCTTACTTAGCAGGTGATTGGAAACTGCAGATCAAAGTGACGCCGTTATTCCACCATCGACATAGAGAGTATGACCATTGACGAAACTGGATGCAGGGGACGCAAGGAAAATGGCGGCGCCTACAAGTTCTTCTACATTGCCCCAGCGGCCGGCCGGGGTACGTTTCTCAAGCCATGAGCTAAACTCTGGGTCGGCAACCAAGGCGGCGTTCAAAGGTGTATCGAAATATCCAGGTGCAATGGCATTACAGTTTAGACCATACTTAGCCCAATCAGTTGCCATTCCTTTTGTAAGATTGGTCACGGCGCCTTTTGTCGCCGTGTAAGGCGCAATACCCGGTCTTGCTAATGCGGATTGAACCGACGCAATGTTAATGATCTTACCAGACTTTCTTTCAATCATGTGCCGTGCCACAGCCTGACCGACGTGAAAGACGGACGCTACATTTGTCTGTAGCAGGCGCTCGAAGGCATCAGCGGGGAAATCCTGTAACTCCGTCCTATGTTGCATTCCGGCGTTGTTTATCAGGATGTCTATTGGGCCGACTTTTTCTTCAAAGTCGTCCACAGCAGATCGGACACCTTCATGATCGGTTGCATCGAACGAAAGTTCGCGTACCGAGGCACCTGTTTCGCTCAGCTCGGATGCTGCTGACGCTAGTTTAGTGGCATCGCGCCCGTTCAAAACGACCTGCGCACCGGCGGCAGCCAAACCACGAGCCAACGCAAATCCGATGCCTTGGCTAGAGCCTGTTACGAGCGCGCGTGTTCCCTCTAGGCTAAACATTTCAAGCGTCATGCAAAAATCCCTTGGTTGTCAGCACCGACTATCCGTATCTTTTGGCAATCTGTATAGGGAGTCCGTGCAATGTCTTCGGCCAGTGTTGCTGTTGTTATCCATGCCGCAAAAGATCTGAGGTTGGAAAACCGGGATGTGCACGACGTGGGGCCAGACGAAGTCTTGATTGCCATGCGCGCGGGAGGGATTTGCGGCTCTGACCTGCATTATTACAACCACGGTGGTTTTGGTGCGATCAAGTTGCGTCAGCCGATGGTGCTTGGACACGAAATCGCCGGGGAAATAGTGAAAGTTGGATCAAGTGTGCGGGGGCTACACCTAGGTCAGCTGGTTGCAGTTTCTCCATCCCGACCTTGCCAATCCTGCAGTTATTGTCTGAACGGGCAGCAAAACCACTGTGATGATATGAAGTTCTATGGCAGCGCGATGCCGTTCCCGCATATCCAAGGCGCTTTTCAAAGCAAACTCGTAGCGAAAGCCAGTCAATGCGTTCCAGCAGATGGGTTAAGTCCTGCGCAGGCCGCTATGGCCGAACCTTTGGCGGTCTGTTTGCACGCGATTAAACAAGCTGGGAGCCTCTTAGGTAAAACGGTTCTTATCACGGGATGCGGTCCAATCGGCTGCCTCACGATCTTGGCGGCGCGTCGTTCTGGGGCGGCCAGAATAGTGGCGACGGATATCTCGGACCAGACCCTCGCTCTGGCGCGTGGATGCGGGGCAGACGATGTCATCAACACCTACACCGATCCACAAAAACTGGAGCAGTTTGAAAACGACAAGGGTCAGGTTGATGTACAACTGGAGTGTTCCGGGGCTCAATCGGCTCTGGCTTCTGGCGTCGCATGCTTGCGACCGGGTGGAACATTGGTTCAGCTTGGTCTGGGTGGAGATATGACTGTGCCGATGCAGGCGTTGACTGCAAAAGAGATAGTGCTTCGCGGGTCTTTCCGTTTCCATTCCGAGTTCTCAGTCGCGGTCGAGATGATGCGAAGCGGACTAATTAACGTCGACCAGTTGGTGACGCATTCCTTCGAGGTTGGCGAGGCCATCACTGCTTTCGAGGTCGCGTCTGATCGAACCCAATCAATGAAGGTGCAGTTAACTTTTCCGGATAATGACAATGGATAAACGAACGCGTGATATTGCAAAGACTTATGAAAGAGACGGTTTCGTAGCTCCGCTGGATATCCTGACAGCTTCTGAGGTCCAAACGCTGCGCGATGATTTTGAGAAAGCTGAGCACATTCTCAGAGACGACCCAGATAAACTCAAGCTTCTATATTCTTATCCGGACAGGCTGATACCATCATTCGATGCACTACTTCGCCATCCGAAGCTGATTGAGGCTGCTTCAACGGTGTTAGGGCCGGACCTCATGGTTTGGAGCGGTGCACTTTTCGTAAAAGAAGCGCGATCATCGAAGATAGTCTCGTGGCACCAAGACTTGACCTATTGGGGATTGGATGATGCTGAAGAGGTTACCTGTTGGGTTGCGATTTCAGAAGCGTCTGAGCAAAGCGGGTGTATGAAGTTTGTTCCTGGCAGCCACAAAAGCCGTATCCTGCCTCACGTGGACACTTTCAGCGAAAACAATCTGTTATCACGTGGGCAGGAAATCGCAGTCGATGTGAACGAAAAAGATGCAGTTGCTGCCGAATTGCGTGCGGGGCAGGCATCCATGCATCACGGGCATCTCTTTCACGCATCCGGGCCCAATAACACAGACGATAGACGCATTGGTGCGGCGTTGCGTTTCATAAAGCCTTCAATGAAACAGCAGAATGGCGTGAAAACTTTGGTTGCGCTAGTCGCAGGGCGAGATGATTTTGGGCATTTCTTACTTGCGTCCTCCCCTCAGGGCTTTTTGCATGAGAACGATTTCGTTTTGTGTCAAAGGGATGCAGACCGCAAGAAAAAAATACTCTTCGCCGGAGTGTAATGGTTCCCTTCGCAAGTTCAGAACCATTGTTATTTCGACCCGATAGCCGACCTGAAGCGCGAAAACTGGTGGACTTACAAGGGTTATCATCGTCGCTCAGCTTTTCTTCCATCGGGCAAAAAGCTGAAGAGGTAGTCTACGGCAAGCTCGAAATTAGACTGTTCATCGCTAGCTCATAAGGCATTCTGTTTGGTCTTGTCAGAAGAAGTTTGATTAAGCGGGGTAGGGGTGTTGCGTAGCTTTTGCGCATGACCAGACCTGCCTCTTCAAGTACTTCAAAACCAGCCCAGAGATCATCCGCCTTGCGGTGATGCTATACATCCGTTTCCCGCTCTCGCTTCGGAATGTCGAAGATCTGCTGCACGAGCGAGGCATCGACGTGAGCCACGAAACTGTCCGATATGGGTGGAACAGGTTCGGTCCGATCTTCGCCTCTGAGATCAGACAAAAGCGGGTGCAACAACTGCGTGAATTCTCGAATTGGAGGTGGCAGGTGGACGAGGTTTTCGTGAAGGTGATTGGCAAGAAACATTACCTCTGGCGAGCCGTAGATCATGAGGGCGAAGTGCTGGAAGCCGTTGTCACCAAACGTCGAAACAAAGCTGCAGCATTGAAATTTCTAAAGAAATTGATGAATCGACACGGCCAAGCGGAAGCCGTCGTCACGGATCGCTTCGCCGGATACAGAGCCGCGGTCAGAGAGCTGGGCACGCTCGAAAAACAACCGACGGGTAGATGGCTCAACAACCGGGTCGAGAACTCGCACCTGCCGTATCAACAATGCGAGCGCGCGATGCAGGGTTTAAGGCGCATTCGAAGTTTACAGAATTTCGCTTCCGACCATTCCTCCGTATACAACCACTTTAACCAGGAAAGATCCCTCACCAGCCGAGACTCCTTCAAGCTGACGCGAACCGCTGCTCTTGACGAGTGGCGTCAACTTTGTTCCGGATAGGTTCACGATTTTGCGTCAAATTGAGACTGGTTAAAATTCGTCTGACAGCTCCTGCATCCAAATCAATGGGTCCAGAGCCTAGCTGAGATTGGTTCATATTTGTTCTACTGCGTTATCTTTCCATGTTGGCCCACGTTTAGGGTTCCCTTCTCCTGCACCTCTGCGTACACGCCCATATCCATGTGGCCCAAGTGTTTTCGAATAAGGAACGGGATTTTCAGGTCTCGTTCGGCTGTTTGAGGGTTAACTTCGGTAGCGGCACATCTTTTTGTTCGCGAAATTATCCTTAGCTTCACATCGCCAAAGGCCAAGGTTGAGCCGACAGAGTCTAACTCGGAAAATGGAGGTGGTCCGTCCAATTCAATATTTGCACGAAACCTTGCCGGGTGTATTTCCACATTGAGCTCTCTACTAAGTGCATCAACAGACGCTAGGTTGAGAACGGAAATTGCGTTCATCATTTTTGGCGACACGACCGAAACGTCTGTGAATCGATGCGGATGGGAAGAGACAAACACTGGCGGTTCGGGGTCTCTTAAGTCGAGTGTGGTATTGAGGAAACTCGCCGCGTCCAATTGCCCGTTTGGCTCACTCATATCGAAGTGGAGAGTTTTCCTTCCGTGCTTAATTTCCAGCAATTGAGTTTGAGCGTCGAATTTGGTCTGCAGTCCAGCCAGTCTTGCTTCGTTCAAAAGCACAACAAAGCGGTCTTTTCTCAATGGTTTTGGATCTCGAGGGTCGAAACCGGAGTTGTAGCGGGCAAAGCCGAATAGGCGGTCACCAGGAATGCCTTCACCCGCTCGCAGGTTTATGGTGCTTAGTGGTTCCGGGCTCAAACCTTTGATCGGGTAGCGGTTCATCCGGACAATGGTGAGTTTACTCATAATTGGGGTCCTGGCTTGTCGAGATATCCGGGTGGTGGGGCTAGCAAGCGCCCTCCTAGCGATCCTACATTGGAATCTTGGTCGAACGGCAAGAATTGGGCTTCAGCACAATCATGGATAGACTCGGGTTGGCAATGCAATACCGTCGGTGCCTTGATTTGAAGAATTGGCGCGTTTGATTTCGAATTCCTTCTTCCTTTGCGCTTGATGGTCCTGAGTGATCGAGAGGAAGAAAAATATAGTAAAAGCATATAATTACTGGGATACGTTGATGTGTTGGCGGTGATTTTGAGGTACGAACCTCAAAATTTTCTGGACTTGAGGTGCGTACCTCAAATAGCCTTATAGACATGCCGCGATTCGCACATCCTCGAATGACGGCGCAAAAAAGGGAGGAATGGATGACTTACTCAAAACTGGCCTCGGCCAGCGCAATAGTCCTTGCCGCTACTACTCTTTCTACAAGGGCATATGCCGAAGACCTGACACTGTGTTGGGCAGCATGGGACCCGGCCAACGCTCTAGTTGAGCTTTCAAAAGAATTCGAAGCTGAGTCCGGCCATACTATGAACTTCGAGTTTGTGCCGTGGCCAAATTTTGCGGACCGGATGCTGAATGAGCTGAACTCTGGGGGTAAGCTCTGTGACCTGTTGATCGGAGATAGTCAGTGGATCGGCGGGGGCGCTGAAAACGGCCATTATGTAAAACTGAATGATTTCTTCGATGCCGAGAGCATCAGCATGGACGATTTCGCGCCAGCAACGGTTTACGCCTATTCGACATGGCCTAAAGGTACTCCGAACTACTACGCATTGCCCGCAATGGGGGATGCAAACGGCTGGTTCTATCGCAAGGACTGGTTCGAGAATCCGGACATCCAAGCTGCGTACAAGGAAGCAACAGGGCAAGATTTGCGTGAACCTCAGTCTCAGAAAGAATTGCTGCAAATCGCGCAGTTTTTCCAGGGTCGTGAGATCGATGGAAAGACGGTTTACGGTGCGGCGATCTTTACTGAGCGTGGTTCCGAAGGGATCACCATGGGTGTGACCGGAGCACTCTATCCGTGGGGCTTCAAATATGAAAACACACCAGGATCCTACGATATGGAGGGTGCCGTAAACTCGCCCGAAGCAGTCGAAGCGCTAGAGTTTTACAAAGAATTCTACAAAACAGCGACACCCCCAGGATACACAAACTCCTACATGGGCGAGAGCTTGGACGCCTTTAAGTCCGGTCAGGTCGCCATGGCTATGAACTGGTTCGCGTTCTTCCCGGGTCTCTATGCCGATCCCAATACCGGTGGTGACAAGATCGACTTCTTCGTCAACCCACCACAAAATCAGGCAGGCTCGACACTGGGCGGACAAGGTATCTCTGTTGTCAGCTACTCTGACAAACAGGACGCCGCGCTTGAGTACATTAAGTGGTTCGCGCAGCCAGAAGTTCAGGCCAAATGGTGGGAACTAGGCGGCTACTCGGCACATAATTCGGTGCTGGAAGATCCTGGTTTCGTAGACAGCCAACCGTTCGCCGGTGACTTCCTGGAAGCAATGGCTGGGGTGCAGGATTTCTGGCAAGAGCCTGCCTACGCGGAACTGCTGCTGGCAATGCAGAAGCGCATCCACGACTACGTGGTTGCCGACCAAGGCACAGCTCAAGAAGCGCTTGATCTTCTGATCGAAGATTGGACGGAAGTCTTCGAAGACGAAGGCAAGCTTTAGTCCGGACACAGGCAGGAGCGGGTGCAAACCCGCTCCACCTTCACCCGTGAGTCCTAAACCAACAAGAACTGGCAAAGAGATGTCTGACAGGACCGTAGATCGCGTTGCGCAGGCAACGCCCGAGCGAGTTGCGCGAAAAATTCGGGGGTTATCCGACCGCGCGATCGCCTGGGTATTCATCTCCCCAACGATATTTCTACTGCTGGCGATCAATATCTTCCCTTTGATCTGGACCATCCAACTGAGCTTTACCAACTACAAGGCCAACCGGATCGGCCGTGAAGTCAAAGATGTCGGGCTCAGGAATTACGAGCGTATCCTGACAGACTCGGACACATGGCTGAATATGCAGGCGACGGCGCATTTCCTGTTCTGGACGATCTTTTTCCAGGTCCTTATCGGATTTACTCTGGCGTGGTTGATCAACAAGAAATTCAAGGGCAACGATCTTTGGACCACGATCATCGTGCTGCCGATGATGCTGTCCCCGGCCGTTGTCGGAAACTTCTGGAAGTTTCTCTATCAGCCTCAGATCGGCCTGTTTAACTACATCGTATCGTGGTTTACCGGCAAAGACCCGTCGAGCTTTGAGATGCTCGGGTCCGTAACGCTGGCGCCCTGGTCCATCGTGATTGTCGACACCTGGATGTGGACCCCCTTCGTGATGCTCATCTGTCTGGCCGGGCTGCGCAGTATTCCCGATTACATCTACGAGGCAGCTGAGATCGACAGGGCCAGCAAGCTGCGCCAGTTCTTTACGATTACCATCCCGATGGTCCTGCCATTCCTCATGTTGGCGGTGCTGTTTAGAGGGATCGAGAACTTCAAGATGTTCGATCTGGTGGTGCAACTGACGGGCGGCGGGCCAGGGTCTGTTACGGAGCTGACCTCCATCAATTTGAAGCGCGAAGCCTTTGAGAAATGGCGCACGGGTTATGCCTCGGCCTATGCGATCATCCTTTTCGTCACCGTGTTCGGCCTCGCGTCGATCTACGTCAAAGCCCTGAACAAGGTGAAACAGAGATGAGCAGTTTTTCCGTCACCGAACCTTCGAACCGTTCAAAGTGGATCGCCGGGTTTCTGGTTATCACCTATGCGCTGATCACGATGATCCCGCTGGTTTGGATTTTGCTAACTGGCTTCAAGTCTCCAGCCGATGCGATCAGCTACCCACCCAAGGTTGTCTTTGATCCAACGCTTGAAGGCTATGTCAATCTCTTCACCACTCGCACACGGCAGACGCAGGAGTTCCTGGAAGCCAACCCGCCACAGAACTGGGCCGATGAGATCGTCCGGCAATATGACATGGTTATTGTCGGGCCATCCAAGTTTGGCGAGCGTTTTATGAATTCGGTGATCATCGGGTTTGGATCGACGTTTCTAAGCATCTTCCTTGGCACCTTGGCTGCTTATGCATTCAGCCGTTTCAAGGTGCCGCTCAAGGACGACCTTCTGTTCTTCATCCTCAGTACGAGAATGATGCCCCCGGTTGCCGTTGCGATCCCAATCTTCCTGATGTTCAGAAACCTCGGTCTAAGCGACACGCATTTGGGGATGATCCTTCTCTATACGGGTGTGAACATCTCGTTGGCTGTTTGGCTGCTGAAAGGGTTCATCGACGAAATCCCGCGAGAGTATGAGGAAGCGGCACTAATAGACGGCTACACCCGGTTTCAGGCGTTTTACAAAGTTGTACTGCCGCAGGCTGCGACGGGTATCGCTTCGACAGCGATCTTCTGCCTTATCTTTGCATGGAACGAGTATGCGTTTGCCGTGTTGCTGACATCCGCGAATGCGCAGACCGCGCCGCCCTTTATTCCCACCATCATCGGGATCGGTGGGCTGGATTGGCCTGCAGTTGCGGCTGGTGCCACGATATTCCTGATTCCGGTCATGATTTTCACCATCCTGATGCGCAAACACCTGCTGCGCGGGATCACATTCGGAGCGGTGCGCAAATGAGCGAGTTTCTATCAGGATTAATGCGTTTTCGCCGAGGCCCATGGGAGATGGTCGCGACCATCCTCATCGCGGTCGGCGTATTTATGCTGATGCAACCGTTCGTCCTTTGGGCGTTCACTTATTCCTTCATCGTTACGCTGATCGGAACTGTCATGTTCATCATCGTCAGCCATTTTCCGGAGTAGAAATGGCCCAGATCGTTGTCAAAAACGTAAAGAAGATGTTCGGCGATTTCACCGCTGTGCGGGAAAGCTCGTTCACGATTGAAGATGGTGAATTCTTCATGCTGCTTGGTCCATCGGGCTGCGGCAAAACAACGACGCTGAGGATGATCGCAGGCTTGGAGCTTCCAACATCGGGTGAGATCTATCTCGACGGCGAAGAAATCAGCCAGCGACCCCCATCAGAGCGAGACATTGCATTCGTGTTCCAGATGTTTGCGCTGTATCCCCACATGAACGTGCGCAAAAATATCAGCTATCCGTTGATATCGCAGGGGATGCCGCGCTCGGCTGTTAAAGCCAAAGTGGAAGAAGTTTCCGAAATTCTGGGGATAACAGACATTCTGGACAACCCTGTCGGCGGGCTTTCTGGTGGGGACAGACAGCGCGTCGCGCTTGGACGCGCGATTGTGCGTGAACCCAAAGCATTCATGATGGACGAGCCTCTAGGCGCATTGGATGCTGAGTTTCGCGAGCATATGGCTGAGGAACTGCGTGCACTTCATGATCGCATGGGTGCGACCACGGTGTATGTCACGCACGATCAGCTGGAAGCCATGCAGATGGGCGACAAGATCGTCGTGATGAACAAAGCCGAAATAGAGCAATTTGGCACGCCTCAGGAAATCTACGACAAGCCCTCGACAATGTTCGTCGCAGACTTCATTGGGTCTCCGTCAATGAATTTTTTGCCGTTTCGGGGCAAGGTCGCACCCGGCTCTGAGTTGGTCCGGTTGAACGGACACGATGAGGCTGTTCCCAAACTGATGGAAGGGGCCGAGGGAGATCTGGTGTTTGGTGTTCGTCCCGAGCACGTGTTTCTGTCCGACACAAGCGACTATAGGGCCAAAGTTCTGGCGGCAGAATACCTTGGGACAACTCAAATCGTAACGCTACAGAGTCCGAATGGAGAGCTGAAAGCCCGTATTGATGCGCGCGAGACGGTAAATCCCGGCGAAACTGTGGGTCTGGAGTTTAGGTCTCCGACCATCACGCTGTTCAAAGAGTCCACGGGCAAAGCTCTCAGGTCGGTTCTGAACGATGAGGTATTGGGTCATGGCTGAAGTCGTTCTGGAAAGCATCTCAAAGTCCTTCGGCAGCCTGAAGGCAGTCGATGATATCTCGGTTACGATCCCCGACGGCGCTTTTGTCGTGCTGCTGGGCCCGACTGGCGCCGGAAAGACGACTACACTAAGGTTGATTTCCGGGCTTGAAAAACTCGATTCCGGCTCAATTCACATAGCTGGTCGGGATGTGGGGTTTGAAACGCCCGCTCAACGTGATGTTGCGATGGTTTTCCAGCAGTACTCACTTTACCCGCATATGACGGTGCGCGAAAACCTGTCTTTTCCGCTACGATCTCCGATCCTAAAGACACCAGAAGACGAAATCACAAAGAAAGTGAATGAAGTCGCAGAGATACTTCAAATCCCGCATAAGCTGGACAACAAAGCTACCGAACTGTCCGGCGGCGAAATGCAACGGGTGTCGATTGGGCGAGCGCTGGTGCGCGATCCACAGATTTTTTTGATGGACGAGCCGCTCAGTTCGTTAGATGCCAAGCTGCGTGCGGACTTGCGAGTTGAGTTGAAGAGAATTCAGGCGGATTTGGGGTCCACGCTTCTGTACGTGACCCACGACCAGGTTGAAGCGATGACCATGGCAACGCATATCGGCGTGCTGGAAGAGGGCAGATTGGTTCAGTACGGTACGCCTCGGGACATCTATGAAAACCCGCGCAGCGTCTATGTCGCCAGCCGTTTGGGATTGCCGCGGATCAATATTCTGCCATCTCACTTGTTTGGCGGGAACCATAAAGGCCCTCAGATTGGCTTACGTCCCGAGCATATCGTGGAAGGCGAGGGCAGTGATGCTCGTGTCATCCGGGCCGAACATCTGGGTGACCAAACGCGATTGCATCTAGATTTGAACGGCCACTCGGTCGTGACCTTGATCGATGTTCATCAGGATTACCCCGCTGGGCAAACGATAAAAATAAGCCCGCACAACCCATTGTATTTTGACGCCTCTGGCGCACGCGTGACTTAAGGAGCAAAAGCATGGCCCAGTTCCTCAACACCAAAGAAACCCTTGTAACAGAGGCGATTGACGGTCTTTTGGCCGCTTCTGGCGGCGCATTGACCCGATTGGACGGCTACCCGCATATCAAGGTGGTTTACCGCTCTGATTGGGACAAATCCAAGGTGGCATTGGTGTCTGGTGGCGGGTCTGGTCACGAACCTGCTCATGCTGGGTTTGTCGGGGCTGGCATGCTGACTGCGGCTGTGTGTGGAGAGGTGTTTGCATCGCCTTCAGTTGAGGCGGTTCTTGCGGGCATTCTGGCCGTGACCGGTGAGGCGGGGTGTTTGCTAATTGTGAAAAATTACACTGGTGATCGGTTGAACTTTGGGCTTGCGGCAGAACGCGCCCGCGCCTTGGGGCGCAAGGTTGAGATGGTGGTAGTCGATGATGACATCGCCTTGCCGGATCTGCCGCAGCCGCGTGGTGTGGCCGGGACCTTGTTCGTACACAAAATTGCAGGCGCGCTTGCGGAAGATGGCGCTGACCTGGACACAGTGACCAAGGCTGCAAAAAGCGTCATCGGTAAAGTGGTCAGTATCGGGATGAGCCTCGATACCTGTACCGTTCCGGGATCTCCGAAAGAGGACAGGATTGCACCGGGCAAAGCCGAGTTGGGCTTGGGAATCCATGGCGAACCGGGTGTTGAGCAGGTGGATTTTGCCAACGCGGTCACGGCTATGTCCACCGTCGTAGGAAAGTTAAAACAACGGATTAGCTCGGGGGAATGTGTTGCGTTGGTTAACAACCTCGGGTCTACAACCCCACTGGAAATGTCCGTGTTGACGCACGCGTTATCCGAAACAGGGATGGCGCGTCACATTATCGGTCCTTCGCCAATGATGACATCTCTGGACATGCACGGATTCTCTGTTTCTGTCTTGCCCGTGAGCGAAGGCGAACTGTCGGCGCTTGAAGCTCCGGTAGCTCTCGTGGCATGGCCAGGCGTCAATTCTATTGATCCAATTCAAGTCGCGCCTTTGCCTGATGGCTTGACACCGATTGATCCTATTCCATCCAACAATCCTGCGACGAAGGAAACGATCACGCGATTGTCCGAATTGATGATAAATGCTGAGAAGGACCTGAATGAGTTAGATGCCAAGTCCGGCGATGGAGATACCGGCAGCACATTGGCAACTGCGGCCAGGGCTCTGCAGGGTAGTCTGGACCGAATGCCACTTGCGGATCTGACGCAACTTTTTCCGGCTTTGGGCAACGAACTCAGCCAAACAATGGGTGGTTCTTCAGGGGTCATTCTTGCCATCTTTTTCAATGCAGCAGGAGACGCCTGCGCCAGTGGCGCATCGATCCCGAAGTCTTTGGTGGAAGGTTTGAACCGCGTCAGCCAGGTTGGGGGCGCGAAGGTCGGCGACAGGACAATGATCGACGCGTTGGCACCCGCTTTGGACGCTCTGCCTTTGGGATTGGTCCAAGCTGCACATGCAGCGCGCGAAGGCGCGGACAGCACTGCAAATATTCACCGTGCCAAGGCCGGTCGGGCCGCTTATGTTCCCGAGGAAAACCTGATGGGAAACAACGACCCTGGCGCTGAAGCCGTCGCCTTGCTGTTCGAGGGGTTGGCGCAGGAGATTAAAGGCTGAACGACACGTGAAAGAGCAAAAACACAAACTAGAATTGGTGAACAAACCAACTGTGAATGACATTGCGCGTGTTGCGGGTGTCAGTCTGGCAACCGTTGATCGTGTCCTGAACAGACGGCCGGGCGTTCGTGCAGTGACTGTACAAAAGGTTCAACAGGCAATTAATGAGCTTGGCTATGTCCGCGACACCGCTGCAGCCAACCTTGCGAGAAAGCGTGTCTATAACTTCTTGTTTGTGCTGCCCGATAGCGACAACGAGTTTGTCGAAGCGCTTAGCAAGCAAATCGTAGAACAGTCGCGCGATCAGTTCATCGAGCGGACTCGTATGAAAATCCAACGTGTCGCTCCATTTGATCCCCAGGAAATTGTCGAAATCCTAGACGCCTTGGACATTCGGGAAGTCGATGGCGTCGCTGTCTTCGGTCCGGAAACACCGTCGGTACGTGATGCAGTGAAACGGGTCCGGGACAAAGGCGTTCCAGTCGTCGCGTTGGTGTCCGACCTCCCCAGCTCGGAGCGCGACCACTTCGTCGGAGTTGACAACGTGTCGGCTGGTCGGACTGCGGCACAGTTGATGGGGCGCTTTGTGCATCGCAAGGGAAAGTTGTTGGTCTTGACAGGCTCGCGCTTGGCACGGGATCATTTGGAACGACGGCAGGGTTTCGATCTGGTGATTGCCGAAGATTTTCCGCATCTCGAAGTTGTGGCGTCGGTCGAAGGTCGCGATGACCCTGAGCTGATTTACAAGATGATGCCCGAGATTTTTGAGACCTATCCAGATCTTGTCGGTATCTATTCTTCCGCTGCTGGCAACGCCGGTTTGATCCAGTTTCTGTCCGACAGCAAAATCAGCAAAGATCTGGTGATCATAGCCCATGAACTCACGCCGCTCAGCCGTGACGCACTAAGCCGTGGAACATTTGATGCGTTAATCTCGCAGGATTCAGGTCACTTGGTCCGATCCGCGGTCCGTCTGTTGCGCGCAACATCAGACAAGGTTCCGTTCAACAAGGCACAAGAACGTATTCGCATCGATATCTATCTGAAGGAAAATTTACCGCAATAGAGGCATCGGTTTTTGGGGAGGAGACATTATGGAAACGATCAAAGGCCCGGCGTTGTTTCTGGCACAGTTCGCCGGAGATGAAGCGCCTTTCAACTCGTGGGACACCATTACCAAATGGGCGGCGGATTGTGGGTACAGAGGCGTTCAGGTGCCCAGTTGGGACGGCCGGTTGTTTGATCTTGAAACCGCTGCCTCAAGCACGGATTACTGCGATGAATTCAAGGGCAAGGCCAAAGAGAACGGCGTCGAAGTGACGGAGTTGTCCACGCATCTTCAGGGCCAACTTGTTGCCGTGCATCCCACATACGACGCAGCATTCGACGGCTTCGCCGCCGAAAGCGTCAGGGGAAACCCAAAAGCCCGGCAGGAGTGGGCCGTTGATCAGGTTAAGAAGGCGCTGTCAGCTTCCAAAAATTTAGGGATATCAGCGCACGCGACATTCTCTGGCGCGCTCGCATGGCCTTATGTTTACCCTTGGCCGCAACGTCCTGCTGGCCTTATCGAAACAGCATTTGATGAGCTTGCCAGCCGTTGGGTCCCGATCCTGGATCACGCAGAAGATTGTGGAGTCGATGTTTGTTATGAAATCCATCCAGGCGAGGATCTGCATGATGGCGTGACCTATGAGATGTTCCTCGAACGGGCGGGCAATCATGCTCGGGCTTGTATGCTATACGACCCGTCGCATTACGTTCTGCAGTGTCTCGACTACCTGGATAATATCGACATCTACAAAGACCGAATCCGGATGTTCCATGTCAAAGACGCCGAGTTCAACCCGACCGGTCGGCAGGGCGTCTATTCTGGTTATCAAAGCTGGGTTAACCGGGCAGGGCGTTTCCGCTCGCTTGGTGATGGTCAGGTCGACTTTGGGGCCGTTTTTTCGAAGATGGCTGCAAACGATTTTGACGGCTGGGCCGTGGTCGAGTGGGAGTGCTGCTTGAAACACCCAGAAGACGGAGCGCGCGAAGGTGCGCAATTCGTTTCTGACCACATTATCCGTGTCACAGAGAAAGCATTCGACGACTTTGCGGATGGCGGCAGCGATATGGCGGCCAATCGAAAAATGCTGGGGATAGACTGATGGTAACTGGACGCAGTGAAGTAAAATCAGGCCGCATTCGCCTTGGCATGGTTGGTGGCGGCACTGATGCTTTCATAGGAGGTGTGCATCGAATTGCGGCGCGCTTGGATGACAAGTTCGAGTTGGTCGCAGGTGCCTTGTCTTCAACGCCAGAAAAATCTCGAGAAAGCGGAGAAGCGTTGGGGCTCGAACGGGTCTATGACGACTTTAAGCAGATGGCGATCAGAGAAGCGCGTTTGAAATCGGGGATCGAAGCAGTCTCGATCGTCACGCCTAATCACGTTCATTACGCCGCAGCGCGAGAGTTCTTGAAGCGCGGTATTCACGTGATTTGCGACAAGCCCCTCACTTCGACCCTTGCGGATGCCAAGAAGCTCGTGAAGGCGGCGGAGAGTTCAGGCGCGCTGTTCATTCTAACCCATAACTACACCGGTTATCCAATGGTCAGGCAGGCGCGTGAGATGGTCGCCAACGGAGAGATTGGCAATATCCGCGTGGTTCAGGTTGAATATCCGCAGGACTGGTTGACCGAGCAGCAAGACTTTAAGCAAGCCGAATGGCGAACCGATCCTGAGCGTTCCGGAGCAGGGGGATCGACGGGTGACATCGGAACCCACGCCTACAATATCGCCTGCTTTGTGACAGGCTTGAAGGCGGAAAGCCTTGCGGCTGACTTGCAGGCCTTTGTGCCGGGGCGCAGGGTCGACGATAACGCACATGTCCTGCTGCGGTTCGACGGTGGCGCGCGCGGGATGCTGTGGTCGTCCCAAGTTGCCCCCGGCAACGAAAACGCACTGCGATTGCGTGTCTATGGTGAAAAAGGTGGGATCGAGTGGGCGCAGGAAGATCCAAACTATCTTTGGTTTACGCCCTATGGTGAGCCAAAACGACTGATCACCCGCAATGGGGCCGGAGCCGGGGACGCCGCCAACCGTCTGAGCAGAGTGCCTCCGGGCCATCCGGAAGGGTATCTGGAAGGTTTTGCAAATGTCTATAGTGAAGCTGCGGACGCCATAACAGCGTTTCGAAGTGGCAATTCAGCTGATCCATCGGTGATCTATCCCACTGTTCAGGATGGATTGAATGGTGTCAGGTTCGTTGCAGCTTGCGTGCAAAGTTCTGCAAGAAATGCGGCTTGGGTAAAGTTGGAGTAGCGCGACAGTCACCTTGACACTGCGTCTTCCATGATTAATTTTATCAACTAAAATAAAACTCAAAGGATGGCGCCGAATGTATCTTGGATTGGATTTGGGAACGTCGGGTCTCAGAGGCATTCTGATCGATGAATCCGGTCTCGTCGTCAGCGACGCAGAAGCTGGCATTTCTACATCGACGCCAAAACCCGGCTGGTCCGAGCAAAATCCGTCAGATTGGATTAGCGCTTGCTTAGAAGTCGTCGCGAATCTCCGTGCGGACAACGAACCGGCATTCGCAAAACTTCGCGGCATTGGTCTGAGCGGACACATGCATGGTGCCACTTTATTGGATGCCAGTGGAAGGGTTCTTAGGCCCTGCATTCTATGGAATGATACACGCTCGGCGGACGAGGCAAGTACACTCGACCAGATTCCACAGATGCGCACCATATCAGGAAACATCGTTTTTCCTGGCTTCACGGCCCCGAAACTGGAATGGGTGCGATCGCACGAGCCCGAGGTGTTCTCAAAAACAGCCAAGGTTCTATTGCCTAAAGACTATCTGCGGTTTTGGCTGACGGGTGAGTACATATCGGACATGTCAGACAGTGCCGGCACATCATGGTTGGACGTAGACAATCGTCAATGGTCGGAAACGGCTTTGGGTTTGGGTCACATGCATGCCTCGCAGATGCCGCGTCTTGTCGAAGGGAACGAACCGGCTGGTGAGTTGAAAACTGAGCTGCGGCGGGCGTGGGGGCTTTCCAATCCTGTCGTTGTGGCAGGTGGCGCAGGTGACAATGCGGCCGCCGCGTGTGGCATCGGGAGCATTCGGGACGGCGCGGGTTTTGTATCTTTGGGAACGTCCGGAGTTCTTCTTGTTGCTCGGGATGCATATGCTCCGGCACCTGAAACTGCAGTACACTGCTTTTGCCACGCTGTTCCCGAAATGTGGATACAAATGGGGGTCATACTCTCGGCAACAAACAGTATGAATTGGTTGTCTCGCAATCTAAGTCAATCTGTGGAAAAACTGGCGTCGATGGTACCCGACAGTATAACCGGACCCTCCTCGATTGCGTTCCTACCGTATCTTTCAGGCGAGCGAACGCCGCATAACAACAGCCGTATCCGAGCAGCTTTCTTAGGCGTAGATGTCGCGTCGGGCCCCGCTGAACTGACACAATCTGTGATGGAAGGCGTTGCCTTCGCGATGCGTGACTGTCTTGAAGCCTTAAAAAGCACAGGAACCGTACCGACCAACTTGATGGCTGTTGGAGGAGGCGCACGATCCAGGTTCTGGTTGGAAACAATGGCGACCGTTTTGCAAGTGCCGTTGGGCTTGCCAAAAGGCAGTGATTTCGGAGCGGCGATGGGCGCAGCGCGCCTCGCTATCTGCGCGGCCAACAACGCAAACCTTGGGGACATCATGACACCACCCAAAATTCAGGAAGTTATCGATCCACGTAACGATCTGGCCGAACACTATGAAAGGGAATATGGGCGATATCGACAGTATTACATGGCGCTGGCGCCCTTGGCGGCAGGATGACGCCTGCAATGGAATATTCTTCTCGGGTCGAGACGGTTATGCTGACCGATGGCGATATGCGGGCATCGGTACTGAACTACGGGGCAATCACTCAAAGTTGGTGGTTCAAGGATATACCGCTTATTTTGGGGTTTGATGATCCAATCAAGTACTTACTCGATACAAGTTATGTGGGCGCAGTTGTAGGTCGTGTTGCGAACCGGATCGGCGGCGCGCGGTTCGAGTTGGCAGGCACACGTTTTGGGCTTAGCGCCAATGAGGGTAAGAATACTCTGCATGGCGGGGCTGAGGGGCTTTCCAAACAATTCTGGAACCTTAGACAGACCGCACCGAACGAAGTGGTATTGCACTACCTTTCACACGACGGGGAAAGCGGTTTTCCTGCGAATGTCCGGTTCGAGGTCAGCGTCACGCTGCGGTACCCACGGTTGACCTATATATTAAAAGGTTATCCTGACCGTCCTACGCCGATCAGCCTAACGCAGCATAACTATTATTCGTTGGGCAGCTCTAAAGGTGTCGACGCACACAAGCTGGAACTGGCTTCTGTCCGCTACTTGGAACTAGACGAACAAGGAGTTCCGTCCGGTGCGATGTGTTCGACCAAGAACGGCGAACTTGATTTCTCTGCGCCCAGATCGATCGGGCATGTTCCAAAGGCCATCGACCACTATTTCTGCTTTGACCTGAATCGCGATCCAACTGGTCCGGTCGCGAAGTTCACCGCACCGTCCGGTCTTTCTCTGACTGCTTATTCTGACCAACCCGGAGTACAGGTCTATTCGGGTGCCCAATTGGCGAAGCCGCTAAGCGGTTCGGCTGGTTTGTGCATCGAACCCTCCGGATATCCGAATGCGCCCAACATATCCTCGTTTCCTTCGATCATATGCACCTACGAGAAACCGTACAGGCAGGTGCTCACGCTCGAGATTTCGGAAGATGGCAATGAGAGCTAGGTTAGTCATTTCCACCATTGGCTTTTTGATTGCCGGCAATGGCGCCAACGCTCAGGAGCTTGGGCCACCTCCAACTTTCCTAGAACCTGATTTCGACCGCGTTGAACTAGGACAGTTGCTATTCTACGACCCGATTTTGTCCGGCAACAAGAACATCAGTTGCGCGACCTGCCATCACCCGAGGTTTGGCACTTCGGACGGCCTTTCGTTAGGAATCGGGGAAGGCGGGATTGGCCTGGCTGCTGAACGCAGGCTGGATCCCCAGAATACGCCGGAGCAACGCATCCCCCGTAATTCACCGGCGCTTTGGAATCTTGGTGCGACAGAGTTTACGACGTTTTTTCATGATGGGCGCCTTGAGGCCGATCCATCACAACCCAACGGGATTAGAACACCTTTGGGGACACATATGCGGTCCGGTTTCCAATCGGCATTAGCGGCGCAGGCGATGTTCCCGGTTCTTTCACCAGACGAAATGGCTGGTCATTACTCGGAAAATGACGTCAGTAAGGCAGTTCGACTCGGGCTTTTGACACAGCAAGGCGGCGCGTGGGATCTGATTGCAGCACGTGTTGCCGCTATCCCAGAATACAAGCAGCGGTTTGAAGCCATTACGCCGGGTGGTGAGATATCTTTCACGGCCATAGCAAATGTGATCGCAGATTTCATCGCGTTCGAATGGCGCGCAGATAACAGTCCTTTTGATCGCGCGATGCGAGGCGAGGGCACACTATCCGAAGACGCCGAACGTGGCATGAACCTGTTTTATGGAGAGGCGGGGTGTAGCGCATGCCACGTGGGATGGTTCCAAACAGATCACAAGTTTCATTCGATCGCCCTTCCGCAAATCGGGCCCGGAAAGGCCGCTCGATTTGAGAACCATGTCAGAGATGATGGTCGTCTTCGCGTCACGGGTAACCCCGAGGACGCGTTTGCCTTTCGTACGCCATCGCTCCGCAATGTGACGCTGACCGCTCCTTACGGGCACAATGGAGCATTTGCACGGCTTGAGGATATCGTACGCCACCATCTGGACTCGGTTTCTTCTTTGCGAAGCTACACTACTGAAATGGCTTATTTGCCAGATTTTCCGGGTTCTGAAGACAAAACTCCGCTGCTGGATCAGCAACATCTAGATGCCATAGCCAAAAGCAATAGTTTACCGAAGGTTGTTCTAACAGATAATGAGGTCGACGCGTTATTGAGCTTTCTGGCAAGTCTTGAAGACCCTGCGCAGAGGTTGGGCGTTCCTGCCTATGTTCCAAGCGGTCTGCCGGTAGATCAATAGTCACCTATGCATTTCAACGATCTGGTTCGGCACGACCTCCTGCCACGCACCGACTTCTCCGTCCGGCCATATTACCCGTAACTGTACTTGAGTTTCAGCCCCCAAGCCGAAATGGTGATAGCCAGCCGTGCCTCCTAAATGTCCGCCGCCAATGGTTATTTCGCGGGTCTGTAAGCCCCGCCTGGTTCGAACCTCGACAAATCCGCCTACCGCTGCCCAATTGAATTTGTCCTGAGTAACTTCTACCAACAGCCAATTGCCACCTGCTGATATATTCTGGTTGACCTCAAGTTTTGATCCACGGTTTACGACCACCAGATCGAGCCGCCCATCGTTGTTCAGATCCGCAAGCGCTGCGCCGCGAGACTTCGCTATCGACGCAACACCAGCCTCTGCCGAAGCTTCGATAAACTGACCTTCCGAATCCTGAACCAAAAGGTTGTTCGGGTCGTTCAGTGCTGCATCGGGCATTTGCTCGACATTGCCTTTGGCGACGAAGATGTCGTCTCTGCCGTCATTGTTGACGTCTCCAAACTGCGCGTGCCAACCGGTCGACGGCCTTCCGTCATTGCCGACATGCGGCCTGTGGGCAGTCGTGCCTTTTTCATAAGTTGCATCGCGCCACGTCGGGCCGCCGGTATCGGGGTCAAAAATTTGGAGTTTTTGGTCACCCATCGAAGTCAAGTAAACCTCAGGAAAGCCGTCTCCGGTCAGATCGCGAGAGGCAATTCCCATGCCCCAGATCGAATAGGGCAGCCATCCGTCTTCGGGCGAATACAATCGGGGCTCTGGCTCCATGGCCCATAGTTGCTCTTGCCCACCGCGAACATAATAGTGGCGGTCGTTGCTGATACGGAGGTCAGCACGTCCGGTTCGCGCCCAGTCTGAAAACAAAATGGAAAGCGAGCAATATCCCGGTTTCAGATGCTGGGGTTGGCCATAACTGTTCCCGTTCGGGCGATAGAGCAGGGTTGGCCCGCAGGATTCAAACGGACCTTCTGGATCGAAGCGATCCACGTAAGTTCCAAACGCCAGAGTCGGCATAGACTGGCCTTCTTCCCAAGTGGCTGAAAACCCTGTGGTCCAGTGATCTTCGGATTGGAACTCGATGTTATCGAAGGGACGGAACTGACAATCCGACTGCCCTTGAAGCAGCACATCTTCGCCAACGCGCAAAATGGCCAGGTCAGTCAAGCCATCGCCGTTAATGTCTAATGGGTAAGCACCGGTTACTCCCGTCAAGAACAGTGGATCCGGCGTTTCAATCCGAAAAGAAATCTCGCCCTGAGAGGTGTTTTTGAACAGCTGAGATCGATTGGATCCGCCCGCGACGAACAATTCGGGAAACGTGTCGCCGTCACAGTCGAAAACTGCTACGCCACCACCCACAAAATGCTCCCAACCGCCGTCGTAGATATGTGCAGGTACATCTATTACTTTGAATTGCGGTTGAGTGCCCGCTTCGGCAGCCGTGGCAAGAAAGAGTAATGCCGCAAGTTCAGGACGCATTCGCCGCAAGCTCCTTCACCTTCAGGATCGAGACTTGTTCGATCCCATAGGCGGCCGCACCTTTGGCCCACATCAGATCACCCCAGTGATGCACTTTGATTTCAGGCAAGGGTGCGTCGACATTCACAACACCATTTCGAATGCGCGTCATAACATCGGCTGAGCAAAGGTGTTCAAAACTCATTTGCGCGCCCGATACAATAATGCACTGGGGATCGAACAGATTAATCAGATTGGATACTCCAAGCCCGAACATCTGTCCTGCACGCGCTAGAACCGAGGCGGCTCTATCATCACCGGAATTGGCGCGAGCGTGGATATCCGAGACCGTTTGCATATTATCGGCGTGACCTGTGACAGTCATTTCCCGGATCAGGGCGTAGTCCCCCACATAGGCTTCCAGACACCCCCGTTGTCCACATTGGCATAATGCGCCATCGAGTTGCACCTTGGTATGCCCAAATTCGGCCCCGCACCCTCTTTCCCCGCGATAAAGTCGGCCGTCCAGAACGATGCCAAGCCCAACACCATGTTCAATCGTGACGACAAGGAAATTCTTCAACCCGTTGCCTAGCCCAGAAAGCTGTTCAGCCTTTGCGACAAGGTTCGCGTCGTTTTCCACGAATGCAGGGCAGGGTAGTTCTTTCGCAAGTAAAGGGCTGAAGTCAATGTTTCTTTCAGTTACCGAGGATGACCAGTGGACAAAGTTCTTTGCCGCATCAATCTGCCCGGCCAATCCGATTGAAACGCCAGCCAAGTGTCCGATTGAAAGACCGACCCGTTGGCACGTATCTTCAAGGGCTTCGCGAATAGTCGATATAAGCTTCGTCGGCGACATTCGGGCGTCTTCAAGCGGGACGTTGTGCGACGTCACCTCGTTGCCTTCAAAATCCACTAAAATGACCGAGATCACCTGACGAGCAATCTTCAGGCCCGCAACAAGGATGGATTGGCCATCCAATTGCAGCAAAACTCTGGGCCGCCCTCTTTTTCCAGACTTTGACTGAGCTTCGCCTTCGGTTTCCTTGATCAGCCCTGCCGAGATCAGATCAGCCGTCGCTGAAGTGATCGTGGCAGGACTGGTCTCCAAGGCGGATGCGATATCAATCCGCGATACGGATCCATTGCTTCTGATCTGTTCCAACACCCGCAGGCGGGTCGCGTTTCGTTGGTCCAAAGAAACTACAGACGCTTTGCTTTTCAGCATCTTGCCCTCGCGAATCTTACCTTTGGTTCAATCTATTTGAATTTTGGTGTGTCTTATAGACTAAATATTTTACCGACTGAAATAAATGTGTTATTTAAAACTGTAAGAGCCGCGAATCGAGTTGAGATGGCTCTGCTTATGGGAGGAAATCATGAAAAAAATTCTCAGCTTTTCAGCTGTAGCCACGCTGCTGGCCTCGACTGCGTTCGCAGAGCCGGTAGTCGGCGTAAGCTGGTCCAACTTTCAGGAAGAGCGCTGGAAGACAGACGAAGCGGCCATCAAGTCGGCACTTGAAGCAGGCGGTGCCGAGTACATTTCGGCAGACGCGCAATCGTCCTCCGCAAAGCAGCTATCGGACATCGAAAGCCTGATCGCCCAGGGTGTGGACGCGCTTATCATCCTAGCGCAGGACGCGCAGGCCATTGGTCCCGCGGTTCAGGCCGCGGCGGACGAAGGTATTCCTGTGATAGCCTATGACCGTCTGATCGAGGACGACCGAGCATTTTATCTGACCTTCGACAACGTGGAAGTCGGCAGAATGCAGGCTCGGGCTGTCTTTGAGGCCATGCCCAAAGGCAACTACGTGATGATCAAAGGCTCTCCTACTGATCCGAACGCAGATTTCCTGCGCGGGGGTCAGCAAGAGATCATCGGAGCAGCCATCGACAGCGGTGACATCGTGATCGTTGGTGAAGCCTACACAGATGGTTGGTTGCCCGCGAACGCGCAGCGGAACATGGAACAAATCCTGACCGCGAACGAGAACAACGTGGATGCAGTCGTTGCGTCGAATGACGGTACTGCAGGCGGTGTTGTTGCGGCCCTAACAGCACAGGGTATGGAAGGCATTCCGGTGTCAGGTCAGGATGGCGACCACGCAGCGTTGAACCGCGTTGCGCTGGGCACTCAAACCGTTTCGGTATGGAAGGACGCTCGTGAACTCGGAAAGGCCGCTGGCGAAATCGCAGTCGCACTGAGCGGAGGGACAAGCCCTGCTGACGTCGAAGGCGCAGTGAGCTGGACATCCCCTGGTGGCACCGAGATGAACTCGGTCTTCCTCGCGCCCGTTCCGATCACCAAGGACAACCTATCCGTTGTTGTGGACGCTGGATGGATCCCATTGGAAGATCTGTGTCAGGGCGTTGAAAACGGACCTGCTCCCTGCAACTAAACTTCAAAGTCCCTGGCCCCGTCTGGGCCGGGGACTATTGCTGAATATGAAAGATCGGAAATGACCGAAACTTCGTCTCAGCCGGTACCTGAAAAAGCGAAACCCAGCCTGTTCCAGCAACTGGAACTGGATATGCGGCTTTTGGGAATGATCGGCGCGTTTGTCATCCTGTGCATCGGGTTCAACATCTTCACAGATGGAAGGTTCCTGACGCCGCGCAATCTATTCAACCTGTCCATTCAGACGGTTTCGGTCGCCATTATGGCATGCGGGATGGTATTTATTATCGTCACGCGGCACATCGACTTGTCGGTTGGTGCACTGCTGGCAACAACCTCGGCCGTGATGGCGATGACGCAAACCGAGCTTTTGCCGCAAGTACTTGGTATGGGTCTGAACAATCCTGCAACCTGGGCGATCACCATTGTCGTCGGGTTGTTTGTCGGCACGCTGATTGGTGCGTTTCATGGCTGGATGGTCGGATACCTGACGATACCAGCCTTCATCGTCACGCTTGGTGGATTTCTGGTTTGGAGAAACGTGGCGTGGTATTTGACCAGCGGTCAGACGATTGGTCCTCTGGATAGTACATTCCTGATGTTTGGCGGGACCAACGGGACATTGGGAACGACGACAAGCTGGCTGTTCGGCTTGTTTGCTACCGCAATCGCGATCTGGGCTTTGTGGAGCAGTCGTCGCGCAAAGGCGGCACATGGATTCCCCGTCAAACCTGTCTGGGCCGAAGCCACTTTGGCCGGGATAATCGCAATCGCCATCCTTGGGTACGTTTACATCGTAAACAGCTACGCCATACCGACGCGCCGACTGCAACGTATGTTCGAAGCACGCGGAGAGACAATGCCAGAGGGGCTAGTTGTAGGATACGGCATACCGATTTCTGTACTCATCCTAATCATCGTGGCTGTCACGCTGACAATTGTGGCGCGAAAAACCCGGTTTGGTCGGTACATCTTTGCCACTGGCGGCAACCCGGATGCGGCAGAGCTTTCGGGTATCAACACTCGGCTGCTGACCGTGAAAATCTTTGCTTTGATAGGTTTCTTGTGCGCGGTGTCCGCGGTGGTCGCCTCGGCTCGCTTGGCGAACCACTCGAACGACATTGGTACGCTCGACGAACTTCGGGTCATAGCAGCTGCAGTGATCGGAGGAACCGCATTGTCGGGCGGCATCGGCACCATCTATGGCGCGATCCTGGGTGCATTGATCATGCAGGCGCTGCAATCGGGCATGGCAATGGTTGGCGTTGACGCGCCGTTTCAGAACATCGTCGTCGGCAGCGTCCTCGTGTTGGCCGTCTATATCGACATCGTTTACCGCAAGCGACTGGGGGCAAAGTGATGCAAGCTCAGGATACGCAGAAAAAACCTTCTGGCACTGGGCGCGGTTCAGGCGCGCCGCCATTAGTCGAGATGCGCGACATCTCGATTTCCTTCGGTGGGATCAAGGCCGTCGACCATGTGTCGGTCGATCTCTATCCGGGTGAAGTCGTTGGCCTGCTTGGCCACAACGGGGCCGGAAAGTCCACGTTGATCAAGGTATTGTCCGGCGCCTATCAGATGGACCACGGCGAGATTCTGATCGATGGCAAGCCGGTCGAGATTGGCAATCCCCGTGACGCCCGGGCGAACAATATCGAAACGATATATCAGACGCTCGCCTTGGCCGACAATCTGGACGCGACCTCGAACCTTTTTCTTGGGCGCGAGATGACGACGCCGTTTGGGTTGGTCAACGACGCAGCCATGGAGGCCGAGTGCCGAAAGATCATGGCGCAGCTCAACCCAAACTTTCAGAAGTTCAATGACCCGGTCTCCGCCTTATCGGGTGGGCAAAGACAGTCAGTGGCGATCGCGCGCGCGGTCTATTTCAACGCCCGTATCCTGATCATGGATGAACCCACAGCAGCGCTTGGGCCGCATGAAACTCAGATGGTGGCGGATCTGATCCACCAGCTAAAGGCGCAAGGCATCGGGATATTTCTGATCGATCACGACGTGCATGCCGTCATGGAACTGTGCGACCGCGCATCGGTCATGAAGAACGGAAAACTGGTTGGGACGGTCGATATCTCAGACGTGACTGACGACGATCTTTTGTCGATGATCATTCTCGGCAAGCAGCCAGCACAAAAAGCAGAGTAGGGGGCAGAAATGCCAAGTGGATTTTTTGAAGGGATCGAGAAGGTCCAGTTTGAAGGCGTGGACAGCAAGAACCCGTTGGCCTTTCGTCACTACGACCCGGATGAAATCATTATGGGCAAGCGTATGGAGGACCATCTGCGGTTTGCTGTGGCCTGGTGGCATTCATTCGCGTGGGAGGGCGGAGACCCCTTTGGTGGACCTACGTTCGAACGCCCATGGTATCCTCAGGACGATATGGACCGGGCCCGTCAGAAGGCAGATATTGCGTTCGAATTGTTTGAGCTTTTGGGGCAGCCATTCTTTTGCTGGCACGACGCTGACATCCGGCCCGAACAGGGAAATTTTGTCGATAACCTGCGCACATTGGAAGATATCACCGATTATATCGGTGAAAAGATGCAGGTGTCTGGCACCAAGCTGCTTTGGGGCACGGCCAATATGTTCAGCCATCGTCGCTGGATGTCTGGTGCCAGTACCAATCCTGATCCCGACGTTTTTGCGTTTGCAGCTGCGACAGTGAAATCCTGCATGGATGCGACCCATAAGCTCGGCGGAGAAAACTACGTTCTATGGGGTGGCCGAGAAGGCTATGAAACCCTGTTGAACACGGATTTGAAAACCGAGTTGGACCACATGGGCCGTTTCTTGAACATGGTCGTTGAATACAAACACAAGATTGGGTTCAAAGGAACTATTCTCGTGGAGCCCAAGCCTCAGGAGCCGTCCAAACACCAATACGACTACGACGCCGCGACTTGTATTGGGTTTCTCAGGAAGTACGGGTTGGAGGACGAGGTCAAGTTGAACCTCGAGCAGGGGCATGCGATCCTGGCCGGACACAGTTTCGAGCATGAAATTGCGGTCGCCGCTGCCGAAGGGATGCTTGGCTCGATCGACATGAACCGAAACGATTACCAATCCGGATGGGATACGGACCAGTTCCCGAATAACACGCCAGAGGTTGCTTTGGCATATTACTACATCCTGAAAGCTGGTGGCTTTACAACTGGGGGCACAAATTTTGACGCCAAAATTCGTCGGCAATCGCTTGATGCAAAAGATCTTGTTGCAGCCCATGTCGGCGGAATGGATATTTGTGCACGGGGCTTGAAAGCTGCGGCTGCTATGGTTGAAGACGGTGGCTTGGAGGACGCGCTGACGGAACGGTATTCCGGTTGGAACACTCCGGAAGCAGTTTCTATGTTGGGTAGCAGTCTGGAAGAGATTTCTGCCCGGGTTCTACAGGAAAATACCAACCCGAAACCACAATCTGGGCGTCAGGAGATTCTGGAGAATTATGTGAACAGGTTTGTGTGACCAAGGAAAACTGCAATCGGGGAACTGTCAAAAGAATCTTGTCAGAAGAACTTTGCTTGGGCGGGGTAAGGGTGTTGCGTAGCTTTCGCCCATGACCAGACCTGCATCTTTCAATTACTATAATAACCGGTTCTGAGATCATCCGCTTGACCGTGATGCTGTACATCCGATTTCCGATCTCACTTCGGAATGCCGTAGATCTGTTGCACGAGCGAGGCATCGACCTGAGTCACGAAACCTACTGCTACAGTTGGAACAGGTTCGGTCCGATGTTTGCCTCTGAGATCCGAAGAAAGCGGATGCAACAACTGCGCGCACTCTCGATATGGAAGTGGCACGCCGACGAGATTTTGTGAAGGTGAATGGTAAGAGACATTGCCTCTGGCGGGTTGTTGATCACGAAGGTGAGGTGCTGGAAACCGTTGTCACCAAATGCCGAAACGAGTAGCCGCTTATTTCGGGATCAAGATCAGTGGTTTTGGGACTGGGTAAACAGCCTACTGTATTCAATGCAGTGATCAGTCACCATTTGGTGCGAACAAAGGATTACAGCGGGCATTGACGCTCAGCTATCGTCGGACAAGCGCCAGATGTCTTGCTCTCCAAACCCACGGATTGTTCGCGCGCCGACATTCTCAAGGTCAAACTGATCTTTGAGGACCTGCGCGACTTCGTCCTGGACTGAAATCTGCATCGGGTCAGAGAATTCCTGAAGTCTGGAGGCCAGATTCACAGCCGGACCAAAGATATCGTACACATACTTCTGGATGCCAACGACCGACCCGACGACCGATCCCGTGGCCAGTCCAATTCTGCACCGCCACTGATGCGGATGGCTCAGGTTTCGGCGGGTCAAATAGCGTACGAAACGAATGGCTGTGTTTGCAATTGCCTTGGCGTGATCCGGAGTCGGATCGGGCAGGCCTGCGACGGTGATATATGCGTCTCCAATCGTCTTGATCCGTTCGCAACCGAATTGCTCACCTATGCGATCGAACGCGCTGTAGATATCATTCAGTTCGGTGACCGTGACGCTTGGGTCCTGCGAGGCGACCATATCCGTGAACCCCACGAAATCGAGCATCAGGACGGAGACGGGATCATAGAGTTGTGGCGTGACCACGCCGAAAGTCTTGTACTCTTCGTAGACCGACCGGGGCATCAGATTTAGCAGCAGTTTTTCAACCTGCTCCTTTTCCCGCTTCAACTCGCGGGTGTTCCGTTCCACCATCATCGAATAGGAGTCGATCATGGACTCCAGCTCTTTGATGCGGGTGATGTTCTGACATACCAGAACCAGCACATCGTCATGCGCGACCGTGAAATCGAGTGCGATCACCAGTGTGCGGCGTTTCTTTTTGAACGTGATTTCTGATGTATGTCGCCCGGTGCCGGACAGGCTTGTTTGCACTGTGTCGATATCCAGATCAGGAAAGAGCTGCTGCAATTGGTCTGAAGGGCCATCGGCACTGAACCACTCGTCAAACGTATCATTGCGGAACCCAAACTTCAGCGATTGACGGTCCAGTAGGGCAACGCCCACACCAATCGCGCGAAGGAGCTGTTCATTGATGGCTTCGATGGTCATGATTTATCCAACAATCAAGGGGCGACGTTTACTGAATTCCGCGACAACGATATCGATGTCCTCGGCATCCACGCCGTGTCTTTGCAAAGCGTCACGGAGCACGACCTCCAATTCGTCGAAATGGTCATCGGTAATTTCGAGATGAGAGTGTAACTGGCGCAGTTGATTGTCGGTGTAGGAGGCCGGACCACCAAGGAGCGACGCTATGAACTTGGTCTGATGGTCGACCATGCGGCTCATATCCACGTTGTCGAAGAAGGGTCCAACCTCGTCATTGTCCAGCAGGATGTCATAGAACGAGAACACGATCTTGCTGATCTGTGAAAACCCACCGTATTTTTCATAAAGTGTGCGCTCGGCCATAACAAAATCCCCCTTAAACAAACTAATACCAAGAAAATGGTGGATCGACTACACCGGGTAATCTTCATCGTTCTTTGACGGTTGGGTCAAAGAACGATGAGCCAGTGATTCACGATCTCAGCCACGCTGCATGACAATTTCAGCGTACTCGGATGAGATGCAAAGTGTGTCATTGCCTGAGATATCGAACTTCTCGATCAGGGCCATGATATCGCGCTGCAGCGCCTCTTGTCCCGGTGCGTCCAGTGCATCGAAGGCCTTTTGCATCGGACCATAGAAAGTCCGAAAATACTCTAGGAAGTGTTCGGCTGAACGGTAGCGGAACATGAAGTTCTTGCGTCGGAACGAAACGATGGTGCTGTGCGATCCGAAGGAATCTTCAATCCAGTCCCGGCTGCCCCACAAAGCCGGAGAGCTTACGCCAGCAGGTGGAGGCACATGTTTACCGATTGTTTTGAACAGAAGGCCGATGAAGCTGTCCGGCGTCCAGTTGGCCAGACCAATCTTGCCGCCGCTTTTGACGACCCGTTGCAGCTCTGCTGCTGATTGTTGTTGGTTCGGTGTGAACATCACGCCGAACGTCGAAACCACCGCGTCGCAGGATTGATCATCGAAAGGCAGGTTTTCGGCGTCGGCAACCTTGTAGGTCACGAACAGACCTTCCGCTTTGGCGCGCTGGCTGCTGGCGTCCAGCAGGGCTTCTACATAGTCGGTCGATGTAACATCACAAAAGCGCCGGGCGAAGGCCAGCGTGGCATTACCATTCCCGGCGGCGATATCCAGTACCTTGGAACCGGGCATCAGATCCATGCTTTCAGCCAGTTCTTCACCCGTAATTTGAAGGGTGACACCCACTTTGCTGTAGTCGCCGGAGCCCCAGGCGACGTTTTGCTTTGCTTTGATTGCCGCAAAGTCTGTGGTGGCGTTGATCGATGTTTGAATACCCATGATATTGCTCCTTTTTGATGTGGCAGTGGTTTGATGAAGGCCGCATTGCTAAATGCGGCCCCGGTCAGGCAGCTTGACGTTCTGGCCAGCTGACAGTTTCAACGGGCCGCTCCACATTGGCCACGTGTTCGAAAATCCTTGCGTTGATCCATTCGGGCTGGAAGACCGGCGCCATATGGCCCAGCTCGGGCAGCAACGCGATCCGCGCATTGGGCAAAGCCTTCGCGATCTCGACCGAGACGTGCTGCGCAATCTCAGGTGACTCCAAACCAGTCATTACCAACGTCGGTATTTCAAGCTTGGACAGGTCCTTCAGTTGCCAGGTTTCAGCAAAACCTTTTGCAAAATCAGACATGACTGATGGGATCATCCCAATGAACCGGTCCTGGGCCTGCGCGGGCAGCGAGTTCCAAAACCCCTTCTCGTTCCAGAAATCCAAAAAGTGATGCATACCAGCAGCGGCATCGCCATCCGCTGCTGCGGCGCTCACCACACCCGCGAGAAGCTGGATTTGCCCGAACAGTTTCTTGCTGGCATCATTGCCAGCCTGCAGAAAATGAAAGGCTGCAGGCTCATATACCGTCAGGCTTTTGACAAGATCAGGACGCATCAACGCGACCTTGATGGCGACGCCTCCGCCGTTGGAATGCCCAACCAGATGCACGGGGCGTCCCAGCGCTTCGATTTCGCGGATTACCGGTATGGCAGAAAACGCCGCACCGTTTTGAGAGTTATCTCCAGTCAACGGGCTACGACCGTACCCGGGAAGATCAACAGCGTGAACACTAAAGCGACCTTCCAGATCCGCCGCCAGTTGGATCCATTGCCCACTATTGGACGCCGAAGAATGCAACGCAAAAATAGGTGCGTTAATCATTTCAGTAGTTCTAAAAGAAATAGTCATCGTTCTTACCCAATCGCACTTAAGATGGGCAATAACTGACCTTTCTATGTTTCATTGTGATGTCTGGAAGCGGTGCCAAGTGTTTCAGTTGTTGCTCTGTGAAGCAGGTCACACAACTTGCTATCTGGCTCAAAAACAAACAGGTTTATCGGCCTGTACTTGGCTGAGTTGGCACCTATTGAAACAATTGAAACACGCGATGCTGATTTTGAAATGGCATTGAAACAATGGTATCCTAAAAATTCAGGATGACGATGGGCATGGCGAACGAATTTGAAGAAATCGAGAAGGCGCGGGACCTTCTTCGTGATGCGATCGAATCTCTCAAAGAAGGGTTCGCCCTCTATGATGATGATCGCCGCCTTGTCCTGTTCAATCAACGATATGCCGAGATGAACAAGGGGGTTGCCGACCTGCTGCAACCCGGACTGGACTGGGAAATCCTGATGCGCGAGACGGCGCGCCGGGGAATTTACGCCGAAGCCATCGGCAATGAACAGCAGTGGGTTTCGGACCGGTTGGCTAATGGGGTCGAGTTCATCCAAGACTTTGAGCTGATGGAAACGGATGGGCGCACCTATCTGGTTTCTGTTCATCCCACCAAGTTCGGCGGATTTGTCGTCACGCGTGAGGATATCACCGAACGCAAACAAGCCGAGGTCGAAGAGCGCGACGGGGATCTATTGATCCGAAAGGTGCTGGATGCCAGTTCTGCTATCGTAACTATGGCGCGGATTGGTGATGGTCAGATACTGTATCGCACGCCTGCTGCGCTGCAGATGTTCGGACCTTCCAAATCTGCAAAACAGCATTATCAAAAGCCGGAAGAGCGCGCGGATTTTGTAACCCAGCTTTTGGCCGATGGTCGTGTCGATGACTACAAGCTCGACTTGATTAATGCGGCTGGCAAAACCTTCCCTGCGTCGATTTCGTCTCAATTGATCGATTACAAAGGCGAAGAAGTCATCGTGACCAGCGTGATCGATCTAACCGTCCAGAAAGAGGCTGATGCCTTGATCCGTCAGGTCATGGAGGCTTATCCAGCAGCCATCAACATGACGCATGCCGACACCGGCGAGGTGCTGTTTGCTACGCCCGAGATAAAGGCGCTGTTTGGTGATGCAGAAAGTTCGAAATCCTACTATGCGGATCCGAATGAGCGCGAACGGTACCTGAAAGACCTCCGGCAAGCGGGGGCGCTTAAGGATCGGCGTATGGAGTTCGTCGATGCAAGCGGACGAAAGTTCTGGGGGGCGGATTCTTCACGGCTGATCGAGTTCAATGGTGAAGAAGTAATCGTTTCCAATACCCGCGATCTGACCGATGAATTGGCCATTGAGGCTGAGCTTGAAAAGCAACGAGAGCTGCTGTTCCAGAACGAAAAGATGTCTGCGCTTGGCGAACTACTCGCCGGTGTGGCGCATGAGCTTAACAATCCATTGTCGGTTGTTGTGGGTCATTCGTTGATGTTGAAGGAAGAAATTTCCGACCCCGATCTCGGTGTCAGGATTGAAAAAATCGGCAATGCTGCAGAACGCTGCGCGAAGATTGTAAAGACCTTTCTGGCGATGGCGCGTCAGCAGCCCAGCAAGATCGAGCAGGTTGATGTTCCCAGCCTGATCGAAACAGCTGCGGATGTCGCCGGGTACGGTAGCTCATCAGGTGAAATTCGCATTGAGCAAAGTGTGCCAGCAGACCTGCCTGCAGTTGCCGGGGATGCGGACCAGCTTACGCAAGTCGTCTTGAATCTTATCATCAATGCCGAGCAGGCCATGACCGCATCCGGCATCGGCGACCAGATCATGCTGTCTGCCGAGGTCAAGCCTGCCATCGGAATGGTTGAGATCACGGTTCAGGACAATGGCCCCGGTATCCCCAAAGCCATACGCGCACGTATCTTCGAGCCGTTCTTCACCACAAAAGAAGTGGGTGACGGCACCGGGATTGGGCTTGCTTTCTGTCACCGGATCATTCTGTCCCATGGCGGTCAGATCAGGCTTGATCAGGCCGCAGTGTCCGGCACCTGCTTCCGGATAACTCTGCCCGTCGCAAAGATGCAAAATGATGTGGCTGAAGAAAAACCCGAACCCGCCGCGAATTTTGCCAAGCACCGTGCATTGGTCGTGGATGATGAGGTCGAAGTGGGTGAGATCAATGCCGAGATACTGCGGAAGGACGGCTTTCACGTTGATTTCGTTACCTCAGGGGAAGAGGCGCTCAGGCAACTGCAGTCCGCCAACTACGATGTATTCCTAAGTGATATGAACATGCCCGGTGTTGACGGACGCAAGATTTATGAGGCGCTGGTGGCGCGTTTTCCGAAAATGCTGACCCGGACAGCATACATCACCGGGGACACCATGGGTGAAAGCTCATTGGGACTGCTGAAGGAATCCGGTCTGCCCTATCTGGAAAAACCCGTCTCGCCTTCGGAACTGAGAATACTTGTCGGAAAGCTGCTCGCCGATCAGAAGGATCAAACTGATGAATGACCAGAAAACCCATATCCTGGTTTGCGATGACGAGATCGACGTGCGCGAGATGCTTCAGGAATATCTGAGCAAACGCGGGTACGAGGTTTCTGCAGCCGCTGGCGGAGAAGAGCTCCGGTCTGTCATCTCCTCTCGTGCTGTTGATGTCATGATCATGGATATCAATATGCCAAAGGAAGACGGTCTTTCGATCCTCAGATCGCTTCGTCCTGAAAACACGACGCCCGTGATCATGTTGACTGCAGCAGGCGATGTAGTGGACCGGATCATCGGGCTTGAGATGGGGGCAGATGACTATCTTGGAAAGCCGGTTGATCTTCGGGAACTGGAAGCGCGGATCAAGGCCCTATTACGCCGAGGGGCCATAAACGAAAGTCTGCCCGCAGATGCCTCCGAAGGCAATTTGGCCCTTTTTGGCGACTACACGCTGGATAAAGAGGCAGCCAAACTTCTTGCGCCGGATGGATCCGAGGTCCCGCTAACGGCGATGGAGTATAGTCTGCTCAAGGTGTTTGCTGAAAACAAAGGGCGTGTTTTGAACCGTGATCAGTTGCTAGAACAAGCGCACGACCGGTCCTGGGATCCGTTCGATCGCAGCATTGATATCAGAATATCCAGACTGCGCCGGAAGCTTGAAACCAACCCGGAAAAGCCGGAAATCATCAGAACCGTGCGGGGTATAGGTTATGTCTATGATCCCAAATAGGGTTTGCCGTTCCGGACGAACACATTGCGAGAAGCACCGTGGAAACCAAGCTCGTCACGACCATAATTGCTGACATTTCTGACAGCACTCCGTTCTACGAAGAAATGGGGGACGATCAGGCGCAGCAGTTGATTCAGTTTGAAATCGATCGATTGCGTGAGGTTCTACTAGGGTTTGGCGGAGTTCCTGTGGGGCAGAAAGGCGATGACGTCTTGTCCTATTTCAAGGAACCCGAAGCCGCCGTAAACGCGGTTGTAGAGATGATTCAGAAACCGCCCGGAACATTATTGTCGGTCCACGCGGGTGTTCATCAAGGTCCTGTTGTTATTGGCGATAATGGGATATTTGGCGAAACAGTTAATCTGACCGCACGTTTGGCGGCGGCGGCCAATCCGGGTGAAGCTTGCGTCAGCGAAAGCGTCGCCAAGGATCTAAGCCCCGAAAGTCTCCAGATGCTCACCCCAATCGGATCGCTTCGCCTGAAAGGTGTGAGTGAACCGGTCAAAGCCTATTCAATCGTGGCCTCAACGGACGGGTTAAGCACCGTGATGCATCTGCCGACGCAGACGGCCAGCGGATCTGAGGGCATGCAACAGAATGAAAGCTTTGCGCTCATTCTTTATCACGACGATCATACCTGGCGGTGTCGGGAAGGCGGGGAGCTAACGATCGGCAGATCCAGTCAATGCGATGTCATCCTGCCTGAGCCGTGGGTTTCGCGACTGCATGCGGTACTCAGCATGAAAGGCGGGAAGCTGATGCTGGCGGATCGCAGTTCGTCGGGAACTTACGTACAATTCGAGAATGCGCGTGAAATCCAGCTTAAGCGCGAGAACATAATGCTGGCCGATAGCGGGCTGATATCGCCTGCACTATCAATTTTGCACTCTGATGCGCGCCCATTAGAGTTTGAGGTCGTCCGCCGATAAACGACGTGGCACGCCTGAATTCTGGCTTCTGTGGTGAAAGTCTCAGAAAGAAACTCGCGATTGTGCTAGAATCGGCACCAATTGCGTATTTCAACCAAGATTGGGAGGGAATGATGTCATTGAATACTTCAGGAAACCAGCTTCGTCAGGGCGCTCTGATCCTGGGTGCAGCTACACTCTTGTTTGGTGCTGATGCAACTGCCCAGTCAGCGATGCCCAATGCCTGCCCTGTGGATGGATGTGAGGTGCAGATTGTATCGGTCGCCAAAGAGGGCGACGAACTGCTTGTAAACTACGATGCGAATTTCACTCCGGACGTATCGAAGAACCATTTCCATACATGGTGGGGCGAAAGCTATTCCGTTGAGCAAGTCGGCAGAAATGCCCAAAGCGAATTCAATGCCGTTCAGGGCAGGTGGCATCGGCACGATGATTACCCAAGCTATGTGACGAAGGAGGCGGCCTCGACATCGGCGCGCGAGGGAGGGACGACACTGTGCGTTACTGCTGCCGATAGGGACCACAACATATTGGATGCGACCAAGTATCATTGCGTGGATGTGCAAGAGCACCTCTGAAGCGCCAAGAATATCATGACTTTTCCCGCGTTCATCGGCCGTTACGCTGTTGACCGTGAAATCGCGAGCGGTGGGTTCGCGGCGGTTGTCCTTGCGCGGGATGACGAGTTGGAGGTTCCGGTAACCCTCAAGATTCTGCACGCCAACCTTGCGACCAATGACAAAGTCATCACCCATTTTCTCGAAGAAGCCCGTCTGTTGCGGCGCATTCGATCTCCGCGCGTTGTCTCCGTGCATGACGTGGGGCGTTTGGAGGACGGGCGGCCCTATTTTGTCATGGACTACGCGGATCGCGGCACATTGGCCGACCGACTAAAGCGTCTAAGCCCCGCTGCTTTGGCCAAACGCGAAGGTGTGGAAATACTGATTGATGCAATGGCAGATGGCTTGTCTGCGGTTCACGACGCGAATGTCGTGCATCGGGACGTCAAACCCGCAAATGTCCTTCTGCAACGAGTGAAGCGGTCCAAAGACGATAACAGCACGACGGTTTCTGATGCTTTGGTCGGCCTAGACGAGAGGGTTTTCCTGGCGGATCTCGGTATTGCGAAGGATTTAGCGATCGGTGTGACCGGCGCGACCATGATGGCTGGGACACCGCTCTACCAAGCGCCAGAACAAGCTGAGCACGGGCAACCCGTGACGCCGATGACCGACATCTATTCGGCTAGCGCGCTGATGTGGCATGTCCTGACGGGAAAGGCGCCGCCGCCATTCCATCGCGTTACCGAGTATCTTTCCAGCCTGCCGGAAATGTGGCGCGATTGCATTGAGCACGGGATGGCAATGGACCCGCAGGCGCGTTTTCTGGATATGGTGTCCTGGCGCAGTGCAATGAATGAGGCGTTGGATCGTGACCGGCGAGAGGCCGCATCCGAAGCGGTGACGCAGATATCGGAAAGTAGGGTGGAATGCCCCTACAAAGGGCTCGCCGCGTTCCAGCCAGAGGATTCCGACTATTTCTTTGGACGCGAGGATCTTGTTGAGGAACTTGTGACCCGGCTTCAACAGAGCCGGATATTGGTTCTGGGTGGCTCATCCGGCAGTGGTAAATCATCCGTTCTGCGAGCAGGGCTGCTGCCAGCGATCGCTGCCAACGCGATATCCGGTAGCGAAAACTGGCGCGTTTGTGTTTTTACCCCCGGGCGCGATCCAATGACCGATTTGTACTTTCAACTCATCGGCGACAATTCTCACCTTACGGCTCAGGTCTCGCTCAACGACTTCATCGCCTATCCGAGTGCGGCGCGCCGTTTGGCCACCGCGAATGAAGGAGAGTTGTTGATCTGCATTGATCAGTTCGAAGAACTGTTCACGCTGGTCAAACATGAACGCAGAAGCAAGTTCATCGAAGCCTTGTCAGCTATGACAGACCCCGCAGATAGCCGTGTTCGTATCGTGCTGACAATCCGTGCGGACTTTTATGCATCCTGTGCAGAGATACCGTGGCTTGCGGATCGAATCTCGGAAAACCAGTTTTTGGTTGGGCCGATGACACGGCCCGAGCTGCGCCGCGCAATCAGCGAACCGGCACATGCAGCTGGTTTGCACATGGACAGGTCCCTTATTGATGCGATCGTTGATGAGGCCGGGCGCGAAGCGGGTTCGCTCCCGCTGGTGGCGCATTCTCTGTATGAAACATGGAGCCGACGTAAAGGTGCGGTCATGTCTCTGGACGGCTACCGTCAGTCCGGTGGTGTCACAGGGGCAATCAGCCAGACAGCAGAGACACTTTTTACAGACGTTTTTGACAAAGTTCAGCAAGAGGCAACCCGGCGGCTATTCTTGCGTCTGGTTACGCCCGGCGAGGGGACACCGGACACACGGCGGTTGTTGCCGATCGATGAGATCGAGCGCGACTCGGACCCGGACACAACGCGGCGGGTCGTTGAAGCTTTGACAGATGCGCGGTTGCTGACGCTGGATGACAAAAATGTTCAGATTGCGCATGAGGCGCTGCTGCGTACATGGCCGCGACTTAATTCATGGATCGAAGAAAGCCGCGATGATCTGCGCATGCGTCAGCGTATTCAGCATGATGCTGCAGAGTGGGATGTTGAAAATCGCGAGCCCGATTTACTTTATCGCGGCACAAGGTTGTTGTCGGCTGAAGAATGGTCGGTGAAGAACCAGAATATCCTCGGTGCGTTAGAGCGGGAATTTCTGGGCGCTGCACGAGACGCGCGTGACCAAGCGCAGGCTGCATCCAAGATGCGCCGGCGTCGGCGTCGACGTATCAATCAAGTTGCCGTTGCTGCCCTTGCCTTGCTGGCCATTGGCGCAACGGTTTCGTCTTTCTTGGCTATCCGCGCGTCCAACCTTGCCGAAAGCAACAGACAGATGGCAGTTGCCGCAACAGCTGAAGCCAATGAAAGGTTCGCAAGGGCGCTAGGCGCTGCGGCGAACGGGTTATCGGATACAGATCCCTTGCTTGCCCTGTCACTCAGCGCCGAAGCGATTGTCCGAGCCGAAACTGCCGGTTCGACATCAGAAGCGCGGGCGGCGATGCTGATGGCTCGGCAAAATTTGGGTGAGGGTGGGCTTGTCCCATTGGGCAGCCCGTTTACGGTTGGTGACGCGCAGACGATGGCTATTGATGCATCCGGTACGCGTGTTGCGGTTGGATTGCGTGATGGGCGCATCGTGGTTCATAGGGCTGAATCCGGCGGAGCGGTTATTGCTGAACTGGTGGGGCATTCCGGCGGGATAAGGGATGTTGCATTCTCTCCCGATGGAGAGTTGCTGGTTTCAGCGGCAACGGATGGGGATGTCCGCCTTTGGAATGTTGGTTCGGCCAGATACGGCCCGATCACGACACTGTTTTCTGGCAATGACGTCGCATTTGGCGTGGCCTTTGATTCCACCGGCAAGCGTATCGCGTCGGCGACCGGTGACGGGACCGTTCGCCTCTGGAACGTTTCCAATGGAATGCAAATTGGAGAGCCATTGGCGAAAATGCCGCTGGGCTTCAAAAAGGTCGCGTTTTCGCCCGTTTCAGAAGGACTTGTTGCCGGAAATGTCGATGGTGGCATATTCGGCTGGGTCGACGCAAAGGCTACGCCTGCATTTCCGCCGATACCGGGCGGTCCGCTGGGGCCTGACCCCGATCACCTGTCCTTCAGCCGCGACGGGAGAACATTCGCGGTAGCCCATACGAACGGGAAGGTCACGACGATTGGTTTTCCGGATGGTTCTCCGATTGTTGATCGTTTTTCAGATAGTACCGACATCGTAGCAGCAGCATTTACCGCGCCGGACAATCTGCTGGTAGGGGCAGGGGCAGACGGAACGCTGCGATTGGAAAATTCAAACATGGAACGTGTTGGCGACGTGGTGCAAGCGCACAGTCAGAGGGTTGTGGACCTTGAAGTCGCCCAAAATGCCCCGTTGCTGGCGACTTTGGGCCGGGATCAGCAGGTACGTCTCTGGCGGATTGGAACCGACCCCGGCAGCAAAGACACGCTTGTTTTGCAGAACGGGGCAAAGGCGCTGGGCATCGCTTATACGCCGGATGCAAAGTCTATAGCCATCGGTGACAGTGAGGGGAACATCTGGGTCTGGAAGATGGAGGCTTCCATGAAACCCATGCAGCTGAAGGGGCATGAAAGCCAGGTGTGGGCGATCTCTTTCTCGCTGGATGGCAAAACCATGGTGACTGGTGATCGCGAAGGCGGCTTGAAAATCTGGGACACGGCTGCCATGCGGCTGAAAAATCAACTCGATCTGGGGCAGGCTCCCGTCTGGTCGATCATGCCGGGGTCAGGTCCCGAGGTCTTTGTGGCGACAGGAGATGGAGTGCTGCAAATCGATATCTCAGAGGCTGATTTGGTCAAGAGCTTTGCGCCAGCTGACATTCAGGCAAATCGTGTCGCCGTCTCTGAAGATGGCAGCATGCTGGCAGCGGCCTCGGTGGATGGTAAGGTCTATATTTGGTCGATTGGCGACGGTCAGTTGATCAGAGTGATTGAAGCTGATGACAACACGCTTTGGAGTGTTGCTTTCAGTCGTGATGGCACACAGGCTGCAACTGCTTCCAGCGATGAGGTGGTCAAGGTGTGGGATGTTGAAACCGGCGAAGAGCTTGCCGCTTATGGTGGCCATAAGGGTGGGGCGACAGATGTTGCCTTTTTGGCGGATGAGGCAACCTTGGTGGCAATCGACCGATCTGGGGAACTGCATTGGTGGGATACCGCGACGCACCGTCGGCTCATGCCTGTCGAAAAGATTCATGCAGGCCCGACCTGGCGTATCGCGCTTGCACCTGACGGACATTCTTTTGCGACAACCAGCGAAGCCGGTGATGTTCGGGTTTGGGACAGGTTGAGCTTAGAGATCGCATGTGCGTTGGGCAGTCCAACCTTTGATGAAGGGCGCAGGGTTCAGTATTTGGGAAGCGATGAGCCAACAACGACCTGTGATGCCTTCGCGAATTGATCACATGGCGAGTATTGAAAAGCACGGACGGGCGCTTGGATTTGAAGCGGAACTAAGCAGGCGTGATCAGATTATGGTCGGTTCACAACGAAATCCGGCATGATTTGCGCCTGTGTGATTGCGTCAACGACGTCATGCCCTGCGAAAAAACCGTACCCCGAAATCAAGGCCGAGGCGATTCCGGCAGCATGGGCCCCCAATATGTCGGTATGCAAGCTGTCGCCAACCATAAGCACGCGAGTTTTATCGACCCGGCCAAGTCGCTTGAAAGCCAAGTCAAAAATATTCTCAAATGGTTTGCCGAAGAATTCGGGTACAACGCCGGTTCGGTCGGCAAGACGGTGCGCGAACAGACCGGGTTCGTTTGAAAATCCGTGCTCGCGTGGTGCGACTATGTCCGGATTTCCAACCAATACCGGACGCGGGCGTTTTAGCAGGGCTGCTTCCAAATGGGCCTGACGTGCCTCGGACCAGACGGCTGAGCCGATCATCAGAAACCCCTCAACCGAGTCATAGGGCTCGGGATCGTCATCGAGATAAGTCAGGTTCAAATCTTCCAGGTCGCGAAGGCCGGTGCTGGGTGTTGCCATCAAACCCCAATGCAGCGCGCGTTGACCGCCTAGCTCAGCCAGCAGTGTTGCGCGGCTTGTGATGATATCCTCTGACGCAAAATCATATCCCAGCCGGGCGTATTTCTCGACGAGCGCCGCATGAGGGTGACCAGCTGCATTCGAGACGACCAGAACACGTTTACCCATGGCTTTGAGCTGATCAATCCGCACGGCTGTACCGGGAATCGCAGTCTCGCCGATATTGAGGACACCGAACGCATCCAGAAGGAATACATCGAAGCCTTCAGCAATATCCATCAAAGTGTTCGCATGCTGATAGGATTGAACAGCCGGTTCAGCAGCCGGAAGTCGATGCCGAACGGCCTCGTAGGCGTCGAAAGCCTCTTGGGTCGTGAAGCGGCTCAAATAATTGCCCCTCGTACTTTGGCAGACACCCATTCGCTGATCATGACGGCAATCAGAATGACGATCAGGATAAGGCTGACCTGCGGCCATGCCAGAACGTTCAGCGACGCCGACAACTGCAGCCCGATGCCGCCTGCGCCTACGAGGCCAAGAACCGTAGACTCGCGAATATTGATGTCCCAGCGGAATACGGCGATCCCGGCAAAGGCGGGCAATATTTGCGGGACGATACCATATGCCATGACCTGCCAGCGGGATGCGCCGGTGGCGGTGATGGCTTCGACTTGGGTGTGATCAATTTCCTCGATGGCTTCATAGAGAAGCTTGGCGCAGAAGCCGATCGAACGAATGGCTATGGCGATAACACCTGCGAATACTCCGGGTCCAATGATTGCGATTAACAAAAGCGCCCAGATCAACGAGTTGATCGAGCGGGTTGAGACGATGATCAGTAACGCGATGGGGCGGATGAACACGGCCGATGGCGTGGTGTTGCGGGCGGCCAGAAAGGCGACCGGTACGGCAAGGAACAGCGCAATGATCGTACCAAGTGTGGCGATGTTCAGCGTGTCCCAGATCGGGCGGCCTAACTGCGTGATGTAGTCCCACTTTGGTGGTGTCGCGCGGGTCCAGATATCGTTCGCGATCCGGGGTGCGTCCCACACAAAGAACCATGTCGTCGAGGCCGAGATGATCTGCCAGCAGTAGACAAAGACCGCCACACCCAACAGCCAGCAAAACCAACGCACAAGGCTTTGACCGGTCGTGCGTCTGCGCCAGATTTGCGTACCTTCATGTTCAAGCACTGGCATTACTGGACCCTCGCGCGGATGATACCCGAGAGGTATTCGAGCGCCATGACGATCCCGATGATCAGGATCAGAATGGCTGCCGCAGTGTCATACTCATAGCGGTCAAACGCCGTATTCAGCGTTGCCCCAATGCCGCCGGCCCCCACAAGCCCAAGAATTGCACTTTCGCGAAAGTTGATATCGATCCTGTACATCGACAGCCCGACCAGTCGCGGCATGACCTGTGGCTGCACGCCGTAGTTGATCCATTGCATCCATCGCGCGCCCGAGGCTTTGATCGCCTCGGCCTGCACTTTGTCCATGGCCTCGATGTCTTCAGCCAAGAGCTTGGACAGGAAACCGATAGTGGCGAAGGACAGTGTCAGGAAGCCGGCCAAAGGTCCGAACCCAAAGATGGCAACCAGAAGAATGGCGACGATGATCTCTTGCAGGGCGCGGCTGATCGCAACAATGCCTCGGCAGATCACATAGACCGGGAGAGGCGCAATATTGCGTGCAGCGCCCAGTCCGATCGGGATCGATATCAGGATGCCCACCACCGACGCTGCAACCGTCATCACGATGCTCTCAAGAAGACCGCTCCAGATATCACTCCAGCGCGATATGAAATCCGGGCTTGTGAAAGCAAGGACAAAAGCCCAACCGCGATCCAAGCCTTCATAAACCCGGCCCCAATCCACCTCGATGGTCATAAATGCCGCAATCAGATAGGCGACGAATCCAACGATCAAGGTCCAGCGCAGTAAGGCGTTTTTGACGAAGGCCGGTTTCCGCCAGCCTTTGCCCAGCAGGTCATCAAGTTCGGGATGGCTCATTCCGCGGCCTCGATCTCTTCGTCGTCTTCAACTTTCTCTATGGTCGCTTCCCAGTCTTCTTCGCCATAGATTTCGGTCAACTTGTCAGGCGTAAGCCCAGAGGGGAGGCCGTCAAATACGATTTCACCAAAGCGTAGGCCAACGACGCGCGGTACGAACATTTGCGCAAGGGCCACGTCATGAATGTTGATTATCGCGGCTAATCCGCGTTCCTGACACAGCTCGGTAATCAAGCGCATGATCTGACGGCTGGTTTTTGGGTCCAGTGAGGCGGTCGGTTCATCGACCAGCAGAAGCTTGGGATTTTGGATTAGCGCCCGGCATATTCCAACCCGCTGACGCTGACCACCTGACAGTTCGTCCGCGCGTTTGTCGGCCATATGCAACAGACCCACGCGATCCAGCAGGCGGAATGCTTCATCCACGTCAGACTGGGGGTAACGTCGCAGGAAGCTCCGCCAAAACCCAACATATCCCAGCCGTCCCGACAGTACATTTTCCATGACGGTCAGGCGTTCAACCAGTGCGTATTCCTGAAAGATCATCCCCATTTCACGACGTGCTTTCCGCAGCGCGCCCGAGCCGAGTTTGACTAGGTCCATGTCGTCCAGCAGAACCTCGCCACTTGTGGGTTCAACCAAACGGTTAATGCAGCGGATCATGGTGGATTTGCCAGCACCAGAAGGCCCGATCAGCGCCAGAACCTGGCCCTTTGGCACATCTAGATCGATCGCCTTCAGGGCCTGATCGCCGGTTTTATAAGTTTTTGTAAGCTTTTGAAGCCGCAGCATTTATGCCCCCGGTTCGGGTGGTAACGGGCCCCGCAGGGCCCGTTGGATGTAGTATCGACTACTGGCAGGCGTAGGAAACGCCGTTGGCCGCGTCGATCTTGCGGATGACGTCCCAGAACTCCTGATAGGTCATCTCAAGGAACTGACCTTCATTCGATTTCGAGAACTCGGCCTCAAGCGTCGTTCCCTCCCAGTCGAAGCTGAAGAAGGCATTGCGGATTTTCTCCTGTAGCTCCGGCGTCAGGTTGTACACGGTTCCAAAGCCTGTCGTCGGGAAGGTCTGCGACTTGTAGATCGTGATGACGTCGTCTTCGTTGATAACATCGCGCGAGATCATCCGCGATTTGACCGAATTAGCGATCGAGGCAGCCAGATAGTCCTTGTTTGCGACACCCAGGATCGAGTTGTCGTGTTTGCCCGAATAAACCGGCTCAAAATCGCGTTCGGGAAGCAGATCAAAATCGCTTTTCAGGATCGCCGAGGGCGCTTTGAAGCCCGAGTTCGAAGTAGGAGAAGTAAAGGCCAATTGCTTGCCCTTGATATCCTCAACCTTTTCGATGCCTGAACCGGGATAGGTGATGATCTCCATCTCGTATCCGAAGTTTCCGTCTTTCGACGCCATGATCGTGAAGGGCCTGAATCCGGCGCAGTTCACGGCCAACGGGTTTGAACCGGTATTGAAGCCCGCAATATGCAGACGCCCCGAACGCATGGCCTCAATCTGGGCCGCGTTGTTCTGAACTGGAAAGAAAACAACGTCTTTGCCAGTTTCCGCTTTCAGATGATCAAGAAAGTCTGACCAAGCAGTTTTGTATACGGCAGGGTCTTCAACCGGGGTGTAGGCAAAGATCAGAGTATCAGGATCAATCTGATCGGCAGGATCAGCGGGGATATCCGCGATCAGATCGCCATCGGCATCACAGAACCGCGCATCCAGATCACCGCGCGGGCAGTCTTGCGCCGAAGCCGTGCCCGACAGTGACAAGAGCGCGATTGCGGAAGCTCCGATCAGTAGTTTGATATCAAATTTCATTTCTTCCTCCCAGTCATGCGTGGCTTTTCTGTCCACGGTTTGTCGTTCTTTGTAAGGACTGCTCAGCGACAAGAATCTTCACCCCGGCGTCGTTGATCGCGCCAAGCAAATCCCCTGTTGGTTGGGTATCAGTTACGATTGAATTCAGCCCGTCAAGGTCGCCCACACGGGTCAAACCTTTGCGGTCGAATTTCTCGGACCCGATCAGAAGATGTCGCGTCGCGGCGCGTGCCAGCATCATCCGTTTGACGGTTGCGAAACCGCGCACGGTCTCTGACGGCCCTTCTTCTGACAGGCCGGACGCGCCAATCATGCAGCGATCGACGTTGAAACGAGACAGGAAATCCAGTGTATCTGTCCCGATCGTGGCGGACTCGGCGGTCAGATATTCGCCTGGGCATAGAATGACTTCAACGGGTGCGTGACCAAGGGTCATGGCCACCGGTATCGAATTCGTAATTGCCGTGCAGTGAATGCCCCGATACGCCAACATACGGGCCATCTCGATCGTGGTTGAGCCGGAATCGATCATCACCGTCTCGCCTTCCTGAATCAGGTCAGCTGCGCATTTGCCGATCTTTTCACGCTCATCAAGGCGGGCGTGGGTGCGCTCATCCAGACTTGGATAACGTCCTTGTATCGGGGCAGAGGCACCGCCATGCGCCCGCGAGATCAGCCCATCATCAGCTAGGGCATCAAAATCCCTGCGCACCGTTTCCGCCGAAACATTGAAACGCTGCGCCAATTCGCTGATCCGGACGTGCGGGCGAAGCTTCAATTCCAACAATATCTCACGGCGGCGGTCGGATTTCTTGAACCGACTCTGGCCCTTGTTGGTTTTCTTATCGCGCGTTTCCGCTTTGGGCATCTGGCAATCCGACTCGGTTTCAATCTCACTTTTGTGGCGTTTCAGTCGTTTTGCAACAATTTCTGTTGCAAAGCCCACGATTCATTGTGAGACTTCAAAGAACTGTTTCTATTTCGAGGCGTAGCAATCGAAGTGCACCGGCGTTCTGGATGTAGCCACCTTGTTCAACAGCACGTATGTGTTGCCATTGCCCTTTGCGTAGTGCCAGAGCCAAGAGCGCGCGCATGAGCAAGACCGAATTCACAGATCAGATCGGTGCGCTTCCAGTGCGATGGGACAAGTCCGACAAGCTGCGGGTTCTCATGGTCACTTCGCGTGACCGGGGGCGGTGGGTCATCCCCAAAGGTTGGATGATGGATGGTAAGAAGCCTTGGCATGCCGCTGAAATCGAAGCTTTGGAAGAGGCCGGAGCGGTTGGCTTTATCTCCAAGAAATCGATCGGGTGCTTTCACTATGACAAGCGATACGAGGGTAAAAGCAGCGTGCCTTGCCGCGTAACGCTTTATCCGTTGATTGTGGAACGGCTCAAACGCCGTTGGAAGGAACGCGACGAACGCAAGCGCCACTGGTTCTCACCTGCCAAGGCGGCAAAGCTTGTCGAAGAGAAAGAACTGGCGCGTTTGTTAAAGAGCCTGTCAGATAATCAAGAGACGTTGGCTGTTATCGAAAAATTGCGAAAGGCCGCATGAGGAAGGGCATATAAGAGCCGGGAAATCCGGACGCAGTGAACTTAAAGGGAGAGAAATCAATGAAGAAATTTACATCCACAACGTTGGGATCGCTTATTGCCCTTGCCGCATCGATGTCAGCGGCACAGGCTGACAAGTTGACACTTTATTGTTCTGCGCAAGAGGATTGGTGCCAGCTTATGGCGCGCAGTTTTGAGGACGCGACCGGCATCGACGTTAATATGACCCGTAAATCCTCGGGTGAGACATTTGCTCAGATCCGTGCAGAAAGCTCCAACCCAAAGGGTGACGTTTGGTGGGGCGGAACGGGGGATCCGCATCTGCAGGCCGCAGAAGAGGGCCTGACGATGGAATACATGTCGCCGATGCGTGACCAGCTTCATGATTGGGCGATTTCTCAGGCGGAAAGCGCGGGTAACAAGACCATCGGCATCTATTCAGGTGCGCTTGGTTACGGCTACAATGCCGATCTTGTCGCCGCGAACAACCTTCCCGAACCTGCTTGCTGGAAGGACCTTCTGAAGCCCGAGTACAAGGGGCACGTTCAGATGGCGAACCCGAACTCATCAGGTACGGCCTACACGACCCTGGCCTCGATGGTGCAAATCTTCGGCGAGGACGAAGGATTTGAGTTCATGAAGGGGCTGCATTCGAACATCAACCAATACACCAAGTCAGGCTCGGCACCGATCAAGGCTGCTGGTCGAGGCGAGAATACAATTGGTATCGTTTTCATGCATGACGCAGTAAAGCAGGCGGTATCGGGTTTCCCGATCAAAGTCGTCGCGCCATGTGAAGGTACTGGTTACGAGATCGGTTCGATGTCGATCATCGAAGGCGCGCGCAACGAAGATGAGGCCAAAAAGTTCTATGACTGGGCATTGTCGCCCGAGGCGCAGAACCTCGCCCTTCAGGTAAATGCCTTCCAAGTGCCGTCAAACAAAGGTGCTGAAACTTCGGAAAGCGCGCCTGACATGAGCCAGATCAAGCTGATCGACTATGACTTCAAGAAATACGGCTCGTCGGATGAGCGCAAGCGCTTGCTGCAGAAATGGGACGAAGAGGTTTCGGTACTGCCGCAGTAAATGACTGACGACACGACAAAAACGACCCATCCGGTTCTGATCTTCTGGGTCATCGCCGGGTGGGTCGGATTCTGCCTGCTGCCGTGGTACATGGTTGACGGTGGCCTGTGGTCGTTCGATTGGCTGCTGGACGGCTACCCTTTCGACGAAGATTATGCGCCTGCTGCCTTTCTAATCGGGCAGGGTGAAAAGCTGTGGCTTGCTCCGCTTCTTATTGCACTCCTGCTGCCACTTCTGGTGTTAAGACGCGCCAAATCAGATCCGCTTCATGCGCGCATTCTGATCCTGTCAGGGGCACTGGGCTTCGGCTGGCTGATCGCACAAGGGTTCAGCATCGGAATCCGAGGCTACAATTTCGATTGGCTGGAAGCCTTGTTCGGAGAGCTCGGTGATCGGCAATTCGGCATGGGCTATGGCGCGATGATCTGCGCGTCGAGTTTTCTGTTCCTTCTGACCCAGGGTGTCGCCGCACGTGGGGCGATTAACGGAGACGTCTTCGTGGTCAGCGCCATCGGTGGTGTGATCACCATCGTCACCGCGTTTGTATTCTTTCCTATCGCCAAGATGCTGTTCGCTGCCTTTGTGACGGAAGAGGGCGCGTACTCCATCGCAGTGTTCTTCTCGAAATTCTTTGACGACCGGCTTTGGGGGCTGGGATGTTTCTGGGGCGCACGATGCGGGGCGGCATGGAACTCACTGTTTCTGGCCATCCTCGTCGGCTTCATCACCACTGCGCTCGGCTTGTGCTTTGCGCTTGTCGTGACCCGCTCGGGCTTTCGGTACAAGCGCGCGTTGCGCGCACTGACGGTTCTGCCGATTATCACGCCACCGTTCGTGATCGGCCTAGCGCTGATCCTGCTGTTTGGATTGTCGGGTTCAGTAACGCAGTTCTTTGCCGAATTAATCGGCACCCAACCCACTCGCTGGCTGTATGGCATGCCGGGTGTTCTGATTGCTCAGACTTTGGCATTTACACCCATCGCCTTCCTTGTGCTGATTGGCGTCGTTGAAGGGGTGTCTCCCTCGATGGAAGAAGCGGCCCAGACATTGCGCGCGAATAGATGGCAGACGTTCAAAACCGTGTCCCTACCGTTAATGCGCCCTGGCCTTGCCAATGCTTTCCTTCTGGGCTTCATCGAAAGCATGGCCGATTTCGGCAACCCACTTGTGTTAGGTGGCAATTTCGATGTGCTGTCGACCGAGATTTTCTTTGCAATTGTTGGTGCGCAATATGATCAGGGTCGCGCTGCGGTTCTGGCCATGGTGTTGTTGTTCTTCACGCTTTCTGCCTTTTACGCGCAGCGAGCCTGGCTGGGTAAGAAAAGCTACACCACAGTCACGGGCAAAGGTGACGCTGGCGTACATCCATTGATGCCAACCGGCCTTTCCATCCCGGTGCTAACCGTCGCCCTTGGCTGGGCCGTGTTTACCATCGTCGTCTACGCCATGATCGTCTACGGCAGTGTGGTCGAGCTGTGGGGGGTCAACAATTCCCTGACGTTCAAGCACTACGTAACTGCCTTCTCGGTTCGGTTCGAGGCGGAAGGAATTCGCTGGACAGGGGCCGCATGGGACAGTTTCTGGACCACCATAACAATCGCCGCAATCGCCGCGCCGCTTACGGCTGCAGTTGGGCTCGTGACGGCCTATCTACTAACCCGGCAGAGTTTCGCAGGCAAAGATGCTTTTGAGTTCGGCACCATGCTGTCCTTTGCCATCCCTGGCACGGTGATCGGCGTCAGCTACATTCTCGCCTTCAACGTGCCACCGATCGAGATCACGGGAACCGGTGTCATCCTTGTTGTCAGCTTCATCTTCCGCAATATGCCGGTCGGTGTCCGAGCCGGCATCGCCAGCATGTCGCAACTGGATCGCAGTCTTGACGAGTCATCTCTGACCCTCGGGGCAAATTCGTGGCAGACTTTCCGGCGGATCATCCTACCACTACTGCGCCCGGCAATTCTTGCGGCGCTTGTGTACAGCTTCGTGCGGGCCATGACGGCGATTTCGGCCGTGATCTTTCTGGTCAGCGCGGAATATGACATGGCGACCAGCTATATCATCGGGCGGGTCGAGAATAACGACTATGGTCTCGCCATCGCCTATTCCACCACACTGATCTTTGTGATGCTGTCAGTGGTTGCCCTGATGCAGCTGATCGTGGGTCGGACCAAGATCGGGCGACGAATGACGCAGTCGCGGACCAATGTTTAGGAGAGTTTGACATGAGCCTGCAGTCCAAAGCCGCGCCGGTTCGGTTCGAGTCCGTGACAAAGATGTTCGGCAAGGATGTCGTTGCCGTCGACAATATTGACCTGAATGTCGATGCAGGAAAACTGGTCACGCTGTTGGGCCCGTCAGGCTGCGGCAAGACGACGACGCTGAGGATGATCGCAGGGCTCGAAATGGCCACCTCAGGAAAGATCACCATCGGGGATCGCGATGTGACCAAACTGCCCGCGACGGACCGCGACGTATCCATGGTGTTCCAGTCTTATGCGCTGTTTCCTCATATGAGCGTGCTTGAGAACGTGATGTATGGCCTCACGTTCTCGGGCTTTGCTAAAGACGAGGCCCGCCGCCGCGCGCTGGACGGTTTGGAGCTGGTTGGCCTGAAAGGTTTTGACAGCCGCCTCCCGTCAGAACTGTCTGGCGGACAGCAGCAGCGCGTCGCTGTAGCGCGGGCCTTGGTGTTGGAACCGCAGGTGTTGCTGTTCGATGAACCGCTATCCAACCTTGATGCGAAGTTGCGCCGTCAGGTGCGCGAGGACATTCGGGCCATTCAGCAAGACCTTGGCCTGACCGTCGTCTACGTGACACACGATCAGGAAGAGGCTCTGGCAGTATCGGACGAAATCGTCGTGATGCGGAATGCCGCGATCGCCCAGATTGGCACGCCACGTCAGCTTTATGATGCACCGAACGATCGCTTCGTTGCGGATTTTATTGGCGAGGCCAACCTGTTGGCTTGCCAGATCATCTCTGTCGACGGCGACATGGCCACCATTGAGATCGAAGGCTATCGCCATACCTTGCCTTCCCGCGGCTTGCCTAAAGGGTCTGCGACCGTTGCCATCCGACCCTCCCGGCTTGTGATCGGTGCCGCGCAGGGGGTTGCGGCGACCGTCTCAAAGGCCACCTATGTGGGCGTCCGCATGGAGTACACTCTGACCGGAGCGTTCGGGCAGGTCTTTGCGGTTCATGACGATGTCGATGCTCCGCTTGAGCCGGGTACAGAAGTACGGATGGCCTTCGCCGAGAAAGGTCCGGTCCTTTTGCCCGAATAGATGCCCAATCTTCTGATCATCACGCACCCTGAGGTCATCATCGACCCGAACATCCCTATTCAGGACTGGGGGCTTAGCGCGATAGGTCGCCATCGGGCTGCGGCCTTTGCAGCCAGCGAGATTTTTGCACATGTCACTCACCTATGGGCTAGCACCGAGCAAAAGGCCCGCGAGACTGCCGACATCCTTGCCGCGCCACGAAACCTGCCGACAAAACAAGATGCCGCACTTGGCGAGAATGATCGAAGCGCCACCGGTTTTCTGCCGCGTGACCGGTTCGAAGCTGCCGCTGACGCATTTTTTGCCCACCCCAACACCAGTTTTCGCGGCTGGGAAACTGCCGTTGCCGCCCAGCGGCGGATAAACCAAGCAGTAACTTCAATTATCGAAACGCATGATGGCAGTGACCTCGCCATCGTTACCCATGGGGCCGTCGGGACCCTTCTGTGGTGCTCCTTGTCGGGCCACCCCATTGATCGGAGGTATGATCAGCCCGGGCAAGGCCATTATTGGCAAGCCGATCTAACGGACCTCAAACCGCTGAGCGGATGGCGCTCAATCGACTAGATTGTCAGGCCTGCCATGCGTTCTCAGAGATTTCACGCAAAGTATCAAACACATCCGGAGTACCAGCGATCACCCGACCGCCGTTGCGGATCATTGCGCCTGCGTCCTGATCTTCGACCACGCCGCCTGCTTCCGCAATCATCAATTGACCAGCCAGACAATCCCAGGCGTTCATATGTTCTTCGACATAGCCAAGCAGCCGGCCCGCTGCGACATAGGCCAGTGACAGCGCGCCACTGGCGTTTCTGTGAAACATGGCCCCACGCTCGATCAGGTTCGCGACGATTGGAACAATGTTACGGTTATCCACCCGGTTCGAATAACCCACTGCCACCGTTCCTTGATGCAGCGCAACACCCGAAGCGACCCTCATTGGCGCATCATTCAGTGTTGCCCCGCCTCCGCGCGAGGCTACGAAGGTCTCATTGATATTTGGGTCATGGATTACACCGATCTCGGTATTTTCCTCAGCGACGCCCGCCAGAACGATGGTCCAGGCCGGAATGCCATTGACGAAATTCGTGGTGCCATCGATTGGATCGATCACCCAGTCAAATCCGCTTGAACCTTGTGTTTCACCATGCTCTTCGCCAAATATGCCATCGTTGGGCCAAGCCTCGGCGATCCTCTGGCGGATGAAGGTTTCGACATTCCGGTCTGCCTCGCTGACCCAATCCTGTGCGCCTTTTTGATCGACGATCAAACCGCCTCGGTCGGAGAAATATCTGGAGGCGATTGTGCCAGCTTCCTTGCAGATCGCGATCGCGAAGTCTTTGCGTTCTTTGAGGTAATCCATTGGGAATCCAAATCATATCTGTTGTTGGCCAAAACTGTGCAGGCTTGGTGATGGAATGGCAAATACCAAATGCTGGTGAACTCGGTCCGGGGCAGCCATTGACAGGCGTGCCTTCAACCGCATTTCACGTCTTCAAAACGGGGCGCGCAGGTTTCGTGCTAAACACGATGCTGCAAGAATACGTCGCCGGGAACGATTGTAGCATTGAAGAAAATGGTAGCCCGTAGGGGAATCGAACCCCTCTTTCCAGGTTGAAAACCTGGCGTCCTAACCGATAGACGAACGGGCCATTTAGACCAGACAAGCACAAGTGGTAGCCCGTAGGGGAATCGAACCCCTCTTTCCAGGTTGAAAACCTGGCGTCCTAACCGATAGACGAACGGGCCACGCTGGCTTGTGGAGGGCCTTTTACGGTTTACCTTCCCCCCCCGCAAGACGAAAAACGCAAGGCTGTGAAACTTTTTTGGCCGTTCCTGAGCGGCGTTGAAACGGTTGTCAGACAGCTTCTGCCGCGTCTTCCAGCCGCAGCTGCACGCTCTGTCGTCCGCCCCAGGTATTCACCTCAAGCCGACCCGCGAAATGGAACCGCGCACCGCCGTGATTAGACAGGCGATCCCCCAACGGGCCGTCGAACGCGCCAAAGGCGATGGCATCCAGTCCGCCAGACATTCCATCCGAAAGTGACAGCTTCAAATGTGTTTCGCCCACGCGTTTAGCAAAGCGCACTTGCAGATCAGGCAGCGCATAGCGCGGGGCAGGGGCACCGGCCCCGAAAGGACCCGCTTTCTCTACCTGTTCGATCAGATCGACTGTCGCGGCCCCGGGCATCAGCGCCCCGTCCAGTTTCAAGTCGGCGGGACCGCCTTGGCCTGCACCCTGCTTGGCCAGAAGCTCGGACAGGCGCGACATTGCAGGCTCCAACTGATCACGCATCACCGTGAGACCGGCCGCCATCTTGTGGCCACCACCCTTGACCAGCAGCCCTTCGGCAGCCAGTCGCTGGATCGACGCGCCCAGATCAACGCCCGAGATCGACCTGCCTGAACCTTTGCCCTCATCCCCGTCGAACCCGATCACGATAGCGGGCCGGTTTGCCGACTCTTTCAGCCGCGAAGCAACGATACCTACCACCCCGGGATGCCAACCGTCGCCTGCGGCCCAGACCAGCGGCGCATCCAACCCACGGTCCTCGGCTTGCGCCAAAGCCGCCGCGCGGACCGCGTTTTCGATCTCGCGCCGTTCCGAATTCAGGGCATCCAGCCGCTCGGATAAGGCTTCGGCCTCAGTGATCGAGTCCGTGCTCAGCAGCCGCGCGCCAAGATCAGCCTGACCAATGCGACCGCCAGCATTGACGCGCGGCCCCAGCAGAAACCCCAGATGATAGCTGTTGGGCGCGGTATCCATGCGCGCCACGTCTGACAACGCGACCAAGCCGGGCCTTTGCCTTTGGGTCATCACTTTCAGACCCTGTCGAACCAGCGCCCGGTTGGCGTCGATCAATGGCGCAACATCTGCCACCGTGGCCAGCGCCACCAGATCGAGCATTGCCATCAGATCCGGCCCCTTGGCCCCGGCCTCACGCAACTGACGACCTGCCTCGACCAACATCAGGAACACCACCGCAGCAGCGCAGAGATAGCCTAGATCGCCGCTTTCGTCCTGTCGGTTCGGGTTCACCACGGCGACGCAATCCGGCAGGGTTTCTGCACCCAAATGGTGATCCAAAACGATCACATCCGCACCCTTCGCCGCCGCGATAGGTTCGTGGCTCAGCGTTCCGCAATCCACGCAGATGATCAGGTCATGGCTAGCCGCCAGTTCCTGCATTGCAGGTACATTTGGCCCATAGCCTTCATCAATCCGGTCGGGCACATAAAGCGTCGCGGCAAGCCCCATCTGGCGCAGCCACACCAACAACAACGCAGCCGAACTGCCCCCGTCCACATCATAGTCAGCAAACACTGCGATCTTTTGGCGCTTGCGCACAGCCTGTAGAAACCGGGCTGCAGCGACGTCCATATCTTTCATCGATCGCGGGTCGGGCAGCAGTTCCTTCAACTTGGGTTCCAGGAAACCGGCGGCCTCCATCACCGGTACACCGCGCCGTGCCAAAACCTGACAGACGGCGCGAGGCAGATCTGTCTGCTGCGCCATCATTTCTGCTGACCGCTCGACCTCAATCCCCGGTCCGATCCAGCGTCGCCCCGTCAGAGATTGCTCTACGCCCAGAAATGCCACATCTCACCTCATGCACTAAGGCCGGACCCCTGGGGATCCGGCCTCTTGGTCTTTTATGAATACTCTTGCTGAAGGCGCTGGCGCAAGCCGCTATGCTTCGTTGTGTGGCCACATCGGCGTGCGGTAGGACATCCGCCGCACCGAGCCCGTTTTTGATCGCATGAGCAGCGTCGTTGTTTCAACCCAACCCGGTTCCCGCTTGATGCGCGGCAGCAGTGAACCTCCGGTGACCCCAGTAGCAGCAAAGATTACATCCGCCGTTACCATCTCGTCGCGCGCATAAACACGGTCCAGATCTGTGATGCCCGCCTTGGCCGCCCGGCCACGTTCGTCGTCATTACGGAACAACAGGCGGCCAAAGATCTGACCGCCCATGCATTTCAGCGCGGCTGCGGCAAGCACACCCTCGGGCGCGCCACCTTGACCCATATACATGTCGATGCCGGTCACTTCGCTTTCGGCGCAATGCATCACACCTGCGACGTCGCCATCTGTGATCAGGCGGATCGACGCACCGGTATCGCGGACTTCAGCAATCATCGCTTCGTGGCGAGGACGCTCCAATATGCATACGGTAATATCCGCAGGCTCGCAGCCTTTGGCCTTGGCCAGCGCTTCAACTCGCTCGCGCGGGCTCATGTCCAAGCTTACGACACCTTCGGGAAAGCCCGGACCAATGGCCAGTTTGTCCATGTATACGTCCGGAGCGTGTAGCATTGAGCCGCGCGGGCCCATGGCAATGACGGTCAGCGCGTTGGGCATGTCCTTGGCGGTCAGGGTTGTGCCTTCAAGCGGGTCCAGCGCAATGTCTACGCCCGGGCCGTTACCAGTGCCAACCTCTTCGCCGATATAGAGCATCGGTGCTTCATCACGCTCGCCCTCACCAATGACAACGACACCCTCAATGTCCAGAAGGTTCAGTTGTTCACGCATAGCGTTGACGGCAGCCTGATCGGCAGCTTTCTCATCACCCCGGCCAACCAGAGAGGCGGACGCCAGCGCGGCCTGTTCTGCCACCCGTGCAAGGCCCAGAGACAGCAGGCGGTCGTTGAAATCGATCTTGGCAGCGTTCATCTTCGCATATCCTTTGGTCAGCTAAGGCGTTTTATCCGGCATAGCCTGCGCGCAGCATAGGCCGCAAGGGGTCAGACTTGTTCGATACGCAGGGCGACGGGTTCTCCGGCCACCACATCGGTGGCGCGCAGGCCATCCAGTGCATGGTCCAGCGTCGCCCGCGTGGTTTTGTGGGTCACGATCAGCACGGGCGCTGTGCTTTCTGTGTGCCCATACTGCCGCATCCGGTCGATCGAGACTCCAGCATCGCCCAGAATCGCCGCGACCTTTGCCAGAGCGCCGGGCTTGTCCAGAAGACCGAGCCGCAGATAGTAGGGTGCAGGTAAGCCAGTAACGGCGGAGGCTGCGTCTTGCAGGGTCGTCGCGGGGCGGCCAAATGTCGGTATATGCAGGCCTCGCGCCAGATCGCAGACGTCGCCCATCACTGCGCTGGCGGTGGGGCCTTCGCCAGCACCGGGGCCACGCAGAACGATTTGTTCAACTGCGTCCCCATCCAGCACAACCATGTTTGTTCCGCCTTCCAACTGACCTAGCGGAGAATTGCTCGGCACTAGACAGGGTTGCATCCGCTGTTCCAGTCCGCGCGCCGTTCGCTGTGCTACACCCAACAGCTTGATGCGATACCCCATGTCGTGGGCCTGATGGATGTCATCGAGGCTAATATGCTGAATGCCCTCGATCTCGATCCCATCGAAATTCGGCTTGGTGCCAAAGGCAATCGAAGACAGCAGCGCCAGTTTGTGCGCCGCGTCGATGCCGCCAACATCCAGATTGGGATCAGCTTCAAGATAGCCAAGCTGCGCGCATTCCTCGAACAGGGCGTTATAGCCCAACTCCTGCGATTGCATCCGGGTCAGAATATAGTTGCAGGTACCGTTCATGACGCCCATGACACGCGTGATCTCGTTACCCGCCAGTCCTTCGGTCAGAGATTTGATTACCGGGATACCACCCGCGACAGCCGCTTCGAAGCGAATTACACGCCCTGCGGCCTCAGCCAATTCCGCCAATTCCTGCCCGTGAATCGCCAGCAGCGCCTTGTTTGCGGTGACGACATCCTTGCCACTGGTCAGCGCCGCCTCGACCGAAGCTTTCGCGGGGCCGTTCTCGCCGCCCATCAGTTCGACAAAAACATCGATGTCTTCGCGTTTGGCCAATGCAACGGGATCGGTTTCCCATGCATAATCCGACAGGTTTACGCCACGGTCCTTGCTGGCATCACGGGCCGAAACTGCGGTGATCTCGATGCGACGCCCGGTGCGGGCGTGCAACAAATCGGCATGACGACGCACAATTTTGACCACACCCACGCCAACGGTTCCCAATCCGGCAATTCCAAGCCTCAGCGCCTGTGTCATTCCCTTGGGTCCTTTCTGCTCGCAATACCGCCCGCGATGGCGAAGTGTCCTTTGCGGGCTGCCTTAGCGGGTTCGAGGCAGGGGTGCAATCCGTCTAATCTTTTGGAGCTAGTGGCGTGGCCGAAATCCTAGTTAATCTCGGCATTCTGCAGCGCTTCGGCCTTTTCCGCCAACGCTTCGCTGCGTGCTGTCAGGTCTTCTTCTACCTCTTCCGCTTCGCTGATTGGATCGGTCGGAGGACCGAGGGCGGGATCTAAAGCAACAAGCTTGGGGTAGGGTGCCTTGCGCAATGCGGCGGTTTCGCTGCCTTCCAACTCAGGGATATTTGCGCAGCCGGCGGTGACCAGCACAAAGAGAATGGGCAGCAAAAGCTTCATCGCAGTCCTTCGGGTCGCAGCGTGTATCCCGTCATGCACGTTTTGTCGGAATGGTTCAAGCGGGGTTCTATCTGAACGTCTGTTCAGATACGATCGAAGCATGGCGCGTACACAAGGTTCTCATTCCGATATCACCGGCCCCCGTATTCGCGAGGCCGCACTGGGGCTGTTTGCCCGTCATGGCTATGCTGCGGTTTCAATGCGGCAGATCGCAGGCGAGGTGGGGGTGCAGGCTGGGGCACTCTATAATTACACGCCCGACAAGCAGAGCCTGCTGTTTCGGCTGATGCGCGATCACATGCAGGATCTGATGGCCGCCTATGACGATCTCGACCGGTTTGATAATCCACAAGATGCGTTGCGTCAGTTTGTCGGGTTCCACATCCGTTTTCACCTGCAGCGTCCCGACGAGGTGTTCATCGCTTATATGGAGCTGCGCAATCTGAACCCCGAAAATTTTGCCGAAATCGAGGCCCTGCGCCGCCGCTACGAGGACTCGTTAGAGCATATTCTGCGTAACGGGCAGCAATCGGGTCAATTTTCGGTCTCCGATACCAAGATCGCCACATTAGCGGTGATTGCCATGCTGAATGGTGTGATCACTTGGTATCGCAGCGGTGGCCGCCTGTCGCTGGATGAGGTCGAGCAGGTGTACTGGGACATGGTCCGCAAAGCGGTTACCGCCTGACCAGCCCTTAGTGGGCCGGGCGGATGAACGTTCCGTTCCGCAACTCCCGAAACGCTTGCTGTAATTCTGCCTGCGTATTCATCACGATCGGGCCATGCCACGCCACGGGTTCATCGATCGGAGCGCCCGAGATCAAAAGAAACCGTACACCCTCGGGCCCGGCCTGAACCGTGATTTCGTCTCCGGTCCCGAACCGAACCAACGTCCTGTCTCCTGACATGTCGCGGATGTTGACCTCTTGCCCGGCGACCTCTTTCTCTAGAAGAATTCCAGTTGGCCGAGACGCATCCGCAAAGGCAGCGCTGCCTTCAAAGATATAGGCGAAGGCCCGGCGGTATGTGTCGATCGGAATGGTTTTTTTCACCCCTGCCGGTATGCTGATATCCAGGTATTGCGGATCGGCAGCGATACCGTCCACTGGGCCCGTACGTCCCCAGAATGTACCGACAATCACACGGACCTTTGTCCCATCATCATCGATGATTTCTGGAATATCAGTGCTTTGAACGTCCTGATAGCGCGGGGCGGCCATTTTCTGATCTGATGGCAGATTGCCCCACAGCTGGAACCCATGCATCTGACCGCTGGCCGACCCCTTGGGCATTTCCTGATGTAGGATACCCGACCCGGCGGTCATCCACTGGACATCTCCGGCACCCAGCGTGCCGCTATTGCCCAACGAGTCGCTGTGTTCGACTGTACCGGACAGGACATAAGTGATCGTTTCGATGCCCCGATGCGGATGCCACGGAAAACCGGCCATATAGTCCAATGGGTTGTCATTCCGGAAATCATCGAACAGCAGAAACGGGTCCAGTTCCGACGGGTCCTGAAACCCGAACGCCCGGTGCAGTTTGACGCCCGCGCCTTCCATCGTCGGGACCGCCTTGCGGAATTCCAAAGTTGGTCTGAGTGACATGAAAGCCTCCTGATCCTTTGACCGGAACTTATGCGTCGGCCTGAGGTAGTCAATTTGCGCTGGAACACTGAAGCTGTGCGAAGATGCTCAGACAGGTGACGCGGCGCTGTCCTTTGCGTATCAAAGCGGTTAAAGCGGGCGGACAATCAGGAGAACAATATGCAAGAAGAAGTGCTGGCTACGGTCGCGGCCTCGGCACCGCGGCGCTGGACTGGGGTAGGGATGCTGGTCACGGTCGGGGCGTTGGTCATTTACGTCGCGTTGGCATCGCCGCCTGAGTTAGGCTGGCAGGTCTTCTTACTGGTTTCCGGGGCAGCCGCGTTCTGGTTAGCCCGTCGCATGTGGTACGCGACCGAAGACAAGATCGAGCTGACCCAATCCCAATTGCGCACAGGCTCGGGGCAGGTGATCTGCAATATCGAGGATGTCGAAGGCGTAGACCGGGGCGTGTTCGCATTTAAGCCATCAAATGGCTTCTTGGTAATCACTCATGCACGAAGCTCAAACCAGTGGGCGCCCGGTCTTTGGTGGCGTGTCGGACGAAGGATTGGCATAGGCGGCATGACAGCCGCCGCCGAGACCAAATACATGTCGGAAATGCTGTCGGCGATGCTTGCTGAAAAGAGTTAGACACCCAAGCAAGCAGGGTCGGTATTGACGATCTGGTCGAAAACACGCGGGTGTGTGAAGACCAGATTATCCATTTCAAAGTCAGCAAATTTGAATGCCATCTGGAATGGCGCTTTGTATGTATTGTTGGTTTCGACCAGGATCATTGAGCCGTTATCAGGCATTACCGGAAGCCGTTGTTTGATTTTCACGATCTCTGCGTCGGTCCATTTCTGATATCCGGTGCCCCGCACGCAGGACCATAGAACATCGTGGAGATCGTTATCACCATCATAGGTCAGATAGGTCACACGCATCGAGACCGGTGCTCTGGTATCAACCATGTTTTCCAGAAGGTCGTACATGGTGTTGATATACGCGGCGTTAACATCTTCAGCTTCGCGTGAGAGCACATCCGCAACTGCGTAGGCTCCTTTGATGTTGATCGCGCTTTGGCGATAGCTGTCATAATAGGTGTAAGACGCAAACATTGACCAGAACAGCAGCGGCAATATCAGCATTGCCTCGACCGATAAGGCGCCGTCTTCTCGTTTGAGAAAGCGGTTCAGCAGTGCCTTGGGAAGGTTGCGATTCTCTTTGTTAATTCGAGGCATCGGCCACATCCACTGTTGTGTCAGATGAATCGTCAGGATCAGCTGATGAACCACCAAATGGTTCATGAACAAATACGGTCGTCGCCTGCAGTTCCCATTGGCCGTCGTTGTCCTGCTTCGCAATGCCGCTCAGCATCGAAAGCCCAAAAACAGGTGAAACCTCAAGACAGGCGCGGATAATCATAAGCTCATTTGAAGTCCCTTGTTCAAAAACAACTTCGTCCGGCTTACGAATTGTCTCCGGAGTGTCGACGCAATAGGGGGTTGGATCCAACTGATTGCCGACACGCGGATCAATGGACTTCATCTCGAGCGCAAGGTTTTCCGAGCAATTGGTTATCAGCGCTTCGTCACAGATCATTTTCTTCAGCAGCGCGTGATCCCATTCATCTTCCCCTTCAGGAAGGCGATTAAGCCGAACCTCCCGAATTGTCATATCCAGAGATCGTTCAAGATCGGCATGGTGGAAGGATTGCAATCCCAGATCCATGCCTGAATAAGCGACATACAGGAAGAATGGAAACCAGAAGATAAACTCGATAGACGAGTTTCCATCCTCATTCTTTCGAAATCTCCGAAGCCGATTCCGCAGTGTCTTTGTCATTGGGTCAGCCTCAGGTTTTGAATGGAGGTGCTGATTGAATCGAAGACGCGTTCAATCTGATTGCCGGTCGCTTCATAGTAACGGGCAGGTTTGATCGCGCAGTCTTTCAGCATCTGCTTAACACCGTAGGGTGCCTCAAAAGCGATCGAGAAGATGATGACATTATCTTCTTCAGCTTCTTCGCAGAGATCTACAACATTTGGATTTTTGGTCGAAGGACCAATTTCGGTCGTGGAGTCAGCTGCAAATTCTTCGCCGCGATCCCAGCCATAAGCGTGACGCAACATATTCCGAATTGCGTATTTTTCAGTATGCGCCCAGACATCAGGCCATTCCAGTTCTACTGGATCGGAATCTGTTGAAAGCCCTTCGGAGTCTTCGCGTGTTTGCGATCGATCCATCGAATAGCAGGTGCCGTTGTAGTAATCCGTACAGCGGTAGCGCATATAAGTCCCATTGCCATGGGCATGATCTTGGTATTTGTCGCGGGTCCAGCGCCTGTACGAACTGTCCCGCACAGTTGTGGCGACATTAGGCCAAGCCCAGCGGTCATACTCTTCATCGTAGATAGAATACGTTTCGGCATCTTCATTCCAATAGATGTCCGAGGGGCCGTCATTATAAGGCGGATTCACTTTGTGCTGATAAGTGTTTTCGCCATCCGTCATCAGCACCAGAACCTTGAGGGTGTCCGTGGTCTTGTTAGGGGCTGGCCGAATTGCGAACGAGTCCGGAATTTCTGAACTGTCTGCAATCTGAGCGATCAGCGGTTGGATACTATCGTCAAGCAAAGTTAGACCCCACTTGAGGCCCACATCGATCGAAGTCCAGCCGCTTGCCACAAGATTCTGGATCTGACCTTTCAGAATGTCAGGATCATTCTGGATTACCGTCATCTCTCGCCGATCTGTGGTGGTTTCAAGACGGCACGTATTGCTGGTTACCAACGTGTCGCTGAACCTTTTGTCGCTGGAGCCATTATCCTTGAAATGAAGAGTTTGCGGGACATAATCCCCTTTTGTGATGATGTTTCCTTCGTCGTCCACGATGTCGTAATAGTTGAAATCGGTCGTTGTGTAGTCCGAAGCCTGGAAATCGATGCAATTGGCCCTTTCGTTAGCCCCGATCGTGTTCAAAGCATTCATAAGGTAGTCAGGCACCGACACCTGTTCCGAGTAGGGCACGATTGAGATCGACAATCTACCATCTTCAGATTTCAGGATCATCTCATCGATAAAGTCCTCAGCGGCACTTTTGAGGTTGGTCAGCTTTGTCCCGCGCATCGAACCCGAGACGTCCAGAACCAATGAAATCTCGACGTTACCAATCGATTCTTCGGCGATGCTGGTGGCGGTTGTATCAATGTAATCGACGCCACTCCATTTCATGAAGTGTGTCTCAATGCTCATGTCGGCGCTGGCTTCGACTTTCCGCTTTCCTTCAAGTTCTGCAACCTGAGTCACGGTTCCGTCGTCGTTTGTCGTGCATGTCTCGGGCTCGACCTTGATATTTTTGATGATATTCGTATCGAAACCTTCTTTGCGAATGTAATCATTCACCACGACCCGTGGGCAAAGCTCTTGGTCCAGGTCAGCTGCGGCAAGGACCGCGCGGTCCAGTGCGTATTGTAGCCTTACCCTTTCGCGATCATACCGCATGACGTCGACCGCGAACCCGGCCACGGTGAAGACTATCACGATCAGGAAAAGGGCAAGGATCGTCATCGTGCCTTCTGTCGAAGAAACAAAGTGCCGCAAGTGCCGCGAACAACTGTTTTCGCGGCAGAGACGGTTGAATTGGGCCTTCAAATCAAACTTGCGCATAATTGGTTCCTCGGTCGATCAGACACACTGATGCCAGCACTTCGCAACTTTAATAATTTACCCACGGATCGTGGCGAGATTTGGGCGCAGTGGACACTATGCTGCTCGTTTTTAACGAGATTCAGCTTTATTCCCGGTGTTATTGGTGGTTTTGTTTCGCGCCTTTGGACAATCGCGCGGCTTTCGTTAACGCCCGACTCACCAATGGAGCTGAAAAGTAAAGTTCACAAACTGATGAAAATACGTGCAGTTACTGATTGCGGTATTTGGCAAGCAGTGCGACAAAAAGTCATGACGTATCTCGTCTACCGGCACGGAGGATTTTATGACCGGCATTAAAGAACCCAGCTTTCGTGAGAGTGTTGATTTGATGTTCAACAGAGCGGCGTCTCTGATGGATTTGCCGCCCGGGCTAGAAGAGAAGATACGGGTTTGTAATGCCACCTACACCGTTCGGTTCGGGGTGCGTCTGCGGGGGCAGATCCACACCTTTACCGGATATCGTTCGGTTCATTCGGAACATATGGAGCCGGTAAAGGGTGGCATTCGCTATGCCTTGGCGGTGAACCAGGATGAGGTCGAAGCGCTCGCTGCGCTCATGACTTACAAGTGTGCACTGGTCGAAGCGCCCTTTGGTGGCTCGAAAGGGGGCCTTTGCATTGATCCTCGCCAGTATGAAGAACATGAGATGGAACAGATCACGCGTCGTTTTGCCTATGAGCTGGCAAAGCGCGATCTGATCAACCCCTCACAGAACGTGCCTGCGCCCGATATGGGAACAGGCGAGCGCGAAATGGCGTGGATGGCTGACCAATATGCGCGGATGAATACGACCGATATCAACGCGCGAGCCTGTGTGACAGGTAAACCGCTGAACGCGGGAGGCATCGCGGGCAGGGTCGAAGCAACCGGGCGCGGCATCCAATACGCGTTGCGCGAATTCTTCCGAAACCCGGAAGACGTCAAGAAGGCGAACTTGTCAGGCACGCTGGACGGAAAGCGCGTCGTCGTGCAGGGATTGGGTAACGTGGGCTATCACGCAGCCAAGTTCCTCAGCGAGGAAGACGGGTCGCGTGTGGTCGGCATCATCGAATGGGATGGCGCACTGTACAATCCCGATGGCATCGACGTAGAAGCCGTGCGGCAGTGGATCGTCAAGCATGGCGGCGTGAAGGACTATCCCGACGCCACGCATTCCGCCGAGGGCGGCGCGGTACTTGAAGCCGAGTGTGACATCCTGATTCCGGCGGCGCTGGAGGGGGTAATAAACCTATCCAACGCCGAACGTATTAAGGCACCACTGATCATCGAGGCCGCCAACGGGCCTGTCACGGCGGGTGCTGATGAGATCATGCGCAAGAAAGGCACGGTGATCATTCCTGACATGTATGCAAACGCCGGTGGTGTGACCGTGTCCTATTTTGAATGGGTCAAAAACCTCAGCCACATCCGTTTTGGCCGGATGCAGCGGCGTCAGGAAGAAGCTCGGCATGAGTTGATCGTCAGCGAACTGGAACGGTTGGATCGGTATCTGGGTGACGCTTGGTCGATGTCTCCGGATTTCAAGGCCAAGTACCTAAAGGGCGCTGGCGAGTTGGAGCTGGTGCGTTCTGGTCTCGATGACACGATGCGCATTGCCTATCAGTCGATGAGCGAAGTCTGGCATGATCGCGCAGATGTCGACGATCTGCGCACGGCGGCCTATATCGTTGCGATCGACCGCGTCTCAAAAAGCTATCGCGCCAAGGGCCTCTGAGCGCCCAGACAACAGAAGATTCTTGAGTGGCCAACCATCGGGTTGGCCATTTTTCATTTAGGTCGAAGTCGTCAGAGTGAATGGATTAGTCGCCCAGCGACAAGTTTTCGTCGAAAACAGGAGTGGAACCGGATTCCGGCGTTGTTACTGCTGGGTGAAGTTGGTTTGATGCCGACACACCTGTAGGGAGTTCTGAATGCGTTTCTCCGGCTTACGTGTCCTGAAAGAGGGCCTGACCGGCAACAAAGGCTGGACGCCGCACTGGCGCGAGCCTGAACCGAAATCCGAATATGACGTCGTCATTGTCGGCGGCGGAGGTCATGGGTTGAGCACGGCCTATTATCTGGCCAAGGAACATGGTCTGACCAATATCGCTGTTCTGGAAAAGGGCTATATCGGTGGGGGCAATATCGGGCGCAACACCACCATTGTGCGCGCGAACTATTTTTTGCAGGGCAATTCCGAGTTCTACTCGCACTCATTGAAGCTGTGGGAAGGTCTTGAGCAGGATCTGAACTACAATGTAATGCATTCGCAACGCGGGATCATCAACCTGTTCCATTCGGACGGGCAGCGTGATGCCGCTGCGCGCCGGGGCAACATGATGATCAGTCAGGGTGACGATGCTATCCTGCTCAATCGCGATGAATTGAGGCGGATGGTGCCCTATCTGAATTTCGATGACCTTAGGTTCCCTCTGTATGGCGGTCTCTACCACCCGCGCGGAGGTACAGCGCGACACGATGCCGTGGCCTGGGGCTATGCGCGCGGAGCGGACCAGCGCGGCGTGGATCTGATCCAGAACTGCGAAGTGACCGGTATTGATATCGAGAATGGCGTGGTTCGCGGTGTTCAGACCTCGCGCGGGCCGATCCGGGCCAAGAAGGTGGCGATGGTTGCTGCCGGGCGTTCAGGTCAGGTGGCGGCGATGGCTGGAATGAGGCTGCCGATTGAAAGCCATGTCTTGCAGGCCTTCGTGACCGAAGGTCTGAAGCCCTGCATCGATCATGTGGTGACGTTTGGCATGGGGCATTTCTATATCAGCCAGTCAGATAAGGGCGGGCTGGTTTTTGGCGGTGATCTGGATTTTTACGCCTCCTATGCGGCGCGAGGTAACTTGCCCACCGTCGAAAGCGTGATGGAGGCCGGGATGGCGCTGATGCCGATGATCGGCAAGGCGCGGGTGCTGCGATCCTGGGGCGGGATCATGGATATGTCGCCCGATGGCTCTCCGATCATAGACCGAACGGATATTGATGGGCTCTATCTCAATTGCGGCTGGAACTATGGTGGCTTCAAGGCGGTTCCGGGTTCGGGGAATGTGTTTGCGCATCTGATTGCGACTGATCGGTATCACGAGAATGCCACCGGCTTCCGACTGGATCGTTTCCGCACCGGGCGCGGGATTATCGATGAAGAGGGCAAGGGCTCTCAGCACAATCTGCATTGAGGGGCGCGATGTTGGATTTGGGTATTATTGAAAAGATCAAGAAGGGCGCGCGGCTATGAGGATCACCTGTCCATATTGCGGCGAGCGGGATCGGCGCGAATTCTACTATCGCGGGGCGGCAGTGGATCTGGACCGACCGGCCCCGGATGCCGGTGAGGCGGCTTGGGATGATTTTGTCTACCAACGGGAAAACCCGGCAGGGCCGATACGAGAGCTTTGGTATCACGAAGGCGGGTGCGGTGCATGGATCGTGGTCACACGAAACACGGTCACGCATGAGATGATCGACGCGCAGCCGGCATCGGAGGAGCGGGCATGAGGATCGATGGAAAGGGTCTTATCGATCGTACGCAGTCGATTCCGTTTGTTTTCGATGGTGCCAGCTATAGCGGCTATGCAGGCGACACCCTGACCTCAGCGCTTTTGGCGAATGGCGTGCGACTGATGGGGCGTTCGTTCAAGTACCACCGGCCTAGGGGTGTGCTGAGCGCAGGCAGCGAAGAGCCGAATGCGCTGATGACCTTGGGGGCAGGCGCAGGTCAAGAACCAAATATTCGCGCCACGATGCAAGAGATCTATCCGGGACTTGAAGCGCGCAGCCAGAATCGCTGGCCCAGCCTGAGTGTCGATTTGATGGGGATCAACGATCTGGCTTCCCCGTTCTTGGGCGCGGGTTTTTACTACAAAACGTTCATGTGGCCGAAAAGCTTCTGGGAAAAGCTATACGAGCCGATCATTCGACGTGCCGCCGGATTGGGAGCACTGTCGGGCGAAGACAATGCCGACAAGTACGAAAGCGCTTATGCCTTTTGCGATCTGCTGATTATCGGGGCAGGGCCTGCGGGGCTGATGGCCGCTCTGGTCGCGGGTCGTGCCGGCGCGGACGTCATTCTGGCCGACGAAAACAGTCGCGCGGGTGGGCGTCTGCTGGCCGAGACCTATGAGATCGACGGAAAACCGGGTCCCGATTGGGTTGACGAGGTGCTGGCCGAGTTAGCCGCGATGGACAATGTCCGCATCATGACCCGGACCACTATCGCAGGCGCCTATGACCAAGGTACCTATGCGGCGTTGGAACGCGTTTTTCACCATACGGATCACCGCCCCAACGGGGCGCCGTTGGAAACCTATTGGCGGATCGTGGCCAAGCGGTCAGTTCTGGCGGCAGGCGCGCTGGAGCGCCCGGTCGCATTCCGCAACAATGATCGCCCGGGGATCATGACCGCTGGCGCGGTGCGGGCGTATCTAAACCGATGGGGTGTCAGCCCGGGCCGCAATGTGACGATCTTCGGAAATACTGACGATATCCATCGCACTGCTCGTGATTTGTTGGATGCTGGTGTCCATGTGGCGGCTGTGATCGATAGCCGCCATGACGCGCCCTTGTCTGACGACTACGAGGTTCTACGCGGGGCGCAAGTTTGTAACAGTTCGGGCCGTAAAGGGCTGGAGGCGATTACGGTGCGCCGCGCCAGTGGAGAAGAACGGATACACACGGATTGCCTTGCCATGACAGGGGGCTGGAATCCTTCGGTTCATCTAACGTGTCACATGAATAGCCGCCCGATCTGGAAGCGTGAGATCGAGGCCTTTGTGCCAACGCCGGGGGCCGTGCCGGGCATGGTGACAGCGGGTGCGTGCAACGGATCTTTCTCAACTACAGCCTGCCTTCGTGAAGGGATTGAGGCAGCCAAAGGCGTACTTGGCGATCTTGGCTACAAGGCCACGAAGACTGTGCCACCGCAGGCCGAGGATACGCCATACGAGATCACGCAGCTTTGGGCCGTTCCCGGCAAAGGGCGCGCGTGGCTGGATTTCCAGAACGATGTTACAGTGAAAGACGTCAAACAAGCCGCGACTGAGAATTTCCGGTCAGTCGAGCACATGAAGCGCTATACGACGCAAGGTATGGCGACGGATCAGGGCAAGAATTCGAACGTGGCGGCGTTGGCCATTCTAGCGGACGTCACCGGGCGCGCGATACCCGAAACCGGAACCACGACGTTCCGCCCTCCGTATTCTCCTATCGCCATTGCCGCGCTGGGCGCTGGGGCTGAAGGCAAGGGTTTCAAACCGCAACGCTTTATCACTTCGCACAAAGCGACCGTAGCGCGGAAAGCTCCGTTGGTTGAGGCCGGGCTGTGGTATCGCCCCAGCTATTTCCCAAAGGATGAAGAAACCACGTGGCGGCAATCCTGTGACCGTGAGGTCAACATGGTGCGTCAGGCCGTCGGGGTGTGCGATGTCTCGACGCTTGGCAAGATTGACATACAGGGGCCGGATGCGGGGGCGTTTCTGGACTTCGTTTATACGAACATGTTCTCGACCCTCAAAGTTGGCCGAACGCGATATGGCCTGATGTTGCGTGAGGATGGATTCGTCATGGATGATGGCACCACCGCGCGGCTGGGAGAGACGCATTACCTGATGACCACCACCACAGCAGGTGCTGGCGACGTAATGAAGCATCTGGAGTTCGTTCATCAGGGACTGCGCCCTGATCTGGATGTCTCGTTCATCTCGGTCACCGAACAGTGGGCACAGTTTGCCGTTGCTGGGCCAAAATCGCGTGAATTGTTGAATGGTTTGCTGGGCACACCTCTTGATGAAGAAAGCTGGCCCTTCATGGCTTGTGGGTCGATCTCGGTGCTGGGTGTGCAGGGGCGTTTGTTCCGGATCTCGTTCTCGGGCGAGCATGCATATGAAATCGCCGTGCCTGCGCGCTATGGCGCGACCCTTTTCGATATTTTGACCGAGCGGGCTGAAGCGCTGGGCGGAGGTCTTTATGGGATGGAAGCGCTGAACGTTCTTCGGATCGAAAAGGGCTTTATTACGCATTCCGAGATCCACGGACGGACAACTGCCTATGATATCGGCATGGGCCGAATGGTGTCGCAGAAGAAGGATTGCATCGGCAAAACCATGTCGCAACGTCCGGGGCTTGAAGAGCCGGGGCGCGAGCGGTTGGTCGGGCTCAAACCCATTGGCGAAAGCAAGGAATTGCTGGCGGGCGCGCATCTGTATCGGGAAGAGGCCGAGCCGGTGCGCACCAATGATCAGGGCTATCTGACCTCCGTGTGTTATTCCCCGACGCTGGAAACGATGTTGGGCTTGGGCTTCCTGGCGGACGGGCCTGAGAGGTATGGAGAAATCGTGAAAATGGTCGATCATCTGCGCGGCGTGACAACCCTGTGTGAAGTGGTGAACCCGGTTTTCTTTGACCCCGAAGGAGGGCGCGTCCGTGGATAATCTGACCGCCAAAACACCCTGCGACGGGTTGCTGCCTTTGACCTTCGGCTCTGTAACGCTCAGCGAAGAGGATGCGGGGGCGATCCATTCGATCTCTCCCCTCATGGGTAAGCAAAAGACGCTATCCGAAGCTTTGAAAGCAGCGCATGGGATGGCTTATCCGTCGGCTAACCGCGCGACGGGCAAAGCGGGCGCACGGGCAATCTGGTTCGGCCCGGCGCATGCGATGCTGGTCGGGCCTCTACCAAATGTGGCGCTGGTCGAGAATGCAGCCATCGTGGACCAGTCAGATGCCTGGACTGTGGTCCGGTTAGAGGGCGCCGACGTCGAGGACGTGTTGGCGCGTGTGGTGCCAGTTGATCTGCGTAAGGTGCATTTCAAGCGCGGCCATACCGCCCGTACCCTGCTGTTCCACATGACCGCTTCGATCACGCGCGTTGGTGAGAACGCGTTTCAGATCATGGTCTTCCGTTCCATGGCTGAGACATTGGTTCACGATTTGAAAAGGGCGATGGAAGGCACCGCCGCGCGCGGGTAAGCTGCGCTGAAAGAAACGAATCTTCGGAGATCCCCATGTTGCGTATCGCCATCGTTGCGGCCGTGCTGGCCACGCCAGTGGTTGCACAGGAAACCAAGGAACAGAGCTGCAAGTATCAGGCCGACGTTGTTGCAGCGATACAGAAAGCGCGACTTGACCGGGTCAAGGAACGCGATGTGGCGCAGGCGGTGGCCGACAGTGGTCCTACCTGGCCCGAGAACTACAATGCCGCTGTTCCACTGATCACGCCTTGGGTATATGAGCAAAAGATGCGCGACGTGCGTAAGAAGGATCTCGGAGCTGCGTGGCTGGAGTTGTGTTTACAACAATAATCCACAGTCAGATCATTTCTCTGTGGACAACCGCGCGCCATCCCCTTGGCGCGCGTTTTCATTTCTGGCAGGTTTAACCCATGTCTTTGCCCCCCGGATTTCTGGATGAACTGCGCACGCGCCTCAGCCTGTCTCAGGTTGTTGGGCGTAAGGTCATGTGGGACCAGCGCAAATCCAATCAGGGCAAGGGCGATATGTGGGCGCCTTGCCCCTTTCATCACGAAAAGACCGCCTCGTTCCACGTCGATGACCAAAAGGGATTCTATTATTGCTTTGGCTGCCACGCCAAAGGGGACGCGATCAGTTTTGTGAAAGAGACCGAGAATGTCTCTTTCATAGAAGCCGTGGAAATTCTGGCGCGCGAGGCCGGGATGCCGATGCCCGCACGCGATCCCAGGGCGCAGGAGAAACAGGACCGCCGCTCGCAACTGGCCGAGGTGATGGAGCAGGCGGTGCAGTTTTTCCGCCTGCAACTCAAGACCGGCGCAGGGGCGGGGGCGCGCGACTATCTGGGGCGCCGAGGACTGGATGCACAGGCGGTGGATCGGTGGGAGATCGGGTTCGCGCCGGACGGCTGGCAGGCGTTGTGGGATCATCTGACCGGTAAGAGTGTCTCCGAGGACCTGATCCTTGGGGCCGGGCTGGCGAAACCTTCGAATAAGGGCAAAAAGCCCTATGACACATTCCGCAACCGCATCATGTACCCGATCCGCGACCCGCGCGGGCGGTGCATTGCGTTTGGTGGCCGGGCGATGGATCCCAATGACAACGCCAAATACCTGAACTCGCCCGAGACCGATCTGTTCGACAAAGGCCGCAGCCTCTACAACCATGGCCCCGCACGACAGGCGGCAGGCAAGGGGCAGCCTTTGGTTGTGGCCGAGGGCTATATGGACGTGATCGCTTTGGCAGAGGCCGGGTTTGGCGCGTCGGTTGCGCCATTGGGGACGGCGATCACCGAGCATCAGTTGCAACTACTTTGGCGCATCTCTGACGAGCCGATCATCGCTTTGGATGGCGATACGGCAGGGCTGCGCGCGGCGATGCGGGCGGTCGACTTGGCATTGCCGTTGCTGGAGGCGGGTAAGTCACTGCGCTTTGCGCTAATGCCTGAAGGCAAGGACCCTGACGATTTGCTGCGCGCCGAAGGCGCAGGGGCAGTTCGGTCAGTTCTGGACGGTGCCATTCCGATGGTGAAGCTGCTGTGGCAGCGCGAGACTGAGGGCAAGGTTTTTGATAGCCCAGAACGCAGATCTGCATTGGACAAAGCGCTTTGGGAGAAGATCAAGTTAATCCGAGATAAGTCGATACGAAATCACTATCGGCAGGAGATCCGGGATCTACTTTTTCATTTTTACCGCTCTCAGAAAAAGTTCCCTGCAAAAAATTGGAAATCCAATCGGGATAGGGATCGCAAAACTGCCGGACCTACACAGGGTGCACGCACTTCTTTCTTGGCTGCTAACGACAACAGCGCTGCTATTCGGCTCCGTGAAAGTGTCATTCTTGCAGTTGCTATATTGACGCCTGCTTTGGTGGTGCAGTTCGAAATTCAGATCGACGAAATGACATGCTTGGATCCCGAACTAAATGCCATGAGAGATGTCTTGTTGCGACATGCGGTTGATGATCCGGACAACATTAAAGATCATATTGTCGCAGCTTTGGGACCGGAACCCCTTGAAAACCTGCTGGCCCTTCGCCATGTCGCAGTGATCCCCTGTGTGTACAAACCGGGCGACGTTGAAAAGGCCGAGATGACGCTGGCCGAGGAACTCGCAAAGATCAAAGCGCTCCGGGGGTTGGATGCTGAGATTGCCGAAGCGGCGGAGGAATTGTCTGATCTGGCCGATGAGGCGCTGACATATCGGCTGGCGCAAGCCGCCGAAGAGCGCAACCGTACAAGCCGCAGCCAGAACGAAGACAGGGCCGTTTTCGACATCGCCGACAATGGTGCGCGAATCAACCGCGATGAGAAAGACGCGTTTGAGGCCATCACGTCTGGCATCAAATTCGAACGGAAACATCGATGAAGTGGTGTTTTCGTAAGGCACTGGAAAAGAAAAACGGGTAAACGGGTGGCCGAATCACTTCTACGCGCTAATGATTCGGTTCAAACGAATCACCCATCCCTGCAGGAGCATTGAATGGCCGCCAAGGATACGAACGAAGACCGCAAATCCGACGAGCAGGAACAGGAAATCTCGCTGGACATGAGCCAGGCCCAGGTCAAGAAGATGATCGCCGAGGCTCGCGAGAAAGGTTACATCACGTACGACCAGCTCAATCAGGTTCTGCCGCCTGATCAGGTCAGCTCGGAACAGATCGAAGATGTTATGTCGATGCTGTCCGAGATGGGCATCAACATCATCGAAGATGAAGAAGCCGAAGAAGAAGAAAACAAAGGTTCGACCGAACTGGTCACCACCGAAGGCCCGCGCGAGGTCGCGCTGGCTGGTGCTGCAACCGAAAAGCTGGATCGCACCGATGACCCCGTACGCATGTATCTGCGCGAGATGGGCTCGGTCGAACTGCTGAGCCGCGAGGGCGAGATTGCCATCGCCAAGCGGATTGAAGCCGGCCGGAACACCATGATCGCTGGTCTGTGCGAAAGCCCGCTGACCTTCCAGGCGATCACCATCTGGCATGACGAACTTTTGTCCGAAGACATTCTGCTGCGGGACGTCATCGATCTGGAAACCACTTTCGGCAACCAGATGGATGAAGACGGCGAGGTTGAAGAGCCGGTTGTCGATACCTCATCGGTGCAGGCGGCCAAGCCTGCCAAGGATGAGGGGCCGGAGCTTGACGCTGACGGCAACCCGATTGCCAATGATGATGACGATGATGACGACGATCAGGCCAACATGTCCCTGGCCGCGATGGAAGCAGCGCTGAAGGATCAGGTGCTGACCACGCTGGAACGCATCTCGACCGACTTCGCTATGCTGTCCGAAATGCAGGACAGCCGGATTTCTGCGACGCTGAATGAGGATGGCACTTTCAGCGCGAAGGACGAAGAAACCTATCAGAAGCTGCGCGCTGAGATTGTTGAACTGGTGAATGGTCTTCACCTGCACAACAACCGGATCGAAGCTCTGATCGACCAGCTTTATGGCATCAATCGCCGGATTATGTCACTGGACAGCTCGATGGTGAAGCTGGCTGACCAGGCTCGCATCAACCGTCGCGAGTTCATTGATGCTTATCGTGGGCGCGAGCTGGATCCGAACTGGTTGGCTGAAATGGCTGAAAAGCCGGGTCGGGGTTGGCAGATGTTCATCGAACGCTCGACCGAGAAGGTCGAGGAACTGCGCAACGACATGGCCCAAGTCGGGCAATATGTCGGTCTGGACATCCCTGAATTCCGCCGCATCGTGCAGCAGGTTCAGAAGGGTGAGAAAGAGGCGCGGCAAGCCAAGAAGGAAATGGTCGAGGCCAACCTGCGTCTGGTGATCTCGATTGCCAAAAAGTACACGAACCGCGGCCTGCAATTCCTTGATCTTATTCAGGAAGGTAACATCGGCCTGATGAAGGCGGTGGACAAGTTCGAATACCGCCGGGGCTATAAGTTCTCGACCTATGCAACCTGGTGGATCCGTCAGGCGATCACGCGTTCGATCGCGGATCAGGCGCGCACGATCCGTATCCCGGTGCATATGATCGAAACGATCAACAAGCTGGTCCGGACAGGTCGTCAGATGCTGCACGAAATCGGCCGCGAGCCAACGCCGGAAGAACTGGCCGAAAAGCTGCAAATGCCGCTTGAGAAGGTGCGCAAGGTGATGAAAATCGCCAAAGAGCCGATCAGCCTTGAGACACCAATCGGTGACGAGGAAGACAGCCAGCTGGGCGATTTCATCGAAGACAAGAATGCCGTGCTGCCACTGGACAGCGCCATTCAGGAAAACCTCAAGGAAACCACCACACGGGTTCTGGCCTCTCTCACCCCGCGTGAAGAGCGGGTTCTGCGGATGCGCTTTGGCATCGGCATGAACACCGACCACACGCTGGAAGAGGTCGGTCAGCAGTTCAGCGTGACGCGCGAACGTATCCGCCAGATCGAGGCGAAGGCGCTGCGTAAGCTGAAACACCCGAGTAGGTCGCGTAAATTGCGGTCCTTCCTAGATCAGTAAATCGAAGGGCGCCTCATCCCGAGGCGCTTTTTTCTTTCGCCCGCTCACAATGACTGAACTTCAAATCAAATTGGCGGGAATTCGCAAGGAGTCCGGCGATGCCATCTTTATATCGCCGCTGTCCACTCATGGACAGGCCGGGGCGAGGTGATTGGGCTGATGACCCCCGGCCACTTTTTAGCTTCATGAAAGCGGATGAGAGACACGTTTGCGAAAAGCAGTCGGGGCCTGACCCGTCCAACGTTTGAAGGCGGTGGAAAACGCAGCCTGATCGGAATAACCGAGCGAATACGAGATTTCGGACAGATGCATACCGTTCTTGATGAAGGTCTGCGCCAGGTCACATCGTAAATCTTCAACAATCTCGCGATATGAAGTGCCTTCGTCAGCCAGGCGGCGAGCCAATGTTCGAGGGCTTAGGCCGAGCTGGGAGGCGGCGTCGTCCACCTGTACGATTCCCCCCGGCATCGCATCTGTGATCAACCCTTCGATCTGTGCTCGGGTTTTCTGTCTTGGCGACTGTCTTTCGGCCAGCAGGCGTTCGCCAAATTCAACCAAATGCGCGCGCAGGCTAGGGTCGTAAGTTGGGATCGGTGTTTCCAGCGAGGGCAGCGACAGGATGATTTCCAAGCGTTCGGCCCCGAAGGTAACTGGGAAACCTCCGATTTTCTGGTAGGTGGCTTGGTGTTGCCCAACTGTGTGCTGAAACCGTATCTCAATCGGATTCAGATTCAACTGAGTCAACGCCCGCATCCGGGCGATCGCGCCAAACAGCAGGAACTCGGTCCGCCGATGATAGCGGGAAAAGCTCGGGTCTTTCCAATCGGCCTCAAGCGAGGCAGCGTTACCTGAAAGGCGCAGATTGAAGGCCAGGGCCGGGTCGATAATGCCATGAAACCGCGCCGTATTCTCGATCACCTGCTTCAGATCACGAGAGTACTTGCTGATATAGGCCGTAATGCTGGAAGAAGAACTGAATTCCAGACCCGCCCGTGCGCCAAAGGTGATATCGCCAAGTGCATCGCAGGCGTGTCGGACAAACAGCGCTTCTTTGTGGGCGCTGTACCTTTTGGCAGGCGGTTCAATATCGCTGCGGGTCAATGCGCAGTCACTCAGGACCTGTTCCACCACGGTCGCGCTTGCGTGATCCTCAAGGGTCCGTGTCAGCAATTGAATGCGTGAAATGTCGACGTCCATCACCCAGCCCAAAAAACGCGTTACTGTAATACCGTTACCCTAGCGGCAAACCGTGGCAATGCGCCAGCCTCGGTGCTGATACCCAGGAATTGACCGCAACTCACAAAGATATGGCAGAAATGGCCATGTCCGTAGCCTTGGCCAATAGCTACATGACCGGTGTTGTCGGGTCAGCGCCTTTTGGGGAAAAGGTCAGAGCCTGAGCGAGCGGTCCACCAAGCCGTTTCAACGGGTTCCCCGGCACGCCCCTCTCATTCTTCTGGTCAGTCATGTCGCATTGCTGCGGCGCATTCGACGTGACAGCATCACGGGGAACCTTTTGTTATTTCTTGATCTCTCGTGGCTGATTATCTTTCCATCGATACAGATTTGATCGTCTTCGACGGTGAATGCGTGCTGTGTTCAGGGTTTTTTCACTTCATGTTGCGCCATGATCGAGATCAGAAATTTCTATTTGCAACTGCGCAGTCACCGCTTGGGCAGCAGCTTTATACTCTCCTGAACCTGCCGACAGACGAATTTGAAACCAATTTGGTGATCGTCAAAGGAAAGGTGCACCAAAATCTCGACGCATTTGCCGCTGCGATGCGTGCATTATATGGTCCGTGGCGGGTATTGTCCTTGTGTCGATACCTGCCGAGGTTTCTGAAGAACCCGCTGTACCGGATGATTGCCCGTAACAGATATGCGCTATTTGGGCGGCGGGATGAGTGCCTAGTTCCTGATCCTTCTCTCAGATCGCGGTTTGCCCAAGATGGATTCTGATCGTGATCCATTCCTGCAGGCGCTGGGTATAGATGAAGCTGTGCCTGGATTGGTCAGGGATTTGCACAGCGGGGAAGGTCGCTACTCTGGTCGATGCATCATTCAGCGTGGCGGAGGCGTTTTGGTCGCTCTGGCACTTCGCATCAGGCGATTTCCACCTGCGGGCGAAGATCTGCCGGTTACCCTCACGATCCGAAAGCCTGGCGCATATTGGCAATGGGATCGAGATTTCGCAGGCCACAAAACGCGCTCGCAGATCAGTTTTGATCCGCTTCGTGGCTGGGTTCGGGAACAGATCGGCGGGCTGACGATATGGCTGCAGCCAGTGCGAACCGATAAGGGGCTGACCATTGAGATCCGCCGCCTCGCTTTGTTTGGCATTCCGTGCCCGGGGTTTCTTTTACCACGTTCCGGATCGACCGAGGCCGAGGATACACAATCGCGATTTCGCTTTGACATTTCGGCGACAGCACCGGGATTGGGACACCTGATCCGCTATCAGGGATGGTTAGAGCCTGTTCACGAACCACGTGGGTCAAGCTGACATGATCGTTAGTTCGCTTTGCTGACGATGGCGACGCACTAGTCTATATTTCACATGGAAACAGGAAGATGGACACGATGAAACAGACAATACTTTGCGCATTTGCAGCACTGCTTATGACCAGCTCTGCGGGCGTTGTCGATGCAGCGCCGAACGGTTATCGAACGGAACCGATGAGCGGCACAGACTTTGAGGTCATTCCAAGGACACGTCAGGATACTGATGGATATTGGTGCGCCGCTGCTGATTTTGCCCGCCGGAAATTGGGTGCTGGGTGGCAGCAACAAATCTACGTTCTGCGCGGCTACGGCCCCAGCGTGACAACGGGACGCCGGACGGCGGTACAGTTCACACTGAAACAACCCGCCAATGTCCCGCAGAAAGGCAGCTTTTCGGTCACAGCCGGGTTCCAGCCGGGTGACAGCATGTCGGTACAGGGCGCAAATGCACGGTGCGGCGTCCGTCCGTTTATCAATTGACCTGCGATGCAGACAGAATTCTCGATTCAGACACAGGGCGTGGGGCTCTATGAGATTACCGCCCCTTTGCGCAGTTGGCTGAGGCCGGTTTCGGACGGTTTGCTGACGCTCTTTGTGCGCCACACTTCTTGTTCGCTGCTTATTCAGGAAAACGCCGACCCCGAGGTGCAGACTGATCTGCGCGCATTCTTTGAACGGCTGGTGCCGCAATCGGATCATCCGTCGATGGCTTATCTGCGCCACACCTATGAGGGGCCGGACGACATGCCCGCCCATATCAAGGCCGCGATGATGCCTGTTTCGCTGTCGATACCAGTATCAGGTGGGGTGCCTGCGCTGGGCACATGGCAAGGGATATATCTGTTTGAACACCGCAACGCGCCGCATGAAAGAAAGGTCGCTGCGCATTTTGGGTGACGCTTTATATTGGGGTGGAAAATTCCGACTACCCAAACCCTAGAGGCTGTCCTATAGTTGTGGATAAGTAAGCCGCAGCGCTTACAAAAAGTGGCCAGCTAGGGACGAGGAGACGGCGGATGCGCTGCCCGTTTTGCGGAAATATCGATACTCAGGTCAAAGATTCACGCCCGGCAGAGGATCACGTCGCGATCCGTAGACGGCGGTTCTGCCCGGCCTGCGGCGGACGGTTCACCACCTATGAACGCGTGCAACTGCGTGATCTGGTCGTCATCAAAACCAACGGTAAGCGCGAAGACTTCGACCGCGACAAGCTGGAACGCTCGATCCGTATTTCGATGCAGAAGCGGCCCATTGATCCCGATCGGATTGATCAGATGATCTCCGGTATCGTGCGCCGTCTTGAAAGCATGGGGGAAACCGATATCCCTTCGAATAAAATCGGTGAAATTGTAATGGAAGCGCTGGCCCGGATTGATACGGTCGCATATGTTCGCTTTGCGAGTGTGTACAAGAATTTCCAGGCGGCCGATGATTTCGAGGAGTTTGTCCACGAGTTGCGCCCGCCGCAACCTTCGACGGATGAGTGAGCGATACAGATAAGCGATATATGGCGCTGGCCCTGTCATTGGGGCGGCGCGGCCAAGGCACCTGCTGGCCGAATCCGTCCGTCGGGTGTGTCGTCGTGCGCGATGAACGCATCGTTGGTCGCGGCTGGACGCAGCCCGGGGGTCGTCCGCATGCAGAACCTATGGCTCTGACGCAGGCGGGTAAGGCCGCGCGAGGTGCCACCGCCTATGTCTCGCTTGAACCCTGTTCACACTACGGAAAGACGCCGCCCTGTGCCGAGGCATTGATTGAGGCCGGTGTTGCCCGTGTGGTTTCAGCGATCGAAGACAGCGATCCTCGGGTCGCTGGGCAAGGGTTTGCCATGTTGCGCGAGGCCGGGATTGAGGTCACCACCGGCGTTCTGGCGGAACAGGCAGTACGCGACCACGCAGGGTTTTTCCTGAAAACCGAGCAGGGCCGCCCGTTTGTGACTTTGAAACTGGCCAGTAGCTTTGATGGACGGATTGCAACGGAAACCGGGCACAGTCAGTGGATCACAGGTCCAAATGCTCGCCGCGCGGTGCATGCGATGCGTGCGCGCCACGATGCGGTGATGGTTGGGGCAGGGACAGCGCGCGCCGATGACCCGTCGCTGACGGTTCGTGATCTGGGCGTGCAGCATCAGCCGGTGCGCGTGGTGGTCTCGCGACATCTGGATTTGCCCTTGATGGGGCAACTTGCGCGAACCGCGTCCGATATCCCTGTCTGGCTCTGTCACGGCCCCCATCCAGACCCCGAGCGTGCGCGTGCGTGGGAGGGGTTGGGTGCCCGTCTGATTCCTTGTGCGCTGGATGGTCATCACGTGGATGCGGCTGATCTGTTGCAGCAGCTTGGGCAGGCCGGATTGACGCGTGTCTTTTGCGAAGGCGGATCAGCATTGGCCGCATCTTTGCTAAAGGGCGATCTGGTCGATGAGTTGGTCGGTTTTACAGCGGGGCTGACCATCGGGGCCGAAGGTCTGTCCGCGATCGGCGCACTGAGGCTTGATACTCTGGATACTGCCCCCCGATTTGATCTGATCGAAACACAGGTCGTTGGCGGCGATATCCTACATCGCTGGGCGCGCGTGACGCACTAGCCTTCAGCGCCACCAATGCGCATGCGTCGCCAGTGCGCCCTGAAATTTGGACAAGATGCGATTTACGGGTCCGGTAGGGGATGGCGTACCTTGCGCAAGCCGTTCAACCGCGATTTCTACAGGGCAGGCCTGCCCCGTCTGTGGGTCGAAATAGCGCGGGTAGTCGATCAGGGTTGCGTGCACCAATCCCATCAACGAAGGCCGCGCGCCACGTCGCGCAGGCACTGCCCCCAGATCCGTTGTCAGCCCCCAACCGGCGTAGAACGGTGCGCCGAGTGTGGTGACCCGGACGCCGCGCAGCAAAGCCTCGAACCCCAGCAGAGAGGTCATAGTCCAGACTTCATCCACCTGTCCAAGCAGGGTGGCAGGATCGGTGCCTTCTACAATGACATCGGCCAGATCAGTTTCGATTTTGCCGTCGCGCAGACCAGCTTCGACATCCGGATGAGGTTTATAGATCAACACAGCGTCGGGATTGGCCTCGCGCGCCGCGCGCAGCAGATCGAGATTGGTGCGGATATTGCTTGTTCCCAGCCGGATCGAGGCGTCATCTTCAACCTGACCTGGCACTAGAACGCGACGCCCCTTCGGTAGGTCCGGGGCGGGGTGGCCGATGTTGTACTTGCTTAGGCCCTCGGTCAGCAGCCGGGCTGTCAGCCGCTCGGCGCGGAGCCTCTGATCAGGGCGCAAGGTTTCGCGCGTGGTGATCCATTCCTCCAGGCGGCTGGGATGCGTTGGATCGTAGTAGATGCCGATATCATCGGTCACCAGCGACAGCGGTGGAACCAGCTCCGCGCCCAACCCGCGGGATCGTAAAAAGCCATCCTCAATCCGGGTTGCATTCAGCGTCTCACCGGCTCGGCTGGCCCAGACCATATGGGGTTGTTTGGTGTTCTCTGGCTGCTCGGCCACGAAACGCACCTTATGGTGCTGGCCGAAAATGCGTTGCAGGTGGCGGCGTTTCCATACCCGCATCCCGGAGGCGGTCCAGCCTTTGTGGTCCTGCCGCCAAGCTCGGGTTTGCGCCTCAAGCGTATCGAGCACGCATTCCAATTCGCACAGGCGATCATGGTAGGGATCATACCAACGCGGATACAAGATCATCGCAGCTGCAAAAAGCTGCGCCCGTGTAAGATTCCGTTGGCGACGGAGCAGGGGGGCATCATCCTGCGTTAGCCCCCACCCAGCGTAGAATGGTTGCCCGAACACGCGTGGTTTGTGCCCGGCCAATATCGCCTCAAATCCCATCTGCGAGGACAGCGTGTAAACCCCGATGGCCCCTTCAAGCAGCGACCATGGACTTATGGGGCTGTCGAGGATCGATATTCTGTCACTCAGATCCTGATCGGAAAAGTATCCCTTGCGGTGGCCTGCCGTGGTTTCGGGGTGGCTTTTGATGAGGATGCGTGCGCCGGGGTTTTCCTCTTGCGCGATTACCAGCATCTCGCGGAACCGTGCATAGTCGCCGTTGCTTGCGGTGACGGCAGCATCTCCCTGCGTCTGGTCGATCACTAGAACGTAGCCAGGATCGGGAGGCGTCAGATCAAGGTCAAAGGCCGAGTATTTGCTCAGATGCAGCTCTCGGATGCGCGCGATTGCGCCTCGCGCGCGATCCAGCAGGGCGGTGTCATCCAGCGGATGCGTGGCTAACAGAGTTTCCAGATCCGAAGGCACACTCGGATCAAAATGCAGACCCGATCGATCCAACAACAGACCCATGGGTGCCTCACCGCTTCGTCCAGGGTGCAGAGACCGCAGGAACGCGTCTTCGACCCTCAGGACGGGCACATCGCGTTTCTGCGCGATACCCATGCCTCGATGGGCTGTCGGGCTGTTGCCCCAGACCCCGACCAGATCGTCTGGCTGTGGCAGACCAAGCCGGATGTCATACCCGGCCAGAGACAATATACGACGCAGCCGCGACTGTGACAGGAACCCACCGTTGTAAACAAAAAGCCGGGAGCGTTCGCCCCCGGCCGTGTTCTCCGATTCAGAGAGCATTCATCAGTTACCCGTAAGCGTCGCCACATTCGCAAATGGCGTCAGACCTCCAGCAATCAGCGAGACAGATTTGCTCCACTGTGCATATGGGGCCTCGGTGACGTATATCGTGTCATCGTCTCGGATCACGAAATCGCGGGCGATGAACAGGCCATTGGGCGCGGTCAGGTTCAGCAAATAGATCATGCGCTGATCACCCTGTAGCTCGGGACGTCCCATGACATTGCGCGCCACATCCTGCCGTTCCTCACGCAGAACAAAAATACCGGTCGGGTCTGAAGATAGCGGCTGTAGGCCTCCGACCTGTGCCAGCGCCTCAAGGGCAGATAAGTCCTGACTTTCAAAGGCCACGCGGGACTGTCCACCGGTCGAGCCCAGCGCGATGTATGAGCGGCTGTCCTGTTCGACCAGAATGCGATCGCCGCCGCGCAGGGCGATATCGGTTTCCGGGTTGCGGAACAGATCGTCGTACCAGATGGTTCCTCTTTGCTTGCCCCTGATCACAGTGACCAATGCGATATCGGATGCAACTGCCACCCCGCCTGCTTGCGCGAGCATGGTCGACAACGAGCCAGTCGGTCGCTCAATCGGATAGATTCCCGGCGCGCCGATAGTTCCGGTCAGAGAAACGGTCGACCCATCACCCGGAGTACGCGACACCTGGACTTGCGGATCCGGAGTCTGTTCTTCCAGCTTCGAGGAAATCAACGTGCGGAGCTGCTCAGGCGTATTGCCCGCTGCACGCAGCCGACCGGCATAAGGGACAAATATGTAACCTTCGCTGTCGACCTGCACCTGATCCAGAACGGTTGCGCCACCGGCTGCGGAACTTAGCAACCCATCCTCGACATTTTCCCAGATGCTGAGACTCAGAATATCGCCGGGGCGTACGGTATCGGATGCGACGCTTTGCGCGCTGCGGAAAGACTTCGAAAACCCGTATTGCGGAATCACCGATGTGGCCCGCGCAACACGGTCGTCGACCTCAACTACAAAGGCGTTACCCCCGTTTTCGACTGACCCGGCTAGAATTTCGTTTTTGTTCGGTCCGGATTTGGGAAGCTGGCATGCTGCCAGCAGGCCAAGGGTCGCCACAAGGGAAACCCCCCGGATCCATCGGGTAGGAAAGCGCTGCACTGCCGATTTACCTCAATCGTCTTTGTTTTGGGAAGGTTACCCGCATCGCTTCGAAACATCCAGCAGCAGGTTGCCCGCGATCATTCAACAACGCGCAACTGTGGCGTTGTGGCCTCTTTATCGGAGAGTAACCCTTGATAGGGGTCCTGAGCCGATAGCATCATGTCAGCCGCCCGCCGCAGCAATTGACGACGCCCTTGGTGAGAATAGAACCCCCCGGGGACTTGGCAGGTTTCCAGAAGAAATTGGCGATAGGCCCGATAGGCCTTGCCGCCCGGGGCATCTGGCTGGGCAAAGAATGCCTCAATCGATTGCCGAGATACGAATTCGGGCTTGTCATAAACCGACTGCCCAAAAATCCGCAAAGGAATGCCACGCCACAGAACCTGCTGGCCTGCCGTGGAATTCACCGTCACGGCGGATTTTGCATCGTCTAGCAACCTGGCCAGCTTACCACCGGGCACATAGTGAATTCGGTTTGTGATGCCGTGCTGTGCTGCAAGCTGGCGCGCCCACAGCCGCAGCGGCTCACGGTGGTTCTCAAGCGGATGTTCCTTGATGACAAGGTGGTGATGCGCAGGGGCGCCTTTGGCGAATCCGGCGATCACTTGTTCGAGAAACTCGGACATACCGGAAAAATCCGAGTGGTATTGCACCGAACTGTCATGGCCCAATTGAAGCAACACAAGATGGTACGGAAAACCGCTCCACCTGACCTGTGCTGTGGCCCAACCCCGCTGTAGCCTGTGAATGGGCATCAGACTCAGACGTTTGAAGTACAAACGAAACTCTTTCGAAACCGGCAGCTCTCGATGTGGTCGGAATTTCTGATATCTGCGGTTCAGAAACAGCACAAACCAGTGATAGAGCGCACCGTAAAAGATGTGCTGGCGCATATCCCCCCAATGGGAAGGCGGTGGGGATGCATGCCCTTCGGACTGTTCCAGCGCCGTCTGCATCTGCGCCACATCCAGTTCCATCAGGCGTGAGTTTCCGTTCGACCCGTTTCGTTCATAGGTCACCCACCAAGGGCGCAGGTAGCCTTCTTCAAACACATGAACCGTGATCCCGTGTGCTTTGGCAATCTCAACTGCTCGTGCATGCACGGGCCGGGTGTCGCCATAGAGCACGATATCGGTCACATCATAGTGGGTGAGCAATTCGCTTAAGGTCTCCGGCCAATCATCTGGCGCGCCGCGATATGGAATGTAACTGGATTTGTCGCCCCAGAAAGCCTGATCGCCCGCGTTGAAGCCGACTCGCCAGACCTGAGCACCCGCAGCCCGCAGCATCCGACCAAGCGCGTTAAAGAACGGACCATGCGGTCCCTGTAGAAACAGGAACACACGCTGGTCGGGGCAAGTGGTCAAGGGTGCCATGCAATCTGCTCGTCTAGTGGCCTTGTGGTGCGTTTGTATAAAATTATGCCTCTTTGTCGTTTTCACGGCAAGGCAGGGCTTGCCGGTAGAGCTGCGTGCCTTTACCTCGGCTATTGAAGCTAGGTTCAGAGGGTTAATGATATGTTCACAGGGATTGTCACCGATATTGGCACCGTTACCGAACTGGACCAGCAGGGCGACCTGCGGGCACGGATCAAGACAAGTTATGAAACGGCGGGCATTGATATTGGCGCTTCAATCGCAAGTGATGGCGTCTGCCTAACCGTCATCGCGTTGGGCGATGATTGGTATGATGTGCAGATCAGCGCTGAGACGGTTTCGAAAACCAATCTGGACAGTTGGCAGGTGGGCAAGCGCGTCAATCTAGAACGTGCCTTGAAAGTCGGGGATGAATTGGGAGGGCACATCGTCTCGGGCCACGTGGATGGCGTGGCAGAGGTGGTCTCTGTGATAGACGAGGGTGACAGCACGCGGGTGACATTGCGGGCGCCGGCCAATCTGGCCCGGTTTATCGCTCCGAAAGGGTCCGTCGCGCTGAACGGCACATCGCTGACGGTTAATGATGTGGACGGGTGTGACTTTGGTATCAACTTCATTCCCCACACCAAAGAGGTCACCACATGGGGTGACGTCTCGGTTGGTGATCGCGTGAACCTTGAGATCGATACTCTGGCCCGATACGTCGCGCGACTGGCCGAGATGTCCTGACCTTCAGGTGGAAGGTCCAAATTTGGCCGTCAGCCTCTTGGACAGCCACCAGAAGCATGAAGCCAGCAGGATTGAGACATACCCGTCGATGGCGTAGTGCCAGGCGAGGTGAACCGAGCCTAATAAGATGATGAAGGCAAACACCGACAGCGCCCAGCCGAGCCAGCGCGAATAGGTGAAGCCGTAGAACGCCAGAAGCACGGTAGAGGCAACATGCATGCTGGGCATCGCCGAGACTCCGCCTGCTAGCCCATTATTCCGATAACCATCCAACAGCATTTCATGCACATTCAGCGCCCAGACCGGGCTGATTTCGTGTGATTTGCGTAACAGCTCCATCTGCGGAACGAAGTCAGAGCCAAGATTGAAGGGTTCGTAGTAAACGGGACCAACCGAGGCAAAGATGGTTGCAATCACATTGCCGCCTACAAACCAGCACAGTGCAAACGCTACCAGAAAAACGGTGCTGCGGTTCGGGTCACTGCGGTCCAGACAGGCGACGCAAACCGCGATGTAAATCATGGGAAACCAGATGTGATAGGCGCCATTCACCGCTGTGGTTACGATCGGGGATCCCAAAATGGGCCATAGCAAGGTCCACGGATCGACGCCGCCGTGCAGAAACCGGTCCCATTGCACAAATTGCTCATCCCAGAGCGTCGGGTTCACAGCATGTATTTCGTTCTTCAGGAAGGTATAGGTCAGGATAAGTGCGACGATGCTGAGAAAGCAGATAACCGCATCGGTCGCTTTTTCAACATCTGCCATCTTGGATCGCAGATCTTGCAACATCCATTGAATTGGCTTTTTGGGTCGCACGACGAACATGGCAACGCCAAGTCGCCAAAGTACGAAATTTGCGAACATGAAACCAAGCAGACGAACTGAGATGACAATCAGGGAAGAGGTCGAAAAATCCCAATATGACCGTCCTACATAGATGCTAACGGCAATGGCATAGACCATCTGCAGTGCAATGAGTGATAGCAGCAGCCTGTTTCGCCGAAGGGCGCTTACACGCACGAAATTTGCAGCGGGCAGATCAGCGGTCTTAGACACTGGGCTCAAATTCTCGTCTAGCTAGGACATTATACAATGACTGGTGCCCAGGATATCAGGCGATCCAAGGGCCCAATTGGGGCAATTTGTGGACAAAGTTCACGCAACTGGCCTAAAGGTTCAACTATTGGCAACAATGCTCAGAAAAGGCCTAAGTCAAAACTGGCGCATAGGATTGGTAAACTGAGTTGGCACCAGATTTCATCGCTGGCCCTATAGCGCTGGGCATATCAATCTATCTCGCAGTGCTTACAGGCTGGTCTTTGCGTCCACTCTGGTCTATCCCGCCATTCAAACCCGTTGTGCGAAAGGCTGCCCTATGAGTTTTGAAACCCCCGGACCGGTAGAGGCCCAATTGCGCGAGGCGATCAGTCCGATTGAAGAGATCATCGAAGAGGCCCGTAAAGGCCGGATGTACATTCTTGTGGATCATGAGGACCGCGAGAATGAGGGTGATTTGGTGATCGCGGCTGAGTTCGCTGACGCAGAGGCGATCAATTTCATGGCGACCCATGGGCGCGGGTTGATCTGCCTGCCGATGACAGCGGAACGGATCGACAGTCTGGGCCTGCCGATGATGGCGGTGAACAACTCGTCGCGTCATGAGACAGCCTTCACCGTGTCGATAGAAGCCCGCGAGGGAGTTTCGACGGGAATATCGGCCGCTGATCGCGCGCTGACTGTGGCGACGGCAATCAATGAGCAGAACACAATGGCGCATATCGCGACACCTGGCCATATCTTCCCGCTGCGCGCAAAAAGGGGCGGGGTACTGGTGCGGGCGGGGCACACCGAGGCCGCCGTTGATATCTCGCGTCTGGCCGGGCTGAACCCCTCGGGCGTGATCTGCGAGATCATGAAGCCCGATGGCACAATGGCGCGCCTGCCTGATCTGGTCGCCTTCGCCAAAGAGCATGACATGAAGATCGGCACGATCAGTGATCTGATCGCCTATCGCTCGCGTAACGACAATCTGGTGGTTGAAACTTCGCGCGAGACAGTGAATTCCGAATACGGTGGCGAATGGGAGATGCGGATTTTCACCGACCAGACCCACGGTATCGAACACGTTGTCATGATCAAGGGCGACATCACAACGCCCGAGCCGGTCCTGACCCGGACCCACGCCCTGCATGAAGCGCCCGATATTCTGGGTCTCGGCCCGAAATCGTCACGAGAGCTGCCCCGCGCGATGGAAAAGATCGCCGAAGAGGGGCGCGGCGTCGTTTGCCTTTTCCGTCAGCCGCGAAATTCGCTGTATGCCGCAGACGACGAAGGCCCGCGCACGATCAAGCAAACCGGTCTGGGTGCGCAGATCCTGTCCAAGATGGGTATTCAGGAACTGGTGTTGCTGACAGACTCGCCTGAAACCGTGTATCTGGGGCTCGACGCGTTTGGACTGTCAATCGTCGGCACCCGCTCGATCCTCAAGGAAGACTGATAATGGCTGAAAAAGACAAACATGGCATTCTGCCGACTCCCAGCTTCGACAAGCCGGTGAAACTGCTGCTGGTGGTGGCTCCGTTCTACCGTGCCATCGCCGACAACATGGTCGCTGGTGCCAAGGCCGAGATCGAGGCCGCAGGCGGCACCTGCGACGTGGTCGAAGTGCCCGGTGCGCTGGAAATCCCGACCACAATCGCCATGGCCGACCGTCAGTGCAACTACGACGGCTATGTCGCGTTGGGCTGTGTCATTCGGGGCGAGACGACGCATTATGAAACCGTCTGCAACGACTCTAGCCGTGCAATCCAGTTGATGGGCCTGCAGGGCCTGCTGATCGGCAATGGCATCCTGACTGTCGAAAACGACGAACAGGCCGAGGTACGTGCAAACCCCGAAAAGATGAATAAAGGCGGTGGAGCGGCGGCTGCGGCCTTGCATCTGATCGCGCTCAGCCGTAAGTGGGGCTCTTCCAAAAAGGGCGTGGGCTTCAAGCCACCGTCCGAGTCCATCCTTGTGGCGGGCGACAGCAACGGACCCACGACAGCATGACCCAGACAGACGCGCCGAAACCGGCCAACCAGAAACGCCTTATGAAATCCGCCGCCCGGCTTTATGCCGTGCAGGCGCTGTTCCAGATGGAGCAGTCGGGCCAGACGACTGAACAGGTTGTGAATGAGTTTCTGGATCATCGGTTTGGCGCGGTCTACGAGGGGGATGAGATGCTGGATGGCGATATTAGTGTCTTCCGTAAGTTGGTGGATGACGCCGTGAACTATCAGGCCACCATCGACCAGATGACCGATCGTGCATTGGTCGCCAAATGGCCCATTGCGCGCATCGATCCGACCCTGCGCGCTGTGTTTCGCGCGGCCGGGGCTGAGTTGACCCAGAGCGACACGCCGCCAAAGGTCGTGATCACCGAATTCGTCGATGTCGCACGTGCGTTCTTCCCGGAAGGCAAAGAGCCCAAATTCGTGAACGCTGTGTTGGATCACATGGCGCGCGAAGCCCAGCCCGAGGCGTTCTGACGCCTTTACCGCGACCCTGCATGCGCTAGACTCACCATCATAGCGCAAGGAGGTTCGCCATGCCCAAACTGGTCCGTCTCTACATTACGCAAGTCGTCTGGGGCTTTGTGATCTCGGCCGTCTTTGTCGGGGTGCTGCTGGCGCTCAACGTGGCCAATCTACGGCATCTGATCACCAGTTCGGAAATTGGTCTGATCGCGTTGGCCATGATCTGGTTCATGAACGGGATCGTCTTTGCGGGTGTGCAGTTCGCCTATGCGATCATGAGCATGGCTGAGAAGCCGAACAAACCACGTGGTGGAACACCGATTGCTCATGGTTTGAAGCCTGCGCCGATCAAACAGGAAGTGCGCGCAGGGCGCTGATTTATTAGGTAAATATGTGGCGGGACCACCAGTCAACCGTGCGGTTTGATTCCCGAGGACCTGTATGTACAGGTGGGCGCCAGGTAATCAGGCCAGGACCTGAACAGAGCCAGCCCCCTCGGAATTGCTTAAGGCCACCAGAATGCTACCTGTCACAAGAAGGGCAGAACCCGCCACGGGCCTAAGTAGGGCCTGAAGCAGGTTCGCACAAGGGGTTAAGCATCAACAGTTTCGTGCAATGCGGTGCGCATCTTGCCGAAATGTTCATCCCATCCGTCATCCAGCGAAAGGATCAGGCCAAAGGCGTCAGCCCCTTGAGGTAAGCCCTCGTGCAGCAGTCCAAGGCGTGTACCGCCGGCGACGGGTTCCAGCGTCCACTTGACCACACTTTCGGCGCCGCCCATCGGTTTAATGGTGAATGTATATTCAAGATACTCTGGACGTCTCGCTTCACGCACTTCACCCCAAATCAGAAGGTCGCCACTGGTCGTCCCGAACATCTCAAGCTTTTGTCCAGCAGCAAGGGGACGTTCGGGTTTGTGAAACCACTCGGCCAGCCGGTCGGGATCAGTCAAATAGTCCCAAACGATTTCTGGTGTAGCGCGGAGAAAGATTGTTTTCTGCAAAACTGCGTCTGTCATTTCTTATTCCCTTCGATAGCTTTCTTCAGATTTGCGAGGCGACCATCCCAGAACCGGTCGAAGTAGCTGAGCCAGTCCAGAACCGGAGCCATTCCTTTGGGTTCAAGGCGATTGATGCGTTCGCGTCCACGAGCTTCGACGGTGATCAATCCTCCGTCGGACAAAACGGTCAGATGCTTTTTGACGGCCGCGCGAGTCATGTCGAAACGTTCGGTTAGTTGAGCGATCGTCATATCCTGCGCTGCCAGCATCTGAACGATGTCGCGGCGGGTCGGGTCCGCCAGAGCGCGAAATGCGTTTTGGGTCTGTGTATTCATCGGGCACCTCTTATTGGATACCATTTGGTTTCATATTATTGCGATACCAAATGGTACTATGTCAAGCTGCTTGATTTTTGTTCATGAATTGTTCACATTCTCGGAATGACACTAACTATGCAGCCTGGACAGAAGCTGGCCCGTGGTGTTTCGCGTCACTTGTTGACCCACGGCTATGTTTCGATTGAAGAATTTGTCCCCACCCGAGGGTTGCGTGTCGATGTGATGGGGCTGGGCCCCAAGGGTGAGATATGGGTGGTCGAGTGTAAATCCAGCCGCGCCGATTATCAGTCGGATTCCAAATGGCAGGGCTATCTTGACTGGTGTGACCGATTCTTTTGGGCGGTTGATACGGATTTCCCGACCGAGCTTCTGCCTGCGGAAACAGGCTTGATCATCGCTGATGCCTATGATGCCGAAATCATCCGTATGGGGCCAGAAAGCAAGCTAGCCCCGGCGCGGCGCAAAAAGATGGTTCAGAAATTCGCGATGGATTCTGCACGTCGGTTGCAGGCTTTGCGCGACCCCAGGGTTTAGCTTTTGATGGCGCGCGCGGCTTGGGCTGCGGCGCGGATTTCCTCGGCGATTTCTTCGGCCTCTTCGGGGTCGAAATCCATAGGAATCTCAATACCGGCACCTTCAATGAACAGCCGCACCATACCATGATCGGTGGGGCCGATCTGCAGGTTCGCTTCGATATCGCGTTCGGTATTGATGCTCATGTTCGCCTCCGGGAAATGCGCTTTGGTGCTAACGCGCGATGGGTTGAGAATCAAGCCGACTATGGGTTCAGATAGGGCATGGAGACGGCAACGCTCAGACCTTTCCGCGCCGAGGATGCGCCGTGGCTGGTAGAACAGCATGACGTGCTCTATTCCCGCGACGAGGGGTTTGATGACAGTTTCGGCCCGCTGGTTGCCCGCATTCTGACGGGATTCATCGCGGATCATGATCCAACTTGCGAACAAGGCTGGATCGCCGAGTGCGACGGGGATCGTTTGGGTAGTATTTTCTGTGTCAGGCTGGATGATCAAACCGCCAAGCTGCGGTTGTTTCTGCTGCTGCCCGAGGCTCGTGGACAGGGGCTGGGCAAGCGGCTACTGACCGCCTGCATGGGTTTCGCCCGCGACGCAGGATATCGCCAGATGGTGCTGTGGACCCATGAGAGTCACGCCGCCGCTTGCGGGCTGTATCGTGCGTTTGGGTGGGAGCTTGTCGACAGCAAGCCGGTGCATTCCTTCGGTGTCGATCTGGTCGAACAAAGCTGGCGAATTCAGCTTTAATTCCCTTGCAATCCCCGTACGTCTTCGCTAAATCGCCCCTCACAAGTGCCGCCTTAGCTCAGTTGGTTAGAGCGCTGGATTGTGGATCCAGAGGTCCCCTGTTCAAGCCAGGGAGGCGGTACCATCTCCCAAAACCCAAGAACGGTTTGCCGGTTGCAGGTCTTTCTGTATACCCGGTACTTGGCGAAAGCTGCGTTCCGATGACATGAGCAAGATATGCCGGATAAGAAACCTGTAGACATCCGTAGAAGTGCGAGACTGTCTGTTGCACCGATGATGGATTGGACCGACAAGAATTGCCGGTTTCTGCATCGTTTGCTGAGTTCTGAGACCTTGCTTTATACTGAAATGGTCACAGCGCCTGCTTTGGTGCGCGGCGGCGCACTGCATCTGCTGGACTTTAATCCTCAGGAGCACCCGGTTGCGTTGCAGCTAGGGGGTTCTGACCCGCAGGAATTGGCGCAGGCGGCCAAGCTGGGCGCGGAAGCCGGATATGACGAGATCAACTTGAATTGTGGGTGTCCGTCTGACCGTGTGCAATCAGGGACATTCGGTGCGGTATTGATGCGCGCACCAGAAAAGGTCGCGGAATGCGTTGCGGCGATGCGCGAGGCGGTGAAGCTCGAAGTCACGGTGAAATGCCGTATCGGTGTTGACGAACAGGAACCTTCAGAAGTGCTACCTGCTTTCCTCGACCAGATTCGCAAGGCCGGTTGTCAGCGGGTGACGATCCATGCGCGCAAAGCTTGGTTGCAGGGGTTAAGCCCCAAAGAAAACAGGGATATTCCACCGTTGGACTATGGTCTTGTGCACCGGATGAAGGCTGATTTTTCGGACATGCACATCTCGATCAATGGTGGCATTACGTCGCTTGCTCAGGCGCAACAGCATCTGGAGGATGGGCTTGATGGTGTCATGATCGGTCGTGCCGCCTATCACCAACCGACAGATATTTTGGCGGCTGCGGACCCGTTGATCTTTGGAACGGGCAGCGTCGCGGATCCCATTGAAGTGGTGCAAAATATGCTGCCCTATGTCGAGGCGCATCTTGTCGACGGTGGTCGATTGCACCAGATCACGCGGCATATGCTGGGCCTGTTCGCGGGGCGTCCCGGTGCGCGGGGATGGCGGCGGATGCTCTCCGAAGGTGCTGTGCGCGAGAATGCCGGCCCAGAAGTGATCCTGCAGGCTCTGGACTCTGTTGCTGCGCTATCGCAGGTGGAACAGGTAGGCTAAGACGGCTTCGAGCCGCTATGGGGGAATGATGCCCGAGACGATGTTGCTGGCCCAGATGCTGGGCCTTTTGCTTGTGATCGGCGCTTTGGCCGGGGTGTTGGCTGGACTTTTGGGCGTTGGCGGTGGAATCGTTCTGGTGCCCGCGTTTTTCTATGCGTTTCAGACACTTGGATATGGCGGGCCTCAGCTGATGCAGCTATGCCTCGCAACTTCGCTGGCGACGATCATTGTAACGTCGATCCGATCGGTTCTTAGCCATAACAAGAAAGGCGCGGTGGATTGGGGCATCCTGCGCGGCTGGGGGCCAGGCATAGCGGTGGGTGCGGTGATCGGTGTTCTGGTGGCTTCAGCTCTGAGGACAGAGTTTTTGCAGGCGCTGTTCGGCATGCTTGGTATGGTTATCGGCATCTATCTTGGATTGGGTAAATCCGAGTGGCGGTTGGGGGATGCGATGCCCAAAGGATTGCGCCGCGCCGCGCTTTCCCCTTCGGTAGGGTTTCTGTCGGTACTGATGGGAATTGGCGGGGGCAGTTTCGGCGTTCCATTGATGAGCCTTTATAACACTCCGATCCACCGGGCGGTTGCGACCGCAGCGGGCTTTGGCGTGATCATCGCTGTACCGTCGGTGCTTGGTTTTTTGTTTCTCAACATCGCTCCGGAGCATCGCCCGCCGCTGACCATTGGCGCGGTCAATCTGGTGGCTTTCGGTATCGTCGTTGCGATGACTATGATCACCGCCCCGTGGGGCGTTAAGCTGGCGCATGCGATGGATCCGAAGCCGCTCAGGCGGGTCTTCGCGGTATTCCTTACCCTGGTTGCTCTGAATATGCTGAGAAAGGCGTTGGGGTGGTAGCGTCGTTTTACGAGCTAGGTTGGGTAAAGTTTCCTTATGATGGAGCGTTGGCGGATTGGGTGGCGCACGCTCTTCCCACTGCGCGTGCGTCCGTCAGCGATCCGGCTCATGCAGCTTGGCACGATTGCGATGGCACGTGGTTCATTGGCGTTGATGCACTGGACAATGATGCGCAGGGCAGGGTCGCGGGTTCGCCTGCACTGGCGGGCGCGGCCATCGAACTGGCACACCAGCAGTTTGGATCGATTGATCTGCACAAAGGGCAGGTGTCGGTAATATATCCGGGCTACCCTCAACCCCGGCGTGGCGAAAGCGAGGCTGCGGCGCGGTATCGTGCGCGGCGAGATGCGGCGCATGTGGACGGGCTCAAGCCAGCTGGCCCTGATCGACGACGGCGGGTGGATGAACCTCATGCCTGGATATTGGGTATCCCACTTACCGAGGCTAGTGTGGACGCAGCACCAATGGTGCTGTGGGAGGGAAGCCACAAAATCCTCGGCGATGCTTTTCGGGCCGCGATGAAGAAGGTGCCGCGGCATGAATTGAGCGAGGCCGATATCACAGATGTCTATCAGGCTGCGCGTCGCGAAGTGTTCGAGACCTGTCCGCGCCTCGAGCTACCGGCGCGCCCGGGCGAAGCCTATCTGTTGCACCGCCACTGTCTGCATGGTGTTGCACCATGGGGTCCGAATGCCAGCGCTGGACCGGATGGACGGATGATCGCCTATTTCCGCCCTCAGTTGCCTGGTGGTGTAGCGCAATGGCTCGAATCCCCGTAACCTCCTGCCATTGTTTGGCTTTGGAGAGTTGGTTCGATGATTACGGTTCACACGAATGCAGATGGTGCCCTTATTGAGGTCGAGCTTTCGGGCGAGGTCACTAGCGCAGATTACGCGAGCACGCTTGTTCCCGCTATTGAGGCCGCATTGGAAGAGCACGACGCCATACGTCTGCTGGCGATCGTTGGGTCCGAGTTCAAGGGATATGATCTGGGTGCCGCATGGTCCGATACCAAGTTGGGGCTCAGCCATTGGCGCGGATTCGACCGGATTGGCGTTGTGGCGGACCAGGGATGGGTGCAAACAAGCGTCCGCCTGGCTGCCCCGATCCTGCCTTGCCCGGTGCACGTTTTTGGAATGGATGAGGTGGAGGAAGCGCGTCGCTGGATGCGCGAATCTCTCGGGGCGATCCACGTGACGGATCTGGGCGGACCTTGCGTGCAGATCCGCCTGATGGGCAAACTGGATTCACAGGAATACGGTCAGGCTCAAACCGATCTTGATGCGCTGTTGCGCGAACGTGACGGGTTTCGCCTGTTGATCGATCTGCGCGAGTTCGATGGTTGGCAGGGTCTGACTGCAATGGCAGCCCATTTCAGACTGGCGGCTGGTCATATTGGGATGCTGGATCGTGCAGCGATTGTCGGTGACAAGACATGGCAAAAAATGGCGCAACGCATGGCCAGCCATGTTCTGGGAACGCGGACCCAGTATTTCCCGGCGGAGGAATACGAGAATGCAATAACCTGGCTTGCGACTGGCTAAATGCTCTAAAAACGGTTCAGAAACAATGCCTTGTAATCATAGGCATTGTTCTTTTTTGCGTTGACGTTACGGAATGCAACTTTAAGTTAGCGCTATTATTGACTGGTTGGTCAAATAACTTAAAAAGTCCTTACCTGTCCCGGATTTAGAGGGAGAGGCAACAAGCTGTTTCGCGTCGCTGTGGGCCACCACTCACTCAAACACAGCTTCCGGACTCTTCCCCCCTCGGTGTTCGGAACGGTCCCGCAGTGGCGCGTCGTTTATTACATATTGGAAGAGCAATGATTTTTCGCTCAGTACTAAAACGCATTCTTTCGAAGGACACTCCCGAACAGGTTGAAAGCCACGAGTTGGAAGTTGAGTTGCGCCCGCGACCTGCCAAGACGACAACCCAGAACGAGCTGGTTAAACTGTTCGGTTCTGAATTGCGGGATCACGAATCTCTGAGTGATCTTAAGCCTACGCGGAGACCAAAATACTAGGCTTGCGGATCAGGACCCTTGCAGCCGGGCGGCACGGCCACCACGGCGCTTTGCCAGACGGGGTTTGCGTTCCGGCAGATCCTGCATGATTTCGGCCCGTTCGGTGCTGTCCATCTTTGACCAGCGCGTGATCTCGTCAATGGTGCGGTAGCAGCCGGTGCAGATACGTTCGGTCGGGTGAACGACGCAGATTTGGATGCAAGGGCTTTCGACCTCGTCCCGTTTCCAAACCATATTCGTCATGGGCGTTTTCCGATCCGTCAAAGAAAGCGCAGTCTGTCCAGCGCGCCTTGCAGAATATAGCCTGCTGCGACGTGATCAATAACCTGTCCGCGACGTTTTCGTGTCGTATCCGCCTCAAGCAGTGCTTTTTCTGCCGCAACGGTGCTTAGTCGTTCGTCCCAGAAACCGATGGGCAGATCGGTCAAACGGGTCATGTTTCGTGCGAAGGCGCGGGTTGACTGGCAGCGCGGCCCTTCGCTGCCATCCATGTTGCGCGGCAGTCCGAGGATAATGCCGCCGATCTCACGCTCGGTCACAATCTCGATCAAACGCGCGGAATCCAGTGTGAATTTCTTGCGTCGTACCGTCTCAAGCGGGGTGGCCACGCCGCGCATCCGGTCCGAGACGGAAACGCCGATGGTCTTTTCTCCCAGATCCAGCCCCATCAGGGCTGACATTGGGGGCAGGGATGCTGCGAAGTCTTCGAACGCGTCGTGGATCATTGAGCGATTCCGGCCTGCAGCGCGGCAGCGTCGATCATCTCCAACGCTTCGGCGTTACCCGCAAATACTTCCTTGGCTTCGTTCCTGATTTTGATGGCGCGTTGGCCTTCGCCCAGCACGCCCAAGGCGGCAATCAGGCGAGCCCACTCCTCGGGTGTCCCGCCCTCGGTCGCAAGGCGGTCCGAAAGGCCATCGACCATGCCGCGGATCATTTCTTGTCGTTCCTCTGGCGACATCTCGGCGGCAGCATTTACATCGTCCTGGCTGGGGCCGGATGCAGCAGAAAAGTCGGGTGTGTTAAACACGCCTGCGCGGAATGCCAATTCATCGATCTGTGACCGGATGGCATTCGCCCATGGCGCGCCGGCGGGGGCGTCATTCAGAGTTTCGACCCAAACGCGATAAGCCATATCAGGCCGCCCGGTCTGTGCCAGCATCTGCCCCCAATAATACCGGGCAGGACCCAAGCGCTGATTGCGCTCAAGCGCCTGTCGCAAGGCGGCTTCCGCTTCCGGTGAGACGTAGCCGCCAGCGGCCAAAATCATCATCTCTGCCTGATCCGAATAGGCCTGAGCCGACGCGTTGTCACCCGACAGTTCGATCACACGGGTTTGTGCCTCATACCCTGCTTTGAAGTTCCCCGCGTTGGTTTCATGCTGTGCCAGCAGGGTATGGCCTTGCAGATCATCGGGGCGTTCGGCCACAGTTTCGCGCAGCCGGTTCAGCAAAGTTGCATAGCTTTCGTCCAGCGGAGGCGTCTGGAGCGGTGTGGCAATGCCCTCGGCCTCAGCCTGGCTGGGTCGATTTTCGCGCAGGTCTTCTGCCATTTCCAGACGAACTGAAAGGGGCATGTCAGGGAAACCGGCAGCACCCAACTGGCGATACATCGCCAACCCGCCACCAACCAGAACGGCGGCCATGGCGAGGAACGCAATTATGGTAACCAAGCGTGATGGCCCGGTGCCTTTGTCTTCATTGCGCATCTGCGCGTCTGCAGCCAGGATACGGCGCGAGATTTCCGTGCGTACACGTTCAGCATCAGCTTTCGCGATCACGCCGCGCGCCAAGTCTTTGTCAACGCCTGCTAGCTGTTCACGATAGACCCGCAGATCATAAGCAGCTGTCGGGCCGGTGCCGCGACGACCGCGCAGCATCGTGTAACCCAGGAAAATCGCGATCAGCAGCGCGATCAAGAAGATGAGAACCCAGAACGGCATGGTCCCTCCAAAATGGTTGCCCTGACTTAGACCTGTCGGCGCATGGAAAAAAGGGACAAATAGCCGCGAAGGGCGCTCATGTCGCAATAGTGCATTATTGCGGCGTTGCGCGGCAGGGTTAAAATGTACGGGCACGGCATACCTGCGCCCAATCATCGAAGACCGGACGGATTCGCACATGAAACACTACTCAGCCTTTGCTGTAGCGCGCGAAGCGCTGCGCTATCACACCGGATGGGAGCGCGCATGGCGTTCGCCGGAGCCTAAGAAGCGCTATGACGTCATTATCGTCGGGGCCGGCGGTCACGGTTTGGCAACAGCCTACTATCTTGGCAAGAACTACGGCATCCAGAACGTCGCCGTAATAGAAAAAGGCTGGTTGGGCGGTGGCAACACCGGTCGGAACACGACCATCATCCGATCGAACTATCTGCAGGACCCGTCAGCGGCGATTTACGAAAAGGCGCGCGGTCTCTACGAAGATCTGAGCCAGGAACTGAACTATAACATCATGTTCAGTCCGCGTGGCGTAATCATGCTGGCGCAGACCCAGCACGAGATTCGCGGCTATCAGCGTACTGCGCATGCGAATGCGCTGCAGGGGGTTCAGACCGAGTGGATTGGGCCCGAGCGCGTGAAAGAGCTGGTGCCGATCATTAATCTTGAAGGTCCGCGCTATCCGGTTCTGGGCGGGCTTTGGCAGGAACGTGGTGGGACCGCGCGCCATGATGCGGTGGCATGGGGCTATGCCCGTGCATGCTCGGCCATGGGTATGGACATTATCCAGAGATGCGAAGTCACCGGCGTCCGGTCCGAAAACGGTCGTGTTGTCGGGGTCGATACCACAAAAGGTGCCATCGATTGTGACAAGCTGGGCATCGTGGTTGCGGGGCATTCTGGCCAGTTGGCTGAGATGGCGGGCTTCCGTCTGCCACTGGAAGCCGTTGCACTGCAGGCGTTGGTGTCCGAGCCGATCAAACCCTGTATGGATGTCGTTGTGATGGCGAACACCGTACACGGCTACATGTCTCAGTCCGACAAGGGCGAGATGGTGATTGGTGGTGGCACGGACGGGTTCAACAACTATACCCAGCGCGGCAGCTTCCATCATATCGAAGAAACGGTACGCGCATTGGTCGAAACTTTCCCGATGATCTCGCGCCTGAAAATGCTGCGCCAGTGGGGCGGTATTGTGGATATGACCGGCGACCGTTCACCCATCCTGTCAAAAACACCGCTTAATGGCTGCTTTATCAACGCGGGCTGGGGCACCGGCGGCTTCAAGGCCATTCCGGGATCGGGCTGGGGAATGGCTCAGCTGATGGCCACGGGGCATTCACCACTGACCGAAGCCTTCTCGCTGGATCGTTTCAAAGAAGGCCGCTTCATCGACGAAAGCGTCGCGGCCGGGGTGGCGCACTGATGAAGATTTTTCGTCGAAAAATCTCGCACGCCCGTCACGCAGAATTTGCAGGCAGATACGTCTCGCCTGCTGCCAAGAGGATGATCACATGCTGATCTTGAAATGCCCTTATTGCGGCGTCGAAGCCGAAGAAACTGAACTGGCTGCAGGTGGCGAGGCGCATTTGAAGCGTTATGGCCCGGGCTCGTCAGATGATGAGTTCCACGACTACCTGTTCATGCGCGAAAACCCCAAGGGCGTTCATTTCGAACGCTGGCGCCATGCCAATGGGTGCGGCAAGTGGTTCCACGCCGCGCGCTGTACGAACACGCTTGAGGTCTTTGGCACCTATCCGGCGCAGACAACCGAGCCGCCCCAAGAGATCAAGGACGCCATCACCGCCAAGCGTCCCGGCTGGACGTGGAGAGAGTACAAATGATCTGTACAGCCATCCAAAATACCGCCTGCGAAAGGTCCGCATCATGAGCACCCGTCTCGCAAAACATGGCCGTTTGATTGATCGGTCGAAAAAGGTCAACTTCACCTTCAACGGCACCTCGATGCAGGGCTACGAGGGCGATACGCTCGCGTCTGCCTTGCTGGCAAATGATCAGATGATGATGGGCCGGTCGTTCAAGTATCACCGCCCGCGCGGCGTGGTCGCTAGTGGCGCGGAAGAGCCAAACGCTCTGGTCGGTCTGGGTGAGGGCAACCGGTTTGAGCCGAACCAGCGCGCCACCACGACAGAGCTGTTCAATGGTCTGACATCCGCATCACAGAACCACTGGCCGAACCTCGAGTTCGACATCGGCGCGATCAATACGCATCTGTCGCGGTTTCTGCCAGCCGGATTCTATTACAAGATGTTCATCCATCCGAAACCGTTCTGGAAACATGTTTACGAGCCGTTTATTCGCCAGTCGGCGGGTTTGGGCAAAGCGCCCGACAAGGACAACCGTGACGCGGACACATACGAGCATTTTTACGCCTTCACCGATGTCTTGGTGATTGGTGGTGGTATCGCGGGTTTGCAGGCCGCCAAGGTGGCAGCCCAAACCGGTGCCAAGGTGATGCTGATCGAGCAGACTGCGCACTGGGGTGGTCGCGCTCCGGTTGATGGCGGAACCATCAATGGCGAGCCTGTGGATAAGTTCGTGGAACAATTGGTTTCCGATCTCGAAACAATGGACAACGTCACCATGCGCAATCGCTGCATGGGTGCGGGGGTCTATGACCACGGTTATGTACTGGGTTATGAGCGACTGACAGACCACAAGCCGGGTGTTCAGGGGCCGCGTCACCGCCTGTGGCGCATTCGTGCGAAACAGGTCGTGACCGCGACCGGTGCGATTGAGCGTCCGCTGTCATTCGCAGGCAATGATGTGCCTGGTGTCATGCTGGCCTCGGCCATGCGCGACTATGTGGTCAACTGGGGCGTGACGCCGGGCGAGCGTGTGATTGTCGCCACCAACAATGATGACGCCTACCGGACTGCAATTACCTTGAAACAGGCCGGTGTCGATGTCCTGCGCGTGGTTGATGCGCGCGACACCGCCGGACCTCTGGCCGAAGAGGCGCGTCAGCTGGGTATCCGCGTCGATCCGGGCAAGGCGATCGCAAAGGTCAAAGGCGGCAAGCGGGTCAAGAAAGTTGCGATCTGCAATCAAGAGGGGATCGGAGGCGCCCGGGAAGAGGTCGAATGCGATGCGATTGCCATGTCAGGTGGCTGGTCTCCGGTCGTGCATATGTGGTCGCATTGCGGCGGTAAGCTGATCTGGGACGAGGCGAACGCGCATTTCCGCCCCGATCCTTCACGTCCTCCGCTGGGGGCAGACGGTGAAGGTTTTGTTCTGGCGGCAGGGGCTTCGAACGGCCCGCTGGCCCTGGGGGATGTCCTGAAGGATGCAGATACTGCCGGCAAAGCGGCAGCGAAGGCGGCCGGGTTCTCCGCGAAGCGCACCAAAGCGCCAGTTGGTGAGACTACGGCCGAGGCCCCAATGGCCGCTGTCTGGCTCATGCCTTCTAATGCCGAGATTGATCTGCGCATGAAATCGTGGCTGGACTTCCAGAACGACGTCAAGGTCTCGGACGTGCAACTGGCTGCGCGCGAGGGCTATGAAAGTGTCGAGCACACCAAGCGTTACACCACGCTGGGCATGGCAACGGATCAGGGTAAGTTGAGTAATATCAACGGTCTGGCAATCCTTGCTGATGCGCTGGATTCGGAGATCCCGAAGGTCGGTACCACCACCTTCCGCCCGCCATATACTCCAATCTCGATGGCTTCGATTGGTGGTGAAGCGCGTGGTGAGGTGTTCCAGCCGATCCGTCAAACGCCGATGCATAACTGGCACGATAAGAACGGGGCCGATTGGGAGCCGGTCGGCCATTGGCGTCGAACCTATGCCTATGTGCGACCCGGAGAATCCGTGCATGATGCGGTGAATCGCGAGGTTAAAAACACCCGCGAAAACCTCGGGCTGTTGGACGCTTCGACCCTCGGCAAGCTGATCGTCAAAGGCCCCGACGCAGGCAAGTTCTTGGACATGATGTACACCAACATGATGTCCACGCTGAAGGTCGGCAAATGCCGCTATGGCCTGATGTGTTCCGAGAATGGCTTCCTGATCGACGACGGCGTTGTTGCCCGCATCGATGAGGACACGTGGCTGTGCCACACCACCACCGGCGGGGCCGAGCGTATCCATGGCCACATGGAAGAATGGCTGCAGACCGAGTGGTGGGACTGGAAAGTCTACGTCGCGAACGTCACCGAGCAATATGCGCAGGTCGCCGTGGTAGGTCCGAACGCCCGCAAGGTACTTGAGAAGCTGGGCGGCATGGATCTGTCGAAAGAGGCGCTGCCCTTCATGGAATGGCGCGATGGCAAGATCGGCGCGTTCGACGCGCGGGCCTACCGTATCTCGTTCTCGGGTGAGCTGTCCTATGAGATCGCGGTCCCTGCAAGCCAAGGTCAGGCGTTCTGGGACGCTCTGATCGAGGCAGGGCAGGAGTTCGGAGTGATGCCATACGGCACCGAATGTCTGCATATTCTGCGTGCCGAGAAAGGCTTTATCATGATCGGCGATGAGACCGACGGCACCGTGATCCCGCAGGATCTGGGGCTGCACTGGGCGCTGTCCAAAAAGAAAGAGGATTACCTCGGAAAACGCGCCCATTCGCGGACCCATATGGCCGATCCTGAGCGCTGGAAACTGGTTGGTCTTGAGACTGTGGATGGATCGGTTCTACCGGACGGTGCCTATGCGGTGGGCGAGGGCGTGAATGCGAACGGTCAGCGCAACATGATCGGTCGCGTAACTTCGACCTACTACTCGGCCAATCTGGGTAAAGGCATCGCCATGGGCCTGATCAAACACGGCCCCGACCGGATGGGCGAAGTGGTCGAGTTCCCGGGCACTGACGGCAAAACCTACAAGGCCAAGATCGTGGACCCGATCTTCTATGACAAGGACGGGGAGAAGCAGAATGTCTGAACCCATCAGCGCACTGAACCACGCCTCATATGATGGCATCGCCAAGATCGAGGAATGCGGCCTACAGGGCATGATCACACTGCGCGGTGATCTGTCGGATAAGGTACTGGCTAAGGTTGTCAAAGACGCCACCGGGCAGAAAGTGCCCGGTCAGCGTGAAGCGTTTGTGAATGGCGACACCGGTGTTTGCTGGATGTCCACCGACGAATTGCTGGTGCTTGTGCCTTATGCCGAGGTCGAGGCCAAACTCGCCGCGATGACCAACGCGCTAAGTGGTACGCACGCACTGGCGGTCAACGTCTCCGACGCGCGGGCCGTATTCCGCGTTTCGGGCGCGAACGCGCGCGAGGTATTGGGCAAGCTGGCTCCGGTTGAGCTGTCGGCCGAGGCATTCCAACCCGGCCAGATCCGCCGTTCGCGTTTGGCGCAAGTGGCAGGTGCCTTCTGGATGGACGACGCTGAGACTTTCCGCATCGTCTGCTTCCGCTCTGCGGCGGACTATGCGTTCAAATTGCTGAAGGTTGCGGCGCAGCCCGGCAGCGAGGTCGGGGTTTATTAAGCCCTGATCGCCTGATGATATGTGGGTGAGGGGGCTTTGCCCCCTCGGCCTGCGGCCTCACTCCCAAGGTATTTCTGTCGAGATGAAGGCCGGATCTCTGGTTCGGGTGTCAGGGGTTCTCGCTGAACAGGAATGTCGGGAATTGAGTGAGTGCACGCTTGCCCGTGAGGGCTGACTTGCCGGTTTCGCCTGTGTGTGGGTCGTGGCAATGGCTATAGAAAGCCAGGTCTTCTGATAGTTTTTTCATGGCCGCGCTGCGGTTGTCTGCGCTCAGATAAGGTGCGTGCGTTGAGAGAAACAGCGCAGGGTTATCTTTTTCTAACCAAGGCAGCATAGAAGGCAGGACCGAAAATTCAGCGCCTTCGATATCCATTTTGACCAAAGAGACATCAGTCAGGTCGACGGACTCAGAAAATTGATCCCAACCGATGGTAAGTGCGTCGGTGCCATGGCTTCCTTCGTGGAGCAATGATGACGTTGAATCGCCTGCCTCTCCGTGCGCTGAAGCCATTCGTGTCACTCCAAACCCATCTGACAAGGCGATGCTGAAGGCTGATACGTTTCGGATGTCGTTCAGCTCTAGGTTCCAGACCAGATGGCGGTAAGCCACTGGGTCAGGCTCAAAACACCACACATGGCGAGCGCGGCGCGCGGCATAGAGGACCGTGGGGCCGATCCATGCACCGATATCAAGATAGTCCTGTTCGGGCGACAGATATTGGTCCAGCACCGAAAATGTCTCGGGTTCCCACTCCCCGGCTGATACCTTGCGCCAGAATTTCGAGTGGTAGGGGTCCAGGCGAAAGGGTTCACCGTTCAAGTTGCCCGCATAGTATCCGCGGGCGCGATAGAACATTTTGTGCGCCTGTGTCAGCATCGCGGACCTCCGGGTTTTTGTGTTGCGGCCCTTGACCTGCGGCGGCTGTCAAAGCATTTAACCTTTGGAACCGCAACATTCATTTTCAACAGGGGGCCGAGATGGCTTTTGAACTTCCTGATCTTCCTTATGCACATGACGCGCTGGCAGCCAAGGGTATGTCCGCGGAAACGCTGGAATATCACCATGACCTGCACCACAAGGCCTATGTCGACAACGGCAATAAGCTGATCGCCGGCACCGAGTGGGACGGCAAGTCACTGGAAGAGATCATCGTTGGCACATACGACGCAAATGCTGTCGCGCAGAACGGTATCTTCAACAACATCAGCCAGCTGTGGAACCACAACCAGTTCTGGGAGATGATGGGCCCCGGTGGCAACGCGATGCCCGGTGAGCTGGAGAAGGCTCTGACCGAGAGCTTTGGTTCGGTTGACGAATTCAAGTCGCAGTTCAGCGCTGCCGGTGCCGGTCAGTTTGGTTCCGGCTGGGCGTGGCTGGTCAAGAATGCCGACGGTTCGTTGGCAGTGACGAAAACTGAAAACGGCGTGAACCCGCTGTGCTTCGGTCAAACCGCACTGCTTGGTTGTGATGTGTGGGAGCACTCGTATTACATCGATTTCCGCAACAAGCGTCCGGCCTACCTGTCGAACTTCCTCGACAACCTGGTGAACTGGGAAAACGTTGCCTCGCGGATGTGATTTCCACTTGGTAGAACTTAATGAATGGCCCGCTGGCAGTGATGCTGGCGGGCTTTTTGTTATGAATTGATGGGTGGCCGGTAAAAACCTGCCGGTACGTCAACTTTCATTATCCCACCTATTGTGCACGGCCTTTCAGCACCTACGTAAAGTAGGCGGAGGGAGAGTACCGCCAATCAACCATAAACCTATCAAAATGCGAGCGAAACACCAACGCCGCATCGTTAAACAGGTGTGTCTAAGGGACAGGCGAAGGCCAACCTAAGCGATACAGGAGATCACGAATGGCTGCACTTGAACAGGGAACATGGGTTATCATCGCCGATGGGGAAAAAGCGCTGGTGATGGAGAATATCACGGACGCACAGGACCCCAACTTGGTCGTCGTGTCGGTCGAAGAACAGGACGCAGCACCGACAAAGCCAAGTGACAGGGCAGGGCGGCGACCCGATACGGGACCGAACCAGAAATCTGCAGTTGAAGAGGAGACATGGAAGTCCCACGCAAAATCTCTGTTCGTTCAGGATGTGGCGAACCTTCTGAATCGCAAGGGGCTGAAAGGGGCCTATAAACGATTGGTGTTGGTTGCCAGTCCGCATGTTCTGGGCCTGTTGCGCCGTCGGCTGCACAGTGAAGTGTTGGCAAAGGTGGTGGCCGAGGTTGACAAAACACTCACAAACCACCCTTTGCACAAGGTCGAACGGATACTGAAGACCCGATTGGCAAAACCTGCCTAAACGAATGCCGACAATCGGGCGGCTTGCGCCGCCCGATTGCCAGTTTTTTAGTTCAGTAATTTGCGAAGCGCGGACATGGTCGCATCCGGTGTGTCGACCCAGGTGATGAATTCTGCCAGAGAACCATCTGCAAACCCCTGACCGATCAGTTGATCCAGCAGCGTGTGCAGCGTGTCCCAGTACCCGTCAACATTCATCACCAGAATGGGTTTGTCATGAAGCCCCAGTTGCCGCCATGTCAGTGCTTCGAAAAGTTCGTCCAATGATCCGGGGCCGCCGGGCAGGACAACTACGGCATCCGCGTTCATGATCATCACTTTTTTACGCTCGTGCATCGTCTCGGTCACGATGAACCGGGTAAGGTCGGTCTTGCCGACCTCGCGCTGAAGCAAGTGCACCGGGATCACCCCAAATGTATCGCCGCCGGACGATTGTGCCGCCCGCGCGACCTCGCCCATAAGACCCACATCTCCGGCCCCGTAGACCAGCCGCCAGCCTTCGTTGGCCAACAAGGTTCCAAAGCTGTGGGCAGCGGCGGAGTAGGCAGGATTCACACCATTGCGTGACCCGCAATACACACAGACGGATTTCTGGGACATAGGTAGGGCTCTCTGCTCTTGTGTTAGGGGTTTTGACCCCTGATAGCGGGATTGATAGGTTGGCTCAACCGCTCCATGAAATGCGCGCCAAACTGGGCATTTCCCGGGCGGAGTGAAAGGAAAAGAATGAACGCCAAATCGGGAAGCGGAGGTTCTGGTACCTTCATATGGGGGCTGGTTGCCGGGATCGTTGTGGTGCTCGTTGCGGGCGGGTTGTACCTGTCCGGTCTGTTCGGCGGGCCGGAACAGCAGGCTGAGCAGGAAGCGACTGAAACATCCGAGCCGATTGCGGAGGTCGCCGAGCCGGAAACCCAGCCAGCGGAGGCGCAGCCCGAAAGCCAGGCGGCGGAAGCCGGCGAATCTGTTGCTGAAGACACACCGCCCGAGATTTCCGATCAAACTCCGGATAGCGAAGAAGCGGATGTTCCGGTTTTGGCCGCGCCGGTTCTGGATCAGATATTCGTTGAGTCCGATGGAAACGCGGTACTGTCCGGCAATGCCGAACCGGGGTCCGAGGTCAGTGTTCTGCTGGACGGTGAGACTGTTCACAGCTTCACCGTCGATGACAGCGGCCAGTTCGCCGAGTTTGTATCGATCCCGTTTGCAGACGACGCTCGCGGGCTTTTTCTTGAGACCCGGAGAGGCGAAGACACCAGCCGTTCAGATGATTATCTGATCGCGGCGCTGCCCGAACCGGCCCCACCGGCCGTGTCGGAGCCCGCTGCCGATGAGCCGGTCGAAGAGGTTGCCGAGGCACAGACGACGGATACGGAAACAACCGATCAGCAAGCAGCCAACCAAGTTGAAACCGAAGAGAATGAACCAGAAGTTGCAGGTGCCGCAACGCCACCTGTGAATGAGACCGCGCCCGCGACTGAAACTCAGCCGGAATCAGGCGACGCGCCTGACCAGCAGGTTGCGATCCTGCGCTCGGGCGAAGAAGGGGTTGAACTTTTGCAAGCACCCACTGTTCAGGATACGCCGCCAGAGCAGATTGCCCTGGACACGATTGGCTATTCGGACGCGGGTGATGTGGAATTGACCGGGCGGGCGCAGGATGGATCGGCCGTACGCTTGTATCTGGACAACCAGCTTGTGGCCGACATTGCACCGGCGACTGACGGGCAATGGCGCGGCGAGGTCGAGGGCATTGACCCCGGAGTGTACACTCTGAGGGTGGATGAGGTTGCCCCTGATGGCACTGTGGTCAGCAGGCTTGAGACGCCGTTCAAACGCGAACCCGTCGAGGTCCTGCGCGCGACCGAAACCACCAATCCGGGTGAGGCCTCAACCGACGCTCCGGCGATCCGCTCGGTCACGGTTCAAAAGGGTGATACGCTTTGGGCGATCTCGCGCGACCGGTTTGGTGACGGTGTGCTGTACGTCAAACTTTTCGAGGCCAACAAAGATTCGATCCGTGATCCTGACCTGATCTATCCAGGGCAGATTTTCACCATTCCTGAATAAACATGACCACTGGCCCAACTGGGCCAGGGCAATTCTCTGACCGCAGTTAAGGTACGTGATGAGACAACCATCCGCGATCAAAACCGACACGGACGAGCATCGTTCGGGCTGGCGAACCATCCGCAAGGTTTCGCCCTATCTTTGGCCCGAGGACGAGCCATGGGTGAAACGGCGTGTCATTTTGGCGATGGCGATGCTGGTGCTGGCCAAGCTGATCGCTGTGTATACTCCCATCCTGTACAAAGGTGCCGTGGATGGTTTGGCGGGCGAAGGTGTACCGCCGCTTGCGTTGGGTGCGATCGGATTGACCGTTGCCTATGGTGTGGCCCGCATGATGACTGTTGGCTTCCAGCAATTGCGGGATGCGTTCTTTGCGCCGGTTGGGCAACGCGCGCTGCGAGCGCTGGCGCTTGAGACGTTCCAGCACATTCACCAGCTCTCGATGCGCTATCACGTGACCCGGCGCACGGGCGGTCTCAGCCGGATAATCGAGCGGGGCGTGAAAGGCGTTGAGTTTCTGTTGCGGTTTCTGCTGTTTTCAATCGGGCCGCTGATCCTGGAATTGCTTCTGGTGTCGATCATCCTGCTTTGGTTATTCGACGTCTGGTATCTGGTCGTCGTCGCGGTGACGATTGCGCTTTACATATGGTTCACCTTTGCGGTGACCGAGTGGCGCGTGAAGCTGCGGCGCGAGATGAACGATCAGGATACCGAGGCCAACCAGCGCGCCATCGACAGCCTGCTGAACTTCGAAACAGTCAAGTATTTCAATGCCGAAACCCGCGAAGCCGAACGGTATGATGTTTCGATGAAAGGTTACGCCAAGGCCGCGCTGAAGACGGCCTATTCGCTGGCATTCCTGAATTTTGGCCAGTCGTTCCTGATCACATGCGGCCTGATTGGCGTGATGGTTCTGGCTGCAATGGGCGTGCAGAAGGGCGCGCTGACCGTCGGCGATTTCGTGATGGTTAATGCTTATATGATCCAGATAACCGTACCGCTGAATTTTCTTGGCACGGTGTACCGCGAAATTCGTCAGTCACTGGTGGATATGGGGCAGATGTTTGATCTGTTGGAACAGCCAGCAGAAGTGATGGACAAACCCTGCGCCCCGAACCTGAAGGTAAATGGTGGGGAGGTCACGCTTGAAGATGTCCGCTTTGGATACGAGCCTGATCGCGAAATCCTCAAGGGCGTTTCCTTGGCCGTACCAGCCGGTCAGACCGTTGCGATTGTCGGCGCCACCGGGTCTGGGAAATCCACAATCGGGCGGCTCCTGTTTCGGTTCTACGATGTCACCGGCGGGTCGCTGAAAATCGACGGGCAGGATGTGCGCGATGTTAGCCAGTCAAGCCTGCATGCCTCGATCGGCGTCGTTCCGCAGGATACGGTCCTGTTCAATGACACGATCCGATACAATATCGCTTATGGGCGTGAAGGCGCGACCCAGCAGGATGTAGAGGCCGCCGCCAAATCCGCGCAGATTCATGATTTCATCGTCAGCCTGCCAGAAGGGTACGATACCAAGGTCGGCGAACGCGGCCTGAAACTATCAGGCGGTGAAAAGCAACGTGTCGGCATCGCCCGAACCTTGCTAAAAAACCCGCCGATCCTGTTGTTGGACGAGGCGACCTCGGCCTTGGATACGGATACCGAGCAGGACATCAAAGATGCTTTGGCCCGAGCGGGTGAGGGGCGGACGGTGATCACCATCGCACACCGCCTTAGCACCATTGCCGAGGCCGATCGGATCGTCGTTCTGGAACGTGGTGAGATCATTGAGCAGGGCACGCATGATGAGCTGCTCAGCCGCGAAGGGCGATATGCCCAGCTATGGAACCGTCAACAGGCCGACAGCGAAGCGGCCTAGGCCCGACAGCCTTGACTGCCAATGTTTGTGCGGATCGGTTTGAAAAGAAAATCGGCTGCTGTGGTACGGTTTCCGTTTGACGCGGACCCGCCACCGCGACACTTTGCAGACCGAAACACAGACAAGGAAAAACTTCATGAAAATGCGAGCAGCAGCAGCGTTGACTGCAACACTGTTGATGGCCACTTCGGGGGCAGCCGAGGATCTGGAATTCTTGATTATCAACGAAACCAGCTATGACCTGGTTGAGTTCAACGTGTCTCCGGCCTCGTCCGGTAGCTGGGAAGGCAACCTGCTTGAGAGTGGTTATCTGGGCGCGGATTACGAAGTAGACGTCCTTATTGCGGACGGGCTGACCACCTGTGTCTATGACATCCGTGGTATTTTCAGCGACGGAGAATCGATTGAAGATTATGGTCTGAACCTGTGCGATCTGGGCGAATACGCGTTCGTCGAGTAACGGCCATGCCAGAAACGAAAAGGCGAGCCCGAAGGCTCGCCTTTTTTTATTCCGCCGCCTTCAACGGTGTTGTTGGAGGATGATCAGGGCGGTCGTCCTGAGCGCTCTGATCAGGGGCAGCTTTGTCCTGTTCATCGGTCCAGATCATTTCGGCTGCTTGCACATCTCTCGCGCTTTGGCCGATTGCCATGTCCTGCGCGATTTGGCTGGATCGGCCCGCCGTGGCGCGTGCCAGCGCCTTACCCAGCCATACCGCGTAAGTTGTGACCCACACCCGTAGCGCCAGGAATGAAGGCGTGACGATCAGCGTCAACACCGTGGCGGTACCCAAGCCAAAGACCACCGCCGTGGCCAGCTGTTTCCACCACAGTGCCGTGGGGCTGTCGATCGAATACCCTCCGCCGATGAAATCCAGCGACAGGCCGAACATCATCGGGGTCAGACCCGCCATTGTTGTCAGCGTAGTCAGCAGAACCGGACGGATGCGCGCCTCAGCCGTGCGGACAATTGCATCAATGCGAGACATATAGCCGCTATATTCCTGATAGGTGTCGATCAGAACAATGTTGTTGTTCACCACGATACCGGCCAACGCCACGATCCCGGTCCCGGTCATGATGATTGAGAACGGTTGTTGCATTACCATCATGCCCAGCAACACGCCGGTCGTAGACAGAACCACGGCCAGCAGCACCAGCACCGAATTGTAGAACGAGTTGAACTGCGCCAGCAGGATCACAAACATCAGACCCAGTGCTGCCAGGAATGCGCTGGACAGGAACGCCTGGCTTTCAGCCTGATCCTCCTGATCGCCGGTCCACTCCCAAGTGATGGTGCGACCAAAAGGATCGGTTTCCAGCCACTCGGTCAGCACGGCAATTCGTTCGTTCGGATTGATCAGGGCAAACCGAGCGTCACCGCTTTCGATGGCGGACCGCACTTCACCCACGTTCTCGGCACCCGTTAGTTGAACGAGTTCGAACTCTGCCCCGTCCGCGCTGGTAATCGTGCTGCCAGTTGGTGTGGCACCTTCACCAATCGCGCGCACGGTTGCCAAACGCAGCTCTGCACCGTCAGGACCGGTGGTCACGATCTTGCTCAGCCCAGGCTCGACATCCGCTTTAACGTCATAGTAGCGCTGTTGATCCGCGCGATTGATCTCGGCGAGCTTAGCCACGGGTTTGCGGGTGACGAAGTTCGACAGGGGGACCAACCCGTCCGGTGTGCGAACTTTCAGCGTATCCAGCGTTGACAGGACGCGATCCTGATCAGGTAGGCGGACGCGGATTTCTACCTCTTCATCGGTTGAATCCGGTCGCATTTCACCCAGCAAGATGCCACGCGTCACAAGCTGTACCATCGCGCCAACGGTTGCGACGTCCGCGCCGAATCGACCCGCCTTGGCCACGTCCACGTCGATCTGCCAGTCGATGCCGGGCAGGGGCAGGGTGTCCTCGATCTTGATCAAGCCGGGTGTGGTGTCAAAGGCTTCTCGTGCTGTGACGGTCGCGGCCGTCAGATCCTCCCAGCTATCGCCTTTTATGCGCAGATGAACGGGCTTGGCGGAAGCGGGACCTTGTTCCAGCGCCTGAAGATCAACGATAAAGCCAGGAAGGGTTGCCAGCTCTGCGGTTAGTTCGTCCAGAACAAAATTGCCGTCATATTCCGCCGCGACTTCTTCCTTTGCAAAGCCAAGTAGACCTGCAATCGGTCCCCAGAACCAACCGGTAATCTGTTCAGAGCTGATTGGGCGATCTTCCCAAGGAATGAGCTCGAACTGGACGCGACCAATTGTGTCGGCGGGGGCTTCTGCACCGCCATTGTTCTGATTGAGCCCGCCTTCGCCCGCAAAGGCAAATACGTTGATCACCGCCGGGTGTTCGCTGATCACGCGCTCGGCCTCAAGAACCATTTCGTCCTTTTCAGCCAGAGACAGGTTGCCGCGTGCCCGGACATAGGCCGTGGCCTGTTCCGGTTCGCTTTCCACGAAGAATTCAACACCGCGAGAGTTTTGCGGGAATATGATGAATGCGACCCAGAACACCGCCGCAAAGACGACTGCGATGGACACCACCGGCATGACCGGATTGCCGACCAAGAACTTGATCACATAACCGAAGGGCGTGTGCTCTTTAGCGGTATGAACATGTTCATCCGGGGCGCGTTCGATCTTGGCAGCACTCAGCGTGACCGACCCAGCAAAGGCGCCGAACAGAAACAGCAGCACGCCAGCAATTGAACCGCCGGGCAGCAGATAGTTAGGGTTCAAAACCTGCATCGCGCCGAGGAAGATCATATATAGTGAAGGCGGTACCAGAAGCACTCGCAGCCACCAAGGCGTGCGGGCTCGCAGCCAGTTCGAGCTGCGCTCGAAACTGCGGCTCATACGGCCCGAGACACCGCCCACGACCGGCAGGTAGATCAGTGCCACAATCAGCGAGGCCGACAGAACGAAGATCAGCGTGATGGGCAGCATCTTCATGAACTCGCCGGGGATACCGGGCCAGAACAACATCGGAAGAAATGCACACAGTGTAGTGGCCGTCGATGAAACAATCGGCCAGAACATCCGTTGCGCCGCCTCGACATAGGCGTGCATCGGACCAACGCCTTCTTTAATGCGCTTGTCGGCATATTCCACAACAACGATGGCGCCATCGACCAGCATGCCCACGGCAAGGATCAGGCCAAACATCACCATATTCGAGATGGTGACCCCGATCATCGCGAGGAAGGCGAAGCACAACAGAAACGAGGTTGGAATGGCAAAACCCACCAACAACGCGGCGCGTGTTCCCAACGAAGCCAGCACCACGATCATCACGAGCGCGACGGCGGTCAGAACCGATCCTTCAAGCTGGCGCACCATTGAATCGACGATGCGGCTTTGGTCGTTCGAGGTGCCCACATCAACAGCGGCCTGCAGCTCGGCTGGCCACTTGATCTGTTCTTCGGCGACAGTGGCTTTGATCAGCGCAACGGTGTCGATCAGATTGAAGCCTTTGCGCTTGACCACCTGCAGCGCGACGGTGGGTTCGCCGTTGAACCGGGCCGTGCCCGCGCGGTCTTCAAACGTATAGTTGATTTCGGCCAGTTCGCCTAAGGTGACTACGCGGTCTCCGTTGACCTTTACGGGCAGGCCATAGACGTCCTGAGCAGTCTTAAATGACGACGGGATCTTGACCGAGAACGTGCCCTGTTCGGTCTCGACCTCACCTGCAGCGATCAGTTGGTTGTTGTTTTGCACAACGTTGATCAGTTCGGCGGCCGTGACGTTGTAGGCCTCAAGCCGCAGCGGGTCGATCACGACCTCAAGCATTTCATCGCGGTTTCCGGCAATGCCAGCTTCCAGCACTGCGTCCAACGCCTCAAGTTCGTCCTGCAGATCTTTGGCAACGCGCGCCATTGTACGCTCTGGTACCGGGCCGGTCAGGTTAACGATGACGATGGGAAACTCAGAGAAGTTGACCTCGGTAATCGTGTATTGCTCAGCCCCATCAGGGAAATCAGCCTGCGCGGTGTTCATGGCATCGCGAACATCCGCGATGGTGGCGGATTTGTCCCAACCGAACTCGAACTCCAGCAGAATACCTGCGTAGCCCTCGGCGGCGGTGGCCGTCATCGTGTCCAACCCGTCGAGATCGGCCATCTCGGTTTCCATCGGCCTGATCAGCAGGCTTTCGCTGTCCTCGGCTGAAATCCCTGGAAACTGCACCGACACGAAGAGCATCGGGATATCGATGTCGGGTTCACCCTCTTTTGGGAGCCCGACATAAGCATACCCGCCGATAACCAGCGAAATCGCGATGAAAGCCAGCACCATTCTGGCACGGCTTGCGGCCCAACTGACGATACCCGTCATTGCGATACTTCCCTGTATGTCGGCGCGACCGTCACACCACGTGTGACGAATTCCTGCCCGATCACGATGATATCAGCAGTTTCCGGCAGGCCACCAACCCATACACCATCAGCGGTGTCACGCAGAAGGCGGATCGGAACAAAATCAACGACATTGTCGGCTACCACGGTGCGAACACCAAGCTCACCTTCATTGTTCAAGGTCAGTGCGGATTGGGGCAGCAGATGTGCCTTGACCCCTTCGGCCGCGATCTGAATGTTGGCGGTTTGGCCGTCACGGATCAGCAGTTCCGGGTTTGGCACTGTGATCTCGACCTCGAATGTCCGCGTGGTTTCATCGGCCGAACGGCTGAGGAAGGTCACGCGCCCCTCGACCTGCAGACCCGTAACCAACTGCGCAGTTGCCATCGATCCGACAATGATCCGATTCACTTCTGATTCAGGCACAAAACCCACCAGCTTGATCGGGTCGAGCTGGATGACGGTTGCGCAGAGCGAGCCGGGCTGCATCAGGCTGCCCAATTCCGCAGTATCACTTTCAAGCAGACCCTTGAACGGTGCGCTGATGGTCAGGCGATCAATCTCGCGCTGGGCGGCTGCTACTGCTGCGGTGGCGGCTTCAATCCCGGCTTGCGTAGCTTCCAGACCGGCCTCGGCGGATTTGATTCCGGCCTCGGCAGTGCTCATTTCGGCTTCGCTTGAGATACGGCGCGTTTCTGATCCAAACCCGGTTTCCGACAGCTTGCGGGCTGCTTTCAGATTGATTTCGGCTTCAGCCAAACGGGCGTGAGCTTCTTCCAGGCGCGCTTCGGCCTCGGGAACGCGGCTTTCGGCCTCAAGCTTGGCTGCCATGGCTTCGGCCAGGCTCGCGGGCCGGGTTCCGGGGTCAAGCTCGCACAGCAGATCTCCTGCTTCGACAAAAGCTCCTTTGCGCTTGGGCTCGGACAGGACTGTCGAAATGGTTTCGGCAAGGACCTCGACCTGGCGGTTTGCCTTGGTCTGACCCCGTAATTGAACGGCGCTGCCGATCTCGCGCGCAGTCGAGCGCAGCACGACAACGCCGATCGAGTCCGGTGATTGCACCGATTCCGAGGCCTCGGTCGCGGTCTCGGATGGCTCGTCTCCGCGACCTGCAAACGCAAACAGCGCGTCGCGCTCGAAAACAAGAAAATACAACGCAACAATAACCAAAATGGCGTTAACGAATGAAATCAATCGCATGCGGTAGAATCTCCAGATCTGTTCGCGCGGTCGGCTTTAGCCGCTATCCCTTAAAATGGGGCTGTGGCCATGTCTTTTCCATACTGAACTGAATAGTTCGGTTTAGTTTTTTACGCAAGGGTCACCCACATGGTGGCAAATGTATGAATTCGGGCACTTGGCTTGGCCTGATCGCCGGGGTATGACATGGCGCTAGAAAACCGGACACTTAAGCCTGGGGGCAGGGATGAGCGACGCCGACAGTTTTATTGAAGAGGTCACCGAAGAGGTGCGCCGCGATCGCATGTACCTTCTTTTGCGCCGTTGGGGCTGGGTCGGTGTGCTGGCTGTCGTGGCCATTGTCGGGGGCGCTGCGTTCAACGAATACCGAAAAGCACGTGATACCAACCAGGCCGAGGCTCTGGGTGATGCGATTCTGTCGGCGCTGGCTGAAAACGGATCGGCCGAACGGGCACAAAGCCTGCAGGCGATCAATGCTGCGTCTGTCGGCGGTGACGCGGTTTTGAACATGTTGCTGTCCGCCTCTCAGGCCGAGGCCGGATCGGCGCAAGATGCGGTGAACAGTCTGAACGCGATCGCCACGCAGGGGGATTTGCCTGAAATCTATCGCGCGATTGCAAGTTTCAAGGCATTGCTACTGCAAACTGACACGATGCCAGTGGCGGATCGTCGTCAACAGTTCGAAGCGCTGGCCATACCTGGTGCTCCTTTGCGTCTGCTCGCCGAAGAACAATTGGCCCTGATCGATGTGGCCGAGGGCAATACGCAAGCCGCTTTGGACCGTTTGCAGGCGTTGCGCCAGGACGCCGAGGCCAGCGTCGATCTGCAACAGCGCGCGGCTCAACTGATCGTCGCGCTTGGGGGCGAACCCGAGCCCGTGGCGAACCAGCAGGGTTAACCGGCAGCGAAACGGAACATCACAGGCGAGTTTGTAGATTATGCTATCACGTTATTTCTCAGGCTTCGGATTGCCGGTTGCGGCAGCCGCGCTCACCGTTCTCAGCGCCTGTCAGGAACCCGAAGTCATTCTGCCGGGTGAGCGTGAGGATATTCGTGCCTCCATCGACAACGAAACCGTTGAAACCCGTGGCGCCAAACCGATCAGTATTCCGGCTCAAAGCCGCAACGCCAACTGGTCGCAAAGCGCGGGAACACCCGCCTTCCGCACTACAAACGCAGCGCTGAGTGCCACACCGCAGCGTATTTGGTCTGCTAACATTGGGTCCGGCGATAGCCGAAAACAGCGGATCACCGCAGACCCTGTTGTTGCTGGTGGCCTGATATATACGCTCGATTCCGGGGCAATTGTCTCGGCTGTTACGCCCCAAGGGCAGGTCGCCTGGAGCACAAACCTTATCCCGCCGAATGAAAAGGACGGGGATGCCACAGGCGGAGGGCTCGCCTATGCCGACGGTGTGCTTTATGTCTCGTCGGGTTTCGGTAGGTTGACCGCGCTCGATGCGAAATCCGGGGCGCAAAGGTGGCAGAAACGTCTGAATGCAACTGGCAGCGGTGCTCCTTTGGTTAGCGGCGGCATACTCTATCTGGTGGCCGGGGACGAAACCGGTTGGGCGGTGAATACCAAGGATGGGCGGATCATCTGGCAAATCGAAGGCACGCCGAGCGTCGGCAACGTTCTGGGTGCACCTGCTCCCGTGATTGCCTCGGACCTGTCAGTCTTTGCCTTTGGATCGGGTGATGTCGCGGCAACATTCCGCCGGGGCGGTATTTTACGCTGGAACGCGTCCGTTGCAGGCGGGCGTCGGGGCCGAGCGGCAGCTCAGATCGTGGATGTGACCGCCGGGCCCATGGTGTCGGGTAGTTCGGTCATAATCGGCAACCATTCGGGGCGCACGGTCTCGTTCGACGGGAATTCGGGTGAGCGGAACTGGACAGCACCGGAGGGGGCCGTTGACACAGTCTGGCCGGCGGGGAACAGTGTTTTCCTGATCAGTGATCGCAGCCAGTTGGTACGGTTGGATGCAGCCGATGGCTCGACTGTCTGGGCCATCGATCTGCCGGGCTTTGTCAAGAACAAGCCGGGCCGCCGGGGTCCGATCTTTGCCCATTACGGCCCGATCATGGCCGGTGGACGCCTTGTCGTGGCTTCGAACGACGGCTATCTGCGCTTCTTCAATCCCGTCGACGGAGCGCTGGTGCATCAGGTCGAAGTGCCGGGTGGCGCGACCACGGCACCGGTTGTGGCGGGTCAGACGCTGTATGTTGTGTCGACCAAGGGCGAACTGCACGCTTTCCGTTGACGACAAGATGCGTTAAAGGGCGCATCTTGAGTCTTGAAAGTTGAATATCATGTCGCTGACCCTCGCCATCGTGGGGCGCCCGAATGTGGGCAAATCCACTCTGTTCAATCGCCTTGTGGGCAAACGCCTGGCTTTGGTCGACGACCAGCCCGGCGTGACGCGTGACCTGCGCGAAGGTGAAGGGCGGCTGGGCGATCTGCGTTTTACCGTGATCGACACGGCGGGTCTTGAGGACGCAACCGATGACAGCTTGCAAGGTCGGATGCGCCGCCTTACCGAGCGTGCAGTGGACATGGCCGATGTCTGCCTGTTCATGATTGACGCGCGGGTGGGCTTGACGCCCACGGACGAAATGTTCGCCGAGATTCTGCGTAAGCGCTCCAAACACGTGATCCTGGCAGCGAACAAGGCCGAAGGGAACGCGGCTGATGCGGGCGTGCTTGAAGCATACAACCTAGGCCTTGGCGAGCCGGTGCGTCTGTCGGGCGAACATGGCGAGGGGATGACGGACCTCTATGCGCAATTGATGCCACTGGCTGACGCGGCTGAAGAGGCGCGCATAGAAGAGACGCCGCAAACCGATATCGAGCTGGACGAAGACGGGGAAGGCGAAGCCCCGCTGATCACCGCTGACAAACCCCTGCAAGTCGCTGTAGTTGGTCGTCCGAATGCCGGTAAATCCACCCTGATCAACAAGATCATCGGCGAGGATCGACTGCTGACCGGCCCCGAGGCCGGGATCACGCGCGACGCGATCAGCTTGCGGATCGACTGGGCCGACCCTGATGGGGACAGCACCCCGATGCGGATTTTTGATACCGCCGGGATGCGGAAGAAGGCCAAGGTGCAGGAGAAGCTTGAGAAACTCTCGGTTTCCGACGGGCTGCGCGCAGTCAAGTTTGCCGAGGTCGTCGTCGTGTTGCTGGATGCGGCTATCCCATTCGAGCAACAGGACCTGCGCATTGCCGATCTGGCCGAACGTGAGGGTCGTGCTGTGGTCGTCGCCGTCAACAAATGGGACATCGAAGAAGACAAACAGGAAAAGCTGCGCGATCTGAAAGAATCCTTCGAACGTCTGCTGCCGCAGTTGCGTGGAGCGCCGCTGATCACAGTCTCCGCTAAAACAGGCCGCGGTTTGGAACGTTTGCGCGCCGCGATATTGCGTGCCCATGACGTGTGGAACCGCCGCGTGCCGACCGCTGCGCTGAACCGTTGGCTGACCGCCATGCTGGAACAGCACCCGCCGCCAGCCCCGCAGGGGCGCCGGATCAAGCTGCGGTATATGACGCAGGCCAAGACCCGCCCGCCCGGGTTTGTGGTCATGTGCTCGCACCCTGACAAGATGCCTGACAGCTATTCGCGTTATCTGGTCAACGGCCTGCGCGAGGATTTTGATATGCCGGGCACCCCTATCCGCCTGACTTTGCGCGGGCAAGGGGACAAGAACCCCTACAAAGGGCGGCGCAAGAAAAACGCAGGCGCACTGGCCAAGCATCTCAAGGGACGGGCGTAACTGCGCTAATTTCCAGCATTTTCAGAGAGGGGGCGTGACAGCCCCGTTTCTGCGCGCTAGCATTCAAGCGCGTGCATTTGTTTTGCACGTGCTGCTTGTTTGCGGGATTTCCGCACTTAATTTCGAATTTGTGATTGGTCGACCTCCGTGGGGAGCGGGCGTGATGGATCTGAGAGAATATACAAGACAATACGCGGTGCAGGACAACAAGCTTGCCGCGCTCAGTTATTTCGGAACATTCGCGGTGTATTTCGCATCGCTTACATTGGCGATCACCTATGTCGACCGCTGGTACATCATGATCCCGGCGGGGATCGTTTTTGCCTTCTCTGCCGTGCGTCTCTATGTCCTGCAGCATGATTGCGGGCACCATTCGTTGTTCGAGACGCGCGAGCAGAACGAATGGGCTGGCCATGGGTTATCGCCCTTCACATTTGCCCCGTTCGAGGTGATGAAGCAGAACCACAATCTGCATCACGCCGGAATCGGCAACCTCGAGCATCGCGAGACCGGTGAAATCCACACCATGACGCTGCGCGAATGGAACGAGGCGGATTGGAAAAAGCGTTTGTTTTACCGACTGTATCGGAATCCCTTCATTCTAGTGCCGGTTGGCGCGCTGTTCACATACTTCATCCGCTATCGCTGGCCAAAGAACACCGTGCGGTTCGGTGTGATGGGCGTGGTGCTGCACAACCTCTCGATTGTTGTGTTTTTGGGACTGCTGTATTTGATCGCCGGTGCCACCGGCATTCTGGTCTGGCTGGTGTTTTCGCTGCTGGGCGGGATGCTTGGGGTGTTCCTGGTGTATTTGCAGCACAATTTCGAAGATACCTACTGGGATCGCCGCCCCGAGCTGGATCCAAAGCTGGCTGCGTTGGAGGGGTCCTCGGCGCTGGATTTCGGCTGGTGGTTCGATAATGCGGTGGCCTGCATCACATTGCATGACATCCACCATTTCAATGCCCGCATCCCATCTTACCGGCTGCGCGCGTGCCACTATAACCTGCCGCCAGAATATACACCGCGACGGATCAAGTTTCCCGAGGCAGTGGCAGCGCTGAATCTGAAACTATGGGATGAAGACGCCAAAAGACTTGTCCCATTTCCCAGCCGAACTGCAGGCCATCGCCTGGCCGAAAGCGGGTAACCTCCTATCTAATTCTTGAATTGGCGCTCTCTCAGGAACGTATGTGCTGTGCATTTACAATCTGGGGGAGTTAACGAAAGGAAACGAAATGACCGCAGTTACTGAGGTGCGTGGCGTAGGGCCAGCGCTTGCTAAGGCATTGAATGCAAAGGGCTACAAAACAGCAGAAGCCATTGCCAAGGCCAAACCGGAAGATCTGTCCGGCACCCCGCGCGTCGGTTCCACCCGCGCAGCTAAGCTGATCGCGGCTGCGAAAGAAGTCGTCGGTGCCAAGCCCAAGCCCGCGCGTCGCGCTGCTACCCGCAAGCCTGCAGAGCGGAAATCGGCTGTGCAGCGCGCGACAGCCAAAAGCAATGCGGCTGCGAACAAGGCCGAGGCCGAGCGTAAGGCGGCAAAGGAGCGCGCGGCGGCAGAACAGGCCGCTGCCGAGGCCAAGGCAAAGAAAAAGGCGAAAGCCAAGGCCAAGGCTGAAAAGGCGGCCAAGAAGAAGTCTGAAATGGAGGCGGTGTTTTCCAAAGCCAAGGAAAAGGTCAAGGAAAAGGCCAAGAAGGGTAAGAAAAACAAGAAGCCCAAAAAAGACGTTAAGAAAAAGGACGCCAAAAAGAAGGACGATAAGAAGAAGTCCGACAAGAAGCCCGGAAAGAAGAAAGATAAGAAAAAGGCGAAGAAGTGATACTTCTCCGCCTTATCCGATCGGGAACCGGCGCCTGAATGCGCCGGTTTTTTTAAGTCAGCGTGCCGTTGGTTTGAAGGGTTAGCTTGCCGCCCAGATAGGGTGCCAGAACCTCGGGCAGGGTGACCGTCCCATCCGTGTTCTGACCATTTTCCAACACAGCTATCAGGCAGCGCCCCACGGCCAGGCCCGAACCATTCAGGGTATGGACATATTCTGGCTTTCCCCCGGCCTCGGGCCGGAAGCGCGCATTCATGCGGCGCGCCTGAAAATCCCCGCATGTCGAGACCGAGCTGATCTCGCGATAAGTGTTCTGGCCCGGCAGCCACGCCTCGATGTCGTAAGTGCGTCGTGCACCAAAGCCCATGTCGCCGGTGCACAAGATCACGGTGCGATAGGGGATGCCCAGCTTTTCGAGAATGCCTTCGGCGCAGCGCAGCATACGTTTCTGTTCATCATCCGACTTGTCCGGATGGGTGACCGAGACCATCTCGACCTTTTCGAACTGGTGCTGCCGCAGCATCCCGCGTGTGTCCTTGCCCGCCGATCCAGCCTCGGACCGGAAGCACAGGGAATGGGCGGTATAGCGGCGGGGAAGATAGCTTTCCTCGATCATCGTGTCGTTGACGATGTTGGTCAGTGAAACCTCGGAAGTCGGGATCAGCCACCAGCCTTCGCGGGTTTGATAGCTGTCCTCGCCAAACTTCGGCAACTGGCCGGTGCCCTGCATCATTTCCGAGAGAACCAGAACCGGGCCGTTGACCTCGGTCAGCCCGTTCTCATTGATATGCGTGTCCAGCATGAACTGCGCCAAAGCGCGGTGGATGCGAGCGACGCCGCCCGACAGCAGCACAAAGCGCGAGCCGGAGAGTTTGGCAGCCGTCTCAAAATCCATGCCATTCTGAACGGCATCGATTTCAAAATGCTCTTTCGGCGCGAAATCCAATTCGCGTGGTGTGCCCCAGCGGTTGATTTCGACATTGTCGTTCTCATCCGCGCCTTCGGGCACATCCTCGGCGGGCAGGTTCGCGATGCGGATCAGCTGGTCGGCCAGCAGAGCGTCCAGATCCTTGGCCTCGGTCTGCATCCGGGCCACTTCGGCCTTTTTCTCGGCGACCAGAGCGCGCAGGCGTTCGAATTCAGCTTCATCCCCGCGCCCTTTGGCAGCGCCAACCTCTTTGGAGGCCTTGTTCTGCTCGGCCTGCGCTGTCTCAGCAGCCAGAATCTTGGCGCGGCGGCTTTCGTCCAGCCTCAGCAAGTCTGACGACACCGGCGCGTCCCCACGGCGCGCAAGGGCGGCGTCGAAGGCGGCTGGGTTTTCGCGTATGGCGCGGATGTCGTGCATGGTTCAGATCCTTAACTGCGTGAATCACTGAATCCGCTTATGCACCATCTGAATGGCAGGGTGTAGCACCGGTTACGACTTATCCGCGTCCTCATGTGTTTCATGTGCCAGATGGCCATCCCACTCTTCGGCTGGGATCTTCGGCTCGGGCGGGTCGGCCATGTACGAAGGTGTCATGATCTGCACGTTATTCTCATTGAACACGGCCACGATGTTGCGATGTAAGTCCGAGCGGATTTTCGGGATGATACTGCCCCGAGTGGTATAACCATTGATCTGATAGTTGATCGCGTAATCGGCCAATGCGGTCCATAAAACAAAGGGTTCGGGCTTGGCCTTGATTCCCTTGGTGCGATGGGCTGCCTCGATCAGCATCGCTTCGATCTTTTCGGGCGGCTCTTCATAGCCAATCCCGACGGTCGTATGCAGCAGCAACCCGCTACCGTCTGTTCTTTTTGAGAAATTCACCACGTCCGAATTCATCAATTGGGCGTTCGGGATCGAGATCAGTTCATTCTTGATGGACTTCAGATGCGTCTCCATCAACTTGATCTGCACCACATCGCCAATATGGTCCCCGATCTGGATCCGATCCCCAATCGAGGTTGAGCGGCGATAGATCACGAAGAGCCCCGCCAGCATGTTCGACACGACCGAGTTTGCGCCCAGCGACAGCATGGCACCAACCAGAATCGTCAGCCCCTGAAACGCCGCCGAATCTGATCCGGGGATGTAAGGGACAGCAAAGACCAGAGCGATCAGGATAACGACGACGCGGGCGATGTTGAAGGTCGGGTTCACCCAGTGGCTTTCAAAATCGCCCATGTCAAAGGTTCCCGCCTCGACGGCGTCAAAGAACACACGCATGCCCCGGATAATATACAGCGTTATCCATGCGATCAGTATCAACATGATCAGGTTTGGGATGTAGCTGAGGATTCCTTTGAAGATCAGCAGGACCGGCTCGGTCAAGTAGGTCAGCAGGAGTTGCGCGAAATAGCGCGTCTCGGCAAAGGCAAGCAGAACGAAGGAGAGGTAGTAGTAGAAGCCGAGGAAAAAGATCACCAGCAGGACAAAATTCAGAGCATACCGGATCAACGCGGCGATGGCCTCGGCCTGAACACTTTTGGCGGTCGCGGTTTCGACATCCTTGAGGTAACGCTTGACCAGTTTCAGCGTACGGCGGCGAATGCGCCGGTGCAGCCACAGGATAACGACGACAAAAAGCGCGAATCCAGCTGTCCATGCTAAGGCTTCGATGGCACCCGAAACACGCGCCTGTTCGGTGCGGTTTGCGCGATAGCTTTCAATGGATTGTTTAATAGCGTCGCCGTGCAACAAACTGAGAACGTTCAAGTCCATCTGCTCAAGCTCGGAATCGGCATCGGTCACGATCGAAACTTGAACACCATCGGCAAAGATTCGAATGCCGAACTCTGAGTCCTCGAAGGTTATAGAGACCTGCTCGGCGTCTGAGGCCTCGGCGATTTCGATTATCTTGTTCTGTACACCCGCGGCCCGTTCCGGTGCGGGCAGTGCGCTGGAGCCGCGCAGGTGAAACAAGGTGTCGCCGTCAACGATAACCGGAGCCTGAAAAATCTCTGACTCAGTGTCTTCTATAGCAGGCTCTTCGCTAGTGGCGTTCTGTGCCCATACGGGCGACGCCAGAAGACCTAAACAGGCTGTCACGAGCATCAGGCGAACAAACGCGCCAAGGGTCTGGATTGATTGAATCATTAGGCCTCCTGCCACAGGACTATATCTGACTGGAAGGGTCTGCCTAGAACATATCTGCAACGTCCGGCAGCAAACCTTTGAACCCGATGGTCGAAATGGGGCCAGGTTTGCTTGCAAACCCATGTTTCAAAGCATAGGTTCCCGCAAACTTTGCAGAGAGCTCTCTGCATCATCAGAACAAAGGAATATCCCATGGAAGGTGGCGCAATCGCCCAGTTTCTCCCGCTGATCCTGATCTTCGCGATTATGTATTTTCTGCTGATCCGTCCGCAGCAGAAAAAGATGAAGGAACATCAGGCCATGGTCGAAGCCGTGCGCCGGGGCGATCAGGTTGTCACCCAAGGCGGGCTGATCGGCAAGGTGTCGAAGGTCAAGGAAGGCGATAACGAGATCGAAGTCGAGATCGCCGAGGGCGTTAAGGTTCGCGTGGTGAAATCGACCATCGCTCAGGTTCTGAACAAGACCGAACCTGCGAAGTAACTTCGCGCGACAATTCCTTGAAAAGGCAGGGTAATGCTGCAAATTGATTCCTGGAAGCGGGTTCTGATCTGGTCGGTCTGTGTGATCGGTCTGTTCCTTGCCCTGCCGAATGCGTTTTATACGCGCGTAGAACAATCTAACGATGCCAAGGCTGCGATTGAGCTGGGCATTGATACACCTGAAATGCAGGCCGAGGCCGCGCAATGGCCGAACTGGCTGCCGTCGTCTCTGGTCAATCTCGGGCTCGACTTGCGCGGCGGCGCGCATTTGCTTGCCGAGGTCAAGGTTGATGATGTCTACGAATCCCGGATGGAGGCGATGTGGCCCGAAATCCGCGACGCGCTGCGTGATGAACGCGCGACGGTCGGCACGATCCGCCGTCAGGATTCGGCGCCTGACGAGATTCGCGTGCGCATCAGCCAACCCGAGGGCATGTCCCGCGCATTAGAGGTTGTGCGCGGTCTAGCCCGACAGGTGCAGACGCTGACCGGGGCAGGGGCAACAGATATAGAGGCCCGCGCTGAGGGGGACACTATCGTTGTCCAACTGTCCGAGGCCGAAAAGCTTGCTTCGGATGACCGCACCGTGCGCCAGTCCCTTGAGATCATCCGCCGTCGGATCGACGAGGTTGGCACACGCGAACCAACGATCCAGCGTCAGGGCGCTGATCGTATCCTGATACAGGTGCCCGGCATCGGCAGCGCCGGGGAGCTCAAAGAGATTATCGGCACGACGGCACAGTTGACGTTCAATCCTGTCGTTGGGCGCGGGACTGACCCGGATGCCATTCCGGGCGTTGGTGAGAAGCTTGTGCCATCGATCGATGAAGATGGTGTGTACTACACTCTGGACGCCGCACCCGTCGTGACCGGTGAAGAATTGGTCGACGCGCAGCCATCCTTCGACCAGAACGGCCGCCCTGCGGTCAGCTTCCGGTTCAACACCTCTGGCGCGCGCAAATTCGGCGATTACACGCTAGAAAACATTGGCGCACCCTTTGCTATCGTCCTGGATGACGAGGTGATCTCGGCCCCTGTAATCCAAAGCCATATCCCAGGTGGTTCGGGCATCATCACTGGCAACTTCACAGTTGAAGAAAGCACCAATTTGGCCGTTCTGCTGCGCGCAGGTGCCTTGCCTGCAGGTCTGGACTTCCTCGAAGAGCGCACCATCGGCCCTGAGCTGGGTCAGGACAGTATCGACGCAGGCAAAGTCGCGACAATCGTGGCCTTTGTCGCCGTGTTGGTATTCATGGCTCTAAGCTACGGCCTGTTCGGCATCTTCGCCAATATTGCGCTGATCCTGAACGTGGGGCTTTTGTTTGGCCTGCTCTCACTGATCGGCGCCACGCTGACCTTGCCCGGGATCGCGGGTATCGTGCTGACCGTCGGCATGGCAGTTGACGCCAACGTGCTGATCTTCGAGCGTATCCGCGAGGAACTGAAATCTGCCAAAGGTCCGGCGCGTGCCATCGAGCTGGGATACGAAAAAGCGCTTTCGGCCATTCTGGACGCAAACGTGACCACATTCATTACCGCAACCATCCTGTTTGCCATGGGCAGTGGTCCCGTGCGCGGCTTCTCCATTACGCTTGGTCTGGGTATTCTGACCTCGGTCTTCACCGCGATCTTTGTGACGCGTCTGATGATCGTGATGTGGTTCGAACGCCGCCGTCCGAAAACGATCGAGGTTTGACATGAGACTGAAACTCGTACCCCAAAACACCTCGTTCGATTTCTTTAGCCGTTGGAAGGTCTGGCTGGGCATCTCGGGTTTGATGATGGTGATCGCATTCACGTCATTCCTGCTGCAAGGGCTGAACTTCGGCATCGACTTTCGCGGCGGCACCACGATCCGGACCCAAAGCGCGCAAGAGATCGACGTCGGCGCCTATCGCGACGCCATCGCGCCGCTAGAGCTTGGCGATGTGACTATCACCGAGATTTTTGATCCCACCTTTGGCGAGGATGAAAACGTCGCGATGATCCGCATTCAGGCACAGGACGGGGCCGAAGCGGTGGCGGCCGCAACCGTCACAGCCGTCGAAGAAGCGCTGACCGTTGCCGCGCCGGATATCCAGTTCGTCTCGGTAGAATCGGTTGGCCCCAAGGTTTCGGGTGAGTTGATCCAGACCGCGGTCATTGCGGTCGCCTTGGCGATTGGCGCAGTGCTTGTCTATATCTGGCTCAGGTTCGAATGGCAGTTCGCACTCGGGGCGGTCGCCGCGTTGGTGCATGACGTGATCCTGACAATCGGCATCTTCTCGGAACTACAAATCCGTTTTGACCTGGCGATCATCGCCGCTCTACTGACTATCGTCGGCTATTCGCTGAACGACACCGTGGTCGTCTTCGACCGGGTTCGCGAAAACCTGCGGAAGTACAAGAAGAAAGACCTCAAAGAGGTGCTGAACATCTCGATCAACGAAACGCTCAGCCGGACGGTGATGACCTCTGTGACCACGCTGCTGGCGCTGATCTCGCTCTATGTACTGGGCGGAGACGTGATCCGAGGCTTTGTCTTCGCGATGATCTGGGGCGTGATCGTCGGGACCTATTCGTCGGTCTTCGTGGCCTCGACCATCCTGCTGTGGCTGGGGGTCAAGCGCGACTGGTCGAAGCCGTCGAATACGGCGGGCAACCAGTTTGCCAACATTGATGCCTGAGTATTTCGGCCAGACCCCAACCGGTCTGGCCGTTATTATTTTCGCCGCCTTTGTTGGGGGCATCGTGCGCGGGTTCTCCGGCTTTGGGACTGCCCTGATCTTCCTGCCCATCGCCAGCCCGTATCTTGGCCCCTTCGGTGCCATCATCGCGCTGACGGTCATGGACATATTTGGCCCGATCCCGAACCTGCGCCGCGCAGGGACGGTTGTTGACAAGGCAGATCTGATGCGCCTTTTGGTCGGGTGCGCGCTACTTCTACCGGTTGGCTTATGGCTGCTAACCCGGACCGATCCCGAAGTGTTTCGCTATATCGTCAGCCTGATTTCATTGTCGATGCTGGCCGTTCTGGTTTTTGGTCTGCGCTACCGGGGAGCGGTATCGCGTGGCATGGTTGCTGCGATCGGCGGGGCTGCAGGGCTACTGGGCGGGGTAGCCGGGATACCGGGGCCTGCTGTCATCCTGTTTTATATGTCACGGCCCTTACCGGTTGAGATCATCCGCGCGACGATCCTACTGTTCCTGTTTGCTTTCGATTTGCTGATCCTTGGATATCTCGGTGGGATGGGGCGTCTTTCGATCGCGAGCATCGGATTGGGCCTTGCGCTTGCGGTTCCCAACATCGCGGGCAACTGGCTGGGGGGCTGGATGTTCCGACCCGAGTACGAGAACCTCTACCGCGCCGCAGCCTATCTGGTGATTGCAACAGCGGCCTTGTCCGGCCTGCCGCTTTGGGGCTAGAACCCTGCACATGCGCCTGAACGAGATCACATATACAAATGCTCAGCCGGTTGATGGCTATGGCCCCGGGTTCTTTCGGATAGGCGGGGAGGTTCATGATGGGGCAGTCCTGACCGGCCCCACCGGTACATCGGCTTGGGCGGGTTACCCCGACGCCCAGACCCTGCTGGCCTTGTCCGAACATGTCGATGTTCTGTTCATCGGTACGGGCAAAGAACTGACCCACATCCCAGCCGACTTGCGCACCACATTGGAAGAGGCAGGTCTGGGTGTCGAAATCATGAACTCTCCGGCGGCCTGCCGCACCTACAACGTGCTGCTTTCCGAAGGCCGCCGCGTTGCGCTTGCGCTGATCCCGGTCTGAGGATCTGTTCTTGCTCTGGCTAAAAATATCCTGGGGAGTGTGAGGGGCTGGCCCCTCACTGCGACCCGACCAGCCGCTCTGCGGCAATTCCGACCTTTTGCCCACACGCACAATCCGCTAAGCGGGCTTCATGACTTTAAAGGTAACCGATCTGGCCATCGCACGCGGCGGAGTTCCCGTGCTCGAAGGGCTGAGCTTCTCGCTTGAGGCAGGAAGGGCGCTGATCCTGCGGGGGCCGAATGGAATCGGAAAGACAACATTACTGCGTACGCTTGCGGGCCTGCAACCGCCGCTGGCAGGGCAAATCGACGGGGCAGAAGAACAGATCGCATACGCGTCCCATTCCGACGGGTTAAAACCGACCCTGACCGTTGTCGAAAACCTCAACTTCTGGGCGTCGGTCTTTGGCACCCGTGATATCCAGCACGCCCTTGATGCGTTTGAGCTGAACGAGTTGGCTGACCGCCATGCGGGCAACCTTTCGGCGGGGCAGAAACGGCGTCTGGGATTGGCGCGTATGTTGGTTACTGGCCGCCCGATCTGGATGCTGGACGAGCCGACGGTCTCGCTGGATCGTCACGCCGTGCAGATGTTTGCGGATGCGGTGCGCGCGCATCTGGGGCAGGGTGGTTCGGCCCTGATCGCGACCCATATTGATCTTGGCTTGGACGGAGAGGTTCTGGACGTTGGCCCCAACAAGGCCAAGCCCAAGCCCATCGACGATTTCGACGGAGGTTTCTTGTGATCGCCTTATTGCTGCGTGATCTGAAATTGGCCTTCCGTGCGGGGGGTGGCTTTGGTCTCGGTCTTGCTTTCTTCCTGATCGTCACCGTTCTGGTGCCATTCTCGGTTGGCCCGCAATCTTCGCTGCTTTCGACCATCGCTCCGGGCGTTCTTTGGCTTGGCGCGCTTTTGGCGTGTCTGCTGTCACTTGATCGCCTTCTGGCGCTGGATTGGGAAGACGGCTCGCTTGATCTGCTCGCGACCGCGCCGCTTCCGTTGGAATCGGTTGTTACCGTCAAAGCGCTAGCCCATTGGCTAACCACCGGATTGCCGCTGGTTCTGGCCGCGCCGTTCCTAGGCGTGTTGCTAAACCTGCCTGTACCCGGGTTTTCGTGGCTAGTGATCTCACTGCTCCTCGGTACTCCGGCGATGAGCGTTATCGGCACCTTTGGCGCGGCCCTTACTGTTGGTCTAAAACGGGGCGGTCTGCTACTGTCGCTTCTGGTTTTGCCGCTCTACGTGCCGACTTTGATCTTCGGAGCCGAGGTCGCCCGACGCGGTGCGACAGGCATGGAGACGCAAACGCCCCTGCTAATGCTGGCAGGGATTACCGCCGCAACGGTCGCACTTTTACCCTTTGCCAGCGCAGCGGTACTGCGCATCAATCTTAGGTGATGGCCACAAAGCTTGACTGAGGTCAATTGAGAACCACGCCGACTCGGACTAGATAGAGCCCATGACAATCGCAGCCAAAGCCAATGCCCTTTGGGAATACGCCAACCCGCGTAAGTTCCTCGCGACCAGCGAACGGGTCCTTCCGTTCTTCTGGATCAGCTCAGGTCTTTGTCTGGTCGTCGGATTGATCTGGGGCTTTTTCTTCACCCCGGATGACTACAAGCAAGGCTCGACCGTAAAGATCATCTATTTGCATGTGCCCGCCGCGTTGATGGCGATCAATTGCTGGCTGATGATGCTGGCAACTTCGCTGGTCTGGTTGGTGCGTCGCCACCATGTCAGTGCGCTGGCTGCCCGTGCCGCTGCGCCCATTGGCATCGTGATGACGCTGATCGCATTGGCCACCGGAGCGATCTGGGGGCAGCCCATGTGGGGGACATGGTGGGCCTGGGACCCGCGCCTGACATCGTTCCTGATCCTGTTCCTGTTCTATCTAGGTTATGTCGCGCTTTGGGAAGCGATCGAAGATCCGGATACAGCGGCGGACCTGACCTCGGTCCTTTGCCTTGTGGGTTCTGTCTTTGCGTTCCTCAGCCGGTATGCGGTGAACTTCTGGAATCAGGGGCTGCATCAGGGGGCTTCGGTGATGCGCGCCGGGGCGATCACAGGCACGGATACTGAGGAGAAGGTAAGCAATATCTACTTCTATCCACTGCTGCTCTGCATCATCGGCTTTGTACTGCTGTTCATTGCGCTGGTCTTCTATCGTACGGGCACAGAAATTCGCGCCCGCCGGACCAAGGCGCTTATGGCGCGTGAAAGGGTGAGCGGATGATCCCTGATCTTGGAAAATATGCCGATACCGTCTTGTGGTCCTATGTCGTATCAATCGGACTTCTGATCGCATTGGTGGGTTTCAGCGTGATCCGGGGCCGTAAGGTACGGGCCGAGATGGAGAAGGTTGAACAAAGGATGTCACGCAATGGCTAAGATTTCGCCCCTGATGATCGCGCCTCCGCTGATTTTCGGCGCCTTCGCTGTGCTCGCGGGCATCGGCATGTTCCGTGACGACCCCAACGCCTTGCCCTCAGCGCGCGAGGGTCAGCCAGCGCCGCCGGTTGTACTGACCGAGTTCGCGGGCAAACCGGGCTTCGATGATGCCACATTGCGTGATGGCGAGGTCAAGCTGGTCAACTACTGGGCCAGTTGGTGTGCACCATGCCGCGTCGAACACCCCAATCTGCAGGCTCTGTCTGACGAAGGTATCCCCGTCTATGGTATCAACTACAAAGATCAACTGGACAACGCCGAAGGATTTCTTGCTGAACTGGGCGATCCCTATGCCGGTATCGGTCGGGATGAACAGGGCCGAATGGGGCTGGACTGGGGCGTCTACGGTGTGCCCGAAACCTATGTGATCGACGGTGAGGGCACGATCATCCTGCGCTGGGCTGGTCCGGTCACTCAGCGGGTGATCGAAAGCACGATCCGCCCAGCGCTTGAGAAAGCCGCAGGTGGCTCATAAGCGATAGCCACCGGTGACGCCCAGAACCTCACCAGTGATGAAGGATGCGGCATCGGACGCCAGAAACCTGACGACTTTGGCGATATCCTCGGGCTTTCCCGCGCGACCTAAAGCGGTTTCTTTGATAAACAGCGCGGTCAACTCCTCAGACCGGGGCGCTTCGGGGATGTTGATCGCACCCGGCGCGACTGCATTAACGCGTATCCCCTTTGGCCCAAGCTCCTTTGCCATGGCATGGGTCCATAGATTCAGGGCGGCCTTGCTTGCCCCATAGGTCACCGCATCTCGAGGCGGTAAGACCGCGTTCATGGATGAGATACTGACGATTGAGGCGTCGCGTTTCAGATGTGGTAGCGCAGCAGCCAACAATGCGGCGGGGGCCAGCAGGTTCAAATCCAGAATGGCGCGGTGGTCCTCGGCCCGAAATTCCTCTTTGGGGGTAGATTTCACAAGGCCGGCATTGTTGACGATCACATCCAGCCGTCCAAACCTCTCGATCACCTGCGAAATCACGCTAGCCGGCTGGTCGGGCGCAGATAGATCAGAGCGTATGGCCAGAACATCCCCACCCAGTAGCTCGGGCGTGGGTTTACTCGACAACCAAGTAAACGCGACGCGGTGATCACGGCTGAGGTCTTCGACGATTGCACGCCCAATTCCGCGTGCACCGCCGGTTATCAATGCGACTTTGTCCATAATCGTAGGAAATCGGTAAAACGGCTGGGATTCAAGCCGTTACTTACGGACCAAAATCCAGATCAGCGCGCCGATGAATGCAAAAGTGGTCAGATTCATAAGCGTATCCGTCAGATCACCGATCAGCATGGCTCAGCCCCTCTTCTCGTAGCCCTCGGAACAGGCAGACCATCAGCAGAACCGAGATGAACACAAAGGGCAGCGCCCCGAGTGAGATCAGGACTTTGACCGATTCCACCGAACCCGACAGGATCATCGCGACACTCAACAAGCCCAGCAATGCACCCCAGATCAGCCGCACGCGCGGGGGCGGGTTTTCATCCCCCTGGGACGAGAATGTACCCAGCACAAAGGCCGCGCTTACAACGCTGGTTACGATGAACAGAAACGCCGCTGCTACGGTTGCAAGTATTGTGATCTGCGATAAGGGCAAACGGTCGAGCAGGGCGAAGGTCACACGCTCGATGTTTGTTTGCGTATAGGCCAGCAGTTCTCCGGCACCGTTGAGCGCCTCGAACAGACCGATGCCGCCGAAGGCACCGAACCAAAGGATCGAGAACAGTGTGGGCGCAAAGAGTACTCCGATCACGAATTCCCGGATCGTGCGACCGCGAGAGATACGCGCGACAAACACACCAACAAAAGGTCCCCAGGCGATCCACCAGACCATATAGGTGAGGGTCCAGTCGCTGAACCATTTGGTGACGTCATCGCCGAAGAAGGTGAAGGTCTGAAAGCCCCGAGGGATGACATTGGTGACGTAATCGCCGAACCCTTGAACCACGGTATTCAATAGATACTCGGTGGGGCCGAGGACCACTGTATAGGCCACAAGGCAGATCGCGATCAGCATTGCCGCATTTGACAAGCGCGCCATGCCTTGGCCAAGGTCGATCAACAGAGCAGGGATGTAGGCTGCGACCATCGCCAGGAAAACAACGCCGATCAGAAGGGCACCAACCGTTTCCCGGCCACCCAGAACCGCAATCCCGTCCGCAACCTGGAACACGCCCATGGCCATTGAACCGCCAACACCGATAGAGATTGCAACAATGGCCATGAAATCCGACAGCCACCCGACCCGCTCGGCCCAGCGTTCTCCTGGGAATAGGCTTTTGATCGGTGCACTGACCATCATGCCTGTCCCGCGCCGAAAGCTGAAATAAGCAATGGTCAGCGCGGTCGAACCGTAAATCGCCCATGCGTGCAGGCCCCAATGGAAGTTTGTTGCCAGCATGGCCTGCTGCGCGGCGACATAGTCGGGTGCCATGCCCGAGATGAAGTTGAAATGGGTCAAGGGCTCGGCGACCGCCCAGAACAGCAGTCCAACGCCCATTCCTGCGGAGAACAGCATTGAGATCCAGGTGGCGGTCGAGAACTCGGGCTCTTCATCATCCCGGCCCAGACGGATTTTGCCATATGGCGAAAAGGCCAGAACTAAACACCCGATCAACATGCCTGAGGCCGCGAGCATCACGAACCAACCGCGACTGTGGAAGGTTTGTTGCACGATGATATTGGCCCAAGTCACCAAGCTTTCGATATCGACGACGCCCCAGATCCCGATCACGGCGATGACGCTAAGCGAGCAAACCAATAGGGCGTTGGGCTTTTTCATGGTGATGAAATTCCGAAGACTGTCTTGCTCAACAGTTTCAGATTTTTGAATAAATGGCCAGAAAACAAAACCCCCGGCGCAGGGCCGGGGGCTGAGGTTGGATATCAACCTGCTGATTTATGACGCTTTTGCGAGATTGCGCAGCACGTATTGCAGCACACCGCCGTTTTCGATGTATTCGATCTCGGGCGCGGTATCGATGCGGCACTTCAGGGTGATCGTCTTTTCGGTACCATCTCCGTAAATGATGGTGCAGGGCACTTCCTGCAAGGGCTCAACTGAATCCAACCCGTGGATCGATACGGTCTCATCACCTTTCAGACCCAGTGTCTTGCGGGTATCACCATCGGTGAATTCGAACGGTATGACGCCCATGCCCACCAAGTTTGAACGGTGGATGCGCTCAAAACTCTCGGCGATCACTGCCTTGACGCCAAGCAGAGCTGTGCCCTTGGCCGCCCAGTCACGTGACGAACCTGCACCGTACTGTTCGCCGCCAAAGACGACCAGCGGGGTGCCTTGCTCCTGATAGGCCATCGATGCTTCGTAGACCGAGGTTTGTTCACCATCCGGGCCTTTTGTATAACCGCCTTCGACGCCATCCAGCATCTCGTTCTTGACGCGGATATTGGCGAAGGTGCCGCGCATCATGATCTCGTGGTTGCCACGGCGTGAGCCATACGAGTTGAATTCGCGCGGCTGAACCTGACGATCGGTCAGATACTTCCCGGCAGGTGTCGTTGTCGCAAACGAACCGGCGGGCGAGATATGGTCGGTGGTGATCATGTCACCCAGGATCAGCAGAACCTTTGCACCATCGATATTCGAGATTGTGCCCGGCTCAGGCCCCATGCCTTGGAAATAGGGAGGGTTTTGAATGTAGGTTGACGTCGGTGGCCAATCATAGGTTTCCTGTTGTGGAACCTCGACCTCCTGCCATTTCTCGTCGCCTTTGAAGACATCGGCATATTTCGACTGGAACGCCTCGCGGGTCACGGTTGCCTCAACCAATTCGGCGATTTCGCTTTGGGTCGGCCAGATGTCTTTCATGTAGACATCGTTGCCGGCCTGATCCTGTCCAATCGGTTCCGAGGTCAGGTCGATGTCCAACGTACCAGCCAAAGCATAAACCACCACCAGCGGCGGTGAAGCCAGATAGTTGGCGCGCACGTCGGGCGAGATGCGGCCTTCAAAGTTGCGGTTGCCTGACAGCACCGAAGTGGCAACAAGATCGCCTTCGGCAATCGCTTCGCTGATTTCCCTTTGGATCGGACCCGAGTTGCCAATACAGGTGGTGCAGCCATAGCCAACTAGGTTGAAGCCGATCTTGTCCAGATCTTCCTGCAGACCCGCAGCCTCCAAGTAGGCGGACACAACCTGCGAGCCGGGCGCCAATGAGGTCTTTACCCACGGTTTGCGATCCAATCCCAGCGCGGCGGCTTTACGTGCAACGAGGCCCGCGCCGATCATCACATACGGGTTCGACGTGTTGGTGCAGGAGGTGATCGAAGCGATCACGACTTTGCCCGATTCCATGCCGTAGTTTTCGCCTTTGACCTCTATTTGTTTGCCCATCGGGCGTTTGAAGGTCTCGGCCATTTCCTTGGTGAATGCGGCCTTGGCGTCGGTTAGTGCGACATAATCCTGCGGCCGTTTCGGGCCCGAGATCGCAGGAACAATTGTGCCCATATCCAGCGACAGAGTGTCGGTGTAGATCGGCGCGTAATCGGCATCGCGCCAGAAGCCGTTTTCCTTGGCGTAGGCCTCGACCAATGCGATGCGGTCTTCGTCGCGTCCAGTATTGCGCATATAGCGCAAGGTCTCGCCGTCAATCGGGAAGAAACCACAGGTCGCGCCGTATTCGGGGGCCATGTTGGCGATGGTTGCGCGATCGGCCAAGGGCAAGCGGTCCAGACCTTCGCCGAAGAACTCAACGAATTTACCAACCACGCCTTTCTCGCGCAGCATCTCGACGACTTTCAGGACAAGGTCAGTTCCCGTTGTGCCTTCGACCATCGAACCGGTCAGTTCAAAACCCACAACCTCGGGGATCAGCATCGAGATCGGTTGACCCAGCATCGCGGCTTCGGCCTCGATTCCGCCAACGCCCCAACCCAGAACGGCCATGCCGTTGACCATGGTGGTGTGGCTGTCAGTACCAACAAGTGTATCGGGATAAGCGACTTCTTCGCCGCTTTGGTCCGTGTCTGTCCAGACGGTCTGCGCCAGGTATTCCAGGTTTACTTGGTGGCAGATTCCGGTGCCGGGAGGCACGACGCGGAAATTGTTGAACGCGTTCTGACCCCATTTCAGGAACTGATAGCGTTCCATGTTGCGCTCATATTCGCGGTCCACGTTCATCTGAAACGCGCGTGGGTTGCCGAACTCATCAATCATGACCGAGTGGTCGATGACCAGATCGACCGGGTTCAGCGGGTTGATCTTTTGCGCGTCCCCACCAAGGCCCTTGATGCCGTCGCGCATCGCTGCCAGATCCACCACGGCCGGAACTCCGGTAAAGTCTTGCATCAGAACCCGGGCAGGGCGATAGGCAATCTCACGTGGGTTCTTGCCACCGTTGGCACCCCATTCGGCAAAGGCTTTGATGTCATCGACGGAAACCGAGAACCCGTCATCTTCGAACCGCAGCATGTTTTCCAGAACCACTTTCAACGCGGCAGGCAGATTCGAAAAATCGCCTAAGCCTGCTTCTTGCGCGGCTGGAATCGAATAATAGGAAATGGATTTGCCATTCACGTTCAGGCTGCGGCGTGTCTTGGCGGTGTCCTGTCCGACCTTGATGGGCATCTGTGGCCTCCCTCTCAAATGACTTGGAATACGGGCTTCGCTAAGGGTTATCTGCATTACCACACCAGTTGTTTCAAGGTGAAACGGGCAGTTTGGGTGGTTTTTTGTATACCATTGCACACATTTTGTCGAAAGCTTGTGTCTGAGGTCTCAAGAAACCTTGATTGGCAGTTTATTCGGTTCCGACTTAAACCTTTCAGGCAATCATCCTCTATCGAGAGAAAACATGCTCAGATCAGTCGCTGCGACCGCGTTTGTTTCACTCTTTCTTGCTGCCCCGGCTCAGGCGCAGGATGACCCGGTGGTGGTCGAACTGTTCACCTCGCAGGGGTGCTCGTCCTGCCCGCCAGCAGACCGGATCATGCATGAATTGGCCAAGCGGGATGATGTAATCGGTCTGGCGTTGCATGTGGATTATTGGGACTACATTGGCTGGAAAGATGAATACGCCAATCCCGACCACACCGATCGTCAGCGCGCCTATGCACGTGAAGGCGGGAGGACGATGATCTACACGCCGCAGATGGTTGTGAATGGGCAGCAGGATGTGGTTGGGGCCAAGTCAATTGAACTGAACCGGCTAGTCGATGCACACCTGACTGCGCCGCCGGAGGCCGAGGTCAGTGCCACGCGTACCGCGAACGAAGTATCCATGAATGTCGTTCCGATCGAGTTACCAGACGACGAAACCTATGATGTTCGGATTGTGCAGTATTCGCCGATGCGTCGCACCTCGATCCGGCGTGGCGAATTGGCCGGACATGATCTGGATTATGCAAACGTGGTCGAGAATTGGCAGATTGCCGGTCGCTGGGATGGCCAAACACCGCAGAGTTTCACCGCAACATTGTCATCGGAATTGCCTGCCGTTGTTCTGATCCAGCGCAGTGGCCATGGTCCGATCGTGGCCGCAGCGCGGGTTAAGTGATCAGGGCATATCCTTTGGCTGGACCCCCAGTCCCCTCCAGGACTTCCAGCGCCGATGAATCCAGAACCATTGTCCCATGTGCTGACGCACCATCGCTTCCAGGTCGTCATTGGTGAACTGGGTCATGGTTTTGGCATCAGTATGCGGGACCGGGTCGTGCAGGACGATCTCAAAATCGATCCCGTTGGGTTGGCGCACTGCATAGCAGGGGATCAGCACAGCCTTGTATTTGATCGCAAGTTCCGCGTTCAGCACCGAGGTGACGGCGGGTTTGCCGAAAAAGGTCAGCTCCTCACCACCATGCGCATGCAGGTCGGATACAATGGCAATGATGCCTCCGCTTTTCAGTGAACGGACCATTTCGACCATACCTCGGCGGCCCTGTTCGAACATGGGCGACCCGGTCTGATAGAATGCCTCGACATACATGTCGTTGAAATATGGATTTGCCATGCGGCGATAGAGGCTGCCGATGGGTTTACCGCTACGCGCCTGCAGCGCGACCCGCGCGGCCAGATAGTGCCCGAAATGCGCAGTGATCATCATCACTGGACGCCCTTCCGCCACGGCGGCATCAAATGCTTCGACACCCGAGCCCGATACTTTGGCCTTGCTTTGTCGCTCGATGAAACCGTCGGCTGAAAAATGCTCCATGATCGCGCGCCCGGCATTGTCAGGCACGGCGCGGCAGATGCGTTTGACCTCGGCCTCGGGCAGGTCTGGGCAGGTGAGTTTCAGGTTGCGGCGCACGCGGGTTCGAAAGCCGACAATGGGGGCAAGCCAGCGCACAATCGCGCCCATCGCTCCGATGCGGCGCTCATATGGCAGCAGGCGCATGCCGCGGATTACGCCGGTCAGAAACAGGTTGGCGACGTAGTATTTTCCAAGCTCAAATCGGCTTAGTTCCGACTTTTCGACGGGCATGGGGAGAGACACCTGAGCGTTGTGAACTGCGCGACGAGACATACAGGCCCCATCGTGCGATCACAAGTGGTCGCGCCTTGCCGGACTATTCTGCATTCTCCTCAGCCTCGACCAGTGCGATCGCGCCCTCGTCCAAAAGCGCGCGGATGGCTGCAACGATCTGCGACATCGCTTCTTCACTGTCGGATTGTTTGACCTTGCCACGTTCGGCCATTTCTTCCCGTAAGTTGTCCGCCATGCGAGAGGACATGTTGGCTAGGAAGAACTCGACCGTGGCAAGGTCTTCGTCGCTATTGGCTCCGGCCAACGCCGTGATGAGAACGGGTTGATCCACACCGCGCAGAATCGCTGGAACATCGCGGGGTTGGATGCGCGAGGGCACATGCGAAAAGATGAAGATCGATTGCCGGACGGTATCCGCAAAATCGGCGTCTTCTTCGTCCAACGCAGTCAGCAAACCATTACGCGTCGCCGCGGCTGACTGGTTGAGGATCGCGCCCACACGCTCACCCGGCCCATCCCGAAAGGCGGGCTCGGGGCGTTGATCCAGCTGAGCGGCCAAGGACCATCCGATCCGCTCAACCGCCTCGGGCGTCACGTTGGCCGTTTTCGAGACTGCATAAGTTATCCGTCGCGCTGTGGGGCCGGGCAGGTGGCCCAACAACTGGGCAGCCTTGGCGGTTTCGAGTTTCGAAAGCATAACGGCGGCGACTTCTGTGCTTTCAGCTTTGGCCATTTCGGCCAGATCTTCTGAGGGTACTTCGCGCAAACGCTGCCATGGGTCACCGATCTGCCTCACGCCAGCTACCTTGCGCAGCCGGGCGGCGGTGGCTGGGGCGATCTTGCCGTTCACCGCGTCCAGAGCACCGGCTAGCCCATGGGGAAATGCAAGCCCTACGCCATCCAGCGCATCGGCAAATTCCTGTGCGACGGCGGCCAACGTTACCCGGTCAACCAACCCCATCTGTCCAAGTTGGTGGGTAAGTTGTTCCTGCAGTGAATCGGGAAGCTCTTCCAACGGGATATCCGCCCCCTCGTTCAGCAGCAGCCGAACCACAACCGCGGCTTTCTCTCGGTTGCTGAGGGCGCGCGGCACAACACGTGGCGCATCATCGTCTTGTTCAACGACCGGGGTTTGCGTGCCCGGCGTCATCTGCACCATTAGGTTCGTGTCCTGCATCTGCCTGCAATGCCTCATTCGCGTTGCAGGCAGAATATAGAGAGTCGGGTAAAGAAACCCTGAAACTCAGTAGCTATATGTCAGCCCTGTTCTGATCGCTTCGCGCAGCGATGTCTCAGCCCATGTGCCTTCGCCACCACGCGCCTTGATCTCGCGCCATTGTGCGATGGCCAACTCGGTCTTGCCCTGGGTAACAAATCCCTGACCCATGTAGCTGCGGGCGAGGATGTTGTCGGGGTTGGATTCAATTGCTTTCTGGTAAAATGCGTCAGCCAGTTTCAGCTCACCCATCTTGCGATAGGTGAACCCCCAATAGGTCTGCACCCGATCATCATCTTGATCCATGATACGCAGAATGCCCTGAGCATTTTCGTACTGCCCGTTGTAAGCCAACTCGCGCACGGCATCATACAGTTGGTCTTCGGTGAAATTTGTCTTGTTGGGTTTGACGCAGCGCCCGGCTGCCTCGTCATAAACGCGGCCAAACAGGCATTTCTTGGTGGTGTTGGTGGGCTTGGGCGGGCTGCTGTCCCCACCACCCGCAGCAATGGCCATGGGCGCGAAGGTAAAGGCCTGAAGAGCGATGGCCGAGGCTAGTACAAGACGCATTTTCCTACTCCGTTGTCAAAGAGACTTGTTACAATCATAGCTTGATCTTCAAAAAAGCTAACGATTGACTGATCGCTTTTATTCACAAGCAGGAAATAAAAATGTCAGCTATTGACGATTTTCATGCAGCTTTGGCTTTCGCTGTCCCAAATTGTGCCTTCAGCACAGGATTGGGTTTGCTTGGTGTTACCGTTACAGGCAAATCCGGCGGTGCCCGCACAGATAAGAGCAATTGCGCATAGAGCAGTTCGTAGCATCGAGTTTTCCTTTCGCGGAAACTGTGCCAACAGATTAACCGATTTTTGCCAATCTGGCAAAGACACAAGGCCCGGCTGCATTGAGCAAGCCGGGCCAAGTTTTTAGCACTGTTTGAGTTTGAATTATTCGCCGAATACGCGGGCGAAAATCGTATCTACATGTTTGGTATGGTAGCCGAGATCGAATTTCTCTTCGATTTCTTTCGGGCTCAGCGCGGCGGTGACATCGGCGTCGGCCAACAGTTCCTCTTTGAAGTCGGTGCGATGCTCCCAGACTTTCAGCGCGTTGCGCTGAACCATGGCATAGGCATCCTCGCGGCTTACACCGGCTTGGGTCAACGCCAACAGCACTCGTTGGCTCATGACAAGACCAGGGAACTTGTTCATGTTCTCGATCATGTTCTCGGGGAAGATCAGCATCTTGTCGATTACACCGGTCAATCGCGCGAGTGCAAAGTCCAGCGTGATAGTGGCATCCGGCCCGATCATGCGTTCGACCGAGGAATGCGAGATATCGCGCTCGTGCCACAGCGCCACGTTCTCCATCGCCGGGATCACGGCAGCACGCACCATGCGCGCAAGACCGGTCAGGTTCTCGGTCAGCACCGGGTTCTTCTTGTGCGGCATCGCGGATGAGCCTTTCTGCCCCATCGAGAAGAACTCGGCCCCCTCCAGCACTTCGGTACGCTGCATGTGGCGGATTTCGATAGCGATGTTTTCGATGCTGCTGGCGATAACACCCAGTGTGGCGAAGAATGCTGCGTGACGGTCGCGGGGAATGACCTGTGTGCTGATCGGTTCAGGCACCAGACCCAGCTTGTCGCAGACATGCTCTTCAACCTGCGGGTCGATATTCGCAAACGTCCCGACCGCGCCGCTGATCGCTCCGGTGGCGATTTCCGCGCGGGCATCGCGCATCCGGGACAAGTTGCGGTCCATCTCGGCATAGAAGCGGGCAAAGGTCAGGCCCATCGTGGTGGGTTCGGCATGGATACCGTGGCTGCGACCGATGCGAACGGTGTCTTTGTGCTCGATCGCGCGGCGTTTCAGGGCAGCCAACAGACCTTCGAGGTCTGCAATCAGCAGGTCGGCGGCGCGGGTCAGTTGCACATTGAAGCAAGTGTCCAGCACGTCCGAGGAGGTCATGCCCTGATGCACGAAGCGGGCTTCCTCGCTACCCACATGTTCGGCCAGATGGGTCAGGAAGGCGATGACGTCGTGTTTGGTGACGGCTTCGATCTCGTCGATACGGGCGACATCAAACTCCACATCCTTGGCTTTCCACACGGCCTCGGCGTTTTCACGCGGGATCACGCCTAGATCGGCCATGGCGTCGCAGGCGTGCGCCTCGATCTCGTACCAAATGCGGAACTTGCTCTCGGGTGACCAGATGGCGACCATGTCGGGGCGTGAATAGCGGGGAATCATTGGCGGCAGCACCTTTTTATGATTGGGATGAGGCGTTGGCGCGGGGTTTAGCCGCGCATTGACCAAGGAACAAGGCGCGAGTGCTGGGATGAGACGGTTTGCCCTGATTTTATTGCTTTGGCCCGGATTTGTGGCCGCCGACGAGTTTCAGCAACTGACGGGTGATGAGATTCTGATGGCGCTTGCTGGCAAGAAGCTCGACTATGGCGAGGGGATCACCCAGACCTTCGATAGCAATATGCAAACGCAGTACTTTTCAGGCCGCCCAAGTTCGGGACGATGGGCCGTTCGTGATGATCGCTATTGCTCGGTCTGGCCGCCTTCGGATTTCTGGGCTTGTTATGATGTTGAGCAAAGCGGTGAAACCATCCGGTTTGTGGATGATTCAGGTAATACAACTGACGGAATCTATTTGAAGTGAGCCTGCCCAGAAATATTTATGATTTCCAGGGGGTTTGGGACCTGAGCCGCCTCATCCGGGACGAGCGTGCAGGCCAGATCATTCAGGCCGAGGGTAAGGCAGAGCTACGGCAAGATACCCAAGGGTTGGTCTATGATGAGACGGTCACGCTGCGTGTTCCGGGGCAGCCTGCAATGACGGGAACGCGTCGATACCTTTGGCGCGACGCCGGTGATCGGATCGCCATTCACTTTGATGATGATCGGTTTTTTCACGCACTTAAACTTGGCCAAACCCGCGTCAAGGATCATCACGATTGCCCGCCGGACAGCTATGATGCAGACTATGATTTCTCGGGATGGCCGCGCTGGACAGTCCGCTGGACTGTATCAGGACCGCGAAAATCCTATGAAATGGAGACCAAATACACGCTGCGATAGCGTAATCATCTTGCAGCAACGGCCCGGAACGGGCATTGCTGCATGTGCAAATAAGTCCGAATGTGGAGAAATGAGATGAACGCAAACGTACTGGCCAATGCTTTTGGCCCGCGTGAGGGGACGGCGCTGCGCGTCAAGCAGGTGGCTCTGGTTGCCCTGGGTATCGTTGCTCTGGCTGTTGCAGCCAAAATCAAAGTGCCGATGTGGCCGGTTCCGATCACCATGGGCACATTCGCCGTTCTGACCATCGGCACCGCCTATGGCGCGCGCCTTGGCCTGATCACGATGCTGGGTTACCTGCTGGTTGGTGCTCTGGGCTTTGACGTGTTTGCGGGTTCCTCGGCCGAAAAATTCGGCCTGACCTACATGATGGGTGGCACCGGTGGCTATCTGGTCGGTTACCTGATGGCGACCATTCTGCTGGGCGCACTAGCCGCGCGCGGCTGGGATCGTTCGGTCGGCAAGCTGGCGCTGGCGCTGGTGCTGGCCAATGTCCTGATCTATGTGCCGGGCCTGCTGTGGCTGGGTCAGCTGTATGGCTGGGACAAGCCGATCCTGGAATGGGGTCTGACACCGTTCCTGCTGGGTGACGCAATCAAGCTGGCGCTGGCCGCTCTGCTGATCCCTGGCCTGTGGAAGCTGCTGGGCGACGCACGCACCTGATAGCGCGCTCTTGCGCAAGACACACCCGCGTTCGGAGCTTTCCGGACGCGGGTTTTTTATTGTCTGCAGAACAGGATACTGGACAAAGTCAAACTGCATGGGCAACCTGACATCAGAAAACTGATCAGGTTATTGAGATATGCGTATTTTGTTAAGCTTGGCGCTTGCTGCAAGTGCCGTGACTTGGTTGGCTGTAACGCCTGTGCAAGCTGACACACCGGTGACCTACACCGATGAAGGGCGCGCCCTGTTCCGCTTTGAGGTTCCCGACTTTTGGGCATTGCGTACCGGTGGCCCGCGTGAAATCGAGGATACCAATCTGGGCGATGCCCGTGCGGTTTCGCGCGTCATGGGGATCAGACCGGTGACCGACGATAATGTCTGGATGGGCTTCGTCTCACCATCACGGGTTTCCAGCATTCAGGGCGGGCTGAGCTATCTTGAGGATATCGACAAATTCCTCGTCAAAGACCCGACCGTGACCAGCACCAGCAATACAAGGATTGGTGGGCGGCCAGCCCACGTTATTCGAGGCACCGGCAATCGGGATGGGCGAGGCGTAAACTTTACCGCCACCGTGATTGACCTGCCGCGTGACCGTGTTGCGATAGGGGTTGCGATCCTGCGTGACGGGGCCGACCCGTCTTATGTTGATGCCTTGAACGCCGTTTTCGCGTCGTTCCGGTCTTTGCAGTAAGGAGGCTCGGATGACTCGCAAACTGTTAAAACGGTCTGTTCTGGCGCTGGGGTTGGGTACTGCAACGTTTACACTGTCCGCCTGCGATGGCGTGTCCGTCGGGGTAGGGTATGGCGTTGGGTATGACCCGTTCTACGACTCGATGCTGTGGAATGATTACTACCACGACCGTAACGTGAATGTAGATGTTGACATAAACCGCCCAGACCGGCCCGACCGCCCCGATCGACCGGTTCGTCCGAACCCTCCACCGCGGCCAAAGCCACCGATCGCCAAACCGCCGTCGCGCCCGCATCCCCCGGTGGCGCGTCCTCCGACGGCACGGCCACCAATTCACCGACCCTCACCGAGGCGCCGTTAGAAAAAGGGGGCAAAAGCCCCCTTCAATCATTATCATAAGCTGACAAAGGTGGTTTTCAGTCCAGCAGCTCAGTCGTGATATGGGCCGAGCCTTCAAGGGTTCGGTGCACGGGACATTTATCTGCGATCTCCAATAGCTTAGCACGTTGCGCGGCATCCAGCGGCCCTTGTAGCCGTATCTTGCGGCGGAACTGATCGACCTTGCCATCGCTGGCCAGTCCGGCGTCCTGCGCGTGTACCTTGTCGTGGCAGACATCGACGGTGATACCTGTCAGCGGCCATTTCTTGCGCCGCGCATACATGCGAATGGTCATCGAGGTACAGGCGCCCAATCCCGAGGACACAAATCCATAAGGGGACATGCCTCGGTCCGTTCCTCCGTACGAAGCGGGCTCGTCAGCGACCGCATGGTGGCGCGGGCCGGACTGGATGTCTTGCAGGAACCCTGCCGGGTCTGCCTCGGTCACGCGAACAACACCTTCCGGGGCGCCGGGTGGTGGGGCGGGCGGGCACAGTTTGACGTATCGCGACACCCAAGCCGCAATGACATCCGCCGCGTAATCCGCATCAGCGGCGCGTGTGATCAGATGGTCGGCATCGTCCAGCGTGACAAAACTTTTTGGATGCTTCGCAGCCAGAAAGATGGTGCTGGCGTTGTCAATGCTGACCGTGTCATCGCGCGGTGCGTGCAGGATCAGAAGCGCTGCTTTCAAATCTGAAACGGCAGGGCTAAGCGCGGCCTCTGAAATGTCATCGACAAAAGCTCTGCCAATGCGAAACGGGCGACCGCCAAGCGAAACCTCTGCGCTGCCTTGCGCCTGAATCTCGGGCAGGGCGGCCTCGAAATGGTGTGATACGTGGCCCGGGTCAGCAGGCGCACCCAATGTGACGACCGCCTTAACCGACGGTATGCCAGCGCGTGCGCGCAGTACCGCAGCGCCGCCAAGTGAATGGCCAATCAGCAGGGCGGGGGCCATGTTGCGGCCGGACAGGTAGTGCGCTGCAGCGATCAGATCTTCGACATTTGAGGTGAATGTCGTATTCGCAAACTCTCCATCCGAGTGGCCAAGGCCTGTAAAATCAAACCTGAGCACGGCGATGCCCATCGCCGCCAAACGCGCCGAAATGCGCCGTGCGGCAGGTATGTCCTTAGAGCAGGTAAAGCAATGCGCAAACAAAGCCGTTGCCAGTACCGGCCCGTCCGGCAGATCAAGGCGCGCGGCCAATTGGCTGCCGTCGTGACCGGCGAAAGTAATGCGTTCGGTGGGCATGATGAATCCTTGGTGGTCCAGGTTTCGACAATACTGTGTGCTGTGTGCGGTTCTCTCAACCCCTGTGTCAGTGGCGTAACAGGAAGGTGAGGGGGTGGGACCACGTAGCCCTTGGCGCGTCGCATCAATGCATTGTTGGGGTTGGTATTTGAACAATCAAAAAATGTGATGATAATTCGGATAAACATTCATTTTACTTATTTATACTTGGACCCCAACTTGCAATCATCCTTCTTATCCAAAGCAGAGGTCAAAATGGCACATACAGCATCTGCACCGCTAAGCCCGACACTCCACGCCGGAGTTCTGTTGGCAATTCTCGTGACTGGCGCAATTGGTTTTGCACTGGGACAAAGCTGGCCGCTGACCAATACGTCTGAGGACACGCCAACTCTCACCGCGCCTGAAGATTGGCACGGTAATGTCAGACGGTCCCACTGGTCGAACTAGGCCATAGCGCTTAGCCAGACCCCATCAACTGTGCGTCGAACGGATATTTCGTGAGGTTTTCATAGCCGTCTTCGGTGATCAGTACCTGATCTTCCAGCTTGATCGAGAAATCGCCGCCAACCTCGCCAACTGCCGCTTCGACGCACAACACCATTCCGGGTTCAAGTGGATAATCATAGGATCCCTCGACCGCCTTGTCGGGATAGGCCACCAAGGGCCATTCATCGCACAATCCAACTCCATGCATCAGGCAGCCGTATTTCTGTGCCTGAAACTTGTCATCCAGCCGATGGGCATTCGCGGTTAGTTCCGGGATCATGACGCCTGGTTTCAGCATTTCCATGTTGGTCATGATGTGCTCATGCGCGTGCTGCATGGCATAAATCATATCCGCACGTGGCTTTTGATCGCCGATCCACCAGGTTCGTGAGATGTCGACGCAAATGCCGTAAGACCCGATCAGGTCGGTATCGAACGCGATGATTTCATTTTGCCGCGTGATGCGCGGGCCGCATTCCTGAAACCAGGGATTGGTGCGCTGGCCCGAGGCAAGCAAGCGGGTCTCGATCCATTCACCACCGCGCCGGATGTTTTCAGCATGTAGCACTGCCCAAATGTCATCCTCGGATGTCTTCCCGTCTCCGACATTGACACGTGCGAAGCGCTCCATTTCGGCCACAGCGGTCTCGCAGGCGTGGCTGGCGCAGCGCATGGCGAGGATTTCGTCTGGGCCTTTGATAGCACGGGTTTTCTCGGTAAGCTCTTCGCCCTCCATCACCTCGAACCCCTGAGCCTCAAGCGCGCGCAGGCCGTGCAGCATGATCTTGTCGACACCCAGCCGCATGTTGCCGCCGCCGTGTTCTTCGATCAGGGCGCGCACCTCGTTTGAAAACACATCTGCGGCAACGTCAATCTTGTCGCCCCGGTCGAAATAGAACAGATCGGCGCCCGAGCGCTGCTCGCGCACCAGCGGGTTGAATTTCGACAAGAACGGAGAGTTCTTGTAGTCCCAGATCACCATATATCCGTCAGCGCAAACTAGAACGGCCCGGAACGGGTTATGGGTATTCCAGAGCTGCATGTTGGTGCTGTCAGTCGCATAGCGGATATTCAGGGGGTCAAACAGCAGGATCCCGCCCCAATCGCGCTGCACGATGGCCTGAGTGAGGCGTTTCCAGCGGTATTTACGCATCTGTTCTAGATTGGGCAGGCTAAGCCCGGCAGCGGCCCATTCGTCGAAGGCAAGCTGTGTCGGTCCGATCTCGATCCTGTCATTGTCGTTCGGTGTCCCGTCCCCGAGGGTGGCGCCCCGGGTCGGGTCAATCTTACGGGTGTCACGATATGGTGTGTTCACGGTTGGACCTTTCTGCTTGCCTGCCCAACCTGCAAATCCAGATGCGCTGCGTCTTCTAGGTTTGCGACCGTCTTCTGGTCGCTTTTTGACCGACAGCACCAGAGCAGGGTGCTATGCCTCGACTATGACCGTGATATTACAGCAAGCCATTCCCTATGATCCACTCGCCCAAAACCCGCTGCCTGGCATTAAGCCTGCGGACCCCAGGGCCTGGTTGCATCGCGACGATGCGTTTTCTGCCCAGATGCAACGACGCGCCGCGCTGTTGGCGCAGCAAAAACCGGACGTCTTGGCGCAAAGCCCCGAGGCGTTGGCACCTGCGCAGGAGTTGCTGGAACTGGTCATTCAGCAAGTTTATCCGAATGTCTCCGATAACGTTGTGCGGCCCGACGGTGTACGGGTTGAGGTTGACCGGGAACGCCCGTTGGAAACGCTATGCCATTTGGTGCAAGAGGATTTCTGCATTCTGCAGAAACACGATGACGAGCATGTTTTGACTGGCGCGATCCTGTGCTTTCCCGCAAGCTGGATGCTGTCAGAAAAGTTCATGCGCCCTTTGATTGGGATCCATGAACCGGTTGATGCCTACGACGCCAATATTGCCCGCAGAGTTCAACGTTTGTTTGACGGCATTCAGCCCAACCGGCCACTTTGGCGGTTCAATGCGCTTTGGTACAATGATGCCGAATTGTTCCAACCGCGTAGTCTCATGCAGCGACGCACGCCGCAGGACGAAAATTCGGCCCGATATCTGCGTAGTGAACGTCAGACTCTCTTGCGTTTACCTGAGACAAACGCAGTGGTGTTCGCGATCCACACTTATGTAATGGCCGCTGATCAGGTCCTTAAAATGGAAAACCCCGCCTGACGGCGGGGCCTCCAAGGAGGGTCTTGGGTAATTTGATTACATGCCAATCGCGCTGGCGACCTCGGCAAAAGCATTCGTAGCGTTCAGGCCAAAAATCGCTGTGGTAAAAGCCAGAACCTGAGTGTTGAGGCGGAAATCCTCACCCCGGATCAGATTGACTGCTGCCAGGGATATGGCAATCGGTGTCGATATGCTTGCCACAGCACCAGTCATGCCCCAGCTGGTCAGTCGCAGAATATCGCTTGGGCGTTCCGTTTCGTCCTCGGACTGGTGAATGTTGCCGGCGGGCAGGGGAGCATCAGCCTCGGTCCGGAAGGCGATACTGAGCAGTTGGTCGTCACTTAGCTTGATCGGACGCGGCTTGGCGTGTTTGGTCTGTGCATCTTCCGCATCAGGATCAGGCAGATCGAGCCCCGCAAATGGGCCGCTGACTGCTTCGAATATCTGCTTTCGGTTCCGGGCGTTGCGCGGCGCAATTGAATCAAAGGCACTCATGAATTGTTCGATGGTCAGAACGGTTTTGGGCGACAACCATTCGACACGACGGGTCGTGCAGATGTCGACCATTCGGTACAGGATCACCACAAGCATCAACTCGGATATTTCACTGTCATCGAGCAGTTTTGACACCGGACAAATCGAGATCGTCAGCCGGTTTCCCGGCAGGGTTACCGCAGCACGCGGCATAGTTTTGAGACCAGCGGTTCGATCCATCCGCTCATGGTGGTTGTGATCTACTTGGGTTGGTTCCGAGTCCAATGTCAGACGCACGAGATATTGGCTGCTGACGATACTGGCCTCTGATGCGCTAAGAAGCGTCTTGCGCTCGACCAGATGGCCATAGTCACCCAGCGTCGTCGAGACGACCTCGCACAGACGCTCAAGCGCGCCATCTGCCGACCCGTCAAACTGGAGGCCACCGTGGTAACTATGCTTTGCAGTCACAGCATGTTCCTTTGCTGTCATAATCTTCACAACAAATTAACAGGCGAAATGGCGCAAATTTTGACCAAAATGGAAAAAAGTCGAAATATTCCAAGATTGATTACGCTTTGGAAACCAAGAAAATCGGGGTTTCCTTAAATCTATGTGGCAACAATGTGGCCGAATTCAGGTGCTCTGACGTCAAGCCTATGACCGCCCTAGTTGTCGATTCGCGCCGCCATGATTGCAATGGATTGCTGGTAGACCGAGGCCGCATTCCATTGCTGTATGACCGCAAAATTCGGCTCTCCGGGTTGATAGCCGCGACCGGGCTTCCACCCTTTCTTACGTAGAAAATTCGCGGTCGAGGCGAGCGCGTCGGTCATGTTATAAAAATCGACCCGACCGTCACCGGTGGCGTCCACACCATAGGTCAGGGCGTTGCCGGGCAGGAACTGTGTATGCCCCAGCTCGCCATGTTTTGCCCCTTTTGTCGCCATCGTAAGGGTACCTTGGTCAACCAGTTTTAAGGCGCCGATAGCGTGCGGGATGAAGAATTCGGATCGGCGACAATCATAGGCTAATGTCGTGATTGCGGAAACAACCTGACTATCTCCCATGAAACCTCCAAAGCCGGTTTCCATGCCGTGAATGGCAATTAGCACACCCGCCGGTACGCCATATTGACGCTCGAGCGCGGCGTAAAACTGCGGATTGCGAGCTTTGCGCTTGCGCCCTTGCGCAACGATGGTGTTTGCCCCGCGCACCTGCATGAATTTGTCCAATGAGTATTTAAAGCTCTTCTGATTGCGATCCGCGGCAATCGTACGTGTTGCATATTGCGTTTGTGCGAGCGCCTGCAGACCCTTCTTTTTCACACCCGCTCGTTTGGCGGTTTTGGCAAAATCGGCTTTCCAGGCCTCAAACCCGCTGCTGGTATTCCCACAAGGGGCGGACAGTGCCACCGAGGGCAGAAGGAACGCGAGTGCAGCGTAAAGGCGAAGACGAGGCATAGAGGAAATCCGAGTGCAAAAAACTACGCTCAGCCTAAGCCGAGTTCGACCTACCGCAAAGTGGTTTAATAGAGATCAAGCTCGTCTGTGCCTTTCAGAGATTCGAACCATTCATCCGGGGTTTTGTCGATCTTGGCATGTTTGACCATCATCGCGTTCATATTTGGCAGACTGGATGAGTCCGGCCATTCATCGGGTTGCCACAGGTTTGATCGAATGATGCATTTGGGACAGTGCGCAAAGACGGTTTCGACATGGATCAACAGGGCCAGCTTGGGCACGCGTCCGCCAACGGCCATGTTTGAAAGAAGTTCGGGATCTGCGCTAATTCTCGCGGATCCCCGCAGGCGCAGAGTTTCCAATTTTCCGGGGACAAAGAATATCACGCTGACGCGCTGATCTTTCAGCAAATTATGAAACGTATCCACGCGCTTGTTCCCGGGCCGGTCCGGGATCGCAATCATCGAGTTCGAGAGCACCTGCACAAACCCCGCAGGATCGCCACGAGGCGAAATATCGAGATGCCCATCGGGATTGGCCGAAGCGATCAGGCAGAACGAGGACATGCCGATGAAGTCTCGACACATCTCATCAAGTGCAGGCAATTCCTTTGCAATGATCTGCGGCAAGGGTTGCCCGCAAATGCGTTCCAGATCTTTCTCCGAGGTTACAAGTCCTGAATACTCAGAAAAGGGTTTGTCGCTTGCGGGCATGTGCTCTCTCCGCCTGATGTTGAGCTCAAATCTTGAAAGATCATCATCGATCCGTCAAATCTCGCGGAGATACAGAAAAAGGGGCGCCCGATGGGCGCCCCCTGAGAATTTTCGTCGAAAATTCTTAATCAGCAGCTGTAGTACATGCCGTACTCAACCGGGTGAGGTGTGTGCTCGTAGGTTTCTACCTCTTCCATCTTCAGCGCGATGTAGCCGTCGATCTGGTCTTTGGTGAACACGTCGCCTTGCAGCAGGAAGTCGTGATCAGATGCCAGCGCTTCCAGAGCTTCGCGCAGCGAGCCGCAGACGGTCGGGATGTCGGCCAGTTCTTCGGCAGGAAGATCGTACAGGTTCTTGTCCATGGCTTCGCCCGGATCGATTTTGTTCTTGATGCCGTCCAGACCGGCCATCAGCAGCGCGGCGAACGCCAGATAGGGGTTTGCGGCCGGATCGGGGAAGCGGGCCTCGACGCGCTTGGCTTTCGGGCTTTCGGTCCACGGAATACGCACGCAGCCTGAACGGTTGCGGGCCGAATAGGCGCGCAAGACGGGGGCTTCGAAACCTGGGATCAGACGCTTGTAGCTGTTGGTCGCCGGGTTGGTGAAGGCGTTCAGCGTTTTGGCGTGTTTCAGGATGCCGCCGATGAAGTACAGCGCCTCATCAGACAGGTCGGCATATTTGTCGCCAGCGAACAGCGGCTTGCCGTCTTTCCAGATCGACATGTTCACGTGCATGCCGGTGCCGTTGTCACCTGCGATTGGCTTCGGCATAAAGGTCGCCGATTTGCCATAGGCATGTGCAACGTTGTGGATCACGTACTTGTATTTCTGAAGCTCGTCGGCCTGCTTGGTCAGGCTGTCGAAGATCAGGCCGAGTTCGTGCTGACACGATGCAACCTCATGGTGGTGCTTGTCGACCTTCATGCCCAGACGCTTCATGGTCGACAGCATTTCCGATCGCAGGTCCTGCGCTTCGTCAACGGGGTTTACGGGGAAGTAACCACCTTTAACGCCCGGACGATGGCCCATGTTGCCCATCTCGTATTCGGTGTCGGTGTTCCACGATGCATCAGTCGCATCAACTTCGTAGGATACCTTGTTGATACTGTTCGAAAAACGAACGTCATCAAAGAGGAAAAATTCGGCCTCAGGACCCATATAGGCCACATCACCAATACCGGAAGCCTTCAGGTACGCTTCGGCTTTCTGAGCGGTGCCTCGCGGGTCACGCTCATAGGCTTCACCAGTGTCAGGCTCCACAACCGAGCAGTGCAGGCAGATGGTCTTTTCCGCATAGAACGGATCGACATAGGCGCTGTCGGTGTCGGGCATCAGTTTCATGTCGGAAGCTTCAATCGACTTCCAGCCCGCGATGGACGAACCGTCGAACATAAAGCCCTCTTCCAGGAAGTCCTCATCGACCTGATCGGACATGATGGTGACGTGCTGAAGTTTGCCGCGCGGGTCGGTAAAGCGGATGTCGACGTATTCGGCGTCTTCATCACGGATCAGCTGAAGAACTGCGTCCTTGCTCATACTATTTGTTCCTCTGATTTGAAGATTGCTGTGTTACAGGGCTTCCGAACCGGTTTCGCCGGTGCGGATACGAATGGCTTGTTCGATAGGTGAGACAAAGATTTTTCCGTCCCCGATCTTGTCGGTCTTTGCAGCGCTAACGATGGCTTCGATCGCTGCGTCAACCTGATCATCATCCAGGACGACCTCGACCTTTACCTTGGGTAGAAAGTCGACAACATATTCTGCGCCGCGATAAAGTTCGGTGTGACCTTTCTGGCGACCAAAGCCTTTCACCTCGACCACGCTGAGGCCCTGGACTCCCACGTCCTGCAGCGCCTCTTTCACTTCGTCCAGTTTGAACGGCTTGATGATCGCTTCGATCTTTTTCATTCCGGTTCACCTTGTATGGTTGTCTTGATGGCAATGATCACGTCTAAGATCGGGCGGCAATGGAACCGCGAATTTGGTCGCCTTGTGGTGCTGCGAAATCGTGCAACGGGTTAAATTTTGATCGATATGCACAAAATGTAATCGGAATTGAATCGCGTGAGGGCGCAATATGGCAGAGTTGCTGACAGCGGCACAGATGCGGACGATTGAAAAGTCCGCGATTGAGTCTGATGACGTGAGCGGGCTGGAGCTGATGGAGCGGGCGGGGCGCGGTGTTCTTCAAGCCGTATTCGAAGAATGGCCAGAGCTGCAGCGGGGGCCAACCCCCGCACCCCCGAGGTATTTGGGGCCAGGTGAAAAGGATCCGCTGCGTGCGGTAATTCTTTGCGGGCCAGGAAATAACGGGGGGGATGGATTTGTTGTTGCACGCTTGCTGCGGGAGCGCGGCTGGGAGGTGGCGGCATTTCTTCTTGGTGATCCGGCGAAGCTGCCACCAGATGCGCGTGTGAATCATGACAGGTGGGGCGAATTGGGGGAGGTTCACCCATTTTCCGAAGTGTTTGCCGCGCATCAAGGGGCTGACCTTTATGTCGATGCGTTATTCGGGACGGGCTTACAGCGACCGCTTGAGGGTGATGTTCTAAAATGGGCAGAAATGACTGCCTCGGATCCAGCCATCGCCGAAAAGACAGTATCCGTTGATATGCCGTCTGGCCTGTGTTCCGATAGTGGGCGTGAGCTGGCCCCGGGGACCGCGACGGTTCAGGCCAGGCTCACGGTATCGTTTCATACTGCAAAGCTGGGGCATTATCTGGGGCTGGGGCCGGTCAGAAGTGGCCGATTGGTCGTCAAGGACATTGGTTTGGAGGAGGGAGTTCAGGGTACGGTCAAACTGGTGACCGCCCCGGATGCTGATTTTTCGAAGGCAACTGCCTTACACAAATATGTGTATGGGCATGCCTTGATTATTAGCGGAGGCGCGGGGGCAACCGGCGCAGCAAGGCTGGCGGCACGTGGTGCATTACGCATCGGGGCCGGATTGGTGACGCTGGGTGTTCCACCCTCGGCTCAGATGGAGGTTGCCAGTCACATCACTGCGCTGATGCTGCAGCGGGTCCAGAGCGGCGATGATCTATTGGAAGTCCTGATGGATGCGCGGTTGAATGCACTATGCCTCGGTCCTGGTTTGGGGCTGGCGCGTGCGCAGGAGCTGGTTCCTGTGGCGCTGGCCTCGGGGCGTCCCGCGTTGCTGGACGCGGATGCTTTGACGGCTTTTGCTGATGCGCCAGAGGTGCTGTTGGACATGCTCCATGACAGATGTGTTCTGACACCGCACGGGGGCGAGTTTGCGCGATTGTTCCCGGAGATCTCCGAAAAGCTCTCGATCAAGCCGGGCAGAGGGCCGGCTTATTCCAAAGTGGATGCCGTGCGTGAGGCGGCCAAGCAGGCTGGCTGTGTGGTACTATACAAGGGCCCTGACACGGTGATTGCTGCACCGGATGGGCAATGTGCGATCAATGCGGCGCTGTTTGACCGGGCGGCGCCTTGGCTGGCGACAGCAGGGTCGGGCGATGTACTTGCCGGGTTCATAACGGGACTACTGGCGCGGAGCTTCAACCCGATGGCTGCAGCCAAGACCGCAGCTTGGTTACATGTGGAATGCGCCAGGCAATTTGGGCCGGGGTTGATTGCTGAAGATCTGCCGGAACAAGTGCCAGCGGTATTCGCGCGGCTCGAAATCAATGGGTCATAGGCAAATATTGGCCGATCGCGGGTCAAAGCGGCAATGTTTCGCCTTATGATTTACCTGTGCGCATAACGGGTGTTTGCAAGCTGCAACACGCAGCGCAAGAATTGTCTTGCAGGTTAGCTGGGTGCTGCTTTCGAACTAGGTCAAAATATTGATTATAAAACGCTTTCCCTGAAGTTCCCCGCCTCCGCCTGTGGCAGAAATACAATGCCGGGCTAATAAGCTTTAGCAATCATTGGAACCGTTAATCCAGGTGCGCATATCGGCAATATCAAAAAAACTGACCCATCTATGGTGAATGACATGACAGTGAATTTTAAGCTGACTTCGATAGCAGCGGCGCTTGTCGCAACAACGGCAATCCCCGCCGCCGCCGAACTGAAATACGAAAACAACACGGGCGGTTATGTCCTGCTTTATGGTCAGTTGCACCCGGCCTTAATCTCGGTTGACGACGGTGAAGAGACCGAAACGCGCGTTCTGGACAATGACCTGTCAAACAGCCGCGTCGGTTTGGAACTGTTGCAGCCCTTCGGCAACAACGATTTCACCTTCCGTTTTGAAACCGGGCTTGGTCTGCCGAGCTCGAGCGAGTGGAACCAGCTGGGCACAGATTTCAGCGGCTGGACGCGTGAAGATATCCGTCACGTGGATTTCGCACTTGCCGGTGACTGGGGTAAATTCTCGGCCGGTCAGGGCAGCATGGTGGCCGATGGCGCTGCCGAAGTGGATCTGTCTTACGTCGGAACCGCGCTGTATTCCTTTACCAACGATGAAAATGGCGGGTTCTTCTATCGCGGTACTGACGGTTTTCTGAGCGACATCACCGTTGGCGATTCCAGCAGCAACTTTGACGGTGCGCGCCGTGGCCGCGTTCGGTATGACACGCCGGAGTTCAGCGGTTTTAAGGCCGGCATCGCCTATGGTCAGAACATTCTGTCCAGCAGCGATGACGATGACTATTACGATATCGGCCTTCGCTATAACAACACCTTCGGCGGCGGGGTTGAATTTGCAGCGGCGGTTGCATACTCGGTGCGTTCGGCTGACGATGGATCGGGGGACCGCAAGGATACGATCGGGTCGGCCTCGGTTATGCTGCAAAACGGCCTGAGTTTCACCGTAGCCGCCGGTACGCGGGACAATGACGCGGATGGTGCGTCTGACCCGAACTACTTCTACGGCAAGATTGCCTATGAGGATCAGTGGGTATCCTGGGGTAAAACCGGTATCGGGATCGACTATTACTCGGGTTCGGACTTCGTAAATGACGGCTCCAGCACTGATGCTTGGGGCATCGCTGTTGTTCAGCGTATCGACAGCATCAATACAGATGCATATCTGAAATACCGCAATCACGATTTCGAAGATGGCGCTTCGTTCGACAACAACGAGGCGTGGGTGCTGGGGGCCCGCTGGAGGTTCTGATTTCTCAGCTTTCGATGATCGAACGCTCCGGCCTGTGCCGGGGCGTTTTTTCGTCTGTAATAGGGGTAAAACCAGCCTGAAAGGGCCTTTGCCTCTTGCACGCAGGCGGCTGTGCAAATAGAAGGCGTCAAATTTGCCCGGCGCGCCCGTTTTGCGCGCCCCGAATCCTATGGGGACTACCAAAATGCAGGTTACCGAGACGCTGAACGAAGGTCTGAAGCGCGGCTACAACATCGTTGTGACCGCAGCCGAGCTGGACGACAAGGTCAACGAGAAACTGACCGAAGCGCAGCCCGAGGTTGAAATGAAGGGTTTCCGCAAAGGCAAGGTGCCGATGGCTCTGCTGAAAAAGCAGTTCGGCCAGCGCCTGCTTGGCGAAGCGATGCAAGAAACCATCGACGGTGCGATGAACAAGCACTTTGAGGACAGCGGCGAACGTCCTGCTTTGCAGCCCGAGGTCAAGATGACCAACGAGGACTGGAAAGAAGGCGACGACGTAGAAGTTGCGATGTCCTACGAAGCGCTGCCCGAGATTCCAGAAGTTGACCTGAAATCGGTTGAACTGGAGAAGCTGGTTGTCAAAGCGGACGACGCAGCCGTGGAAGAAGCGCTGAACAACCTGGCCGAGACCGCGCAGAACTTCAAAGCGCGTCGTAAGGGTTCGAAAGCCAAGGACGGTGACCAGATCGTGTTCGACTTTGTTGGTAAAGTTGACGGCGAAGAGTTCGAAGGCGGTTCGGCTGAAGATTACCCGCTGGTTCTGGGCTCGAACAGCTTCATCCCCGGCTTTGAAGAGCAGTTGGTCGGTGTGAAGGCCGAGGAAGAAAAAGACGTCAACGTCACCTTCCCCGAAGAATACGGTGCTGAGCATCTGGCCGGCAAAGACGCCGTTTTCACCTGCACCATCAAAGAGGTGAAAGAGCCGGTCGCGGCTGAGGTCGACGACGAGTTGGCCAAGAAATTTGGTGCCGAAGATCTGGCTGGGTTGAAGGCACAGATCGCCGAGCGTCTGGAAGCCGAATATGCTGGTGCGTCCCGTGCAGTAATGAAGCGCGCTTTGTTGGACGTGCTGGACGAGAAAGTCTCGTTCGACCTGCCGCCGTCACTGGTAGAAGCCGAAGCCAAGCAGATCGCGCATCAGCTGTGGCACGAGGAAAACCCTGACGTTGAAGGTCACGATCACGATCCGATCGAACCAACCGACGAGCATAACAAGCTTGCCGAACGCCGAGTGCGTCTGGGCCTGCTGCTTGCCGAACTGGGCCAGAAGGCCGAGGTTGAAGTGACCGACTCGGAAATGACACAAGCGATCATGAACCAGGCGCGTCAGTACCCGGGCCAGGAGCGCCAGTTCTTTGAATTTGTGCAGCAGAACGCCCAAATGCAGCAGCAGCTGCGTGCGCCTATCTTTGAAGACAAGGTTGTCGACTACGTCTTCGAACTGGCTCAGGTTGCGGACAAAGAAGTCAGCAAGGACGATCTGCAAAAAGCCGTTGAGGCACTGGAAGAGGAATAATCCTCTTCCTTCCCCCATTAGGGGTCAAAAAAAAGCGGAGCCGTCTCGAATTAGACGGCTCCGCATGGGTGGCTTTGTACTATGAGGTGAGGGGGTCAGGCCTCATGAGCAAAAGCACGGGGGGTCTGTAACAGAGCGGTCTTCTGCTCTGGGGTGAATGTGTCGGACAGCGCTTCGATCAGTTTCAGCACTGCCTGCCTTTCTTCTTCCGTCTTGGCCGCACTCATCTGTTCGACAAAGTACTTCTCAAGATCGGTGAGCGGCTTGTGGTCACGATTTGCCGGGCTGAGTTTGGCGGCCTTTTTGGCCTCGAAGAACTCCAACGCCTTTTCTTCTTCGATAAAGACATCGTGGTGAATGTCTGCGAATTCGCGAAGACCCGAAATCCTTTCTTCTGTGCAATCCAGCAACGCCGCCATTGCCGGTACCTTGCCCATCGGAACGGTTTCGCCCACATAGTCGTAAGGCGCACAGTTCGAGCGTTTGAGAACGCGGTTCATAACCGGGTCAATCACGGTGATGATGTCCTGGATACCCGCACTACGGCAGTATTCCAGAGATCCGATCATCAGCTCACAGGTCGCGTAAGAAACCGAGTTCTTCTCTTTTCCTCGGGTCAGTCGCTGCGTGTCGACGCAGAAGCGGGTGGATTCCCACATGGTCGCGCTGCGCATTGGCGCTTCGCCGCATAAGATATCCGAGAACACATCTGAAAGCATGTGCGGGCCGGTTGTCTGGAGTGCACGTACTGCGGCTACGACGTTCCCCTCATCGTCGAGACCAATTACGTATGCAGGATCCAGGTGATCGAACTGATCGATTTCTTTGCCGTCTTCGATGTGGACATCCCATCCAAGTCGTCCACCAAAAACCCGAGCGCGCAGTTCGAACATATCGTCAAGAACTTCGGTGAACAGATGTCTGTTCAGCCCATCAACTACCAAAATCATGTTAACCCCCTTCGAGTGATCTGTCTGTGGATAAGACGTTACCCGGTTTCCACAGCGAATCTATTGGGGGTTTCCCGTAATATTGGCTTTTTTTAGCCCAATTTCGGCAAAATTTGGCTTTATCCTGGGTAGATTAAGCCGATTCCGATGGCCCGACCGACAGCCTGCGGAGTCGTCAGTGCATTAAGCTTTTCGCGAGAAGAGCGCAAGTGCACCTCAACCGTGCGGTGCGAAATCGACAGGATATCGCCGATATCTTGTTGCGATTTACCCGCTGCGGCCCATTGCAAAATCTCCAATTCTCGGCTGGAGAGGGTCGGGTGGTACAGCATCCGGCTGATCGTATCCGATGTCATGACATTGTCATGGATGTGTACGGCCAATGATTGCAGGTCACTTATCACGTTGGGCACCAGTTTCTTCCACTCATCCCGGCTGCACTCGCGCACTGCGCTAAGCAAGCCGATATCTCCGTACGGCCCGCGAACCGGAATCGTAATGCCTTGATCTGGAATGCCAAAATCATGTGCATCGCGAAAAACGCGCTGGAAATCTTTACCGCGTTCCAGACGGCTCCAGTCGACCGGAGCGATACTGCGCTGGCTCATGTGCAGCGTCGGATCGATCAGGTGCAGGCCTTGCTCTTGATAGTGGGTTTTCCAGTCGTCCCCATAAGTCACATGGCCGTGAATCGTACCTGCAGCAGGATTCATACCCGCATAGGCTGCGTGGTCCATTTCATATTTGTCACAGACCTGACGCAGGAACTCGTCATACCGAGTATCCTGTTCGGGAAGAGTGCTGAGATCAACAATATCCATACGGTAACGACCAGTTAGACCCGAGTGAGCGGGCGGATCCCCTTGGCCAGGAAAATGATACTGTCTTCCCTGACGTCAAGCAGGACACCACATTTCGCTTGTCAAGACAAGAAGATGTGGGAAATGTCTGCCTTTTATAGGTAAATGTGCCTTTCGGGCACACAATTACGCACCTTTAAAAGATTTAACGTCAGAGTTGTGCAGTAGGTCATGGGATTCGCCGTGGCATTTCGAAGGTTATGTATGTGCATTACAATCGAAATGCGAATAAAACATGCCTATTCTGTGGCAGAAACCAGACCCGTCTCGACGAGCATGCCCCTGGCCTTTGCTTCGGGCCAATATCCTTTGGCATAAAGAAAGATGGCACGTTGTTGATCTCCATCAGACAAAAGCCAGGCGCCTCGCAGGTATTTTCCGGCAAACTCCAGATTGGTATCGGCGTCCAGCAGGCCTTTGGCATTTCCAGTGTAACCCATTGATCGCGCAGTGGCCGGGAGGATTTGCAGAAGCCCATAATAGGGCCGGTTCACCGCCCACGGTCGATGTGTGCTTTCACGGATGGCCAGCTTGTGCACCAGCTCCCGCGGGAGCTCGTAGTGGTCAGCCCATTTATTGATCGAGGCGCGAAGCTCGGGTGTTTCATTGGGGTAGAGGGGGGGATCGAAGGTATCGCCGGAACCCGAGCTGCCAGGACTGCCACAAGCTGCAAGCGGCGCCATAAGCAACAAGGTTAAGACGCGGCGACGAAGGAGGGGGGTCATCAAAATACTCCTGATTGCGAATGGCGATGATATGAAACCTTCGCCGGTCTGCAAGGCCAGGCGAACAATCGGGCTGAATTTTGCTTGCGATGTAACAAAAAGAAAAAGGGCCGCGTAAAAGCGCGGCCCTTTGAAATTGGATATGCAGCCAGATCAGGCTTTTGCTTCGTCTTCTTCGACCGGAGCTTCTTCGGCAACCAGATCTTCGTCTTCCGAAGCGGCAGAGCCTATGTCGTCGAAAAGTTCGGCGATTTCGAATTCGGCAGCGGCTTCTTCTTCAGCAGCCAGTTCCTGGATCGATTTGCCCGATGCCTGCAGTTCGGCTTCTTCTTCCGAACGTGCGACGTTCATCTTGATCTCGACTTCTACCTCGGGGTGCAGGTTGACTGCGACCGAGTGCAGACCCAGTTCCTTAATCGGAGCGATCAGGGCAATCTGTTTCTTGTCGACGGTGAAGCCAGCTTCGGTTGCGGCGTCTGCGGCATCACGCGGGGTGACCGAACCGTACAGTGCGCCGGCATCCGATGCCGAACGAATCACGATGAACTGCTGACCGTCCAGCTTTTCAGCCAGCGCTTCAGCTTCTTTCTTGGTTTCCAGGTTGCGTGCCTCAAGCTGGGCTTTCTGGGCTTCGAACGACGCGATGTTGGCGTTCGATGCGCTCAGCGCTTTGCCTTGGGGCAGCAGGAAGTTGCGGGCGTAGCCGGGCTTGACGTCAACGACGTCGCCCATCTGACCCAGTTTCGCAACGCGTTCCAGAAGGATAACTTGCATGTCAGTCTCTCCTTACTTCACGGCGTAGGGCAGCAGGGCGAGGAAGCGGGCGCGCTTGATAGCACGGGCCAGTTCACGCTGCTTTTTCGCCGAAACGGCGGTGATGCGCGAAGGTACGATCTTGCCACGCTCAGAGATGTAGCGCTGCAGCAGACGGGTGTCTTTATAGTCGATTTTCGGCGCGTTCTCACCCGAGAACGGGCAGACCTTGCGGCGGCGGAAAAATGGTTTTGCGGCCATGGTTTATGTCCTTTCGTCAGGCGTTGATCAGCGGCGCTCGCGGCGGCCTTCGCGCTCATCGCGCTTCTGCATCTGGACCGAAGGGCCCTCGGCATGCTCGTCGACCTTGATGGTCAGAACTCGCATCACGTCATCATGCAGGCGCATCAGGCGTTCCATTTCCTGAACCGCACCCGAAGGGGCATCGGTTTTCAGGAAGGCATAGTGGCCTTTGCGGTTCTTGTTGATCTTGTAAGCCATCGTCTTGACGCCCCAGTACTCGCTTTCGACGACGTTGCCGCCGTTGTCAGCCAGAACGGTGCCGAAATGTTCGACAAGGCTTTCTGCCTGCGCGTTGGACAAATCCTGACGCGCGATCATTACATGCTCATACAGTGGCATGTGCACTCCTGTTTATATCAAGGCGCATTTCAAAGGCGGGGCCATATGGTCCTTCGCGACCCTGCCACGAGAGGCTGCGCGATTCATAACTCCTGCGAAGGATGGCCCCGTATACACGTTTGAGCGGGCGGGGCAAGCCCTGCCACATATGCCTTTGTGAAGTCGCCCTATTTCCACTGGTGCGCCCAATTCCTGACGCTTTTCGCCCCGAGGTTGTTCATGAAGCCGGGAGAACCCGGTAGATTGGAAAACATAGACAGGGCAAGACAATGGCCGTCATGAACACAAACACTTTTGAACAATCGGCACCTGCCGCGGTATTTGATAAATCCGTCCCCGTGCTGATTACGTTTGCGCCGAATTGGCGGGCTCGGATGTTTCTTCTGCGTGCCGTTGGTGTCTTTCTGATTGTGTCGGCCTTTTCGATGTGGTTGATGCCGGGTTCGGTTATGGGGGCCGAGGTTTGGCCTATCAAGTTAGTCGCTTCGCTGATGTTCTTGATTGTTGGCGTCAGCCTGCTGACCATCGAGGTGATGGATGCGCGCCCAGACGCCTACTTTGACCCAATCCGCCGCGAGGTTCGCATTCTTCAGAAAAACGAAAACGGTCGGCCGCAAACGGTATTGCGCCGCAGCTACGACTCGCTGGGTGGCGCGCGTTTCGCTGACGACCAGGTCGAACTGTACGATGTAGACGGAAGCCTGCTGATGAAGCTGCCACTGGAATCGGCGGATGTTGGCTCAGCGCTCAAAGGTCAACTCAGCCAAAACGTAACAATTTTCGCCTGACTTTTATTCTGTTCAAAAAGGAACAGAAGTTGTGAATCAAAAAAACTTGTGTGCTGCCCTTGGGCAGCACATTTTTGTTATCGAGCAACCCATTCGGTTTGCATTCACAAATTTGCGGAGATTGTCATGAAATCCACCCTTCTTGCTGCTGCTTTGGCCGTATCAGCGACCTCGGCGTTTGCCAGCGCCGAGAAATACGTTCTGGACCCCAGCCACAGCCAGGTCATCTTCAGCTATAACCACCTTGGCTTTTCGACCACCACGGGCATGTTTTCGGGCTTTGAGGGCGAAATCATGTTTGATCAGGAAGACCCGGCAGCATCGAGCGTGACTGTTTCGATGCCGGTCGTTGAGATGATCACCGGTTGGAAACCGCGCGAAGATCACTTCATGACCGAAGATTTCTTTGGCGCAGCCGAAGGTGATCTGGTGACCTTCACTTCAACTGGTATTGAGGTCACTGGCGAAAACACAGCCAACATCACCGGTGATCTGACCATGAATGGTGTCACCAAATCCGTGGTTCTGGATGCCAAGCTTAACCAGGTGGGTGAGCACCCGATGGCGGGCAAGCCATGGGCCGGATTTGACGCCACCACAACGCTGGTGCGCAGCGATTTTGATTTGGGCCAATTCGCTCCATTCGTGGGTGACGAGGTCGAGGTCAATATTTCGATCGAGGCGCAGAAGGCCGACTAATCCCTTCATGATCCCAAAAAAAGAAACCGTCGGGGTTATGCGCCCCGGCGGTTTTTCATTTGTCGTCGCGTTCTGCCGTCAATTCAACTGCAACGATAACCGTGAACCCCAACGAATCTTCGGTGGGTTGCGATGTTCCAACGTCGAAATCCATTCGGTTGAGTTCCAGATTCCCCGACATCGTCGCTGCATCGTCGGCCAGTTCCAGCGTAAATGGCAGGACGACATCGATAGATTTGTCCCGGATTGTCAGAGGTCCTCGCGCCTCATAACCCGCATCCGTTTTGAACAGGTCGGCCTTAAATTGAGCCGTAGGAAACTGCGCACTGTCAAAAAAATCCGCACCCATCGCTTGGTCGGTGACTGTGCCGATGCTGAGTGAACCAATGGCAATCGTTACATCGACGGAACCGGCCAACCCCGGCTCGGCGGGATCCTCAAACGCTATCGCTGCAGTCCAGTCTGCAAACTCGCCGCTTACGGGACTGCCCAGTTGCGAGATAGTAATCGACAGGGATCCGTCTTCGACCTCCCATTCCGATTGAACTTGCGCAAGTTCGGCCGTGTCTTCGGATGCTTTGGACTGGTCGTCAAAGACACCGTTGGACCAACCTCCAACCAGCACCGCGCCCCAGATTGCCAAGGCGGCGAAGGCGGGAACAATGGAATGGTGCTGTGCCGGGGGTTCCGGCGCGTCCGATTGGCCGGGCAGCATACGGCGCAGGGTGCTGTCTTTGTCCACGACATGGTGTTTCAGCGCGCCCGCTATGTGCAGCACGAGTGCCACACCCAGGGCCCAGACGAAAAGCCAATGCAGGCTGGCGCTGATGTCGGCAAGGAAAGCTGACTTCGGAATAAGCGGCAGGTTCTGACCAAGGGGCCATAGGATCGGCGCGAAGCCGTCGGTGGCGGCGTGGTGGATCCAGCCGCTGAGCGGAGCCAGAACAAGCGAGCCGTACAGCAGCCAGTGCACAGTTTCGGCGGCGAAGGCCTCGGGTTTGTTTTCAGCGTTCAGCAAGCCCGGCTTCGTCTGGGTAACAGCCCAAAGGATTCGGGCCAGTGCGACGAAGAACACGGTAACACCAATGGTTTTGTGCAGTGAAAACAGCTGGGCGGCGCGGGCGATGTCATCCTCGGTCGTGGGAATGCTCGGATCGTAAATCGCATGGGCCAATTGGTTCGCGAACCAGCCCAGCGGCAGAGCCGTCAGGATCAGTAGCGCGGTCAGCCAGTGAAATGCTTTGGTTACACCACCATAGCTGGACCGGGTGTTGGTAAGGGGCATCGATTGGCTCTCCGAGTTTCTGAATTGAGGGTAAGTTAAATGGATGCCGTGTGGACACAAGACAGAGAAATGCACAGTAAAGGTGTCCTGATGCAGAACGCAGGCAATGCTTGTGCCGCGCCGATTGTCAGTTTAAACCCCGCCGAAATCTGACGTCACGCAAGAGGCACCAATGACACGCGCGTTTGTTTTCCCCGGGCAGGGCGCCCAGACCATCGGAATGGGCAAGGCCTTGGCTGAGGCATATCCAGCCGCCCGCGCCGTTTTCGATGAGGTCGATGAGGCCTTGGGCGAAAAACTGAGCGATCTGATCTGGGACGGCGATATCGCAGAGCTGACCCTGACTCAGAATGCACAGCCCGCGCTGATGGCAACCTCGATGGCCGCAATGCGCGCACTTGAGGCCGAAGGCGTTTCGATTTCAATGGCATCTTATGTGGCGGGTCACTCGCTGGGTGAATACTCGGCGCTGGCTGCGGTCGGAGCTTTGACGGTTGCCGATACTGCCCGCCTGCTGCGGACGCGCGGGCAGGCGATGCAAAGTGCAGTGCCGGTGGGCGAGGGCGCAATGGCCGCCATTCTGGGGCTCGATCTTGAAGCGGTGCGCGCCGTTGCGGAAGAGGCCGCGCAAGATGAGGTCTGTCAGGCTGCCAATGACAATGACCCAACCCAGGTAGTCGTTTCTGGTTCAAAAGCCGCTGTTGAGCGCGCAGCCGAGATCGCCAAGGAAAAAGGTGCCAAGCGTGCAATTATGTTGCCGGTAAGTGCTCCATTTCACTGTGCGCTGATGCAGCCTGCGGCAGATGTAATGGCAGAGGCTTTGGCCTCGGTTGAAATCAAAGCGCCTACCGTGCCTTTGGTTGCGAATGTTCGCGCCGAAGCTGTGGCTGATCCAGATATGATCCGTCAGTTGCTGGTGGAACAGGTCACCGGCTCGGTTCGGTGGCGTGAGAGCGTACAGTACATGGTCGCGCAGGGTGTGACCGAAGCGTGGGAGATCGGCGCGGGCAAAGCTCTGTCGGGAATGATCCGCAAGATCGATCGAGCATTGGCGTGCACAGCGGTCGGGACGCCTGAAGATGTACAAAAAGCCGTTAACCCCGGCGCATGAACAAGGGACAGCCGCCGGTTTCGGCGGCCAGAGAGGAAACATAGATGTTTGATTTGACAGGTAAGAATGCGTTAATCACCGGTGCTTCGGGTGGTATTGGCGGCGATATCGCCCGCGCGCTTTACGACGCTGGTGCAACTGTTGGCCTTTCCGGAACGCGCGTGGAGCCTCTGCAAGCTCTGGCCGACAGCCTTGGCGATCGTGCGCATGTCTTGCCGTGTAACCTTAGCGATCCCGAAGCCGTCGAGGCCCTGCCGAAACAAGCGGCTGAGGCGATGGGCTCGGTTGATATTCTGGTGAACAACGCAGGCATCACACGCGACAACTTGTTCATGCGCATGTCGGATGAAGAATGGCAGAGCGTGATCGACGTGAACATGACCGCAACGATGAAGCTGTGCAAAGGCGTGATCAGGGGCATGATGAAGGCGCGCTGGGGTCGGATCGTCAATGTCTCGTCCGTTGTGGCTGCGATCGGAAACCCAGGGCAGGCGAACTATGCTGCCTCCAAGGCCGGCATGATCGGCTTTTCCAAGGCGCTGGCGCATGAGGTTGCGACCCGTGGCATTACCGTTAATGCGGTTGCGCCGGGCTTTATCACCACCGCGATGACCGAGAAGCTGACGGATGAGCAAAAGAAGGGTCTGCTGCTCAAGGTTCCGGCCGGTCGTATGGGTGATCCGCAGGAAATCGCAGCCGCTGTGCTGTATCTGGCAAGCCCTGAAGCAGGTTATGTTACCGGAAGCACCTTGCATGTGAATGGCGGTATGGCCATGTTGTAATCGCAATTCAGGGTGGGCGCGAAAGCGTTTGCCTTGTGCGTTGTCTGTGCTATAGGCGGCGCATATGCGCAGGAACCGGTCCAAGGGCCGGTTCTCTGATTTCCCGGGGACCCGGGACCCAAACCGCCCGGAAAGGGCAAAACAAGTCCACCCCGAACGGGCAAGGGCAGAACCGGGCGGACAGCCCTGAAATTGAAATGAGGAATAGACATGAGCGACGTCGCAGATCGCGTAAAGAAGATCGTTGTTGAGCACCTGGGTGTTGAAGAGGACAAGGTTGCCGAAAACGCCTCGTTCATCGACGATCTGGGCGCAGACAGCCTGGACACCGTTGAGCTGGTAATGGCGTTCGAAGAAGAGTTCGGCATCGAGATTCCGGACGACGCAGCCGAGACCATCCAGACCTTTGGCGACGCGGTCAAATTCATCAGCGAAGCTTCCTAAGCTGACCTGACTGAGACAAAAACGGCGCTTCCGGGCAACGGAAGCGCCGTTTTTTTATGCTCTGCCACATTTCGCGCTTGCTTTGAGGCGTTGAGGCTCCGCACTCTGACACCTGAGGCAAGTTTCTGAGCGGGCAAGGGCATGATAAGATCCACCCCGATGATCAATACGGCGCGTCTGACCTTGTGTGCTATGCGCCCCGAGGATTTCAACCGGTTCGCCGAAATCTGGCGCGACCCCGAAGTTGTACGCCATATCGGAGGCACCCCGAAAACGCGCGGCGAGGCGTGGGATTCTTTCCTGCGCAACGCTGGACATTGGCAGATGACCGGGTTCGGTCAATGGGGTGTGATGCTGCAGTCGAATCGTACTCTGATCGGGCAAGCCGGGTTCTTCTATGGCAACCGGTCTCTGGGCGATGATTTCGATGGTTTTCCCGAAGCCGGCTGGGTTCTGGCCCCGGACATGCAGGGGCAAGGATACGGGTGTGAGGCCGCGCAGGCGGCGCACGACTGGTTCGACCGGATCATTCCGGGCCCGTTGGTTGCGCTGATCGACGCGGACCATGCAGCCTCACAGCGATTGGCTGAAAAGCTGGGCTACAAGCTGTTGCGCGAAGCTGAATACCGCGACACCCCCGTTCATCTGTTTCGCCGTGACGGACCTCCTACACGGGTGTGAAACGCATTAGGCAGTGCGATGCCGCAAAATGGACGAGCTTTGCCGATCTTGTGAAACAAAGCGGCAAACTGAGACTCTATGCTATCGTGGAATTACGGAATGATTCAGCGGAGGATATGAATCATGATGATTTACCCCACGATGGAGTTGCAGAACGGTCGGTGCGTTACGCTGGACAAGGGGCGTCTGAATGAAGCGATGATCTGGCATGTCGATCCGGTCGAGACCGCGCGCGGCTGGTCTGCGGCTGGAGCGGAATGGATGCAGCTTACGGATTTTGACGCGATCGAAGGCCGGGATACCAATTCAGAACTGATCGAAGAAATCATTCGCTCCTCTGAAATGTCAGTGCAGTTGGCAGGGGGGATGCGGACCCGCGAGCATGTTGAACATTGGATCAATAAAGGGGCTGGCCGAATCGTGATTGGCACACTTGCGGCTTGGGACCCGCAGTTGGTTAAGGAATTGGCTAAGCTTTATCCCGATCAGATCGTGTTGGCGGTCGATGTTTGGCAAGGGCAAGTGATGACCGAAGGTTGGCGCAGCCAAAGTGCGTTTACCCCGGAAGCCTTCATCGAAGCTTTCGCGGATACGCCTCTTGCAGCCATTCTGGTGACCGATATCGATAGCGATATGGAAGACGTCGAGGCGCAGCTGGGTCTGATTTCAGGACTGGCCGAAAAATCGCGTACACCGATCATAGCCAGCGGTGTCGTGCGTACCAGCGACGATATCTCTCGTCTCGCCTATATCTCGAATATTTCGGGTGCGATCGTTGGCCGGGCACTGTTCCGCAAGTCCGTCGATCTGTCCGAAGCACTGGAAGTCGCCCAATCGGCACACGAGCCAGTCGCCGAGTTCCAGTAAACTTCAGTACCAGACGACCCGCCTTTCCCGTTGAAGGAAGGGCGGGTTTTTGCTTTTCAGGCATCGTTCAACTCAATTGACAGAGGATTTGAACAGGTTACGGCACAAGGTTGCCGGTTCAGAATATGCCGTTGCTCTTGCCCCCGCACCCCGGGCCGGGGTATGAGCGGTTCTCATAACAGGAAGCAGGCAAGAGGCACTTCATGCGCAGAGTCGTTGTAACCGGTCTTGGATTGGTCACTCCTTTGGCCAGTGGGGTTGAGGAAACATGGTCACGGCTGCTGGATGGAGAATCCGGCGCAGGACCAATCACGCAGTTTGATGCCGAGGCAAGCGGGGTCACCACGACCTATGCCTGCGAAGTGCCGCGCGGAGATGGCACCAACGGGACGTTTAATCCTGACGATTGGATGCCGCCGAAAGAACAGCGCAAGATTGAAGATTTCATCCTATATTCCATCGCTGCAGCCGAGATGGCTTGCAAGGATGCCAATTGGCTGCCCGAAGACGAAGAAGACCGCCTGCGCACGGGCGTTCTGATTGGGTCCGGTATCGGTGGGCTGGGATCAATTGCCAACACGGCCAACCTGATCCGCGACAAAGGTCCGCGCAGGGTTTCTCCGTTCTTTATCCCGGGCGCGCTGATCAATCTGGCCTCGGGGCAGGTTTCGATCCGTCATGGGTTCAAGGGGCCGAACCACTCGGTCGTGACTGCTTGCTCGACCGGTGCTCATGCGATCGGTGATGCCAGCCGCATCATCCGCGCCGGGGATGCAGACGTGATGATCGCAGGTGGAGGCGAGGGCTGTATTTGCGAAATCGGTATCGCCGGCTTCAACGCCTGCAAGGCGCTGTCGACCAAATACGCCGATGATCCAAAGAAAGCGAGCCGCCCCTATGACATCGACCGCGACGGTTTCGTCATGGGCGAAGGTGCAGGCATTGTAGTTCTTGAGGATTACGAACACGCCAAAGCGCGCGGTGCCAAGATTTATGCCGAGGTTCTGGGCTATGGGATGTCGGGTGACGCTTATCACATAACCGCGCCGTCCGAGGATGGCGACGGGGCCGAACGCTCGATGAAAGCAGCGCTGCGTAGTGCGGGGCTTGAGCCGAAGGATCTGGATTATATTAACGCGCATGGGACCTCGACCATGGCGGATACGATTGAGCTGGGCGCGGTAGAACGCCTGCTGGGGGATCACGCCAGCAACGCGACGATGACTTCGACCAAATCAGCCACTGGTCACCTGCTGGGCGCCGCTGGCGCGATTGAGGCGATCTTTTCGATCCTTGCGATCCGCGATCAGGTTGCACCGCCGACCATCAACCTGGACAACCCTGCGGTGGAGACTCCGATCGACTTGGCACCGAATGCAAAACGAGAGCGTGAGATCAACGTGGCTTTGTCGAACTCGTTCGGGTTTGGCGGCACCAATGCAAGTGTGATCTTCGGAAAGGTCAGCTAAATGTGGCGAGCGCTCGCTTCGAATGCGTTGACAATACTGATCGTTGGGCTGTTCCTGATGGGCGGTGTCGTCCTGTGGGGGCAGTCGCAATACAAGTCCGAAGGACCGCTGGAAACCGCGATCTGCCTGCAGGTAAAGCCAGGCTCCAACATGACACGGGTCAGCCGTGACCTCGAGGATCAAGGTGCGATCAGCAGCGGGTTGATTTTCCGCTTAGCTGCTGATTACACAGACAAATCTCAGCAGCTGAAAGCGGGTAGCTTTCTGGTTCGCGAAGGCGCGTCGATGGAGCAAATCGTCGACGACATAACTCATAGCGGCGCCAGCACTTGCGGGACCGAGATCGAATACCGCATTGGCGTGACCCGTATGCAGACCCGCGTGCGTGAGCTGAACCCGGCGACTCTGGATTTTGATGAGGTGGCTTCCTTTGTGATCGGCGAAGAGGACGCCCCGGAAGTTTATGCAGAAAAACGCGGTGAGGCGGATACGCGTTATCGCATCTCCTTAGCTGAAGGCGTCACCAGTTGGCAGATTGTCGAGTCGCTGAAGGCGATGGATTTGCTAACCGGCGAAGTAGCCGAATTGCCAGCTGAAGGGATGTTGGCCCCTGACAGTTATGAGGTCAGACCCGGTGAAGATCGGAATGCAATTCTTGCTGAAATGCAGGAAAAACAGCAGCTTAGAATCAACGCGGCGTGGGAGGGGCGTCAGGATGGTTTACCTCTGAACAGCCCCGAAGAGATGCTGATTTTGGCTTCGATCATCGAAAAAGAAACAGGTCAGCCGGAAGAGCGTGGCCAGGTAGCCAGCGTTTTCGTTAACCGTCTGAACCAAGGTATGAGGCTGCAGACAGACCCGACGGTGATCTATGGTGTAACCAAAGGGCAGGGTACTTTGGGTCGCGGTTTGCGGCAAAGCGAACTGCGCCGTGCGACGCCTTGGAACACCTATGTCATCGAAGGGCTGCCGCCGACCCCGATTGCCAATCCGGGTCTTGCGAGCCTTGAGGCTGCGGTGGCACCTGACAACACGGACTTCATCTTCTTTGTTGCGGACGGAACCGGTGGTCATGCCTTTGCCGAGACCCTGCAAGAGCACAATCGCAACGTCGCAAAGTGGCGTGAGATCGAGGCCGAGCGGAATTCCGGGAACTGATTCAATCGTCCGTGTTGTACAGGTTTGAAACGGCACTTTGTCCGACTTGTACAACACGAATCTCTGACCCCGATAAAGCAACGGCCCGGTCAATCGACCGGGCCGTTTCTTATTTAGGCCGCTTTCGCGCGACGCGGTCGGCGGCGTTTCTGACCGCCCGGTTTGGGCGCACCAGAGTGCTGAGGTTTCGGGCCGCGACGGCGGTTGCTTGGGCGGCGCGGAGTTTTCTTTGGTGAGATTGCTTCAGGCATCTCACCGCTGGCGACCGGGATTTCGATCTTCATCAGCTTCTGAATCTGACGCAGCAGGTCGACCTCTTCCGCCGAGCAGAAGGCGATGGCCTCGCCCTCGCGGCCTGCGCGAGCCGTGCGGCCGATGCGATGGACATAGTTGTCCGGTACCTCGGGCAGGTCGTAGTTGATCACATAGGCCACGCCCGGAATATCGATGCCGCGCGCGGCGACGTCGGTAGCGACGAGGACGTTCACCTCACCCGCGCGGAAGGCCTTGATGGCGCGGTCGCGTTGACCCTGGCTTTTGTTGCCGTGGATCGAGGCTGCGTTGAAACCATCGGCAACGAGACCCTTCATCAGTTTTTCAGCCCCGTGTTTTGTGCGGGAGAAGACCAACGTCAGCGCGTCCATGTCAGCCGAGAGGATCTCGCGCAGTTTGGCGGGTTTTGCAGGCTTTTCAACAAAGTGGATCGACTGCGTGATCTTGTCGGCTGCTTTGCCGGGGGGCGAGACCTGCACCCGTTGCGGGTTGGTCAAATAGGCACGGCTGAGCTCTTCCATTTGCTTCGGCATGGTGGCTGAGAACAGCATGGTTTGGCGCGGCGTGCCCAGTTCCGGCGCGATCCGACGCAGGGCGTGGATGAAGCCCATATCGAGCATCTGGTCAGCCTCGTCCAGCACGAGGTGCTTGACTGAACCCAGATTAACTGCACCGCGATCCATCAGGTCGATCAGGCGACCGGGGGTGGCGACAAGAATATCGGTGCCGCGCGCCAGAAACATGATCTGCTTGTTGATCGACTGACCGCCAACCACGGTCGCGACGCGGATCTTGGTCTTTTTGGTCAGGTTACGCAGGCTGTCCGCGATCTGGTTCACCAACTCGCGGGTGGGCGCGAGGATCAGCGCCTTGGCGGTTTTGGGATTGGGCTTGCCGGGCTGGGCCAGCAGATGGTCGATCAGCGGCAGGCCAAAGGCCAATGTCTTACCTGTACCGGTCTGGGCGAGGCCAAGGATATCGTGACCATTCAGGGCCAGCGGGATCGCCTGGTTCTGGATCGGGGTCGGTTGAGTGAAGTTGGCGCGTTTGAGCGCATCATTTAGAGCGGGCGCAAGGCCAAGCATATCGAAGTCGAACAAATATCTATCCTTTACAGCCCGAGGCAATGGCCCACGGGCAAGTCGTGATGGGCCGCATCCGCGACCGGCAGGGGTTGTGCGAAACCTCAGGACGTGCAGGCGTTCCCTGCAGCATCTGGTTGTCGCGTCAAGAACCCTGCGTGATGGGGAACTATGGGTGAATCGGGCGCTGTTGGGGGCGGTGTCGCCCACGTGCTCACGCGGTAGCGCTGTTTGAGGGGCACATGCGCCTTGCGGTCGCGATTGTCAAGCGCCGTGTCGGCCATAAGCTTGCGCGGGTTGCGCGTTTGCCAGATACGGTTCGGAAGGTTTTATGAGTCGGGTCATGACATTCAGAGCTTTACACGGAGCGGATTTGAGGACCGCCAGCGTCGCCCTTGTCATCGGCGGGATGATGTGGGGGCTGTACTGGATTCCGGTTCGCTACTTTGTCGACCAAGGACTGGATGGCCCATGGCCCGGTATTGTGATGTACACCTCGGCGTTGATCGTACTGACGCCTTTCCTGATGCGCGAACGGCAAGCGCTTTTGAAAGACTGGCGCGGGCTGATCTTGAGCGGGATGTTTACCGGTGCTGCGTTCAGCTTGTTTACCATCAGTCTGGTTTACACAGATGTCGTCCGGTCAATCCTGCTGTTCTATCTGACACCGGTCTGGGGAACGATCCTTGGAATGGTGTTTCTGGGTGAACGTCTTGGCCCGGCGCGCGTGCTGGGCTTGCTCTGCGGTCTGGGTGGCATGTTCATCGTGCTTGGCGGAGAACAGGGGTTTCCCTGGCCGCGCAATACTGGAGACTGGCTGGCCCTGATCTCGGGGATCACTTGGGCGATGGGATCGCTGGGGCTTTATCGGACGTCCGGTATCTCTGTTCCGGGGCAGGTTTTTGCCTTTGTTTCAGGCGCTTTGGTGTTGTCTCTGCTGAGCGTTCCATTCGGCGGCGGTTTGGCGTCATCAGAGGCAGTCGGCGAGATGGTTATACGTATCGGCCCGGTCGCGTTGCTGTCGGTCCTGTACACCTTGCCGATGTTTTTTCTGACGATTTGGCCCGCAACCAAGCTGACCCCGGCACGCGTTGGTCTACTGCTGATGAGCGAAGTTGTGGTGGGCCTGATCTCGGCGGCGGTCTTCTCGGGCGAGCCGTTTGGGATGAGAGAAGCATTGGGTGCGGCGTTGATCGTAAGCGCTGCGTTTCTTGAGGTCATGCGGGGCTGATCGTTAACCGATCGGACGCCGGGTGTTGCATCTGCGTTGCGTAACGCATTGACTTTGCGCACTTTTCTTGGTAGAAATTATGTCATGCTAGAAGAGGTGGGCAACGGCCCCGGGGCGACCCGGCGGTCGTTTTTCGTTTCTCTCGTGCGGAAAAACTCACGCATGAGGTCACAGGCAAACATGACTTTGATTACCCCGGAAGAGCGGATTTCTCAGACGGCTGATTTGTTGCAGTCGCTTGAACGATCCATTCGCGATCTGCGCCAAGCAGCGGAAGAACTGCGAAAACAGATCGGTGCCGGGGAGGATGCAGACCTTGCCGGAACAGGCAAGCAACTGGGTCAGCTAGAGGGGCTGATCCGCAGTTGCCAGAAAGTGGAGACAAGCTTTGTCGAACAACATCACAGACAAGCCGGAATTGCCCAAGGGGGCTATGCGCTCGACCTTGATCGGGCACGATCTGAGATCGGGTGCAGGCTGGCTCGCCTCCGCGCCTGCTGCGGTGCAGGACAGATTTCTGAGTGAGATCGGGGAGGGGGGGCTGTGTGCCCTCCCTTTCCTGTTCGAGTTCTGGGCGCTGCCGCATCAGCTGCCGCCTGAGGGGGACTGGCGGTCATGGGTGATCATGGGCGGGCGTGGGGCCGGTAAGACGCGGGCGGGGGCCGAATGGGTGCGGTCGGTGGTCGAGGGGTCTTTGCCGTTGGAGAAGGGTGAGGCCAGTCGCGTGGCTCTGGTCGGTGAGACCTTCGATCAGGTGCGCGATGTGATGATCTTTGGTGATAGTGGGATCTTGCAGTGTTCACCGCCGGATCGGCGGCCTGTTTGGAAGGCGTCCGAACGCAAGCTGGTTTGGCCTAACGGGGCCGAGGCGCAGGCGTTTTCGGCACATGATCCCGAGGGGTTGCGCGGGCCGCAATTCGATGCGGCCTGGGTGGATGAGCTGGCCAAGTGGAAGAAGGCGGGCGAGACCTGGGATATGTTGCAATTTGCGCTGCGGCTGGGGGAACGGCCGCGGGTCTGTGTGACCACGACGCCGCGCAATGTGAAGGTTTTGAAGGAGTTGCTGGCGTCTCCGTCCACGGTACAGACCCACGCGCCGACCGAGGCGAACCGGGCCAATCTGGCGGGTTCCTTTTTGGAAGAGGTACGCGCGCGCTATGCCGGCACGCGGCTGGGGCGGCAAGAATTAGACGGGGTGTTGCTGTCGGATGCCGAGGGCGCGTTGTGGACGGGTTCGATGCTGGAGGCGGCGCGCTGTGCGCAGGTGCCCGCATTGGACCGGGTTGTCGTGGCGCTGGACCCGGCGGTGACGGCGGGGTCGGATGCAGATGCCTGCGGGATCGTGGTCGTTGGTGCTCAGCTACAGGGGCCACCCGAGGACTGGCGGGCCTATGTACTGGCTGACCGGACGGTGCAGGGCGTTGGCCCGGCTGGCTGGGCGCAGGCGGCGATTGACGCGATGGATGAGTTCGGGGCCGAACGGCTGGTGGCCGAGGTCAATCAGGGCGGGCAACTGGTGGAAGAGGTCGTGCGGCAGGTGGACCCTCTGGTGCCTTATCGCGCGGTGCGGGCGTCACGCGGCAAGGTCGCGCGGGCCGAGCCTGTAGCGGCGCTATACGATCAGGGGCGTGTGGCCCATTTGGCCGGGTTGGACTCGCTGGAGGAGCAGATGTGCCAGATGACCGCGCGCGGGTTCGAAGGGCAGGGCTCACCCGACCGGGTCGACGCGCTGGTCTGGGCGCTGCATGAGTTAGTTGTGGGGCCTGCGGGGGCGTTTAGAAGGCCGAGGGTGCGGAGTTTGTGAGCACTCTGAGGGGTGCTCTACAAACAATCATATTTCTCCTAAAGGGCTGATCTTTCGCTGGGCGCATTCAGGTTCAGGGCGTTGGGTATTCTTGATTCCAACTGTCCTCGTATTCGCCGAGCAACCGGGACAACGTCAGCAGCGAAGAAAACAGCCTTGCGTGGACATCCGGCGACATCATTGTTTTGTAGTCATCAAGTAGCTGCACAAGAACGACTACGTTGGAGGCAAACACCTCATAGACGTGTTTGTCGGCAGCAGTAGGTTCATTGGTCCAGTATTTGTGCGTATCGGAGTGTCCAGACGGCACAGGTTCGTTTTCAGTCATCGGGTGGCCTCTTCAATTTGAAGCACACGTGGGGGCATGTGAAACGCAGACAATTGCCGTGGCATGAAATCACAAAAACTTGGCGGTGATTGCAAAGGATTTAGGCTATCGGTTGAACAAACTTCTGAATCTTGCAATCAGCCAAGCTAGAGTCTGGGTCAGGGCTCGCCCGACCCGGTCGACCCGTTAGTCTCTGCGTTGCATGAGTTGGTTGTGGAGCCTGCGGGGGTCTATCGGCGGCCTTGGGTGCGGGCGCTATAGCAGTTTCACTGCCCAGTTTAAGTGCTGTTAAGTAGCAAAATGTGGCACTAGCGAGCAGGTACAGACAGTATTGTCCAGTGTCGCGCGTGAGCTATCACTTGCGCGCCTTCGCTTTGCCTGTCGCTGATTGCGCCGCGTTCGTGCTTTGGGCAAGCAATCAAAAAAGATCCATCGTTGACGGGTTCGCGGATCTCTCGATTTTCACTGATGATTTGGCAAACGTCTTCGGGTGTCGGGTAGGGTCTGACTGGATTTAAGCCTGAGGTTCCGGCTTCGGTATACTTGAAGGTCGTTGGTTCTGCGCTGTAATCCAAATTTGGTCCGAAACATCCCGACACTGCTAAAAGCAAGACCGGTACGATTGCTTTGGTTAAATTCATGAAACCTCACTACATTCTTGAAAACCATAAAGTTATATTTCAGGAGTATTCGAACAGAATCTTCGCGTCTAGATTGAATGCGTGCGAGCAGTGGTTTTACGGTGAACTCTCTGAATTCGCTCTAGTTCTATTTCACGTCATGTATCCGTTGCCCAACCCCCGTACGCCCCATTCCCGAGACTTAAACTTCTTTCCGTCATAACTCCTTTCAACAAGCCGGGCAGAGCGGCGGCAGAAAGGAGCACAGATGGTATTCGATTTCTTGCGTCGTGGATCGGCTGGGGAAGCGCCCGAGGCGAAGGCGAGCGCAGCGGGGCCTGTGGTGGCGTGGCAGACGGGCGGGCGCGTGGCGTGGAGCCCTCGGGACGCGGTGTCGCTGACGCGGACGGGGTTTTCGGGGAACCCGGTGGGGTTTCGCTCGGTAAAGCTGATTGCCGAGGCGGCGGCGGCTTTGCCTCTGGTGCTGCAGGATCAGGCGCAGCGGTTTGATGTGCATCCGATCCTGAGCCTCATGCGCCGTCCGAATGCGGCGCAGGGGCGGGCGGAATTGATGGAAGCGCTGTTTGGACAGTTGCTGCTGTCGGGCAATGCTTATGTTGAGGCGGTTCAGGCCGATGAAGGTTTGCCGATAGAGCTGCATGTCTTGCGCTCGGACCGGATGAGCGTGGTGCCGGGGGCGGATGGGTGGCCCAAGGCGTATGACTACGCTGTGGGCGGCAAGAAGCACCGGTTTGCGGCGGAAAACATCTGTCATATCAAGTCATTCCATCCGCAGGATGATCATTACGGGTTCTCGCCGATGCAGGCGGCCGCGATGGCGATAGATGTGCATAACAGCGCGTCTCGGTGGTCGAAATCGCTGCTGGATAATGCGGCGCGGCCTTCGGGGGCGCTGGTGTGGAAGGGTGATGGCCACGGGGTGATGGCCGAAGATCAGTTTCGGCGTCTGTCGGACGAGATCGAGCAGAACTATCGCGGGGCGCGGAATGCTGGGCGTCCGATGGTTCTGGAAGGGGGGCTGGATTGGAAGCCGATGGGCTTCTCGCCCTCGGACATGGAGTTTCAAAAGACCAAGGAAGCCGCCGCCCGTGAGATCGCGCTGGCCTTTGGGGTCCCGCCGATGCTGCTGGGGATCCAAGGCGATGCGACCTATTCGAACTATCAGGAGGCCAACCGGGCGTTTTATCGCCTGACCGTGCTGCCCCTGGTGACGCGGGTGGCGGCGGCGGTGTCGGAGTGGCTGGCGGGGATCTCGGGTGAGGATTTGGTGCTGAAGCCGGATCTGGATCAGGTGCCCGCGCTGTCGGCGGAACGCGATGCGCAATGGGCGCGGGTCAACGGTGCCGATTTCCTGACGGATGCGGAAAAACGTGCGTTGCTGGGGCTGCCGGAGCGTGGCGATGGGTGACGGGTATCCTCCGTTCGACTGCGCGCCGGGCCTGCGTCTGGCCGCGCATGAGCGGGTGGCCGAGATCCAGCACGCCCACCTGTGTCGGCGGCTGGATCAGATCGAAGAGATGATGGAGCGGCTGGAGAAGCGGTTGTGGCTGACGGTTTACGGCGTGGCGGCGGTGATTTTGGCGCAGGCGTTTCAGTCGTTACTGGTGGTAGCGCCGTAATGTCAGTGGGTTACATGGAGAAGTTCATGGATTTAGAACATAAATTCGCTCGGTTTGGCGACGGGTTGTCGGTGTCCGAGGATGCGGTGATCGAAGGGTATGCCAGCCTGTTTGAGCAGGTCGATCAGGGCAGCGATGTGGTGCAGCGCGGGGCGTATACGGGCTCGCTGGAGGGGCTGGCAAAGGCGGGTCAGCGGGTCAAGATGCTGTGGCAGCACGATCCGGCGCAGCCAATCGGCGTCTGGGATGAGGTGCGCGAAGACGACAAGGGCCTGTGGGTCAAAGGCCGTCTGCTGGAGGCCACGCAAAAGGGCCGTGAGGCTGCCGAATTGATCCGGGCGGGCGCTATGGATGGCCTGTCGATTGGCTATCGCACCAAACGGGCCGTGAAGAATGACAAGGGCCAGCGGGTCCTGACTGAACTGGAGCTATGGGAGGTGTCGCTGGTGACTTTCCCGATGCTGCCCAGTGCGCGGGTGGCGGCGAAAGGCGTGGAGCCTGACGTTGAAAACACCTGGCGCAGTATTGCTGAGGTGTTCAACGACGCCCGGCAGGAGCTGGCGCGGATCTAGCGCCTCTAACCCCCCAATAAGGAAGTGCTGATGAGCAAGACCGAGACCCCGGCCTTGACCGGAGAGGGTGCGCCCCTGGTTCAGGAGGTGAAGCAGGCGATGGCTGGCTTCGTGAATGAATTCAAGGAACTCAAGGCTGAAGTTAAAACCCAACTGCAACAGACAGAAGAGCGACTGACCATGCTGGATCGTAAATCAACCATCGCGGCGCGTCCGCATCTTGCGGCCTCGATCGAGGACGGCGCACCGCATCAGAAGGCCTTTGACGCCTATGTGCGTTCGGGCGAGGATGACGGGTTGCGCGGGCTGGAGATGGAATCGAAATCTTTGTCGACGGCGGTGAACAGTGATGGCGGATTTCTGGTTGATCCGCAGACCGCTGAGGCGATCAAATCGGTACTGAATTCAACCGCTTCGATCCGTTCGATTGCGTCAGTGGTAAATGTCGAGGCGAACTCATTTGACGTTCTGATTGACCACACGGATGTGGGTGCGGGCTGGGCTGATGAAAGCTCCGCCACAGCGGAAACTGGTACGCCGTCGATTGATCGGATTTCGATCCCGCTGCACGAGCTGAGCGCGCTGCCCAAGGCGTCGCAGCGTCTGTTGGATGACAGTGCGTTTGACGTCGAAGGCTGGCTGGCCGGTCGCATCGCCGACAAGTTTGCACGGGCCGAGGCGGCGGCGTTCATCAATGGTGATGGTGTGGACAAGCCCAAGGGTATCCTGACCCACCGCACGATGGAAAACGGCAGCTGGGGCTGGGATAGCCTGGGTTATGTCGCGTCGGGCATTGATGGTGGCGTCGATGCCGATGCGATTGTGGACGTGGTCTACGCGCTGGGCGCGCAGTACCGGGTGAACGGCACTTTCGTGATGAACTCGAAAACCGCTGGTCTGATCCGCAAGCTGAAGGACAGCGATGGCCGCTTCCTTTGGTCGGATGGCTTGGCCGCTGGTGAGCCTGCGCGTCTGATGGGCTATCCGGTACTGATCGCCGAGGACATGCCGGATGCGGCGACCGACAGCTATTCGATTGCCTTCGGTGACTTCCAGTCGGGCTACACCATAGCCGAACGTCCCGATCTGCGCGTGCTGCGCGATCCGTTCAGCGCCAAGCCGCATGTCCTGTTCTACGCGACCAAGCGCGTGGGCGGTGATGTGAGCGATTTTGCTGCAATCAAACTGCTGAAATTCGGCATCGCCTAAGCGGTGGCGGATCCGGGGGGCTGCAAGGCCCCTCGGGCGGCGGGCGCGGGCCGGGGTGAGATCCCCCGCGTTGTCTAGCTGCTCCCCTCCGTCCGAGCAACGTGGGGCGGCGCGTGCCCGTCATTTTCCAAGGATACGGCCCCGGAGGGGTCCGAGATTGCGGAGTGAATGGATGATGTTGATCGAAGAAACCGCCATCGCGGATGCGGCGCTGCCGGTGGATCAGTTCAAGGCGCATCTGCGGCTGGGCACGGGGTTTGCCGAGGGCAATGTGCAGGACGAGGTGTTGAATGGCTTTCTGCGTGCGGCCATTGCGGCGATTGAGGCGCGCACCGGTAAGGTGCTGATAGAACGGGATTTCTCGTGGAGCCTGAACGGTTGGCGCGATCCAGCAGGTGAAGTGCTGCCGGTGGCCCCGGTGGTCTCGGTTGCTGCGATCACGCTGACGGATGCGGCGGGGACCGACACGGTTGTGGATGCCGAAGCTTACCGTTTGGAGCGCGACATGCAGCGCCCTCGGTTGCGTCCGGTTGGGGCCTGCTTGCCACGGGTGCAGACCGGCGGCTCGGTGAAGATTGCCTTCACTGTCGGGATGGCTACGGATTGGGGCGGGCTGCCCGCTGACCTTGGGCAGGCGGTGCTGCTGCTGGCGGCGCATTACTACGAATACCGCGAAGAGACGGCGCTGGGCGCGGGGTGCATGCCCTTTGGCGTGACAAGTCTGATCCAGCGCTATCGCACGGTGCGCTTCGGCGCGGGGGTGACGCAATGAGCGCGCCGCGACTGAACCGCAAGCTGGTGCTGGAGGCTCCGGTGCGCAGTGCCGATGGTGCGGGCGGCTATACCGAGACATGGGCTGCGCTGGGCGCGCTTTGGGCCGAGGTGACGGCACGTAGCGGGGCGGAACGCGCGGTCGGTGGCGCCTCAGTGTCGCGGGTTGGCTATCGGATCGTAGTCCGGGGCGCACCTGAGGGGTCCTCGATGCGGCCTACGCCTGATCAGCGATTTGTTGAGGGGGCGCGCCGGTTTGTCATTCGTGCAGTGGCCGAGCGCGATCCACGCGGCCAGTACCTGACTTGTTTCGCAGATGAAGAGGTGGCCGCATGAGCTATGGCGTTGCAGCCGCTTTGCAGGCGGCGGTGTTTCAACAATTGGCGGGGGATGCGCAGGTCAGCACCCTTTCGGGTGGTGCGATCTATGACGCGGTGCCGTCGGGAGTGTTGCCGCAAACTTACGTGACACTTGGCCCGGAAGAGGTGCGCGACGCGTCGGACCGGACGGGCGCCGGCGCGGTGCATCGGTTCACGGTCTCAGTGGTGTCCGAAGCGGCGGGCTTTGGCGCGGCCAAGACATTGGCGGGCGCAGTGTGTGACGCGCTGGAAGGCGCGGCGTTGACATTGGACCGGGGCCATCTGGTGGGGCTGTGGTTCGAACGCGCTAGCGCCCGACGCACGGGAACCGGCGGCGCGATCCGCCAGATCGATCTGAGATTCCGCGCCCGCGTGGAAGACGACTAAGCAATCAACGGAGAGAGCATATGGCTGCCCAGAACGGAAAAGACCTTTTGGTCAAAGTGGATATGAACGGCACCGGCCTGTTCGAGACCATCGCGGGGCTGCGCGCCACGCGGATCAGTTTCAACGCGGAAAGTGTGGATGTGACCAGCCTGGAAAGCCAAGGCGGGTGGCGCGAGCTGCTTTCGGGGGCCGGGGTCAAATCGGCCGCGATCTCGGGCTCGGGCGTGTTCAAGGATGCGGGCACAGATGAGCGTGCGCGCCAGCTGTTCTTTGACGGTGAGACGCCCGGCTTTCAGGTGATCATCCCCGATTTCGGTATTGTCGAAGGCCCGTTTCAGGTCAGCAGCATCGAATATGCGGGCTCGCACAACGGTGAGGCGACCTATGAGATGAGCATGGCAAGCGCCGGTGCGCTGAGCTTTACGGCGCTCTGATGGCCAATCCGTGGACGGGCGAGGTGGCGCTGGCCATCGATGGGGAGCAGCGGGTGCTCAAGCTGACATTGGGTGCTTTGGCGGAACTGGAACAGGAGCTGCAGGCCGGGTCTCTGGTCGAGCTGGTGCAGCGGTTTGAAGGCGGGGCTTATTCCAGCGGGGATGTGCTGGCGCTGCTTGTCGCCGGGTTGCGGGGCGGCGGTGCGCAGGTCTCACGCGAGGATCTGATGCATGCCGAGATTGCGGGCGGGCCGATGGCGGGGGCCAAGGCAGCGGCTGAGTTGCTGGCGCGGGCCTTCATGGTGCCCGAGTGAGCGGGTTCGACTGGCCCGTATTGATGCGGGCCGGGTTCCTCGGCCTGCGTCTGACGCCGGATCAGTTCTGGCATCTGACCCCCGCCGAGCTGCGGCTGATGCTGGGGCAAGGCGCGGGAATGCCTTCGATGAAGCGGGCGGGCCTGGATGCCTTGCTGGCGGCCTATCCGGACAAGACACAAGGAGAGCGTGATGACGGATCGTGATGGTTTTGACGACCTGCAGGAGCGGGGAGAGGCGCTGGGCGATGCGTTGGGCGACGCCGCGACAATGGCATCAGCGTTTGATGGTCAGATGCGGCGGATCAGGGCTGCGTTTGAAGAGACTGGAAAAGATGTGGCCACGCTGGAGCGTGGCATGTCGGGCGGGTTGCGCAAGGCTTTTGATGGCGTGGTGCTGGATGGGATGAACCTGTCGGGAGCGCTGGATGTGCTGAAGAACTCGATGATCCGCACGGCCTATTCGGCGGCCATCAAACCTGTGACGGATCATTTTGGCGGCATGCTGGCCAACGGGGTTGGTGGCTTGGTGCAGGGGATACTGCCCTTTGCGGATGGAGGCAGTTTTTCTCAGGGCCGTGTGATGCCGTTTGCCAATGGTGGGGTCGTTAGCAGCCCGACGATGTTTCCGATGCGAGGCGGCACCGGGTTGATGGGTGAGGCGGGTCCCGAGGCGATCATGCCACTGGCGCGCGGGGCCGATGGCAAGCTGGGTGTGCGGTCACAGGGCGGCGGGCGAGCGGTCAACGTGGTGATGAATATCTCAACACCGGACGTGCAGGGGTTCCGCCGCTCTCAGGGGCAGATTGCGGCGCAGATGAGCCGCGCATTGGGCCGCGGCAATCGCAACAGATAAGGGGAGCAGGCGATGAATTTCCACGAGGTGAGATTTCCCGCCAGCCTGAGCTTTGGCTCGGTCGGTGGGCCGGAACGGCGCACGGATATCGTGACGCTGGCCAACGGGTTCGAAGAACGCAACACGCCCTGGGCGCATTCGCGCAGGCGCTATGATGCCGGGTTGGGGATGCGGTCGCTAGACGATATCGAGACATTGATTTCCTTCTTCGAGGCGCGGCAAGGCCAGATGTTTGGATTCCGCTGGAAGGACTGGTCGGATTTCAAATCGGGCGCGGCGACGGCTGAGGTCGACAAGGGCGATCAGGTGATTGCGCGCGGGGATGGCGAGACGACCGATTTTCAGCTGATCAAGAGCTACAGCTCGGGTGGATTCAGTTATGTAAGGCCGATTTTGAAGCCGGTACTGGGGACCGTGACGCTGGGGCTGGATCAGGACGCGCAACGCGAAGGCGTGGACTTTGAAGTCGATCTGGCGACCGGACGCGTGATGTTCTCGGCCCCGCCGCCTGAGCAGGTCGAGATTACGGCCGGGTTTGAGTTCGACGTTCCGGTACGGTTCGACACCGACAAGATCCAGACCAGCGTGGCCAGCTTTCAGGCCGGTGACGTCCCGAACGTACCGGTGGTCGAGGTGCGGGTCTGATGAGCGGGGACAAGCAGGCGCTGCAGGCGCATTTGCAAAGCGGGCTGACCACCACCTGTCGTTGCTGGGCGATCACGCGCAGCGACGCACAGGTCTATGGTTTCACGGATCACGATATGGAGTTGCGCTTTGACGGGCTGGTGTTCAAAGCCAGCACCGGTCTGACCGCTGCGGCGATCGAGCAGGCAACCGGCCTGTCGATCGATAATACCGAGGCGATGGGCGCGCTGTCTGATGCCTCGGTCCGGGAAGAGGATATCGAGGCGGGGCGCTTTGATGGGGCCGAGGTGCGGGCCTGGCTGGTCAATTGGGCCGATCCTGAGCAGCGGATGCTGCAGTTTCGTGGTTCGATTGGTGAGTTGCGTCGCGCTGGCGGGGCGTTTCATGCGGAATTGCGCGGGTTGACCGATCTGCTGAACCGGCCTTTAGGGCGGATTTATCAGAAGCCCTGTACGGCAGTGTTGGGGGATAAGGCGTGCCGCTTTGCCCTGGAGACGTCGGGTTATCGCGCTGAGGCTGAAATTGTCGCGCTGGACGGCGCGGCTTTGCGTTTGCAGGGCGCGGAGAGTTCTGATGCGGGTTGGTTTGAACGCGGCAGGCTGGATGTGCTGGACGGGGCTACGCAGGGCCTGTGGGCCTCGATCAAGCTGGATGAACAGGTCAGAGATGGCCGCGATGTCACGCTGTGGTCGGCGATTGGCGGCGGGCTGGCGGTTGGGGATCGGGTCCAGCTGACCGCCGGGTGTGACAAGCGTATGACCACTTGCCGACTGAAGTTCAACAACATGCTGAATTTTCAGGGCTTCCCTGACCTGCCGCACGAGGATTGGGTCATGGCCGTACCCAAGCGCAGTAGTCAACACAAAGGGGGAAGCAGGCGGTGATGCGGACAAAACAAGATATCGTGGACGAAGCGCGCGGATGGCTGGGCACACCTTATGTTCATCAGGCCTCTGTTCGGGGTGCAGGCGCCGATTGTCTCGGCTTACTGCGGGGCGTTTGGCGCGCGGTGATGGGGCATGAGCCCGAGGCGGTGCCGGTCTACAGCATGGATTGGTCCGAGCCGCAGGGTGAGGAACGCATGTGGGCCGCAGCCCGTCGCCATCTAGTCGAGAAATCGCCCGATGATTTGGCCCCGGGGGATGTATTGCTGTTTCGGATGCGGGATGCGGCAGTGGCAAAGCATCTGGGCATCGTCAGCGCCCAAGACCCGATGCGATTCATCCACGCCTATACCGGGCATGGTGTTGTTGAAAACACGCTGAGCGAGCCTTGGCGTCGCCGCGTGGTCGCTTGTTTCGAATTCCCGCTGGAGGATTTCTGATGGCCACAATAGTTCTGTCTGCTGCAGGTGCGGCAATAGGTGGTTCGATCGGGGGCTCGGTTGCGGGCCTGTCAACGGCGGTGATTGGCCGCGCGGTCGGGGCGACGCTGGGGCGGGTGATCGACAACCGGTTGATGGCCAGCCAATCCGTAATGGGCGGCGGCAGCGAGGTGGTCGAGACCGGGCGTCTGGATCGTTTCCGTCTCACCGAAACCGGTGAGGGTGCGACCGTCGCGACGGTCTACGGCCGGATGCGAGTTGGAGGACAGGTCATCTGGGCCTCGGACTTTCTGGAAACCCGATCGACCTCGACGACGACGCAAACATCAGGCGGTGGCGGTGGAGGCAAGGGGAAACCCAAGCCCGTTGAAGTGACGACAACAACAACCACGCATAGCTACAGCTATTCGGTGTCTCTGGCGATTGCGATGGGCGCGGGACAGGTTGCGGATATCACGCGTGTCTGGGCCGATGGTGAAGAGGTCGAGCGCCGAACGCTGAACATGCGGATATATCGCGGCGATCACGAGCAATTGCCCGACCCGCTCATTGAAGCGGTCGAAGGGGCAGGCACGGTGCCCGCCTATCGCGGCACGGCTTATGTCGTGATCGAAGATCTGGCGCTGGGCCCCTTTGGCAACCGAGTGCCGCAGTTTTCGTTCGAGGTGGTGCGGCAGGAACAAGACGAGATGCCGGATGCCGAGGACGCGCTGACTCGGATCATCAAGGGGGTGGCCTTGATGCCGGGTACGGGGGAATACGCGCTGGCTTCATCTCAGGTTAATTACACCAAGGGCCGTGGGCGCAGTTGGGCGGCGAATGTCAATTCACCATCGGGCAAGTCCGATCTGGTGACCTCGACGCGGGCGCTCGGCCAGGAATTGCCGGGCTGCGAGGCGGCTTCGTTGATCGTGTCGTGGTTCGGCGATGATTTGCGCTGCGGAGAATGCCAGATCCGCCCCAAGGTTGAACGCAAGAATATCGAGGGCGCAAACATGCCCTGGAGTGTTTCAGGTCTGTCCCGAACTGCGGCGGGGCAGGTGAAATGGCAGGATGGGCGTCCGGTTTATGGCGGCACACCGGCTGATGCGGCCGTAGTGCAGGCGATCCGGCACCTGAAGAACTCGGGCAAACGGGTTATGTTTTATCCGTTTATTTTGATGGAGCAATCAGAGGGCAACGGCCTGCCTGATCCGTGGTCCGATGCGCCGGATCAGCCACATTTACCCTGGCGTGGGCGGATCACTTTGGATGTTGCTCCGGGGCGGCCAGGCTCGCCGGATCAAACTGCCGATGCGGATGCGCAGGTGGCGGCGTTCTTTGGTACGGCGCGCGCGTCACATTTCTCGGCCAGCGGCAGCAAAGTGACCTATCGCGGCCCTAGCGAATGGGGATTACGGCGGTTCATTCTGCACTATGCGGCCCTTTGCAAGGCGGCGGGCGGCGTGGAGTCCTTCTGCATCGGGTCCGAGATGCGCGGGCTAACGCAAATCCGCGGCGCGTCTGGCTTCGCTGCAGTTGCGGGGCTGCGGTCTCTGGCCGCGGAAGTGCGCGCGATATTGGGGCCGGAAACTAAGATCGGCTATGCCGCAGACTGGACCGAGTATTTCGGGTATCAGCCGCAAGACGGCACCGGAGACCGGTATTTCCACCTCGACCCGCTTTGGGCCGATGAGAACATAGATTTTGTCGGCATCGACAACTATATGCCGCTGTCCGACTGGCGGGATGGGGGCTCGCATCTGGACGCTGAGGTGTCGAATGGGTCGATCTACGATCTGGACTATCTGCGCGGCAATATCGAAGGTGGCGAGGGGTATGATTGGTACTATGCCTCACCGGAGGAAGCTGAGGCGCAGATCCGAAGCCCGATCACTGATGACGATCATGGCGAGCCGTGGGTCTGGCGGTACAAGGACCTGCGCAACTGGTGGGCAAACCGACATCATGAGCGGATCGGGGGTGTGCGGCAGGAAACGCCAACGGGTTGGGTGCCGGGGTCCAAGCCAATCTGGTTCACCGAACTGGGCTGCGCGGCCATCGACAAGGGCACGAACCAGCCGAACAAATTCTTGGACCCAAAGTCGTCTGAATCAAATTTGCCGCGGTATTCCAACGGGGTACGGGATGATTTTATCATGGTTCAGTACCTTCGGGCCGTCCTTGGCTATTGGGGTGATGCTGAGATCAACCCGGTTTCAGATATCTATGACGGTCCGATGGTGGACCTGTCGAACGCCTTTGTCTGGGCTTGGGATGCGCGTCCGTTCCCGACTTTCCCGAACCTGCGGTCGCAGTGGTCGGACGGCGACAACTATGCACGTGGGCATTGGCTGAACGGGCGATCCGGGTCGCGGACTCTGGCCTCGGTCGTGACAGAAATCTGCCTTGAGGCAGGGGTGACGGCGATTGATGTGTCCGAGCTCTACGGCGTGGTACGCGGTTACGCGGTTGAGGACGTAATGAATGCTCGGCAGGCCTTGCAGCCGCTGATGCTGCGCTATGGGTTCGACGCGATCGAGCGGGACGGGGTGCTGAAGTTCAGAACCCGCGACGGGCGTCGGGCCGTTGACATTGACCCCGAGCAGATCGCCATCAGCGCGGATATCGACGGGCCAGTGGAACATCGCCGCGAGGCAGACGCCGAGATGACCGGGCGTGTGCGTCTGCGGTTTGTCCAATCGGATGCGGACTATGATGTTGTCGCGGAAGAGGCCGTCTTGCCTGATGACAGAACCCATTCGGTCGCCGTCAACGAAATGCCATTGTCGATGACTCGCGCCGAAGGGCGTCAGACGGTCGAGCGCTGGCTAAGCGAATCCCGCATCTCGCGCGAGACTGTACGATTTGCTCTGCCGCCCTCGCTGCTGCATGTCGGAGCCGGCGATGTGGTGCGTTTGCCGGATGGCGGGGACGGAACGCTATATCGGATCGACCGGCTGGAACAGGCCGAGATGCAATTGGCGGATGCAGTGCGGATTGAACCCGGAGTTTATACCCCGTCCGATGTTTTGGATGATGTAGCGACAGCCAAGCCATTCATTGCTCCGGTGCCAGTTCTGCCGGTGTTCATGGATCTGCCGCTGATCACTGGATCCGAAGCGCCCCATGCGCCGTATCTGGCGATATCGGCCGAGCCCTGGCCCGGTAACGTGGCTGTCTATTCGGCTGCACAGGATGAGGACTATACCTTGCATCAAGTGATCGCGGGGCAGGCGGTGATTGGCTTCACCGAAACACCCCTGCGACGCGCAGGCGCTGGGATCTGGGACGAAGGGGCCGCGTTGCGTGTCAACCTGATCGATGGCGTTTTGGAGTCGCGTCCACGCTCGGCGTTGCTGAGTGGTGCCAATCTGGCTGCCATCGGTGACGGAACACCGGGCAATTGGGAAGTGTTTCAGTTCTCGGATGCGGTCTTGCAGGAGACTGGCGTTTACAATTTGTCAGGCCGCTTGCGTGGTCAGTTGGGTACGGATGCCCTGATGCCGGATGTATGGCCTGAAGCGTCTACCTTTGTCCTACTGGATGAACGTGTTTATCAGACCGGGTTGCTGCGCACCGAACGCCGCGTGGCCAAGCATTACCGTATCGGCCCTGCAACGCGCGGCTACGAGGACCCGGCATATGTGCATCTGGTTGAAGCGTTCGATGGCAATGGGCTGAGACCTTATGCGCCAGTGCATTTGCAGGCTTCTGCGTCGGCTACCGGGGACAAGATCTCGTGGGTGCGCCGCACCCGGATTGATGGCGATGACTGGAGCGCATTGGATGTGCCTCTGGGCGAAGAAAGCGAATCCTATCTGATCCGCGTCTTCATTGAGGGTGCTTTGTTGCGCGAAACTGTCACCAGTGATCCGGTTTGGCAGTATTCTGCCGCGATGAAAGCCGATGACGGGCTGGCCGGACCCTACGATATCGCAGTCGCGCAGGTTTCGGCTACCTACGGACCCGGGGCGTTTGCGCGCCTTTCGGTCGGCTAGCCGTGCGGCCAGTCCTGCACGGAGATCTCAGCGCGGCGGCGCGGGCTTTGCTGGCCGCGCCGCGAACCGACCGCGATAGGATAAGCACCCTCCTGATTGCTGAGGCCGAACTGGCGGATCGACATGTCGCCAGAACAGGGCGGTTGCATCCTGTTTATGGAAATGGCTCGTTGATGGCAGCCGCGCGCTGCCGGCCCTTGGCAGACGAGCCAAATTTCGACGATCTGCAATATTGCCAATGTTTCGAGATGGTTCTGCGAAAACTGATCCGGTTCCAAATCAGCCAGATGCGCAGCTGACACATTTTGAGGCGGCAAGGTCCAGCTCTAGCCTTCCGTGCGCTATTTCCTCGCCGCAATCTTCGCAATAGCCGAATTCGTCTTCGTCCATCCGGTTCAGCGCGGCCCGAAGCCGATGCGTTTCGGTGTCGCGCCGGGCCTGTTGCGCCTTGGCCATTGCTTGATTTTGCAACGCATCCATCCGGCTGAGCCGACCCACTGCCTGTTGATCCAGCTCCACAACTGATTGCGCATCCTGACCGGCGGCGGATTGCGCGGCGAGATCGCGAAGGCGCTGGTGAATAAGCTTCCGAAAATGGTCCAGATCGGCTGAGTTCATTTTTTGTTGTAGTGCATATCAAGGGTTTGCGTTTGGTAATTTTACGACTAGATGGCTATTCTAAGCGCAGCAAAGGATGAAAAGCCATGTTCGAAACGCGCAGCCAAGTGACACCCGTGGACCCGGTTTGGGACCGCATCACCTCGGAAGCCCATGCAGCCGTCGAGAAAGAGCCGCTGATGGGCGGGTTGGTACACGCCTGTATCTTACATCACCGCAGTCTTGAGAGGGCATTGTCCTATCGCATCTCGGCCAAGCTATGCTCGAATGAGATGTCGATGATGGTACTGCGTGAGATCGTGGATGAGGCCTATGCTGACGACAAAGCGTTGATTGAAGCCGCGCGCGCGGACCTGATGGCTGTTTATGAACGCGATCCGGCCTGCCACCGCCTGCTGCAACCGATCCTTTATTTCAAGGGGTATCAGGCGATGCAGGCTTATCGCGTAGCCCACTGGCTTTGGAACAAGGGGCGCCATGATCTGGCGTATTTCTTCCAGATGCGATCTTCCGAGATATTCGGCATTGATATCCATCCAGCTGCCCGCATCGGTAAAGGCATCATGATCGACCATGCCCATTCTATCGTGATCGGTGAAACCGCTGTGGTTGGGGACAATGTTTCGATGCTGCATTCGGTGACGCTGGGCGGAACCGGTAAGGAAGAAGAACAGCGCCATCCAACCATCGGTGACGGCGTTCTGATCGGCGCGGGTGCCAAGGTTCTGGGCAATATTGAGGTTGGCCATTGCAGCCGTATCGCCGCCGGATCAGTGGTGCTGCAGGAAGTGCCACCGTGCACGACGGTCGCTGGCATTCCCGCCAAGATCGTGGGCGAGGCCGGGTGCGATCAGCCGTCAATCTCGATGGATCATATGCTGGGGAAAGACCAGTAATTCGGAGTGAATAGACGAAAAAGGCCGCCTCGGGGTTCGAGGCGGCCTTTTTTGTGCATGATCTTCTGGGCTTAGGCCAACATGACCATCGGATTTTCCAGGTTGTCGACGATGGCTTGCAGCAGCTGAGCGCCAAGCGCGCCGTCGATGACCCGGTGATCGACCGACATGGTGACGGACATGACGGTTGCGACCGTCAGTTCTCCGTCATCGCCCACGATGGGTTTCTTGAGGCCGGTACCAACTGCGAGGATACCTGCATGCGGCGGGTTCACGATGGCATCGAAATTGTCGATGCCGAACATGCCGAGGTTCGAGACTGCGAAAGTACCGCCTTGGTACTCGTGCGGGGCCAGCTTGCGCTCGCGGGCGCGTCCGGCGAGGTCTTTCATCTCGGTCGACAGCGCCGACAGCGATTTGGTGTCGGCATCTTGCAGGACCGGAGTGAACAGACCGCCCTCGATGGCGACGGCAACAGCTACATCCGAAGGTTTCAGTTGCAGAACCCGGTCACCCGCCCAGACTGCATTGCACTCGGGCACCTGCTGCAGCGCGTTGGCGACGGCCTTGATGATGAAGTCGTTGACGCTGAGCTTCACACCCCGGCCTTCGAGCTGCTTGTTCAACTGGCTGCGGAACTTGAGTAGCGCATCCAGCTTAATGTCGCGACGCAGGTAGAAATGCGGGATGGTCTGTTTGGCCTCAGACAGACGCGCGGCGATGGTCTTGCGCATGCCATCGAGTTTGATCTCTTCGTATTCGCGGCCTCCGTACATCTTGGCCACGGCGTCCGCCGATGGACCTGCGGGAGCGGCGGCGGTTGGGGCGGCTGCAGCAGCAGGCGCAGGTGCCGCTGCAGGTGTGGCTGTGGCGCTTTCCACATCGGCTTTGACGATACGGCCATGAGGGCCAGAACCTGAGATTTGAGCCAGATCTAGACCCTTTTGCGCGGCAATCCGACGAGCAAGGGGGGAGGCAAAAATACGACCGCCATCCGCTTTGGCCGGTGCCGCTGGGGCAGGGGCGGGCGCCTCGGGTGCCGCCGGTGCGGCAGCCTCGTTGCCCGCTGCGGCAGCTGGCGCAGCCGCGGGAGCAGCGGTTGGCGTTGCACCGATATCATCAGCGCTTTCCCCATCTTCCAGCAGGACTGCGATGGCGGTGTTGACTTTAACGCCTTCGGTTCCCTCAGCAATAAGGATCTTGCCGACGGTGCCTTCGTCAACGGCCTCGAACTCCATTGTTGCCTTGTCGGTTTCAATTTCGGCCAGCAGATCGCCCGAGGAGACGGTGTCGCCTTCCTTGACGAGCCATTTTGCAAGTGTGCCTTCCTCCATCGTCGGGGACAGGGCAGGCATCAGGATTTCGGTGGGCATTTCAGCGCTCCTCAATCAGAGTAATTTGGTCAAAGGGCGCCTTGGGGCGCCCGGTGCCGCGTGCGAGTGTCGCAATCGCAGCCTCGATTTTGTCTTTGTTCTCCGCCATCCAGAGATAGGCGGTCTGGTGTGAGGGGCGCGCGCCGATCAACCGCATATCCGCCGCCAATCGCTCGGGTACAAGCGCCCGCACGATGCGGTTGTCGATGTCAATCTCGACACGGTAGCATTCGGTTGCTGGATCGCGGCCCCTGATCTCCATTACCGGTAGGTCACCTGTTTCACCGCAGCGATCACCTCATCAGTGGTGATCAGCGCCAGCTTTTCGAGGTTCGCCGCGTATGGCATCGGAACATCTTTGCCGGTGAGGGTGATGACCGGGGCGTCGAGATAATCGAACGCTTCCTGCATGACGACCGAGCTGATGTAGCTACCAACGGAACCTTGCGGCCAGCCTTCTTCGACGGTCACAAGACGGTTGGTTTTCATCACCGAGTTGATGATCGCGCCAGTATCCATCGGACGGATAGTACGCAGGTCGATCACTTCGGCGCTGATGCCGTCTTCGGCCAGTTTGTCTGCGGCTTCCAGCGCATATTGCATGCCGATGCCGAAGCTGACGACGGTCACATCCGAGCCTTCGCGCCAGATGCGGGCCTTGCCCAGCGGGATGGTCAGGTCATCCACTTGCGGCACGTCGAAGGACCGGCCGTAGAGGATTTCGTTTTCCAGGAAGACCACCGGGTTCGGGTCGCGGATGGCTGATTTCAGCAGACCTTTGGCATCGGCTGCGGAATAGGGCATCACCACTTTGAGACCGGGCACCTGCATGTACCATGCGGCGTAGTCCTGCGAGTGTTGCGCGGCCACGCGGGCAGCGGCACCGTTAGGGCCACGGAATACGATCGGACAGCCCATCTGACCGCCAGACATATAAAGCGTTTTGGCGGCAGAGTTGATGATCTGGTCAATCGCCTGCATGGCGAAGTTGAAGGTCATGAACTCGACAATCGGTTTCAGCCCGCCAAAGGCCGAGCCGACGGCAATGCCGGTGAAGCCGTGTTCAGTGATCGGGGTGTCGATGACACGTTTGGCACCGAATTCATCGAGCAGGCCTTGAGAGATTTTATAGGCGCCCTGATATTCAGCGACTTCTTCGCCCATCAGATAGACATCTTCGTCGCCGCGCATTTCTTCGGCCATCGCGTCGCGCAAGGCTTCGCGGACGGTTTGCTGCGCCATCTCGGCGTCGGCAGGCCAATCGGGCGACAGGTCCACAACCGGAGCAGCGGGGGCTGCTGCGGCAGGAGCGGGGGCCTCAACCGCCGCAGGGGCGGCTTCGGCCTCCGCTGCGGCTGCGGGCGCAGCCACGGGCAGGGCGGAGGCGTCTTCACCATCTTCGACCAGGATCGCGATAGGGGTGTTTACTTTGACCCCTTCGGTGCCCTCGCTGATCAGAATCTTACCGACGATGCCTTCATCGACGGCTTCGAACTCCATCGTCGCCTTGTCGGTTTCGATCTCGGCCATGATGTCGCCCGAGGATACGGTGTCGCCTTCCTTGACCAGCCACTTGGCCAATGTTCCCTCTTCCATCGTGGGCGAAAGGGCGGGCATGAGAATTTCGGTTGCCATGTCTTATTCGTCCTCTCAGGCGTAGATATCAGTCCAGAGCTCGTCCAGCGACGGCTCGGGGCTTTCTTTCGAGAATTCGGCGGCCTGATTGACGACCTCTTTGATCTCTTTGTCGATCGCCTTCAGGTCATCCTCGGTCGCGTGTTTGCCGGTCAGCAGCAGCTCGCGCACGTGCTCGATCGGGTCGCTTTGTTCGCGGACCTTTTGAACCTCTTCGCGTGTACGGTACTTGGCCGGGTCAGACATCGAGTGGCCGCGATAGCGGTAGGTTTTTACCTCGAGGATGTAGGGACCTTTGCCCGCACGGCAGTGGGCGACCGCTTTTTCACCTGCGGCTTTGACGGCCAGAACGTCCATGCCGTTCACCATTTCGCCCGGTATTCCGAAGGCTTGACCGCGGTGGTAGATGTCGGCCGAAGAGGTCGAGCGTGCTTGCGCGGTGCCCATGGCATACTGGTTGTTTTCGATCACGAATACCACCGGAAGCTCCCAAAGAGCAGCCATATTGAAGGTCTCGTAGACCTGACCCTGATTGGCCGCGCCATCACCGAAATAGGTGAAGGTGACGCCGCCGTTTTCTTTGTACTTGTCAGCAAAGGCCAGACCCGCACCCAGCGGAACCTGTGCGCCAACGATGCCATGGCCGCCATAGAAATTCTTCTCTTTCGAGAACATGTGCATCGAGCCGCCTTTGCCTTTGGACAGCCCGCCTTCGCGACCGGTCAATTCAGCCATTACGCCGCCCGGGTCCATACCACAGGCCAGCATGTGGCCGTGATCGCGATAGGACGTGATGCGCTTGTCGCCTTCCTTGGCCGCGGCCTCAAGGCCGACAACAACCGCTTCCTGACCGATGTAGAGGTGGCAGAAACCCCCGATCAGACCCATGCCGTAGAGTTGACCTGCCTTTTCCTCGAATCGGCGGATCAGCAGCATCTCGCGGTAATATGTGGTCAGTTCTTCCGCAGAAACATTTGGTTTCTTTGTGGTTTTTCGCGCAGCCATAGTGGCGATCTCCCCCTTTCGGCAAGATAGTTTAGCGTTAAACTATCTCATAGAGCATTTCACACGTTCTGGCGAGTACTAATGTTACGCGAGGGCAGGATACGCGAGTTGCGGCCTGCCACAGCTTATCTTCCGGGCGTTAAGGTGCAGAGATTCTTAGTCAAAAATTTCGTTAGCGGATGACGATCTCATCCGCGCGGATCATGCCGAGCACTGAGCGGGCCTGTTGATCCAGCAGATCGAGATCCAGATAGGTGTCTGACAGTCGGCGAGTCAGGTTCTCCATCTGCTCGATCTCGGCGTTCAGCTGCGCCAGATCGCGAGACAAAACATCGCGCTCGGCGGCAATCTCGACCCGGCGAAACAGACCGTAATCCCCTTGAACGGCGGCAAAGGTGAAATACACCCCCAGCATGAAGGCGATCGTGAAGAAAATGAAGGCCCCTAAACCGGGCCGATTGGAACGGGACACTGTGTTAACCGCCGTGTGAAATACTGCCTCAGAAACGCACCCTTTTTGGATGTCTCGACGCACTATGTCACAGGTGATTCGGCTTGTGAATCCCCTGAGTAGAAAAAGCTGAGACCTGAGGTTTGAGCGCTTACGGGTCCAGCGCGGCCACACCCGGCAAGGTCTTGCCTTCCATCCATTCAAGGAAGGCACCACCAGCAGTAGAGATATATGAGAAATCCGTTGCCGCGCCCGAGGCGTTCAGCGCGGCCACCGTGTCGCCCCCGCCCGCGACCGAGGTCAGCTTGCCATCGCGGGTTAGTGCTGCGGCCTTCAGCGCCGCCGCATTGGTTGCGGCATCGAACGGGGTCAGCTCAAACGCCCCCAGTGGGCCGTTCCAAATCAGGGTCTGGCTTTTTTCCAGCACTTCGGACACGGCTGCGACGCTTTCGGGACCGGCGTCTAGGATCATCGAGTCAGAAGGGCACTGATCAGCGGGCAGCACCTGATGCGGCGCGTTGGCCTCGAACACTTCGGCCACGACGATGTCGCGCGGCAGGACGATCGTACAGCCAGCGGCTTCGGCCTTGCCGAGGATTTCGGCGGCGGTATCGGTCATGGCGTGCTCGGCCAGTGATTTGCCGACATCGATCCCCTGCGCCAGTAGGAATGTATTCGCCATGCCGCCACCGATGACCAGATAGTCAACCTTCTCGATCAGGTTGCCCAGCAGGTCCAGCTTGGTCGACACTTTGGCGCCCCCGACAACCGCTGTGACAGGCCGCTTGGGCGCGCCCAGGGCGGCCTCAAGTGCGCTCAGTTCCTGCTGCATCAGGCGTCCGGCACAGGCGGGCAGCAGACGGGCCAGCGCCTCGGTCGAGCTGTGGGCGCGGTGCGCGGCCGAGAAGGCATCGTTGCAATAGATGTCGCCCAGCTTCGCCATGCCTTGGGCAAGTGGGACGCTGTTCTTGGTCTCCTCGGCATGGAAGCGGGTGTTTTCCAGCAGCAGAACCTCACCTTCCGCCAGGGCGGAGGCTGTGGTTTCAGCCTCATAGCCTACGCAATCATCGGCAAAGCGCACGGGAACCCCGAAAGCGGATTCAAGTGCTGGCACAAGCTGCTTCAATGACAGCTCGGGTACATGCTGACCACCGGGGCGTCCGAAATGGGCCAGCAGGATGGGTTTACCGCCTGCGGCGAGGATATCGCGCACGGTTGGCACGATCCGTTGAATGCGGGTGTCGTCGGTCACCACGCCATCCGCGACCGGTACGTTGATATCCACGCGCACCAGAACCCGCTTACCGCCAAGATCCATATCGTCCAGAGATTTCCAGCCCATCGCGCTCATCCTTGCCCATTGCATCCAGTTTCAGCGGTTCTTTTCCTGCATTTTGCGTTCAGGTCAATGCGTCACTTGGCATTCGCGCGCCCGCGTCATAGGTATTTGCGCAAGTTTCAAAGACAGGAGGGCCAGATGGCCGAGATCAAAGACCCCGAAAACACGATCATCATTGAGCTGAAAGACGGCAATGTCGTCATCGAATTGCTGCCTGATGTGGCCCCTCAGCACTCGGCTCGCATGAAAGAGCTGGCACGTGGTGGTGAATATGACAACGTCGCCTTCCACCGTGTGATCGACGGGTTCATGGCGCAAACCGGCGATGTGCAGCATGGCGACATGGAAGACGGGTTCAACATTCGTATGGCAGGCACCGGTGGATCGTCGCTGCCGAACGTACCTGCCGAGTTCTCGAAACTGCCTCATGATCGCGGCACGTTGGGTGCGGCACGCTCGGCCAACCCGGATTCGGCAAACTCGCAGTTCTTCATCAACTTCAAGGACAACCACTTCCTGAACGGCCAGTACACCGTTTATGGCCGCGTCATCGACGGGATGGAGCATGTGGACGCCATCGTACGCGGTGAACCGCCTGCAAGCCCCGACCGCATGATCCGCGTCAAGGTGGCCGCCGATGCATAAGCTGGCCGCTGTTTTTGCCCTTCTGGCCAGCCCTGCGCTGGCAACCGGGCTTGAGATTGAGATCGAGGGCGAGGGCGCCAATGGCACCGTCACCGTTGATCTATTCGAGGATATTGCACCCAAGCATGTAGAGCAGATCACCGCTCTGGCCGCTGCTGGTCAGTACGATGGGGTTGTGTTCCACCGTGTGATCGACGGCTTTATGGCGCAGACCGGCGATGTTGAGTTTGGCCGGGTCGGTGGCGACATGCGTCGTGCGGGTACGGGTGGATCGGATCGCCCTGATCTGCCTGCTGAGTTCTCGGATTTCAATTATGACCGGGGCGTCGTGGGTATGGCGCGGGCGCAGGACCCAGACAGCGCGAACTCGCAATTCTTCATTATGTTCGAGCCCGGCCCGTTCCTGAATGGTCAGTACACGGTTGTCGGTCAGGTGACAGAAGGGATGGACGTGGTCGATGCGATCAAGCGGGGCGATGGCCCTAATGGCGCAGTGATCGGACAACCGGATGCGATGAAAAAGGTCACTGTGACCGAATAAAAGAAAACCCCGGCGCGCTTCTGCGGGCCGGGGGTCTTGATGTGGCTGGGTCAATCGTCGTCCGACATCGCCCGCCAGATCAGTGCGCCAATCGCGCCGCCGATCAAAGGTGCCACCCAGAACAGCCACAGCTGCGCCAGGGCCGGACCATCGGCAAACAACGCCACGCCGGTTGACCGGGCAGGGTTCACCGAGGTGTTGGTCACCGGGATCGAGATCAGGTGGATCAGCGTCAGCCCCAATCCAATCGCAATCGGGGCGAAACCAGCAGGCGCGCCGCTGGATGTCGCACCGAGAATGATCACGATGAAGAAAGCTGTCATGACGATTTCGATCACCAACGCCGACATCATCGAATAGCCTTCGGGTGATGCCTCGCCATACCCGTTTGAGGCAAATCCCCCGACGCCTTCAAAGCCCGGTGCTCCGCTGACAATCAGATAGAGCACGGCTGCTGCGGCGATCGCTCCAATCACCTGCGCGATCCAATAGGGGATCAGATCCTTGGCATCGAACCGCCCGCCGATCATCAGCCCAAGGCTGACCGCCGGGTTGAAATGCCCGCCCGAGATATGACCGACCGCGTAGGCCATGGTCAGCACCGTCAGGCCGAAAGCAAAAGAAACACCCAGCCAACCGATGCCGACATCAGCAACACCTGCAGCCAGCACCGCGCTGCCACAGCCACCCAGTACCAGCCAGAATGTACCGAAGAATTCGGCCATGAGTTTTGATGACATGAAAAGCCCTCCTGAAATCAATGACTTTAAGGTTAATTCAAAAAATGCTTTTTGTGAAACTGTGGATTGTGGGGAATTTTCCTTCAAGACACGTCAGATAGGGGGACTGTTAGGGAATATGCTTATTCCGGTGAGCTGGCGATTGAGAACGACACACTCGGCCCAACTTGCGTTTTTCTCCTTTGCGCCCCAATGTCCGGTATCGGTTTTGGGCTTGTGATGTGGCGGGGGTATCAAAGTGAAGTTCAAAAAACTGTATTCGGATGCTCAAGGCGAAAGCCATTGGAAAGACATCGAAGTCGAACTTGAAGAGCAAAGCTTTGCACCACCTGCGAAAGCAATCGAGATTTCAAAGCCAGAAGCTGTCAAGCAAACCATGTTCTTGAGACTCAAGAAGGGTTGGGATGAGCCAATTCATCCCACACCTGTCGCTCAAAAGCTCATTTGTCTTTCTGGCTCAGTGCGCGTGACCGCGAGCGACGGGGAATTCAGAGATATTGGTCCGGGTGACGTCTGGCATATGGAAGACAAACACGGCAAAGGCCACCACACAGTAGTAACAAGCGATGATGATTTTCTTTCGGTGATCGTGCAGTACGAGTAGCGGGGGCAGCGCAGACCAAGCCCTCCTGATCAACCAAGCGCATTGCGGCACTTGCGCGGTGTAAGGCCGCTTCGTCCCGCATTGAGGTCATTGTCAGATTTAGACGAACACCCCAAAACAAAAAAACGCCGCAAGGTATCCTGCGGCGTTGCTGATTTGTCTTGCCGATAAGTGTTTACTGCTTCACTTCCGCCGCCGGGTTGGCACCCGATTTGCCGCTGCGGCCCGGGTTCAGCGGGTCGTCCTGACGCTGCACCGAACCTTCGAAATGCGCGCCGCTTTCAATGGCGATGGTCTTGTGGATGATGTCACCTTCGACGCGGGCGGTTGAGGTCAGGCGGACCTTCAGGCCGCGGACGCGGCCCACGATACGGCCGTTGACCACTACGTCATCTGCAGTGACTTCGCCCTTGATGGTGGCAGTCTCGCCGATGGTCAGCAGATGGGCGCGGATGTCTCCTTCGACGGTGCCCTCGACCTGGATATCGCCCGAGGTCTTGATGTTACCGGTGATGTGCAAATCCGAGGACAGCACCGATGCGGGTGGCTTGGGCTTGGGAGGGGTGCTGGCCTTTGTTTCAGCCGGTGCAGGTGTTGCCGGAGTGGCCGGAGCGGCTGGTTTTGCTGCCTCAGTCTCTTTCGATCCGGGTTCGTTGATTTTGCTCTTAGAAAACATTTCTCGCAGCCTTGATGTAAGTCATTGGGTTAACAGGTTTTCCGTTCACACGGACCTCGTAGTGCAGGTGTGTGCCGGTCGACCGTCCGGTGCTACCCATATCAGCAATATGATCCCCGCGCGAGACCCTTTGACCAACCTTTACGCGTACCTTGGTGTTATGAGCGTAAAGTGTCTCAATCCCAAAGGCGTGCTTGATCTTTACCAGCCGTCCGAAACCCGATTGCCAGCCTGCATGAGTGACAACACCATCAGCAGTCGCGAAGATATCGGTGCCCGAGGGGCCGGCGAAATCGGCGCCATTATGCATGCGGCGCCCGCCGGTTTTAGGGTCGCGGCGGGTTCCGTAGCCACTGGTATAACGGACAGCGGCGCGCACCGGGCTGGCGAAGGGGGCCTTTTCCGCAGCGATGCGATAGAGGTTCAGCTGGTCCATCTGTTCCAGCAGGATATTGGCGCGGATCTGGTCGGGGCTCAGCTCCTCACCGCGGGTGCTGAAGGATAAAGGGGTCAGCGGACCGCCCATACCGCTATATCCGCGCCGAACTTCGTCGAGGATACGATCTGTTGGCATGCCCGCGCTGCGGAACATCTTGTCGAGAGGTTCGACTGAGATCAGCATCGCCTCTTCCAACTGGCGGAAAATCTCGTCGCTGCGCTCCTGCATCAGGCGGATTTCAAGCTCGAGCTCGTCACGCTGGTCCAACGCGCCTTGCGCATCGGCGGCGATCTGGTCGCGCTGCGCCGCGGTCCGGGCCAGGGCATCGGTCATAAATGCCATCTGTTCCGGGTTTGCCGATGCCATCGCATAAGCCGCGTCCGCATCATTGCTGGGTTGCAGTTCGGCCAGTTTGGTCCGCGCGTCTTCGCGTTGCTTCATAGTGGCACGCAGCGTGGTTTGGATCACCTCGATGCCGGTTTCCAACTCGCGCCGGCGGTTTTCGGATTCCAGCAATTCGGACTGCATGACCGAAATCTGTTCCAGAGCTGCGTTAAACCTGTCATGTGCAGCCAGCGCTTCGGCCGCACGCGCATCGCGCTCTTCCGACAGGATGTTCAGACGTTCTTGATACGTAGCCTGATCGCGCTTGGCCTGTTCCCGGAAATTGCCCGATCCGATGCTGTCCATCAACAGAACTGACGTGGCAATCGCGGTCCAGGCGACCATCACCGACACACCGGCGACTGCAGCGATCTGAGTTTCAGAACTCAGTCGGATGAACCGTGTGTCGTTGTCAGATTTCAGAAAAACACGGCGCTCTGGAAAGTGCCGCTCGAGCAGTGAGTGTAGTTTAATTGCCAGACGTGTCCGCACGCGTCCTACCTCAATTGTCCCCATATCTCGGAGCCGGTCGTGAGTGAGTAGCCGCTCCTTGACGCGATTGCATAAAGCGGTCGAGGCATTCGGGCAAGTTTGTTAACCAATCAAGAGCTATGAACGGAGAATTACCGCACGTGATCGGCGAGAACTTGCCGATAGCGAGCATTTGCTGTCAATCCGACACAACTCCGGGTGGTGGCAGGTCTTCGGTCAGGGGCCAATAGAAATCTGGCGGCAGTCCGGCCTCGGCCCGTTTCTCTTCGTTAAATGGTGGTTTCAGCGCGCCGTGGAAATAGCGGCGGACGAGGGCGTGGAATACATCCTTGGGGTCGGCATTCTCGCGCCCGCACAAGAAGTGGAACCATTTCGAGCCATAGGCGACGTGACCAACTTCCTCGGCATAAATCACTTCCAGTGCAGCGACTGCGTCGTCAGCCTTGGCCTTGCGGAAAATGTCGACCATTCCGGGGGTCACGTCCAACCCACGTGCCTCAAGCACCATTGGGACGACGGCAAGACGACCCATAAGATCCTGTGCGGTGTCCTCGGCGGCGCGCCACATGCCTGCATGGGCGGGCAGGGCGCCATAGTGGCTGCCCATCTGTTCGAGGCAGTCGCAGACCATCTCAAAATGGCGCGATTCTTCTTCGGCGCATTTCACCCAATCGTCATAGAAGCCGATGGGCATGGGCACATGGCCAAAGCGCGCGATGATATCCCAATGCAGATCAACGGCGTTCAACTCTATATGAGCGACAGCGTGCAACAGTGCGATGCGGCCGGCCTCGGACCCAGCCCTTCGGCGCGGTACATCACGAGGCGACAACAGTTCGGGCTTTTCAGGTCGCGCAGGGTATAGCGGTGGCTTTGCGGTGCCCACTTCGATCTTGGGCGCGTCGCCCTGCCGGGCTGCGAACCAGGCAGCGGCGTATCGTTTGGACAGGGCGGTTTTCTCGCGACCGACTGATGTGGTCAAAACCTCGGTCGCCATTTCGGTCAGTGTTTTTGACACGCTTGCCCCCTTACGCTGCACTCCGCGCGGGTCATACCCTTGATGCCCGCGCGGGTCGAGAGGGCTAGAGCGCGCGTGCGGCCTCCAACACTTCGTCCACATGACCCGGCACTTTCACCTTGCGCCAGACACGGGCGATTTTTCCATCCGCATCAATCAGAAAGGTCGAGCGTTCGATCCCCATGGATTTGCGTCCGTACATGTTCTTTTCGACCCAGACGCCATAATCTTCGCACACGCTCTGACCCTCATCGGACAAAAGCGGCGTCGTAAGGCCGTGCTTGGCGACAAATTTGTCATGCTTTGCCACGGTATCGCGCGAGATGCCGAAAACGTTAGCACCCGCATCCGCAAAGGCTTGTAGTTGTTCCGAGAAACCGATGGATTCCTTGGTGCAGCCCGGCGTATCATCGCGGGGATAGAAAAACAGAACGACCGCGCGGCCACGCTGTTCCGACAGGGTCACCTCGCCGCCGCCGTCGCGAGGCAGTGTAAAGTCGGGTGCGATGTCTGAGACTTCGGGCATATTCAAACTCCGGCTGAGAAATTAACGGTTGCCGCATATCATAGGGCTCCGTTGACAGGTTGAAAGGCGTGAGACGCAAATTGGTCCAGCAAGAACAGCAGGATGACACGAAGGCGGATAAGAAACCCCGCCGTCGGTCGCGGCGTCGGACCGCCGGGCTGTGGACATTGCGCGGTGTCTTCATCCTTGGATTTCTGGCACTGGTCACCGGCTTTATGGTTGTCGGCCAGCGCATGCACGCGCCGGATTGGTTGCGCGACCGGGTCGAGGCGCGCCTTGATCAGACATTGGGTGGCGTCAAAGTTCGGTTCGGCGATGTCAGTTTCATCATTCATGAAGGCTGGCGTCCGCGACTGCGACTGACTGATGTTCGTATCAGCGATGCGGACGGACGGCAGATTGCCGAAGTGTCCGACCTGCGGGCCAGCCTGTCGATGCGCCCGCTGCTGCGCGGGCATGTGCGCCCGAAGCGGATCATATTGCAAGGCGCGCAGATTGCACTGACACGGGGTGTCGATGGAGCGCTGTCGCTGACCGTCGGTGCCGGAAGTGCGCCGGTCGGTCAGGCCCGGAACCTGGCGCAGCTGATTGAATCATCGGACGAGGTGTTCCAGGCGCCTATTTTGTCAGCCCTGACCTCGGTCGAACTGGATGCAATTACGCTGGACTATCAGGACCTGCGGTTGGGCCGGTCCTGGGTGCTGGACGGCGGGCGTATTCAGGCCAACCGCAGCGCGGGTGAGGTTCGTCTGGCCACCAATTTCTCGGTGCTGGCCGGTCGCGATTATGTCAGCACGATCGAGGCCAACTATACCAGTTTGCTGGGCAGTCCCGCTGCGCAGTTCGGCATCTCGATCACCGATCTTCCCGCCGAGGATATCGCAGGCCACAGCCCGGCGCTGGCATGGATGCAGGTACTTCGCACACCGATCTCAGGTGCTTTGAGGGGTGGCATTGATACTGAGGGCGCGCTGGGGCCGGTCTTTGCCACGTTGAATCTGGGTGCAGGCGCCGTGCAGCCCACGCCTGAAACAACACCGATCAAATTCGACGCGGCGCGGACGTATTTTACCTACGACCCGAAACAACAGGCGCTGGATTTCAACGAAGTCTCGATCCAGTCTGCCTGGGGTACGGTGCAGGCAGATGGCAAGGCCTTTCTACATGGGGTCAAAGCTGGCGGGTTGGACAGTATGTCGGGGCAGTTCCGCCTCAGCGGGATTGAGATCAACCCGGCCAATCTGTTCCCCGAAGCACTGAATCTGACGCGGGCCGATGTTGATTTCCAGATGAAACTTGCGCCGTTCCGTATACAGCTGGGGCAAATGACGGTTGAAGACGGTGCACATCGCGCACGGCTCAGCGGGTCTCTGGCTGGTTTGACCGACGGCTGGGTCGCAGCCATTGATGCACAGATTGATCGGATGAGCTCTGATCAGCTGTTGAACTACTGGCCCGAACGACTTGCCCCGAAACCGCGCCTTTGGGTCACCGATAACCTCTATCACGGAGAAATGTCCGATCTGGATTTCGCCCTGCGTTTGCGGCCCGGAGAAAAGCCGGACATCTATGCGGATTTCGAATTCGACAAGACCGAGATACGGTTCGCCAAGACGTTGCCAACCATCCAAGACGCGCAGGGACAGGCCAGCCTGCTCAACCGGCGCTTTACCGTCTCGGCGCAAAAGGGGATTGTGATCGCGGATGAAGGAGGTACCGTTGATGCCTCGGGCACCTCGTTCATCATCCCCGATACCGGCATCAAAAAAACCACCCCGGCCATTGCGCGGATTAAGGCCAGCGGCAGTGTAACCGCAGCCATGTCATTGCTGGACCGCCCGCCGCTGCAACTGTTGACCAAGGCCAATCTGCCGGTGGATCTGGCCGACGGTCAGGTCAGTCTGAGTGGAACGCTTTCCTTGCCGCTGATCAAGGGCCTGAAGCTGGAAGATACCAGGTTCCATTTCATTGGCGAGTTGTCGAATTTGGACAGCAGCAAGCTGGTACCCGGATTTGAAGTCAGCGCAGACCGATTGGACCTGAACGGCGACCAGACGCAAGTGGCCATCCAGGGCGAGGGGCTGTTTGGTGTCGTACCGGTTGAAGCGCTTTGGCGGCAGCCGATCGGAGGCGAAACCCCGCAGCAAAGCGAACTGACAGGTCAAATCGAACTCTCCCCGCGTCTGATGGAACAAATCAATGCCGGACTGCCGCGCGGCATGTTGACCGGAGAGGGGATCGCCGATTTCAGCCTGAGTCTTGGTGCGGGTGAGCCCCCGCGCTTATCGGCACAGTCCGATTTGGTTGGCGTCGCGTTGGCGATCCCTGAGCTTGGATGGCGCAAATCAGCCAGCACTGGCGGCTCTCTGACTGCCGAGGCCACGCTGGGCGCTCAGCTAAGTGTCGATTCCCTTCGGATCAACGCTGCTGGTCTACGGACAACTGCAGCGATCTCGTTCCGGGATGGCGGGTTCGAAAGGGTACGGTTCAGCACGTTCGAACTGGGCGACTGGCTTGCAGTTCCGGCGGAATTGATTGGGCGTGGCGCCGCGCTGCCGGATATCCGTGTGTTGGGCGGCGTCCTTGATCTGGGAAAATCCACCATCGGCGAGGGAGGCAGCAGCAGTGGTGCTGCCGGGCCCGGGCCAAAGCTGGATGTGAAGCTGGACCGACTACAAGTCACTGAATCCGTTGCGTTGACCGGGTTGACTGGCTCGTTTCAAACCACTGGCGGACTGACCGGCAACTTTGCGTCGCAAGTCAATGGCGGTGCAGCGATCCGCGGACAGGTCACCCCGCGCGCGTCCCGATCTGCGGTTGGTCTAACCTCGGACGATGCGGGGGCAGTTCTGCGATCAGCGGGGGTTCTGACGCAGGCACGCGGTGGAACAATGCAATTGCAGCTGGATCCGATCGCGGAGCCTGGAAACTATGACGTCGACCTGAAAATCAAAAATACGCGGATCACGGACGCCCCGGCCATGGCAGCGATATTGAACGCGATCAGTCTGGTGGGGTTGCTGGATGAAATGGCGGGGCAAGGTATTTTCTTCGCAGCCATCGACAGCAAAATGCGTATCACTCCGACCGAGGTGAAGGTGCTGAGCGGTAGTGCCGTGGGGCCATCAATGGGGCTGTCCTTTGATGGTACGGTCGACACTGTAGCCGGGATGCTGAACCTGCGCGGCGCGATTTCACCGATCTATCTGGTCAATGCAATTGGCAGCGTTCTGACCAAAAAGGGGGAAGGTATCTTTGCCTTCAACTACACTTTATCCGGACCGCTGTCCGACCCGCAAGTTTCGGTCAATCCTCTGTCTGGTCTCGCACCTCTGTTTCTGCGCAACCTGTTGCGCGAGCCTGCGCCAACGGTCTCGGATGGCCCGAATGCCACACCGGATCGATCTGGCGAACCCAATCCCGCCTTCCAGACACGTGGCGAGGATCGCTGATCTGAGCTGTGGCCGAATCTGTCGGGCCGATGTATGGCGCGGCCATGAAACTCAGCGACTTTGACTTCCACCTGCCCGAACACCTGATTGCCATGCGTCCCGCCAGCCCGCGCTCGTCCGCGCGACTGCTGCTTGCGCAGGGTGATGCTGTTCAGGACCGGCGCGTGTTCGATCTGCCGGACATATTGCAGCCCGGGGACCGTCTGGTGCTGAACGACACCCGCGTCATTCCCGCTCGCCTCAGCGGTCGCCGCCACCGTGACAGCGCGCAAGGGCCGGTATCTGCCGCGATTGAGGCGACATTGCTGGACCCGCAATCTGATGGTTGTTGGGCCGCGCTGATCAAGCCGCTTAAGAAGATCAAACCGGGCGAAGAGATCGTATTCTCAGACGATCTGAGCGCAACCCTGGACCGAGTTGCCGATGGCCAAGCCTATCTGCGCTTTAACCTGACCGGAGAGGATTTCGATCAAGCGTTGGAGCAGGCCGGCGCGATGCCGTTGCCTCCCTACATCGCAGCGAAACGTGCAGCGGATGAACAGGACAAGACCGACTACCAAACTGTGTGGGCGCGAAACTCCGGAGCCGTAGCGGCCCCAACCGCGTCCTTGCATTTTGATGATGCGCTTTTGCAGGCGCTATCGGAGCGCGGTGTCGAGTTCACGCATGTCACGCTGCATGTGGGGGCAGGCACATTTCTGCCGGTCAAAGTGGAAGACGTGACCTCCCACAAGATGCACGCCGAATGGGGACGGGTCAGCGCGCAGGCCGCTGCCGAGATTGCGGCGACCAAAGAAGCGGGCGGGCGCGTTATCCCGGTGGGCACAACCGCCCTTCGACTGATCGAAAGCGCGGCACGCTGCGGCCGGATCGCGCCGTGGGAAGGCGAGACCGATATCTTCATATACCCAGGTTTTGAATTTCACGTCACTGATGCGCTGATGACCAACTTCCACCTGCCGAAATCCACATTGCTGATGCTGGTTTCGGCGTTGATTGGGCAGGATCGGATCAAGTCGGTCTATGACCACGCTATCGCAGAAGAATATCGCTTTTTCTCATACGGCGACGCGTCTCTGCTGATACCATAGTCGTATCTTGGCCATCTGCGCCCTTACAATGTCGTAGACAAGCGCGACGTGCTTCGTCATTGACGGCAAAGCGGACAAAACACACCGGCAATTTTGGATAGGCAGAATGCTTCAGGTTCTTTCCAGCGCTTGGGCGCTTCTTCTGGGAATGGGGTTGCTGATGGTCGGCAACGGCCTGCAGGGCACGTTGCTGGGGGTGCGTGGAGAAATCGAGGGATTCTCGACTCTAGAGATGTCCTTTGTGATGTCGGCCTATTTCCTTGGGTTCCTTGGCGGCTCGCGTCTGGCACCTGAAATGATCCGCCGCGTCGGGCACGTGCGCGTGTTTGCGGCGCTGGCCTCGTTTATCTCGGCGGTCATGATCATGTATCCGATGCTGACCGATCCAATTGCATGGTCGATTGGCCGCGTGATTATCGGGTTCTGTTTTTCGGGCGTGTATGTGACCGCGGAAAGCTGGCTGAACAATGCCGCAAACAACGAGAACCGAGGGCAGGCGCTGTCGCTTTATATGATGGTGCAGATGACAGGTGTGGTGAGTGCCCAGGCCTTGTTGCTGGTCGGCGACCCGGCAGGATATGAGACCTTTGTCATCGCTTCTATACTGGTTTCGATCTCATTTGCGCCTATCCTGCTGTCCATTTCTCCGACCCCGGCGTTCGATACCACCAAACCGATGACATTGCGCCAGCTGATGGAAACATCGCCGCTGGGCTGCGTCGGCATGTTCTTGCTTGGCGGGATATTTTCAGCGCAATTCGGGATGAGCGCCGTTTATGGCGCCCAGGTTGGATTGAGTCTGGTCGAGATTTCGACCTTCGTAGCGGTGTTTTATATCGGCGCCGTAGTCCTGCAATATCCGTTGGGCTGGATGTCCGACAGAATGGACCGCCGTCTGCTGATCATGCTGGTGGCCGCTGTTGGTGGGGTAGGCGCCGTGATAGGCATGATACTGGGCGTCACTTTCACCATGCTTCTCGTAGCTGCCTTTATCATCGGCGGCATGACAAGCCCGCTCTATTCTCTGTTGATCGCGTATACCAATGACTACTTGGAGTATGACGATATGTCGGCGGCTTCGGGCGGCCTGGTTTTTATTAACGGCTTGGGCGCTATCGCAGGTCCAATTATCACCGGTTGGCTAATGGGGGCTGGCGTGCTCGGCCCACAAGGCTTTTTCCTGTTCATCGCGGCGCTGATGTTCATCATGGCCGCCTATGCGGCCTATCGTATGACCCAGCGCGTCTACAAACCCGTGGATGAAACCGGATCGATTGCCCCGATTTACCCGACATCTTCGCCCGTTGCTCTGGAAGTTGCGCAAGAGGTCGCCATTGAGGCAGCCCAGGACGAGCAGGATACGCAAGAACCCGCCTGAGCGCCGGAAATGTGACTTTTGTGTTGCAATATGTTACTGTCACAAATCTGTAAAAGTGATTTTAATGACGTTACGTCCTGGGGAGGGCAATTACGGAGTCTAGGGCAATGGTAGGTCCTGAAGAAGTATTGAGTTTTTGGTTAGATGAGGTTGGCCCCGAGGGGTGGTACCTGCAGGATGAAGCGCTGGATGCGCGGATCCGGGATAAATTTCTTTCAACATGGGAAGCCGCGTGTGAGGGTAAATTCTCGCTTTGGCTGACCTATCCTAGCGGTTCGCTGGCCTATATTATTCTTATGGATCAGTTGCCTCGCAACATGTTCCGAGGAAGCAAACAGGCCTTTGCATCGGATCGGGCAGCACTGGCTGCAGCGAAATGCGCGGTCGACAAAGGCTGGGATCTTAAGATCGACGAACCGGCGCGGCAGTTCTTTTATTTGCCGATGATGCATTCGGAAAATCTGTGCGATCAGGAGCGCTGTGTGCGCCTTATGATCGAACGGATGCCGGAAGGCGGCGAGAGCAATCTGCTTCATGCGCGCGCTCATCGTGAAGTGATCCGCAAGTTCGGTCGTTTCCCGTATCGAAACGATGCGCTGGAACGCGCGACCACTGAACACGAAGCCGCATATGTCAGTAATGGCGGATATGGTTCGACTGTGCGCGAGTTGCAGGCCGCGACCTAGGTCGTGGGCTCACAGCCTTTTAGGATCAGAAGGCGGTCGGTGACAGTGTCGGCGGATGTCGTGATGGCATAGTCGATCAAGTCTTCTGGTTTTTCGACCAGGCCCGCCAATCGGGTCTGAGTGTCTTCCAGCTTCCCCTCCAGATCACCCAAACGTCGCAATGCCGCATTCAGCTGTTGGCGCGTGACCGCATCGAGTTGCGTGCCCTGACTGCTAAGGGTTGCAAGATCGCTGCGCAACGCGGCCAGTTCCCCACGAATTCCCTGCGCCTGATCTCGTAGCGGCGCCACGACCTGCAGGTTCTCAGCAAACCCGACCCGGATCTGATCGACAGACTGCGCAAGTTTCCACCCCAGAAACAGGCATAAAGCCAACAATATCAATGTCGCGTTCAAAAGAGCGAGCAGTAAATCTTTGAGCGTTTTAGCCATGATACGCCTTTCGAAAATCGGGAAGGTCAAAAACTGGTAGTGCATATTCGTCAGTTCTAGCCTTTGCGGTAACGTGGGTATAGGCTGAATTCAGCCCCAAATACCTGATTTGACCCCGCGTCACATATGTCGCGGGCTCTGATGTTGATGCGTTGTAAAAAATAGTTTAACGGTAAACTAGTTTTTGAACTGACCTGTGCCGAGAGGGAAACATGGCTGCACAATCTTATGATCTGATCGTAATCGGGGCTGGCCCCGGTGGCTATGTAGCCGCTATTCGCGCGGCGCAACTGGGCCTGAAGACCGCTGTTGTCGAGCGCGAGCATCTGGGTGGTATCTGCCTGAACTGGGGTTGTATCCCGACAAAGGCACTACTGCGGTCATCGGAAGTGTTTCACCTGATGGAGCGTGCCAAGGATTTTGGCTTGAAAGCCGACAAGGTCGGCTACGATCTGGATGCGGTTGTGAAGCGCTCGCGCGGTGTTGCCGCGCAGTTGTCCGGCGGTATAGGTCATCTGCTGAAAAAGAACAAAGTCGCTGTTGTCATGGGCGAGGCATCGATCCCCGCCAAGGGCAAGGTCAGCGTCAAAACAGACAAAGGCACGGAAGACCTAACCGCGAAGAATATCGTTCTGGCCACCGGTGCCCGGGCGCGCGAACTGCCGGGCCTTGAAGCGGATGGCGATCTGGTCTGGACGTACAAACACGCGCTGCAACCGCCGCGGATGCCCAAGAAACTGCTGGTCATCGGCTCGGGTGCGATCGGGATCGAATTCGCCAGCTTCTATAACACGTTGGGCGCGGACACGACCGTGGTCGAGGTGATGGATCGAGTGCTGCCTGTAGAAGATGCCGAGATCAGTGCATTTGCCAAGAAAGCTTTCACCAAGCAGGGCATGACCATCATGGAAAAGGCGATGGTTAAACAATTGGACCGCGCCAAGGGCAAGGTGACTGCGCATATCGAGCTGAAAGGCAAGGTTGAGAAACACGATTTTGACACGGTGATCTCGGCCGTGGGCATCGTCGGCAATGTGGAAAACCTCGGGCTTGAAGCCTTGGGTGTGAAGATCGACCGCACGCACGTGGTCACCGATGAATACTGCCGCACTGGGGTAGACGGGCTTTACGCAATAGGTGATATCGCCGGGGCGCCCTGGCTGGCACACAAAGCCAGCCACGAAGGCGTGATGGTAGCTGAGCTGATCGCGGGCAAACACGCACATCCGGTCAAGCCTGAAAGCATCGCGGGCTGCACTTATTGCCAGCCTCAGGTCGCTTCGGTTGGGTATAGCGAAGCCAAGGCCAAAGAGCTGGGCTATGAGATCAAGGTCGGACGCTTCCCGTTCATCGGCAACGGCAAGGCCATCGCGCTTGGTGAGCCCGAGGGACTGATCAAGACCGTCTTCGATGCCAAGACTGGGGAACTGCTAGGTGCACACATGATCGGTGCCGAAGTCACAGAGCTTATTCAGGGCTATGTGGTCGGTCGCCAGTTGGAAACCACTGAAGAAGACCTGATGAACACCGTCTTCCCGCATCCGACGCTGTCTGAAATGATGCATGAAAGCGTGCTGGATGCCTATGGACGCGTGATCCACATGTAAGGACAGGGGGCTCTGCCCCCGCCGCGGCAAGCCGCGACTCCCCCGAGATATTTATAGCCAGATGAAGCAGGGGATCCGTACTTCATCTGGCCGAAAATACCTCGGAGCGCGAGGCAGAGCCTCGCAAAGGATCCTCATTTATTTATTGCTTCCAATATACGGGCCCACGAGCGGATGCCTTTGTGGAAGCTTTTGACGTCGTATTTCTCGTTCGGCGAGTGGATGGCATCATCGTCATTGGCATACCCAACCAGCATCGAATCCAGCCCCAACACTGTATTGAAATATCCAACCACCGGGATTGATCCGCCCATCCCGGTGAAAACGGCCTCGCGATTCCACTCGTCCGAAAGTGCTCTGCGGGCCGCTTCGAATTCTGGGCGGCTAAGGTTCATCACCGAAGCAGGAGAGCCTTCGAGATCACTGTCCCAGACCACTTTTGCATCCGTAGACAGGCGCTCTTCGACATGTTTGCGGATCCTTTTGCGGAGCGCGTCCGGGTCCATGTCGCCGACCAGGCGGCAGGTGATCTTGCAATGTGCCTCGGACGGGATAACGGTTTTGGATCCCGCGCCGTTGTAACCTCCCCAAAGGCCATTCACTTCGAGCGTGGGTCGCGCCCATTGTTGTTCCAGCGTGGAATAGCCTGTTTCACCGTGCGGCTCGGTATAGCCAACCGAATTCAGGTATTCCGCTTCATCGAACCCGCAATTCTCCCATTGGCGCAACTGCTCGGCCGGGACTTCGTGTACGCCTTCGTAAAAACCTTCGACTGCGACGCGGCCGGTTTCTTCATCATAGAAGGATGCGACGATGCGCGACAGTTCCCGCAGCGGGTTCAGACCCGGCCCGCCATAGTGGCCCGAATGCAGGTCGATGCGGGGACCGATGATTGTGAATTCATCCTTGAGCATGCCGCGCAATTGCGACGCTATCGAAGGCACCCCCCGCGACACCATCGAAGTATCACAGACCAGCGCGAGATCCGCCTGAAGCTCGGATTTGTTTGCTTTGAGAAATGGCACGAGCGAGGGCGACCCGGATTCTTCCTCACCTTCGAAGAAAAACGTGATGCGGCAGGGCAGGGTGCCATGCACTGCTTTCCAGGCGCGGCAGGCCTCGACGAAGGTCATCAGTTGGCCTTTGTCGTCAGAAGCGCCGCGCCCGCGTATCACCTGTCCGTGTGGAGTGTCTTCCAAAGCCGGATCGAAAGGATCGCGTGTCCACAGCTCCAGCGGATCGACAGGTTGCACATCATAGTGCCCATAGAACAGAACATGCGGCCCACCGCTGTCCTCACCGACATGGCCAACGACCATGGGATGTCCCGGAGTTTCGCGCTTTTCGGCTGCAATACCGATACTTTTCAGATCCGCCACCAGCCAATCGGCAGCCAGGTCGACTTGGTCCTTGAAGGCCGGGTCAGTCGAGATGGAGGGAATGCGCAGAAACTCCATCAGGCGGTCGATGGAGGTGGTCAGATCGGCGTCGATCCGGCTCAGTACAGCGTCAAGCGACATAGGGGTCTCCTGGGAAGGTCTTGAAATTGGGCAGAGCCTATCAGCATGGGCGGTACCGTCCAGCAGGTTTCTGTGCTGGATCTGGGGGAAAGGCCTGCGGCGTTTCCTCGCGTCTTGTGGTCGTAACTTTGCTTGTCGGTTTAGGCGTTTGGCGTTATTTGATGCAAATCAAAGTTGGGTTCGGCTGTTCGGCTGTAGGCCAGTTGGACAGATGAACGCGACGCCATACTTCCAGCCCGGCTTGTGAAGTGGCGAAAAAAGTCGCCCGGGGCTACAATAACCGGGCATCCAAGGAGGGTCCGTTGGACTATACTGCTCAGCTCGATACAGCGATTGCCAGGCTGCATGACGAAGGACGTTATCGAACCTTTATCGATATTGAACGTCGGAACGGTCATTTTCCGTATGCGGTACGGACTTGTCCCGATGGTTCGCAGCAGAACATCACCGTGTGGTGTGGCAATGATTATTTGGGCATGGGTCAGAATCCTGTTGTTTTGGAGGCCATGCACGAGGCGGTGGAGGCCGCAGGCGCAGGCTCGGGCGGGACGCGCAACATTTCAGGCACGACAGTCTATCACAAACGGCTGGAAGCTGAATTGGCGGACTTGCACGGCAAAGAAGCCGCACTGCTATTCACGAGTGCCTATATCGCCAATGACGCGACACTCAGCACTCTGCCAAAACTGTTCCCCGGCCTGATTATATATTCCGATGCACTGAACCATGCGTCGATGATCGAAGGCGTGCGCCGCAACGGGGGTGCCAAACGCATCTTCCGCCACAATGACGTGGCACATCTGCGTGAGTTGCTGGAGGCTGATGACCCTGCAGCCCCCAAGCTGATCGCGTTTGAGTCGGTCTATTCGATGGATGGCGATTTCGGACCCATTGAAGAGATTTGCGATCTGGCCGATGAATTCGGTGCTTTGACCTATATTGATGAGGTTCACGCGGTTGGCATGTACGGCCCCCGCGGCGGGGGTGTAACCGAGCGTGATCGGTTGGCGCATCGCATTGACATCATCAACGGAACGCTTGCCAAAGCCTATGGTGTCATGGGCGGCTACATCGCGGCTAGTGCCAAGATGTGTGACGCCATCCGGTCCTATGCGCCGGGCTTCATCTTCACTACCTCGCTGCCACCTGCGGTTGCGGCAGGGGCGGCAGCCTCGGTGGCCTATCTCAAGCGCGCGCCTGAACTGCGCGAGCAGCACCAGACCCAGGCCAGCATTCTTAAGCTGAGGCTGAAAGGGCTTGGCATGCCTCTGATTGATCACGGCAGCCACATTGTGCCGGTGATCGTTGGCAACCCAGTCCACACCAAGAAGTTGAGCGATATGCTGCTGGATGACTATGGTATCTATGTGCAGCCAATCAATTTCCCGACCGTTCCGCGCGGCACCGAACGTCTGCGGTTTACGCCATCTCCGGTGCATGGACCCGACGAAATGAACCGTCTGGTGCAGGCGATGGACGAACTTTGGTCACATTGTGCGCTAAATCGCGCCGAACTTGCTGGATAACCTCACGCTAAAGTGTGCAACGAGTTTGCTGCGTGTTAAGCTTACGCTAACAAAAGAAGCGGACGAATCGTTATAGGGGCGATTCGACGTTTGCGCGTAACACGCGACAGGCAAAGATGGGGCAGCAGGAATGATTGGGCGCAGATCACAGCGCGATTCCGAAGAAGACATGGACGTCAGACCCAAGGGTTTTGATGACTATGAGGTACGGCTTGGCGATGTCATGCGCGGCGAACGTGCAACGATGGGCAAGTCGCTTCTGGATGTGCAGCGTGAACTGCGAATCAAAGCCAACTACATCGCCGCCATCGAAAATGCAGATCCCGATGCCTTTGACACACCCGGCTTCATCGCCGGGTATGTGCGTTCATATGCCCGCTATCTGGGCATGAACCCCGATGAGACTTTTGCGACCTTCTGTCAGGAAAGCGGTTTCGAGGTTGCGCATGGCATGTCGGCCGAGGCGTCGGTGGTCAAAAAAGCGCAAGGTGGTTTGCCCTCACGCGGGCCGATGGGACGTGATCCGTTTGTCTCGCCCAGTACGCCTTATATACCGGGCCGCGAATCCGTAGTCAGCCAGATTGAACCGCGTGCTATTGGATCGACGCTGGTGCTGTTGGCCGTCATTGGCGGCATCGGTTATGGGGGCTGGTCGGTTCTGAACCGCATTCAGCAGGTGCAGGTCAGCCCGGTTGAGCAGGCCCCCGTCGTGCTTACAGACCTTGACCCGCTGGATGCCGCACAGGCCCGGCCCGAGGCAACGGAACTGGCCAGCGCCGAGGTGCCAAGCTCTGAAGCGCTGGATCGTCTGTATCGTCCGCAGGCACTTGATGTGCCGGTGCTGGTGGCGCGGGATGCGCCGATTTCCACCCTTGATCCGCGCAATGTCGGAACGTTCCGCGCGCCCGAACCTCCGCAGATCAAGGTGACCGAAGTTCATACGGTTGAACGCCCGGCCTTGCCTCAAGTGGTTGAAAAGCTGGATACGACGCTGAAGATCGTGGCCGTGAACCCTGCTTGGATGCGTGTCACGGCAGCCGATGGCAGCGTGATTTTCGAAGGAACTCTGGGTACCGTTGAGCAGGGCAGCACGTTTGAAGTGCCGCTCACCGAGGAACCCCCGCAACTGCGAGCAGGAGCCGCGGGGTCGGTCTATTTCTCGATGAATGGCGAACATTTTGGTCCTGTGGGCGCGCCGGGTACGGTGGCCAAAGGTGTTGTTCTGTCAAAAGATGCCGTTGCAGAAACCTTCGCAGTTGCCGATCTTGAGGCCGATCAGAACAGCGCACTCAAGCAACTGGTGGCCGAGTTGCAGACCGAGGCGGCAGAAGCGCCCACCGAGTGATCTTGGCATTGCTCCCCAAGGGATGGCGAACTATCTAAGGGTCAATTCAGGCTGATCCGGATCGATCCTCATGTCGCTCAATCACGTGCGCCCTTGGCGCAATATCTATCGCCGCAAATCCCGTCAGATCATGGTTGGCAATGTGCCCGTCGGAGGTGACGCACCGATTGCCGTGCAGACCATGACCAACACGCTGACCACCGACGTGGCTGCGACCGTGGCACAGGTGCAGGCGGCAGCAGAGGCGGGGGCGGATATCGTGCGGGTCTCGGTCCCGGATGAGGCCTCGTCAAAAGCGCTGAAAGAGATCGTGCGCGAAAGCCCTGTTCCTATCGTGGCTGATATTCATTTCCACTACCGTCGCGGAATCGAATCCGCCGAGGCCGGTGCGGCCTGTCTGCGGATCAATCCGGGCAATATCGGCGATGAAAAACGGGTGAAAGAGGTCATCAAAGCCGCGCGAGACCACAATTGCTCGATCCGGATCGGGGTGAACGCAGGGAGCCTGGAAAAGCACCTGCTTGAGAAATACGGCGAGCCGTGCCCCGAAGCGATGGTCGAGAGCGGGTTGGAGCATATCCGTATTCTCGAAGACAACGATTTTCACAACTTCAAGATCAGCGTGAAAGCCAGCGATGTATTCCTGTCAGCCGCGGCTTATCAGGGCATTGCCGAGGCGACGGATGCGCCCATCCATCTGGGCATCACCGAGGCCGGAGGGCTGGTCAGCGGCACCATCAAATCGGCCATCGGTCTGGGCAATCTGCTGTGGATGGGCATTGGCGACACGATCCGCGTCAGCCTGTCTGCTGATCCGGTGGAAGAGGTCAAGGTCGGCTATGAGATCCTGAAATCTCTGGGCCTGCGCCATCGCGGCGTGAACATCATCTCATGCCCCTCCTGCGCGCGACAGGGTTTTGACGTAATCAAAACGGTTGAGGCGTTGGAGCATCGCTTGGAACACATCAAGACACCCATGAGCCTGTCGATCATCGGCTGTGTCGTGAACGGTCCGGGTGAGGCGCTGATGACCGATGTCGGTTTCACCGGTGGCGGGGCAGGCTCGGGCATGGTCTATCTGGCAGGCAAAGCCAGCCACAAGATGTCAAACGACCAGATGATTGATCACATCGTTGAAGAGGTCGAAAAGAAGGCAGCAGAGCTGGATGCGGCAGCTGAAGCTGCTGAGTAACAAGGCCTATGCAACAGGCATTTGCTGTGTTGCGCAGTGAATGCCGCCGCCCAGCTCGCCCAATACGTCGACATTCAATGCAATGATCTCGCGCCCGGGGTAGTGACGAGCTAGGGCCATCTGTGCAATCTCATCGGTTTCGCGGTCTCCGAACTGGGCCATCACGATGCCGCCATTACAAACATAGTAATTAGCATAAGACGCCACGAATTCGGGATCGTTAACTCGGCGCCTATTGGGTTCAGGGATCACCTCAACCTGCAATCCTTCGGCGACGAGACGGTCATGAGTATCAAGGGCCGCGACATGAAACGGATCATCCATATCCGGCTCGTCTGGCAGGTTGATCAAAACGCGCCCAGGGCCGGTGAAGCGCGCCAGACTGTCGATGTGGTAATCGGTGATATCCTCGCCCCAGACCCCATCAGACCAGACCATGCGGTCAGCCCCATAGGCTGCCAGTAATCGGGATTCAATTTCGTTGCGTGACAGGTCTGGATTGCGGTTCTCATTCACCCACGAGCTTTCATGGGCCATGATCAACCCATGACCGTCTTGTTCTACACCGCCGGCCTCGCCTTTCAAGCCGGTTGGAAGCAGGGGTAGGCCGAGGTGATCGGCAACCTTACTGGCGATTTGCGCATCGTGTTTGTGCACCTGTTTCCGGCCCCAGCCGTTGAACTGGATATGACTGACCGCAATCCCGCCTCGATTGTCGATCACGAAGATTGGACCTGCGTCGCGGCACCACAAATCTTCGGTTGGAACATCCCAGAGCTCGACTGATGAGGAGAGTTTTTGACGTGCATCCGCATGGTGCTTTCCCGCCGCAAGCATCGTCACGGGTTCAAAGGCGGAAATGGCGTTCGCGATTTCCGCGATGGTTTGTTGCACCATATCCAGAAAGATCTGGTCACGGTAAACTTTGCGGCTGACCGGCCATTGCATAAATGTGCGTTCGTGGGGCGCTTCTTCCGCCGGTACAAAGAAGTTTGAGGTGCGCTGAGCGAGGGCTTGCTTAGACAGGCCCATAAAACTCAGCGCACCTCCAGTGAGTAAGAGGTTCCGTCGATCCATGCTGGAAACCCACAGTGATGACTTAACCCTGTTCTGCCCGAACACCATTTGCGATCTGGAGCATTTGGTCTGCGGGCAGGTACCCGCGCATCATTTCGGTGCCCAGAACAAAGGACGGTGTGCCTGAAATCCGCAGCTTTTGCGCCAGATCGCGGGTTTTTGCGATTTCTTCGGTGACCTCATCGTTGTTCATTGCCGCGATGATCGCGTCGCTGTCCAGACCCAGCCCATCTGAAATCCGGCGCAGGGTCACCTCGGAGGGCTCGCCGCTGAATTCCAGCAGAGCGTCATGGACCTGCTTATAGGCATCGTCTCCGGCCACCTGTTTTGTTGCGATGGCAAAGCGGGATGACGCTACAGAGGCATCGCCTAGGATCGGCAATTCCTTAATCACAAGACGGATATTGCCGTCCTCGGCCAGCAGGGTGGCCACTTCGGGCACGGCGCGCCGGCAGTAACCGCAACGGTAGTCCATGAACTCGACCAGAGTAATATCGCCGTCCGGATTGCCACCGACCCAGCTGTAACCGTCATTAAAAAGCTCGTCAGCGTTGGCCGCGACAAGCTCCTTGTCAGCCTGAGCCTCGGCAACGGCATTGCGTTCCTCAAGGATGTTGATCGCCTCGAGGATCACTTCGGGGTTTTCCAGAAGGTATTCGCGCACCTGTGCGCCAAACTCGGCCTTCTCGGCGTCGCTCATCGCGTTCAATTCCAGCGCCTGCGCAGGACCAGTGATCAGGGAAAGACCCAATAGGGCCGGTGCAGCATGTCTCAGGATCATTTCCGTTTCCTCTTTTTCTTCTTCTTTGCGCGCTCCGAGGCAATCAACACATCCTGTGCCCTTTGCCAACCCGGAGAGCCTTCGGGGAGCTGTGCAACAGCCCGTTTAGCATGTATGCCCGCATCATCAAGTCGGCCCTGCAGCGCATAGCGTTCTGCAGTCACCGCAGACGCCATTCCGTTGTTGCCCACCTGCGAATAGGCAGAACCCAGATCCTGCATCAGCCGGGCATTGCGATAGTCGCGTGCGCGCGCCTCTTCAAGCACTTGCAGGGCTTTCTTCGTCTTGCCATCCGCCAGCAAAGCACGTCCGTAACCGGCGAGGATCAGGGCATTGTTGGGCGCCATATCAACGGCTGCACCGTAGGCATCCACAGCTTCGCGCACGCGCCGGTTCTCCAATAGAATCTGGCCCTTCAATTCATAAAAAAACGGATCGTCAGGGCGAATCTCCAGCGCACCATCGATTGCGGCGCGGGCACTGGCGAGATCGCGATTTTGATGATGGGCCGATGCCTCGCGCATCAGGCGTATGTCACGATCTTTTTCTTCGCCCGCGCGACGCATGGTCCAGGTCGGGGATCGAAGAAAGGCTGACAACTTACCTTTGATCCGCGCGAACCAGTAATCGGCATTTGCGTTTTGCTCTGCCTTGTCGCCGAATTCGTTCAGAAAGGCCTCGGCGGCGCGCAAACGTTCGCGGCTGGTAGGGTGTGAGCGCATGTAGGGGTCTTGATTGACGGGGTTCAACAGCTCTTGCCCCGCGAACTTACGGTGCAGGTTGACCATCCCGCGCGGAGATACTCCCGCCCAACGCAAATAGCTGGCAGCACTTCGATCCGCCGAGGCTTCTTCAGCCCGCGTATGGCCCAGAAAGCTGCGCAGCGCCGAGGCTTGTGTGCCCGCTGCAATTCCTGCTGCAGCTTCTCCGCCACCTGCGGCCGCGGCTGCAAGTGCTAAAAGCGTCCCAAGCTGCGCGTTACGTTGCGCCGCGCGCAGGTTCTCTGAGCGTCTGGCCAAGTGGCCGTTGGCGATGTGCGCGGCCTCGTGTGCGATCACCGCTTGCAGCATCTCGGGCGTATCGACGCTTAGGATCAAGCCATAGTTGATATAGATCGTGTTGTAATCGATCACGAAGGCATTGAACGTACCATCATTGACGATCAGTACGCGCACCCGGTTGGTGTTCAGGCCAGCGGCCCGCAGGATCGGAAAGGCGAGCTCTTGCAGCCCGTGTTCAATGTCGGGATCGCGGATAAGGCTTTGCGCGCTGGCCTGCATGGCGCTGATCGACCATGTCACTGCCAGCAGCAACACGGCCGGGATTGACGCCAGCCGGGATAAGCGTTCAAAAGCCATGGCTGCAACATGGGAGATGGCCATGAGAAACTCAACCCGTTCCGGGGTCGATCCCTTCATCGTGATGGACGTGATGGAGGCCGCGCGCAAGGCGGAAGAAGCCGGGCGGCATGTCGTTCACATGGAAGTAGGTCAACCGGGGACCGGCGCACCCAAAGGGGCAACCGAAGCATTGGCGAAGGCCATGGAACAAGGGCCGCTTGGGTATACGGTGGCTTTGGGTTTGCCCGCTCTTCGTCAGCGGATCGCGCAGATGTATGGTGAATGGTATGGCGTTGATCTCAATCCAGAACGGGTGGTCATCACACCGGGATCATCGGGCGGGTTTTTGCTCGCCTTTACCGCTCTGTTCGACAGCGGTGATCGGGTGGGGATTGGTGCCCCGGGATATCCCTCATATAGGCAAATCCTGAAAGCATTGGGTTTGGTGCCGGTAGACTTGCCGACAGCACCGGAAAACCGGCTGCAGCCGGTGCCCGCCGATTTTACGGGGCTTGATTTGCAGGGATTGATGGTTGCCTCGCCTGCCAACCCGACTGGGACAATGCTGGATCATGCGGCGATGCAGGCGCTGATCGATGCGGCGCACGCGCAGGGTGCATCGTTCATCAGTGACGAGATTTATCACGGGCTGGAATACGAGGCCAAAGCCGTCACTGCGCTGGAGCTGACGGATGAGTGCTATGTGATCAACTCATTCTCCAAATATTTCTCGATGACCGGTTGGCGCGTTGGCTGGATGGTTGTGCCCGAAGATCAGGTACGGGTGGTTGAGCGGATTGCCCAGAACATGTTCATCTGCGCGCCTCACGCCAGTCAGGTGGCCGCATTGGCAGCTATGGATTGTAACGACGAATTGCAGGCAAATCTGGATGTATACCGCCGCAATCGTCTGTTGATGCTGGACGGGTTGCCCAAGGCCGGTTTTACCAATATCGCACCGCCGGATGGGGCGTTTTATGTTTACGCGGATGTCTCAGACTTGACCGATGACAGCCGGGCATTTGCAGCCGAGATTCTCGACAAAGCCGGGGTTGCCGTGACGCCGGGGCTGGATTTCGACCCGGTGCGCGGGCACACGACGCTGCGATTTTCCTATGCGCGATCGACCGAAGACATTCAGGATGGGCTGGATCGGCTGCAACGTTTTATGGCCAAGCGGGGTGCGATCCCGCAATCGGCCTAAAGCGTTCACAAAGGCGGCGTCATGCGATAGGCTCTGCCTCAAACGATCTCGGGATAACTTGAGGCCATGAGCAGGATTTTCTACGCAATCGCCCTGATATGGGCGCTGACTGGTGCTGCTGTCGCGCAGGACTTTAGCGCGCTTGCACGCGTCCTTCCGGACCAGAGCGGAATCGTCGATGATGGCAATACCGGCGTAAGGGTCGAACTTGGGTTGACTCAAGGCGTGCCATACCGCGTGTTCACACTGCGCGATCCATACCGCGTGGTGCTGGATTTCCAAGAGGTCGACTGGTCTGGCCTGAACCGCGAGACCTTTCTGCAAACCAGCCGGATCAGCGGTGTTCAATTCGGCGCATACGTGCCCGGTTGGTCGCGTCTGGTGTTGGAGCTGGGCGCTCCGCTGGCGGTGGAAACAGCTGATCTGCGGGTTGATCAGGCGACGGGCACTGCTCAACTATCGCTGCACCTGAAAGGCACTGATTTTGACAGTTTTGCAGCCAGCGCAGGTGCCCCCCGTCAGCCCGGCTGGGATTTGCCGGAACCCGCAGTGACACCGGCACTGCCGCGGCGCGACGGCGTGCGGGCGGTACGGGTCATGCTGGATCCCGGGCATGGCGGCATTGATCCCGGGGCAGAATTCGCTGATACCAATGAGAAAACACTGATGCTGACCTTCGCGCGAGAGCTGCGAGAGGCGCTGCTGCGTACCGGCGGTTTCGAAGTGGTGATGACGCGTGTTGACGATCAATTCGTCTCGCTCGAACGCCGTATCTCGCTGGCACATCAGGCCGGGGCCGACGTGTTTATCTCACTGCATGCGGATTCGCTTTCCGAAGGGCTGGCGCATGGGTCGGTCGTGTACACTCTTTCAGAGGAAGCTTCAGACGTTGCCAGTCAAAAGCTGGCCGAACGGCATGACCGGAGTGATTTGATCGCAGGTATTGATCTCAGCGGTGCAGACGATCAGGTCGCTGATGTGTTGCTGGATCTGGCTCGGCAAGAGACTGTGCCACGCAGTAGCGCACTGGCGCGCTCGCTGGTGGATGGAATGACGCAGCAGGGAGGCCCGATGAATCGTCGTCCGCTACGTTCTTCGTCGTTTTCGGTGTTGAAGGCAGCCGATATCCCATCGGTTCTGGTTGAGTTGGGTTTTTTGTCCAGCCCGCGCGATTTCAAGAACATCTCTGATCCAAACTGGCGCGCATCCATGGCGCATGGGCTTGTGCAGGGGCTTGAGAACTGGCGTCGGGACGATCTGGTGAAGCGATCTCTGATCGGACAATGACGCAGCGGCGCAAAACAGCCATTGTAGCCTTTCGTGTTTTGACCCTGCGCGGGGGCGACACTATATAGGCGTCATCGCGAGTAAAAGGCAGTAACGTGATCCGGTTCATTCTTTCGTTCTTCGGGGCAATTTTCAGTCTCGTGACATTAGGTATTTTTATGGCCGCGCTGGTCGTTGGCGCGGTGTTCTGGATGTATGGCCGAGACCTGCCCAGTCATGAATCATTGGCACAATACAAACCACCGACGATCAGCCGGATTTACTCGGGTGAGGGCCAGCTGATCGACGAATTTGCGCAGGAGCGCCGCCTGTTCACGCCGTCCGAGGAAATTCCCGATCTGGTGAAACAGGCGTTTATCTCGGCGGAAGACAAGAATTTCTATACCCATCAGGGCTATGACCCGCGGGGTATCATTGCTGCCGGGGTCGAGGCCGTGCGCACCAAGGGCGAAACCGTACGTGGTGCATCAACGATTACACAGCAGGTGATGAAGAACTTCCTGCTGTCCGGTGACCGCCGGGCCGAGCGCAAGATTAAGGAAATCATCCTCGCCACCCGGCTTGAGGATACGCTCGACAAAGAACAGATCCTCGAACTCTATATGAACGAGATATTTCTGGGCCAGAACTCTTATGGTGTGACCGCTGCTGCGCAGACCTATTTCAACAAAACTCTGCAGGAACTGGCCCCGCATGAAGCCGCGATGCTGGCGGCGATGCCCAAGGCACCATCGGACTACCATCCTGTGCGGCAGAAAGAACGTTTGCTGAACCGCCGCAACTATGTGCTGCGCGAGATGCAGCAGAACGGCTATATCGATCAGGCCACCTATGAGACCGAAGTCGAGATGCCTTTGCGTTCGGTTCAGAACGGCGATTTTGAAAGCTTCCGCACTGCACTGCCGCCGCGTGACTATTTCACCGACGAAATCCGTCGCCAGTTGAGTGAGGATTTTGGCGAGGGTGAGTTCTTCACTGGCGGTTTCACCGTACGCGCCTCGGTGGATGAGGAAATGCAGGTCGAAGCGGCGAAAGCCCTGCGCACGGCGCTGCAGAAATACGACCGCTCTCGTGGGCGGTGGCGCGGCACAGGCGAGGTCATCGCCGAGGAGAAGCTGGCGGATGAAGCACAGTGGCGCGAGGCGCTGGCGATCATGGAAATCCCCCGCGACGTGGTGCTGCCGACGCAGTGGTATCCTGCCGTTGTTCTGAACGTGGCCGACCAATCCCTGACCGTCGGGATCGAAGATGGTCCAGCAGATGGCACCATCCCGCGCGAAGACATCAAGTGGATGCAGGGCAATTTCCAGGACAATTTCAAACGCGGCGATGTCATTCTGGTAATGGCTGGCGAAGAGGGGCAGTGGTCTGCCCGTCAGGTGCCAGAAGTGCAGGGCGGCTTTGTCGCGATGGACGTGAATTCGGGCCGTGTTCTGGCGATGCAGGGCGGGTTCTCGTATCAGGATACCGTGTTTAACCGCGCCACTCAGGCACAGCGCCAACCCGGGTCGAGCTTCAAACCGTTCGTTTATGCAGCGGCGCTAGACAGCGGATACAGCCCCGCAACGATCGTTGTGGATGCGCCGATTGAAGTGAATACACCGCAGGGACTGTGGCGACCCAAGAACTCGACGAACAAGTTTTACGGTCCAACGCCCTTGCGTACCGGGATCGAACAGTCGCGGAACCTGATGACCATCCGTCTGGCGCAAGAAGTCACAATGCCCGTGGTCGCAGGCTATGCCGAGCGGTTTGGCGTTTATGACCGGATGGGTGCGTTCCTTGCGAACTCGCTAGGGTCTGAAGAGACTACGCTGTACAAAATGGTCGCTGCCTATGCGATGTTCGCCAATGGTGGCGAGCGGGTTGAACCCACACTGGTTGACCGTATTCAGGACCGGTTTGGCAAGACCATCTATCGCCATGACGATCGCCAGTGCGTCGATTGTAACTCTAGCTGGCTAGAGCCTGATGAGTCGCCCACGATCCTCACCGATCGCAGCCAGGTCATGGATGCCATCACCGCCTACCAGTTGACGTCGATGATGAAGGGCGTGGTTGATCGCGGCACTGCATCACGTGTTGTGAACCTGCCCGTGCCCACAGCGGGCAAGACCGGCACCACGAACGAATCCAAGGATGCGTGGTTCATCGGTTTCACCTCAAATATCGTGGCCGGTTGCTACATCGGTTATGACCGCCCGCGCCCGATGGGCCGGGGGGCCTACGGCGGCACCTTGTGCGGTCCTGTGTTCCAAAGCTTTATGGAAAAAGCAGTCGAGAAATACGGCGGTGGCCCGTTCGAGGTGCCTCCGGGTGGCCATTTCATCAAGATTGACCGTTTCAGCGGCGCGCGCCTGCCAGAAGACGCGAGTGGAGAATATGTGGTCGCCGAGTATTTCCGTGATGGCGTGGATGGTTTTATCGATCGCGTATATGACGGTGGCTTCGCGATGGGATCTGACCTGCCGTTGTTTGAAGAGGCAAGTTCGGGCCGTCAGGTGACCACCTCAACCGGGGATACGATCACGGTTGGCCCCAATGCCAGCCAGGGCGATCTGCAGGGCGGCGGGCTTTACTGATCCGTCCAAGTTTCCCGGCTCAGTCGTCTTGTGGTGCCTCGCACCTCTTGCTATCACGCACACCTGATTGAGCAAGTTGGGACCTGACCATGCGCGCCGAAACCCAGAATATTGTGGCGGAAATCGAAAAGTCGCTGGAGCTGCTGGCGCAGCGCATGGACTATGAAACAGCGCCGCACCGGTTGGAGGAATTCAACGCGCGTGTTGAAGATCCGAACCTGTGGGACAATCCTGAGAACGCGCAGAAATTGATGCGCGAACGGCAGTTGCTGGTCGATGCCATCGAGACCTACGAATCCATCAAGACCGATCTCAGCGACAATATCGAGCTGATCGAACTGGGCGAGATGGAAGAGGACGAAGAGGTCGTAACCGACGCCGAAGAAGCGATCAAAAAGCTGCAGACCAAGGCCGCAAAGAAAGAGCTTGAGGCGCTGCTTGATGGCGAAGCGGACGGCAATGATACCTTCCTTGAGATCAACTCGGGCGCGGGCGGTACGGAAAGCTGCGACTGGGCCTCGATGCTGGCGCGGATGTATGTCCGCTGGGCCGAGAAAAAGGGCTATACGGTCGAACTGCAATCCGAGACAGCGGGGGAAGAGGCGGGGATCAAGTCCGCCGCCTACAAGATCACTGGCCACAACGCCTATGGCTGGTTGAAATCGGAAAGTGGCGTGCACCGTCTGGTGCGTATCTCTCCGTTCGACTCGGCGGCCAAGCGTCATACCTCGTTCAGTTCGGTCTGGGTTTATCCTGTGGTGGATGACAATATTGAGATTGAGGTGAACCCGGCCGATATCCGCGTAGATACCTATCGGTCGTCCGGTGCCGGTGGTCAGCACGTGAACACCACCGACTCGGCGGTTCGGATTACGCATATTCCAACCGGAATTGTGGTGACCAGTTCCGAGAAATCGCAGCACCAGAACCGAGATATTGCCATGAAGGCGCTCAAGTCCCGGCTGTACCAGCAAGAGCTGGATCGCAGAAACGCCGAGATCAACGCCGCCCACGAAGCCAAGGGCGATGCGGGTTGGGGCAACCAGATCCGGTCTTACGTGCTGCAGCCCTATCAGATGGTCAAAGACTTGCGGACCAATCATGAAACATCCGACACCAAAGGTGTGCTGGATGGCGATCTGGATGGTTTCATGGCGGCGACACTGGCCCTGAATGTCTCGGGCAAAAGCCGGTCCGAGGCGCAGGGCGAGGGCTAATTGCGGCAGTCCCTGACCTCGGCTGTGAACCTGATCAAGGGCCACTGGCAATTGATCGCAATTGTCGCGTTGGTGTTTGTGTTCTGGAACACGATGCTGGTGCTTCCGTTGAAAATCCTGGTTGTGTTCCTGCATGAGCTTTCACATGCCGGTGTCATTATCCTGACCGGTGGTTCGGTTGAAAGTTTCTCGGTCTCTCCACAACAAGGTGGTCTGGTTATTGGCCGAGGAGGCAATCGGTTTGTCAGTCTGTCAGCGGGATATCTTGGGTCCTTGATGCTTGGGATGGGCCTGCTGATGATCGCCCTGCGCACCAATGCCGATCGGGCTGCGCTTGGTCTCTTTGGGGGAGTCATGCTGATTATTGCGCTCCTGTATATCCGGGAACCGTTTGCCATGGCGTTCAGCGCGGGCTGTGGAGCGGTGATGCTGGCCACCGCGTGGTTCCTGAACCGCAACCTGTGTGATCTGATTCTACGGGTCATCGGGCTGACCAGCATGATCTACGTTCCGTTTGACATTTTCGATGACACGATCCGACGCGCGGGATTGCGATCAGATGCATATATGCTGGCTGAAGAATTCGGCGGAACCACCATGATGTGGGGCGGGTTGTGGCTGGTGCTTAGTCTGGTGATGATCGTCTTTGGTCTGAAGAATGTGCTGGGCCGCGATAGCAATGTGCGGATCGACCTCAGTATCAGATGATGCGCGCTCTTGCGCCGCTCTTCTTCGCGAAATTCTAAAAAGATACATTTAAACAGTGGCTTTAAATGGTCCGAGCACGTCGCTAGGCTGATGACGAGCAGCCAAAGGACCAACCCGCATGGATTTGACCAGAGCATCCGCGACGGACATCCTTGACGCCTTGTCCCGCCGACAGCTTTCAGCTGCAGAACTGATGCGCGCGACGCTGGATCGGATCGCCCAGGTGAACGGTGAGGTAAACGCGATGGTCGCGCTGCGGGATGAAGACGCTTTGATGGCCGAGGCGCGGGCGGCGGATGCCGCGTCATCTCGCGGCGCGCTGCACGGGTTGCCGATAGCGGTGAAAGATCTGGTAAATGTGGCAGGGATCACTTCGACACAGGGTTCGCCATTGTTCAAGGATCATGTGCCGCAAACTGACGATCTGCTGGCCGCCCGGCTAAGGGCTGCTGGGGCAATTCTGATCGGTAAGACCAACACGCCGGAATTCGGACTGGGTTCGCATACGTTCAATCCTGTCTATGGTGCAACCCGCAACCCTTATGATCCCACGAAAACCTGTGGAGGTTCGTCGGGCGGTGCAGCAGTGGCGTTGGCGACTGGAATGCTGGCGCTGGCAGACGGCTCGGACATGATGGGCAGCCTGCGCAACCCGGCCGCATGGAACAACGTCTACGGGTTCAGGCCAAGTTGGGGGCGCGTTCCGTCTGAGCCAGTTGGGGACAGTTATCTGCATCAGCTTTCAACACTGGGGCCCATGGCGCGCAGCCCCGAAGACATCGGGCTATTGCTTGACGTCATATCCGGCCCCGATCCAAGGATGCCATTAAGCACAGAGGTCGAGCGCGTGTCGCCCGTTCAAGCGGCTGATCTGACAGGGATGCGCATAGGCTGGTTGGGCGACTGGGGCGGGGCGTTTCCATGCGAAGAGGGTATCCTCGCGCTATGCCGCGATGCGTTGCACGTTTTCGAAGAACGCGGTGCGCGAGTTGAGGCGCTTGCACCCCCGTTTGACGCGGACCTGATCTGGGACAGTTGGATTACTCTGCGCTCCTGGTCAGTGGCCGCAGGGTTGGAGCCTTTGGCGAAGAAGAAATCATCACTCAAAGACACCGCTCAATGGGAATTGGAGCGAGGCCTGGCGCTCAGCGCGATGGATGTGCACCGGGCCAGTGTGAACCGGTCTGACTGGCACAAGCGGGCGGTGGAGCTTTTCGAAGACTATGACGCTTTGGTGTTGCCCGCAGCGCAGGTCTGGCCGTTCGAGCTTGAAACGCCGTACCCAACCGAAATCAAGGGGCAGGGGATGGATACCTACCATCGCTGGATGCAGGTCGTGACACCCGTCAGCCTTTTAGGGTTGCCCTGTCTGGGTGCGCCTGTCGGTTTCGGACCACAAGGGCTGCCGATGGGAATGCAGCTGTTCGGTCCGCGTGGTGCAGATGCGCGGATCTTGTCGATTGGGGCGGCATATCATTCTGCAACGCTTTGGCCTCAGAAACGACCCGCCATTTAGAACAACCGCCCGGGAGGAGAAAACAAGAATGGATAAACCCTTTGGTGTGCCGACGCTGAAACCCGTCGATTCCGCGATACTGAAAGAGGCACTGCGCCGAGCGTGGCAGGATTATCGCCGCGCGCCGCTTTTTGGGCTTCTGTTTGCGGGCTTCTACGTGCTGGCCGGGTGGCTGATGGCGTGGGTCACGCTGCAGACGGGAACGTCGTTCTGGCTGGTTTTGGCCGCGATCGGCTTTCCCCTGATCGGGCCGTTTGCTGCCGTGGGATTGTATGAGGTCTCGCACCGGCTGGAACAGGGCGAGCCGTTGAATCCCGGTGCGATATTCGGCGTGGTCATACAGCAAAGCCGAAGGCAACTGCCGTCGATCTGCGCCATTATCGTGGTGATCTTTCTGTTCTGGTTCTTTCTGGGCCACATGATCTTTGCGCTGTTCATGGGGCTGTCGACGATGACCAATATTTCAACATCATTTGAGGTGTTCCTGACTCCCAATGGGCTGAGCATGTTGGTACTGGGCACACTGGTCGGGGCCGTATTTGCAATCATTCTGTACATGATCACCGTGCTGTCGATTCCTATGCTGCTGGATCGTGAGCTGGATTTTGTGACCGCGATGATCACCAGCTTTGCCTATGTAAAAGCGAACATGGGTGTGATGCTGGCGTGGGGGGCCTTCATCGCGATCATCACTTTTTTGGCGATGATCCCTTGGTTCCTGGGCCTGTTTATCGTCCTGCCTTTGCTGGGGCATGCCAGCTGGCATCTTTATCGCTTGATCTTGGAAAACGATGCGTCCGGGGCTGCTCAGCCGAAACCCTCTTAAATCTGTCCGTTTAAGTCAGGCCCTGATGAATTGTGCGCCTTTCGGGCCGATTGAAGTGCTGCGGACAAATCATGCCCAAGGTGATGCAGCGTAAGCCGTCTTATATCGGATCCACTGCCAACGGCCAACCGATACACATAACCCGACCATTCCTGAGGTGCCCATTCAGGCGGAACGTTTAGAACCATCATTCTGCAATCCTGTGCGCCGGGCCGGGACATCAATGCGCAGACTTGTCTGCCGATGTGAGAAACGATGCCCTGAACCTCACGCGTGGGGGCGGAGCATCCGGGCATCTGCGACAAGGGCTCATAGCTGCGTAACAAGGTGCAATGCCGAATGCGGCGGATAAACAGCAGCCGGTGCAGTGTTGGTTCGCGTCGGTTTGGCGGGGCCTCAGCGGCGTGATAAAATCCGGTCGCCATAGTTTTTTCTGACCCGGTGACGAGAAATCGATCGATGATTTCTGATGCGGGATGAGCGGCGACCGGTTCTATTTCATCCAAAGGTTTCAGCAGGATACGCGCGTCGATATCGAAGAATCGACACATCCGGTCCAGCACATCCGGCCTGGGAAAACTTTCACCTGACAGATAGCGATTAAACTGAGTTCGATTGATACCCAATTGGCGGCAAAGCTCTGAAACCGACCGATAACTGTTTGCGAGCTGCCTGAGGTTGGCTCCGAACATGCTGCGCAATTCTGCGGGGCTGCGATTGATGTCGGTCACTTCTGTCCCAGATTTCCGTTTGTATCTTCAGCAAAAACAGGTTTGCGGCGGCACAGCGGCCGCGCAGTATTCAGAAATCGTAAAGTTGACCCCAACGGGCGCTGCAAAGCGCCTCGCTACGCGTCACAGGCTAGTCTGATGATAAGCAAAATCAATAGGCTTTCAGCCTATTTGCATGATCTTTTTCATGCTGTTGCTCATATTTGATGAACGCATAAAGCCTTTTTGAGGTTAGCAGGGCACCATGGCCAAGCAGGCCGCCGCCCCGAGAATGAATTCAGTCCCGGGGCGGAAATGGGGGCTTAGTCACCGCGCAACAGGGCTGCAACTCCGGTACGGGCGATTTCAATCAAGCCAAGAGGGCGCATCAGATCGGCAAAGGCATCGATCTTGTCCGGTGCACCGGTGATCTCGAAGATGAACGAATTCAGCGTACTATCGACGACATTGGCCCGGAAAATGTCGGCCAGTCGCAGGGCTTCGACCCGTTTATCGCCTTCACCCACAACCTTTATGATCGCCAGCTCGCGCTCGACCGAAGCACCTTCGACGGTCAGATCATGCACGTCACGGACTGACACGATGCGTCCAAGCTGCGCCTTGATCTGCTCGATCACTTGCGGGGTGCCGGTGGTGACGATGGTAATTCGGCTGAGATGCCCGGTATGGTCAACCTCAGCAACCGTTAGACTTTCAATATTATAGCCACGACCCGAGAACAGACCAATTACGCGCGCCAGAACCCCCGGTTCGTTTTCAACCAGCACCGCGATCGTGTGTTGTTCCTGCACGTCCGAGAATGTCGGGCGTAGGTTATATGCAGAATGGCGGGTGGAGCCTTTGACGATGTTTAGCGGAGTCATTGATAGACCTCATCTTGGACATAAGTTTCTTCGGGCTTTCGTAGCGCAGAGATCAGCGCTTGGAGGCAAACTACGCAAGCCAGTATTAGGATCGGGGCAAACACGAGGCGCAAAGACAATATCTCGGTCATCTTGAAAAGCACCATATGTGTTGCTGGTCCGATACCGATCCACATTGCGGCGGCCAGTACCAGACGCCATGGAGAAGTTGTCAGGACGCCAGCTCGAAGCAGGAACAGTGCAACGATTGCAAGCAGCCCAGATTCATAGAACCAGAAGTACGGTGTAGACATGGAAATACCTAGAAAGAGCACCGCTACCCGCAAGTCAAAACCTACTCTTGGGCTGCGCCATGCAACGAAGACTGCAATTCCAGACAACACTGTCAGAGTCCATTGCATCGCAAGCGCGAGCGTTTCTGGCACACCGATGCTGGCCAACAAGGAATAAGGGCTAAGCATCAGCGTATTGAGATGGATGGATTCTCGTATCTCTTCAAAGTGGACGCCCATCATGTTGCGCATTTCGGTCCAATATTCGACGCCAACGACCAGGGTGGCCAGAACGGACAAGACCACCGTCGTGACCGTTGCTGATATGATCGTTTTCCACGCACCGCTTGCCAAAAGCGCAAGCGGTATGAGCAGGCCGAGTTGGGGTTTAAGCGTCAGCAATCCAATAAAGAACCCTGCCAGCACGAAGCGGTCGTTCTTTAGCGCCGCTAGTGCGGCCAGAAGGCCTGCTGCCCAAAGGGTTGTGGTCTGCCCCATATACAAGTTTGGCAACATGGCGGGGGAGAGTGCAAAAGCAAACCAAACCGGTACAATTCCGCAGGAAAACGGTCGCACAGCAAGAAGCATTGCGACAATTGAGATCGCCGTGAAAATTGCCCAAGCCGGAGAAAACGACAATGCCCCGAGTGGTTGGAGTGCGACAAGGAACGAGGGAGGATAAGACCAAGGCATCCAATCGTCTTCCTTGGACGCTTCGTGTATTTCCGACAATCTGTCGATATCAAATGCCGCAAGCGGTTCGCCTAAATGCGCGAGGTGACCTGCAGCCCAGAACACCTTGAAATCAACGGATAACGCCATTTTTCCTTGATCAACAACGGCATACCAGCCTGTGCCGACCCAGAACAATATCAACGCTAGAACGAAGAGTGGAACCATGAGCCCCACTTGCCAACCGCGACGGCCGGCGAATATCGACAAATTCTCTTCCGGGCTCGAAGCTCTGGCTGAGAACTGACTGCTGAGATCACGCATGATCTAACCCTTTTTCATGTCACGTGCGGTGACCTTAGCTCCGGCATTTGACCTAGATGTGGCAAAGCGGTGCTCAAACAAGCACAGCTCCACCAGCTTGGATAACACCTTGCGTTTCGGCTTCGCCCAGCAGCATCTCATTGTGGGCCTTGCCCGATGGGATCATCGGGAAGCAATTCTCGTGCTTTTCGACCACGCAGTCGAAGATGACCGGACCGTCGTAATTGATCATCTCCATGATCGCGTCGTCCAGATCAGCTGGGTCGGAACAAAGAATACCCTTTGCGCCGAAAGCTTCTGCGAGTTTAACGAAATCGGGCAGGGCCTCTGACCACGAATGCGAATAGCGTTCGCCGTGCAGCAGCTCTTGCCATTGGCGCACCATTCCCAGCCGCTCGTTATTTAGGATGAACTGCTTCACGGGCAGGCGGTACTGCGCGGCCGTGCCCATTTCCTGCATGTTCATCAGCCACGAGGCCTCACCGGCCACGTTGATGACCAGCGCATCGGGATGTGCCATTTGCACACCGATCGAGGCGGGGAAACCATAGCCCATGGTGCCCAGACCGCCCGAGGTCATCCAGCGGTTGGGGTCTTCAAAACCCAGGTATTGCGCCGCCCACATCTGGTGCTGTCCAACCTCGGTTGTGACATAGCGGTCGTATTTCTTCGTCAGCTCTTCAAGCCGTTGCAGCGCGTATTGCGGCTTGATGGTCTTCTCGCTGTTTGTGAAGGCAAGGCAGTTGACCTTACGCCATTCATTGATCTGGTCCTGCCACTGTTTGATGTTAGCTGCGTCGGTCTTGCGGCCACGGGCTTTCCAGACTTTCAGAATATCCTCAAGCACATGGGCAACGTCGCCAACGATAGGGATATCTACGCGGATGACCTTGTTGATCGACGACGGGTCGATATCCACATGGGCCTTGATCGAATTTGGCGAGAACGCATCGATACGGCCGGTGATACGGTCGTCAAATCGCGCGCCGATGTTGATCATCAGGTCGCAATCATGCATCGCCATGTTGGCCTCGTAGAGTCCATGCATCCCCAGCATACCGATCCAGTTTTCACCCGAGGCCGGATAAGCCCCAAGCCCCATCAGGGTCGAGGTGATCGGGAAGCCGGTTGCGTCCACAAGCTCGCGCAACAGCTGGCTGGCAGCTGGGCCGGAGTTGATGACGCCGCCGCCGGTGTAGAACACTGGCTTTTTCGCGGTCTCGATTGCCGCGACGAGTTCCGTGATTTCTTCCAGATCGCCCTTCAATACCGGCTGATAGTGAGAGGTCGACGGTTTTGGCGTCGTATACTCACCCGAAGCGAACTGAACGTCCTTCGGAATGTCGACCAGCACGGGGCCGGGGCGGCCGGAAGTGGCCACGTGGAAGGCTTCGTGCATCGTTGCGGCCAACGAGTCCGTATCCTTCACCAGCCAGTTGTGCTTGGTGCAGGGGCGGGTGATGCCTACGGTGTCGGCTTCCTGAAAGGCGTCAGATCCAATCATGAAGGTCGGAACCTGCCCGGTCAGAACGACAATCGGGATCGAGTCCAACAACGCATCGGTCAAGCCGGTCACGGCATTGGTCGCGCCAGGACCGGATGTGACCAAAGCAACGCCCGGCTTGCCGGTCGAGCGGGCATAGCCTTCGGCAGCATGTACCGCACCTTGCTCATGCCGTACCAGAATGTGACGGATGTCATTTTGCAGAAAGATCTCGTCATAGATCGGTAGGACGGCGCCACCTGGGTATCCGAATACCGTGTCCACGCCCTGATCCTTGAGGGCCTGAACAACCATCTTTGCGCCGGTCATCTCACGTGTCATCTGCTTTGCTCCGTTCGCGACATGTGTCTTGCGTGTTGCCAAAAAAAAGCCCCCGAGATTTTCGGAGGCGCATGGGTTCGATTATGGTTTACCGTTACCGGCCCATGCGCGTGTTTCCTACGATTACGACTAGCGCTTTCATCGCCAGAGGCTCCTTCTTTGCGTGCAGGGACATTATGGTTGAGGGGAAGGGGCGTCAACAGGCAAATACAAAAATATTGTAAGTCTGGGCTTGTGGGATTTGATATTTTGTTGCGCAAAATGACGCAGGTCGAGAAATATCCGCGAAAATTCGCCGTAAATTGGTGGGCAATCGGGTGATCAACAGTGGTCTGATTGCGTCAGGCCCATGTCTGAAACAGACCAGAGCAGCGCCCGATGCTGAGGCAGGCTGGTGAAAACAGCGCTAAATCGGGAGGTCAGACATGCTGCACGATCTTGTGGATCTGGGGCGCTATCCGATCGATCGGCCTGATTCATACGGGTACAGGCAGCTGATCGCGGACCTGAGGCGGGACCTGGAAGCTGATGGATGCGCGGTCCTCCCCGGCTTTGTGCACGAAGATGGCCTTGGGAAACTGATCGCTGAGGCCGATCACGTCGCTCCCAAAGCCCATCGATCGTTCAATCGCACGAATGCCTATTTTACGCAGGATGATCCCAGTTACGGGATCGGTCATCCAATCCGACGGTTTTATGACCGATCCAACGCCTTTGTTCCGGCTGACAACTTCCCTGTCACAAGCCCGCTGCGGCGTATTTATGAGTATGAAGGTTTCATGCCTTTCATCCGCACGGCTTTGAACGAGCCGGAGGATCGGTTCTTCCGATATGATGACCCGTTGGCGGATGTGATCATCAATGTGGTCGAGAAGGGAGGCGGCTTTCCGTGGCATTTTGACACCAATAATTACACCGTGACGCTGGCAATCCAGAATGGCGAGGAGGGCGGTGCATTCGAATACGCACCCAATCTGCGGACCAGTGAAGACGAGAATTTCAAAGGCGTCGCTGCGATTTTGGATGGCAGCAGGAGGGGCGTACACCAACTGGAACTGCAACCGGGCGACCTGCAGATTTTCAAGGGGCGCTATGCCTTGCACCGGGTAGCGCCGGTCGAAGGACAACGGAAACGCTATGTTGGTATCTTTTCGTTTGTCGAAACCGAAGGCATGTGTGGTGGGGTGGAGCGGACCCGTCAACTCTATGGCCGTGTGCTGCCGCATCATTATGAGCGTGAAGGGTTGCGGGGTGATCAACTGCTTGACTGATATGTGCTAGTCTCGGACCCGAGGTTGGAAGAGGGCTGTTTTGATGCAGATATTACAACTTACACCATTTGTCCTTTGTTCTTCTTTGGACGCGCAGATTGAGTTCTACACTCAGCGGCTTGGGTTTTCCTGCACATTCAGGCAGAACAATTATGCCTTCTTGCGCCGTGATCCTGTGGCGATCCGATTATTGGAATGTCCACCGCGTCAGGATGGGCGCGCATTGGGGGATGAGCAGTCGTTTTATGTTGACGTCAAAGGAATCGACAGCCTGTTCGAAAGCCTGCGCCCCGGGTTGGAGGAGCTGCCTGAAGGGCGGGTGCGCCCGCCATTCGATCAGCCGTATCAGCAGCGCGAATTTCATGTCCTCGATGAAGACGGGACTTTGGTGTTCTTTGGTGAAGATATCAGTGAACGCGGCAGCGGGTAGTGCTCCCGCCCGACTTCAATGTGCCGTTGGCACATCTCCTTCGGTTGGGCCGGGCAGCGCGTTTCGCGCTGCGGTCATAGCCCGGGGCTGGTGCCCTGCAGGACGCCATGCTCCAGGGCATAGCGGGTCAAGCCGGCGGTGGAGGAGATGCCAAGTTTGCGCTTGATGTTCTTGCGATGCGTCTCAACCGTGCGCACCGAAATGTCCAGCGCCAGTGCCACCTCTTTGTTGGATTTACCCTGCGCCAATTCCAGCAGGATTGTCTGTTCCCGGCCGGTCAGCGCCTCGCGCGTGTTGCCGTCCTTGGGCTCCAGCGAGCCGCTGGCCCCGGTACAAAGATACCGCTCGCCCCGCATCACGGCATCGATGGCTTGCTTGATCTCTTCGGTGGGAACGTCCTTGAGGATATAGCCTTTGGCGCCGTGGCTGAGCGCGGTTGAGATGTATTCGGGACTGTCATGCATCGACAGGATCAGAACGCGGGTTTTGGGCAGGCGCTCTAAAATGATCTCGGTGGCGTTCAACCCGCTCAGGCCGGGCATGTTGAGATCCATCAGGATCACGTCCGGCTGCAGGTGGGTTGCTCGATCGACAGCTTCTTGTCCGTTGGAAAGTGTGCCGACAACTTCGATCTCATCATAGCTTTCCAGCAGAGACTGAATGCCTTCGGCGACCATGGGATGATCGTCGACAATAAGGACCCGGATGATTGAGTCGGACATCAGATACCGGCCTTTCGTTTTGGCGTTGGGTCTTCCTGTGGTGGCAGCATATGACTGAGCGGCAAGCTGACCTCAATCACGGTGCCGCTACGCCCGCCGCGCGATGAGAGGATGCGTAAAGTGCCGTCAAGCTGTTCGATCCGTTCCTGCATGTTGCGTAGCCCGATTCCGGTGCTGACATGGCCTGGTTCGTTCCGCAACCCGCGACCATTGTCCGTAATCCGCATCGTGGCGCCTTTCTTATGACCCCGCAGGTCAATGGTAACACGGGTTGCTCCCGAGTGGCGCTCGATATTGGTCAGGGCTTCCTGCGCAATACGGTAGAGGGCAATCTTGCTGTCTTGATCCAATCGGTTTCGGAACACCACGGTTGAGAAATCGGTTTCAATACCCGTGCGTTCACTGAAATCGTCGGTCAAAGCCTTGAGCGCTGGCCCAAGCCCCAGATCATCCAGAACACCCGGACGCAGGTCGCGGCTGATGCGGCGAACCTCGGTGATGGCGGTTGCCAGATTGTCGATACCTGTTTGCAATGGTTCCTGCGCCGACACGTCGTCCCCGCGGATCAGACGTCGTCGGGCGTTGTCCAGTGCATAGCGTACGCCAACCAGAATCTGGCTGATGCCGTCATGCAATTCGCGGGCGACGCGCCCGCGCTCTTCTTCCTGAGCGTCCAGTACCCGCTGTGTCAGTTCCTTAAGCTTGGCATCAGCCAGCCGCCGTTCGCGGAAGTTCAGCAACATGCCCGAGGCAAAGACGATCAGAACAGCGGCCAGAACAATGCCTCCGATATAAAGGAAGGTTCGCTGCACGCGCGCCTCAACCTCAGCCCGGGCATTGGCGACGGTGGCGACGATGTCATCGATGAACACACCCGTGCCCACCACCCAGCGCCAGTCCTGCAGGCCAACAACATAGGCGATCATCTGAGCCTCTTCACCGGTCGATGGTTTTTGCCACATAAAGCTGTGCCAGCCTGCACCCTGTCGGGCGAGCGTGATAAACTCATCCACAATCGGGGTGCCATCGCTGTCGGTCAGATCGGCCCAGTTGCGATTGATGAATTCGGTCTGGCGCGGGCTGACGAGGTTGTTGCCGTCATAGTCATAGACAAAGAAGAACCCGTCCTTGCCGTAAATCATCGCCGACAGAATCTGGGTCACGAGGTTTTTTGCGATTTCGTCATCCGGGGAGGCGCGACCGTAAATATAGGCAAACCCGTTCCGCGCCTGGGTCACGTAATTACGCAGCTCTTCTTTTTTGGCTTCGATCAGGCGGCGCTCGAGGGCCTGTATCTCACTCTCGGCGGTCGCGCGCGATTCATAAGCGACCACCATTGCAATGGCCGCAACCGCTGCGATCAGCGGGATTGCGGCAACCAGCGACAGTTTTTGCGCATAGGTTAGCGAGATTAGGTTCCGGATTCCTCCCATGTTCGAATCGATACGCAAGCTGCCGGGAAATTGCAAAAAATTTGGAAGAACACAGCGTTCGGCCACAGCGATTTGGGCGTGAGCGGGTAAAATCAACCGGATTTGTGCTTTTGAATGTGGAAAAACCCGACTGGCTACGTAGTAGTAGGTATTCACATTCATGTGTGTGGAACTAGGCTAACGCGCACTAGAAACGATCGACCCGGCATCACCCGGGGAATGAATATGAAGGGGAGGATCACTCATATGGATCGTCGTAAGTTTCTGAAAACATCAGCACTGGGCGGCTCGGCCGCTGCAGCCACCACGCTGGCAGCGCCCGCCTATGCGCAAGGCAAGCGCACGCTGACTATGGTCACCTCGTGGGGCCGTGGCCTTGCGGGTGTGTTCGACAGCGCGCAGCGCTGCGCCGACAGCATCACCACCATGTCGGATGGCGACCTGAACGTTGAAATCAAAGCAGCCGGTGAACTGGTTGGTGCGTTCGAAGTGTTTGACGCGGTATCGTCCGGTCAGGCCGATATGTACCACGCGGCAGACTACTACTTTGTGGGTCAGCACCCGGGCTATGCGTTCTTCACCGCTGTTCCGTTCGGCATGACCGCGCAGGAATTGGTGAACTGGTACTACCATGCCGGCGGGATGGAGCTGCATGATGAGCTGGGCGAAATCTTCGGCCTGAAATCCTTCCTGGCCGGTAACACTGGCGCGCAGGCGGGTGGCTGGTACTCGAAAGAGATCAACAGCCCCGAAGACTTTAACGGCCTGAAGTTCCGTATGCCGGGTCTGGGTGGCAAGGCGCTGGGTAAACTAGGCGCATCCGTTCAAAACATTCCGGGCTCAGAGGTGTATCAGGCGCTTTCGTCCGGTGCGATTGACGGAACCGAGTGGATCGGTCCCTGGGCTGACGAAAAAGCAGGCTTCCAGGAAATCACCAAGACCTACTACACTGCGGGCTTCCACGAGCCGGGTGCGGGTCTGTCGCTGGCTACCAACCGCGAGGTTTATGACAGCCTGTCCGCCGCGCAGCAGAAGATCATCGAGATCGCAGCGGCCGAGTGCCACCAGTGGAACCTGGCACAATTCCTGGCCAATAACGGTGCAGCGCTGCAGCGTCTGCAGGCCGGTGGTGTCAAGGTCATGGAATTCCCGGACAGCGTTTGGGATGCGTTTGGTGCAGCAAGCCAAGAAGTTCTGGATGAAAACATGGGTGATGAGCTGTTCAAGCGCATTCACGACAGTGCCATGGAGTCGATGGCAGCATCGTCGGCATGGAACAACCTGTCGTCGGGTGTCTACACCTCGCAGCGTGACCGCGTACGCGGCTAAGCAATCCGCTCAATGCAATCGGTTCCCCCGTCAGCGGGGGAGCCTTTCCTGTTGCACATAAGCGGCCCGGACATGCCGTCATAACCAAACGTGCAACCGATGCGACCTGGGGACAACATGCAGGACGAAAACGGTATCTCGTTCTTCGGCGCCCTGTGGAATGGACTGGTCTGGTTCATTCAGAACATTGCCGAAGCCTTCTATAATTTCGGATACGCCATCACGCATCCGCAGCTCTGGCTGGACTGGTCGAACAAAGAAGCAATCATGCGCTTTGTTTATTATGGCGGGTCGGTCGAGTTCTTCTTCGTGATCTTCGCGCTGTTTCTGGTGCTGACGGCCATTGGTCTTTACTATCGGAACTTCATGTGGGGAATGGTGCGCGGGCTCGAGGGCTTCGCCAATACCACTGGACGCTTCTTTGCGTGGGCGGGATTGCTGATGGTAATTCAGCAGATCGTTATCGTATTCATGCAGCGGGTGTTCACACGGCCGGATATGTCCTTTGGGCTGGGTATCCCTTTTCAAATGGATATCAGTTGGTTCGCCGAAGAACTTAAACTCTACAACGCCATGGTTGTGTGCCTTTGCTGCACCTACACATTCGTGCAGGGCGGCCATGTGCGCGTTGACCTGATTTATGCGGGCATCAGTCACAAGGCCAAACGCGTCGTTGATATGTGCGGGGCGGTTCTGTTCATGATGCCCATGGCCGTTCTGACCTGGATGTATGGATGGTACTTCATGTGGCGGCACCTGATCGTGCCGAAACCCTCGGCCAGTGACACGCTGGATAGGCTTGTGGCCAAGTCCCGAGCGCTGCGTTGGAACGTGGAAACCATCGGGTTTAGTCCCAACGGGTTCAACGCCTACTTCCTGTTCAAAATCCTGCTGGTGGCCTTTGCCGCCATGGTGTTCCTGCACGCGATTGCGTTCCTGTATCGCTCGTATCTGGAATACGTGGAAGGGCCGGAAAGTGAAGGAAAATACCTCGACAAGGACAGCCTTGGCGAGGGTGAAGAAGCCTACGAAGGCGCGCATTAGGGACGGAGAACCAGACAATGCTATTCGGACTTGATGGCGTCGAGATAGGCCTCATTATCGTATTTTTCTGCCTCTTCGGAGGCATTCTTTCGGGTTTCCCCGTGGCCTTTGCCATCGGTGGGGCCGGGGTGATTTCGTTCGGGATTATCGCTGCATTGGATAGTGCCGGACTGTTGATCCACCAGGCGATCGACACCGGCTCGCAAGCCTACCGCGACGTGGTGAATTCTGGCGTCAAACCTGACGTGATATCCGTGTTCCGATACCCGGATTTGCCAAGGATCGCCGAGCCGGTCTTTGTACAAGGCTGGGAAACCGCGCTGGACCGGAATGTTTCCTTCATCGTGAACCGCATGAACGAACGTGTTCTGGCCGGGCAGTCGATCGAGACGCTGCTGGCGGTGCTGATGTTCGTTCTGATGGGCATCACGCTGGAGCGTTCAAAAATTGCAAACGACCTGCTGACCACGATGGCGCGCGTCTTTGGCCCGCTGCCCGGTGGCCTTGCGGTCTCGATTGTGGTCGTGGGCGCGTTCCTTGCTGCCTCGACCGGTATCGTCGGCGCGACCGTTGTTACCATGGGACTGTTGGCCCTGCCGACCATGCTGCGGAACAACTATTCGCCGGAATTGGCGACAGGTGTGATCGCGGCCTCGGGTACGTTGGGGCAGATCATTCCACCCTCCATCGTGATCGTTCTGCTAGGTACACTGGCTGGTGACCTCTATTCGACCGCGCAGGAAACACGCGCGGTTGAGGCCGGGTGCACCGACGCGCTGACCTATCTGGGCGAGCCTGCAGTTGTTTCGGTGGGTACACTGTTCCAGGCGGCGCTGCTGCCTGGGATCATGTTGGCGCTGCTCTATGCGCTCTATGCCTTTGGCTATGCGCTGTTGAACCCGGAAAAGGCCCCGGCTGTTGAATTGTCGGGAGGCTCGGGTGAAACCATCACGCGCTCGGAAGGGCTGACCTGGCTGCTGGGCGCTCCGGTTGCTCTGATTGTTGGCGCGGTGCTTCTGGGAAGCGCGGGAGTGATTGGCAGCCAGAACATCTCGGTCTCGGCATTTACGGATATCGGGCAGGGCGCCTCGCTGCGCACGAACGTGTCCGAAGAGTGTAAGGCTTCGATGATCGAACTGCATGGGCAATCAGCCTGGGATCAGGCCGTGGCCGAGCAGGAAGCGATTGACGAAGCAGGTGGTTCGTCCGAAGCCCAGCGTCTGAGCGAAGAGGAACTGGCTGCTGCGCAAGAGGCCAAGATCGCCGCTGCAGCGCCAATTGGCAACGGTGTCGCCGTGATTGTGGTACTGCTGGGTCTGACACTGGTACTGGGTCGCGGAATCGCACCGTCGCAAGCGCCGCAGCCTCTGATCGTCGGAGCGATTGGCCTGTTGCTGATGCTGTTGGTCGACGTGTTGCTGATCGCGCCAACGACTTCGTCCGGGGCTACGTTCCTGATACTCGCCATACCTTTTGCGCTCGCAATGCATGGGTGCAAAGAAGCTGCCGCCCGTTGCGCGACCAATGATCTGATCCGTGTGGTCTTCCCACCGCTGGTGCTGATCATCGCGGTGTTGGGTTCGATCCTTGGCGGTGTCACCAACCCTACGCCGGCTGCGGCACTAGGGGCGGGTGGAGCGATCATGCTAGCGGCCTATCGGAAACTTCAGGATCAGAACCGGTCGGGCAAAGTGATCATCTGGTCAACCTTCGCAGTGATCATCGCACTGGTGATGGGGGTGAACTTCGATCTGCGCATCAATCAGGGCAATGTTTCGGTTGAAAGCTGGATAGCGTTCATCATCGCCTATTCGGCCTACCTCTATGCGCTGTTCGGCTTGATCTACGGCTGCTGGGTGCTGTTCTCAAGCGGGGTTCTGACACCGGTGGTGCGTGAGACAGCTAAGGTGACGTCGATGGTCTTCACCATCCTGATCGGATCGCAACTGCTGAACCTGGTGGTGATTTCGTTTGGTGGAGAGCACTATATCCAGCAGTTCCTGCGCAGCTTTGATAATGAATTCACGGTCTTCCTGATCGTGATGCTGGTGCTGTTCATTCTTGGCTTTGTGCTGGATTTCCTTGAGATCATCTATATCGTGATCCCGATCGTGGGCCCCGTGATCTATGGCGGATCGTTTGATCCGAAATGGGTGACCATCATGGTAGCGGTGAACCTGCAGACCTCGTTCCTGACGCCTCCGTTCGGATTTGCGCTGTTCTATCTCAGGGGTGTTGCGCCGAAAGAGGTCACCACTGGCCACATCTATCGCGGCATCATACCGTTCGTGATCATTCAGGTTGTGGGCATCGCAATCCTGTGGTTCTTCCCGTCGATTGTAACCATCGTTCCTGACCTGATCCCGAACTGATCTGTCGCTTAGACTGACGAATACGGAGGCCCATTAGGGCCTCCGTTTGTTTTTCAGGAATTCGGCTGTGGGTGTGTCAGCCTTTCGAACTCCGCTTCAGTGGCATGATCGATTGCAAGGTCTGTGGTCTCGACAAGTCCGGCATTGGGATTGTCGAACGTGGCCTTGTCCAGCTTGCCGACCGTTTGCCCGACAATGGTGGTCACCACCGCATCGCCAGTGACATTCACAACCGTCCGCATCATATCGAGGATCCGGTCGACGGCCAGAATGATGCCGATGCCTTCCAGCGGCATACCCAACTGGTTCAGAACCATCGCCAGCATCACTATCCCCACACCGGGCACACCTGCCGTGCCGATTGAGGCCAGAACCGAGATTGAAATCACGGTCAGATAACCGCTTAGCCCCAGATCAATGCCATAGGCATTAGCCAGAAAAACGGTCGCCACTCCATGCATGATTGCGGTGCCATCCATGTTGATCGTCGCCCCTAGGGGAATACCGAACGACGCCACGGAACGGTCAACGCCGACTCTCTGAGTCACGCATTGTAAGCTGGCCGGAATTGTCGCGTTCGAGCTTGAGGTCGAGAACGCAAACACCTGCGCCGAGCGCATCTTGCGCAGGAATACCCGAGGGCTCAGCCCGGTCGTAAAATACAGCAGCGCCATCAACGTGACACACAGATGGAATACCAGCGTCAGGCTGATCGTGGTCAGATAGCCGATCACCGGTCCGAATAAGCCAAAGCCCTCCATCGCAAAGGTTTTGGCAATCAGGCTGAAGACGCCGATGGGGGCGAAGGCCATGACGATATTGACGATCTTCATCGCCAGTTCATTCATGAACTCGCAGCCTTCCACAAAGGCCTTGGCGCGGCTGCCCATCATTAGCACTGCAATACCAACGACCATCACGTAGAAGATGATCTGCAGCATCTCACCATTGGCCAGAGCGTTGATCGGGTTCTTTGGGATGATGTTCGCCAGTATTTCCCAAGTGGTCTGCGGGTCGGCGACGCTTACGCTATCACCGGCCAGATGCAGGCTCGTGAATCCGGTGCCCGGCCCAATGAGGCCCGCAAAGATCAAGGCAGTTGTCACGGCCAAGGCCGTGGTGGCCAGATAGGTGACGAAGGTCAGCCCTCCGACACGGCCCAGCAATTTGACATCGCCAATGCCGACAACGCCGCACAGCAATGAGAACACAACCAGCGGCACAACAAGCATTTGAAGTGCATTAAGGAACATTTGCCCAAACATGGACAGCACACCCTGCACAAGTGTTGCGTTGAGCGCAGCGATATCGAGATAGTTCAAGACCAGACCAAAGATCGAGCCCAAGGCGAGCGCGACCAGAATCTGGGTCGTCAGCGTGGCCGAAACCAGTCGGCGTGCGGCATATGTCATTTTCCCCCTCCTTCAGAACCTCTGCGACAGGGTGGGAGGCCTGCCGTAGCGACAATAAAGCCAGCCCGGTCAGCGTCTGATTGAGCTGCGGGTTTCAGGTTTGGGCTGGACGTTTAGAAGTGCGGCTAATTTGGTGACCTAGCGTCAACTTTCAATCGCACGGGTGGGGGAAGGTCGATTAAGATTGCTTAACAATTGGGCGCAGCATGGCGGAAGGTAGTTTAACGTGATGAAAAAAATGTATTTATTTTGTCGATACAGGTGCTGAAAATTCGATCAAATCCCAACGATTTCCGAAAGGATCCCGCCAGACGGCGACAATTCCATAGGGTTCATGGCGCGGGCGCTCTTCAAATCCTACGCCTGCTTCCAGCATCGCCGCGTGATCGCGGTAGAAATCATCTGTTTCGAGGAAAAAGCCAACGCGCCCACCGGTTTGATTGCCGACCGATGCGATCTGTTCCGCGCCCACCGCCTTGGCCAGCAACAACGAAGCACCATCCGAGCCCGGAGGCGTGATCCGCACCCAGCGTTTACCATCGCCCAGATCAATATCCTGCGTCAGAGTAAAGCACAGCACTTTGGTGTAGAACGCGATCGCTGCGTCATAATCCGGGACGACCAGCGTCACCGCATGAAGGCTCTGACGCATGATAGATTAACCTTTGGTGGGGTGGCGGTCAGGCAGTTGGATGTTGGCCACCTGCTCGGCAATCGGGGCCGACGATAGGGGGTGGTGGGCCGTATGGTCACACTGCTCGGGATTTTTAATTCGCTGCCATTCACCCTGCATATAGACCTGCAAGCCCGCGAATTTGGCCTTGTACCCCATCTTGGGGCTGCCGGGCACCCAATAGCCCAGATAAATATAGGGCAACCCAGCCTCGCGCGCGATCTCGATATGGTCGAGAATCATGTAAGTGCCCAGCGAGCTTTGCTGGAACTCTGGATCGTAGAATGAGTAAACCATGCTCAGCCCGTCATCCAGTACATCGGTCAAACTGACGGCGATCAGCTCGCCGGTTTCGGGATCGGCATATTCTACGACTCGGCTGCGGATCGGGGTTTCCTCGATCATCGCGGCGAATTCGAAGACATCCATATCGGCCATGCCGCCATCCGCATGGCGCGCGTCCAGATACCGACGGAACAGGTCGAACTGCTCATCCGTTGCCCAGGGCGATGTTGCACGTCGGATCAAGTAGGAATTGCGCTTGTGGGCCCGTTTTTGGCTTTTGCTTGGCTGAAAGGCTGACACATCGATACGGGCAGACAGACAGGCGGCGCAGTCGGTGCAGGACGGGCGATACAGAACGTTCTGCGAGCGGCGAAATCCTTGTTGCGAAAGGCAATTGTTCAATTGATCCGCACCTTCCCCCTGTAGGGCGGTGAACAGTTTGCGCTCCATCCTGCCCTCAAGGTAAGGGCAGGGCTGGGGTGCCGTCACATAGAATTGTGGCGCAATTGGCAGCGTGTGTCGCATGAAGGTCCCGCATTTCCTCGGAACCGATGATAGCAACGGTTTTTGGCGCAGCCAAGTGTTTCACTCAGGTGTTTTTAGGCGCGCTGGTTGATCATCACGGTGCCGAGGAAGGCATCGGTCAGGCCCTGACAGCGGGCGCTGGTCATCATCATGATGACCGAAATGATCTGTAGTACCGGGATCGCCATGCTGACAAAGTAACCTGCCGTATGTGCAATGGCTTTGCCCGTATCCATCCGGGCGCCAAACGCGTCACGCAGCTCGATCCCCATGAACCGCATCCCCAGTGTGGCCGAGCCGTTGGCGATGGTGACGACGCGATAGACAAAGCTGATGACGGCGTAGATCAGCGCCAGAATGAAGAAGCCCATGCCAAAGGTCAGCAGGATCGCAACCGTGCAGAGCAATGAGATAAAGGCGATATCGAACAGCCACGCAAAAAAGCGCTTGGTCGCTACGGACTGATAGAATTCGGGTTGGCTGTCAGGGTCAGGCAGATGAGACATATACTGTGGTCCGGGTCTTGTACGGTAACACCCTGTCCCGATGGCCGGGACAGGGCAAGCCACGATTAGGCAGGTTGTTCGCCGTTTTCGTCATCACGATTATCGCGGGCGCGTTCATCCATGAACTCGTCGAACTCGGCCTTGTCCTTGGCTTCACGCAGGCGGTGCAGGAACGCCTCAAAGTCTTTCTGTTCACGCTCCAAACGCGCCAGTGTGTCGGCCTTGTAGGCGTCGAACGCGCTGTTGCCCGAAGGTTTCATGGCGCTCATGTGGCTGTTCCACGACGAACGGCGGCTGCAGGATTTGCTGAACATGCGTTTGCTCCAGATCATATAGGCAAGAAAGGCCAGGCCGATGGGCCAGAAGAAGATAAAGCCAAGGACCATTGCGGCGATCCAGGCGCCTTTTCCCTTGCTATCAAGCCAGGCTTCGCTTCGGTGCAGCCATCCCGGATTTTGGGGAACGGCGTGGTCGGACAATGCGGTCATGTGCTCTCTCCAGTTAGGATGTAAATGCTTTTCACATTACCAAGATGGGAGGGGGGATAGGTGGTTGCAAGGGGGTATGTGAAAAAGATTTACATTTTTCCGAATCCAGCGTCTGACCGGGCGAATCAATCAGCGGGGTAAGGCGGATTTGCGTCTCAGTATTTCAGGCCGAGCGACGCAGCCCATCGGTTAAACGTTTCATTAAGAACGCTTAATAATCAAACCCTTCCATAGGGTTTGCGCAATGGCTGCATACATAGTTTTCCGAGGAGCAATCAAGGGAGGTCGCTGAAATGAATGTTGTGAACACAACTCATTGGCCGTTCGGGTCAGAGGAGAGTTTCATCTTGTCGACCGAACCAGGCCTAGCTTCGCAAGGCGGCGTATCTAGTTCGATTGATCAAGTCGATTTGCCTTTTTTGAACCTCGATCCCCATGATCTCGAAGGGAAAGAAGATCTGCCGGATATCGAATTGCGCGGGTTTTGGGACGGGGTGATCGACAGCACGGTCAGCGCGTATCAAGGTGCTGGGTCTCACGAGGTTGAGTTCAATCTTTCGATGGTGAACCACGAGATCGCGACACGCGGAAGCGCCACGCTCATTTCCGAGCTGTACCATACACAGCAAGTCGCGCTTGAAACCATAAGCATGCATGGAACGGACATACCTGTTTCTTATGAGGCCCGGTCCGCCTTTGGATTTGAGGGCGTTCACATTGGTCAGGCAGCACAGTTTCAGCATCTGTCTATAGCCAGCGAACAGGGGGAGATGTTCGATGTGCATGGGTTCGATACAAATGGCGATCTGGTTTTGGCGTCATACGGCTATTACGAGGTCGTCGAGATCGCAGGCAAGCTTCACCAAAACGGAATTTCTGATTTTGCACTTAGTTTCGAGGTGTCGTTCGAGCTCGAAATGAATGAGACCGGTCTTTATGAAGTATTTGCTGCGGTCTCGTTCGATGGCCAAATTGACTTTAACGACGGAATGTCGCGCTACTTTGAGTTTGAAGAGGATATGTATTTCCCAGCTCGCGATCTGGGGAGTGTGGAATTTGGCCCTTTGCCAGATGGTTTGTTCCAACAACTGGCGATGTTTCAGGCTCATATGGGTGACGCCTGGGACGAGTTGGTGAGTTTGAACGATCAGCTTGAGGCGGTGTTTCTGCGGCTTCGTGAAGACGAGCACTATGATGAGTGGGATTTGGCCGGGCAGGGGATTGAAAATCCGTTCACTTTCGATTTGCCGCCAGTGGATCAGTGGCTATAACGATTTGGACATTCGGCCCTTTCTGCTGTTCAATCGGACAGGGCTAAGCCAACTCTGTCCGATCATGTGCGCTGGCCGCATCTGATTTTCGGCCGTCACAAGTCATAGGCAAATGGAAGATATTGAAAACACCAGCCCACCGTCACTGGATCAGATCCTCTCGCTGGAAAAACAGGTATGGACTGCGCTGGTCGAAGGCAATGCACAGGCCGACCGGGCGCTGCTGAGCCCCGATTTTCTGGGCGTGTATCCAACGGGTTTTGCCAATCGCGACGATCATGTTGGCCAGTTCGCCGATGCGCCTACGATGGCGCAATATGAACTCAGCGATACCAGGTTGCGCGTTTTATCGGCGGATTTGGTTTTACTCTCATACAGGGCAGATTATCTGCGACCCGAAGCACAGGAATGGGAGGCGATGCTGATCTCATCCCTGTGGGAGCGGCGTCACGATGTCTGGATCAACAGTTTCAGCCAGGACACACCACTGGAACGGTCATGAGCCAGTCTCTTGTTATCAACCGCTTGCCGCGCGCTTTTCATACCGATCTGGGTGACGAAACACGCGCGGCGCTGCCCGATTTGACTGCCGAGCAGGGGGAGTTGATCGCGGGAACTGCGGGCTCTAGCCCCTACCTGAAAGGGTTGATTGACCAAGAAAGGGACTGGTTGCCACAAGCGTTGCAGCAACCGGACCAGGCATTGTCGGAAGTGATGGACGCGGCGCGCGCGCTGCCGTCGGATCAGTTGAAACCCGGTTTGCGGCAAGCGAAGAGGCGCATGGCCTTGCTGACGGCGCTGGCCGATCTGGCAGGTGCGTGGCCGTTGGAAAAGGTAACCGCCGCGCTGACCGACTTTGGCGCTTTGGCCGCAGATGTGGCAGCGAAGGCCGAAATTGCTGCGCTGATCCGGCGCGGCAAGCTGCCGGGTATGACCGAAGATGATGTCGATACCGCTGCCGGAATGGTCATTCTGGCGATGGGCAAAATGGGCGCGTATGAGCTGAATTATAGCTCAGATATCGATCTGATCGTGCTGTTCGACGAAACCCGCTTTGATCCCGATGATTTCTACGAAGCGCGACAGGGCATGGTGCGCGCCACGCGGAATTTCTGTGCCACGCTTAGCGACAAGACGGCGGATGGCTATGTGTTCCGCACCGATCTGCGATTGCGCCCCGACCCGGCGGTGACGCCTGTGTGTCTGGCGATGGAAGCGGCTGAGCGCTACTATGAAAGCCTTGGGCGCACGTGGGAACGCGCGGCCTATATCAAGGCACGCCCCTGCGCCGGGGACATCGCGGCAGGTCAAAGATTCCTCGATGCATTGCGCCCGTTCGTCTGGCGGCGGCATCTGGATTTTGCCGCCATTCAAGACGCCCATGACATGCGCTTGCGCATTCGCGAGAACAAGGGAACGGGCGGAAGTCTCTCGATTCCCGGCCACGATATGAAGCTGGGGCAGGGCGGTATTCGAGAGATCGAGTTTTTTACTCAGACCCGTCAATTGATCGCGGGCGGACGTGATCCAGACCTTCGCGTCCGGGGCACCGTTCCCGGTCTGGCGGCGCTGGCCTCAAAAGGCTGGGTGCCCGAAGATGTCGCCGAGAAGCTGACCGATCATTACCGTGCCCACCGCGAGGTCGAGCATCGAATCCAGATGGTGCATGACGCGCAGACCCATAAGGTGCCAAATTCAGAGGACGGTTTCGAACGGGTCGCGTGCTTGATGGGGATCAGCAGCGCCGAATTGACCGCCGAACTGACCCGCCGCCTGACCGAAGTGCACGAACTGACCGAAGGGTTCTTCGCCCCTGGACCAGGCGCGGCACCCGTGCCGCTTCAGGAGGTTGAGTTTGACAAGGGTGTGCTGGCCCGTTGGCCGACTTACCCGGCGCTTCGATCGCAGCGTGGTGCACGGATATTCGAGCGGCTCAGACCGGAACTTTTAGCGCGATTGGCGAAAACTGCGAAACCCGACGAAGCATTGCTGGCGCTGGATGGGTTTTTGGCAGGATTACCCGCTGGGGTGCAGCTGTTTTCCCTGTTCGAAGCGAACCCGCATCTGATTGATCTGCTGGTCGATATCGTTGGGACGTCACATGCGCTCGCCACCCATCTGTCGCGCAACGCCTCGGTTTTTGATGCGGTGATTGGTGGCAGTTTCTTCAGCGATTGGCCCGGGCAGGCGACCTTGCAGTTGGACTTGACGCAGGCCTTGGCAGAGGAAAGCGACTATGAAACACAGCTCGATTTCGCACGTCGCTGGTGCAAGGAGTGGCACTTTCGCATCGGTGTGCATCATCTGCGCGGACTGATCGATGGGGCGCAGGCCGGGCAGCAATATGCCGAACTGGCGCAGGCCGTGATTGCGGCGGTTCTGCCCTGCGTTGTCGACCAGTTCTCCAAAAAGCATGGACCGGTGCCGGGGCGCGGCGCTGCGGTTTTGGGCATGGGGTCACTTGGGGCAGGGCGCATCAACTCGCAATCCGATCTGGACATGATTGTCATCTACGATCCTCAGGATCAGGACATGTCCGATGGCCCTCGCCCGCTGGCAACGCGGACATACTACGCTCGTTTCACCCAGGCTCTGATCACGGCGCTCAGCGCGCCAATGTCGCAGGGACGGCTTTATGAGGTCGACATGCGTCTGCGCCCGTCGGGCAATCAGGGGCCGGTGGCTACAAGCTGGGTCAGCTTCACCAACTATCAGCAGAATGAGGCCTGGGTGTGGGAACACCTTGCTTTGACCCGCGCCCATGTGGTCGCAGGCGACGCCGGTCTGGCCGAGGATATCGAAAGCTTCCGCGCCGATTTCCTGTCGCAAACGCGCGACCGCCAGAAGGTGCTGAAAGAAGTCGCCGAGATGCGCGAAAGACTGGCCGCAGCCAAAGCACCAGCGGGCGTTTGGGACGCAAAGAATGGGCCGGGCCGCATGATGGATATCGAGCTGATGGCAGAGACGGGCGCATTGCTGGCCGGATTCCCCCAGCGCGATGTCCATTCGGGTCTGGACGGGGCGGTCGCTGTCGGGCTGCTGGATGTCGCACAGGCGCAAACCCTGAAGGGTTGTTACGATTTATGCTGGTCGGTGCAATGTGCGGCGCGTCTGCTGTCGGGAAAGGTGATCGAGGCCGACAAGATCGGTGAAGGCGGTACGGCCTTTCTGTGTCGGGCGACCGGGTTCGATCAGGTCGAACAGCTGCAATCCGCGTTGCAAGACAATTACAGCACTGCGGCCTCGTTGATTGGCGCAGTTGTCGGAAGGGTTGAAGATGGCACGCAGTGATGATCCGAATGACCACAAAGGCCTGATCCGCGAGGCGTATCGCATTGAAGGCATCACCTTGCCCGAGTGTCGCAGCATCTTTCTGGATTGGGCGCTGAGCCTGCCCGGAGAGCTTGATCAAAATCAGGCCTTGACCAACCTGCACGCAGTCTATTCGGAACAGGCTGCTGATCATCCGATGACGCAGGTCCTGACCGAGGGTTTGCAGGCGGCCCAAGCCCCCAAGCGTCGTGGCGGCTGGCGCAAGCGCAATCGTTAACGGGGCTTTCACCCCCGTGCATTCACGATTATGAGGGCGCCATGACACCCGTAGCTGACCGCCCCCGTATCCGTTTGAAACCCAAGGCCAATGCGCGTGGCCTGCGCCACGGGTTTCCCTGGGTCTATGCCAATGACATCGTCACCGACCGCCGGACCCGCAAAATCGGGCCGGGGTCCTTGGCTGTGCTGGAAGACGAGAAGCGCGCGCCAATCGCTCTGGTCGCGGTGAATCCGGTCTCGAAGATCATGTGCCGGGTACTTGATCGCGATATCGGCGCGCAGTTGGATGCGGACTGGTTTGAAACCCGTCTGCGCCGCGCGCTTGAGATGCGCGAGCGACTGTTCGATGCGCCTTACTATCGCCTGATCCATGCCGAGGCGGATGGGTTTCCCGGGGTGATTATCGACAGGTTCGGAGACGCCTGCGTGATCCAACCCAACGCAGCCTGGGCTGAGGCACATCTTGAATCTCTGACCGACGCGCTAGTCAAGGTGACCGGGGTCGACACCGTGCTGAAGAACGCCTCAGGGCGCACGCGTGTGCTCGAGGGGTTGGACGACACCAATCTGACCTTGCGTGGAACTGTGCCTTATGAGCCTCTGCCAGTGCCAATGAATGGCGCAACCTACATGGCTGACCTGACTGGTGGGCAGAAAACCGGCCTGTTCTATGACCAACGCCCCAATCACGCGTTTGCCGCCAAGTTGGTTCACCCCGAGGCGCAGGTGCTGGATGTATTCAGCCACGTCGGAGGCTTTGGTCTGGCCATGCTGGCGGGCGGCGCAGCACAGGCATTGTCCGTTGACGGCTCGGCAGCGGCGCTCGAACTGGCGGCGAAGGGCGCTGAAGCCTCAGGATTTTCTGCCCGTTTCCAGACCCGACAAGGCGACGCCTTTGATATACTGACTAAACTCGGCGAAGAGGGCGCGTTGTTCGACGTCGTCATCTGTGATCCCCCGGCTTTTGCACCTTCGAAACAAGCATTGGACGCAGGCCTGCGCGCCTATGAGCGTACCGCACGTCTGGCGGCTCCGCTGGTCAAACCGGGCGGGTATCTTGGCCTCTGCTCCTGTTCTCATGCCGCTGATCTGGGCCGCTTCCGCGATGCCTCATCCCGTGGGATCGGACGGGCAGGACGACAGGCCCAACTGATCCGAACTGGCTTTGCCGGGCCGGACCATCCACAACTGCCGCAGCTCGCAGAAAGCGGCTACCTCAAAGCCGTGTTTTACCGTCTGTGAAGGCGGTTCTTGATACCTGCGTCATCTATCCCACGGTGATGCGAGAGATGCTGTTGGGCGCAGCGAGGCTTGGTTATTTCACGCCCGTCTGGTCTGCACGTATCCTCGAAGAATGGGCTCGTGCCGCCCGCAAACTCGGCCCCGAGGGCGAGGCGCAGGCGCGCGCCGAAATCGCGCTGGTTCAGGCCCATTGGCCAAATGCCGAGCGACCTGCCAACCTCGGTGTTGAACAGCGCCTATGGTTGCCGGATGCCGCCGACATCCACGTTCTCGCAACGGCGGTCACAAGCTCGGCAGATGTCATTGTCACCGTCAATGCCAAAGACTTTCCCAAGAATATGTTGGCCGACGAAGGGCTTGAGCGGCGCGATCCGGACGGGCTGCTGCATGAACTCTGGCTGTCCGACCCCGAAGGCATAACGCAGGTTTCCAAAGCGGTCCTTGCTGAAGCCAACCGGCTATCCGGTGCTCAATGGACCTTGCGCAGCTTAATGAAAAAAGCCCGCCTGCCGCGCCTTGGCAAAGCCCTGAGTACTTAATTCGGGATCCCATTCATCTGGCCAAACATATCTCGGGGAGCGCGAGGGGCTGGCCCCTCGCTCCTATCCTAAACTCCCACGCCCCACTTTTGTTCAAGTACTTCCAGAGCTGCGATCCGCTCATCCGTCTTTGGATGACTCATTAACCAAGCGGGCACAACGCCCGCGCGCTGCTGTGTCAGATCCTCAAGCTTGTGGAACAAAGACTTCTGTGGACCAATCCCGATCCCGGCTTTTGTCAAAAGCGCGGCCGCATATTCATCCGCCTCATATTCATCACTCCGCGACAGGCGGGAGGCCAGCAAATGAGTCAGCATATTTGCAATCCAGGCTCCAATGAACGGGATGAAGCGGTTCAATAGCATCATCAGCGCAGCACGCAGGGCGTTTTGACCCGAGAAATCAATCATCCGCCGCCGGGCGTGGCCAAGGGCGACATGGCCCAATTCATGCGCGATTACGCTTGCCATTTCTTCCGCTGATACTTCGCCGTTGCCAAATTTGCGATAAAAACCGCGAGTGATGAAAATACGCCCATCCGGCGCGGCCAGCCCGTTCACCGGATCGATCTCGTAGATGTAGACTGGGACCCGATCAATCTCCAAGGCCGCAGCCAGCCGGTCCGTCATGCGTTTTAGCGCAGGATCGGCCAGTTCGGTGGACTTCGCATCCAACTCACGATGCGTGCGCCAGACGGATATCCGGTACATCACAACGGCATAGGCTATGGCCAGCAGGATGGGTGTTAAGCGAAGCATGAGTTAGATATGGGCGGCCCACCCCGAGGAGGCAAGCGGTAACTCGCCCTTCACGTCCGATCAGTTGTGCGGCTCAATCCAGCCTTACCTGCCTGGCGAGGGCAGGTGCAGGTTCGAATGAAACTCGGCAAGGGACTGCTTGGTTAAGACCTCGCCCTTCGAAGCCTCAAAAAATGCGCGTTCAGCTTCCTTTTCTGCGACCAGAGCATCAACTCTCAGGTCCCTCACATCCGCGCGCAGAGCGTCGCGCGCCTCCTCGTAGGTTTCAGCATCGCGCAGCTCATCCTCAAGCGCACTCAGCTTGTCATCATAGTCCGGGTCCGCAGGATCAAGTGCGGCGATATCATCGGCGATGTCTTCGCTGCTGCGGCCATCGTAGTCTTCGTTCAGATCACGCAGTTCACGGCGCGCCTCATAGAGGTCACCGCGTAAGTCGTAATAGGTTTCCGCCGCCGCCTGGTAGGTCGCGATTTTGCCGACATTGCTGTTGGGTGAAGCATTGCGGAACGCCGGGGCCGCTGCCTTAGACGCATTCAGGTTACGCAGCTTGTCCGAGCCATCGGGATCGGTGATCGCTGCAACAAGCGGATCGCGATAATAGCGGTAGCGGTTCTTATTGCGATCGGAATATGGCTTGTCGTAGCGCAGTCGATAGTCGGTTTCATCATAGAAATTCTTATCATCCGAATAGCGGTAGCCGTCAGGATCGTAAGGCACCGGCTGGACCGTTGCCCAGTCCTTGTGCCGGTAGTTTGGCTGTGGCAGATCGAGATTGCCGTGGAACTCGCCCAGCGTCGCCTTGGTCAATGTACGCCCTTTCGAAGCGTCATAAAAGGCAGCCTCCGCATCTTGCAACGCGTCGCGGGTTTCGTATTTCAGATCCCTCAGATCCGCGCGCAGATCGTCGCGCGCCTCCTCGTAGGTTTCAGCGTCTCGCAGCTCATCCTCAAGCGCACTCAGCTTGTCATCATAGTTCGGGTCTGCAGGATCAAGCGCGGCGATATCATCGGCGATATCTTCGCTGCTGCGGCCATCGTAGTCTTCGTTCAGATCACGCAGTTCACGGCGCGCCTCATAGAGGTCACCGCGTAGATCGTAATAGGTTTCCGCCGCCGCCTGATAGGTCGCGATCTTGCCGACATTGCTGTTGGGTGAAGCATTGCGGAACGCCGGGGCCGCTGCCTTAGACGCATTCAGGTTACGCAGCTTGTCCGAGCCATCGGGATCGGTGATTGCTGCAACAAGCGGGTCGCGATAGCGACGCTTGCCGGGCTTCTTATTGTCATAGTGCTTGGATTTATAATCTGTGCGAGCAACAGGTCGCGGGGAATACTCAACAGGAGCAACCGAGGCCTTGCGGTACGATTTCTTTACCCGGTTCGCGCTTGACTTGGTTTTTACCGGCGAACGCTTGCCAAATAGTTGCTCGACATCGCGTTTAAACTCTCTTCCAAAGCCCGCCAGTGTGGTCTTTTGTACCTTGCCGTTCCGTCCCTTAGCTTTAGCAGAGGTTTTGGCTGACCGGTGGTGTTTTGCCTTTTGCTTCTTGTTGAACCCGAAAGCCTTTTTAACGCGGTGCGTTTTGGACTTGGCCTTGCCGGGATCTTTACCCGCGCTTTTGGCACCCTTAGTCTTGCCGGATTTTCCCTTTTCGCCACCTTTGTTGCCGTCGTTGCCTTTTCCGGACTTTCCCTTGCCTTTGTTGCCGTCGTTGCTTTTTCCAGAACTACCTTTGCCGCCGCCGCGGCCCTTTCCCTTGCCATTATCATTCTTGGCATAAGCGGCGTCAGGGGAAAGTACCAATGTCGCGGTCGCACCCGATGCAATTGCGAACGCTGTAATGGTCAAAACAGATGTCAGGATATTTCGTAGTTTTGAAATGGTCATCTCAGCCCCCCAGCTTCAATCCCTTTGTCGTATATCACGAATTCGAGAGAGGCAGGGAATTTTGCCGAGATTGTTTCTTTGGTGGTGCTTTTGACGCGAATATCTCTGAAAACTAGGCCTATTGTTTCCGGTTTCTGAGTCAACCAGGACTCCGACGGTGACTAGCGCGTCAGTTCCCGCATACCTTGTTCCAAACCCGCCAGCGTCATGGGTGCCATGCGATCTTCGAATATCTCACGGATCATGCCGATCGAATGGGTATATTCCCAATACTTCTCTGGCACTGGATTGATCCACAGGTTCGATGTCCACTGTTCGCGTGCACGGCCCAGCCAGACTTGGCCAGATTCCTGATTCCAATGCTCATTTGCACCACCGGGATAAGCGATCTCGTAAGGACTCATCGAGGCATCGCCGACAAAGATGCATTTGTAGTCCGGCCCGTATGTACGCAAGACCTCGTGCGTCGGAGTTTGCTGATCCCAGCGGCGGCGATTGTCGCGCCAGACGCCTTCATAGAGGCAATTGTGGAAGTAGTAGTATTCCAGATGTTTGAACTCGGTCCGGGCCGCCGAGAACAGTTCTTCCACAACCTTGATATGCGGGTCCATCGATCCGCCCACGTCCAGAAACAAAAGCACTTTGACGGCGTTGTGACGTTCGGGTCGGGTTTTGACATCCAGATATCCGTGTTCAGCCGTAGCCCTGATCGTTCCATCCAGATCAAGCTCTTCCGCTGCACCTTCACGCGCCCAGCGGCGCAGGCGTTTCAAGGCAACCTTGATGTTCCGGGTGCCAAGTTCAACAGTGTCATCTAAGTTCTTGAATTCGCGCTTGTCCCAGACCTTTACGGCACGCTGATGGCGGCTTTCTTTCTGGCCGATGCGCACGCCTTCGGGGTTGTAGCCATAGGCGCCGAAAGGTGAGGTGCCCGCGGTGCCGATCCACTTGTTACCGCCCTGATGGCGACCCTGTTGGTCCTTGAGGCGCTCGCGTAGCGTCTCCATCAGTTTATCAAAGCCACCAAGCGCCTCGATCTCGGCTTTTTCTTCATCCGACAGGTGCTTTTCGGCCATCTTTGCAAGCCACTCGGCAGGAATATCGACCGCCTCGAGTACTTGATCGAAACTGATTTCACCCAACCCTTCGAAACTGGCGGCAAAGGCACGGTCGAACTTGTCGATGTTGCGCTCGTCTTTCACCATCGAAACGCGGGCGAGATAGTAAAACGCCTCGACATCGTATGTCGCCAAGCCCTTTTTCATCCCTTCCAGAAACGTCAGGTACTCGCGCAGAGATACGGGAATGCCAGCGTTTCGGAGGTTTTCGAAGAAGGGCAGGAACATCGTTCTATACCAGGCGGACAATGACCAGTGAAATCACCAGCCCGACCAACGCAAAGGCAATGCCGTAACCTGCGGCGTATTGAACCATATCAGCACCGCTTCCGTTACGTTTGCGTGCTGTCAACGCGCCCAGAATCGCGCCCAGAATAGCCATGCCCAGAACCACTATCATGTGACGTTATCCACCCGTGCTTGTGGCGGCTGACTGCGCGATGTCTTGTGTGACCGAGCGCACCACCAAATCCGAGCCGAAGCCGTAACGTGCCCATCCGATACTGTCCAGCCGAACACGACGTGCCTGATCTAGTTGACCGGACTGCCGCAGTGCCTCGGATTTGAGCAGCAGCAGGGTGGCCAGAAGGGCGGCGTTCTCGGCCTTGGTCATGACATTGATTGCTTTGTTCAATTCGGGCAGGGCCTCGGTGCCCTGACCCTGTGCCAAAGCAAATGCTGCGGTTTGTGCCGTGATATGAGCGCGCTGAATTTCCGTTCCCGGGGTGGCGTTCAGGTATTTCAGGGCAATTTCATATTGCTGCTGCGCCGCCTCGGGGTCGTCGAATTGCCCCATGCGCCCCAGCAGATAATGCGGATAGGCGCGGCGGTGGTCGGTCCAGCCTTGCTGTTGACCAATTCGCGCTGCCTCGTTCGCAGCGTTGACGCGTTTGGCCGTACCAGCGCCAGCCCCCAAAGCGCGTTGAACTGCGTTAATCCACGCCCGAGGCGTCTCAGTAACCTGTTGTGGCGCAACCCGATCCCCTCTGGGGTTCAGCCGGCTGAGTACGCCGGGCAGAACCGCCGCCGCCTGTTCGCGTGTCATGCCATTTTGCAACTCAGGCGCATAGGCTGCGCGCAGGATCAACATGTCGAATCCGGTCAGAACCGTGTGGAAATTGTCGTCGTTGAATACTGAATCGGTTAGGCGATAGAGGTCGTTCAGAGGTCCAAGTGCCTGAGCCAATTCTTCATGCAGGCAGTCCCGAATTTCCTGTGGGCTGGCATCGTAGGGGATGAATATCCCGATCCGTTCACGTTTTCGCAGTTCGGTCCAGTTGCTTTTGCTTTTGCGCCTGTCACGGCGGTATTCTTCCAGACTTGAAGAGTTGGGCACGACGAAACAGGCGGCCTGCGGCAGGATGCGGCGGATCTGTTTCTGGCTTACAGCCTCGATCGTGATGTTCGCCTGACCCTCTGGAATCTGCCGGATGTCGATCTTCGCCTCACGTTGCAACCGGGTCAGTAGCCGGCTCAGGTCGGTCTGCATCGTTGGTGGCGGTGTCCCAGTCAGACGCACCGTGATGGGTCCATCAAACCGGGTGAAAACGGGCAACTCTGCGCCGCTCTCAAGTGCGAAATGCAGCGATAGGAAATCTGCGGCGATGTTCTTGTTTGAACGGGCAGGCGGGCTTGGACGAGCAGCGCCGAAGGATTTAGACGGCGGCAGCGAAGCTTCAATCACCTGGGTACGAGTCGGCGTCTCGATCCGGTCGACCGTGGTGCAGGCAGACAGCGCCGCCAGAAGGAGGGTTGCGCCCAAAAGCCTCATGGTCGCTGATACTTCAGGAACGGCGACAACTTGCCGATGCGGTCATAGAGTTTGCGTGCGGTATGGTTGTTTTCCTGCGTCAGCCAATAGACTGAGGGGGCTTTCTGCCTGTCCGCTTCTTCATAGACGGCCTCAATCAGGGCGCGTCCAACTCCGGTGCCTCGCGCTTCTGGGCGGGCATAGAGATCCTGCAGATAGCAGACACTTTCTTCCTTCCAGGCGTGGCGATGAAACAGGTAGTGGGTCAGTCCAAGCAATTGCCCATCCAAATCCGCGACAAAACAGGAAAAGTCATTCGGATCATCACCTAAGAGCCGTGCAAAGGTGCTTTGGAAAGTCGAATCCGGCACTTCGGTTTCATAAAATGCCAGGTAGTCACGCCACATTTCGGCCCATTGATCCCGGTCTTCTGGTCGCAAGGGGCGAATTGTGAGGGCGTTAGACATTTTATTATTTCCTGCTCTGGAGGCCCGATTGGCGCGGGGTCTTTCGTTGATGTAATGCTGACACCCGACCGTACCGATGACAAGCTGTGATCACCGCTTGCTACGCGCCATAAAGGCCAGCCGTTCAAACAGGTGTACGTCCTGCTCATTTTTTAGAAGCGCACCATGTAGCTTGGGCAGTGCATTCACACCGTCGCGTTTAAGGTCCTCAGCGCTCAAGTCCTCAGCCAAGAGCAGTTTCAGCCAGTCCAGCACTTCCGAGGTCGAGGGCTTTTTCTTCAAACCTTGCGTTTCGCGGATTTCGTAGAACTGGGTCAGCGCGGTGGTCAGCAGCGCATCTTTGATGCCGGGGTGATGGACTTCGACGATACGGCGCATCGTGGCTTCGTCTGGAAAGCGGATGTAGTGAAAGAAGCAGCGGCGCAGGAATGCGTCAGGTAGTTCCTTTTCGTTGTTCGACGTGATTATGACGATAGGGCGGTTCTTGGCACGGATCGTCTCGCCAGTCTCGTAGACGTGGAACTCCATCTTATCGAGTTCTTGCAATAGATCGTTGGGGAATTCGATATCAGCCTTGTCGATCTCGTCGATCAGTAGCACGACCTTTTCATCCGCATCGAATGCCTGCCACAGCTTGCCCTTGCGAATATAGTTCGAGACATCATGCACGCGCTCTTCGCCAAGCTGGCTATCGCGCAAACGGCTGACCGCATCGTATTCATACAACCCCTGTTGCGCTCGGGTGGTGGATTTCACGTTCCACTCAATCATCGTCAGCCCCAGCGCGCCTGCGACCTGTTTCGCCAGCTCGGTCTTGCCAGTTCCGGGCTCGCCCTTGACCAACAAGGGGCGTTCCAGCGTGACGGCAGCGTTCACGGCAATGTTCAGATCGTCGGTGGCAACATATTCTGCGGTGCCTTGAAAACGTGCGGTCATGGGACCCCTCATGTGGTTTCCGCGGAATGCGGGCTGGGTTTGCTCTGCTCGGGTTACAGAGAGGCAAGGTTATTTACAAGCCGGGCCGCAGCGTCGCGAGAGGATGGGATGGGCTGTAAGTCCAATCTGTTTTGGGCGATTCGTTCGGGGCGGGGTATCGCAGGGGTTGAAGCTGCCTGAAAAACGCCTTGCGAGAACCACAGAAAAACAAGGTTTTGTTGTTACAAGTCTCAATATTAGAGCAGTCGGAGTGACGCGGCGGCGAGGCATACGTTTGTGTAGTGACAATCTCTGCCCCGTCGGTTACACGCTCCGCAGAAGGGGGTGCCGAATGTCAGGTAATACAATCGCAACCGACGTTTCAGGCCATACCGAGGGAGCAAATATGAAGCAGGAAGTTTTTCTGCCGGAAGATTATCGTCCGGCCGAAGATGAGCCTTTCATGAATGACCGCCAGCTTGAGTATTTTCGCCGCAAGCTGATGGATTGGAAGACAGAACTACTCGCAGGCAGCCGTGATACGATCGAAGGTCTGCAGGACAACACCCGAAACATACCCGATGTCGCTGACCGCGCAAGCGAAGAGACCGACCGTGCGCTGGAACTGCGCACCCGGGATCGTCAGCGTAAGCTGGTGGCCAAAATCGACTCGGCCCTGCGTCGGATCGAAGAAGGGGAGTATGGATATTGCGAGAAGACCGGTGATCCGATCTCGCTCAAGCGCCTGGATGCGCGTCCTATCGCGACTATGACGCTTGAGGCGCAAGAGCGTCACGAGCGCCGCGAAAAGGTCCACCGCGACGATTGATCGCTGGGAAATTGCAACAAAACAACTGCGCCGGGGCCTGTCGCCTCGGCGTTTTTGCGTTATGGCAGGTCCATGAATATCAATGGTCTGAATTTCTGCGTCATTGGCGGCGGCATTGGGGGCATGGCGGCGGCACTCGCACTGCGAAGTCAGGGTGCTCAGGTGACGGTTCTGGAGCAGGCCCCAGAACTGACCGAAGTTGGTGCTGGATTGCAAATCAGTGCGAACGGGATGGCGGTACTGCGTGCGCTAGGCGTTGCTGGTAAGGTCCCGGAAGCTGGACAAATCTCGGGTGGGACCGTTCTGCGCGATTACCGTAATGGGCGCGTGATCAGTCGGGTCCCGGTCCCTGCCGCTGGGTCGACTTACTATTATCACCGGGCAGATCTGCTGGACCTGTTACACAAAGCCGCCTTGCGCTCTGGGGTGGATATTCGGCTGGATGCACCTGTCGCGACGGTTCATAAACACCCAAGCGAAGCCGAGATCGTTCTGGAAAGCGGCGAAAGGCTGCGTGCGGAATGCGCGATCGCCGCAGACGGTGGGCGCAGCGCTATCCGCCCGATCTTGAATGGCCCCGAGGTCCCGGTGTTCACCCATCAGGTTGCCTGGCGAGCAACGATCCCCTGGACCCAGCCAGAAGAACTGCCATGCGCGTCCTTGACGATGGGGCCAGGCCGGCACGTGGTAACCTACCCGCTGCGCGATCAACGCCTCGTGAACATCGTGGCCATAGAAGAGCGTTCCGACTGGCAAGAGGAAGGCTGGCGACGTCAGGGTGATCCCGACGACCTGCGAACCCGGTTCGCCGATTTTGGCGGACCGGTTGGTGACATATTGTCAAAGATTGACGAGGTTCACCTTTGGGCGCTGTTTCTGCGCCCCGTGGCGCAAATCTGGCAGAATGGGCGATTGGCCTTACTTGGGGATGCGGCGCACCCGACGTTGCCTTTTATGGCCCAAGGAGCTTGCCTGGCACTGGAAGATGCCTGGGTCCTGACACGCGCGTTCCAGGACAACTCAGGCGTCGCCCGCGCATTGGCTACCTATGAAGCCACTCGACGACCGCGTGCCAGGCAAGTGGTTGGCGCTGCAGGCGCAAATGCGCGTAATTTCCACCTTCGTGGGCCAATGAGGCTGGCCGCGCAGGCCGCCTTAATGGCGGTTGGTCCACGCTTGGCACGGCGCTACGAGTGGATCTATAGCTACGACGCGACCGCGTAAGCGTTCACAGGTCGAGATCAACCCAGACCGGCACATGGTCCGAAGGTTTTTCGTGCCCCCTCACTTCGGCATCGATCCTGCAATCACGCATCAAATCTGCAGCTTGCGGCGTCAGAAGAAAGTGATCGATGCGAATCCCGTCGTTTCTGTTCCACGCGCCGGCTTGATAATCCCAGAATGAGTAATGACCGGGGCCTTGCGTTCGTGCGCGAAAGGCTTCGGTGAAGCCCAGATTCAATACCTTACGGAATGCAGCGCGACTTTCGGGTCGAAATAGCGCATCCTCGCGCCAGGCGTCGGGGCGCTTGGCATCTTCGGCCTGCGGGATGATATTGTAATCCCCGGCCATCAACGCGGGTTCCTCTGATGCCATCAAATCGCGGGCACGATCATAGAGGCGCTCCATCCACTCAAGCTTGTAGTCATATTTCGGCCCCGGCACCGGATTGCCATTTGGCAGATACAATCCGCAGATGCGCAGTGCTCTCTTTCCTGTGACAGTAGCTTCGATCCAGCGCGCCTGCTCATCACTTTCATCACCGGGCAACCCACGGGAGACATCCTCAAGCGGCAATTTCGAAAGGATTGCAACGCCGTTGAAGCTCTTTTGCCCGTGGGTTTCAACGTTATATCCGCGCTCCTCGAAAATCTCGCGGGGGAAATTCTCATCAATAGATTTGATTTCCTGCAGCAACACGACATCGGGCTGCGCCTCATCCAACCAGCGAGGTAACGCCTCGGCCCTTGCCTTGATACCGTTGATGTTGAATGTGGCGATTTTCATGCGTGATCCTCCGGTGCCATTGGCAACCTATCGCGCAGAATACACGCAACGGCAAGTTGCCGAATAAGTAAGCGAGGCTCTGCCTCGCGCTCCGAGGTATTTTGGGCCAGATGAAGAAACGGATTCTTAACCATATTCGTCAAAACTGAGTATGCGGTACAGGCGGAGGCGCCGATGACCGCGCCAGGTGAAGCTCTCTGACTTTGACTTTCAGAGAGTGGATCTCTCTTCATCTGGCTAAAAATACCTTGGGGGTGTGGGGGCAAAGCCCCCACTGACGCTACATCGAGAACGATGTGCCGCAGCCGCAGGAAGACGTGGCGTTGGGGTTCTCAATCACGAAGCGCGCGCCGATGAGTTCCTGTGTGAAATCAATTACCGCGTTCTCCAGAAACGGCAGAGAGATCGAGTCGACGATGACCTTTTGGCCTTTGCCCTCTAGCACCAAATCGTCCTCTTTCGGCACATCCAGGGCGATCTCGTATTGAAAACCGGAACATCCGCCACCCTCCACAGCGACACGCAGGGCCTGGCCCTGATCTGCGGCACCGATTTCGGCCAGGCGTTCAAAGGCGCGTTCTGTGACTGTTGGGGGCAGATTCATGCCGGTCTCCAAAGGTTTATTTCCTTAGCATCGTACAATATATGGAACCTGACGACAGGCGACAAGGACAAGACCTTTGGACAGAGCGGGTTTTGCCTCGGACCCAGGCCGCGCGAGGGGGCGGCTTGTACCTGAGGAGGAAAGCAGTTTTCGGTCATGCTTTCAGCGCGACCGTGACAGGATTATTCATGCCAGCGCGTTTAGGCGCCTCAAACACAAAACTCAGGTGTTTGTTGAGCATGAGGGCGACAGTTATCGAACCCGCCTGACGCATTCCATAGAAGTGGCTCAGGTGGCTCGAACGATTGCCGGGGCCTTAGGCTTGAACGGCGAATTGACCGAAGCGGTCGCGTTGGCGCACGACCTCGGGCATACGCCGTTTGGCCACACGGGCGAGGATGCTCTGCATGCGTTGATGGAGCCATATGGTGGCTTTGACCACAACGCACAGGCCATTCGGATCGTGACCAAACTCGAGCGTCACTACGCCGAGTTCGATGGGTGCAACCTGACCTGGGAATGTCTGGAAGGGATAGCCAAGCACAACGGGCCGGTCACTGGTGCATTGCCTTGGGCATTGGCCGAATGCAACCAGGGCTTTGACCTCGAACTCCATACTCATGCGAGCGCTGAGGCGCAGGTCGCGGCGTTGTCGGACGACATTGCCTACAACAACCACGATCTGTTTGACGGATTACGGGCGGGATTGTTCAGAGATGAAGACATTCAGCAGCTTCCCATAATTGATGCCTGTTTCGCCGAAGTGGATGCCAAATTTCCGGGTCTTGACCCTTATCGCCGTCGGCACGAGGCGCTCAGACGGGTATTTGGCGTCATGGTTTCGGATGTTATCGACACCTCACGCGCGTTGATAGCGGCCTCGGGGGCGCAGTCGGTCGAGGATATCCGCCATCTGGGTTATCCGGTCATTCAATTCTCGGATGATCTTTGGGCGAAGCTCAAACAGATCCGCGCCTTCCTGTTTTCGCGCATGTATCGCGCACCGAGCGTGATGGAAGTGCGCGCCAGTGTCAGCAAGGTGGTTGAGGAACTGTTTCCGATTTACCTGTCCGACCCGAAACAGATGCCCAGGCACTGGCATGTCGATATCGAGACGGCAAAGGATGAGACCGCGCTGGCCCGCATCGTCTCGGATTATATCGCGGGTATGACCGACAGGTTTGCGCTGCAAGACCATGCCCGGCTGACCGGAGATCACTCGATCGCAATATAGGCGATGGCCCAGACCTGTTGGCTGGCTTGTGTTTGAGCCAGTTCAGCATCATTCGTGGGCGGGAAAACGATCATCGTGGGGCCGTAACTACCAATGCCCATCGGCACGCCATCCGCGTGGGTGGCCACGATGGGTTGATGTGTCTCGATGCTTTCCCATGGGATTTCAGCCTGATAGCCATCCATAGCCATGGGCAGGGCGGATTTGCCCCTGGCACCTGCCATCGTCATTACGTCAGACAACAACGGGCCAGCGAAGGTATAGTCGCGCTGGTTCTCTGGCGGGCCGTAGGGGATGGTGATCTCGACCTGATCCAACCCGTCCAGCATGGCAGCGTCAAAGCCTGCTGCACCGTCATGTGTGACTTCGAGAAAACCCAACAGCCCACCGTCGTTCTCGGCGCGCGCGGGCAGATTGGTTTCGGTGATGGCGCCACCGAGCGTCAGCAGTACGTGGCCTTGAGGTGAGGGCATCTCGGCCCATGTGGGCAGGGCGGTGGTCAGCAACAGGGCAAAGGGCAAGGTAAGGCGCATTCAGGGGCTCCGGTCACGGTTTTCCCCGACCTTAGCCCTGATAGCGGTTAATCCAAGCGCAAAATTTAGGCGTCCATTGACCTTGGCGCTTTGCGTGGTAAACCCCGCGGCAAGCAAAAGGACATCCGAAATGAACCTGTTTTCCGAGATCCGCGGCCTGGTACTGGACGCGCTGGCGCAGATGCAGTCCGAAGGCGCGCTGCCTGAGGGGCTGAGCTTTGACAACGTGGCGGTTGAGCCTCCGCGCGATGCGGCGCATGGCGATATGGCGACCAATGCGGCGATGGTACTGGCGAAACCGGCGAAGATGAAGCCGCGGGACATTGCGGATGTGCTTGCGGGCAAGCTGTCTGCAGACGGCCGGATCACCAGCGCCGAGGTGGCGGGCCCGGGCTTTCTAAACCTGCGGCTTGCGTCTTCGGTTTGGCAGGGAGTGTTGGCTGCGGTGCTGGAAAAGGGCACCGATTATGGCCGTTCGACCATGGGACATGGTCAGAAGGTGAACGTGGAATATGTCTCGGCCAACCCGACCGGCCCGCTGCATGTGGGCCACACGCGGGGGGCTGTGTTCGGTGATGCGCTGGCAAGCTTGCTGGCCTATTCGGGCCATGAGGTGACCCGCGAATACTACATCAACGATGGCGGCGCGCAGGTGGATGTGCTGGCGCGGTCGGCATATGAACGGTATCGCGAGGCCAACGGGCTCAGTCCCGAGATCGCCGAAGGTCTCTATCCCGGCGATTACCTGATCCCGATCGGTCAGGCGCTGAAAGAGAAATACGGCGACAGCCTGATCGACAAGCCAGAAAGCGTATGGCTGGAAGAGCTGCGCGAATTCTCAACCGACGCTATGATGGACCTGATCCGCGCCGACCTGAAGGCGCTGGGTGTTGAGATGGATGTGTTCTTCTCAGAGAAGTCGCTCTACGGCACAGGGCGGATCGAGGCTGCGCTTCAGTCGCTAACCGACAAGGGCCTGATCTACGAAGGCGTTCTTGAGCCGCCCAAGGGTAAGAAACCCGAGGATTGGGAACCGCGCGAGCAGACCTTGTTCAAGTCGACCGAACACGGGGATGACGTCGACCGCCCGGTCAAGAAATCGGACGGCAGCTGGACCTATTTCGCCCCGGATATCGCTTATCATTATGACAAGGTGAGCCGTGGGTTTGACGCGCTAATCGATGTGTTCGGTGCGGACCATGGCGGCTATGTCAAACGGATGAAGGCGGCCGTTTCGGCCCTTTCCGATGGTAAGGTGCCGCTGGATATCAAGCTTACCCAATTGGTGAAGCTGTGGAAGAATGGCGAGCCATTCAAGATGTCCAAGCGGGCAGGGAACTTTGTCACGTTGCGCGATGTAGTCGATCAGGTCGGGCCTGATGTAACCCGTTTCGTGATGCTGACCCGCAAGAACGACGCACCGCTGGATTTCGATTTCGACAAGGTGTTGGAACAAAGCCGCGAAAACCCGGTGTTCTACGTCCAATACGCCCATGCCCGCGTCATGAGTGTGCTGCGCCGCGCCGCTGAGGCCGGGATTTCTGCCGATGATGCTACGCTATCTGGGGCAGATCTGGGAAAGATCGACCACGCCTCTGAGCTGACCGTTGCCAAGAAGCTGGCAGAATGGCCACGTCTGGTTGAAATCGCCGCTCGCACAAATGAACCGCACCGGGTTGCCTTCTATCTCTATGAATTAGCAGGAGATTTTCACGCGCTGTGGAACAAGGGCAATGACGAAACCCAGTTGCGCTTCATTCAGGATGGCGATGTTGCCACAAGCCAATCGAAAATCGCACTGGCCCGGGCTGTTTCTGTTGTGATTTCAGCGGGCTTGGGTATTCTTGGCGTTACCCCGGCGCAGGAGATGCGATAACAAATATCGCCCGAACCGCCGGTCTGAGGCAGACAAGAAATGACCCGCGCGCCACTTTGTACGGCGCAATCGGGCGGTGAGGCGGAAATGGCACGTTACGATTACTCGGGGCAGCATAGCCCCGAGCAGATGCATTACTCGAATCAATCGCATCCTGAAGATGCGTATGATTATCCTGATGAAAGCTATAGCTATGATGACGCCCCGCGCGCAGGCGCTGGGCTGGGCCGTATTGTCAACGTGCTTGGGGCGGTTGCGTCTTTGGCGCTGGTCGCCGGAGTCGGCGTTTGGGGCTACCAACTGATCATGCGCGACGTCAGCGGGGTACCGGTCGTGCGCGCCGCCGAAGGACCCATGCGCGTGCAGCCCGAAAATCCCGGCGGGACGCCTGCTGATAATCAGGGCCTAGCGGTGAATGCAGTTGCCGCTGTCGGGACTGCTGCACCGCCGGCAGATCGTCTGATCCTCGCACCGCGCCCCGTGTCTCTGACTGATGAAGACACGCCCATGACCGCGCTTGAGGCCACAAATGCAGTGCAAGTGATTGAGGAACCCGCCACTGATCAGGCGATCGTGAACGCTCTGGCCGAAGGGCTCGCCGCCGAACCTCTGCCTGAACAGACGCCTGAGCAGGGCGTGCAATTGGCTTCCCTGGTCACGCCCGAAGACGAGCCCGCGATTGATCCGGCTGATTACGCCGCGCAACAGCCCGACCCTAAGATTGCTGCACTGCCTGGTGTGCGCCGGTCGCTGCGTCCGCATGTGCGTCCAGCCCGCGCTACGCCAAGTTCTATTTCGTCCAACAGCGCTACGGAAGCTGCGATCAATGCTGCAGTAAAGGCTGCTGTTGGTCTGGATGTTGATCCCGATACATTGACCAAAGGCACGCGATTGGCTCAGCTTGGGGCATACGAAAGCGCCGATGTGGCGCAGGCCGAATGGGCACGTTTGAATGGCCGATTTGGAGAATATATGGATGGAAAACAGCGTGTTATTCAGAAGACCTCAAGCGGAGGGCGAACCTTCTATCGCCTGCGTGTCATGGGGTTTGATGATCTGAGCGACTCGCGCCAGTTTTGCGCGGCCCTAGTCGCGCAGGGTGCAGACTGTATCCCGGTCGCCGTCCGGTGAGATTTGGCGCGGTTATCACCGATGCCGAAGGGCTGCGCCTGACGCCGGATGAAAAAGCTTTGTTCAAAGAGATGAACCCGTTCGGGTTCATTCTGTTTGCCCGCAACATCGAATCCGCTGACCAGACCCGCGCCTTGTGCGAGGACTTCCGCGAGGCGGTTGGCCGAAATTGCCTAATCACAGTCGATCAGGAAGGTGGCCGCGTACAACGTCTGCGCGCACCTTTAGCCCGTGAATGGTTGCCCCCTTTGGATCATGTCGCGCATGCCGGAGATCAGGCCGAGCGCGCGATGTATCTGCGCTATCGTCTGATCGCGCATGAACTGCTGGGATTGGGCATCGACAGCAATTGTGCGCCGATGGTCGATCTGGCCCGCGAGGGTACTCATGCGTTCCTGAAGAACCGCTGCTATGGGTCTGATCCCGAAAAGGTTTCCGCGATTGGTCGAGCCGTTGCCAACGGACACTTTGATGGCGGAGTGTTGCCGGTAGTAAAGCACATGCCCGGCCACGGTCTGTCGACGCTCGACAGTCATCACGAGTTGCCGCATGTGGATCTTTCTCTAAGTGCACTGGAAGCGGCAGATTTTGCACCATTCCGCGCGCTGAACGACTTGCCGATGGGGATGACGGCGCATTTGGTTTATGACCAGATCGATCCAAGGCCCGCAACGATTTCTGCTGGAATGATGACGATGATTAGGGAGCGCATCGGTTTCGACGGTCTGATTATGACCGACGATATCACGATGAAAGCCCTGAACGGCGCGCCCGCCGACTTGGCCCGACAGGCACTGGACGCCGGATGCGATGCGGCCTTGCACTGCAACGGGGCCTTTGAAGAACGCGCGCAGGTGCTCGAAGCCGCTTGTGAGATGTCGGATGCGGCACAAGCCCGCGCAGATCGGGCGCTGGCCCGGAGACAACCGCCACAGGAACTTGACATCCAAGCCGCCGAGGCGGAACTATCTGCCCTAATGGGCGGGCAGGTATATGCAGGATAACCTTTTCAGCGAAGACCCGGTCTCGGTTGCCGATCGGCTGGCCGCCGAGGCTTTGATTGTGGACGTCGACGGGTTTGAGGGTCCGCTCGATGTGCTTTTGACACTTTCGCGTACGCAAAAAGTGGACTTGCGCAAAATCTCGGTTCTTGCGCTGGCTCAACAGTATCTGACATTTGTCGAAAAAGCGCGTCAGTTGAGGATCGAACTGGCCGCCGACTATCTGGTGATGGCCGCTTGGCTAGCTTTCCTCAAATCCCGCTTGCTGCTGCCCCCGGACCCGGATGATGAAGGCCCCTCGGGCGAGGAACTCGCCGCGCACCTCGCATTCCAATTGGAGCGTCTGCAGGCCATGCGCGATGCCGCTGCGCGCCTGATGGCGCGTGATCAATTGGGCCGCGATTTTTTCAAACGCGGGCAGGGTGAGGATGTTACGCGAATCCGCACCGTGACCTATTCCGCCACATTGCTGGACCTGATGCAGGGCTATGCGCGTATCCGCACGCGCGACGAGTTCCGCCCCTTCGTCATGGACCGCGACGCCGTTTTCACCATGGAACAAGCGCTTGAGCGGATGCGACCCCTGATAGGCTTTGCCGGTGCGTGGACGGATATGGAGACCTACCTGCCCGAAGGCTGGGATGCTGATCCGGTGCGGCGACGCTCGGCCACGGCTGCAACCTTCGCAGCCTCGCTTGAGCTGGTGAAAGAAGGACATATGGAGATCAAGCAAAGCGAGACCTTTGCGCCGATCCATCTGCGTAAGAGGACTGAGACACGTGACTGACGCCAACGAAGAGACAGGCACACTGTTCGAAGCGCCGCCCTTGGCGGAACAGGAACGTATGGTCGAGGCCGTGCTGTTTGCCAGCGCCGAGCCAGTGACGATTGGTGATCTTGAAGCGCGGATGCCCCATGGAAGCAATGCCGCGCAAGCTGTTGAATCGCTTCAGAAACGATACGAAGGGCGCGGGGTGCGTGTGGTGCGCGTTGGTGAGGCTTGGGCGATCCGCACAGCCCCCGATCTTGGCTTCCTGATGCAGAAGGAAACGGTTGAGACCCGCAAGCTTAGCCGGGCGGCCATCGAAACGCTGGCGATCGTGGCTTATCACCAGCCCTGCACGCGTGCGGAGATCGAGGAAATCCGGGGCGTGTCCGTTTCGCGCGGCACCATTGACCAACTGCTTGAGATGGAGTGGATCCGACTGGGCCGCCGTCGCATGACACCAGGCCGTCCGGTGACATTCGTCGTAACGCCTGAGTTTCTGGATCATTTCGGGCTGGAAAACGCCCGTGACCTGCCGGGCCTGAAGGAGTTGCGCGCAGCCGGATTGTTGGAGAATCGCCCACCCCCTGGTGCTGTGCCGCTGGGCGAAGGGCAGGGTGATGACGAGGACGAAGATCAAACCGAACTGTTCGAAGAAGAGTGATCGGACAGCCCTTTTATTGCCGCAGATCCCGCCTATCATAGGGTGCAGGAAACGGAGTTGAGCCAATGAATGCCAATCGGATCATCGATATGATCGTGCGCCGGGTGATGCGTCGCCTGGTGAACCACGGTGTGGACAAGGGTATTGATATGGCCAGCAAGGTGGGCCGCAAACCGGGTCAGTCTGATGTTGAGAATGGCCCCGAGGCGGATCGCCAGATGCGCGATGCGACCAAGCGCCAAAATCAAAGCGCAAAGCAGATGCGGCAGGTGTCGCGTCAGATGCGTCGGTTCATGAAGTTCTGAAACTCAGCCCACAGCTTTGAAATGCTTGGACAGTTTCAGGCCTTGACCCTGATAGTTCGAGGCAATCCCAGCACCATATAGCTGTGTCGGCATTTCTGCCATCTTCTCATAAACCAGGCGCCCGACGACTTGTCCGTGTTCCAACACAAATGGCGCTTCGTGGCAGCGCACTTCCAGCACCCCGCGTGATCCAGCGCCGCCTGCTTCGGCATGTCCAAAGCCCGGGTCAAAGAATCCGGCGTAATGTACCCGGAACTCGCCGACCATAGCCAGATAAGGGGCCATTTCAGCAGCATACATTGGCGGGATATGCACCGCTTCGCGGCTGACGAGAATGTAGAACGCGCCGGGGTCGAGGATGATGCGACCATCCTTGGTATGCACCTCTTCCCAGTATTCCTGCGGGTCGTATTCGCCGATCCGATCCAGATCGATCACCCCGGTATGGGGCTTGGCACGATAGCCGACCAGATCGGTATCGGGCAGTTGCAGATCGACCGAAAACCCCAACCCGTCCTGAATGACGGCTGGCCCATCAACCAACGGCGTTTGACCATGCAACGCGGTCAGCTCGGCGTCGCTGAGTACCGCCTGACCTTTGCGGAAACGGATCTGATTCAGACGCATTCCGGGGCGCACCAGAACCGAGAACGATCGCGGGCAGATCTCGGCATAAAGCGGACCTGTGTAGCCTGCGGGAACCCGATCAAACTCGGTTCCGCCATCGGTGATCGTGCGCGTGAGCAAGTCGAGCCGCCCGGTCGAGCTTTTGGCATTGGCCACCGCACTGACGTCATCGGGCAGGGCGAGTGATTCCATCAGCGGCACCAGATAGACACAGCCCTTTTCCAGAACAGCGCCTTCAGTGATGTCGATGCGGTGCATCTCAAACTCGGCCAGCCGGTCTGCGACAGACCGTCCTTCGCCTGCCAGAAACGACGCGCGCACCCGGTAAGCCACTGTTCCCAAACGTAGATCAAGGCTTGCCGGCTGCACCTGTGCAGGGATGATGTCTGGGCTTGCGGCGATCTCACCGCGTGCAATCATCGCCTCAAGCTGTTGATTTGGGCAAACACCTGTCATCTCGATCCCCTCTGCTGCCAGAGCGGGATCTGGCCTATGTGCCATAAACGTCGGTGTGATTTGGTCGGGCTAGCAGGACTCGAACCTGCGACCTTCCGTCCCCCAGACGGACGCGCTACCAGGCTGCGCCATAGCCCGACGTTGAGGTGTTCATAAAGACTTTCCCGGCGGGGGCAAGAGGAAATCATCGCCTTTTTTGCTATCCCGCCGTGTGGTGTTCGACGCGATCCAGCCACCTGCGCAGGTCCTTGGCGATGGGTGCAATCTGGTGCAACAGCTCATCGTCATACTCGTCACGATTCCATGCCAGCGAGGCAATACCACCCATCAGCGGCGCTGCATCCAGCTCAGCCGGTATTGGTTTGGGTTCGGGGGTTGCGACGGGTTTCGGAGCCTCTGGGGCAGGGGAATGGGCGGTTTCGCCCAAATCCATGTCGATCTGGTTTGCGGATGGTTCCGGCGCTGAAGCGAACGGAACCACAGTATCGTCGATGCTGGGTGCGGGCGCGTTTTCATCCAAATTGGGCGAAAGCGATGCAACATGCGCAACGCCCTGTTCCCGAAGGATACGCTGAACACCTTTGATGGTAATCCCGTCCTCGTGCAGCAGTTTCTTGATACCGCCCAGCAGACGCATATCATTGGGGCGATAATATCGCCGCCCACCGGCGCGTTTGACGGGTTTGACTTGGGTAAACCGGCTTTCCCAGAAACGCAGCACATGAGCCTGAACTCCGAGCCAGTCCGCAACTTCACTTATGGTGCGAAAGGCATCGGGGGACTTACTCATAACCTGGATGTCCTGAACTTACTTGCGGTTCCCTGCGGCGACGCGATCCTTCATCAGGTGCGACGGACGGAATGTCAGTACACGACGGGGCTGGATCGGAACCTCTTCACCGGTTTTAGGGTTGCGACCGATACGGGCGGTTTTGTCCCGAACGCTGAAGGTGCCGAATGACGAAATCTTAACCTGTTCGCCACGCACCAGCGCGTCAGACATGTGGTTCAGAACGCTTTCGACCAGCTGTGCGCTTTCATTGCGTGACAAGCCAACCTCACGAAAGACGGCCTCGCTCAGATCCATTCGGGTCAGTGTTTTGTCGCCCATGCTTTTTCCCCTGTTGATGTCTGAGCATATGGCTATGCAAAATTCGCTGTCAATATCAATGAATTGCAGGAGGCTCTGTAAGCCGGATTGTGCCGGTTACCAACGCAGTGCGACCGCCCCCCAGGCCAGACCGCCACCAATCGCCTCTGTAACGATCAGATCGCCGGTTTTGATCTGGCCGTTTTGCTTGCCCACCGACAGGGCCAGAGGGATGGAGGCTGCCGATGTGTTGCCATGGTCCTGAACGGTGACGACGACGTTATCCATCGGCAGGCCCATCTTCTTGGCGGTGCCCTGAATAATGCGGATATTGGCCTGATGCGGCACGATCCAGTCGACATCATCGCTGGACAAACCGGCTCGTTCCAGCGCGACTTCGGCAGTTCGGGCCAGTTTCTCGACCGCATGACGGAAGACCTGATTGCCCTGCATCCGCAAGTGGCCGGTGGATTGGGTCGAAACCCCGCCATCAACATAGAGAAGGTCTTTGTAGCGTCCGTCCGAATTCAAGTCGGTCGCAAGAATACCGCGATCATCCGAAGTGCCCTGACCCTCTTGCTCTTCCAGAACCAGTGCGCCCGCGCCATCGCCAAACAGCACGCAGGTCGACCGGTCGGTCCAGTCCATGATTCGTGAAAAGGTCTCGGCGCCGATCACCAGTACGCGCTTGGCCTGACCGGACAGGATCAGGGCGTTGGCGTTGCTGAGCGCAAAGACAAACCCTGCGCAGACCGCCTGTACATCGAAGGCAAAACCTTTGGTCATGCCCAACCGGGCCTGTACCATGGTTGCCGCCGAAGGAAAGGTCAGATCAGCTGTGGAGGTTGCCAGTACAATCGCGTCGATATCATCCGCCGTCAGTCCGGCATCAGCCAGTGCGGCTTCGGCCGCTTTGGTGGCCAGATCGGAAGTGGTTTCTTCCTCGGCCGCGAAGTGTCGCCGCTCGATCCCGGACCGGGTGCGAATCCATTCGTCCGTCGTATCCAGCGTTTTCTCGAACTCAGAGTTCGGTACAACGCGCTCTGGCAAATAATGCCCGACACCTACAACAACTGAGCGGCCTGCCATGCTGGGGTACTGCCTTTTTTGTTATTATTCCGATTGAGTCACGGAATGGGCCGCATCTTGTGCAAGTGCGGCTGTTGATGCAACCCGTGCCGCCAATTTTTCGGCGAAACCGGATTCAGCCAGAGTGAAGGCCAGCTTAACCGCTGCGGAAACGCCGGTTGCGTCCGCTCCGCCGTGGGATTTCACCACGGTTCCGTTGAGTCCCAAGAACACGCCGCCATTGACGCGGCGCGGGTCTATCCGCTTTTTCAGACGATTCAACGAGGTGATTGCCAGGATCGAGGCCAGCCGGGATAGGGGCGAGTATTTGAACGCTTCACGAAGCAAATCACCGATAAGGTTCGCGGTGCCTTCGCCGGTTTTAATGGCGACATTTCCAGTGAAGCCGTCGGTCACGATCACGTCAGCTTTGTCGCCGGGGATATCGCTGCCTTCGACAAAGCCCACGAATTCGAAATTCGCCTGATCGGCAAAGTCCGAGATCATCGCGTGGGCTTCTTTCAGTTCGGCGCGGCCCTTGTGTTCTTCGGTGCCGACATTCAGCAACCCGATCCGAGGGCGGCTGAGCGCCATACCGTTGCGCGCGTATGAAGCCCCCATCAGCGCGTATTGCAACAGGTCCTTGGCATCAGCGCGCACATCTGCGCCGACGTCCAGCATCACGTTGAACCCATGCGGATTGCGCGAGGGCCACAGGATCGCGATGGCAGGGCGGTTCACGCCGGGCAGCTTGCGCAGCCGCAACATGGACATGGCCATCAGCGCTCCCGTGTTGCCGCAGGACACCGCGCCGTGCGCTTCACCTGCACGCACCGCTTCCAGAGCGGACCACATCGACGTGCTCTTGCCGCTGCGGACAACCTGGCTTGGTTTGTCTTCCATCGTGACCACGTCCGGGCAATCACGAAAAACGACGCGCCCATCAAGGACACGCCGTTTGGCAACCAGCTTGCGTAGTTCCTGTTCCTGACCGTGCAGGATGAACCCGATCTTCGGGTTCTTGTCCGCAGATTTTGCAATGCCCGCCACAACGACGGCAGGGCCCGAATCTCCGCCCATAGCGTCAACCGAGATGATGATCCGTCCGGTCTGCGTGGGCTGATCCGTCATGCCTTGGCCTGCGTCCAATCAGGCTTAGGCCGCGTCTTCGTCCAGGTCGATTTCGTCGGCCTGAGCGACGACTTCACGATCGTCATAGTGGCCGCAAGATGCGCAAACGTGGTGCGGGCGCTTCAGCTCGCCGCAGTTCGGGCATTCGTTCGGGTTTGCAGCAACCAGAGCGTCGTGTGCGCGGCGGTTGTTGCGACGCGACTTGGAAACTTTGTTCTGTTGGACGGCCATGGTCTCAACCTTTGTCTGATATGGGCTGACAGATTCGCTGTCAGCCGGGTTACGTACTTTGTTTTCTCGTGGTTTGACGCGCGTTTAAGGGGCTTGCCCCGCAATGTCCAACCCAAATTCCAATGAGCGCGCGAAAATACTGCGATTCTCGTCATGTTCAAGCGGTTTTTCTGACGGCCTGCTATGACAGGAAATCCCTCGCCTGTCACTCGTCTTTTTTCATCGCATCCCGCAGCCCCGCCAAACCAGCGAAGGGTTTTACATCCTCATCTGTGAGGGCCTGTTTGCCCGGTTCGGTATAGTCTATCTGGCCCAGCTCAACTCCATCCTTCCGTGGATATTGGGGCAGGGCCAGCGACAGCGCTTCAACCATGATCAGCGCAGGATCGATCTCGGGGCCAAGCGGTTCGGTCTCGTCATCCTCGGGGATTTCGAACTCGGGCTCTTCCGGATCGCTCCAATCGGCCACAAAAACGCGACTCACCGGGGTGTCGATGCGTGTGGTCACAGGTTCCAGCGTCACGACACAAGGTTGGATCACCGTTGCGCCCAGCTTGCCAGAAAGCATCCAATCCCGTTTGCCCTGCGCGCGCAATTCGCCGACAAAGCTGAGCTTGCGCAGGCCAAGCAGTCCGAGCTCTTGTTTTATGGCCTCCAGCGCGTCGCCGGTCGGGCGCAACTCAAACGGGGTTGGAGCGTTTTGCGGCAGGTCTGCGACGCGTAAAGATGTCTGGTTGCTCATTCGTGAGGTTTTCCTGTGTTGAACCGGAGCCTTGGTTTCTGTAATCGGATAGGGTCCGCAAGGGGCCATGGCAAGAGGATGTGCATGTTGAAGGGTTTGAACAGGTTGAAACCAGCGTCGAAAACGCTTGTCTTTGCGGCCTGTCTGGCGGTCGCGGGCGCATGTTCACCAATCTTCAAGAATCACGGCTACGTGCCTCCGCCAGAGGATCTGGCCAAAATCAAGGTCGGCGTCGATACCCGCGATAGTGTTGAAGAAACCATCGGCGCGCCCAGCTCGGCGGGCGTGGTGCGGGATTCGGGCTATTACTATGTCGCCTCGCGCGTCCGTCATTATGGGCCCAAACGACCCGAGGTCGTTTCACGTGAACTGGTCGCGATCAGCTTTGATCAGCGCGGCGTCGTTCGCAATATCGAGCGGTTCGGCCTGGAAGACGGCTATGTCATCGTGCTGGATCGTCGCGTGACCGATTCCAACGTGGAAGACAAAGGCTTCCTGCGTCAGCTTCTGGGTAACATCGGCAACTTCAACCCGGCAAATATTCCTGGCGCAAACAACTAAAGCGACCAATTCTCTTGCAGTGGTCACAGGACAGTCACACATTCTGTAGTAAGGACCAGACAGATGTGACCGGTCAGCAACCGCAGGAGGATGCGACCATGGCGGTTTTGTTGGACAAGGGCCGATATCGCGCCCGCTTGGCGCAAACCGAGCAAGACGTGGCGGCGGCGCAGACGCTGAGGATGCTGACCTTTGCTACTGATGGTCAGGATTGTGATGCTTTTGACGAACGCTGCGCCCATGTTTTGGTCGAAGATCTGCAGGCCGGTGGGGCGTTGGTGTGCTGTTTCCGTATGCTGACAATGCAGGGCGGCTTTGAAATCGGACTCAGCTACTCGGCACAGTTCTATGACCTGTCGGCGCTACGCGATTTTACCGGACCGATGGTCGAGATGGGTCGGTTCTGTATCCACCCGGACTACAATGATCCGGATATCTTGCGTGTCGCGTGGGGCGCAATGACGGCGTATGTCGATCAGAACGGGATCGAAATGCTGTTTGGTTGTTCGTCATTCGCTGGAACAGAAACTGCCGAATATCTTGACGCTTTTGCGATGCTCAAACACCGACATCTGGCACCAAGGCGATGGTTGCCGCGAGTCAAGGCGCCGGATGTGTTTCGCTTTGCGGCGCGCTTGCGCCGACGCCCTGATGTAAAACAGGCGATGCTTCGGATGCCTCCCTTGTTGCGCACCTATCTGATGATGGGGGGGTGGGTCAGCGATCATGCGGTGGTAGACAGGCACATGAACACCCTGCATGTGTTCACCGGCCTTGAAATCGGAGCAATTCCCCCAGCTCGTAAACGGTTGCTGCGCGCGGTGGCTGGGTGATTTGAGTATCTGGGAAAAGGTGAAGTTGGGGCGTTGACGCCTTGCTTTGGCCGGTTTAGCTGGCGGGTATGGCGAGAATTCCTTTATTGCAGATGTCCGGTATCTCTCTGACGTTCGGGGGTGATCCGGTGTTTTCCGATCTGGACCTTGTGGTTCAACCCGGTGATCGCGTCGCGCTGGTCGGGCGGAACGGGTCTGGCAAATCCACTTTGATGAAAGTGATGGCCGGGCTGGTCGAGGCCGATCAGGGTGAAATCGTCATCCCTCCTGGTAAATCAGTGGGTTACATGGAGCAGGATCCCGGAATGCAGGGATTCGCGACGCTTGGAGACTACGCCTCAAGCGGGTTGGAGCCGGGTGAGCTGTATAAGGTCGAACGCGCGGGCGAAGGGCTGAAATTCGACCCTGAGCGTGCGGTCGAAACCGCTTCGGGTGGGGAAAGGCGACGCGCCGCCTTGGCCAAGCTGATGGCCGAGGCGCCGGACCTGATGTTGCTGGACGAACCGACGAACCACCTGGATATCGAGGCGATTGCGTGGTTGGAGCGTGAGTTGGGCTCGACCCGCGCCGCCTATGTTTTGATCTCGCATGATCGCGCATTCCTGCGTGCGTTGACCCGTGCGACGCTGTGGATCGATCGCGGAGTTGTACGGCGGCAGGAACAGGGCTTTGCGGCCTTTGAAAGCTGGAGGGACAAGGTCTGGGAAGAGGAGGATCAGCAGCGCCACAAGCTGAACCGCTTGATCAAGTCCGAGGCGCGATGGGCCGTCGAGGGTATCAGCGCCCGCCGCAAGCGCAATCAGGGTCGTGTTCGGGCGCTACAAGCCTTGCGCGCCGAGCGAGCAGCGCAGATCAAACGTCAGGGATCGGCTGCCATGACGTTGGAATCCGGTCCGAAATCAGGCCGCAAGGTCATCGAGGCCAATGGCGTTTCAAAGGCATTTGACTCTCAGCAGATCGTGCGCAATTTCGATCTTCTGGTTCAGCGCGGTGACCGTGTGGCCTTTGTTGGGCCGAACGGTGTGGGCAAGACCACGTTGCTGAAAATGCTGCTAGGTCAGGTCGAACCGGACAAGGGTTCGGTGGTGCTGGGTACTAACCTTGAGATCGCCGTGTTCGATCAGGCGAGGGCACAGCTGGACCCGGAAATGAGCCTGTGGGACAGCTTGACCGGCGATCCCGAGATGCGGGTCTCGGGCAAGGCCGATCAGGTGATGGTCGGCGGGCAGCCCAAGCATGTGGTGGGCTATCTCAAAGAGTTTCTGTTTGATGATGCGCAGGCAAGAGCGGCTGTTAAGTCATTGTCCGGAGGGGAAAAAGCCCGGTTACTGTTGGCGAAACTGATGGCAAAAACCTCTAACCTGCTGGTGCTGGACGAACCGACCAACGATCTGGATGTCGAAACGCTGGATCTGCTGCAGGAATTGCTGGACGACTATGATGGCACGGTGCTGCTCGTTAGCCACGATCGGGATTTTCTGGATCGTGTTGCGACCACAACCATCGCCATGGAGGGCAACGGGCGCGCGACCGTCTATGCTGGTGGTTGGTCCGATTACATCGCTCAGCGAGGTGATGTAGTTGCGAAAAAGGAAGAAAAAGCAAGGCCTTTAAAACCGAAAGTGAAGCAAGAAGCGAAGGCAAAAGCAGGGCTGTCGTTCTCGGAGAAACACCGACTTGAGAAGCTACCAGCAGAGATCGCGCGCCTTGAAGCCGAGATCGCCAAGCTCGAAGAACTGATGTCTGATCCTGAGCTGTTCACACGCGAACCGATCAAGTTCCAGAAGGCAACCGATGCCCTGGTCGAACGGCAGGAAAAACTGTCAGCGGCTGAGGAAGAGTGGCTGATGCTTGAAGAGAAGGCCGAAGCCGGTTGAGTCCGAGTTGTACAACTTCAATCGACTAGATTGTCTGAGTTGTACAAACCTATGCACCGGTTTGCGCGTGCTCAAATGGGGCGGGCGGGGTTACCAACAACAGTTGCTCGGGCAGGGACGTCCTTCGTGACGACGCTGCCTGCACCGACGATGGCGCGGTCTCCGATCGTGACGCCGGGCATTATGATCGCGCCGCCGCCGATCCAGACGTTTTCGCCGATTGTCACCGGGTGGTCGATTTCCAGACCCTGTGCGCGCAGGGCTGAGTCTTTGGCGTGTTGGGCGCAATAGATCTGCACCGTGGGGCCGAGCATCGAGTCACTGCCGATGCGAACAGGCGCGGTGTCGAGAATGACACAGCCCGCATTCAGATAAACCCGGTCGCCCAGCGACAGGTTCATTCCATAAGCGCAGTGGAACGGAGCCTCAAAATAGCAATCTTGCCCGATCCCCGCAAAGAGCGCCGCCAATTCGGGAGCTATAGCCCCTCGGTCATCGGGCGGGCAGGTGTTGTGGGCATGGACCGCGCGGCGTGCTTTCATACGAAGCACTTCCAGTTCGGGGTCGAGGCAGCAATACCACTCGCCTGCTGCCATTTTCTGCCGCTCGGTCATGAAACCCGTCTTAGCGCATCCGCAGGGCACCGTCGATGCGGATTACCTCTCCGTTCAGGTAGCCCATCTCGACGATGAACCCGGCCAGACGACCGTATTCGCGCGGGTCGCCGAGGCGAGCAGGGTTGGGGACGTCCGCCGCAAGCTGTTGCTGCACCTCTTCGGGCAGACCAGCCAGCATCGGGGTCATGAAGATGCCCGGTGCGATGGCCATCACACGGATACCAGTCGAGGCCAGATCGCGCGCCATGGGTAGCGTCATGCCGACCACGCCGCCTTTCGAGGCTGAGTAGGCCGCCTGACCTTTTTGCCCGTCAAAGGCGGCGATGGAGGCCGTGTTGATAATCACGCCGCGCGCGCCATCCGGTTCAGGATCATTCTTTGCCATCTCTGCGGCAGCAAGACGCGAGACGTTGAAGGAGCCGACCAGATTGATGTCGATGGTACGCTGGAACGCCTCCAGAGGGTGGGGGCCGTCTTTGCCAACCGTTTTGGCTCCGATCGCGATCCCGGCGCAGTTCACGGCGGCGGTGATGCGACCCATCTTGTCCATCGCATGTGCAATCGCTGCAGCGACCGAGGCCTCATCCGTCACATCAGTTTGCGCGAATTGTCCGCCGATTTCAGCCGCGACTTGCGGGCCACGCTCGGCGTCGCGGTCAAGGATTGTGACCTGCGCGCCGTTCTCGGCAAAGTGACGGGCTGTGGCCTCACCCAGGCCGGAGGCTCCGCCGGTGATCACCGCAGCTGTGGTTGAGAGTTGCATGGCGGGTTCCTTCCTGATCTGAACACTTGTTCAGATAATCCCAACCATGGCCCTCTGTCCAGTCACAGCTTTGATCAATCAAGCCTGCTGCGCTGCTGCATGGGCGTGACACCAAAGGCAGCCCTGTACACGCGCGAGAAGTGGCCAGCGCTTTCGAAACCGCAGGCAAAGGCGACCTCGGTCACCGAAGATTCGGTCTGCAACAGCAGATTGCGGGCGCGGTCCAGCCGCAATTCCATGAAGTATTTCTTAGGCGAGGTGTTCAGGAATTTCCCAAACAGACGCTCCAGTTGTCGGGTTGAGATACCGATATCGCTGGCAATGACCGAGGGCGACAGTGGACTTTGAATATTGTCGGTCATGATGTGGATCGCCTTGGCCAGATGCGCGTTCCGCATCCCGTTGCGCGATTGCAACGAGACGCGCTGATCGGCAGTGGCGTTGCGCACGGCGTTATAGACCATCTGATCGGCCACTGCGACCGACAGGTCGTGGCCGTGGTCGCGTTCGATCAGGTGCAGCATCAGATCGGCGGTCGCGGTGCCGCCCGAGGCGGTCATGTGTTTTTCGTCGGCGACAAAGACGCTGCGGACGAGGTTGATCTCGGGGAAGGCCTCCATGAAAGCATCATGGTATTCCCAATGGATCGCCGCCTGCATCCCATCCAAAAATCCGGCCTCGGCCAGCAGCCATGCACCGGAACACAAGGCGCTGATATTGGTGCCCCGTGCCCTCTCTCGGCGCAGGGTTGCGAGCAGCGGACGCGAGACGTGATTGCGCATGTTTATTCCTGACAGAACAAACAGTTGGTCACATTTTGGGATAGATCCCAATCCGCCATGCACCAAAGTGACCGATCCGTTTGAACAGACCGCATGCTCAGCGTGTTCGGACAGGAAGGACCATCGATAAAGATCTTCCTCGGCCAGCAAATTTGCGATCCGCAATGGCTCGACCGCGCAGGAGAAGGCGAGATGCGAGAATTCCTCGACCAGTATGAAGGCGTAGTGCTGTGTTTGGTTCATCGATAGTCCGGAATCAGGGCGTTCTGACAGTTTTCTGCATGCTGCACGAAAACTAACTGTATACAACATGTATTTTTATACGATACCAGAGGGCAAGCTATCGATTCGCGGGATCGTGATTAAGGGGATCGGATGAGGGACGAAGGGAAATCACCGAAAGAGGCGTTGGCTGAGCATCTGAAGATGTCGGTTCTGACCCTGCGTTTGCGTCCCGGAGAAGATTTGGACGAGGCGCAGCTGTCGCAGGCCTTTGGCCTGTCGCGCACGCCTTTGCGCGAAGTGTTCCGGCAGTTGGCCGGTGAGGGGTATCTGGACCTGCGCACCCATCGCGGGGCGCGGGTGTCAGAGATGTCTCATACCACGCTACGCGATTTCTTTCTGGTTGCGCCGATGGTCTATGGCGCGGTGCTGCGTCTGGCCGCGGCGAATGCGACGCACGATCAGATCGATCAGTTGAAAGAGGCGCAAGAGACGTTTCGGCAAGCCTTGCGTACAGGCTCGGCTGAGGAGCGGACGCTGGCCAATACCCGGTTTCACGAGGTGACCGGAGAGATGGCGGGGAATGTCTATTTATCCCCTTCGTTCAACCGGTTGCTGATCGATCACGCGCGGATCGGGATGACATTTTATCGCCCGCAGACCGCACGAATGGCTGAGAACCTTTCAGAGGCGAGCGACCAGCATGACGCCATCATCGCCGCCATCGAGGCGGGCGATGAGGCGGCTGCTGCGCAGCTGGCCGACGACCACTGGACCCTGTCACGCGATCAGATCGAGCTGTTCGTGATGCCCGAGGGGTTGGATTTTCCGCTGGGGCAGGTCCCCGGCATGACATCTGCATGAGGGACACATGACTCCGATCTTCAGATTTGAGGGTATTTATACGCCGGTGGTGACACCCTACGCGGCGGATGGTGGCGTGAACTGGGACGCGTTGGCCGAGGTGATCGAGTACCTGATCGAGAATGGTGTGCACGGGCTGATCTCGGGCGGGTCCACCGGCGAAAACTATGCGCAGACCGTCGATGAGCGGCTGGAACTGGCGCGCTTTACGCATGAACAACTGAAGGGGCGTGTGCCTCTGGTTGTGGGAACGGGGGCGATGCTGACCGGGGACTCCGTCGCTTTGGCCTCAGGTGCGCGAGACCTAGGCGCAGATGCGATCTTGTTGGCCAGCCCGCCCTATTCGGTGCCCACCGACCGCGAGAATGCGCTGAACGCGCTGGCAATCGACAAGGCGGCTGACCTGCCGGTGATGCTGTACAACTATCCGCACCGGACCGGCACGATGATGGGGGAAGAGTTCCTGGACCGCGTAGGCCGCAGCCGGAACTTCTGTGGCATCAAGGAAAGCTCGGGCGATATCAACCGGGTTCATCTGCTGGCGCGGGATTATCCGCATATTCAGCTGGGCTGCGGCATGGATGATCAGGCGCTGGAGTTCTTCGCCTGGGGAGCGCCGTTCTGGGTTTGTGGTGGGTCGAACTTTCTGCCCGCCGAACACGTGGCGCTGTATCAGGCTTGTGTGATCGAGGGCAACTTTGCCAAAGGCCGCCGCATCATGAGCGCGCTGATGCCGCTGATGCGGGTGCTGGAGCAGGGCGGCAAATTCATCCAGACGATCAAGTATGGGGTGACCATGAACGGGATCGATGCTGGGATGGTGAGACCTCCGCTCAAAGGGCTGAACAAGGATGACAAACGCGCGCTGGAGCAGGTGACGCGCGTTCTGAAACGCAAAATCGCAGATATCGTGGCGGAGGGTTAAGGCATGGGCTTGCTGACGAAAGACGAATACGAATCCATCGCTGCGCATCTGGATCTGCCGACGGGCGCTTTCATCGACGGCGGTTATCGCCCGGCGACCTCAGGGCAGGTGTTCGAGACTATCAATCCAGCCACCGGGGTTGTGCTGACCAGCATTGCTGCCTGCGGATCGGAGGATGTGGATTTTGCGGTCGAAAAGGCGCGAGAGGCCTTTGACGACGGGCGTTGGTCAAAGATGCACCCCTCGGATCGCAAGGACATTCTGATCCGCCTGTGCAAGCTGCTTACCCGCAACGCGCGGGAACTGGCGGTGATGGAGAGCATCGATAGCGGCAAGACGATCTTTGATTGCGAAACCGTTGATGTTCCCGAGACGATCCACTGCCTGAAATGGCATGCCGAGGCGATCGACAAGATCTATGATCAGGTCAGCCCGGCCAGTGATGACCACATCGCCATGGTCGTGCGTGAGCCCATCGGCGTGGTTGGGCTGGTCCTGCCGTGGAACTTCCCCTTGCTGATGCTGGCGTGGAAGATCGGGCCGGCGCTGGCGGCGGGGTGTTCAGTGGTGCTGAAGCCGGCGGCCGAGACTTCTCTGACCGCTTTAAAGGTGGCGGAGCTGGCGTCTGAGGCCGGGTTGCCGCGCGGTGTGCTGAATGTGGTGCCCGGCGGTGGTGCCGAGGTGGGCGAACCCATCGGGCGGCATATGGACATCGACATGGTGTCTTTTACCGGCTCGACCGTAACCGGAAAGAAGTTCCTGAGCTATTCCGCTGAAAGCAATGTCAAGGAAGTTGTGCTTGAAATGGGCGGCAAAAACCCGGCCATCGTCTTGCACGATGCGGAAAATCTGGATCGGGTGGCGGCGCATGTCGTCAATGGCGCATTCTGGAACATGGGCGAGAATTGCTCGGCCTCGTCGCGGTTGATCGTGCATAAGGACGTGAAGGCAGAACTGCTGGAACGGATCGCGCATCATGCCAAGCACTGGAATGTCGGCGACCCGTTGGACCCAGAGACCCGCATGGGCGCGCTTGTCAGCGAGGGGCATTATTCCAAGGTGTGCGGCTATCTGGATCAGGCCGAGACTGTGCTGATTGGTGGCAAGGCGGAGAATGGGTTTGTTGAAGCCACGGTGGTCGAGGTGCCCGGAAACGATGCCACGCTGGCGCGCGAGGAGATCTTTGGCCCGGTTTTGTCGGTGATCGAAGTTTCGGGCTTTGACGAGGCGATCAGCATTGCCAATGACACCGAGTATGGGCTGTGCGCCTCGATCTTCACGGCCAACGCCAAACGCGCGATCCGTGGCGCGCGGGCGATCCGGGCGGGTACCGTCACGATCAACAGCTTTGGTGAAGGGGATATCACCACACCCTTTGGTGGCCACAAGCAGTCTGGGTTTGGTGGCCGGGACAACTCGGTTCACGCCCATGATCAGTATACCCAGCTGAAAACCATCTGGATTGATCTGGCCGATGACGAAGATGAGGCGGTAGATTGACGATCTACACCGCCAAACGTTTGCCCCGGCAAACCGGCGTGGCAGGATGGAATGCCATCCTGCCTCTGCAGCAAGACCTGCCTCGGCTTGAGCAAGACCAGACCGCAGATGTGACCATCATCGGCGGTGGTTTTGCCGGGCTGTCCGCAGCGCTGAGGCTGCATCAGCTTGATCCGGCGCTGAAGGTTGTGGTGCTTGAGGCTGGGCGCTTTGCGGAAGGCTCTGCCGGGCGCAACTCGGGGTTCATGATCGATCTGCCTCATGACTTGGCCTCGGACAATTACGCCAGCGATGGGCTGGACGCAGATCGGACCACAATCGCGCTGAATCGCCAGGCGATTTCCTTTGCGACCCGGGTAGCCGCTGAGTGCGACCTGTCGCCGGAGATGTTCGACCCGTGCGGCAAGATCAACGCTGCTGCGACCGCAGCGGGTGATCGGCACAACGCAGACTACGCAGTGCATCTGGCGCGATTGGGAGAGCCCCACGAGCTTTATGATGCACAGCAGATGCAGGCGCTGACAGGCAGCCCGCATTACACATCTGGTCTGTTTGCGCCCGGGACGGTGATGATCCAGCCTGCAGCCTATGTGCGGGCTCTCTCAACGCATCTGGCTGGGCGGATCGGTGTTTATGAAAACTCTGCCGTGACCGGGTTTCGCAAACAAGGCGGTGGCTGGGTGGTCGAGACCGAACAGGCGCGGGTTTCGACGGGGCGGATCGTGATGGCAACGAATGGTCATCTGGAAAGCTTTGGATTTTACCAGCGGCGTCTGATGCACATCTGCCTCTACGCGTCGATAACGGAACCACTGACGCCAGATCAGATCGCCACGCTGGGCGGACAGCCACGCTGGTCAGTAACGCCAGCGGATCCGATGGGCACTTCGGTCCGGCGGGTTTCGGGCAGTTATGGGGATCGCATTCTGATCCGGACCTGTTCAAGCTTTCATCCTGAAATCCACAGCAGCGATAGCCAGTTGAATCGGGCAGGCGCGGTGCACGATCGTAAGTTTCAGGAGCGATTTCCCAACTTGCCGAATGTACAGATGCAGCACCGTTGGGCTGGGATGCTGTGCCTCAGCCGCAATGGCTCGGCCGCGTTCGGTGAGATCGAGCAGGGTGTATATGCCGCCTGCTGTCAAAACGGATTGGGTATAGCGCGAGGAACATTGCAGGGAATGGGCGTGGCAGAGCTTGTACTGGGGAAAGACTCCCAGATTGCAGATCATTTTCTGGCGCAACCGATGCCACCGCGTTTGCCACCCGAGCCCTTCGCATCGGTTGGGGCCAATGCGTATCTGCGCTGGAAAGAGTGGCGATCAGGGGCGGAATAGCTTGCAGGCTGGTCAGGGCAGGCTGAGCTTTGCCATCCGTCCGCCATCGATCGTGTAAATTTGACCGGTGACAAAACCCGCTTCCTCGGCTGCCAAGAACGCGACCAGTGCGGCGACTTCTTTCGGGTCGCCGGTGCGGCCTACGGGATGAATGCGGGCGATATCCCGGCGGAATGCGCCGGGGTCGTTCATGCTCTCGATGAAATCGATGTTGAGGTCTGTGTCGATCCAGCCCGGTGCCACCGCATTGCAGCGAATGCCTTCTACTCCGTGGTCCACGGCAACCGCGCGGGTCAGCCCATGCAGCCCGGCCTTAGAGGCGCAGTAGGCGGCGTGGCCGGGGTTGCTGCCCAACCCCTCGACCGAGCCGATATTGACGATGCTGCCCTTGGTTTTGCGCAGATGTGGCAGTGCAGCCTGGATCAGCAGGAACGGGGCGGTCAGGTTGACCATGAGGTTGCGTTGCCAATCTTCAAGCGGCATGTCGTTGACAGAGGCCTCCTGCATCATGCCTGCGTTGTTAATCAGTACGTCCAGCTGGCCCGCGCTGTCCACAACCTGCTTGATGATCTGCACCGGGCTTTCCGGGTTTGCAAAATCCGCCGGGATAGAGGGGAACTCATCATCTTTACCGCGCTGCGCAGTGTAGACATTAGCCCCTTCTTCGCGCAGCCGCCGGGCGATGGCTTGTCCGATGCCACTGCGGCCACCGGTCACGAGCGCTGTTTTTCCTGCAAATCTTTTCATTGCACCGGCTTGCCCCCATTCACTTCGACCAGAGCACCACACATGTAGCGCGCCGAATCCGAGGCGAGAAAAAGGATCACTTCGGCTATATCTTCGGGTTCGGCGATACGCCCTAAAGGCACCGACTTCCCAAGCTCGGCAATCGCCGTATCAGGATCGAACCCACGTTTGGCAAAGCCCGAACGCAGCATCGGTGTGTTCACCTCGTTCGGGCAAACGGCGTTGATGCGGATGCCCTGATGGGCGTGATCGTGCCCCATGCATTGGGTGAGGCTGGCAATGGCCGCTTTGGTCATGCAGTACACCACATGATCCGGGCCAGGTCTAAGGCCCCAGCACGAGGCAGTGTTCACAATAGCACCGCCACCCGCCGCCGCCATGATTGGAATCGCAGCGCGGCAGATACGGAAAGGGGCCTCGACATTCACTCCGACGGACAGGGCCCAGTCCTCATCGGATGTTTCAGTCACCGGGCCGCGGGTGATCACGCCTGCATTGTTGATCACGATATCAAGACCACCCAGCGCCTGATGCGCGGCCAAGGCCAGCCCGTCGCAATAGTCGGGATCGCGCAGATCGCCGGGCAGATGCGCCTCGGCTTCAAGGCTGCCCACATCGCGGTCAGCAACAGCCACACGCGCGCCTTCGGCCCGCAGCTGGCTGACGATGGCGGCCCCGATCCCGCCCGACGCCCCTGTGACGAGTGCGGTTTTTTCAGCGAACCTCATTCGTGTACCTCCCCGGGATTTAGTAGGACTGGTTCAGCTCATCCGCAGCCGGTATTTCACGCTCGCGCCGGGCGATGTAATCCAGCAGCTCTTCGTTCTTGGCGATATCGAGCGTTGGTTCCTGATACTCGGCCAGCAGCTTGTGGGCGTGTTTCAGGGCGCGTTCGGTGATTTCAACACAACCCTCAGCCTGCCATTGTTCGATCGAGTTGTTGTCGAACATATCCGGCATGAAGAATGCGCTCTGGAAATTGTCCTGCGTATGCGGATGCCCAAGGTAATGCCCGCCCGGACCGATATCACCGACTGCCGAAACGGCCTGATCGAAATCGCCCCATTTCGGGCCCTCGGCCATGCGATAGGCCATGGCGCATTGTTCTGCGTCAACGATGAACTTGGCGGTCGAGCAGTGCATCCCGGCCTCGTTCCAGCCCGCCGAATGCCAGATGTAGTTGGCGCCGGAATGGATCACGGCCTGCAGAGTGGTTGCGGATTCATAGCCTGCCTGCGCGTCGAACGTCTTGGCTCCGCCCAGAGTGTTTGAGGTACGCCAAGGCACTTCGTAATACCGGGCCATCTGTCCAATCATGAAGTTCATCAGACTGATCTCGGGCGTGCCTGCCATCGGCGCGCCGGATTTCATCGAGACGGTCGACAGGTAGTGCCCGTAGATCGCGGGCGCGCCCTTGCGGATCACCTGCGTATAGGCCAGCGCGCTGAGCGCCTCGGCATTCAGTTGCGCCACGGTCGCCGGAACGCTGGCAGGCGTATTGGCCCCGCCCAGAACGAAGGGCGAGCACAACACCGGCTGCTTTCGGCGACAGAAGGCACGCATCGCGCCCAGCATGGTTTCATCCCAAACCAGCGGCGAATTGCCGTTGCAATTACCAGTGGTGACCGGGTGATCTTCAAGGAAATCCTCGCCGAACAGGATGGCACACATCTCCATGACATCTTCGGCATTCTTGGGGCTGGTGGTCATGCCCATGAAGGTTTTGTCAGAGTGCTTCATTGACGAATAGGTAATCCGCAGATGCCGCTGACTGATCGGGTGATCATAGGGCTCCACGATGTGATGGGCCGAGGAATGCAGCGCGGGTAACATATGGCTGAGCTTGTGGAACATCGCCAGATCGTCCAGCGTCGGGTTGCGGCGCACATCTTCCAGATCGCGCAGGAAGGGCGCTCCGGTCATCGGCACGAAGATCGAGTGTTTACCGCCCAGCCGCACGTTCTTTTTCGGATCGCGCGCGTGGTAGGTGAAATCTGACGGAATGGTCGCGATCAACTCGCGCACCAGACCGCGATCCAGATAGACGAGCTCGCCTTCTACCTTGGCACCAGCCTTCTTCCAGTCTTCCAGCGCGATGGGGTCACGGAACTGAACGCCTACGTTTTCCAGAATATCCATCGAGGCCGCATCAATGCGTTCTACCTGTGCGCCGTCCATAACCTCGCATAACGGAATGCCGTGGGTCAGGCCCGGCAACATCTCGAAGTTTGGAGCGGTACGCATGGCGCGCCGGGCTGAGCGCCCTCCGGTACGTGTGGCTGTGGCAGTTCTGGTCATATGGTGCCTCCTTCCGGTTCAGAGTGGAACGGAAAGGGTGAGGTCCACATGCAGGAATGCGAAAGACTGTTGCGAAATGCGACGTTGAGTTGGCACACGGAAAAACCGCCACAGGAGGGCGCCCCTTGAGAGAAGTACTATTGATCTCTCAGCCACTTGGGCTTTGGTACGTCCAGACAAAGACAATACGGAAAACGCCTCGGTGAGGGTTTTTGCGTTTGATTTTGTTCAATGGCAGGTAAGCGGGGCGAAAGTGAACTTTCGCTGCATCTGCGCCAAGGTCTGTTTTCAAGAGCGCCGTAAATCGGTTAGCTAAGACTAGCATCAACAAGAGCAATGGAGATTGAGGCCGTTGAAGTACAAAGCAGCTCGAAGGGCAAAATTGGTTGACCTCGAGCCGGTGTTGCGACTGCCTAAAAAGCCGGGGCACAATTCTGTAGGCAAGAGAAGCTTAGCTTTCTGCCATCCAAATCACAGTAGAGAAACGCTAGAGACTTATTTTGGAACTTTCCTACAAGCGATGTTTGTGAGCGAGGAGGAAGACCAAATCATCAGTTTTGCATGTGCGATCCGAACATCTGGCAAGCCAATACAAGAGCCAATAGTTTGGTCGGATGCAACAGGTGATGGAGCGACTTTAAATCACGACAAAAATGGAGCGTGGTTATATGTCAGTCGCCTTGCATATACAGCAGGACCTGGACATGCTCACGTATCGAAGGAAATAGGTCCGCTCCTTGTGTCCCTGCAAGAATTAGCCGTGAGGCTAAAATTACAAGGCGTTGCTTTCCCTACACGCTTCTCTGGGTTCCGCGAACGGTCGGGGACGACCGAGTTTCAAAGGACGACAATTGACGACAAGGGTTCGTTGGAGCGGTCGGGGCTACGGCCTCTCGGCATCGCCTTCCAAGCGGGCTTTGAACATGTAATAGCCTTGCCGAACTACCTGGGTGACGGGAAGCACTTCGCAATGATGGTTTGGCGAAACGAGCAGTGACAAAAAACGCGAACCTGAAAGCTGACGTTCTTTTCAATCACAACATTCAACACTTTGGGCTCAAGGCAGACCTTCGCCAGGTTCGCCAAGTATGCACCAAAAAAGTGTTGCAGTTCGAGTTACTCGATCTGCAAGATTTACCATGGAGCGCGGCCACCCGAAGGCAGCCCTTTGATTGGCTCAGCCCAACTGAACCAGCGCGTGGCGTTTCTTGCCCGCGCTGAGTTTGATGGGCGAGGACAGTGCGCCTGCGTCGATCATCAGGCCCGCGTCGGTCAGCGGAGCATCGTCTAGCTTGGCACCGTTTTCGGCGATCAGGCGTTTGGCCTCTTTGCCGGATTTGGCGAGGCCGGATTTGACGATCAGCTGGACGATGGACATGCCGTCACCCAGCTCTGATGCGCTGAGGGTCAGGGTCGGGAGGTCTCCGCCAACGCCGCCCTTTTCGAACACCTCGCGCGCGGTCGCCTCGGCGGTTGCAGCGGCTTCTGCACCGTGCAGCAGAGTTGTGACTTCGTTGGCGAGGCGGATTTTGGCCTCGTTGATTTCGGACCCTTGCAGCGCGGCCATGCGATCGCATTCGTCTACCGGAAGCTCGGTGAAGATTTTCAGGAACCGTCCCACATCGGCGTCGGTCGTGTTGCGCCAGAACTGCCAGAACTCATAGGCGCTCAGCATGTCGCCGTTCAGCCAGACGGCTCCACCTTGCGATTTGCCCATTTTGCGACCATCGCTGGTGGTCAGCAGGGGTGTGGTCAGACCGTAGATTTCGTGATCCAGTACGCGGCGGGTCAGGTCGATGCCGTTGACGATGTTGCCCCACTGGTCCGAGCCGCCCATCTGCAGAACGCAGTTATACCGGCGGTTCAGTTCGAGGAAGTCATAGGCCTGCAGGATCATGTAGTTGAATTCGAGGAACGACAGCGATTGCTCGCGGTCCAGCCGCGATTTCACCGATTCAAAGCTCAGCATCCGGTTAACCGAGAAATGCCGCCCAATATCGCGCAGGAAATCGAGGTAGTTCAGGCTATCCAGCCATTCGGCATTGTTCAGCATCAGCGCGCCGGTGTCGCTGTCATCGTAAGACAGGTATTTCGAGAACACCTGTTTCATGCCTGCGATATTGGCGTCGATCTGTTCAGGGCCCAGCAGGGGGCGTTCGTCTGAACGGAACGAGGGGTCGCCTACCTTGGTGGTGCCGCCGCCCATCAGGGTAATTGGCTTGTGGCCGGTTTTCTGCAACCAGCGCAGCACCATAATGTTCATCAGGTGACCTACATGCAGCGACTGTGCGGTGGCGTCATAGCCGATATAAGCCGTCTGCACCCCAGAGATCAGCGCGTCGTCAAGGCCCTGATAATCGGTGCAGTCGGCGAGAAAGCCGCGCTCGATCATCGTGGCGATGAAATCCGATTTGGGGTGGTAGGTCATGACGCTCAACAGGCCTTGTGTTCTGGCCCTCTCTGCAAGGGCTGGTGTAAGTCATAGGTCAGTAATTTCAAAACCAGACCCGCTTGGTCGCACGGCGGAAGGTACATTCATGCGACTGGCCTTCTAATTCCCTAAGTCTCGCGGAATGTCCAGACATTGGCGAGCAAGTGCAGTCCGCACTGAAAGAATCTTGCGGATAAGCTTTCTGAGGGAAACGCGAAGAAATAACGCATAGCGAAACACAGAATATCGCGTCAGTCTTTGAAGCGTACCAAGTCCTGCCGGATAACCTCTGGTTCTAGCGTGCAGTGTGTCTGGACAGAAGCGGCTTTTCATTCTTGATGTGGCGTTCAATCAGTTGCTTTTGCAGCTTCCCGGATGGGATCGGGCAGGCGGGCTTGGGGGCAAATTCCAGTTCTGCTATCTCGGGGAATATGCTCAGGATTTCTGTTCGTGCTTCTGGACTGATGGCCTTGAGCACTTCCGGTCCGGTAAACAGGCTTTCCGATGGTGCGCCTTCGGCATAGACTACCTCGTGCTGTCCAAAAAGAAGGTGAAAATACTCGACGCTCTGGGCATCCTGGTCGATGAAAATACCGGGCAGCGAAGTCAGATTGACGGCGGGTACCAGAACTTCGGAAGTCCTGAACATCCGCTCGACAATCTTCGAAGACACCAGCATCCGGTGCTGCCGGGACACCACAAGATCACGCTGAGGCAAGCCCAGACCTAACGCTCCGGCGCTGATACGAACCGGGCGCAGTTTGGGGTTTGCGGCCAGTTCCGGGGCAGATATCGTACGGCGAAACACCCGCAGCAGGGTGGCAAATCCGGGCCCATCACCTGTGGGATCAAACACTTCGATCTCATCGCTGGCTTTCAGATCCTCGACCGCCTTATGACCACCCCTTACCCGAATATTCGTGCCACTGGTGAAACAGGGAACAAAGTCGTCAACGGGCAGATTTACGACTGGACTGGCGAAGGCACCGTCACCCAGCGCCGTGATCGTCAGTGTTGTGTTGAGCGGGGGGACATCCCCCAAAAAGCCGATGAAGAATCCTTGCTCGGCTCCGCCGCCAAACGCGCCGTTGCCGCTGGAATCATAGTCGAAAACGCCAATCGTATAGGTATTGGTGCCATCCGTGACTATGTAATTGTAATCCCAGGCAATTGCATTCCCCAGATAGGTTTGCGTGGGGTCGTCTGGGAATTCGTTGTTTACACCGTCTCCCTCGATGGTGTTGGGGTCAACACCATCAGTAATTTCGATCGTATTGTACGCGGAGATCTGAAATGTCGTTCCAACGCCGCCGAATTGGGCCTGGTTCGTAGTCAGAGTCGTGTCCGTCCGAAATGCACCGTATATGTTTGGCATAAACCCTGTTCAGGCCAATTCACTGCCGCTTTTTACTAAGCGGTATGAACCTACTCACCCGTCCTCAATTTGTTGTCTGTGCTTTGCTGCATATTAATATCTCATCTATAAGCATTGGCGCAACATTTGCGAATATCCAGGGTTTTGAGCCTGCGCTTTTATTGCACTGAACATCCCAAAGTACCTGCCATTATTCAGTCGCTTTGTTTCAATGCAAATCTGACGAAGCTGAGCTATATGGAATGATCGTAGGTGCTTCAGATCAAGTGGAACACTGAAACCGGCGACGGGCATTCTTGGGAGAGCTTGGCACCTGCTGTAGCGATCTGCGAACATGTGGTAATGGACTTTGTACAGCTCTTTCATGAGCACTCGGAACTGCGCTGCGTTTGGGAACGCCTTGTCGCCTTCATTCGCGGTCTCGTACCTTTCGGAATTCTGTAGCGGCGCACGGTACAGGCGGGGGCAGAGGCAAGGAAAAGGCACCTTTTCCAAGAAAAATGAAGCTCGCGCATGATGTGTCTTGCCTTGGCTTTGCATTACCGTGCAGGTTGTGCTCAGAACCCGGCGAAACGGGTGGAGAGACGCAATACGAGGTCGGCGTGGGCAGGGTCATCAGCAAATCGGGGGCGATCAGAGCGTTGGGGGCCATGTCGGGCACATCGCTGGACGGTGTGGACGCTGCGGTCGTTGAAACCGATGGGCAGCAGATATTCGGCTTTGGTCCCAGCGGGTATCGCGCTTATTCCGAAGAAGAGCGTGCCACACTGCGCGCGGCGCTGGGGCTTTGGCATGGACCAAAGGTTGATATTTCGGCTGAATTGGTGACCCGGGCACATGCCGAGGTTCTTTCAGAGTTCGAAGAGGTCGACCTGATCGGCTTCCACGGTCAGACATTGGCACATGAGCCGCGTGGGCGTGGCACGTTGCAGGTGGGTGACGGGCTGGGTCTGTCGCAGGCTTTGGGGCTGCCGGTGGTCTGGGATTTTCGCAGCGATGATGTGGCGCTGGGCGGAGAGGGTGCGCCTCTGGCCCCGTTCTTTCATTTCGCCTGCGCCAAATGGATCGGGGCGGAAGAGCCGCTGTGTTTCCTCAATCTGGGCGGTGTTGGGAACCTGACCTATGTTGACCCGTCTTTTGACGGGCCTGAAGCGCCAGGGGCGTTGCTGGCTTTCGACACCGGACCCGCCAACGCGCCGGTTGACGATCTGATGCAGGCGCGGTTGGGGTTGCCGATGGATCGGGACGGCGCGCTGGCCCGAGAGGGTACGGTCGAGACCGGCGCACTGGAGCTGTTTCTGGCCGAACCCTATTTCAACCGAATGCCGCCCAAATCGCTGGACCGGAATGATTTCTCGGAAATGATTGGTCTGGTGACCGAGCTGAGCGATGCGGATGCGGTGGCCACGTTGACCGGGATGAGCGCTGCGGGTGTGCTGCAGGGGATGGAGCATTGTCCCAAGCCGCCTGTGCGCATGCTGGTTACCGGTGGCGGACGTCACAACCCAGTGCTGATGGAAATGCTGCGCGTGTCGCTGGATTGCCCGGTCGAGCCGGTTGAGGCGGTTGGGCTGGATGGCGATATGCTGGAGGCGCAGGCCTTTGCCTATCTCGCCGTGCGTGTGGCGCGGGGATTGCCGACTTCAGGCCCCGGAACAACCGGGGTGAGCGCCTTGGTCGGGGGCGGTGTCGTCTCGTCACCGGCGAGGGGTGTCGTGGTGAGCGGGTAGGGGGTTCTGCCCCCGTCGCTGCGCGACTCCCCCGAGGTATTTTTGGCCAGATGAAGAGGCGGATCTAGCGATTTAGGGCGCGGGCGTAATCTAGAGTGAATTCGGTGTAGCCGTCCGAGGTGGATTGCAGGTGTGCTTGGGTCCAGCGGTGGAAGGCTGGAAGGTGGTGGAAAGGCACGTTTGGAAAGGCGTGGTGTTCCGCGTGGTAGGGCATGTTCCAGGCCAGAAATCGGATCATTCGATTGGTAAAGGTGGTACGGGAGTTTTCGAGCATATTTGCCACCGGCGGGCAGAGGCCGTGTTCAGCCAGCAGGTATAGGCGCAGGAAAGGCTGGCCGATAAGGGCGGGCAGAAGCCAGAGCCAGAACAACAAGGGGCTGAAGAACAGGCTGAGTGCGGCCAGGGCATATAGTGTAGATAATATTCGGGCTTCGGTTCGTATGGCGCGGTGCTGGCGGGTTGGCAGGTAAGCGGCGTCAATCCTGCCGCGCGCGTTGTCGGTCAACACACGGGCCATACCCGTCCAATATGGCCGGCCGCTGAGATAGATCGCAAGGCTGCGCCAGTTTTCGGGGCGGGGTTTGCCGCCAAGTTCCGGGTCTTTGGTCGGGTGGTTTGTCCATTTGTGATGGGCAAGGTGAAAGTAGCGAAACCATGTGAACGGCAGGCAGATGGGAATTGAGACAAGGTGCCCAACCGCTTCGTTGATCCAAGGGGTTTTGAACGGCGTCTTGTGGGTGCATTCGTGGCTGAGCGTAAAGAGGAAAACCAGCAATAGGCCTTGCGGCAGGAGCAATAGTGGCCAGAGGGGAACCTGTAGGATGATACCGGTGCTGGTTGCTGTCAAAGCGCCGAAATAGATCGCTAGATGTCTGAGACCTGCCATGTCTGACCGCTGTTGCAGCCTGTCCTTGGTGTCGGGCGGGATCGCGGCGATCAGGGCGCGGTGGTCCATGGAATTACACTCTTGGAATATCAAAGCCGGGTGGCGCGAGTTCAAACCCGTCAAATTCAAATCCCGGTGAAACAGTGCAACTGACCAGCGTGTAGTCTCCACTGCTGCGCGCCGCCTGCCAATGGCCCTTGGGTACAATAAGCTGCGGTGCGCCTTGGGTCAGATCAGGTGTCAGGATGTGGTCTTTGGCAGGGCCTGTATCGGAGGCGCTGAGCGAGAGGATCAGCGGAGCGCCGGAATGGTAGAGCCAGATCTCGGTCGCATCTACCTTGTGCCAGTGGCTGCGCTCACCCTCTGCCAGTAGGAAGTAGATGCAAGTGCCGGTGGCACGGCCGGGATTGTCGGCGCGCCAGGTCTCTTTGAACCAGCCGCCTTCGGGGTGCTGCTGCAGGTTCAGGTGTTGGATGATGTCTTGCGCGGTCATGGGAGCCTCGGGTCTGTTTGTGGGATTATGCACGCACGCGCACGATCTGCTATGGCAATTGTGTATGCAGAGCATATGTTTGCCGCATGACTTTGATGATCCCGTTTGACAACAGCTATGTTCGCCTGCCGGACACCTTCTTTGCGCGGCAGGGGCCCGTGCCTGTGCGTGCACCAAAGCTTGTTGCCTTCAACAGTGATCTGGCGCGACTGTTGCGGATTGCGCCGGGCGACGTTGAAGAGATGGCGCAGGCTTTTGCGGGCAATACTGTGCCCGAGGGGGCCGAGCCGCTGGCGCAGTTATATTCCGGGCATCAGTTTGGCACCTATAACCCTCAGCTAGGAGATGGGCGCGCGGTTTTGTTAGGTGAGACGGTCGGAGTCGACGGGATTCGGCGGGATATTCAATTGAAGGGCTCAGGGCAGACACCTTTCTCGCGCCAGGGAGATGGACGTGCCTGGCTGGGGCCGGTTTTGCGCGAATATGTGGTTTCCGAGGCGATGCATGCGCTGGGCGTTCCCACCACGCGCGCCTTGGCAGCGGTTGAAACCGGAGAGATCGTGCTGCGCGAGGGTCCGATGCCCGGGGCGGTATTGACACGTGTGGCGCAAAGCCATTTGCGGGTGGGTACGTTTCAGGTGTTTGCAGCGCGAGGGCAGATAGAAAGCCTGCAACGGCTGACTGAATATGCCATTCAGCGCCACTATCCTGAGGCGGACGGGGCTATGGGTTTGTTGCGCGCGGTTCGGGATGCGCAGGCCGGGTTGATCGCCCGATGGATGAGCGTGGGTTTCATTCACGGGGTCATGAATACTGACAACAGCTCGATCGCCGGTGAGACGATCGACTATGGCCCATGTGCGTTCATGGACAGCTATCACCCGAATACAGTCTATAGCTCGATCGACCGGATGGGGCGGTATGCCTACTCGAACCAGCCTGAGATTGCGGTTTGGAATCTGGCGCAGCTGGCAACGGCCCTAATTCAGCAGTTTGAGGACAAGGACGCAGCTGTCGAAGAGGCCACCGAAATTGTCCATGCCATGCCTGCGTTGATGCAGGCACATTGGCTGGAACGTTTCAGGGCCAAGATCGGATTGGTTCGGGCAGAGGAGAGGGATCTTGAAATGATCTCGGACCTGTTGACGCGGATGGCGCAGAATCAGGCGGATTTCACAAACACGTTCCGCGCGCTGGGCAGCGACCGCGCGCGAGACCAGTTTGCCGACCCGGCGGCTTTTGACGAATGGGCAAAGGGGTGGCAGGAACGCTTGGCGCGTGAGGATGCGCCTTCGGACGTGATGGCTGCGGCCAATCCGGCCTTCATTCCACGCAATCATCGGGTGGAGCAGATGATTCAGGCTGCGGTGCAGGGCGATTACGCACCGTTCAATCGACTGAATGAAGTGCTGTCACGGCCGTATGAGGATCAACCAGAATCAGCTGACCTGATGCGCCCTCCGGCGAAGAACGAGGTCGTACACGCGACATTCTGCGGTACGTAACAAAGAGATGGTTTCTTATGAAGAAACTGAGCCTGAAACTTTTGAAGTTTCAGGTTTCGAGGCTATCGGGGCGTGTCTGCAAAGGGCTCGGCGATCACCTGACACGCATCTTCATAGACAATGTAGCCGATCCGATCTGATCGCAGAGTATCGATCTGGTATCCGTTTTCTTTGAGCAGTGCGACCATCTCATACGACTTGCCCAAAACCTCATTGGCTTCGGGTTTGAACCAGCTGAGGCCTTTGGTATTGCGCTGAAAGGCGCCTTTAGATTTTGTCCTGTTGAAACGATAGGGGATTTCAAGGTTTTCCCGGAACCAAGCCAGTAGCGCCTCAATTCGATCGAATGTGTATTTATCCAGCGCGGCAGTGTCGCGCAGGTGGTAGGCCGCGCAGAAGAACCCCTGACGCGCGTCCATATCTTCTATCTTGATCGGATGGACAAACCTTATGAACATGATCGTGAAGGTGGCCGAGGGGCTGCGCGGGCTCAAGGCCGTTTTGCACAAATGTTAGCGGAGCAAGCGGCGCGTTGCCATTCAGCGCTGGGTTCGGCTTGCACTTGTCCGACCAGTTGGCGATCTTGGGTTAAATCAGTTTAAGTGTGCCGATGACCTACCGCTCGACCTTGCGCCTTGCCAGTTACAACATTCAGAAATGCGTGGGACTCGATTTCCGGCGGCAGCCGCAGCGGATATTGCAGGTCATCGAAAGCATGCAGGCCGATATCGTTGTTCTGCAGGAGGCGGACAAACGATTGCCGCCCCGTCCTGCCGCTTTGCCACATTTCATGTTGGATGAGGCCGGGTGGCAGATCGTGGACCTGGGCGGTGCCGGTAGTCTTGGTTGGCATGGCAACGCGGTGATCTGGCGTGGGGACGCCATTCAGGTGCGTCAGGCAGGTCATCATGATTTGCCGGGTCTGGAGCCCCGCGGCGCCGTGCGGGTCGAGTTTGATACGCAGATCGGGCCTTTGCGGGTGATGGGGATGCATCTTGGGCTTTTGCCGGCGTCGCGACGCCAACAGATCAGTCATATCCGTCGATGTGATTCTGATCTGGAATACATGCCCACCGTCTGGGCCGGGGATTTCAACGAATGGTCACGCCAGCCGGTTCTTGATCATTTGGCCCCGGACATGCGGTTTCTTCCTCCGGTTCCAAGCTTCCCGGCCGCGCAGCCATTGGGGGCGCTGGACAGAATCGCGGTGGGTCAGGGGCTTGAGGCTGCACTGCACGGGGTGCATGATGCGCGGCCCGCGCATATCGCCTCGGATCATTTGCCGGTCTGGGCCGATCTGCGGCGCATCGCCTGACCGCAAAATCGTCTGTGGCGCAGGGCGCGTAGACATATTAAGACAGAACACCGAACAGTCCCGGGGGTCACCATGTCCGACACGATTATCGCCCGTTGCGAAGCCAAGGGCCTGCGCATGACCGGCCAGCGGCGGACCATTGCACAGGTCTTGCAGCAAAGCGAAGATCACCCGGATGTAGAAGAGCTTTATGCCCGTGCTTCAGCCGAAGATGCGGGAATTTCGATCGCGACAGTCTATCGTACCGTGAAGTTGTTCGAAGAGGCCGGGATACTTGAGCGGCTGGAGTTCGGCGACGGGCGCGCGCGATACGAAGATGCAGAGCGTGATCACCACGACCACCTGATCGACATGCAGTCAGGCGAGGTGATCGAGTTTGTCGACCCTGAGATAGAAGCGCTGCAAGAAAAGATTGCGGCCAAGCTTGGCTACAGGCTGAAAGGCCATCGCCTTGAATTGTACGGCGTACCGTTAGAAAAAGACTGACACATCACGAAAATCGATCGGTCGGTGAACGCGATTTCATCGAACATGTCGTAATACTGCTTGCGACGTCGCAAAGGTTGCGGTTTTGCTGCCGGGAAGGTCCGCCTGTCAGCGGCCTGTTCCAATGGAAACGCGCATGAACAACGTAAACGGCATTTTGCTGATCATCGGCTCGATGGCGGCCTTCGCGCTTGAGGACATGTTCATCAAGCATCTCTCGGTCAGTGTGTCGACCGGGCAGATCATGATCGCATTGGGTCTGATCTGCGGGGCTGTGTTCACGCTTATGTCTATGGCAACACGCAAACGCATCTTCGACCCGGTCGCGTGGCAACCTTTGCCGCTGATCCGTGCCGGGACCGAAGCCTTTGGTGCACTCAGCTTCGTGACCGCGCTGTCACTTGTTGATCTGTCGACTGTGGCGGCGGTTTTTCAGGCGATGCCACTATTCGTCACGATGGGGGCAGCACTGTTTCTGGGTGAGCAGGTCGGTTGGCGCCGTTGGAGCGCCATCGGGATCGGCTTTGTCGGCGTCTTGATGATCATCCGCCCCGGGTTCGAGGGATTCCAGCCGGAATCATTGTTTGTTTTGGTATCGGTCGTTGCGATCGCGGCACGTGATCTGATCACACGCAGGTTGGATGTTCGTGTGGCCTCGTCGGTCGTCGCATTGCAGGCCTATATCGGAGTGGCGCTGGCTGGCGCGGCCCTTATGGTGTTCACAGCACAGCCCGTTGTGCCGCTGCAAGCTGCGCAGATCGGGCCTTATCTGGGTGCCATTGGGTTCGGCGTATTGGGCTATTACGGTATCGTAACCGCTATGCGGATTGGCGAAGCTTCAGCGCTGACGCCATTTCGGTATACTCGGTTGGTGTTCTCGATCACGGCCGGGATGCTGATGTTTGGCGAACGCCCCGACAGCATGACGTTGGCCGGTGCCGGTCTGATTATCGGATCAGGTCTGTATACTTTCATTCGAGAACGCCAGCTGGCGCGGGCATTGGCAGTGGCCTAAGCGCCCGCGGCCTGTTGGCGCAAACAGCAAACTGTTAGCCCTAAAGGCCGAAAAATATAAGTGTTAGCGATAACGGAAACGGTTTACTTTTCGCCGCGTGCTGGTATGAGGCATGCAACCGTTGGCATCATTGGGACCCGTATCATGAGCACGATCATCGACATCCACGCACGCGAAATACTGGACAGCCGGGGCAACCCGACGGTCGAAGTAGACGTGATTCTGGAAGACGGCACCATGGGCCGCGCCGCTGTGCCTTCAGGGGCGTCGACCGGCGCCTACGAGGCGGTGGAAAAGCGCGATGGTGACAAATCTCGTTACATGGGCAAGGGCGTGCTGGAAGCGGTTGCTGCCGTTAACGGTGAGATCGCCGAAGAACTGGTGGGCTTTGACGCGACCGAGCAGGTGGCCATCGATCAGGCGATGATCGAACTCGACGGGACCGAGAACAAGGGCCGTCTGGGCGCGAACGCTATCCTGGGTGTCTCGCTGGCGACGGCCAAGGCGGCGGCGGATTTCACCACGCAGCCTCTGTATCGCTATGTTGGCGGTACTTCGGCGCGCGTTCTTCCGGTTCCGATGATGAACATCATCAACGGGGGTGAGCACGCCGATAATCCGATCGACATTCAGGAATTCATGATCATGCCGACCTCGGCCGCGAATATCCGCGAAGCCGTGCGCATGGGGTCGGAGGTGTTCCATACGCTCAAGCGCGAACTGTCGGCTGCCGGACTGGCCACCGGAGTGGGGGACGAAGGTGGTTTTGCACCTAACATCGCTTCGACCCGTGAGGCACTGGATTTCATCCTGCAGGCGGTGGAAAAAGCGGGCTACAAACCCGGCGAGGAGATCCATCTGGCGCTGGACTGCGCCGCCACGGAATACTACCGCGACGGAAAATATGTTCTGTCGGGTGAAAACATCTCGCTGACCTCAGAGGAAAACGCTGAGTATCTGGCGACCTTGGTCAAAGATTACCCAATTATCTCGATCGAAGACGGTATGTCCGAGGACGATTGGGATGGCTGGAAAGCGCTGACTGATGCCATCGGCAACGAAGTACAACTGGTCGGCGACGACCTGTTCGTAACCAACCCAGAGCGTCTGGCCGAGGGAATCGATCGTGGCTGTGCCAACTCGATGCTGGTTAAGGTGAACCAGATTGGATCACTGACTGAAACCCTGCGCGCCGTCGATATGGCCCACCGTGCACGGTATACCAACGTGATGTCGCATCGCTCGGGCGAGACCGAAGATGCCACCATTGCCGATTTGGCTGTGGCGACCAACTGCGGGCAGATCAAAACCGGCTCGTTGGCGCGGTCGGACCGGTTGGCCAAATACAACCAGCTGATCCGCATCGAGGAATCGCTGGGTGAGGTCGCAGAATACGCCGGCGCGTCGATCCTGAAGCGCTGAGTTTGGCGTACTTGGTAAAACCAGATCAGGCCCCGGTAGAACGCCGGGGCCATTTTTTTCTTTGAGTCATTACCGATCCGTCTAAGCTGGGCATCGAAGGCCAACATGGGAGAGGGCGATTTATGACAACATTCAAACGCATCGTTGGCGCTGGGGCGCTATTGATCCTGCCTCAGCTTGCAGGGGCTGATCGTCCGCCTCAGGCAGTGTGCCAGAAAATGGTGGAAGGCGATCCCAGCGGGCAGGTCACGATGGAGGAATGCCTGTGCACCTATAACGTCGCCAACACGGTTTTGGACGATGACATCAAAGAATTATTGTTCGAGTCCTGGTACACAGGTGAGAACATAACTGAACAGTTGAATGCGCTGCCCAAACCCAAACGCGTGCCCCGGCAGTTCAAGACCATGGAGCAGACGTTCAATAAGAACTGCCGCTGATCGTTAAGCTAAACAAACATAAATGTCGTTATGTGTGAACTTGTTCCTATTGCGGCGCTGTGACTCCCGATAGTCTGCAAGCATTGCAGAAAGGGGGACGATATGTCTGCTTCAAAGGTCTTTCTCGTAATTTCAATGCTTTGCGCGGGGATGCTGGCCGCATGTTCAGAGCCTGGGACCTATCCGATCACAGGGATGCAGGTTTCGCAGGATGATCCGGTGCAGGAAATGGCAAATCCGGCGGTAATCTTCCGGGGGGAATCGCGCTAAAGCGATTTGCTCATCAGCATGTAGCGATCGCGCGGTTTAAAACCTGACCGCAGATATAGTTTCTGCGCGGTTTCGTTGGTCCGGTCGACCTCAAGATGCAGGGCGGTCAGACCGGCCTCGGCCAGCGCCTTGGGGAGATCATGCAGCACTTCGGTGGCGATACCGCGTCCGCGGACGGCGGGGCGGATGTAAATCTCATCTACAAAGGCATCCATGCCACCAAACTCGACCGACCAGCCGAAGGTGAGGATGACATAGCCCAGCGGCGCGCGGCCCGGACCGATCAGATATATGCACCCATGGGGTATTCCATCCAGCAGAGGGGCCAGCGCGTTGCGACGTTTCTCGTCATCCTGCGCGATGCCGGATTCCGAGTGAAACGCTGCGACCAGCGCCATCAGTCGGTCCAGATCGTCGGGGCGGGCAAGGCGGAGTGCGGCGGTCATAGGCGGGCAAGTCTTTCTGTGAGCAGGTCGAAGAAACCTTGGGCATCCACGTCACCCATGAACATGGCGTTTGGTGCGCGATCAGTGACCCGCCACCAGTCGGCCACTGTCATGCCCAACGTCAATTCTGATTGGGTTTCGATCTCAACATTGATGTGGCGGCCCGAGAACAACTCGGGTCGGATCAGATAGGCGGTGACGCAGGGGTCGTGCAGCGGTGCGCCCTCCGATCCGTATTTTTCCTTGTCGAAACGTTCGAAGAAATCGGTCATTTCTGCGACCGCATGACCAACCTTGCTGTCCAATGCCCGGAATGCATCGTTGCGATGGGGCGTGACCAGCGCGTCGTGGGTGACATCCAATGGCATTACGACGATATGAATGCCGGATTTAAACACAATATCAGCGGCTTCCGGGTCGACATAAATGTTGAATTCAGCTGCTGGTGTGATGTTTCCAACCTCAAAATACGCACCACCCATCAGCACGATTTCCTGCACCCGGTTGATGATGTCGGGCGCTTTCTGGAACGCTGTGGCGATGTTCGTCAGCGGCCCCAGAGGGCAGAGCGTCACTGTGCCGGGCTCATGCGCGCGTAGGGTATCGATGATAAAATCGACCGCGTGACCTTCGGCCAGAGGCATTTCAGGATCTGGCAAAACAGGGCCGTCGAGCCCTGTTTTGCCATGCACATGCTCGGCGGTGACGAGCGGGCGTTTCAGGGGGCGATCGCATCCGGCGTGGACGGGGATATCGGTGTGACCTGCCAACTCGCACACGATGCGGGCGTTTTTGGCGGTCAGCTCCAAAGGCACGTTTCCAGCGACGGCTGTGATACCCAGAACCTCGATCTCTTCGGGGCTGGCAAGCGCCAGCAGGATAGCAACGGCGTCGTCCTGTCCGGGATCGGTGTCGATTATGATCTTGCGGGGCATTGTGGTCTCCGGGGCCGTGAAGGGCGGACACTCGCAAGTGTCGCGGGGCTTGTCCAGCGGTTTCAGGCCTCGCGTGCGGCATCCACCGGCGGGAGTTTGCCGTTGGCGCGGTGTTCCTCGATTTTCACCTCGTCCCACAGCGCGTCCATTTCGGCCAGATCACTTTGGGTGGGCGTTTTTCCGCGTTCGGCCAGCCGGGCTTCGACCTTCTCAAAACGGCGAGTAAACTTGGCGTTTGTGCGGCGCAAGGCGGCCTCGGGTTCGATGCCTAAGTGGCGGCCGAGGTTGACAATCACGAACAGCAGATCGCCGAATTCATCCTCGAGCGCGTCGGCATCCATGCTGTCGCGCGCCTCTTCCAGCTCAGCGGCTTCCTCGGTGATTTTGGCCAGCACATGGCTGGCGTCGGGCCAGTCGAACCCTACGCGCGCGGCACGTTTCTGCAGCTTATGTGCGCGTAGCAGGGCGGGCAGGTTCGCGGCGACACCGTCTAGTGCACCTTTTTGTTCTTTGCCCGCACGTTCGGCGGCTTTGATGGTTTCCCAGTCCTTTGTCTGTTGATCCGCCGACTTGTCTCGGGACTCATCACCGAAAACATGTGGGTGACGGGTAACCATCTTGTCCGACATGGTGCGCACCACGTCCTGAAAGGTAAAATGCCCAGCCTCTTCAGCCATTTGCGCGTGGAAGACGGATTGGAACAGCAGGTCGCCCAGCTCTCCCTTCAATTCGTCATAAGCCTCGCGTTCGATGGCATCGGCGACTTCATAGGCTTCTTCGATCGTATAGGGCGCGATGGTCGAAAAATCCTGTTCGATATCCCACGGGCAACCGGATTGAGGGTCGCGCAGGCGGCGCATGATTTCCAGCAAACGCTCGATACCTGCGTCCGTGTTGTGGATCAGAGGATTTTCGGCCATTGCGAACCCTTTCGTTCCGGTGTCAGATGCATCCATCCCGCAGTCAGGATCAGGAGTCCACCCCAGATGCCCGTCGTCAACCGAATTGCCGATTACGCCGCTGATATGACCAAGTGGCGCCAGCACCTTCACACCATCCCCGAATTGGAGTTCGAATGCTATGAGACCGCCGCCTTTGTGGCCGAGCGTCTGCGCGAGTTTGGGGTGGATGAACTGCATGAGGGAATCGCCAAAACCGGCATAGTCGCGATCATCAACGGGCAGGGCGAGGGACCGACTATTGGTCTGCGCGCTGACATGGATGCATTGCCGATTACCGAGGAAACGGGCGTGGATTACGCCTCGAAGAACCCCGGTAAGATGCATGCCTGCGGTCATGACGGGCACACAACCATGCTGCTGGGTGCTGCGCGCTATCTGGCCGAAACGCGGAATTTCGCGGGCCGCGTTGCGCTGATCTTTCAGCCTGCCGAGGAAGAGGGCGGCGGCGCGGGCGTGATGGTTGAAGAAGGCATCATGGATCGGTTCAATATCTCTGAGGTTTACGGCATCCATAACACTCCGGGTCGGCCCGAGGGGCTGTTCGAAACCACGCCGGGGCCGCTGATGGCCGCAGTAGATACGTTTGAGATCCATATTCAGGGCGTGGGCGGCCACGGGGCCATGCCGCATGAGACGCGCGACCCGGTGATGGCGGCTTGCGGAATGGCGCAGGCGATCCAAACCATCGTCAGCCGCAACCACTATGCGCTGGACGATCTGGTGGTGTCGGTGACGCAGATACACACCGGAACAGTGAATAACGTGATCCCTGACACCGCTTATCTGAACGGCACCGTTCGCACCTTTGATCCGGCCGTGCAAAGGATGGTCAAAGAGAGAATGGCGCAGATCGTGGCAGGGCAGGCGGCCTCGTACGGTGTTGAGGCCAAGCTGGACTATCAGGAGGGTTATCCTGCCACCATCAATGACGCCGACAAGGCGGCATTCGCGGCTGAAGTGGCGCGGGATGTATCCGGCACGGAACGCGTGAAAGATGATGCTGGGCGTGAGATGGGGGCAGAAGATTTTTCCTACATGCTGCAGGCCCGACCTGGTGCTTACTTGTTCATGGGGCAAGGAGATGGCGCGGGGCTGCACCATCCGAAATACAACTTCAATGACGACGTCGCGCCGATCGGAGCGTCCTTCTTCGCACGGATCGTCGAAAAGGCACAGCCGTTGGGCTGACAGGGAAAAGACATGGCACTGGAAGATGCAAAGAACCAGGTGGATGAGGCATTCACCAACCCCGATCTTAAGGGGCTGTCCTATGAAAACACCTTTGGCGGCGCGACTTCATTCCTGCGGCGGCTTTATACCAAAGACCTGACGGGTGCGGATATCGCGGTAACCGGCGTGCCTTTCGATCAGGCGGTGACAAATCGCCCCGGAACCCGTCTGGGGCCGCGCGCAATCCGTGAGGCGAGCGCGTTGCAATCCCCGGATGCACCCTATGGCTGGCCCTTTGACGCGCTCAGCGAGTTGGCGATCGTGGATTATGGAGATATGGCCTATGACTATGCCAATATCCCGGCCTTTCCCGACACGCTGACCGATCATATCCGTACCATTTTGGCGGCGGATGTGGCTTCGGTCACGCTGGGAGGGGATCACTATATCAGCTTCCCGATCCTTAAGGCCTATGCCGAGAAATATGGGCCAATGTCACTGCTGCAATTCGATGCGCATACCGACACCTGGGCAGATGACGACATGTCCCGCGTGGACCACGGAACGATGTTCTACAAGGCGGTAAAATCGGGGTTGGTTGATCCGAAACGCTCGGTTCAGGTGGGCATTCGCACCACCAACGAAGACACGTTGGGCGTCAACATCATCGACGCGCGCGAGGTTTACGAATCCGGCCCAGCCGCGGTGGCGCAGAAGATCAGGGGTATTCTGGGCGACAGCCCCGTGTACCTGAGCTTCGACATCGACGGTCTGGACCCTGCTTTTGCGCCCGGTACTGGTACGCCGGTCTGGGGTGGGCTGAGCTCCATCCAGGCGCAAATCATCCTGCGCGACATTGCCGGGATCAACATCAAGGGCGGCGATGTGGTTGAGGTATCTCCGCCATACGATACCTCTGGTGCGACGGCGATTGCGGGGGCTCATGTGGCAACACAGATCATTTGCCTTTTGGGGTGGAACAAGCTGGTGAAGCCTTAACCTTTGGTTAGGCATAATCCCGGTATCTGCTTGGTTAAGGCACCGGATCGGAGACATCACATGACCCAATACAACCAACCGATTGGCGGCAATGATCTGGCACGGTTTTCGGGGCCGAACACGTTTATGCGGTTGCCACAGGCGTCGTCGCTGGACGGGCTGGATGTGGCGATCCTCGGGGTTCCGATGGATATCGGCACTTCGTGGCGGTCGGGCACACGGTTCGGACCCAAGCAGATTCGCAGTGAAAGTGCGATGATCCGGCCCTATAACATGTCCAATGGCGCGGCACCGTTCGACCATTTGCAGATCGCAGATATCGGCGATCTGGCGATCAACACTTTCTCGCTCGCCGATAGTCTTAGGATCATCAAGGAAAGCTATGACGGCATTTTGGCGCAAGGTGTTGTACCAGTGGCGATAGGTGGGGATCACTCGATCACTTTGCCGATCCTGCGGGCGATGGCAGCCAAGCACGGGCCTGTGGCTCTGGTGCACGTGGACGCTCATGCTGACGTGAATGATGAGATGTTCGGTGAAATGGAAACCCACGGCACTGTCTTCCGGCGCGCCTATGAGGAAGGGCTGATTGTCCCTGACAAGACCTTTCAGATCGGCATTCGAGGCTCGGGTTACGCCGCCAGCGACTTTACCGAGGCACAGGGTTGGGGGTTCCGTCAGTACCCGGCGTGGGAGCTGTGGCAACAGAACCTGACCGAAATCGGCTCTTTGATCCGTAAAACTGTTGACGATCACCCGGTCTATATCACCTACGATATCGACAGCCTCGATCCGGCCTATGCACCCGGAACAGGCACGCCCGAGATCGCAGGTCTGACCACTCCGCAGGCGCTGCAGTTGATCCATGCGCTGGCGGGCATGAACGTGGTGGGCTGCGATCTGGTCGAAGTATCTCCACCCTATGATCCGTCGGGCAATACGGCACTGACCGCAGCCAATCTACTGTTCGAGATGCTGTGCATTCTGCCCGGAGTGACGTCACGATAGGGGTGCGACGCCATCCTCTGACCGAGTAAGCAGGGCATAGCGGGAATGAATGGGCAGATGAAAATGGTGCTGTGGCTGTTGATTGCGGTGGGCCTTGCAATGGGTGCCTATATCAGACTTGCGCCTTCAGATCCTGTGCGCTGGCATGTGGCCCCTGAAGACGCGGAACGAGACCTGAAGGGTGGTGTCGTTCGAGTCGTCGAAACCGGTCCTGATGGGCTGGCGCGTCTCGATAAAATTGCGCGCGCAACACCACGCACCAGTGTTCTGGCCGGATCTCTAGAAGAGGGCATGATCACCTATATCACCCGTACCAAGGTATTCGGGTTTCCCGACTACACCACCGTGCAGCAAGACGGTGATACGCTGCGTATCTATGCCAGATTAAGATTTGGCCGGAAAGATTTCGGCGTTAATCGGGACCGGGTCACCCAATGGCTTGCTTTGCTGCAACCCTGACGACAAACAGCCCTCTTGCACCTCGCGCCACATGGGCACGTTCAGCGACATCTGGCATTGGGCCATGAACATGCGGCCGTCGACCTGCAGGCATATCATCTCTCCCAACTCGATGCGGGTGCCGGATTTGTCGGTGCAATAGCAATCTTGCACCTTGCCTCCGGGGCCAACAACATCGGCCATTCCGGGCGTCGCAATGAGTGTCAGGGCTAAGATCAGTCGCTTCATGGCCCAAGCCTAGCACAAGGCAGGGCCTTGACCAAAGCCTCTGGATGATAGACACCGCGCGGATGATCCCCGAAGAACGCCTTGAACAGATAACTCAGCGATTCCAATACCTCGAAGCGGCCATGGCGGATGGTGCCTCGGGCGGGGATATTGCAGTTTTGGCAAAGGAATATTCCGACCTCAAGCCGGTGGTCGATCAGATCATGGCGTGGCGTCAGCTGGTTTCAGATCTGGCCGAGGCCGAGGCAATGCTGTCCGACCCGGACATGAAAGAGCTAGCCGAAGAGGAAATTCCAGAACTGCAGGCGCGTATCCCCGAGGCGGAGCATGCCTTGCAGCTGGCGCTGTTGCCCAAAGATGCGGCTGATGCGCGCCCGGCAATGCTGGAAATTCGCCCCGGCACCGGCGGGGATGAGGCCGCGCTGTTCGCCGGAGACCTGTTGCGCATGTATCAACGCTATGCCGAAGCGCGGGGCTGGCAGTTCGAGATCATCGAGGAACAAGCGTCTGATCTTGGTGGGGTCAAAGAGGTGGTGGCACATATCAAGGGCGACAATGTCTTTGCGCGGATGAAGTACGAATCCGGCGTGCATCGCGTGCAACGCGTGCCCGAAACCGAAAGCGGTGGGCGCATTCATACCTCGGCGGCGACGGTGGCGGTTTTGCCAGAGGCCGAGGATGTGGACATTCAGATCGATGCCAATGACATCCGTATTGACACGATGCGCAGCTCGGGCGCTGGGGGGCAGCACGTGAACACGACGGATTCTGCTGTGCGGATTACCCACTTGCCCAGCGGTATCGTGGTGACCAGTTCCGAGAAATCCCAGCACCGAAACCGTGAGATAGCGATGCAGGTGCTGAAAACGCGCCTTTATGATCTTGAACGGCAGCGGATCGACAGCGAACGCTCGGCGGATCGCGCCAGTCAGGTCGGTTCAGGTGACCGGTCGGAACGGATTAGGACGTATAACTTCCCGCAAGGCCGCATGACGGATCACCGCATCAACCTGACGCTTTATAAGCTGGATCAGGTGATGCAGGGCGATCTTGATGAGGTGATCGACGCGCTGACCGCAGATGATCAGGCTCGGCTTCTGGCCGAAATGGCGCAATGATTGCGGCGCTGACAGCCGCGCAGGCCATGGTCGCTGCAACCGCACGTTTGCGCGCAGCCGGTGTGCCTGATCCAGCGCGGGATGCGCGGGTGCTGCTGGCGCATGCGGCGCGGATCGAGGCCAGCCGGGTGACTCTGATCGCGCCCGAAGAACTGCCTGTCGATATTGCGGAACGCTATGACCAGCTAATTTCGCTGCGGGCCATCCGTGTGCCGGTGTCGCATCTGTTGGGCGAGCGGGAATTCTATGGCCGCCGGTTCCGGGTCAGCCGCGATGTGCTTGATCCACGCCCCGAAACCGAGGCTTTGATCGAGGCGGCGCTGAGTGAGCCGTTTGACCATGTACTCGATTTGGGTGTGGGCTCGGGCTGTATCCTGATCACCTTGCTGGCCGAGCGGGCGAGTGCCTCGGGCGTCGGCGCCGACCTCAGCGAAGCTGCCTGTCTGCAGGCCAGCGCCAATGCGGTTCAGCATAAGGTACAGGCGCGCGCCGAGATTCGGCAATCTGACTGGTTCGAAAACATTGAGGGTCAGTTCGATCTGATTGTTTCGAATCCGCCCTATATTTCAGCGGACGAGATGCATGCGCTTTCCCCTGAAGTGCGCGAACATGAGCCGCGCATGGCGCTGACGGATGAGGGCGACGGTTTGGATGCCTATCGCCGTATTGCGGCGTCGGCCCCGGATTATCTGATGCCCGGCGGGCGTATCCTGGTTGAAATTGGCCCGACACAGGGCGCTTATGTTTCTGCCCTTTTTGATGCCGCTGGTTTGACCGGCGTAAAGGTGATCCCAGATCTGGACGGGCGTGATCGTGTTGTGGGGGCCAGAATGCCGCCTTCTAAGCGAAACTGAGGCCGAAAAATGCCGATTGATGTAAAAAAGCTGCGACATTTTCGAGAATCCCCTTGTCTGAACGCTCAGGACATGTTTACTCAGGATTAGTCGGCGAGGTTGACGCTGTTTCAGCGCACCCCTGACGCCAAGCCCAAAAAGTCGATAGCGCGTAACGGCACAAGCCACTGAGCAGCGTTAGATACGGGTTGATCGACAGTGAATTGATAAGGCTGACGTAAAGTAAGATGAGATCTTCCAAATCCCGCTCGCGGGCCAAGAACAACCGCAATCGTCCTTCTGGCGGAAACGTCGTAAACCGGGTTTTTGACAGCTCGGGCCCCGAAGGCAAGGTGCGTGGCACACCGCAGCAGATCATTGACAAATACAACCAATTGGCGCGCGACGCCCAGTTGTCGAATGACCGCGTGGCGGCTGAGAACTTTCAGCAACACGCCGAGCACTATCTGCGCATGCTAAGCGAAGCGCAGCGCGAGATCGAAGCGCGCCGCGAAGAACAAGAGCGCCAGAACCGCGAACGACAGGCTGAGCGTGATCGTGAACGCGCCGAGCGTCAGGAACGCGAAGCAGCCCGTCAGGCCGATCCGGCCGAGGCTCCGCAGCCGGACGTTGTGGATTTCGGGAATGAGGCGGCTGCGCCCGATACAGGGCTGGTCGAGACGCCGGAAAGCAAGGATGCCGAGCAACCCGAAGCGACCGAGCGTAAGGAAAAGCCGCGCCGCCCGCGCACCCGGAAGCCAAAGGCTGCCACCCCTGCGGCTGAGGATGCACCCGCTGACAAGGGCGACGCACCCGAGGCAGCTGAATAAGCGCTTTTTGATCATGAATTGAATGAAAACCCCGGGCAAAGGCCTGGGGTTTTTTCGTTCAGGGTTTGCGAATTTCGCGCGCGAGCGCGCAGAAGGCTTCGAGCGGGATCTGCTCGGCACGGTCGGTGGGTTTGATACCGGCTGCGATCAGGCGGTCCTCGATATCTGGCGCTGCCCCTTTCAGTGAGGCCCGCAGCATTTTGCGGCGCTGATTGAAGGCTGTGGCAACCACGCGCGACAGGGTTGCGGCGTCAGCGGGATAGCGGGGTTCGGGCAGGGCAGTCAGGTGAACCACGGCGCTTGAGACCTTGGGCGGTGGAGTGAAGGCTCCGGGTGGCAGGGACATTGCAATGCGCGCTTCGGCCCGCCATTGGGCAAGGATGGCGAGGCGGCCATAGGCCTTGCTGCCGGGTTGGGCGACGATCCGCTCGGCCACTTCACGTTGAAACATAAGGGTCAGGCTCTGCCAGAAGGGCGGCCATTCGGGCGGGGTGAGCCAGCGGACCAGAAGCTCGGTCCCGACATTGTAGGGCAGGTTGGCGGCCACCCGGATCGGAGGCGTCAGATGGGCCAGCGGGTCGATTTCCAGCGCGTCGCCGTTGATCACTTCCAGCTGGCCCGGATAGGCGGTGGCGATGTCGTTCAGGGCGGCGATGCAGCGGGTGTCCTTTTCCACGGCCACGACCTTGCGCGCGCCTTCGGACAGAAGCCCGCGAGTCAGACCTCCGGGGCCTGGGCCGATTTCAAGGACATCGCATTGAGTCAGGTCACCCGCCTGCCGCGCGATCTTGGCTGTCAGGTTGAGGTCGAGCAGGAAGTTTTGGCCCAGCGACTTGCGGGCCGAAAGCTGGTGAGTTGCGATAACCTCGCGCAGCGGGGGAAGGGAGTCGATGGCGCTCATGACTTTACCGTCGCGCGGGTTGCGGGGAGAGCGCCAGAGATTTTTTTGCCTCCGGCGGAGGTATTTGGGGCCAGATGAAGCATTAGCGGGACTGCGCCATTCGCTGGGCGAGTTTCAGGGCCTCGATCAGGCTGGTGGCGGTCGCGCGGCTTTGGCCCGCGATGTCCAGAGCGGTGCCGTGATCCGGCGAGGTCCGGACGAAGGGCAGGCCCAAGGTTACGTTCACACCGCGGTCGAAATCCAGTGTCTTGATCGGGATCAGGGCCTGGTCGTGATACATCGCGATCGCGGCATCATATCGCGTGCGCGCCGCGGCGTGGAACATAGTGTCTGCCGGGTGGGGTCCGGTCACGGTGCAATCGACTGGATTGAGGTCTGCGATCAGTGGCGCGATCCAGTCAAGCTCTTCCGTACCCATTTTCCCGCCTTCGCCAGCATGGGGGTTCAGCCCCGCGATGGCGATGCGAGGGTGGGGGATGCCGAATTGGGTGCGCAGGCCTTGGGCGGTGATCTCGATGGTTTCTTGCAGCACTTCTGGGGTGAGTGCGCTTGGGACCTGGGAGAGCGGGATGTGGATGGTGGCCGGAACCACGCGGAGCTGTTCGCTGGCAAGCATCATTACCACGCGCGACCGGCCTGCCAACGCCGCAAGAAATTCGGTATGGCCAGGGAAGGCAAAGCCCGCACCGTCGATCAGCGCCTTTTTGTGGATCGGCGCGGTACAAAGTGCAGAAGCTGCACCGGAACTCACCAACTCAACACCCTTTTCAATAGAATCGATGACCGAAAGTGCGTTAGCCGGATCAGGGTGGCCGGGCGTGTTCGGGGCGGGGAAGTCGAAATGCAGAACCGGGAGGGCCGAGGCGCTGGCCGATATTGCCTCAGACGGGTCGGCGATCCGGGTAATGGGTGTTCCATCGGGCAAATGTGATGCGTCGCCGATGTAGAAGAACGGACAGGTATCGCGCAGGGCTGCCCAAGCTTTGGCTGCGATTTCGGGTCCGATCCCGGCGGGCTCACCACAGCTTAGCGCGATTGGGGCGATCATTGTTCGATGATGACAGCGTCGGCCCTCAGCTGTTCCAGCAGGCTGTTTGCAAGGGCCTGTAACCGTTGCTGGGTCAGTGCGTTTGCCACGTCCACACGGGTGGTATCTTCGCCCAGGTTGCGGGTGCGATTGCACAGCATCAGGAACATCAGCGTCTGCCCGTTGTTGCGCGTCAGCGTGGCCGATGCCTCATTTGGATCAAGCTTGGCCAGCTCAAACACTACGTCGCGTGGAATCGCCGAGGGGCTTTGGGTAAGGCGTTCCAGCACGTCGGGCGATTGATCTTTGGCGATGCCGTAGAGGTCATCGCAGGTGTCGATCTCTTCCTTGAGCTTTTCGGCTTTTGCAAGCGTTTCGGCGCTGCGGCCGCCGGGAAGGTAGTAGATCGCGTAGTCGATCTCGGAATAGGTTGGGGCACCTGCGGCAACTTCGCGGATGCCGCGCATCTGGAACAGAGCCACGGCGTTCGGGAGCGAAAGTGGGTCAGTGATCTCACCGTTTTTCAAGCCCAGAATGACGGGTTGCAGGGCCGGAGGCAGGTTGTTGAGCGACAGCCAATCCAGTCGCCCGCCATTCTCGCGTGTGGCAGCGGCAGAGTATTGCGTAGCAGCCGAAGAAAAGCTGTCTTGATCGGGAAGCTGTGAGATTTCATCGGCCAGGGCTTCAGCCTGCGCCAGGGTCTGCGGTGTTACCGGAATGATAATTTCGGACAACAGAACCTGCAGGCCGCCGCCGCCACCCTGACCCAAAGCACGGTTGATCTCATCTTCCGAGGGGCGAGCCTGCGACAGAAAGCGGGTACTGACAAAGTCGCGCCAGGACAATTGATCGGCGACAAAATCCCGTACGGTTTCCTTTGATACGCCCGCATCGTTGAGCAGTTGCAGAAACTCTTCGCTGCTGAGGTTGCCACGCGAGGCGAATTCATCAATCCCGGTCTGGATATCTTCGGGCGCGGCTTCGATGCCGGCATCGCGCATCGCCTGTTTGCGCAAACGATCCTCGATCAAGGCTTCGCGGACTTCGCGCTCGGAACTGCCCGGAACGCCGAGCAGTTCGAGAAACTGCTGACGTTGTTGAAGCTCATACCAGGTGACAATGTCCTGATTGACCCGGATTGCAGGCGAGAACAGGCTTTGAGCCTGGACCTGTGGTGTGGCCATTGCAACAAGCGCGGCAGCCAGCACCGGCAGCACCGATCTACGGCAGCCAGAGCGGAGAGATTTTGTGAAACCTGAGATCAACTGCATCTTCTCTTAAACTTCTGTCCATCGCCTTCGACGGAATACCCTGTCAGGGCAACGGTAAAGCCGAATTCTGTCGAAGGCTCAATACTTGATGTGGAGGTAAAGCGTCTGTTGACGTTCACATTTACCTGCACACACTCATTTTCGTAGGTCACGCCGAACCCAAGGCGGAGTGGTTCAGATTCGCTGAAATCATAGCGTGCGTTGGCTCGGGTCAACCAATTCTGATCTACGCGGTAGCGACCGCTCACCCGTAATTCCGAGATTTCATCATTATTCGCTTCAGCAGGATCAGGTTCGAGCCAGATGTAACCGCCGGAGATTGCCGTATCTCCACTAGACCAGCCTGCACGAATTTCAGCTTTGGTAAAACTGAAATCGCTGTTTAAAAGCCCACGCGCGGCCAATGTCAGCCCCTTGCCGTTATTCAATTGCCCGGCAAGCAGAATGTCGGACTTGGTACCCTGCAGCCCCGATGTGAGCGTGAAATCCGGATCCGCATCGGACCGGAAGACCTGTCCGATTGTCGCCAGCGCCCGCCAGCCGTCAGCGTTGTACCGAGACCAGTTCAGGCCCACAACGGCTGTTGCACCGTCTTCGCGGCGGTCGGGGGCCGGAAAGCGCGAAAGGGACAAAAGATTGCCCTGATCGAGTTCCTGAAAGGTACTTTCATCGTTGGGAACGTCATTGTTCGAAACATGCGTCCAACCAATTTGCGCGATTGGCTCAAGGATTTGTGTTGCACCGGACTGCTCGCGGCGCAGCATGGGGTAGCGCAGGGTAAAAGCTGCACGCGGGGTCGAGCGGGTTACATTGTTCGGAAACTCGCTGTCATTGCGGATATTGAACGTATCCACTGACGCGCCCACCAATGCTTCTGCACGTAATCCGGTCGCAAAGGTCCAGTTGCGCAGCCATTCCGCATCGAATGTTGCCCTGGCGACGTCGCGACCAATAATATCTTCGTCACTGGTTCGCGTGTGGGTGTGACCATCGAGGCTTAGTTCAACTTCACCTCCTAAGGTGCTGGGGAAGAGTCGCTTTCGATAGTTGATGTCGAAGACACGCGATGGGATTTCATCCTGATTTTCGCTATCCCGAAGGGACTTGTAGTGGATGAAGCTGGTTCTGAACGCCGTATCACGCTTGATCCGCTCAAGTGCAATTTCGCTACGAAGGCGGTCAAAATCGGGCAAGCCGTAATCTGCCAGATACGAGTCATCCGAAGTTGTTTTGATGTCGAATGTCAGCCGGTAGTCATTTCCAAGACCGAACCGGCCATCGGCGAAGAAATACCCCCGATCCTGACCGGGCTGCAGGTCGTCGCGTGTATAAGAGCCCCGCAGCCGAATGCGCCCGCGTTTGAATGCCTGTCGGTAACGAAACCCAAGTGTGCGGGTCTTGGACGACAGATACGGCGTCAGAGTCAGGTCCTTGTGATCTCCGATCTTGAAGAAATACGGCACCTGAACGCCAGTGCCCAGTTGCGAAGTGGTGCGGATCGACGGCACGAGAAAGCCGGTCGCCCGCTCAAGTGTCGGGTCGGGTAGGCGCAGCGTGGGAAAGTAGAAGACCGGGACATCAAGTATTCGGAACTGTGCGCCTTCGAAATAGAGCTGCCGTTCAAGCTGGTCATGGGTCACTTTACGGGCGCGAATTTGCCAGATCGGGGGTCTGCCATTCGCGCAGACATGACATGAGGTTGCGGCGACCTTGCTGAATTGCGTGTAGCGACCTGCCGCACGGGTGGCCTGGACTGAGGCGATCTGCACTTGCTGGTCAAAGACCATGCGCGCACCCATCAAAAGGCCATTTTGTATCCCGCTGTCCAACTGCGCGGAATCGGCCAGCAATGTGCTGTTTCCGCCCTGATCGATCCGGATTGGGCCGGTCAGGGTCAACTCGCCGGTTTCGCGATCATAGGTGACGCTTTGCGCTGTCAGTTTGACGTCGCCTTGGAAGGCCTCGACATTCCCCTCTGCGACCAGTTTGCGATCCGGGGTAATGAATATCTCATCGGCCACCAGTAGGGCGGGTTGATTCTGTTCAGTCGCGTCAGCCTCGCTGGCGGCACCTTCTGGTTCGGACTGTGCGGCAACTGCTGCTGGCAGCGAGAGGATCAGTGCGCTCGACAGCAACAAAGACAGGACGGAGCGCATCAGCCATCCTCCGCATGGAGCAACAGGCCCAGAGACAGTAGAATGCCCGCAAAGGGTGGGGCCCAGGCCGAGACCAGAATAGGTAATTGCCCGTTTTCGCCAAGAATTTGGGCGAAATTCCGGATGAAGTAGATACCGAACCCCAGCAATACAGCGGTCAGCACGGCAACTCCGGTGCCGCCGAACCGGACATGGCGCATTGTGAAGGCGGCCCCGATCAGAACCATCGAAACCAGAAACAGGGGTCGCGCAAGTTGTACTTGCAGCCAGACCTCATATTGCTTGGTTGAAAATCCCGCCTCGCCCAGATCACGAATCAACTGCGGCAGATCATAGACCGAAACTGAATCCTTTTGCCCGAGAGTGTCCAGAATCCGGTCTCTGGTCAGCGTTGTGGGTAGGTTCAGGATCTCATGGCTGGTGGCATTTGCTTCGGGATTGAGGTCGTCCTGAATGGGCCAGATTTTGGCCTGATGCAAGGTCCAGAATCCATCCTCCAGATCAGCTTTCTGGGCCGAGATTTGCTGGTTCGGCTTGCCGTCGGATGAGAACGTTGTGATGGTCACGTTCCGCAGGGCGAACCGGTCGCCATTGACAGTGCCGGTTGCGTGAATCACCGACTGACCGTTGGCTGAGCTCTGGCGCAACCACAACCCCTCGCGGCTGATGGACAGGGCTGAACCACCCTGGTTGCGATAGCCATCGGACAAACGTTGGAACTCTTCCGACGTCGCGGCCGCGATGGGATTCAGCAAAGTCACAGCAAGTGCGCCGATGGTCAGCGCAAGCAACACGGGCGCTAGCAGGGCTCGGATACCGGATCGCCCGATTGCGCGGGTCACCACCAGTTCGGAGCTGCGGGCGAGGCCGACAAACAGCGCGATGGTGGCCAGGATCATCAGCAGGGGTAACATCTCGCTGATCGCGGCCGGTGTGTTCAGCAACGTCAGTTGCAGCAACTGGCCAAAGGATAGGTCAACACCATCGAACCGCCGCACCTGTTCGATCAGATCGATCAGGATCATCAAGGTCAGAAAAATACCGCCGATAACAAGAAAGCTTTGAATAAAGCGGCGGGCAAAATAGCGGTCGAGGATCACGTGGGCATCCCCGTCAGACCCCGGCATCCAAGAATCACAATCGGGCATGGAATCATGCGCGACGGCCTGTAACTGCCGATTGGTGTCACGTTCTCTCCCCCGAGCCTGCCGTTATTTTCGCGCGACCATAATGCAATTGCCCGGCGGGGAAAACTGCTATCTGGTCAACGGTGGCTGCGCGGGCTAGGTCTTGGGCAACGCATTTTTCAGGAGAATGATATGAGCAGTCTTGTGCCCGTCCGATTCACCCCCTTTGACCTTGATGCGATAGCGCAAACCGAAGGGCGCGTGGCCATTCTCATTCCCGCCGATGGCAAGATGAGCCCCGCCGCGCGTCGAGCCAATCGCCTGACCAAAGGCGCGGTTGCGCGGCTGGTCGAAAGCGAGCGGTTCAGCAAGGTCAAATCGGGTAATGTTATTTCGCTGGCCTGGCCTGCCGGAATGGTGGCCGAGGCGCTGGATATTCTGGTGTTGCCGCGTCGCCCCGACTCTGACGAGGCACGCAAGGCCGGGGCCAATCTGGCGAAAGCTGTAGCGGGCAAACCCGTGCTGGTCATGGCCGCCAATCACGCGCGTATCGAAGAGGTAGCCTTGGGCATGGTACTGCGTGCCTACGATTTCGATGTCCACAAATCCAAGGACTCAGACCCGGCGGGTGAGATCACCATCGGTCACTCCAAGCCGGAGGAGACCGAAGCTGACTTTGCGCCGCTCTATGCCGTCGCAGACGGTGTGCGCATGACACGAGATCTGACAAATGAACCCGCGAATGTGCTGACGACAACTGAGTTCGCGGACAGATTGGTCGAGATGGAATCGCTGGGCCTGAAGGTCGAGGTTCTGGAAGAGGACAAGCTGGCCGAACTGGGCATGTGTACGCTGCTGAGCGTCGGGCAGGGCTCGGTCAGCCCCTCAAAAGTTGTGGTGATGCAATGGGACGGCGGCGACAAGGATGACGCGCCGCTGGCCTTGGTCGGTAAGGGCGTCGTGTTCGATACCGGCGGTATCTCGCTTAAGCCGGCCGGAGGCATGGAAGACATGACCATGGACATGGGCGGCGCGGGTGTTGTTGCCGGAACCATGCGAGCGTTGGCCAAGCGCAACGCCAAAGCCAATGTCGTGGGGCTGGTCGGGTTGGTCGAAAACATGCCCTCGGGCAATGCCTCTCGCCCGGGCGATGTGGTCACTTCGATGAAAGGCGACACTGTCGAGATCATCAACACCGATGCCGAGGGTCGTTTGGTTCTGTGTGACGTCATGTGGTACGCGCAGGATCGGTTCCAGCCGGTGGGCATGATCGATCTGGCCACACTGACGGGCGCGGTCATCATTGGTCTTGGGCATGAGAATGCCGGTGTGTTTTCAAACAATGACACCTTCTGCGACGCCTTCCTGAAGTCGGCCAAGGCCGAGGACGAGGGCGCATGGCGGCTGCCCTTGGGTGAAGGCTACGACAAACAACTTAAATCGCGCATTGCGGATATGAAGAACGTGGGCGGGCGGCCCGCAGGTTCGATCACCGCAGCGCAGTTCCTGCAGCGTTTCGTCAAGGAAGAGACGCCGTGGATTCACTTGGATATCGCAGGTGTGGCCTCTGTCTCTTCCGAGACCTCTTATGCGCCGAAAGGGGCCACGGGCTGGGGCGTCCGCGCGCTAAGCCGGTTCGTGCAGGACAATTTCGAGTAAGCGCATGGGTGCCGTCTATTTCTACCACCTGACCCGTCAGCCGTTGGAGCACACATTGCCTGTGCTGCTCGACAAGGCACGGCAGGCCGGATGGCGGATTGCCGTGCGGGGTGTCGACCCTGCGCGGATGGACTGGCTGGATGAGAAGTTGTGGCTGGGACCTGAGGACGGGTTCCTGCCGCATGGCCGCGAAGGTGGCCCGCACGACGCGGCACAGCCCGTTCTGCTGACGACCGGCCAAGGGGCAGCAAATGGCGCGACCTGTGTAATGGCTGTCGATGGGGCAACGGTTGAGGCGGAGGAAGTTTCGACCATGGAGCGTGTCTGCATTCTGTTCGACGGGAATGATCCGGAGGCGGTTCAACATGCGCGCGGGCAGTGGAAGGCTCTGACCGGGGCGGGGTGTTCGGCACAGTATTGGTCCGAGGAATCCGGACGATGGGAGAAAAAGGCCGAGGCTTGATCGGCCACAAATATATTTTAGGAGATTTCAAATGGATATGAAGCCTTTGGGCCGCACCGGGATCATGGTGTCGGATTTATGTCTTGGGACAATGACCTTTGGTACTCAGACCTCGGAAACTGAGGCGCACCGCCAGATGGACATGGCGCTTGCGGGTGGGATCAACTTTGTCGACGCGGCTGAGATGTATCCGGTGAACCCGATCTCGGCAGAGACGGTCGGGCGGACCGAAGAGATTCTTGGCAATTGGAATGCCGCCAATCCTTCGCGGCGCGGGGACTATGTGCTGGCCACGAAACACTCTGGTGAAGGGTTCGTGCATGCGCGCAATGGCGCCCCAATCTCGAAAGAGACCATACCTGAGGCGATAGAGGGTTCACTGCGTCGTCTACAGACTGACTGTATAGATCTCTATCAGTTCCACTGGCCAAATCGTGGCAGCTACATGTTCCGACAGAACTGGGACTATGCACCCTCGGGTCACAACCGGGACGAGATTATGGACGAGATGCGCGAAAGCCTGATCGCTCTGCAGGCGCAGGTGGACAAGGGCAATATCCGCGCCTTTGGTCTGTCGAATGAAAGCGCTTGGGGTACCGCTCAGTGGTTGCGGGCATCGGATGAGGTTAGTGGACCTCGGGTCGCGTCGATCCAGAACGAATATTCTTTGCTCTGCCGGTTATTCGATACCGACCTGGCTGAATTGTGTCTTCTGGAAGATGTCGGGTTACTATCATTCTCACCGTTGGCGGCAGGTTTCCTGACTGGGAAATATCAAGGTGGTGCTGTTCCAGAAGGATCACGCATGGCGCTGGTGCCGAATATGGGCGGGCGCAAAACAGATCGCGTTTTTGATGCAGTGGCGGCTTATCTGGATGTCGCCGCGCGGCATGGGCTGGACCCGATCCACATGTCACTGGCGTGGTGTTGCAGCCGTCCGTCCATGGCCTCAACCATCTTTGGCGCGACAAATGTAGCGCAGCTAGAACATATTCTGGCGGGTAAGGATTTGAAGCTGTCGTCCGAAGTGATGGCCGAGATCAGTGCGGCGCATCGGGCGTTTCCGATGCCATATTGAAGGGATGGGGGCTCTGCCCCCGTCGCCTTTGGCGACTCCCCCGAGGTATTTTATGCCAGATGAAGTTGGATCGTGTCAGTGATGGGTTGGTTGCGTACGGTCTTGCCTGAGGTCGCGAGCCGTGAGGCCGTGGGCGGTTCGGAACGCGCGGGCGAAGCTGGATTGCGAGGCGAAGCCGGTGGCCAGCGCCACGTCCATCAGCGGCAGGTCGGTATCGGTAACCAGACGGCGGGCCTCGGCCAGTCTGAGTTGCAGGTAATGATCCTGTGGAGTTGTATTCAGGCGCAGGCGGAACTGCTGCTGCAGGGTGCGCGTACTAGTGCCGAGTCTATCGGCGATGTGCGCAAGGGACAGGGGGTCGTCCAGTGAGGATTCCATCAATGAGTTGGCTTTGGCAGTGAGCGCGGTGTGACGGTGCGGCGCACCGGTGCGGCTTTGTGGTTTTGAGGGCTGAGACGTACCTTCATAGAGGAATAGCCCGGACACGCGGGCGGCAAAGCCCGCGCCATGACGTGCAGCAATAATATGGAGCATCATATCGATCGCCGGGACGGCGCCGCCGGAGGTTAGGCGTGTATCGGAGACGGTAAATCGGTCAGGGCGCACATCGACATTGGGAAAGCGCGCAGCGAAGTTCTCCAAATCCTCCCAATGGGTCGTCGCCGCGTGACCGTCGAGCAATCCAGCCTCAGCCAGTAACCAGGGGCCGCCATCTATCCCGGCGATTGTTGCACCGGTGGCCGCGATCCTGCGGAGCCCGGCGAGCAGGCTGGGCGTCGCATGACGGGCCAATTGGAATCCGGCAACTACGATCAAGAGATCGCAGCCCTGCAACCGGGCCAGGGGAATGCCCTGCACATTCAGAGCGCTGGTCAGCAACGCGGGTTCTGCGGTTGCCGTGACGTAGTCCCAATCAAAAGCGGGCCGATCCGCCAGTCGGTTGGCAGCACGCATCGGATCGACGGCGGCCGCGAAGCTGAGTGTGTTGCATTCGTCCAGCACCAGCACCGCCGTTTTCAGGGCGCGATGTTCGGGCTGCAGTATGTTTTTTGCGGATTTCATCAAGTCTGATTCGCATTTTGCTAAGTGGTTCCCTCAAGGCTGCGTCAGAGTTGGCGTTGACGCAAATCGGAATCCGGGGAGAAGCCTGGGGAAAACCCACGGTAAAACCGGGTATAAGCTGGGGATAACGCCATGCCTTTGGAAATGAACCGCGAAGTCTTTATCACCTGTGCCGTCACCGGCTCGGGCGGGACACAGGATCGCAGCCCACATGTGCCGCGTTCGCCGAAGCAGATTGCCGATAGTGCAATTGCTGCAGCGAAAGCCGGTGCGGCCGTGGTGCACTGCCATGTGCGCGACCCCGAGAGCGGTGCGCCTTCACGTGATCTGGCGCTGTACCGTGAAGTCACGGACCGCATTCGCGACGCCGAAGTAGACGCGGTTCTGAACCTGACGGCGGGCATGGGCGGAGACATGGTGTTCGGCGGGATCGAAAATCCGCTGCCTTTGGCAGAGGCCGGAACAGATTTGGTCGGCGCGACTGAACGTGTTGCACATGTAGCGGAGTGCTTGCCTGAAATCTGTACTCTGGATTGTGGCACGATGAACTTTGCCGAGGCCGATTATGTGATGACCAATACGCCCGGCGCCTTACGGGCGATGGGGCAGATGATGACCGATCTGGGCGTGAAGCCCGAGATCGAGGCCTTCGACACCGGCCATCTGTGGTTCGCCAAGCAGCTGGTGAAAGAGGGGGTTCTGGAACCGAACGCTCTGGTCCAGCTATGTATGGGGGTGCCGTGGGGGGCTCCGGATGATCTCAACACCTTTATGGCGATGGTGAACAATGTGCCGGAGGACTGGACGTTCAGCGCGTTTTCGCTGGGGCGCAATGAGATGGCGTATGTCGCGGCCTCGGTTCTGGCGGGCGGTAATGTGCGCGTCGGGCTGGAGGACAACCTGTGGCTGGAAAAGGGTGTTCTGGCCGAAAACTGGCAGTTGGTCGAGCGTGCAGGCAGCATCATCGAAAACATGGGCGCGCGGGTGATCGGGCCGCAGGAAGTACGTGAAAAGCTGGGGCTTACTAAGCGGGCTCCGGTTGCGAAGTAGTCGCGGATTGGGGGCCAGCCCCCAAACCCCCGAGATATTTTTGGCCAGATGAAGAGGCGGATCGTGGGCAAAGAACAGCAAGCAAAAGCAGCAGCAATCATCGGAGGCGGAGTGATCGGTGGCGGGTGGGCTGCCCGGTTCCTGCTGAACGGATGGGATGTTCGGGTATACGATCCCGACCCTGAAGCCGAGAGGAAGATCGGTGAGGTGTTAGATAACGCGCGTCGTTCTTTGCCGGGGTTGAGCGATGTACCTCTGCCTCTCGAAGGGACGCTGAGCTTTCATGACGATCTCAGTGAGGCAGTTCAGGGTGCGATCTGGATTCAGGAGAGCGTACCGGAAAGGCTCGATCTGAAGCTGAAGGTTTACAAGAGCTTGCAGGGGGCTTGTGATCCAGATGCGATCATCGGGTCCTCGACCAGCGGGTTCAAGCCCTCGGAGTTACAGGAAGGCGCGTTGCGACCCGAGCAGATCGTGGTGACCCACCCGTTCAACCCGGTCTACCTGCTACCACTGATCGAACTGGTTCCGACCGACAAGAATTCACCTGACTTGATCGCGCGGGCCAAAGATCTTTTGACTTCGGTGGGGTTCTTCCCGCTGCACATCAAGAAGGAAATCGACGCGCATATTGCTGACCGGTTCCTCGAGGCGGTGTGGCGCGAGGCGCTTTGGCTGGTGAAAGACGGCATCGCAACGACCGAAGAGATCGATGAATCCATCCGCATGGGTTTTGGTATCCGTTGGGCCCAGATGGGACTGTTCGAAACCTATCGCGTGGCCGGTGGAGAGGCCGGGATGCGGCATTTCATGGCTCAGTTCGGCCCGGCGCTGAAATGGCCCTGGACCAAGCTCATGGACGTGCCTGAGTTCACCGACGAACTGGTCGACTTGATTGCGGATCAGTCGGATGCGCAGTCTGGCAAGCACTCGATTCGCGAGTTGGAGCGTATCCGGGACAATAACCTCGTTGGTATGATGCGGGCGCTGAAGGCCCAGAACTATGGTGCAGGGGCGGTATTGAACCAGCATGATGCGGCCTTGAAGCCAGGAGCGCTGCCGACGCTGGACGAGGCGGATCTGAGCCAGCCGATCCTCACGCTGTCGCGCGCCGTTCCGCTGGATTGGACCGACTACAATGGCCACATGAATGAAGCTAAATATCTGGAGGCCTTTGCAGCAGCCACGGATCGTTTCATGGAAATCATTGGCTGCGATATGGAGTATATCGCGACAGGCGGCAGCTATTTCACTGCCGAAAATCACATCCGTTACATGCAGGAGTCCCATGCGGGGTCGCGGATCGAATGCCGTACGCAGATGCTGTTAGGGCAGGGCAAGAAGCTGCATGTCTTCCACAGCATGTACGAGGGTGAAACGCTGTTGGCCACAGGCGAAAGCTTTCTTTTGCATGTCAGCCTTGAGACCCGACGCCCCAGCCCACCTTCACCAGAGATCGAGGCCGCGATGGCACGGGTTGCCGAGGCGCAGGCCGGGTTGCCTTATCCCGAAGGCGCGGGCGCGGCGATCCGCAAGCCCGCATGAGCAGCCGGGTCTTGATTACCGCAGGCGCCTCTGGCGTCGGCAGGGCCATGGCTGAAGCGTTTGATGCTGCCGGGGCTCAGGTCTGGGTTGCGGATGTTGATGCGGATGCGTTGGCGGATTGCCCGGCGCATTGGAAGCAAAGCCAGCTTGATGTGTCGGATGAGGATGCTGTCGCGGCTGCGTTTACTGACCTTGAGACCGAATGGGACGGGCTTGATGTGCTCTGTGCGAATGCAGGGATAGCGGGTCCCACCGCAGCGGTTGAGGACGTTTCCCTGACGGATTGGAGGTCATGCCTTTCCATCAATCTAGAGGGGTCATTTTTGTGCTCTAAATACGCCGCACCTCTGATGAAACAGCAACGCAGCGGCGCGATCTTGATCACTTCATCGACTGCAGGCCAGTACGGATACCCCAACCGCGCGCCGTATGCGGCGGCCAAGTGGGGCATGGTGGGATTAGGCAAAACGCTGGCGATGGAGCTTGGGCCGCACGGTATCCGCTGCAATGTGATCTGCCCGGGTTCGGTTGAAGGACCACGCATGGAGGGCGTGTTGCAGCGCGAGGCCGATGCCAAGGGCATGACTCGGGATCAGGTTTACAACGGCTATGCCTCGGGCACGTCCATGGGCCGCTTTGTAGAGGCGCAGGACATTGCGAACATGGCTGTATTCCTGGCTTCAGATGCAGCGAGGCTGGTGTCGGGTCAGGTAATCGCGGTGGATGGTCATACGGTCAATCCTGACCCGAAACTGTGAATCAGCCCTGATTTGGCCCCCGAATCTGGCGGATGGCGCTGCGGACGGCTTGCCAGTCCTGCGCCTCCTGCTGGTTTCCGGCGGCTTCACATTCGCGCATTTTCTGCGCAGCTTCGGCTTCGGCCCGATCGCCATGGGCCGTATAAAGGGCACGTGCGTATTCAGCGGTTTTGAGTGCGTCCATTCCCGTCATCCTCCATCTCAGATCGGAATGTCTGTAGTTTCGCGCCAAGTGACTATACTACAGCTTTCAGCCCAGGTCATGTCTGAGAGATTTCTGAGCGCAATTGCTGCAGATGGTCCGGAAAATCACGCGCGGTCATATCCGCCTCTCGAACCAGCCGGTCGAAATGGAGCGTAAAGACCTCAATCCGGTCGCGGTCTCGGAAAGCCATGTAGTGGCTTCCGGCATAGAACACGCAAAGAAGTGGGCCGAATATCGTGACGGGGGCAGAGTAAAGACGTTTTGCATCAAATAGATAGATGCGCAGACGTGGATAAAGCTGCTCGCACACCGACAGCAGGTGATCGATCTGATCCAATCGGACCTGAAGCGGTAGTCCCTCGTAGTAACCGGTGGCATAGGCAAAGCTGTGAAGCTCGTACAACGGCATGGCAATCTCATAATCGGACTGGGCGCTGCGCATCCATGCCAGCCGGTCTGCCGAGGCGCCAATGGCTTGATCTGCAGTACGGCCGAGATGCGGAGCGTATTCCCATTCAAGCACGGCGCGGGTCTTGAGCATGTCGGGCAGGGTAGCCGGAACGTAGCGTATCTTGTAGCCGGCGGCCTCTTGATGCCATTCAAAAATGCGCTCATCAACCAATGCCCGGGCGGCCTCGGTTAGGGTGAGGGAACTGGCCAATAGTTCTGCCGCGCTTTCGGGTCGGTTGGAAAGCCCAAGAAGCCAATCGGCGGAAACCCCAAGCGCCGAGGCGCAGCTGCCGACGACATGAGCATTCGGAAGGCGTGCCCCCGCCCCGGTCAGCAATTGCGAAACGGTAGATCGGTCAACCCCGATGCTGCGTGCCAGGGCGCTTTGGCTGACATTGCGCTCTTGCATCGCTCGGGCCAGGCGCTGGCGAAAATGCAGGGCGCGATCCCGTTTGTCGATTTTATCAATCATGTGATGATTAATATCACCTTTGGTGAGAATTGTTAATCATATTCAGAATTCACGACCCTTGGCTCTGTCTGTAACGCTGGTGTTACAAAAATAAGAATGGGGTCTGGAATGGAAACGCGACGCAGGTCGGTCGTGAAGGCGCTGGTGTGGAATGCGATGGGGCTGGCGATGATGACGCTGGTTGGTTTGATCGCCACGGGTTCAGCAGCACTTGGAGGGATGGTTGCACTGGTCAATACGGCCATTGGTTTGACCATGTATGTGATTTACGAGCGTATCTGGGCCGGAATTTCGTGGGGCCGCAATGGCTGAGCCGGTCACACCCAAATCGCCCGAATGGGCGACATTTGCCCTAATTATCGCGTGTTATTCCGCTTGGCTTGCTGCGATTTTCTGGCTGGCAGGCATATTATTGTGGCTGGCGATCCTCTTCATGGGGCTGGTAGCCGCTCTGCATTCCTCGCTGACGCATGAGGCGCTGCACGGGCACCCCTTTCGCCAGAAATGGCTGAATGAGGCACTGATGGCGCTGCCGCTGACTTTGTTCATTCCTTACAATCGGTTTCGGGACCTGCATCTGGCGCATCACTGTGACGCGAACCTAACCGATCCCTATGATGACCCTGAGACCAACTATCTCGACCCGCAGGTCTGGGCGTCTCTGGCTCGATGGCAAAGACGGATGTATCAAGTGAACAATACTTTGCTGGGGCGGATGGTTCTGGGGCCTGCGATCGGGCAGGTTGCGTTCTTGCGGGATGAACTGCGTGGTGCACTTCGCGGAGATCGGGCGATTTTGTTGGCATGGGCGCTGCATATGCCAGGCGTTGTCGCGACTCTTTGGATCGTCGCGCTTTCGCAAATGCCGATCTGGGCCTTCGCCCTTTCAGCATATATCGGGCTGGGACTGGTCAAGATCCGCACATTCCTGGAACACCGCGCGCATGAGAAATCGCGCGCGCGCACAGTGATCGTAGAAGACCGTGGCATCCTTGCATTTCTGTTTTTGAACAATAACTTGCACGTCGTTCATCATATGAACCCATCAGCACCTTGGTACCGATTGCCTGCACTCTACCGCACGGGCAAGGAAAGATACTTGGCCTGTAACGAGGCTTATGTCTACCGTTCGTACGGGCAGATATTCCGAGAGTACTTCTGGCGCGCCAAGGATCCGGTGGCGCATCCGCTCTGGCCAAAGCCTTGATTTAACGACAGAAGGGAAGCCATGAGTTTATGGATTCCCGTCACCATCGCGGCCGCATCGTTCCAGACGGTGCGGTTCATGCTGCAGAAATCCCTGAGCAGCGTGAAGCTTTCGGCAGCCGGGGCGACATTTGCACGATTCGCCTATTCCATGCCATTGGCCTTGCTGGGGCTTTTCATTGCTTTGGCCGCGACGGGGTACGAACTGCCAGCGCTGACGGCGAAGTTCTGGATATTTGCTGTCATCGGCGGGACCACACAGATATTGGCCACGATCTGCGTTGTGGCATTGTTCAAGCAGCGCAACTTTGCGGTAGGGATTACGTTTAAGAAAACTGAGGTGATTCAAACCGCTATTGTGGGGTTCCTTGTCCTCGGCGATCAGGTCTCTACCGGGGCGCTGGGGGCAATACTGCTTGGGTTGCTGGCCGTCCTGTTGTTGTCAAAAACGCCCGGAGGCAGCGGCGCTTGGTGGCAACATCTGACAAACAAAGCCTCGCGTCTTGGACTGGGGTCAGGCGTGTTATTCGCATTCTCCTCGGTCAGCTATCGCGGTGCCTCTTTGCAATTGGGCGACATCGATGCGTGGTTCCGAGCACTTGTGACGCTGGCCGTCGTGGTAACGTTCCAATTTCTCAGTATGTGGCTGTGGCTGCTTTGGCGAGACAGGGCCGAGCTGCGCGCGGTGTGGGAGACTCGCCGGACCGGTGTTTTTGTCGGCCTGACCAGCCTCTGTGGTTCGTTTTGCTGGTTCTTCGCCTTCACGTTGCAGAACGCAGCCTATGTAAAGGCCTTGGGTCAGATCGAACTGATCCTCAGCCTGATCGCATCGCTGCTGTTTTTCCGTGAAACCATCACCCGTCGCGAGATCGCCGGGATGACGTTGCTTGGCTTGTCGATATTGGCGCTTGTGCTGACAATCTAGCCAGCGCGACGCTCATCAAAGCTGAGAGCGATAAAGCTGGGGAGGTGATCCCCCATGCCTACAACTGCTGGCCCGCCATCGTCGCGACGCCCACGACCACGGGTTTTGGGCTCTCGCTCTTTGCGGCTCTCGCTCTTTTTGTATTCCGACGCTTTGGCCTTCTTCTCTGGCTTTGGCGCCTCGGGCTTGGGCTCATCGGCCTTGACCGGATTGTCGATGCGCGGAATGTCCTTCTGGATCAGGCTCTCGATCGCGGCCAGCGCCTTTTCATCGCGGCCCGAGCAGATCGTGATTGCCTTGCCTTCGCGCCCGGCACGGCCCGTGCGGCCGATGCGGTGGACATAATCTTCGGCATGGCCGGGAACATCGAAGTTGAACACGTGGCTGACCGAGGGGATATCCAGACCCCGCGCAGCAACGTCCGAAGCCACCAGCAGCCGCAGTGATCCATCGCGGAATCCGTCCAGTGTTTTCATCCGCTGCGACTGATCCAGATCGCCATGGATCGCGGCGGCGTTATAGCCGTATTTCTTCAGCGACTTGGCGCAGATATCTACATCGGTCTTGCGGTTGCAGAAGATGATCGCGTTGGTGCATTTGTCGCCCTCGGCATCGATCAATGCGCGCAGGGTCTTGCGTTTCTGGCTGGCCTCACGATCCCGGCGACCACCTTTGAACATCACTACGCCTTGTTCGATGGTTTCCGAAGCGGTGGCCTGACGCGCAACTTCGACCCGGGTGGGGGCCGACAGGAAAGTATCGGTGATCCGTTCGATCTCGGGCGCCATGGTGGCTGAGAAGAACAGCGTCTGGCGGGTGAATGGCGTCAGCGAGAAGATGCGCTCGATATCAGGAATGAAGCCCATGTCGAGCATCCGGTCAGCTTCGTCCACCACCATGATCTGAACGCCTGTCAGAAGAAGCTTCCCGCGTTCGAAATGATCCAGCAGACGGCCCGGAGTGGCAATCAGCACGTCAACACCGCGGTCAATCAGAGCATCCTGTTCCTTGAAGGAAACGCCGCCGATCAACAGTGCTTTGGTCAGCTTGAGGTGCTTGGCGTAGGTGTCGAAATTCTCGGCCACCTGCGCTGCCAGTTCCCGCGTCGGGCACAAGACCAGCGAGCGTGGCATGCGTGCGCGTGCGCGCCCACGGGCCAGCAATGTGATCATCGGCAGGGTGAAGCTGGCAGTTTTGCCGGTGCCGGTTTGGGCGATCCCCAGAACATCGCGCCCTTCCAGCGCGGCTGGAATTGCGCCTTCCTGGATCGGGGTCGGAGTTTCGTATCCGGCTTCCTCAACTGCTTTGAGGACCTTCGGGTTCAGGTTCAGTTCGTTAAACTTTGTCATGTATGTCCGGTTCAAGCGGACACTAGACCTGGCCCGCGCGTCTGAAAATGCCGGGCCCGGATGGCCATGCGCCCCATGCGCGTTTCGGCTGTGGCGCGGGCATAACAAAAACGTGGGGCAGGGTCAAATGAAGTCGGTTTAATCCGTGGCAAATCTGCTGGTAACAAGGATTTCCGCAACAATTCAGATGGTTCCGGGAAAGTGTTTCGCGACTTTTTGGTCCAGATCAAGCGGCCGGTGACGGATCATGTCGTTATCCTCAAGCCGTTCCAGCACTTCCGGGTCAGCAGCGCTGATTTCATCGTAAAATTCCCGCAGGCCATCGAGCCCGTATTCGGTTTCCAGAAGGGTGATCAATTCGTACCTGTCTAGCGCACCGATCTTTCGCGGGCGATCCGGGCTGGCCTGGTACGAGCCGCGTTCGAGGCGGAAACGATAATGCGCCAGCCAATGCTCCCAATCCGGGGCGTGGCGATGACACAGATCGATCTGAGGAAGCTCGGTTCTGACTGGCAGAAACTCACCGTGCTGATAGAGGTTGTGGATACGGTCGCTCAGTTTTTTCAAACCGCCGCGTACGAACAGTTTGCCCTGAATGTGGCTCATGAAACCAGCCAGAACGTAAGTGCCGAAATTGGGATAGAGCGCTTCGACCAGCGCTTGTCGATTCTGACCTTCGGGAATGAACGCTTTGTAGAGGTCCTGGCCACCCGCCAGCGCCTCAATCGGGCGGACGCGGACGGCGGGGATGTCATCGGGAATGTCGCGCAGCAGGTCGGGGATCGGGGACATTGGCCACAAAAACTCATCGACATCGATATGTGCGACCCAGTCCAGATCAGTCCTGTTGTAGATCAAATTCGCATTCGAGGATTGGCGAACCTGATGTTTGTCCGGCCTCTCACGCCTGCGGCGCTTCCAGAACGCCGCATCGCAGGTACGCACCCGGATCCGGGGATGGTCGCGCAGGGCTGAGATGTCCCCCTGGACCGGCTCGTCCAGAAAGATGTGAATCCGGTCCGCGCCGATATCGAGGTGGTGGGCGGCAAAGCGCAAAATATCCTCACGCGGGGCGCGGATCGTGGACACAATCCCCCATGTGGACACTTCTGGATTGCGCTGAGAGTCCGTCAGGTCATCATTTCCTTCGTCGCGGTCAGGCTCAGCTCGGGATAATCGCGGACGACCCGGTCGATGTCCCACTGCAGCCGCGTCAGATAGACGATATCTCCATCGTGATCATGGGCAATATGCTGCTTGTTGGCGTTGACGAATTTGTCGATCTCAACCTTGTTGCCACTGACCCAACGGGCCGAGGTGAACTGAGACGCCTCAAACCGCACAGGCAGGCCGTATTCCATCTCAATCCGGCTGGCGAGCACCTCGAATTGCAGCGCACCGACGACTCCGACGATGAAGCCCGACCCAATCGAAGGTTTGAATACCTTCGCGGCACCTTCCTCGGCGAACTGCATCAGGGCCTTTTCCAGATGCTTGGCCTTCAATGGGTCACCCGCGCGCACCGTTTGCAGCAATTCCGGTGCGAAGGAGGGGATGCCGGTTACCCGGATCGCCTCACCTTCGGTCAGCGTGTCGCCGATGCGCAACTGACCGTGGTTGGGAATGCCGATGATGTCTCCGGCCCAGGCTTCCTCGGCCAGTTCCCGGTCAGAGGCGAGGAACAGCACGGGGTTCGATATTGCCATCGGTTTCTTCGATCGCACATGCGTTAGCTTCATGCCACGTTTGAAATGGCCCGAGGCCATGCGGACAAAGGCCACCCGGTCGCGGTGTTTGGGGTCCATATTGGCCTGCACCTTGAACACGAAACCGGCGACCTTCTTTTCATCGGGCGCGATCTGACGGGGCTCAGCCGACTGAACCTGCGGCTGCGGACCATAGGCGCCGATACCCTCCATCAGTTCCTTGACGCCAAACGAGTTGATGGCCGAACCAAACCAGATCGGCGTCATGTGCCCCTCAAGCACCGCCTGAGGGTCGAGTTTGGGCAGCAATTCGCGCGCCATCTCAACCTCTTCCAGCAGCTTGTCGAGCAATTCAGCGGGCACATGCTCGGCCAGCTTAGGGTCATCCAGACCATTGATTTGGATGCTTTCGGCCACCTTGTTGCGGTCGGCGCGGTCCATCAGCTCAAGCCGGTCGCGCAGCATATCGTAGCAGCCGATGAAATCGCGACCCACGCCGATAGGCCACGCGGCTGGCGTGACGTCGATCGCCAGCATTTCCTGAATTTCGTCGATGATCTCGAACGTATCCCGGCTTTCGCGGTCCATCTTGTTACAGAAGGTCAGGATCGGCAGATCGCGCAGGCGGCAGACCTCGAACAGTTTCTGCGTCTGGCTTTCCACACCTTTCGCACCGTCAATGACCATGACGGCGGCGTCTACGGCTGTCAGGGTGCGATAGGTGTCTTCGGAGAAATCCGAGTGGCCGGGTGTGTCCACAAGATTGAACCGGAAGTTCCCGTAGTCGAATGACATGGCCGAGGCTGAGACCGAGATACCGCGATCTTTCTCCATCTGCATGAAGTCCGACCGCGTCCGCCGTGCCTCACCCTTGGCCCGTACCTGTCCAGCCATCTGGATCGCGCCGCCGTACAGCAGAAACTTTTCCGTCAGCGTCGTCTTGCCCGCATCCGGGTGCGAGATGATAGCGAATGTCCGGCGACGAGCGATCTCGGGCGGCAGGGTGGGTTGGTTCGAAGTATCAAGCATAAGCGCGCGTATAGGCGGGGAATCCAACTGAGGCAAGACAAAGGGGGTGGTTCGAATCATGTGGCTGTGGCAATAAGAACATATAGTGAACAAAATATGGAGTGGTCCAATGAATTTGAAAGAAATCGCAGACGAACTGGTTGCTGGATGCCGCGAGAACCGGGCCAAGGAGAACCTCGAGAAGCTTTATGCCTCGGATGCTGTTTCTGTTGAGGGACAGGATTTTGCGGGCATGGGGCGCGAGACACACGGATTGGAAGCCATTCGTGGCAAGCACGAATGGTGGGAAGGCGCTCATGAAGTATCGGGCGCGTCGGTCAGTGGTCCTTATCCGCATGGTGACGACCGCTTTGCCGTGATCTTTGAAGTGCAGGGCAAGGTGAAAGAAACCGGTGAAAGCTTTGATATGCGTGAGGTCGGTGTCTATCACGTCGCCGATGGCAAGATCGTGCGTGAAGAGTTCTTTTATTAATCCGCGAGATCCCATTCTGGCCTTCTTTGCCGGGCCGATGTTAGATGTGTGCCGAAGATAGGGAGGGCCAGAATGGACTTGGGAATTCGCGGAAAACGTGCGCTGGTTTGTGCCAGCAGCAAAGGCTTGGGATTGGGCTGTGCCGAGGCGTTGGCCGAAGCCGGCGTTGATCTTGTGATGAACGCGCGCGGAGCCGAAACGTTGGAGGCTGAAGCCACGCGTTTGCGATCATCATATGGCGTTGCCGTGCAGACAGTGGCTTGTGATGTTACCACACCAGAGGGTCAGGCCGAGGTGATAAGTGCTGCGCAGGGTGCTGATATCCTTGTCACAAACGCGGGTGGCCCTCCGCCCGGCATGTGGTCGGACTGGGAGCGTGATGATTTCATCAAAGCACTGGATGCCAATATGCTGACACCCATAGCTTTCATGAAGGCTCTGCTGCCGGGCATGATGGATAAGGGCTGGGGTCGCGTGGTGAATATCACCTCGCAGTCGGTACGCGCGCCGATTGCGGTGCTGGGCCTGTCAAATGCGGCGCGAACTGGATTAACCGGCTATGTTGCGGGCACATCGCGCCAGGTGGCACCACATGGCGTGACGATCAATAATCTGCTGCCAGGTATCCACGCCACCGACCGCGCGAACGCGCTGGATGGCGGGGTGTCAGAGCAGAAAGGTATTTCGATGGCCGAGGCACGGGCTGAACGCGCTGCAACCATCCCAGCGAGACGCTATGGCACGAGGGAAGAGTTTGGGGCGACCTGCGCGTTTCTATGCTCGCAACACGCCGGGTTCATTGTCGGGCAGAACATTTTGCTGGACGGTGGTGGCACCAATCTGACGATGTAGGTATGGCACAGAACTTTTCTCTGAAAGATCAGTTGTTCAACGCGGAAAAGGTGAGCTTTCTTGCGGGCTTGTTCGCCAATGCTGTTTCCGATTTCAAAGAAGAAGCATTCGCGGCGAAAGTGATGTCGCGTTTGCCCGAGCTTGAACTGAAAGAGCGTATGGCGTGGATTGCAGAGTGTCTGCAAGAATCGGTGCCTGGCGATTTGCCGGCAGTGGCACCGATCATTCTGCGGGCGCTGCCGCCTCCGCTGGACCCCGCCAAAAGTGATGATGACTTCGGAGACTTTATCTTTGCGCCCTTGGGCGATTGGGTTTGTGCAATCGGCCTGGATCATCCCGCTTTGGCGCTGGATGTATTCGAAGAGCTGACCCAGAGATTTTCGATGGAATGGGCGATCCGCCCGTTCCTTAATCACCACTCCGAACTGGTCATGGCGCGGATGCAGGGCTGGTGCACCCATCCCAGCTATCACGTGCGTCGTCTGGTCAGCGAGGGCACGCGGCCGCGTTTACCGTGGGGGCAGGCCGTTGGCTTGGCAATGTCAGACCCATTGCCGTTATTGGACCGGTTGCACGGGGATCGGACGCGCTATGTGACGCGCTCGGTCGCCAATCATCTGAATGATATCACCAAGAAAGACCCCGATCTGGTGCTGGAACGTCTGCGGGATTGGGGCAAGGCAGCGCGGCAGGACAAGGACGAACTGAACTGGATGACATCTCATGCATTACGAGGCCTTGTGAAATCTGGGCATCCCAAGGCGATGAAGATGCTTGGATACGATCCCGATGCAGATATTGCGGTTGAGATTCAGGTAAACGGTCCGGCCCGGATTGGTGAAGCGCTGGAGTTTGAAACCCGCCTAAGCGGCGCAGAAGATCAGCCAGTCTTGGTCGACTATATCGTTCATTTCCAACGGCCTGGCGGAAAGATCTCACCCAAGGTTCACAAGTTGAAACAGGCCGAGCTTACAGGTGGTCAGTTGACACTTAGAAAGCGGCACAAGCTGAAGGGCAATGCAACAACATTCAAGTTGGTTCCTGGGCCGCATCGGTTGGAGATTCAAGTGAACGGCCGCGTGCACGCAGGCGTCGATTTCGACCTGCTCGCCTGAGCCCAGTCACGGTTTCGTCAGATCGGGCGCTGGTGGATTGCGTGGTGTGGATTGCTGCACTAGCTGCAAAAGACCAGTGACAAAAGGATTGCCCCGATGAAGCACGAGGCTGTGCAGAACTACTATGGTGAGGTGTTGCAAGGCAGCGCGGATTTGCAAACAAATGCCTGCTGTACTCCGGATGATATGCCGGATCACTTCAAGAAAATTCTGTCGCAAATTCATGATGATGTGCTGACACGTTACTATGGATGCGGGCTGATTGCTCCGTTGGATCTGGAGGGAATGCGTATCCTGGATCTGGGCTGTGGTGCGGGGCGCGATGTGTATGCTTTATCCGCGATGGTCGGTGAAAAGGGCCGTGTCGTCGGCGTTGACATGACGCCTGAGCAGCTCGACGTGGCGCGTGCGCATAAGGACTATCACGCGATGGCATTCGGACATTCGGCCAGCAATGTCGAGTTTCACCACGGCTATATCGAAAAGCTGGATGAGCTGGACCTCGAACCGGGATCGTTCGATATCATCGTCTCAAACTGCGTGATCAATCTGGCGACCGACAAGGCTGCTGTGCTGCGCGGTGCGCATCGGCTGCTGAAAGAGGGTGGCGAGATGTATTTCTCGGACGTCTATGCCGACCGCCGGGTGCCCAAGGCGATGGCCGAGGATGAGATCCTGTATGGCGAATGCCTGTCGGGTGCGCTCTATTGGAACGATTTTCTGTCGATGTCGCGTGCTGCCGGATTTGGCGATCCCCGTCGGGTGACGCATCGGCCTTTGACCATCGAGAACCCAATTCTGGAAGAACGGATCGCACCGCTGAGCTTTATTTCGGCCACCTACCGTCTGTTCAAGCTGCCGGAGTTGGAACCTGCATGCGAGGATTACGGTCAGGCTGTGATCTACAAGGGCACAGTGCCGCATGCGCCGCATGAATTTGTGCTGGATGACCACCATACGATCGAGGCCGGCAAAGTATTCCCGGTCTGTGGCAACACGTGGATGATGCTGCAAGACACCCGTTTTGAACGACATTTCGAGTTTATCGGCGATTTCTCGACACATTACGGGATTTTCGAAGGCTGCGGCGGGGATAGCCCGTTTGTTGTACAGGGCGAAGCTGCCTCGACCGGGTGCTGCTGATCCCTTGCGCCTGATGGGCGGGGTTGTTATCCCCGCCTAAGCCCGATGGATTTGATCGGGAAAGGCAATGGGGTCCATCGGTGACAGTGACGACAACTCCTCCTCGATTGGAAATCCGCAATCTGATTGCGCGCTTTGGCGGGCGGACGGTCGTGGATGATGTATCGTTGACCGTACACGCGGGGCAGGTGACTTGCCTGCTGGGGCCTTCGGGCTGCGGAAAGTCGACCACATTGCGGATGATCGCGGGGGTCGAAATGCAGACCTCGGGCGAGATTTACGTCGATGGCAAGCTGATCTGTGACACGGTATTCCGCGTACCGCCCGAACGGCGCGAGATTGGGCTGATGTTTCAGGATTTTGCGCTGTTTCCACATCTCAGCGTAGCGGATAACGTCGCGTTCGGCCTGAAAGGCAGCAAAGAGCAGAAACGCGCGCGGGTCGAGGAACTGCTGACCAAGGTCGATCTGATGCGGTTCATCGATGGATTTCCGCATCAGTTATCTGGGGGTGAGCAGCAGCGGGTTGCTCTGGCCCGTGCTTTGGCCCCACGTCCGCGGATCATGCTGATGGATGAGCCGTTCTCGGGCCTCGATAACCGTCTGCGCGACGGCATTCGGGACGAAACGCTCGCAGTCCTCAAAGAAGAGGACGCTGCTGTTCTGTTGGTCACGCATGAGCCGGACGAGGCGATGCGAATGGCTGATGAAATCGCGCTGATGCGGCGCGGCAAGATTGTGCAGCAGGGGGCGCCATACAATGTCTATACCCGGCCTGCAGACAAGGCAGCAGTTTCGTTTTTTAGTGATATCAATGTGTTGAAGGCTCAAGTTAATGGTGCGTTGGCGCATACTCCGTTTGGCCGTTTTCTTGCGCCCGGTGTGCCGGACGCGACCGATGTTGAAATCGTGTTTCGACCCCAGCACGTCAAGCTGGACTTCGACCGCAATGGCAAAGGGCCTGCGCCGACGCCGACAGACGGCATTGCCGCCCGAGGCGTGGTTGAGCGTGCTCGGTTTTTGGGAAATGAAAGCCTTGTCGAGTTTCGCATGGACTATGATGGCTCGATCCTGAAGGCGACGGTCCCGAACGTCTTTGTGCCCAAAGAGGGCCGTGTCATGTGGCTGACCATTCGCCGCGACCGGTGTTTTGTATTCCCGGCCTGACGCTCAAATCCTGCATTTTCATCCAAGTGGTGCGTGAAAGCCTCAGATTGCGCATGTGCATTGCTTGTCGCAGCGCTGAGGCGGGTCTATCAAGGGCAAAACGAGGGGTGGACCGGGCATGCGAATTCTTCTGACCAATGATGACGGCATCAATGCGCCGGGACTGATTGTACTTGAAGCGATCGCGGCTGAACTGGCCGGTCCCGATGGCGAGGTCTGGGTCGTCGCGCCTGCATTTGAACAGTCGGGCGTGGGCCATTGCATCAGCTATACCCACCCGATGATGGTCGCCAAACTGGGCGAGCGTCGCTATGCCGCCGAAGGGTCTCCGGCGGATTGCGTGTTGGCCGGTTTGCACGACGTTATGAAGGACGCGCCGCCCGATCTGGTGTTGTCAGGGGTGAACCGGGGCAACAATTCGGCTGAGAACACGCTGTATTCGGGTACTATCGGCGGCGCGATGGAGGCGGCGTTGCAGGGTGTGCCCGCGATTGCCTTGTCTCAGTATTTCGGGCCGCGCAATCTGGGGCTGGACGATCCGTTTGAGGCGGCTGCCAAATTTGGGGCCGATCTGGTGCGCCGCATTCTTGATGCGACACCCGAGCAGCAGGGCGACTATCGTCTGTTCTATAATGTGAATTTCCCTCCGGTTCCCGCAGGTGAGGTGCTGGGTACGCGCGTGGCCCCGCAGGGGTACCGACGCGATACACATTTCTCTGTCGAGCCGCACAGCTCGCCCTCGGGTCGCCGGTTCCTTTGGATTAAGGGCGGGTATCAACATAACCCGACTGCTCCGGGCACGGATGCGGCGGTCAATCTGGAAGGATATATCTCGGTCACTCCGATGCGCGCTGATCTGACAGCATATGACACGCTCGAGGCGCTAAAGGTCATCGAATGACTGGACCAAGCGCAGAAACCATAATGCAGTTCCTGTTTGCCTTGCGCTCGCGCGGGGTGACGGATGCACGTGTGCTGGCGGCGATGGAACAGGTTGACCGGGGGCAGTTTGTCAAAGGCCTGTTCGCGGACCGGGCCTATGAGGACACTCCACTGCCTATTGCCTGTGGCCAGACCATCAGCCAGCCTTCGGTTGTGGGGCTGATGACGCAGGCGCTGCAGGTGCGTCCGCGTGATACGGTTCTAGAGGTCGGCACCGGCTCGGGCTATCAGGCGGCGATCCTGTCCAAGCTGGCGCGCCGGGTCTACACGGTTGAGCGGCACAAGAGGCTGGTGCGCGAAACGGGAGAACTGTTCCGTGAGCTGGGGCTGACGAATGTGACCGCGATGCTGTCGGATGGATCGTTTGGCCTGTCCGAACAGGCCCCGTTTGACCGTATCATTGTGACCGCGGCCGCCGAAGATCCTCCGGGGCCGCTCTTGGCGCAGTTGAAAATCGGCGGTATCATGGTGTTACCCGTGGGCCAGTCGGACGCGGTGCAGACCCTAATCCGGGTCACGCGCACTGAAACCGGTCTGGACTATGACGAATTGTTGCCGGTCCGTTTTGTGCCCTTGCTTGAGGGGCTGGGAAAAGACGGAGCGTAAAGGTATATTAGAGGCGCCAGAACCCCGGAGAACAGGGGCAGGTGTTGAGGACAGTAAAATGAGAGCAGTTTCCAAATCAGCAATGCGCCGCTATGCGACAGGTGTTGCCGCGCTGGCAATTCTGGCCGGGTGTGAAGGGCCATATGACTATGACCTTCGCGGCAATGTCGGCGGGTTCTCCACTGCAGATGCCGCCCTTGCAGCGACCGCCAACCGCCCGACGCCGGATGCGCGTGGCGTGATCACCTATCCGAACTATCAGGTCGCGGTAGCCCGCCGTGGGGATACAGTTGGCGATGTCGCCACCCGGATCGGCATGCCGGTGGCCGAATTGGCCCGGTTTAACGGATTGCAGCCAAATGACAGCCTGCGTGACGGTGAAGTTCTGGCCTTGCCGCGCTCGGTCGGTGGGACGAGCAATGTTGATATTGCGACCATTGCCGGAACCGCGATTGACGAGGCACCGGACACAGGATCTGTACAGACATCGACATTGGAGCCCGCGCAACCTGCTGCGGCTCCGGCACCGGTTGCTACGGGGCCTGAGCCGATCCGGCACAAGGTCAAGCGGGGTGAGACAGCCTATACAATTTCGCGCCTCTATCAGGTGCCTGTGGAGTCTCTGGCAGAATGGAACGGTTTGGGACCAGACTTTATGGTGCGCGAAGACCAGTACCTGTTGATCCCGGTCAAGAATCAACCGGCACCTCGGGCAGCAGCGCCGGCCGCCACGGCAACTGCGGTAACCCAACCGGGGGAAGGCTCACCAACTCCTACGCCGCCGAGCGCGACGCAGCCATTGCCGGATGAGAAAGTTGCCGCGGCAACGCCTGCGCCGGATATCACAGCCGAGGCCCCGACCAATTCGGGAAGCTCGGCGCTGGCAAGCCCGGTGAGCGGCACCATCATTCGGACCTACAAGAAGGGTAAGAATGAGGGGATAGATATCGCCGCAGCGCCAGGCGCGTCGGTCAGTGCGGCCGAGGCAGGCACGGTCGCCGCGATCACCGCGGATGCGGATCAGGTTCCGATCATCGTTGTGAAACACAACAATGACTTGCTGACTGTTTATGCCAATGTCGACAATATCACCATCAAGAAAGGTGATCGGGTGCGACGGGGACAAAAGATCGCCTCGCTTCGCGGGGGCGACAATGCATATGTGCACTTCGAAGTGCGCAAAGGGTTCGAGTCGGTTGATCCCGAGCCTTACCTGAAGTGACCGAAATGGCCCGTTCCGGGCCATGCCTCCGGCGGAGGTATTTGGGGCCAGATGAAGGACGGATCACGCATTGGGATCGTAGTCGCTGAGCCGTTTACCTGGTTCGTCGATAAAGAGTTCCGGCAGAGGCGTGACGTTTTCTATCAGGTCGATGCGGAAGACCCGGAAGTCATCGCGCAGTTCGCACCAGGCGGTCAGTGTCCAGACACGGCCCCAGTATTCCATATGTAGCGGTCGGATGGTGCGTTCGGTCAGCGCGCCGTCAATGCGACGGTAGCTGAGCTGCAATTTCTGGCGCGATTTGATCGCGGCGCGGATCGGGGCCATATGTGCCATTCCGCGTACGACATCAGCGAAGGGATAGACCGCGAATTTCCAGCTGTCGGCCTCGGCAATGACCTGCGTGGGCAAGACGGCGTCGATTTTCTCGGCCAGAGATTCCGCGGCGGATTTAAGATCGGGATCGGCGGCCTCGGCAACGATCGCCATGCCGAGGTTCAGAGCCTCAAGCTCGGCGGGTGTCAGGTTTAGCGGGGGCAGCGTGATCTGTTCACGCACCATGTAACCTACGCCGCGTTCGCCTTCTACAGGAACGCCCGAGGCCACCAACGTGTCCATATCGCGATAGATCGTACGGACCGACACCTCAAGTCGGTCCGCGATGTCCTGCGCGCGGTGCAAGTTACCATCGCGCAGGATCTGTATGATGTCGAACAGGCGGTCAGTGCGGCGCATGACACGCCGTCTGAGCCGCCCTTAGGCGGTCATGTTCCATAGCACGGTCTCGTGACGCATCTGGGCGCTGTCGGGGTTGATTGCCGCCATCAGAGCGGGTGCAAAATCCTGTTGCATGAATGCAGCAGCGGCGTCCTTTGCGGATTTCATATCGGTCCAGACGACATAGTCGGTCCAGCGGCCATCTTCGCCATGGCTTAGCTGGCGGTGGGTAAAGCCGGGAGCCGCGCGGACGAAGGCTTCGGAGGCTTGGCTTAGCCTGACGAACTGTTCGGGCTTTGTGCCGTCGGCAAGGGTAAAGGTGACGATTTCTGCGACATGGGTCATGTGGTTCTCCGTAGACCAGGTTTCGATATCGTCCTTCTAGGTGATATCAACTGACATAAACCTGTCAGTTGAGAAATGCGAGTCCGCAAAAAACGCATGATCCGTTCAATTTTGCGCGCGGATTTGATCTGTCGCACTTTTGCTGATGCCCGTACGGGCGTAGACACGGGGCCAGACATATTCACGGCGCGCTGCGCCGACGTAGAAGGAGACAAGTCATGCTCAACAATATTGGCCTTCCGGGTATCCTGCTGATTGCTGTTGTGGTTCTCGTCCTGTTTGGACGCGGCAAGATCAGCTCGCTGATGGGTGAAGTGGGTAAAGGCATTACCTCGTTTAAAAAAGGCATCAAGGAAGGTTCGGAAGAGCTGGAACAAGACGCGTCTGAGCTGGCCAAAGACGTCACGCCTGAGACTGACAAAGACAAGGTCTGAGCCTAGATGTTTGATCTGGGCTGGACCGAGCTTCTGGTCATCGGCATCGTCGCGTTGATCGTGGTGGGGCCAAAGGACCTGCCTGTGCTGTTCCGCAATGTCGGACGGTTCGTCGGCAAGGCGCGCGGCATGGCGCGCGAATTCAGCACTGCAATGAACGAGGCTGCGGACGAAGCAGGCGTCAATGAGATCAAGAAGGGCCTGAACGCGGCGACCAACCCGGTTAGTACAGCGATGGACGGGATCAACGAAGCCGCGCGCGACGTGGCCAAATCTATCGACCCAACCAAGTTCGACCCTGACAGCGAGACCGGCAAGCTGGCCACCGAGCGAGCAGAGCAAGCCAAGAAGATCCAAGCCACAACGGCCCGCGCTGCCGCTGAACGCAAGGCCAAGGAAGCCGCAGATGCGCTGGCCAAGGCGGAAGAGGCCGAAGCAGCGCTGAAAACCGAAAGCAAAACATGACCAAGACCGACGAGATCGAGGACAGCTCGGCACCCCTGATCGAGCACCTGGCCGAGCTACGTACGCGGCTGATCCACTGCGTTGTGGCGTTTCTGATCGGTATGATCATCTGTTTCACCGTGGCCACGCCACTGTTCAACTTCCTCACGCAACCGCTATGTGAGGTGCTGACCGAGCGTGGACAGGATTGCGGGCTGATCTTCATCTCGCCGCAGGAAGGGTTCTTTGTCGCCATCAAGGTTTCGCTGCTGGGCGGGTTCATTCTGGCCTTTCCCTATATCGGGATGCAGATGTGGAGGTTCGTGGCGCCGGGCCTGTATAAATCGGAAAAGAACGCGTTTCTGCCGTTCATGCTGGCCTCTCCCTTCATGTTCCTGCTGGGCGCAAGCTTCGCTTTTTATGTGGTCACGCCATTGGCCTATGACTTCTTCCTCGGTTTCCAGCAATTTGGAGCGGAAGGGGAAGCTGTAGCAGAAGGCGCAACCGCACCTTTGAGCGTGGTGTTTCAGGGTTCGGCGCAGGAATATCTCAACCTGACCATCAAGTTCATCGTGGCCTTTGGCCTGTGCTTTCAATTGCCCGTATTGCTGACACTGATGGGTAAGGCCGGACTTGTCAGTGCCGAAGGTCTGGGGGCAGTGCGTAAATATGCGGTGGTAGGCATTCTGGTGTTGGCTGCGATTGTCACACCGCCGGACGTGATCACCCAGATCATCCTCTTTGTCGTAGTTTACGGGCTCTATGAAATTTCAATATTCCTGGTCGCCCGTGTCGAGAAGAAGCGCGAAGAACAGTTGCGCGCCGATGGATACTACGACGATGAAGAGGCCGAAGCCGACGCAGACGTGATGCAGGATTACGAAGAGAACAAGTAACCTGTTCCAATAGCTTTAAAGGCGCGCCCAAGGTAGGCGGGCCTTTTTCAATTGCTACTCTTGTTGTGTTGATCGGAACATGGTTGAACTCCGCCAGAACATCCCGGAGGAGCCGATGGACGACCAAGCCCTGAATCGCATTGCGGACGCGTTGGAACGCATGGCGCCCGCGCCGCTGGCGACACCTGATTTCAATGCGGCCCCGGCTTTCGTCTGGCATGTCGAGCCTGACCGGCTGGAACCCGTCACAGAGGTCAGTCGGGTCGACCTTGATCTATTGGTGGGGATCAACCGCTCCCGCGATACGTTGCTGGACAACACGCGCCGCTTTGCTGCGGGTTACAAGGCTAATAACGCGCTCTTGTGGGGCGCGCGCGGAATGGGGAAATCCAGCCTCGTCAAAGCGGTGCACGGTACGTTGCAGGATGAGCATCCTGACCTGAAACTGGTCGAATTGCAGCGCGAGGATATGGGCTCGGTCGCGCGTTTGCTGAACCACCTGCGTGCCGCGCCGCACAGGTTCATCCTGTTTTGCGATGATTTGTCGTTCAGCCACGATGACCAGCATTACAAATCGCTCAAGGCCGTGCTGGATGGCGGTATCGAAGGTCGCCCGGAAAACGTTGTGTTCTACGCCACATCAAACCGCCGCCACCTGATGCCGCGCGACATGATCGAAAACGAACGCTCCAGCGCCATTAATCCGTCCGAGGCGGTCGAGGAGAAGGTCTCACTCTCTGACCGTTTCGGCCTGTGGCTGGGGTTCCACCCCTGCGATCAGGACGAATACCTAGCGATGATCGATCGTTACTGCGCCGCTCATGGCGTCAAGGTTGATCCAAAAACTCTGCGCGCGGAAGCCATCGAGTGGCAAGCCACCCGGGGGGCACGCTCGGGCCGCGTCGCCTGGCAATTCTTCGTCGACCTCGCCGGGCGAAACGGCGTCCATATCGGTTAGTCCGCCCGCTTCATCTGGCCAGAAATACCTCCGCCGGAGGCATGGCCCGTCAGGGCCATTCTCACAACAGTGCTATAATCCGCGCCGCCTCATCCGCAGTGCTGGTTAATACATCCCGATCCTCACCGGGATGGAAACGTGCACGGACAGCGGTCGGCATCGGTGCAGGCTCAACAATCGATACGCGCGGTCCCGTCCGTGCGGTCTCGGTCGCCCAACTGCGAGCCAGCGCCATCTGTGCCGCTTTGGTGGCGCCGTAGATGCCATAGAACTTCTCGCCTGCCTTCGGGTCATCGAAGAACACGGCATGGCCAGTTTCGCCCAACAAAGGCGAGACATACGGGATCAGAACCGAGGTGGCGTTTGCATTGATGCTGACTGCCTTGTTCCATTCCTTCGGATCAACGAAATGCACTGGCGTCAGGGCTGAGGTATGGATTGCGGTATGCAACCACAAATCGATCTTGCCCCAGCGATCGTGAATGCCCCGGCACAGGGTCGCCATCGCATTGGGATCGGTGATGTCCATGGGGGCCAGAGTGGCCGAGCCACCCTTTGCCTGGATGCGGTCATCCAGCTCTTCCAGCCCGCCCTGAGTGCGAGCGACAGCGACGATGTGATAGTCGGGGGCCAGCGCTTCAGCCAGCGCCGCGCCCAACCCGCGAGAAGCCCCGGTGATAAGGGCGATTTTGGTCTGATCGGTCATGAGGGGGGTTTGAACCCGTCCGCGCAAAGCGTCAAGTCAGGATCAACCGCCCGGAATGTCGATCCGGCGGTTCTGGCCGCTTTGTCGCAGCACAACGCCATTTTCATCAATGGCGACCACCTTACCCGGGCCGACACGACTGCCGGGTTTCACTTTCTTAATGCGCCCCGACGACATGCGGACCAGGGCTTGCAGGTCCGCCTTGGGTCCAAAAATACCCAATACCGAGACCGCGTTCTTCTTGAGCGCCCCCGCCTGTGTGGCGGCGCTTTTCACCGTTGCGTTTGCCATGATCTGTGGCCGAGCTGCGCGCCCGGACCCCGTTTTGTGAGTGGTTTTCGGCATTCGGGTAACACGGGATTTGCCGGACCAAAAGGCCGGCAGCACTCGGTTCGGAGCGGTTCGTATGCCGCATACCGAACCCTTTGCAAATGCAGCCTGTTCAGCAATAGGTTGTCGGCGGATTCTGACCTATGGCGGCTAGCGCAAGTCTCTAGGCCGACGCCTCAGGACAAAGCGATTCGCCCGATCACCCCGAGGCAAGTTTCGCCGCGTTCCACGAACTGCCGACCACCTGCATATCTTCACGCTTCTTGCTGACCCGACTGCTGTTTTCCAGACTGCCCAGATATTCCTCGTCGACGCCGGTGACGTAGTTGCCGTCAAAGCAGGAACAGTCAAAAGCTTCGATCTCGGGGTTGCCTTCCTTGGCAGCCCAGATCAGATCGTCGAGATGTTGGTAGAACAGCGCATCCGCACCCAGTTCTTCGCGAATCTCCTCGATCTCTTTGCCATTCGCGACAAGCTCGTGTCGGGTGGGCATATCGATGCCATAGACATTGGGGTATTTCACCGGGGGCGAGGCGCTGGCGATATAGACCTTTTTTGCCCCGGCCTCACGGCACATCTGGACGATCTTTTTGATTGTATTGCCGCGCACGATCGAATCGTCGATCAGCAGTACGTTATGACCGTCAAACTCCAAAGGCACCGCGTTCAGTTTGCGACGCACGGATTTCTGCCGTTCTTCCTGGCCTGGCATGATGAAGGTGCGGCCAACATAACGGTTCTTAACAAGCCCCTCGCGATAGGGAATGCCTGTGATCTTTGCGGCCTCAAGCGCGACAGGGCGGGCGCTATCTGGCACAGGGATGATCCGGTCGATCTCAAGTCCCGAGTCCTGAATTTGTTTGGCCAGCGTCTGCCCCATTCGCATCTGGGTTTTGTAAACCGACACCCCATCCAGCAGCGAATCCGGTCGGGCTAGATAGACATACTCGAAGATGCAGGGTGTCAGTTTACCTTCAACGGCCTGGAACTCGTGCATATTGCCGTCGAGGTCGATAAGGATCGCCTCGCCGGGACCTAGGTCGCGCAGCTTGTCAAAACCGTTGATGCCAAATGCCACATCTTCGGAAGCAAAGGCATAATCATCGCCGTCACCAGTTGCAGCACGCTTGGCAACAGACAAAGGTCGGATGCCGTAAGGATCGCGGAAGGCCAGCATCCCGACGCCCGCGACGAGGCAGATCACCGAATACGCCCCCTGAACCCGCTCCATCGTCATTTTGACACCGGCAAACAGGTTGCGGATCGGATCAGCATTACCATTGACCTTGATCGCATCCGCAACCTTGTCGGCCAGTACGTTCAGAAGGACCTCGGAATCCGAGGTGGTGCGCAGGTGACGGCTGTATTTCGCGGTAACCTTTTCGCGCTGTTCTTCGGTATTGGTGATGTTGCCGTTGTGAACCAGATAGATGCCATAAGGCGCGTTCACGAAAAATGGTTGCGCCTCGGCCGCGCTGAGCGAGCCAGCGGTTGGATAACGGACATGGCCCATGCCGACCTTTCCCAACAGGGTTTCGGCGTCACTGGCATTGAACACGTCTTTGACGAGACCATTTGCTTTCTTCTCACGGAAGAACTCGCCGTTATAGGTGACGATCCCCGAGGCGTCCTGACCTCGGTGCTGAAGCATCAGCAAGCCGTCATAGATTTCCGCAAAGACATCATGTGTCCGGCTTGCGATCCCCAAAATCCCACACATACACGGGCTCCAATTTCTATGACTTGCTTAGGATGGTGTTCAGGTCGGATCGGGTGCGGACGGGTATCTGAATGGTGTGTTTTGGTCCGTTTGCACGGGACTCAGGCACAAGCACGAAAGCGGCTAGCGCATAAGAAAACAGATACAGCAAGGTCGGCAGCTCCGATTCCATGTCGGTATGGCCTCCACATAATGCCAAACGATGCGTGTGTCATCAAAGGATCACATTCGCGATTTGACGCAGGTGCGAATTGTACACGCCGCGGGTTTAGGATGACAAATGTACAGACCTATGCTGTCATATCATTACGAAGGTTTTTTGCATGCAGTCCGGCAATACCTGGTGGAGCAGACGCCATGTGGCAACACAAGCAAAACACACCGAAGGACAAACCTGTCAAGCGGCGTTGCCACCGATGTCGTGGGGCAGGGCGCGCACCCTGCGAGATCTGCAAGGGAACCGGTGAAGTGATCAAGAGCCGAGACCAGTATGGAAAGCCGATCTCAAGCCGATGTGACGGATGCTTTGGCCTGAAGACCATCCGGTGCAATATTTGTGGTGGCGAAGGGTTTATCTGATTTTTCCGAACCAAACGCAAAAAAGCCCGGCTGAAACCGGGCTTTTCTTTGGAATTTGGTTTGATTAACCCTCAGAGGCGTTGTCGGCGGTGCAGCTTGCGACCAGCTCTTCGTACTGGGCGGTAACCCAACCCAACGCCGCCTCGGGGTTTTGTTCCTCGATCCTGCTGCTGAACTGTTCGAACACCTTGGCCGAGCGGCTTTCATCGACCATCGTGTAGGATTGACCGGTCATCACGGTGTCGTAGACGAAGAACGCAATCGCAACCAGCAATATGCCGCGTGCGATTCCAAAGAAGAAGCCAAGCGCCTGATCCAGGCCGCCAAGCGCAGAACGCTGCACCAGTGAAGAGAATAGCGGCGTGAAGATGCTGACCACGATCAGTGCAATGGCGAAGACGGCGGCAAAGCCGGTAATCACCGAAAGCTCACAACTGTCGCGCAGGAATTCACCGACCACTGGCACTTCTTTGACCAGTGGCACAGCCTGCGGGGCAAAGATGAATGCCAGAACTGCCGCGGCGACCCAACCTGCGATGGCCAAAACCTCGCGCATGAAACCGCGCGAATAGGCTAGCAAGCCCGACAGCACGATGATCAGGGCCACAACCCCGTCAATTATTGTAAAACCTTCCATGGCCCTCGCCTGTTCGTTTTCTGCCCCTCAAGGCGCGACTTTACCCTGCTCCGAAGGTTTCGCCAACAAACCCCACCAAATCAGAGGGTCGGGTGAGTGTCAGACCTGCCACAGTGCCAGTTTTGCCACCTGCCGGAGCAATTGCCGCTGTGAAACCAAGTTTTTGCGCTTCTTTCAACCTGTTTTCGGTCTGCGGGGCTGGTCTAAGTGCCCCGGATAGCGAGATTTCTCCGAAAACGACCGTATCGGCAGGCAGGGCGGTGTCTTCACGAGCGCTAAGCAGTGCAGCAGCAACGGCGAGGTCAGCGGCGGGTTCGCTGACTTTCAGCCCTCCGGCGACGTTTAGATAGACATCGAGCCCGGCAAAGGGGATGCCGCAGCGTGCTTCGAGCACTGCAAGGATCATGGCGAGCCGCCCGCTATCCCATCCGACAACCGTGCGGCGGGGCTGGGAATGGGGGGACGGCGCCACCAGTGCTTGCAATTCGACCAGCACGGGGCGGGTGCCTTCGATACCTGCGAATACGGCGGAACCTGGGCTGGGCTTACCGCGTTCCGATAGGAACAGGGCCGAGGGGTTGGTGACTTGCGCCAGCCCTTTGCCGGTCATTTCGAAGACGCCAATCTCATCCGCTGGGCCAAAGCGGTTCTTAACGGCGCGCAGGATGCGGAACTGGTGCCCGCGTTCGCCTTCGAAGTAAAGCACGGTGTCGACCATATGTTCGACTACACGGGGTCCAGCGATCTGGCCTTCTTTGGTGACGTGGCCAACCATGATGATCGATACGCCGTGGCGTTTTGCAAATGTCGTCAGCTCATGCGCTGCGGCGCGCACCTGCGACACCGAGCCCGGCGCGCTGTCGACATTGTCGGCCCACATCGTCTGGATCGAGTCGATGATGGCGAGGCCGGGTTTTTCTGCCTCTAGCGTCGTGAGGATGTCCCGAAGGTTGGTTTCAGCGGCCAATTGCACCGGCGATTCTTCTAGACCTAAGCGGCGCGCGCGCATCCTAACCTGCGCGCTGGCCTCTTCGCCCGAGACGTAGATGGTTTTGATTCCATTGCGCGCGAAACGTGCGGCAGCCTGAAGCAGAAGGGTCGATTTGCCGATGCCGGGGTCACCGCCCACCAGCAGCGCCGATGCAGGGACAAGGCCGCCGCCGAGGACACGGTCCAATTCTTCAACACCGCAGAGGGTGCGGGGCGGGGGTGTTTCCTCGGTCGAGAGGTCGGTGAGTGCGATGGATTGACCGCGCTTGCCCCCGAGCGACTTCTTGACTGGTCCTGCCGAGAGCGGGGCTTCCTGAACGATGGTGTTCCATTCGCCGCAGCCGTCGCAGCGGCCTGACCATCGTGTATGTGAGGCACCGCAGGCGGAGCAGGTGAAGGATTGTGTCTTTGCCATGTCGCCCTTGGTGCCCGAGGAAGGGCGGTTCTTCAAGCCCTTGCGGGCTTTCCTCACCGCCGGTGGCGCGCCACGTCCTCAGGCCCTTCGGGCCATCGTCCGCTGCGGGCGCTAGACGCGCCTATTCCGCGGCACGCGGCGGGGTCATCGCGACCACGCTGCCCGGTGTTTGATCGTCCGTGGGGGATTGCAATTGCGCCGACAGTTCCGGAAGCAGATCGAACAGCTCATCCCTGAGGCGCGCGAGTTGCGATTTGGCGATGGATTCCTCGATCTCGATGTCTCGGGTCCATTGGCGCAGCTCGTGCTGGATGATTTGGGCTTCCTCGATGCGCTGCTGGAATTGTTCGACCTCTTCCTGACGTTGCCGCAGGAAGGCACGGGCGCGTTCGACCTTTGTGTCCCCATAGGTCTCGGCCAGTTCCTGGCTGATCTGGCTCATCTGAGCAGCCAGTTCCAGCACCTGCGGTTCGAGCCCCTGCAAATCGGGGTGATCGCGCAGGAAGGCCATGCGCTCTTTCACCGCGTCGAATTCGGAGGCCAGCGCAAAGGCTCCGCTGCGGTCGGCGGCATGGGCGACCTGATAGGCCCCGGCCACGTCCTGCATATTCATTGTGAACTTACGATGGGTGTTTTCAAGCGCCATCATGCGGGCGTTCGATGGCAGATAGAAGACCAGCATCAGGATCAGGGCGGTCAATCCGGCCTGAACATATACGCCTGCGTCAATCGTTGCACCGTTGCTGAGACCGGCCTGCAACGAGAGCCAGGGCAGGATGCCAATCGCGGATAAAATGGTGGTCGTCACCGCGAACAATGCTGCGGCGCAGATCAGGAAAAAAGTGAGCCTTAATAAGGTATTCTGAAATTGCAATGTTATTGTGTGGAGGGCGGCCATGATCGTCGTTCTCCTTCTTCAACCGGTACAAAAACCGGGCCGAAGCGGAAGGTTAAACAGACGCGAAGTGATCCGCTACGGACCCATAAACTACAAAATTTACTGCTCGAAATATTAAGATGATACTCAGAAATCTGTTTTCAATCAATTAGGTCTGAGGTTTTCGTGATCCAAATGTCATCTCTGTAATATGGCCCAGTGCAAGTGAAGCCAGAATGCAGCCGGTAAACAGGTAGAGACCCCATGCGGTTTCGATGGTTGCGTATGAGATGCCTTTGGCCAGTGTGATGTAAAGCGCGATGAGGAAGATATCGGCCATCGCCAACTTGCCGAGGATGTTGAGCGCGGGTTGGACGCGCGGGTCCAGCAGGTTCCATTGGATCAGCGCGGTCCCGATGGTTTTGACGTAGGGCGCGAAGAGGGCGAAGACGGTAACGATCAACGCGAGGAAGATGTCGGACTTCCACAAGGACTGGAGCCCGGTGATGACGCTTATTTCGCTGAGACCGAAGATCGGCAAGAGCCCTGCGCGCATCAGCGGGGCGAACCACGCGATGGGGTAGAGGATCAGGAGTGAGAGAGTGGCGAGGCGGAGGGTCATATGTACTTATTAGGTGTTCCGCCGCCTATCGGGCGACGCGTTTCAGTTATGTGTTAGCTTAATTCAAGAATTCAAACTCGTTTTTGTCATTGGGAGACGTCAGATGCCAGCTTTTGTGGCTTTCAAGTCAATTGTTGATCCTTCGGATTGCGATTTTCTGGGGCATATGAATGTCTCGCGGTACTTTGCGGCTTGCTCAGATTCGGTGTTTGCTATCCAATCGGAGATGGGATTGAACGCAGACGATATGCGTTCGGGACGGAAGCTATCATTTGCGGTGGTACATGCGGAGAGTAGTTTCCTCGCCGAACTTCGAGCGGGGGAGGCTATTCAGATGGAGAGTGAGGTACTCGAGATAGGCGGGAAGTCGGTCACCTTCCGACACAGATTGCTGCGCTCTGCTGACAGAAAAACTGTATTCTCAACAGTGTTCAAATGCGTCTTGTTGAATCTCGAATCTCGAAAAGCCGAATTGCTTCCAGATGAGGTTGTCGCAAGCGCGAAAAACTGGCTAGTGAGTGAGAAAGATTAGCGCACTGCCTCAATCGGCCCCTCTGCACTCCCGCTGATGAACTGCTCCACATAGGGATCGCCCGAGGCGTCCATCTGGCTGACCGGGCCGGTCCACTGGATCACGCCTCCGTGCAGCATGGCCACGTTGTCGGCAATGGCGCGGACCGAGCTCATGTCGTGGGTGATGGTCATCGCGGTGGCGCCCATCTCGGTCACGATTTCGCGGATCAGGTCGTTGATGACGCCGGACATGATCGGGTCAAGGCCGGTGGTGGGTTCATCGAAAAAGATGATCTCGGGCTCGGCGGCGATGGCGCGGGCGAGGCCGACGCGTTTTTGCATTCCGCCCGACAGCTCGGCCGGGAACCTATCGGCGACGTTGGATTTCAGGCCCACACGGCGCAGTTTCTCGATGGCGATCTCGCGCGCCTCATCCGCCGGGCGCTTCAGTGAACCGCGCAGCAGGCGGAAGGCGACGTTTTGCCAGACGGGCAGGGAGTCAAACAGCGCGGCGCCCTGAAACAACATGCCGAAACGCGCCAGAAACGCATCCCGGTCACCTTTCTGGGCGTCCTTGCCGTCGACATAGATCATGCCGCTGTCAGGCTTGATCAGGCCGAGTATGCATTTCAACGCCACGGATTTACCCGTGCCAGAACCGCCGATGATGACCATCGAGGTGCCCTGGGGAATATCAAGGTTCATGCCTTGCAGGACGTGGTTGTCGTCAAAGGCCTTATGTACGTTCTCCATCCGGATCATAGCGAGAAGAACACCCCTGTAAGAACGAAATTGGCGGCGAGGATCAGCACGGCTGCAGCCTCGACCGAGCCTTTGGTGGCCCGGCCCACACCCTGCGCACCGCGGCCTGAGGACATGCCGTAGTAGCAGCCCATGATGGCGGCGATAACGCCGAAGGCGGCGCCTTTCACCAGTGACGAGACGATGTCGCGGGTTTCAAGGAAATCGACGGTGTTTTTCAGATAGGCTGCCGGGTTGAAGCCCAGATTTTGCGTCGCGACGGTGTAACCGCCTGCGATGCCGATGATATCTCCGACCCCGACCAGCGCTGGAACCGTGATCAGGGCGGCCAGCACGCGTGGGGCGGTGAGGTATTTCATCGGATGGGTGGACAATGTGACCAGAGCGTCGATCTGCTCGGTCACTTTCATCGTCGCAATCTCGGCGGCGATCGAAGACGTCACGCGGGCGGCGATCATCAGGCCGACCAGCACCGGGCCAAGCTCTCGCACCATGCCTATGGCGACGATCTGGGGCACCACGGCCTCGGCGTTGAAACGCGCGCCGCCTGCGTAGATCTGCAGCGCCAACGCGCCGCCGGTGAAGATGGCGGTCAGGCCGACCACGGGCAGGGACAACCAGCCGATATTCAGCAGGGCGATTCCGAACTCGCGCGGATAAAACGGTGGTCGAAAAATGTGCGAAACCGCGTCGAGCGCGAACAGCGCGACGCGGCCAAACGCGGCGAGCATGGTCAGGATAGAACGCCCCAGCTCACCCAGCAATGAAACGGGATTCATTCCACGTAGCCCCGCGAAAAGCGACTGCCGAGCGAGGTCAGAATTTCATAGCCGATGGTGCCAGCGGCTTCGGCTAGATCATCGACGGTTTGGTGCCCGTTCAGGATACGCAGGCGATCAGGTTTGTACGGCAAGTCAGTCACATCCACGGTGATCAGGTCCATCGAGATACGTCCTACCACCGGGCAGGGCTGATCACCAGCGAATGTATCGATGCCGCCCCCAATGGCGCGATGCAGCCCATCGGCATAACCGGCCGCAACGGTCGCAATCTTCGACGGGCGGCGCGCGCTCCAGCTGTTGCCGTAGCCGACGGTCTCGCCCACGGCGACGTCGCGCACTTGAATCACCGGCATATCGACGGTGACGACCGGCTTGGCCCCGGCAAAGGGCATCCCGCCGTACAGGCCAATCCCTGGGCGGCAAAAGTCAAAGTGGAATTCCGGCCCCATCAGAGTACCACCCGTCGCCGCAAGCGAGCGCGGCGCGTCGACGCCATCGGTCATCTGTTTGAACGTGTTCAACTGTTGGCGGTTCATAGGGTGTTCAGGCTCATCCCCGCAGGCCAAATGCGACATCACGACCAGCGGGTCCAGGGCAAGAGCTTCGTGCCGCAGTTCGGCCCAGTCCGCAGGCTCAAGCCCAAGGCGATTCATACCGCTGTCGAGCTGGATACCAAAGCCATGATTGGGCAGGGCCTGACGATGACGCTTGAATTGTTCGGGCGAGTTGATCAACGGCGTCAGATCATGCTGGCGCAGCAGATCCGTGTCGCCCTCCATATGTCCGGAAAACACCGCAACCAGCGGGCCGGGGCCCACAGCCTCACGCACGGCCACGCCTTCCTCGGCAACGGCGACGAAGAATTTTGCAACGCCTTCCTCAGCCAGCGCAGAGGCGACCGGACCGGCACCTAACCCGTAAGCGTCAGCTTTGACCACTGCGCCGGTTTCAACCTGGGTCTTTGCGTCAAGCGCCTGCCAGTTCTGGGCGAGCGCGTGCAGATTTATCGTCAGATGTGCGGTACTCATAAACGCCGTTCATCACATAGGATTGGCCCAGGTCAAGGGGGAGCACCTTAATTCTTGGCGGGTTTATGCGCCTCATAGGCCGCTTCCAGCTCGGAACGCAGGAAATCCGCAAATAATAAGGGGCTAAACTGAGGTTGGCCGGTCCCGGGTAGAGGTTCGATGATTGTGCTGACATGAGGATCAAAGAAGAACGGAACGCTATATCGTTCACGGCCAGAATGGTTGATGACCCGATGCGGCGTCGAAAGCAGGCGGCCGTTCGACATCCGGTGCAGCATATCCCCGACATTGACGACAAAGGCGTCGGGACGGGACGGAACGTCAACCCAATGCCCTGACGATGTTTTGACCTGCAAGCCGCCCACCTGATCTTGAGCAAGCAGCGTTAGGCATCCGAAATCAGTGTGCGGGGCCGAGCCGAACAGATCATCGGGGCTGGTCTTTGCTTGCGGAGGATAGTGAAGCAGACGCAGCCAGAATGTAGGCTCGTCAAACGCGGAAAGGACCGAGAAATCCTGCGCCTCGCAAGCGATCAGAGCGATATGCATCAATCTACGTCCAAGGGCCGACATAGCCTTAACGTAGGTTTCCAGGGTGTCGCGAAAATCCGGTAGATCAGGCCATCGGTTTGGACCCGAGAGGTAGATATCGGGATCAACGCCAGCATCCTCGCGCATCATCATGAAGCTGGCGGATTGGTTGGGTTTTTTTACATCGGCCAGTGTTGAGTTCACATCTGTCGATGTGTTGATGGCGATGTATCCGCGATGCGTGTGGTCGACTGCGATTGCCAGCTTTTGATCCAGCGGCAGCGCGTGAAACTGTTTTGAGGCTTCGAACACATCGCGCATCAGCTGCGGGTCTATTCCGTGATCTTCGATATAGCCGAAACCAGTCGTGCCGTAGGCCGAACGAAACTCGGCCGCGATTTCCTCATCAGGGCGTGCACCCAGACGAATAACGGGGATCTCTGTGAATTCAGTCATGTCTCTCTCGCTTATATTGGGAAGATTGCAGGGGCAAAAATGCCCCCGGTCTATCCCGCAAAGCGTTTGCGGCGATGCCCGAAATGACGCGCCAGAATCACGCGCCGGGGTAGGGGATTGAGACAAGCTTGCATAGCCCGATCCGTACACATCGGACCGGGCTGGTCAAGGGATCAATAGCCCTCGATCTGGCTGTCCTGTTGCCAAGGTTTGACCAGATTGCCAAATCGGGTGAACTGAGCTTCGAACGACAGCTCGACCGTGCCGATGGGGCCGTGGCGCTGCTTGCCGACGATGACCTCGGCCTTGCCATGCAGGCGCTCCATGGCCTGTTTCCACTCTTCCATCTTTTCCAACTCGTGATCGCCGGGTTTTTCGCGTTCCTTATAGTATTCCTCGCGGAACACGAACATCACAACGTCGGCATCCTGTTCGATCGAGCCCGATTCCCGCAGGTCAGACAGCTGCGGGCGTTTGTCGTCACGGCTTTCTACCTGTCGGCTGAGCTGTGACAGTGCGATGACCGGGATGTTGAGTTCCTTGGCGATGGCTTTCATGCCCATCGAAATCTCGGCGATTTCGTTGACGCGGTTGTCGGCCATTCCGCGGCAGAGCTGAAGGTAGTCGATCACCAGCAAATCCAGCCCGTGCGTCCGCTTCAGCCGCCGTGCACGGGCAGCGAGTTGCGAGATCGGCAGGGCGGGGGTGTCATCGATGAATAGCGGGCAGGCTTCCAGTTCTTTCGCGGCGTCAACGAAGCGGCGGAACTCGGACTCGGTCATGTCGCCCTGGCGGATTTTGTGACTGGAGATCTCGGAAGCCTCGGCCAGAACCCGGCCCGCAAGCTGTTCGGCGCTCATTTCGAGTGAAAAGAACCCAACCACACCGCCGTCGATCGCACCTTCAGAGCCGTCCGGCTTGGTGCCGCGCTTGTAGGCCTTGGCCACGTTAAATGCGACGTTTGTTGCCAGCGATGTCTTACCCATCGACGGACGCCCGGCCAAAATGATCAGGTCGGACGGGTGCAGGCCACCCAATTGCTTGTCGAGATCGGCCAGACCGGTGGAAATCCCCGCCATGCCGCCACCGCGTTGGTACGCCTCGTTGGTGACGTTGACGGCTTCTGTGACCGCCTTGAGGAAGGATTGAAAACCCTGTTCGGTCTGGCCCTGCTCGGATAACTGATAAAGCTGTTGCTCGGCCTCGACGATTTGTTCTTTGGGCTCGCTGCTGACATCGACCCTCGCAGCCTTGTCTGAAATGTCCCGGCCCAGCCGGATCAGCTCGCGCCGAATGGCGAGGTCATAGATCATTTGGGCGTAGTCATGCACCGCAAAGGCACTGATCGATGCACCGGCAAGCTTGACCAGATAGGCCGGACCACCCAGTTCCTTCAGGCCCTCATCCTCGGCCATGAAAGACTTCAGCGTGACGGGTGAAGCCAGCGCATTTTTAGCGATACGGGTCGACGCGACTTCGTAGATGCGCGCATGAACCGGATCATAGAAATGCTCGGCCCCAATAATCGATGCGACCCGATCATACAGATCGTTATTCGTCAGAATAGCACCCAGAAGCTGCTGCTCGGCCTCGATGGAGTGCGGCATTGTTTCTGGGTTCTGAATCTGTGCGGCGGCCTGCTCGATACTGCTGATCTCGTTCATTGCTGTTCTCTTTGTCCCCTGGACAGAGGCCATAGCGCGGCCCTGTGAGTCGGCGCAAATTGTATGTTTTCTGGGGATATGCTGTGCATATCTCTCTGCCCCATCATATTGAAGGATGAGGCAGGGTTGCGTCAACATCTTGTGGATGAAGCGATCGACGCAGCGGTCAGTGTTTCCATTCTGAAAACAGTTTGCGCAACGTCAGCTTTTATGTGCGTCCTGCCAACCGCGCGGGTCGTTCAGGAAGGCCTCGACGCCATCAAGCGTCTCTTCGTCAAAGGCCTTTTGCGCTTTGGCTTCCGCCAAAACATCCCACCAAGTACAAAGCGAGTGCAATTTTACGCCGTGATCGCCCAGCGTTTTCTCGGTTTCGGGGAAAATACCATAATAGAAGATCACAGCCGTATGCCCACAGGTCGCACCGGTTTCGCGGATCGCGTCGACAAAGGACAGTTTTGAGCCTCCATCGGTGGTCAGGTCTTCAACCAGCAGTACCCGCTCACCCTCGCTCATCGCGCCTTCGATGCGGGCGTTCCGGCCGTAGCCTTTGGGTTTCTTCCGCACATAGGTCATTGGCAGTGCCATGCGCTCGGCGACCATTGCAGCGAAGGGAATACCCGCTGTTTCGCCACCGGCGATATTGTCAAACGCTTCGAACCCCGCGTCGCGCATCACGGTAACCGTCAGGAAGTCCATCAGAGTTGAGCGGATGCGCGGGTACGAGATCAGCTTGCGGCAATCGATATAGGTCGGGCTTGGTAGACCGCTGGCCAGCGTGAAAGGTTCGCGGGAATTAAAGTGTACGGCTTTGATCTCCAGCAGCATCCGCGCGGTCAGGCGGGCGATTTCGGTGCTGTCGGGGAAGGAACTGGGGATCATGGCGCAAACCTCTGGGCTGAAAGGGTGTCGCAGGCTGATAGCCTGACCCCCGGCCCAGAGTCGAGAGGGCACGCCAAAAGAAAAGCGGACCCCCAAGAGGTCCGCTTGATGCCCTTGCGGGCAGAGCAGCCAAGGTGGGCTTGACTGCTCATTTCTCGGGCTCGCTTTCCGCAATCGGCAAGACCGTGCCTTCAATCTCGGTTTCGACGTGTATGCGAGGCGAGGTAAGAAGCGCAACCACCATTGCCGTCACAAATGTGTAGGCTGCCGCGCAGTAACTGTATTCAGCGCCCAGTATTCGAATTGATGCGCTGTAGGTTGCACGTTTTCTTAGGTCTGAGCCAGATCAGCAAGAGCGTCGCTCAAAAGGGTCAAAGCGTGGTCCCGTGCAGCGCGACGTACGTTATCCCGTCCCTGGGCTCCGAATTCCACGGTCTCGGTTCGGGTCGGTTGACCCTGTGCAGCGAGGCCAAAGCAAACGCGGCCTTCGGGTTTGTGTTCGGACCCGCCGGGGCCCGCGATGCCGGTGATCGAGACCGCCAGCTGCGCCCGCGAATTCAGCAGGGCGCCATTGGCCATTTCTTGGGCGACTTCTTCTGAAACTGCGCCATACGTCTCAAGCGTATCGGCGCGCACGCCCAGCATCTCTTGCTTTGCGGTGTTGGTGTAGGTGACAAAGCCGCGCTCAACCACGGCAGAGCTGCCGGGGATGTCAGTCAGTGCAGCGGCGACCATACCACCGGTACAGCTTTCAGCAGTGGCGATCATCATGCCCTGCGCCTTGGCGCGATCCAGCAGGTCGACAACGATCATTGACCCATGACTCCATGTGAGATACCGGCGAGGACGACCACACCGATGGCCGCAAAGACGCCAGCGATCACATCATCCAGCATGACACCCATCGGATCTCCACGCCGGTCGGCCCAGCCAATGGGACCGGGTTTGGTAATGTCGAAGAGGCGGAACAAGAGAAAACCCGCGATCCAGCCGGGCCAGAGCGCTGTGATGTCGATCCCATGCGCCCAAGACGGGTAGGAAATCGCCCATATCGCGATGAATTGGCCCGCGACTTCATCAATGACAATTTCGGACGGGTCGTGGTCATCTTGTCCAGCTGTCATCACTTGCGTAGCCCACAGGCCCCCGAAGAAAACCGCGAGTGTTGAGATGACCAGCAAGGGGAAGCCACCCAGCGTATGCAGAACCCACGCCAGCGGCAAAGCAGCCAGCGATCCCCAGGTGCCGGGGGCAGGGCGGAGGTAACCGACGCCGCAGACGGTTCCGATTAGACGAGCCGCTGTCATGACTTCACCAGACAGGCAGTTGCGAGCGAGGCAATGCCTTCGCTGCGACCGGTAAAGCCCAGCCGTTCGGATGTGGTGGCCTTGACCGAGACCTGATCGGTGCGCAAGCCCATGATCCGTGCCATTTCGGCACGCATGGTATCGGCATGAGGGCCGATCTTGGGAAATTCGCAGACCAGTGTGCAGTCGACATTCGAGATCTCATAGCCCAACTGCCCAGCCAATTCGACTGCGTGGCGCAGGAAAATTTCACTTGCTGCACCTTTCCACTGCGGATCGGAGGGCGGAAAATGCTGTCCGATATCACCCCGCGCCAGGGCGCCATAGATCGCGTCGGTGACCGCGTGCATCCCCACATCTGCATCGGAGTGACCTTGGAGCCCACGATTGTGCGGCACCTTCACACCGCAGAGGATCACGTGATCTCCGTCACCAAAGCGGTGCACGTCGTAGCCGTTGCCCAGCCTTACATCCATATTCATACCCATTGTACGTTCGGCCCGTGCGAAATCCTCGGGCCGTGTGATTTTCAGGTTATCCGCATCGCCCGGAATAATCGCGACTTCGATTCCCGCAGCGCGCGCGACTTCTACATCATCCGCTGCACCTCCGGGATGGGCTGAATGGGCGGCGGTGATTGTGCCATAATGAAATCCCTGCGGTGTCTGCGCAGCGTAAAGGCCGGATCGATCCTGCGTTCCTGTGACCACTGAACCGTCGCCTGTCCAGAGCGCATCCGTGACGGCCAAGCCCGGAGCAGCTGCCGCATGCGTGTCGAGTGCTTTCAGAACATCGCCGATTATCCGAGCGCTGACGCAGGGTCGGGCGACATCATGTATCAAAACCTTTTCAACGCTGTACGCTTCCAAAGCCTGCAACCCGTTGCGCACTGATCTGGCGCGGTCTGCACCGCCGGGTGCAAGGATCAGGTTTGTCGCGCTGAATTCTTCCCAAACGGCTGTGTCCTCTTCGGCCAGCACCAAAACGACGTGATCAACCAACCCTTCGAAGCGGTCAATCGCCCAATCGGCCACGCGCCGCCCAGCCAAGGCACGCCACTGTTTGGGCACTCCGCCTCCGGCGCGCTGGCCGCGCCCGGCGGCGACGATGATGGCGGCTGTGGTCATCTGAAAGGTCTCCTGATTGGGGCATTGTTTAGGGGGCGGTGAATGCAGAGGCAATCACCCGCGTCAATTTGCTTAAAAAATAAGCATATGATGATTTTGCGGGCTTGAACGCTCCCGTTTTATTGTTCATATGCCGCAATTTCGATATCAAATGCGCAACTGCTCAAGGATTAAGCACATTGGCCCTGCGTCTTGCTGAAAAGGATCTGACCCCTCCGGTGCTGTTGGCGCCAATGGCCGGAATCACCGACCGGCCTTTTAGGGACCTTGTGATGCGCTTCGGCGCGGGGATGGTTGTCAGCGAAATGGTCGCCAGCCAAGAGATGGTACAGGCCAAACCAGGCGTACGTGAACGGGCCGAGCTGTCGGCGGATGTGGAAAACACCGCTGTGCAACTGGCCGGACGCGAGGCGCATTGGATGGCCGAGGCCGCCCGGCAAGTCGCTGACCGGGGCGCGCGCGTGATCGATATCAATATGGGTTGCCCAGCAAAGAAGGTAACCAATGGCTATTCCGGTTCGGCTTTGTTGAAAACTCCGGACCATGCACTGACGCTGATCGAGGCCGTTGTGGGTGCAGTTGATGTGCCTGTTACGCTGAAAACGCGGCTAGGCTGGGATGACAATCTGTTGAACGCACCGGATGTGGCGCGGCGGGCGCAGGACGCAGGCATCCGGATGGTGACCATCCATGGGCGTACGCGCTGTCAATTCTATAAAGGCCGGGCAGATTGGCGGGCGATCCGGGCGGTGAAAGAAGCCGTCTCGATCCCTGTCATCGCAAACGGTGACATCGTCGATACCGAGGCCGCGCAAATCGCGCTGAATCAGTCCGGGGCCGATGGCGTCATGATAGGTCGTGGGGCGCAGGGCAAGCCCTGGCTGCTGGCGCAGATTTGCCATGATCTCTATGGCGCTGCTTCGCCAACCATTCCCACGGGCACTGAACTGATCGAGATGGTGCGTGGCCACTATCTGGCGATGCTGGAGTTCTACGGTACCGATCTGGGCCTGCGCGTCGCACGCAAACATCTCGGTTGGTACATGGATGAGGCCGGAACACCCGCCACCTTGCGGCGGGCTGTCCTGACATCCCGCGACACCAATGAGGTGTTACGGCTTTTGGCAGATGCGCTTAGTGGCACGGCGGAGGCAGCAGCATGACCTCTGACCAGAGCATCTGGACCTCGCTTCCGGTTCCGGCGTTCATTATCGATGCCGAAGATCGGATATCGGACGTCAACTCCTCGGGTGAGGGGTTTCTGAACGCCTCCCGCAAGGCAGTGATTGGACTCCCGGTCTGGGATCAACTCGCGGTTGACGCGCCGTTGGAAGAGGCGTTTCTGCGCGCGCGTCAACAAGGTACACCGCTGTTCGTGAACGATGTGGACGTTGGGTCGGGCAATCGCGCGCCGCTGCAATGTGCGCTGCAAATCGCACCGCTTATGGGGCATCCCGGTTCAATGATCATGATCATCTCGCCGCGCGAACTGGCCGGTCGGATGACCCGTGGCAACACTGTGAAATCGGCAGCGCAGTCTGCGATTGGTATGGCCGAGATGCTGGCGCATGAGATCAAGAACCCTTTGGCAGGGATCACCGGTGCGGCGCAATTGCTCAGCATGAATATTTCGCAGCAAGATCTTGAGCTCACTGACCTTATCGTTGAGGAAAGCCGCCGCATCGTGAAGTTGTTGGAGCAGGTAGAACAGTTCGGCAACCTGTCTCAACCCGATTTCAAACCGGTCAATATCCACGATGTACTGGATCGCGCGCGCAGGTCAGCGCTGTTGGGTTTTGGCGCGCATATGACGATTATCGAGGATTACGACCCCTCGCTGCCCTTGGCCTATGGGGACCCGGATCAGTTCCTGCAGGTGGTTCTGAACTTGCTCAAAAACGCTTCGGAAGCTGCTGATGGCAACGGTACAATCCGGCTGCGTACCTATTTTGAGCATTCATTCCGACTGCGGCGCAGCGACGGTTCGGGTCATTCGCTGCCTCTGCAGATCGAGATTATTGATGATGGGCCGGGCCTGCCGGAAAATATTCGCAGGGATATTTTCGACCCCTTCGTGTCGGGCAAGGAGAACGGCACCGGGCTTGGGCTGGCGCTGGTCAGCAAGATCGTTTCCGACCACGACGGCTGGATTTCGGCTGAATCTGTGCCCGGACGCACTAGTTTTCGACTGTCCCTGCGGCGTGCACCGAACGACGCGTATGAAAAGGAGAGCATCTGATGGATGGCACAGTTCTGGTTGCCGATGACGACCGCACGATCCGCACGGTTCTTACACAGGCCCTGACGCGGGCGGGGTGCAAGGTTCACGCGACATCTTCGCTGACCACGCTGATGCGCTGGGTAGCCGAAGGCAAGGGCGACGTTGTGATCTCGGATGTGGTAATGCCGGATGGAAACGGGTTGGAGATGCTGCCAAAGATCGCGCAGGACCGTCCCGGTTTGCCGGTCATCGTGATCTCGGCCCAGAACACCATCATGACAGCCATTCAGGCGGCTGAGGCGGAAGCTTACGATTATCTGCCAAAGCCTTTCGATTTGCCCGATCTGATGAAGCGCACCGCGAGGGCGCTGGATCAAAAGCAGCGGGTACAGGCTGAGCCGGTGATGGCCAGCGAAGACCGACCTGATGAACTGCCGCTTGTCGGGCGCACCCCGGTGATGCAGGCGCTTTATCGTCTGGTCGCTCGGGTGATGAACACGGATCTGTCTGTAATGATTTCTGGTGAAAGTGGGACGGGTAAATCTCTGATAGCACGCGCTATTCACGATTTCTCTGACCGAAGGACACTGCCCTTTGTCACCGTGACTGCTGCCGATCTGAGCGATTTGGAAGGCCCGGCACGGGTTATGGCGCGCGTACGTGGTGGTACGCTGCTGATCGATGAAATTGCCGATATTGATGATGAGATTCAGGCCCGTATCGTGCGCATGATGGACACGCCGGGCGATCACGTGCCGCGTTTCATGGCCACAAGTCAATCAGATCTGACCGACGCGATGGAAAGCGGTCGCGTGCGGCAAGATCTCTATTACCGTCTCTGCGGTGCGACGATCCACGTGCCTGCGTTGCGCGAACGGGTTGATGATATTACCTTGCTGACCGATCACTTTCTGGCGCGGGAGGAGCGGGAAAGCGGCGCGCAGCGTCGCCTCAGCCCCGAAGCGGTCGAGTTGGTGCGCCGGTATTCCTGGCCCGGCAATGTCCGACAGCTTGAAAATGCGATCCGGCGTCTTGGTCTAACCAGCCGATCTGATGAAATCTCGCGCACCGAAGTTGAGATGGTGCTGGGTAGCCAGCCCGAGGCCGAACCAGTTCTGGGTGATGGCGAGCGTGAGAAGCTGTCATCTTCTGTTGGTCGTCACCTGCGCCGGTATTTTGATCTGCACGGAAACATCCTGCCGCCTCCCGGCCTCTATCAACGTATTCTACGCGAAGTCGAGGCACCGTTGATCGAAATCGCGCTGGATGCGACTGGTGGAAATCAGGCAAAATGTGCTGATCTCCTGGGGATTAACCGGAATACGCTGCGGAAAAAGATTACTGACCTCGATATTCAGGTGACACGCCGTCGCAAACTGATGTAATATCGCCACACAAACAGTGGCATTCGGGTTCGACCCCGGGAACGACCACGATATATGGCGGTAAGCCGCGCAAGCGGCACATCAGAATGAGGGCAGACGGTGGCAACCCGGGCACAGAACGGGCCGATCCTATCGATCAACCGGTGGCGCAAGTCCCGGAGGATGCGCAATTTCAGTACATTGGGATTGGTTATGCTGGGCCCGGTTCTGGCGCTTGCAACCTATCTCGTCATTGGCCCTTTTGATCTTGGCGCGGCGGCACCGACACTGCGGCTGATTTTGTTGGCTGATCTGGTCTACGTGCTGGTCGTAGCTGCGCTGGTGTTGGGCCAATTGTTCAGTCTGATCGCCGCGCGTCGCGCAAAATCTGCGGGCTCCCGTCTTCACCTGCGCCTGATCGGCGCTTTCACGCTGTTGGCTCTGGTACCGACGGTCACCGTGGCGATTTTCGCCGGGCTGACGGTGAATATCGGCCTTGAAGGTTGGTTCTCGGACCGTGTGCGGCAGGTGGTTGGGTCGTCACTGACTGCGGCCGAAGCTTACGAACAGGAACACCGCGAGGGCCTGACGCAGGATGCGGTTGTTCTGGCGCGTTTCCTCGATAACGCGCGATCGTTGGATTATTTTGTCTCAGACGCCGAATTGCGAGAGGTTCTGGCCCAGGGGCAGGCCCAGATACAACGCGGTTTGCGCGAGGCCTATGTGATCGATGGCAGCGCCGAAATCCGATCGCGCGGTGATCGGTCCTACCTGTTCGACTACGAGGCACCAACTCCCGAAGAGATGATCGAGGCCAATGATCAGGGCGTGGCCATCATTGCCGATTGGGAGAACAGCGAATTCCGCGCGCTTGTTCCTTTGCATGCCTATCTTGACCGGTATCTTTATGTCAGTCGCGAGGTTGATGGGCAGCTTCTGACCCTGCTTGATGAAACCAAAGAGACAGCACAGTTCTACAGCCAACTGGAAAGCGAGCGGGGCAGGGTCCTGTTCGAATTCGGCCTTCTGTATCTCGGCTTTGCTGTGATCCTGATTCTGGCCGCGATGTCGCTGGGCATGTGGTTCGCCGAACGTCTTTCTCGCCCTGTCGGACGGCTGACAACGGCGGCGCAACGCGTTGGTGCTGGTGATCTTAGTGTTCAGGTCATCGAAGAGGCCAGCGACGACGAAATCGCGATGCTGGGCCGCTACTTCAACCAGATGACTCGTCAGTTGAAGGGGCAGCGCGACACGCTGTTGGAAAACACACGCCATATCGAACGTCGAAGGCGGCTATTTGATTCAGTTCTAAGCTCGGTGACATCCGGTGTCGTTGGCGTTGATTCAGAGGGTTGTGTGACCTTCGTGAACCGATCCGCTGAACGTCTTCTGGGCTGGTCTGGTGGAGAGCAAAACCTGGCTATCGGTATCGCTGTTCCCGAATTTTTGCCTTTGTTCGAAGCCCTTAAGGACAGCGGGCAAGAGGCGGTTCAGGGGGAGATCAAGGTAACCCGCAAAGGCCGGTTGGAGAACTTACTGGTACGCATGGCGACGCGGCGTGGCGAGGATGGAAGGCTGGAAGGCTACGTTGTGGCCTTTGATGACGTGACCGATCTGGTAAGCGCGCAGCGCATGGCGGCGTGGGGTGATGTGGCCCGTCGCATTGCGCATGAGATCAAGAATCCGCTGACACCGATCCAACTGAGCGCCGAGCGAATCAAACGCAAATTCTCGCGCAAGCTGGATGAGGACGATTGCGATAGCCTGGAATCGATGACCGACGTGATCGTGCGGCAGACCAATGATCTGCGGCGGATTGTTGACGAGTTCTCGAAATTCGCACGCATGCCCGAACCGGAACGGCGCGAAGAGAATATCGTGACGCTAGTGCGTGAGGCGGTTCTGTTGCAGCAGGCGGGTCAGCCTGATGTTCAGATCGATGCGGACTTACCTGAACAGCCCATTTTGGCGGATGTGGATTCGACCATGTTGAGCCAAGCGTTGACGAACCTGATCAAGAACGCGGGCGAGGCTATTGAAACGCTGAAAGAAAAAGGCGCACCGGACAATCTGAAACCTCAGATCAAAGTTGTAGTCTCCACTGACGATGCAGGAACGCAGATCACCATTGCGGACAATGGCATCGGTCTGCCCGAGGACAGGGCACGGCTGTTCGAACCTTATGTGACCACGCGTGACGAAGGCACCGGCCTTGGCCTGCCCATCGTAAAGAAGATCATCGAAGAACATGGCGGAGCGCTGACATTGGAAGACGCGCCCACATTCGACGGACAGGACCATTTCGGCGCAATGGCTGTCATTCGTCTACCCGGGGCCTCAGGCGGCCCGACAAATGCGCCGGAAAAACAGGCGATTAAAACAAACAAACTGAAAGCAGGCCAAAGATGAGCGACATTCTGATCGTAGATGACGAACGCGATATTCGCGAATTGGTGTCCGACATTCTGGAGGACGAAGGCTATTCCACCCGGCTGGCTGCAAACTCGGATGAGTGCATGTCGTCGATCAATGCCGAACCTCCGGGGCTGTTGATCTTGGATATCTGGCTGAAAGATAGCCGGATGGACGGGATCGACATCCTGAAAGCTGTAAAACGGGACAACCCGGATGTTCCGGTGGTGATCATTTCCGGACATGGCAATATCGAGATTGCGGTGGCGGCTATCAAGCAGGGGGCTTACGACTTTATCGAAAAGCCCTTTAACATTGACCAGTTGATGGTGGTGATCCGCCGTGCGATGGAAACCTCGCGCCTGCGTCGCGAGAATGCCTCGCTGAAGCGGCAGGAAGTCAGCTGTTCAGACATGATTGGCAATTCTGCGTCGTTCCGAGCGATGCAGGGGCAGTTGGACAAGGTAACAAAGTCGAATGGCCGGGTTATGCTCAGCGGGCCGGCTGGGTCGGGCAAGGAAATTGCCGCGCGCTATATCCATGCCCATTCCAACCGGGCGAATGCCCCATTTGTGACGGTCAATTGTGCGGGGATTGAACCTGAGAGGGTTGAAGAGGTTCTGTTCGGACGAGAATCGTCTGAGCGCGGAATCGAGTCAGGCCTGTTGGAAGAGGCGCATGGCGGCGTTGTCTACTTCGACGAAGTCGCTGACATGCCGCTGGGGACGCAGTCCAAGATTCTTCGCGTGTTGGTTGATCAGCAATTCCAGCGTGTTGGTGGCTCTGACAAGGTGCGGGTTGATCTGCGGGTCATCTCCTCGACCAACCGCGATCTGGAAGAAGAGATCGCCGCCGAACGATTCCGCGAAGAACTGTATCACCGGCTGAATGTGGTGCCGATTGCGGTTCCCTCGCTGGAGGAACGGCGAGAGGACATCCCGGTTCTGGCGCAACATTTCATCGAGATGTGCAACGATACACAGGGTCTGCCGATGCGCGAGCTGTCGGATGAGGCTATTGCTTTGCTACAAACGATGACATGGCCGGGCAATGTGCGTCAGCTGAAGAACCTGATCGAGCGGGTGCTGATCCTAGGCGACAGCACTGGCCCGATCGAGGCCCGCGAGTTGCCCAACGAAGAAGAGAAATCCGACGAGTCCGGGCGCGTGGTACTGTCTGGCGCACTGGCGACGCTGCCGCTGCGTGAGGCGCGCGAAGCGTTCGAGCGTGAATATTTGCTGACCCAGATCAATCGGTTTGGTGGCAACATAAGCCGCACGGCCAGTTTTGTCGGCATGGAGCGCAGCGCCTTGCACCGCAAGCTCAAGTCGCTGGGCGTCGTGACCTCGAACAAATCCGGTGCGCGGGTGGCTCAAATTGACGAGCCCGAACCAGCCGAGTGATTGCCGCGCCGAATAAGAAGACCGCAGCCGTTTCCATCGGTTTTCCCGCCTTTGGTAAACGGTTGAAGCGGTTGCGGCGGTCGGTTGGACTTAAGCAATCCGCCCTCGCAGATCTGATTGAAGTCGACCAAACCACGATTTCCCGGTGGGAAAACGGGGGTCAAACGCCATCGCCGCATATTCAACAGTCCGTTTTTGCAGCGTTGGGGCCGGTTCGGGTGCAGGATTCTGCGCTGAAACGTCTGGTCGTTCATTCGGCAGAGTGCTTGCACCTTGTCGAAGAGGCCAGCCATATCTGCCTTGCTTATTCGGGCAGCCGGGCGCGGGATTGGAAGACCTCACAGCGCGCCTTGCTGGGCGTGTCGCTTTGGCAATTTGCAACGGATGAGATCCGACAAGCCGAAGCAGAACTGCAGAAAGATGGCTGGTGGGATTTGCATTCGCCTTCACCCAAAGCGTTTCTGACTTCCGAGGCTGTGCATGATCAAATCAGGATCAGCGCCGGGCAAATCGTGTGGGAGCGGTTGTATCTGGGTGATGGCACTCCGGTCCGTCTGGTCAGCGGGCGGCGCGAAGTCACCGCATAATTTATGCGTTCCGCTGTCAGGTTAGGCGCGATAGACCGGCTGCATGAGTGACTCTTTTCGCACATTCTTGCAGGTCATGCTGATCTGGTTTGCTGGCCTCGGTGCGGCAACCCAATTTGCAAAGATTGCCGTACCATTTTCTGATGTGGGGCTGTTGTACCCGGACAATGCTGCCGTGATCGGCTGGTTGCTGTCCATTATCAGTCTAATGGGGGCTGCTTTGGGCGCGATATCCGGAGCGATCACAGCGCGTATTGGGCCAAATCGTCTATTGCTATCAGGGCTTGTGCTCGGCGGCGCGTTATCTTTGCTGCAAGCAAGCTTGCCGGTTTTTCAACTGATGCTGCTCAGCCGGGTGATCGAGGGGCTGTCCCATCTTGCGATTGTGGTGGCGGCACCGACGCTGATTGCTCAGATCACATCCGGTCGGGCGCGGTATAATTCCATGGTGCTGTGGAGTACATTCTTTGGCGTTGCATTCGCATTAAACGCTTGGGTTGGGCGGCCCATCGTCGATCGTTTCGGACTGCCCACATACTTTGCCATGCACGGGGGTCTGATGCTGCTGATCGCCGCGCTGATCGCGCTTAGCAATCTGAAAACCGACATGGGCCAGACGGAGGGTACCGGGTGGGGGCTCTCCGCCTTCCTTGATGTGCATATCAGGACCTACCGCTCACCCTTTATTTCGGCCCCGGCAATTGGCTGGTTCTTTTACACGCTGACATTTGTTTCTCTGTTAGCGATCCTGCCGGGTCGTTTACCCGAAGGGCAGGGTGCATCGATTGCAGCACTTATGCCCTTGGCAGGGATTGTACTGTCATGGCTGCTGGTGCCCTTGCTGTTGACCGTCCTGTCCTGCGTCAGCGTCGTCAATCTGGGCTTTGTGCTGGGGATCGCGACGATCATCGCATTGTTTCTGGGGGCGCCCCTTACGTTCGGATGTATCGCCTTGTTTGCCGTGCTCGGGCTTGTACAGGGCGGCAGCTTCGCCGCAGTGCCAGAGTTAAACGATACCACCGAAGCCCAAGCCCTGAGTTATGGTGCGATGGCGCAGATGGGCAATGCCGGAAACCTGCTTGGAACCCCGGTATTGCTGGCGATATTGCTGGGCGTCGATGAGGCTGGCATGTTTGTAGCCGTCGCCGCGTTCTATAGCATCGCGATCATAGCGCATCTGCTGCTGGCGCGGCGTCGCAAATCAGCTGGCTTGTCCCGGAGTGATGATCTGAAATGACCCGTCGTCGAATTTCACGAAACAGGACGCGCTGTTCAGCGGCGGGAGCGTCGTGGTGCGCGTGGGCGTGACCCGCGATTTGACACCTTGTTTGCAAGGCGGAAGGCTGACCGGGCGATAGCCCTTTTGGGCCATGCACTGCGCCTCGACCTTGTTTCTCAGCCCCTGATTCACGTCGACGGTATAGACCCGCCCAGGCTCCCACCATCCGGGGTTGCGATAACAGCGTCCTCGGCCATCGCAATAGGTGCGCCCGGGCCAATAGACTGGCGGGCTCTGCCGGACCTGATTGGCGACAGGGGCGTCCTTGAGCGCCTGCACCTGGCAGTTCGTGGTCTCGGTCTGCATCCGCGAGACGCTCTCACCTTCGCGATAATACAAAGAAAGCGGACCACAGGCGGACAGCGTCAGCAGGCAAATCAGAGCAGGCAGAATGGTTTTCATATGCTTACTTTGGCGCAGCTTAGGAGGCATGACAATTCAATTGACCGCTTTGGGGGCATCTGTCATTCAAAGATTTCAGGCAGAAAGGCCAAGAGCATGAAGGTCATCATATGCGGTGCCGGTCAAGTCGGCTGGCAGATTGCGCGTCACCTTTCGGGCGAACTGAACGATGTGACGGTGGTCGACAACAATCCCGATCTGGTACGTCGCGCGACCGAGACGCTGGACGTGCAGGGGATCGCGGGGTTCGCCAGTTATCCGGATGTGCTGGATCGTGCAGGGGCCCGCGACGCCGATATGATCATCGCCGCGACCCATTCGGATGAGGTGAATATGGTCACCTGCCAGATGGCGCATTCGGTTTTTTCGATCCAGCGCAAGATCGCGCGTTTGCGGTCGAAATCCTATCTTGAAGCAATCCATTCCGATCTCTACCGCCGCGATCATCTGCCCATTGATGTAGTGATCAGCCCGGAACGCGAAGTTGCCGCCGCAGCGATGCGCCGTCTTTCGGCACCTTCTGCTTTCGATACCGAGATATTCATGGATGGAAAGGCGCAGCTGCTGGGCATTCGGGTCGAGGAAGACTGCCCAATCGTCAACACACCGCTGCGACAATTGACCGACCTGTTTTCCACGCTCAGCTCGATTGTGGTTGGTGTGCGCCGCGAAGGGACGCTGTTTGCGCCGGAATCCGAGGATCAGCTTTTTGTAGGCGACGAATGCTACGTCTTCACTAGCGTAAAAGACGTTGAACGTACGATGGAGGTGTTCGGCAAGGCTCAGCGTAAGCAAGATCGTGTGGTGATCGTCGGCGGCGGTAATGTCGGGTTGGAAGTGGCCCGCACACTGGAAGAGCGCGAAAGCCGGGTGCGTGCCAAGATTATCGAGCGTGACCGCAAATGCGCCGAAATCGCTGCCGAAGCATTGGAGCGGACGATTGTTCTGAACGGCGACGGCCTAGATTCATCTTTGCTGAGCGAAGCAGGGATTGAGCGCGCCGACGCGATGTTGGCGGTCACGGATGACGATCGCACCAACATGCTGGCCGCGGTACGCGCCAAGGGAGAGGGTTGTCCACTGGCCATCGCCCTGATCAACGACCCCAGCATGGTCGCCTTGATGGGACCGCTGGGGATTGACGCATATATTAACCCGCGCGCCACCACTGTCAGTTCGATCCTGCGTCACATTCGGCACGGGCGCGTGCGTCAGGTGTATTCCATTGGTGATGCCGAGGCCGAGGTAATCGAGGCCGAAGTGCTATCAACCTCGCCCATGGCTGGACAAAAACTGCGCGACATCGATTTCCCAGAAGGCGTTCTGGTCGGCGCAGTACGCAAAGGTGACGAGGTTCTGCGCCCGACCGGCAGCCTGCGCATCGACGAGAAAGACGTGGTGGCGATCTTTGCAATGGCCAAAGACGTGCCCGAGGTTGAGCGTCTGATGCAGGTTTCAATCGATTTCTTCTGATGTTGCAAGCACGCGGACAGCAACGGATCGGAGTATTGCGGCGATTGCCGCTGCTGCTGATGATCTGGGGTATCGTGTCGCTGGCAATGTGGATACCCGCAGTTTATGCGCTGGCGCTGGATGATCACGCCACCTCACGGTCATTCTTCTATTCCGGATTGCTGGGTGTTTTTGCGGTGTCGATCATAGCTCTGGCCATGTCGAACCGACGACCACGGCGGGGAACGCTTGGTCAATTGGCGGTTCTGCTGGCCGCCTTTACCGTACTGCCGATATTTCTTGCTATTCCGTTTCATGATGCGCTGGGGACAACCAGCTTCCTGAACGCCTATTTCGATATGGTCAGCGCGCTGACCACAACCGGCGCCGATCTGTTCCCCGATCCCGCACGCCTTTCGGCGCCGTTGCACTTGTGGCGCGCGTTGGTCGGTTGGATGGGCGGATTGCTGATGTGGATCTCGGCGGCCGCGATTCTGGCGCCCTTGTCGTTGGGCGGTTTCGAAGTCACAGCCCGGGGGCAACCGGGGCGTCCCGTCTCGGGCGTGGCACAGAGCGAGAAGTCCGATCCACGCGGCCATCTGATCCGCGTGTCGCGCACATTGGCACCCGTCTATGCGGGTTTGACAGCTGTGATCTGGATCCTGCTGTTGATCGCAGGTGAGCAAGGGCTTACTGCCGTGAGCCACGCGATGTCAGTGATTGCGACTTCCGGCATATCACCTGTCGGTGGATTGGAAGGATCGACCGCAGGAATCACTGGCGAGGCGATCCTGTTCCTGTTCCTGTTCTTTGCCCTGTCGCGGCTGACCTTTTCGACCGATACAGCGACCTCAGGGTATTCGCGGCTGGACAAAGACCCAGAATTTCGGATTGGCATCTTCATCGTGCTGGCGGTCGCTGTGCTGCTGTTCATCCGGTTTTTGGCTGGAACGGCCGAACTGAACATTGCCGTCGAAGTGCGGCAAGCACTTGGCGTTTTTTGGGGGTTCATGTTTACGGCGATGTCGTTTCTGACCACGGCCGGATTTGAAAGCGCCAACTGGAACGACGCGCAGCAATTGTCGGGCTTGAGCACACCGGGCCTGATTCTGATGGGGCTAGCCCTGGTCGGAGGAGGCGTGGCGACGACTGCGGGTGGGGTAAAGCTGTTGCGGGTTTTTGCGCTCTATCTGAATGGCAAGCGCGAGATTGACCGACTGATCTATCCTTCTTCGGTCAGCGGAGAGGGTGGCGGCAACCGCCGCATTCAAAGCGACGGTGCCTTCATCGCCTGGATCTTCCTGATGATGTTCGCCCTGACGTTGGCCTTGTTCGATTTGTTGCTGGCCGTCATGGGCGTAGGTTTTGAACAGGCCATGCTGCTCAGCGTTGCCGCACTCAGCACCACGGGGCCGTTGATTGAATTGGCAACGGATGTGCCCATACGTCTGATTGATCTTTCCAGCGGGGCCAAGTTGACGGTCTGCGCGGCGATGGTGATCGGGCGGTTGGAAACTCTGGCGATCGTGGCACTGATTACGCCAACGCTGTGGCGCGATTGACCCTGCGTCAGGCACCTGGTGTTACTGCCTGATTTTTCATCTGGAATATCTGTGCGCGGCACTCCATACTCTGCCGGAGGGAGCGCGTTGGTCCGCAGCGCGTAGCAAGAACAATGGCGAGATAACAAAATATGGCTTCGGACAGACAGAATCTGCAGGACGCGTTCCTGAACAATGTACGGAAAGCAAAGGTCCCGGTCACAATATTCCTGATCAACGGTGTGAAATTGCAGGGTGTAATCACCTGGTTCGATAACTTCTGCGTGCTGCTGCGCCGCGACGGACAGTCGCAGTTGGTGTACAAGCATGCGATTTCGACCATCATGCCGTCACAGCCGATCAACCTTTATGAGGGCGAAGACGCCTCTTGATGGAACATGAGAGGGCGCGCACCCGGGCTTGGGTGCTGCATCCCGAAATCAAATCAGATGAACAGCGCCGTGTGCCCGAACCAGCGCTGGAAGAGGCGGTGGCACTAGCTGCCGCTTTGCCCGATCTGGATGTGGTCGGTTCCGAAATAGTGCGCCTACCGCGCGCGCAGGCTGGTTTTCTGTTCGGCAGCGGCAAGATCGAGGAACTGGCCGAACGCCTCCACGACAATGAGATCGAGCTGGTTCTGATCGACGGGCCAGTGACTCCGGTTCAGCAGCGCAATCTGGAAAAAGCGTGGAAGGTCAAAATCCTCGACCGGACCGGTTTGATTCTGGAAATATTCAGCGACCGTGCGCGTACCCGTGAAGGTGTACTGCAAGTTGAGATGGCCGCGCTTAGCTATCAGCGTACGCGACTGGTTCGGGCCTGGACCCACCTGGAACGTCAGCGCGGTGGCCTTGGGTTTGTGGGTGGTCCCGGTGAAACTCAGATCGAGGCCGACCGGCGTGCCATTGATGAACAACTGGTCCGCCTGCGCCGCCAATTGCAAAAAGTGGTGAAGACCCGCACCTTACACCGCGCAGCGCGCGCGAAGGTTCCATATCCGATTGTTGCACTTGTTGGCTATACAAACGCCGGGAAATCCACGCTGTTCAACAGCCTAACCGGGGCCGAGGTGATGGCAAAAGACATGCTGTTCGCCACGCTGGACCCAACCATGCGGCGGGTTGAGCTGCCGGATGGCCCCGAGGTGATCCTGTCCGATACCGTGGGTTTCATCTCGAACTTGCCCACGGAACTGGTTGCGGCCTTCCGCGCCACGCTGGAAGAGGTTCTGGGGGCTGATCTGGTCGTGCATGTCCGCGATATCAGCCATGAAGAAACCGAGGCACAGGCACGGGATGTTGAGGCGATCCTGAACTCTTTGGGTGTCGAGGACAGTCGCCCCCGGTTGGAGGTTTGGAACAAGATCGATCTGCTGAGCCCGGAAGACCGCGAAGCCGCGCTTGCCCGGGCCGAGCGTGATCCGGCGATCTTTGCCATATCGGCCGTAACGGGCGAAGGTGTTGATCCGCTGCTGTCTGAAATCGCCACGATCCTGCAGGGTGCGCGGCATGAGACTATCCTGAAACTGGGCTTTGCCGATGGTGACAAACGCGCGTGGCTCTATCGTCAGGATGTGGTCAGGTCTGAAGATCAGACCGAAGAGGGGTTCGAGATCACGGTGCTCTGGACTGACAAGCAGGCGTCCCGCTTCGCGGCGTTCTAGGTACCGTCTATCTGACGCTGGTAATCCTCTGCATCGAACCACCCAAGCGAAGATAGCACCTTGTTGTCCTTTGAAAGCTCCCACTCTTCCCAGCCGCGTGTAACGACACGGTTGCCGGTCTCGGCGTGATGGCCTTCGAGGGTCCAGACAAAAATGGCATGCCCTCCGGCCCAACGCATCATATCGCAACGCACCTCAAGATCGGGGAATTCTGCATAGAACCCGCGAGCCATTTCGGCGATTGCGGCATGGCCACGCAGGGGCTCACCGCGATTGATGCTGATCTGACCTTCGGGGGCGAAAAAACTGGCGACCAAGTCGGGATCGCCCGAGCTCCAGGCGATCGCATAATCGCGTGCGAGATTGTTTAAGGTGTCTCGAAAGCTGCCCATGCATTTTCCCCCTTCGTGCAATGCGACGGCCAGACGAGTTTAGGCGATAACGAAGGGGTGCGCCACGCGAGGTTCAAAAAGGGGCGGGGATTTGCCGATCAGATCAGCGCGGGTTCAGGACGGTCACACCAACTGCCGCTGCTCGGGCAAGCCCGATATCCAGCGACATGGGGATGTATTCCCCGCGCCGCCATAGTTGGGCCTGATCGTCATAATAGCGAGATAGGAAATGGCCTGACTGGCCAGTTGCGGTGATGAAAACCGAACTATCGGGGTCCGCAAAATCGTAGACGCCACGATAACCTGCGCCATGCACATTCTGGAACGGGTCCGGTCCTTCGCCTGACGTGCGCCCGCGCAGCAGGGTGTTATCGCCACCGCTGGTGGATTGGCGGATGTTGACGAAAAACCGCAGCACCGGAACCTGGCCCAGCGCAGGGTGGTCCTGGGTGGCCTGATGCGCATCGCCCCAGCGTAAAGATTCGAGTGCGGGGCCATAGCGCTCGGAAATCCAAATGATCGCGTCATCCAGGGCCAGTCGTGCCATGTCGGTGCAATTTTCAACGGGAGCGCTCTGAACCACGTCGCACCAGACCGAGGCACCGTCGATATCGCGATACACCCGTTCGATAAACAGCGGCTCGACATGCTTGTATTCGGCAGCCAGCGGGCCAAGTTCGTCCGAGATCAGGCGGATTTGCAGCGCGCGCAACCATGCGGCGTAGATCAGGGGTTCCGGCAGATGCTCGTTCATCTCACCGTTCCAGTTGGCCAGCAGATCCAGCGCGATCTGACGCTGCCGTTCGGGCGTGCCTTCGGGTGCCGACTCACCGGTAAACCAGAGGTCGGCGCCGATCAGAGGAAGCAGTGATCGCGCTGTAAAGCTAACCGTGTCCAACTGCGCTTCGATAAAACTGTCACGCGTATGTACCTCGCGCGATTGCATCAGGCGTTCCCAGCGATTGACCCGCTGGGTGTCGCCCCACTCGTACGACACATGGCGCGGGAACGGCCGGTCGATAATCTTGTTGTTGGTGTTACCCAGAACTCCGCCGACCGGGGCCACGAATTCAGGATTGTCTGAATAGGGCAGGCGGCCCTGCCAACGGTTCCGTTCCAGCCAGCCGGGGGTGGGAATGCGGCCTCGGCTTTGATTGTTCAGATCGCGCCGGGGCATTGCGCCGACCAGTTTCATGCCGATCGTGTCTTTATCGACAAGCGACAAGTTTTGCGAAGGGGCAATATAGTCCTCGGCCGCGTCAATGGCGTCTCGAACTGAATCGGCATTCATCAGCGCCAAAGAGGCGCTCATGGATGTATCGCGGGGGCTTAGCGCGCTCCACGAGAGAGACGCGACATGGCCCGGTGGTGTGATGGTTTCCAGATCATAATGCGTGCCCGGCAGAACCGGTCCATTCTCGGTCCAGCGCAGGGTCAGGGTGATTGGGGCGGCGTCTTTGATCTCGATAATCGAAGGGCGGGTCTGAAAGCGTTTGTAGCCGTCTGGAGTAAGGTATTCTTCGGGATTGTCGGGGTTCAGTTGTTCGATGTGAACGTCCTGATCGTCCAGATAGGATGAGGTAAGGCCCCAGCCCAAGCGCTCACTCCGTCCGGCTGAGATTGCCGGTACGCCTGGAATGGTTGCACCGATAACGCCGCCTTTGGCCAGTTCCAGCCGCGCCAGATACCAGATACCCGGGGCAGTGAGGCCCAGATGCGGATCGTTTGCCAGCAACGTGCCACCGCTGGCCGAGCGGGACGGCGCGGCGGTCCACGCATTTGACGCACCTGCCAGCCCGCGCTGCGGGAAAGGCGACAGCGGCGTGTCGGGCATCGGAGTGCCTTGGGCATAGCGTGGAAGGTCTGGAAACAGATCAGCATACTCGGGCAGCGCGGCAATACCGGGACCGGGGACGTCGGGCAGAATGTCGGCCAGCCGTGCGGGATTATCCAGCATCAGCGATGTGCGTGCGCGTAACACTTCATCAGCAAGGTGGCCGGAAAGCTGCAGGCTCATCAGCTTGATAATCGCTACGCTGTCGCCCGGCTGCCATGGGGGAACGGGGGCGTTGAACAGGAACATCTCGGGGGCGCCACGTCCAAGCGCCTGTTCGTTGATCTCGGTAAGCCGGGCGTTGATCCCTGCGGAATAAGCGCGAAGCGCGGCCTTGGTATAGTCGTCCTGAAACTCGACTGAGCGATGGGCGAGTCCGTAAAGATCGAAACGACGCAGTAATTTGTCGATGGCTACCGTGCGCTGGCCGAACACTTCGGACAAGCGGCCCTGTGCGGTCCGACGCAGAATGGTCATCTGCCACAGCCTGTCTTGTGCATGGGCATAGCCCAGACCAAAGAACACGTCCGGGTCGGACTGGCCCAGTATATGCGGCACATTTGCAGTGTCGCGAACGATCTCGACAGGGGCAGTTATTCCTTCAACTTCAAGGGTTTGATTGTATTCAGGCAGGGATTGGCTGGCCAGAAAGTAGACCAACCCCACAGCAGCGATTGCCAGCAGGATCAGGCCTGTCGTAAGTCTCACCAGCCAGCGAAAAACCAGACCCATCTGTCCCCCGAGAATTCTATGCGGTCATTTGCGCCAAGGTTACTGGAACCTCCGCCCGACCGAAAGAGGAATGCCACTGGAATTTGTGGAAATCCGCGAAAACTCGGAGCCCCGCCACAAGATGTAGCGGGGCTCGTCAGAGGGGGGAGGGTGGTATCTTGGGTCTTAGGGGATGATGCGCGTATATTTGGTGCCTTCGACCGTCGCGCCGAACTTCAGACCCGCTTGTCCAAAGACTGCGGCCAGCACGGGTTTGCGCAACTGAGTGGTGTCGGTCGACAAGGATTCTCCGGTCGCGTCGACGACGTATCCGATATCTGCACCGGCCGTCCAACCGCTGGAGCGGCGGAAATCGTTCAAGGCCTCTTCGGTCATAAAGAACAGAACATGCGCATATTGCTGTGCGCCGATCTGCAGGCCCGCAGTACCGGAGATGGCGGAATAATAGTCGACCGTCGCGCCCTGAATACGCAGTGCACCCTGACCATATGCGCCACCAAAGATAAATCCGGCATCTGTAATCAGTGGCATGACCAACATTCCGTTGGCCTTGTTGGCAATCTCAACGGTGTTGGGATACTTGCTGTACATCTCGTTCAGCGTCGCGTCGACGCGCGCGTCGAGTGTGACTGCGTTGGAGTTGCCAACGCCGTTGCCGCAGGCGGCGGTCAGCGTCAGTCCGGCCATGCCAAAAGCAAAACCGCGACGGCTAAGTCGGGGGGAGTTTGAACTGCTCATGTTTCTCTGTCTCTGTGTATGTGCCTGAAATGTCGGGTGTTCCCGATCTTGTCTGCAAGAATACGCCGATTGCACCGGCCTGTCACGGGAAAGCTGTGCTGCGCACGCAGCAAATCGGCGAAAAATTGCGACAATCTGAGGTGTTAGCCCTGCAGGATGCGCGCGGCTTCGGGTGCAAAATAGGTCAGGATGCCGTCACACCCTGCGCGCTTGAAGGCCAGTAGGCTTTCCAGCATCACCCTTTCGCCGTCGATCCAACCGTTTTGTGCAGCGGCTTGGATCATCGCATATTCGCCAGACACCTGATAGGCATAGGTCGGCGCACCGAAGCTGTCTTTGACCCGTCGGCAGATGTCCAAGTATGGCATCCCCGGTTTGATCATGACCATATCTGCACCCTCGGTCAGATCGCGCTCGATCAGACGCAGGGCCTCGTCCGAGTTGGCAGGATCCATCTGATAGGTCTTCTTGTCACCGGTCAGCGCGCCTGATGCCCCAACGGCGTCGCGGAAAGGGCCGTAGAAAGCGCTGGCATATTTGGCGGCATAACTCAGGATCATGACATTGTGGTGACCCGCCGACTCAAGTGCGCTGCGCATGGCGCCGATACGGCCATCCATCATGTCGGACGGGCCGATGATGTCAGCTCCGGCTTCGGCCTGCGCCAGCGTCATTTTCACCAGCGCCTCAACAGTCTGGTCATTCACAATCTCGCCATCGACCACATAGCCGTCATGGCCGTTGATGTTGTAGGGGTCCAGGGCCACATCCGTCATCACCGCGATTTCGGGCGCAGCAGTCTTAATTGCACGAATGGCGCGGTTGGACAGGTTGTCGGGGTTCCAGGCCTCGGCACAATCTTCGGTTTTCAGGCTCGGATCGGTGTACGGGAAAATACATATTGCAGGAATACCAAGGGCTTGCGCTTCCACCGCGGCTTTGGTGATCAGGTCGACCGAGCGTCGCACGACCCCGGGCATCGACGGCACGGGTTCTTCGATATTTTCACCGTCGCGCACAAAAACAGGCCAGATAAAGTCATTCACGGTCAAGGTGTTCTCGCGCACCAGACCCCGGATCGCCTCGGATTGGCGGGCCCGGCGGAAACGGGTCCGGGGATATGGGGCGATGGTCGGTTTCATGGCGCACTCTCCTTGAACAATTGCGCATTGGGTGGCATGAATTCCCGGTGGTCTCAAGGGTAACAATGGACGCATCGCTGCGATGACGGTCCCTGCGGACGTTGAACAAAGGGCAGACGCTTGGACATATACTCTTCGATTTTCGAACTCATCGACATGCGGAGCTTTTCGAATCTGTGGTACTGGATCGGTCTGGCCGTTCTTTGGTCATCTGCCAGCCACTGGACGATGGGGGTGCCCTATGATCTTGTGATGCGCGCCCGTCGTGTAGGTGGTCAATCAGAACAAGACCTTCTGGATGTCGCGCGGATCAACTCGAACAGAGTGTTGTATATCGTCGAAACCTCGGGTCTGGTATTGATGGCAATTTGCTGTTTTGTTTTGACAGGCCTTGCAACGTTGGGATTCTTCTACGACGTGGAATTCGCACAGGCCGTATTTCTGCTTCTGCTCCCGATGTGTTTTGTCATGATGATCAGTATTGCGGCAGCGCGTCGATTGCAGACTCAAGAAGCGACCGTAGAAAACGTTTCCAAAACGCTGACGCGCAGTCGGACCTTTACTCAGATCATTGGTATGTTCTCGATCTTGATCACTGCGTTCTGGGGAATGTATCAGAACATTTCGATTGGTGTCCTGGGTTAGTAGTCCCTGAAAGGCAAGGTAATGACGGCTCCGAACCACGTAACAGTCGGCGGCGGCCCCGAGGGGTTTGATGCACAGCTTGTGCTGAATGAGATCGCGCGCTCGGGCGGTCCAGTCTGCCATATCGCCCGCGATGACAAACGGATGGAGGCGATGCGGGCAGCGTTGGCATTCTTTGCGCCGGACATGCCCGTATTTGTATTCCCCGGATGGGACTGCTTGCCCTATGATCGGGTGTCGCCCAATGCCGACATTTCTGCTGCCCGCGTGGCAACACTGGCTGCTTTGGTGCATCAGATGCCGCAGCGGTTCGTGCTGCTGACCACGCTCAATGCCGCGACCCAACGGGTACCCGCGCGTGCAGTGTTGCGAGAGGCCGCAGTCACCGCTCGCGTAGATCAGCGCATCGACGAAGATGCCCTACGCAACTTTCTGGTGCGCATGGGCTTTACCCAAAGCCCCACGGTGATGGAGCCCGGAGACTACGCTATCCGAGGCGGTATCATCGACATCTTCCCACCCGGTGAGAGCGGTCCCGTGCGGCTGGACTTGTTCGGGGATGTTCTGGATGGTGCACGCCGGTTTGATCCTGTCTCGCAGCGAACGACTGAAAAACTTGAGGTGGTCGAGCTTGCCCCGGTGTCCGAGGTTATACTGGATGAAGCCGCCATCACCCGATTCCGTCAGAACTATCGCATCGAATTCGGCGCGGCGGGTACGGATGATCCCTTATACGAAGCTGTCAGCGCAGGTCGCAAGCATCAGGGGATCGAGCATTGGTTGCCGTTTTTCCATGAAAAACTGGAAACCCTGTTCGACTATCTTCCGGGGGCCTCAATCTCGCTTGACGATCAGGTCACGCCTGCTCGGCTGGCGCGCTGGGATACGATTGCGGATCAGTTTGAGACGCGAAAGCTCGCTTTGGAAAACCGCTCGCGCATGGATACGGTTTATAAACCGACGCCTCCCGGTCTGCTCTATATGGACGATGCTGCATGGGAAGATGCAGTGGGCGATCGTCGCGTTTTGCAGTTCAGCCCGCTGCCGCAGGCGAGTGGTCCGGGCGTGATCGATGCGGGCGGACGGATCGGGCGCAACTTTGCACCCGAACGTCAGCAGGAAAGCATCAGCCTGTTTGGCGCTCTGGCGGCGCATATCACCGAAAAGATGGACACGGGGCCGGTCCTCATTGCCTCTTACTCCGAAGGCGCTCGTGAACGACTGACCGGCTTGATCGAAGATGAAGGCCTGGCCGAGGCGATCCCGGTGACCGACGGAACCCGGGTTGGAAAGCGCGGCCTGCATCTTGCGGTTTGGGCATTGGAACACGGGTTTGAAGCGCCCAATCTGACCGTGATCTCGGAACAGGACGTTCTGGGCGACCGTCTGATCCGCCAACCCAAAAAACGCCGCAAGGCCGAGAACTTCCTGACTGAAACGCAGTCGCTTAGCCCCGGTGATCTGGTGGTGCATGTTGACCACGGGATCGGGCGGTATCAGGGGATGGAGGTCGTTACGGCTGCTGGCGCCGCCCATGAATGCCTGCTGCTGGAATATGCCGAACAGTCCAAACTCTACCTGCCGGTCGAAAACATCGAGCTGCTGTCGAAATATGGCCATGACGAGGGGCTGTTGGACCGTCTGGGTGGCGGCGCATGGCAGGCCAAGAAGGCCAAGCTGAAAGAGCGCATCCGCGAGATGGCGGATAAATTGATCCGCATCGCCGCTGAGCGTGCCTTGCGCAAGGCTCCGGTCATGGACCCACCACCCCATGCGTGGGAAGAGTTCAGCGCGCGTTTCCCATATCAGGAGACCGACGATCAGTTGCGTGCCATCTCTGAGGTGATGGAGGATATGCATTCCGGTGCGCCGATGGATCGTCTGATCTGTGGCGATGTAGGCTTTGGCAAGACCGAGGTCGCCATGCGCGCAGCCTTTGTCGCCGCGATGTCGGGCGTACAGGTTGCCATTGTGGCACCGACCACGTTGCTCGCGCGGCAACACGCGGCGTCCTTCAAGGATCGCTTCCGGGGTTTCCCACTTGAAGTCCGACAACTGTCGCGCTTTGTCTCGGCCAAAGAGGCGCAGCAAACCCGCGATGGGTTGGCGCGAGGCACGGTGGATATCGTGATCGGCACCCATGCGCTGTTGGCCAAAGGGATACGGTTCAATAATCTGGGTCTGCTGATCATCGACGAGGAACAGCATTTCGGCGTGGGCCACAAGGAACGGCTGAAACAGCTGCGCTCGGACGTGCACGTCCTGACCCTGACAGCGACACCGATCCCACGAACTCTGCAACTGTCCCTAACAGGCGTGCGTGATCTGTCGATCATAGGCACGCCCCCCATCGACCGGCTTGCGATCCGCACCTATGTTAGCGAATTCGACGCGGTAACAATCCGTGAGGCGCTGCTGCGCGAGCATTATCGTGGCGGGCAGAGCTTCTATGTGGTGCCGCGCATCTCTGACCTGCCTGAGATCGAGGAATTCCTGAATGAGCAGTTGCCTGAATTATCCTACGTGGTCGCACACGGACAGATGGCTGCGGGTGAGCTTGATGACCGGATGAACGCGTTCTACGACGGTAAATACGACGTTCTGCTGGCCACGACGATCGTAGAAAGCGGGCTGGATATCCCGACTGCCAACACGATGGTCGTGCATCGGGCGGATATGTTTGGCCTAGCGCAGCTCTATCAGATCCGGGGGCGGGTGGGGCGCTCAAAAACCCGCGCCTATGCCTATCTGACCACCAAACCGCGCCAGCGCCTGACGGCGACGGCTGAGAAACGGCTGCGGGTTCTGGGCTCGCTGGATACGCTCGGGGCCGGGTTCACACTGGCATCGCAAGATCTCGACATTCGTGGTGCGGGCAACCTGCTGGGTGAGGAACAGTCCGGCCAGATGCGTGATGTGGGCTACGAACTCTACCAATCGATGCTGGAAGAGGCGATTGCCAAGATCAAAGCCGGCGAGATGGAGGGGCTATCGGATGCCGATGACCAATGGGCGCCACAGATCAATCTGGGTGTCCCGGTTCTGATCCCCGAGGATTATGTGCCTGATCTGGACGTGCGTCTGGGCCTCTACCGCCGCCTGTCGTCACTGTCGACGAAAGTGGAACTGGAAGGATTCGCTGCCGAGTTGATCGACCGCTTCGGCAGCCTGCCGAAAGAGGTGAATACCCTGATGCTTGTCGTGCGCATCAAGGCGATGTGCAAACGCGCCGGGATCGCCAAGCTGGACGGCGGGCCAAAGGGCGCAACGATACAGTTCCACAATGACAAGTTCGCCTCACCCGAGGGGTTGGTCGAGTTCATCCAGAACCAACGCGGGCTGGCCAAGGTCAAGGACAACAAGATCGTTGTGCGGCGCGACTGGAAGAAGGACAGCGACAAGATCAAAGGTGCGTTTGCCATCGCCCGTGATCTGGCCGAAAAGGTCGTGGCTGTGAAGAAAAAGGCGAAAGCCTAGTCCCCTGTCACAAAAGTGCAGAGCTGCCAGTCACCCGCTTCGGATCTTACAAGCGCAGCGCGGTAACCGACCATTGATGCCAGAAAATCGCTGAGTAAGTAGCCCGATGTCCCATCGGTCAGTCTGATTTTCTGGTACTCCTCATCAGGTTGATAGTCAGGGACGATCACGATTTCATGACTGATCAGCGCAAGGATGGGCGCGCCACGAGACGGTGCCTGACGCAGTGTGATGCTTTCGCCCGAAACATAGAAGGCGGTGAAAGGGTCTACTGTAGCGGGAAGAATGATCCGCCAATAGTGCGGCATCCAGAATTCACCCTGATCGTCAAAATATCCCGGTTGGGAAACCGTTTGCTGCAATTGCGACCAGTAAAAATCACGTAGCTCCGCAGCCTCGTCCTTAAACTCTTCACCAAGCGTTTCCGGAGGCACAGTCAAGTTGGTGCGAAACTCTTCCGGTCCACCTGCTGTGCCGTGACTGAGATAGATGTCGGGACAAGCGGCGGCGACAACTGCATTGGTATCGCGTGCCTCGATTTTCGCCAGCAAGTCAGCTCGGAATGCGACCAGTGATGGATTTTGACCTGCCTCGTCGATAGGTGGAAAGGTCTGGCGCTGTGCCAGCGCTGGACTGGCAAGCAGCAGGCCTGCCACCAAAAGGAATAGCTTCATTCCGCAGCCCTCATGGCGGCTTGGGCACAGAAGCACGACGCGCCGACGGTGCGGTCCGCGCGCGCCAAGGCAAGATCAAGGCGTTGCTTGATTTGGCGGATTTCTACTGTCTCGCCGCGTGCTTTCAGGCAATCATGCAAACCCTTCAAACTCCAGACATTGTCAGGGTGGATCGAGGCGCGGCTGAGCATGCCACCCAAGCCTAGATCTTCACGATAGACTGCCTCGGCCTCGTTCACATGCCCTTGTTCGAACAACAACGCACCAAGCGCATGGCGTGTTGGTTGCATCCAACCCCATGGCTCGTCATAGGGCAGCGTGTCATCCAACTCGACCGAGCGGCGTAGATGTGCATAGGCAATCTCGTAGTTGCCTTTGCGATACTCGATTTCTCCGCGCAGCATTTCCGCTGCGATCTCCAGAAGGTCGATGACCCGATTGTTGTGCAGGCGGCGCGTCTCGGGCACGCAGGTTTTTGCGGCAAGGAACAACTGCTCTTCGGCCTCGGCCTGCGCCACCTCATCAGTGGCTGCATGGGCGATGGCGCGAGCATAATGTGTTGTTGCTGTCAAAGTGCGATAGAGGTCAGGGTCGTCTGGCAAATTCAGTGCCTTGGCCTCTTCCCAGCGGCCAAAGCGGATCAGTATATGCGGGCCCATGGACATGTAGCTTTCAAAGTAATCCGCCATCGGCGGGCTTTCGATCCGAAGCATATCTTCGGGGGTGGTATCCCACAGGCCCTGATTGGCACGCAGGGCTGGTTCCATCTGACCGAGAAACAGAGCGCCATAGATGGTGAAGTGATAGTTGTGCTGACGATAGCCGGTATAAATGTTGAACGCGCCTTCACGCTCATAATATTTCAGATCGGCCTCGGTAGCCTTTTCGTTCCAGTAGGCAACATTGTGGTAATGGCCGCACAGCACATCGATATGGGTTGGCATATGCACCAGATGCCCGGCATCGGGCACAAGTGTGCGCAGGATGTCTCCGGCCTGCAGCGCCTTTTCTGGCGTCGGCGACATCTCCATCAGGTGCACATATAGGTGAAGTAGACCGGGATGAGACATCGACGCCGGGTCATTGACCATAGCGCTCTCCAAAGCGTCTTGCGCTTCAAGGGTCGCGGCACCCTCGGCCGGTTGACCCGTTTTCAGGTCCCACATCTGCCACGGGGTGAGGTTCATCAGCGCCTCAACATGGATCGTGCGCAGGTCCAGATCATCAGGCTGTTCGGCAAATGCGGCGCGCATCGCATCCGCATAGTCATAGTCCCACTGGTGCATGTTTTCGATGGGGTCACGCTGAGGGTATCGGGAGGGTAGGGCGCGGATCAACGCTTGCTCAACCGCTGTGCACCCGTTGAGCAGCGACAGCGCCTTCTGTGTTGCATCATAGGCGATGGCCAGTGATTTGGCCTGGCCCTGATCGTCCCGCAATTCCCACGGCAGGTTATAGTTTGGGCCTGCTGCATAGGCGACGCCCCAATGGGCCATGGCGCAATCCGGGTCAATTTCGGCAGCTTTCTGAAAGCACGTGACCGCTTCGTCGTGGTTGTAGCCATACGTCCAGACCAATCCGCGATCGAACCAAAGCTGTGCTTCGGGAGATGCTGTGGTGACGGCACAGGAATACGTGCCCAGATCATAATAGTCGCTCATGGCGCCCCCTCCCCACGATTTGCGGGAAGGTTAGCGTGTTTCAGCGGCTCTGCACAGATCAGGCGGGCAGTCTGTTTTCAATCCGGCCCATATGTAGCATCAGGCCGAAGCCAAGGATGCACATCGTCAGCACGCCGGTCGTCAGCGGTGTGATCGACCCGTCAAATAACAGCCCAATAGGGGCCGCGATGGCAGCCGCCAGAATTGTGGCGATCGAGCCGATGACCGAGGCAGCCATTCCCGCGATATGACCCATAGGTTCCATGGCAATGGCGTTCAGGTTGCCCATGGTTACACCGGCCATAAAGAAGATCGAGGTCTGCCATGCCACGAACACAGCAAAGGATGCGCCCGGTGAAAGCGGTGTCATGTTCAGGATGATGACGGCGCTTGTGATCAGAATCTGCGCGCCCAAGGCCCAGGTCACCATACGGCGCATGCCGACGCGTACGACCACGGCGGCGTTCAAAAGGCTGGCCGAACCCGAGATCAGCGCCACGAAGGCGAACCAGAAGGGAAAGCTGTCTGCCCGATCATGGATGACGTCAAAAACCGGCTGAACCATCGTTAGCATGGTGAACAGCAACCCCATGCAAAGGGTCTGCACCAGGATCGAGAGGCGCACAGTGGGGTGTGCGAACATCTCATGCACTGCCGCAATCATCAGGGGCAGGCGGAAGGGGCGTCGGTTTTCGGGCGCCAGAGATTCAGGCAGGCGCGTGGCCATCCAGATCACGATGATCGTGGCGAATATGATGAAGGACACAAAGATGCCGCGCCAGCCGACCAGTGCAATAACGCCTGCGCCTAGCAGCGGTGCCACGGCGGGGACCAGAGTAAAGATCATCATCGCAATCGAGATGATGCGCGCCATCTCGCGCCCTGAAAACAAGTCGCGAATGATCGCCATAGCCACAACGCGCGGCCCGGCCGCCCCGAGGCCCTGCGCGATGCGCGCAGCCAGCACCAGTTCAAGCGATGAGCTGGACCACGCAACAGCGCAGGCCAGTATATAGAGAGCGGCACCACCATAAATCACCGGCTTGCGCCCGACCGCATCGGAAATTGGCCCAGTAAAGAATGTGCCGATCCCCATGCCCAGCACAAAAGAGGTCAGGATCAACTGTGCTTTGTTCAGATCGTAGGGGCTGAGCTCTGCGCCGATCTCGGGCAGGGCTGGCAGCATTGAATCGATCGAAAAGGCTATCGTGGCGAACATCATCGCGATCAACGCAATGAATTCGCCCCGGGACATGCGGTCGGCCATGGGGAACTCCTTCCCGAATGCGCTATCACGGCGTTTCGGGTTGGACTAGATCAGAAATGCACAGGGGTATGTGCTATTCTGCAGGGGAAGCCTCAATCTGAGACATGATCTCAGCGATCACTTTTGCCCACAATTCAGGAGGTTGCGCGCCCGGAACAGCGTGCTGGTTTGCAACGATATATGTGGGAACCGAATTTACGCCCATTTCGCGTGAATGGCTGTCGCGGTTACGGATATCCTCGCGGTCGGCGTCTGACTGCAGCAGTTTCAGTACGACCGCTGCGTCCATGCCGACGCTGTCGGCGACATCAGCCAACACCTCATGATCACCAATATCACGCGCCTCGACGAAGTAAGCATTAAAGAGTGCATCGACCACGGATTCCTGCTTGCCCTCAATCCCCGCCCAGTGGATCAGGCGGTGGGCATCCAGCGTGTTGGGCGTGCGTTTCATGCCTTCGAAATCGATATTCAAACCTGCGTTTTCGGCATGTTCGACAACGGGAGCGTATGCGCGAACTGCTCCGTCCTTGCCGCCGAACTTCCGTTCAAGGTATTCGCGCCGATCCATGCCCTCGTCGGGCATATCGGGGTTCAGCTGAAAGGGGTGCCACTCGATCACAAAGGGGTGGTCTGGCACTTCGGCCAGCGCCTTGTCCAGATGGGTCTTGCCGATATAGCACCAGGGGCAAATCGGATCGGACATGATGTCGAGCTTTACAGTGTGTGTCATTCGGACGTCGCCTTGAAATAGGCCGGCAGGGCGCGGCGCAGAAGTTTGCCGTTGCCTCCGGTGGGTAAGGCGGGCAGATGGACAAAGGCACGCGGCTGTTTGTAGCGCGCCAACTTGTCAGACACATAGGCGTGCAGGTCCGCCGCGTCCAGTTCTTCGGGGCCAGTGTAGAAGGCAACGATGATCGAACTGTCCTGTTTTACCTCAACCGTAGCCGCCCCGACCTGGGTGATCTCGGGATGGGTGGATAAGGCCGCCTCGACTTCGACCGGGGAAACGCGATATCCGCCCGCATTCATCATGTCGTCATCTCGACCCAGATAGGTGATTTGCCCATCAACCGCCATCGCGCCTTGATCACCGGTCAGGAACCAATCCCCCTGCATCCGAGCAGCGGCCTCGTCGGGGGCATTCAGATAGGTCAGCATCAGGCCCGGATCTTCGCGATGTACGGCTATTGTACCTTCCTGACCTTGTGGCACAGGGCCATCCGGCCCGAGGATGGCAATCCGACGCCCGGGCTGCGGCTGCCCCAACGCTGTGCCGCGTGCCGGGTGGCTTGGGCTGGATGAGATGAAGGTCGAGCATTCGGACATGCCGTAAGCCTCATAAAGCTCGGTGCCGGTGAACTGCACCCATTTTTCATGCAGGTGTCGCGACAGCTTTTCCCCGGCGCAAAGGCCGTGGCGCAGATCGGGAAGGCCGGGCTGCGTGTCACTTTGCATCATCTTCCGAAAGACCCCCGGTGCGGCTGCAAAGATGGTGGCACGATGTTGTTTCAACAGGGCAGGCAGATCGCGTATGTCTGTCCCGGGTTCAGGGATCAGAGCCGTTGCACCAATGGCCCAAGGGTCCATCAAGCCGGTGCCCAGCGTGTAGGTCCAATTGAATGCCCCCGCATGGCACAGCCGGTCCGAGGATTTCAGGCCATACCAGCCGTCGACCATCATCTGCCGAGCCCAGATGGCGCGGTGTGCATGCGCAACCGCACGGGGTTTGCCCGAAGTACCCGAAGTGTAGACCACGTAGGCAAGCCGCTCGGGATCACCCATGGCAAAACTTGCAGGCGGCAGTGATCGCATCCGGGCCAGTTCAGGCAGCATGATCTGATCCGGGTGCGCCGCGCAGGCGACCTGGGGATCTCGCAAAATGGCGGCGGGTTTCAGATCGTCGACGATCTTTGCGGTCTCTTGCTCGGTCAGTTGTGATGAGGTGGGCACGGGGACCAGCCCCACGGCGATTGCGCCCAGATAGGCGATCGGAAAATCGACGGTATTGCCCAATCGCATGAGAACAATGTCTTGGGCGCGAAGGCCGCTCTGCAGCAATCCTGAACCGGTGCCCATTATCGCCGAATGCAGATCGCCATAGGTCCAGACTGTTGCACCATCCGATCCCAGCACCGAAAGTGCGGTCTTCTCAGCTGAACTTTGCGCATGGCGCAGCACATGCGCGGCAAGATTGAATGGGCGCGGGCAGGGCGTAGGCGGCCCCTGATCAAAGATCGACAACATGAGAACTGGCTATCCCCGTGCGAGGCGCGTTGCAAGCAGGGCATGCTCGCCCTATAGAAAGACCCATGGCCACCAATGATCATAAATCTATCGTCAGAATTGCCCGCGACAATGGTATCAACACCGAGTTGGAGCCGGTCGATCTGGGCGCGCGCGTGCGCGAACTGCGTAAAGCCCGCAACTGGACGCTGGAACAGGCGGCGAGTCAGGCGGGTCTGGCCCGGTCGACACTCAGCAAGATCGAAAATGGTCAGATGTCTCCGACCTATGATGCTTTGAAAAAGCTGGCGACCGGATTGGAGATTTCGGTGCCTCAGCTTTTTACGCCGCCACAACGCGATCAGGTGATCGGTCGAATGGCAGTGACCAAGATGGGCGGGGGGGCGGCCCATGCGACCACCACCTACGAACATGAGTTGCTGGCAGAAACGCTGACCAAAAAGCAGATGCTGCCCTATCGCGCCCGTGTACGTGCACGCTCGATGGAAGAATTTGACGGCTGGGTGCGTCACGATGGTGAGGAATTTCTGTATGTCCTGACCGGAGTGGTGCGATTGTTTACCGAGTTCTATGAGCCGGTCGAAATGCGCCGCGGCGACAGCGCTTATTACGACGGCAGCATGGGGCATAACGTCATTTCGGTCAGTGATGAGGATGCGACGATCCTGTGGGTGACGTCACTTGCTTAGGGCTTGGGCCGCTTCGCGGTTCAATGCTTCGGTGAACAGGAAATCCTCAAGCTCTTCGCGCGCCTCGTTTACGGTCAGGTGGTGACGCTCGGCCAGGTAAGCTTCGAACTGTTTGCGATCTTCGCCAACGCGCGCCATATCCCTATCCCGCAGGTTCGGAAACCTACGTTTTGCACGCGCATATGACGCGTCCCAGTCTTGCGTCAGATCAGCCCAGTTTAGCATCTGCGAGCCTTCCTTAGTTGGTGTTTCAGGATTGCTCTCCCCCAAGACAGCCTACGGAGCGCCGTGCGTTGCTGCAGACATGACAAAATGTCGCAGCCGGAGTCGGGAGATAAGATGCAAAAAACCCGCTGCGGAGATACCGCAACGGGCCCACGGACCTGCTGTAAAGTGAGTGGCGGCCGGTCCGTTATTCTGCTTGTTCGAATAACCAGTTCAGTATTTTGTGTCCGATAAATACAGCAATTAACTGCATAATTATGAACATCGGAATGTGCGCAGGGTATATCCCCGCAAAGGTATCCGTAAAGCCCCTTGCGATGGTAACGGCCGGATTAGCAAAACTTGTGGAAGACGTATACCAGTAGGCGCCGGTAATATAGAGGCCCACAAGGGCTGGTACCGTGTCCGGCTTGTGCCGAATTCCGCCGAAAATCACAAAGAGCAAACCCAAAGTGGCGACAATCTCCGAAAACCACTGATGTGCCCCGGTACGATGCATCGTTTCCGAAGTTTGCAGAATCGGCAGGTCAAACATGTAATGGCTGGCCCAGACCCCCGCGATACCTCCGGCAATCTGAACAAGCATGTAAGGGGTGACCGCACGCCAGGGATGTTCACCGCGCAGCGCAAAGGCCAATGTCACTGCAGGGTTGAAGTGAGCGCCCGAGACAGGGCCGAGCGTAGTGATGATAGCGTAAAGGATGCAGCCGGTCGCAATTGCATTGGCCAGCAACGCCAGCGCGATGTTCCCGTCGGACAAGGTTTGCGCCATGATGCCTGATCCGACAACGCCGATCAGCAGGAAGGCGGTTCCGAGGAATTCGGCAAAGTATTGGCGGGCGCTCACAGCAGGGCTCCTATACGTTTGAGATGGGCCGAGAGTTCAACGCTGTCCATGGTTTCAATGGGCAGCTCCAGAAGTGCTTCGGCGCGGCGCCCAAGAATGTCATATGCGGTCCTAAAGGCGGTTTCCCAGTCTGACTGAGACGCGGCAGCCGGGTCCTCGACACCCCAATGCGCGCGTACAGGGGCGCCGGGCCAGACGGGACATGTCTCTTCGGCGGCTGAGCCGCAAACCGTGATCACTATGTCCATTTCCGGAGCATTTTCTGCTGCAAACTCATCCCAGCTTTTAGAGCGGGAATCGCGGACGTCATGGCCTTCGGCACCAAGCAGCGTCAAGGATTGCGGATGCACCTTGCCGGTCGGGTTGGAGCCTGCTGAATAGGCGCGTACACGCCCTTCGCCGGTGTGATTGAAGAGCGACTCCAGCAGAATCGATCGAGCCGAGTTGCCGGTGCATAGAACCAGTATGTTCATGGGGGTATCCTTGGATTGATCGAGGACTACTCGGCCATTCGACCGATGTCATCCACCTTGTGTTGTAGTGAGATGCGGTCGAGCGTTTCGAACGGGAGGCTGGCAAAGGCGGTGATACGGTTGCGCAGCAATCCGTAGGCCTGCTGGAATGCCAGCTGCTTTTGCGCGTCGGTTCCTTCAACTTTGACCGGATCGTGCAGACCCCAATGCGCGCTTATCGGTTGTCCTGGCCAAGCGGGGCAGGCCTCGTTCGCTGCGTGGTCGCAGACGGTAAAGACAAAATCCATCTTTGGGGCATCAGCAGCGGCAAATTCTTCCAGTGATTTTGAGCGGAGTGAGGTCGTGTCGTAGTCTTTTTGCTTCAAGAGTTCCAAAACGATTGAATTTGGTCCGTCCGATGGTGCCGTTCCTGCCGAATAAGCACGAAACAAGCCGTTACCTTCATTGTTCAGGATGGCTTCCGCCATGATCGAACGGGCCGAGTTTCCGGTGCAGAGGAAAAGCGCATTCATAACGCGGCCAGGGGACGCCATAACGGGGTCATCCGAGGGTTGCATGCATAAATCAGGACGATTTTGACAGCAACCGCCCAGCAACTCATCAAACAGCCCGCGCACCGCTGGTAAGTTGGCGGCATATTGCAATGATGTCCCGCTGCGCGACTGCTGGATCAGCCCGGCGGATTTCAATGCATTCAGGTAGGTTGACGCAGTATTGGGTTTCAGCGCTAAAGCCTCGGCAATCTGACCCGCAGCTACGGAATCTGGATAGCGACGCATCAACAGCCGGAACAGATCCAGCCGCTTGGGATGTGCGAGTGCGTTCAGCCTGTCATGAATCTCTATTTCCATAATTCATGAAATATGGAAATAGAAAGGACTCGTCAATCCTGAAACCACCAGACCTGTGGCATATATTCTGGCCCATCGCCATAAATTGGCAGAGTGTCGGGTTGTTTCAGCTCTTTGACATGGGCGATACGGCCGACATCAAAGCTCCAGATAGGAATAACATAGCGACCCGCTGTCAGAACACGATCCAGCGCGCGCGTTGCCGCAACAAAATCCTCGTGGCTTTCCGAGGCCAGCATCGCGTCGATCAGCCCGTCCACGGCGGGCGAGGTCAGACCCATGACATTCCGCGTCCCGGGAGCGTTGGCGTTTTCGCTGCCCCAATACAGGCGTTGTTCGTTGCCTGGCGAGAGCGACAGCGCACGACGGAACGGGGTCATGTCAAAATCTTGCGCATCGATGCGTGAAGTATATTGCGCGTCATCTACTTTCTCGACTGTCAACTGGATACCCAGGCGTTCGAGGGCGCGGGCGTAGATTTCCGCGATCACGCCGACATCCTGGACCACGTTCAGGCTGCCCTGGCTGATGACCAGATCAATCACAAACGGCTCACCGCTGGCGTTGCGAAGCTGGCCGTCCTGAATGATCCATCCGGCCTCTTCCAGCAGTTTAAGCGCTTTGCGGATATTTCGGCGGTTGCGTTCGGTTCCATCGCTTTGAGGCAATTCATATCCATCCAGCGTGCCCGGTGCCAACTCGGCGGCATAAGGTTGAAGCAATTCCTCGACACGACCAGTGGCCGGTCCGGGTTGCATCCCCAATTCCGAACCCGAGAAATATGAGATGATCCTGGGCTGCGCCCCGCCTGTAATGGTGTCGTTGATGAACTCGAAGTTGAAGGCCAGCGTTAGTGCCTCGCGTACGCGCCAGTCATCGAATGGGGCCTTGCGTGTGTTCATGACAAAGCCGGTCATGCCTGACGGCTTTTGATGGGGAATTTCCGTCTTCACAACATCACCGCGCTGAACCGCTGGGAAGTTGTACTGCGTGTTCCATTTATCCGCGTTGAATTCACGAACGGCCGAAAGCTCGCCAGCTTTGAACGCTTCAAACGCGACTGTGCCGTCTCCGTAGAACTCAATCCGCATGTCATCCAGATTCATCGTGCCCTTGCGGTAGGGGATGTCGGCACCCCAATAGTCAGGATTGCGACGCAGGTTCACATAGCGGCCAGCCTCATAGTCATCGATTACGTATGGTCCGGAACCGATGGGTATATCGTGTAGTTGAGCGTCAGCGAACGACTTTCCCTCCCACTGCGCTCTTTGCAGGATCGGGCGCATTCCGGCGATCAGGGCCAGTTCGCGATCCGGTTCGTTAAAGGTGATCCGAACGCTGCGCGGTCCAGTCTGTTCAATGCTATCAATCTTGCCCCACAGCCCGCGATATCGCAGGTGGCCTTCGGTGCCCAGTGTCTCATACGACCAGATCACGTCATCGACAGTGACCGGCGATCCATCCGAGAATTCAGCATTTTCGCGCAGCGTGAATTCGACCCAAGTTCGGTCCGAATCTGTCTCAACTGATTCGGCTAACAACCCGTAAAGAGTGAAAGGTTCGTCCCAGGAGCGGCCCATCAGGCTTTCATGCGTCCAAAATCGCAACTGCCACGGCGCGGTGCCTTTTTGCACAAACGGGTTCAGACTGTTATAGCCGCCGGTATTGCCAAATACGACCTTGCCGCCCTTGGGCGCGTCAGGATTTGCGTAGGGTAGCGACACAAAATCCGGTGGTAGGGCCGGGTCACCATACATAGCTATGCCATGGGCCGATTCTGCTGACGCCATTGAGGCGGCGAAAATACAGGTGATTCCCACAATCGCGGGATGAAGGGGGCGGAGATAATCGGGGCTCATTTTGGAAACAATCCTGCTCTGGCCTTATTTTGTTTGGGATTCACCGTAGCCATGATTTTTCTTATTATCAAACTTTTAGCTTGGACGAGGGCGTGGAATTGCTTATAAAGGTTCTACTGCTCGATAGGTTTCTTGCCTGTATGAAACCTGCCTCAATAACTTAACGCCCGCTTCGTGCGGGCGTTTTTTTTTTGGCAAAACTCGTGCGGGTGCGCGGATCAGATCATTCCCCGTTTTCTTTGCAGGTGCAGCATGGCACTGTGTTTGAGAAACAAAAAACTCATAAGGAGAGTGCCATGAGTCTGTCGGGCAAAACAGCCGTCGTCACGGGGTCGAATTCGGGGATTGGGCTGGGCATCGCGCGTGAGCTGGCGAAGGCCGGGGCGGATGTGGTGCTGAATTCGTTCACCGACCGTGATGAAGATCATGCGCTGGCCACCGAGATTGGCAAAGAGACGGGAACCAACGCGCGCTACATCAAGGCAGATATGTCCAAGGGCGATGAATGCCGTGCACTGATCGAACAGGCAGGTGCTTGTGACATTCTGGTGAACAACGCCGGCATTCAGCATGTGGCCCCGATCGATCAGTTTCCGTCGGACAAATGGGATGCGATCATCGCGATCAACATGAATTCGGTCTTTCATACGATGGCGGCAGCGCTTCCGATGATGCGCGCGGCGGGCTGGGGGCGGATCGTGAATATTGCCTCGGCTCACGGTCTGACGGCCTCGCCCTACAAGGCGGCTTACATCGCGGCAAAGCATGGTGTCGTCGGGATGAGCAAGACCGTGGCGCTGGAGACTGCGCAGGAGCCGATTACCTGCAATGCTATTTGTCCGGGATACGTACTGACTCCATTGGTTGAGGCGCAAATTCCCAACACGATGAAAGAGTACAATATGAGCCGTGAGGATGTGGTGAAGAACATCCTGCTGGAGCGGCAGCCGTCGAAGGAGTTTGCCACGGTCGAGCAGCTGGGCGGAACTACGATCTTCTTGTGCTCGGATGCAGCGGCACAGATCACAGGAACGACGATATCCGTGGATGGGGGATGGACGGCATTGTGAGGGACCATGGGGGCTCTGCCCCCATACCCCCGAGGTATTTCTGGCCATATGAAGAGGCGGAACCATGAAACGGATCAATCTGGCATTGCAGGGCGGTGGGGCGCATGGCGCGTTTACCTGGGGTGTACTGGATCGATTGCTGGATGAAGAGGATATCGAGGTTGCCGCGATCACTGGGACTTCGGCCGGCGCGCTGAACGGGGCAGCGTTCAAATCAGGGATGGTGCATGCAGGGCGCGACGGGGCGCGGGCGTGTCTGGATGGGCTTTGGAAACGCATGGGTGCCGTCGGCGATATGCGAATCGCCCATTGGATGCGGGGCATTGAGCCTGCTCATGTTGCACAAGCGTTGGAGTACTCCGTTCCGTTCTCGATGGCCGAAGCATGGTCGCGGCTGGTATCGCCTTACGCCTATGGGCCGTTTTATCGCAATCCGCTCACCCCGGTTGTGGATCGGTTCAACTTTGATGAGATTTGTGCAGACGAAGGGCCCGCGCTGTTTGTCTGCGCCACCTGTGTGCGCAGCGGCAAGATTCGCGTGTTCACAGGCGAGGAGATTTCGACCGATGCGATTCTGGCCTCGGCCTGCTTGCCGAACCTGTTTCAGGCGGTTGAAATCTATGACCCGAAATCCGAGCGGACCGAAGCGTATTGGGATGGCGGCTATACCGGAAACCCGGCGCTTTATCCGTTGTTCGGTGGGGATTTGCCAGATGATGTGGTGATTGTGAACATCAACCCGCTGGAACGCGATGAGGTGCCTAAAACGCCGCAGCAGATTCAGAACCGGATCAATGAGATCAGCTTTAACTCATCGTTGTTTCGCGAGCTGCGTGCGATCAATTTCGTTCAACGGCTTCTGGCCGAAGGCAAGCTGAAGGCTGGTGAGATGAGCCGGGTGCTGGTGCATATGATCGCTGATGACGCCTTGATGAACGACCTTTCAGCGGCCACCAAGATCGTGCCAAACCCGGTTGTGCTGAACCGGTTGAAACAGTCCGGCCGCGATGCGGCGGAGCAGTTTCTGAGCGTGCATAAGGACGATCTGGGTCAGCGGAGCACGGTCGATTTGCCGGCAATGTTTGGTTGATTATTCAGGCGGTTGGGTTGGGTCTTTGTCATTCGGGTAAACCAGACCTGCTGAGATCACCAGCTTGGCTGCATCCTCGATGGACATATCCAGCAGGATCACATCCTCTGCGGGGAAAAACAACAGGAACCCGGATGTGGGGTTTGGAGTTGTCGGGACAAACACGCTTAGCAACTCGCCCCCGGTTTCGGCGCGATCGCTCACTTCACCGCGCGCTGTTGTCGAGACGAAGCCGATTGCCCAGATGCCCCGGCGCGGATACTGGATCAGGCAGGCTTTTTCGAAAGACCGCTCGGTCTGGGCGAACACAGTTTCCGAGATTTGTTTAATCCCAGAATAAACTGAACGGACCACGGGCATGCGGTCGACGACGCTTTCGGCGAAATGAATCAATGAACGACCCAGGATACCTTTGGCGATCCAGCCAACGATGATCGTGAACAGCAAGAATATGACTACGCCGACGCCGCGCAGGTTGATGCCGACATATTCGGACGGCTGGAACCGCTGCGGGATCAGCGGCAAGACTGCGCTGTCAATCCAACCCACTACAGACCAGATCAACCAGATGGTCAGCCACACCGGAGCAATGACGACGATACCAGTCAGAAAGGACGCGCGTAGCCGGGAGAACAGGCCGGGGCGTCGGTGGGGTTCTTCGTCAAACGGAGTGTTCATTGCGGTCCTGAGTGGTTTGCGGAATTAGGTAAGCAGTCCGGGCGCTTGGTGCAATAGCTGGGGTCAGTGGGCTGATTCCGTCAGCGCACGCGCGATGACCGCTGCCAGTCGGGCGTTGTTGCGTACCAATGCGATGTTGGCGGTAAGCGAACGGCCTTCGGTCTGTTCATAGATACGCTGTAGCAGATAAGGTGTGACGCCTTTGCCAGTGATCCGGTGAGTTTCTGCATCGGCCTGTGCGGACGCGATGATCGGGGCCAGTTCCTCGGACGGGATCTGGTCGGCTTGCGGGATCGGGTTAGCGACCAACTGACCACCCGGCAGCCCCAACGCACGCCGTGTTGCGTGGGCTTTTGCTATGTCAGCGGCATCATCCATGCGCAGCGGGGCTGCCAAGGGTGATTTTGCGGACCAGAAGGCCGGGAACTCGTCCTGTCTGTGGGCGATGACGGGGACGCCGAGCGTTTCCAAAACTTCAAGCGTTTTGGCGAGGTCGAGGATGGCTTTGGCCCCGGCCGCGACCACAGTCACCGGGGTCTGCGCGAGCTCGTGCAGGTCAGCGGAGATGTCGAAGGAGGTTTCGGCCCCCTGATGCACCCCACCGATGCCTCCGGTGGCGAAGACCTCGATGCCTGCATAATGTGCGGCGATCATTGTTGCGGCGACGGTGGTGGCCCCGGTGCCGCCTGTGGCGAGGCAGGCGGCCATGTCAGCGCGTGACAGTTTGGCGACGCCTTGCGCTTGACCCAGTGCGCTCAGCTGGTCGGCTTCGAGGCCGACGTGCAAAACTCCGTCAATAACGGCAATCGTTGCTGGAACGGCGCCCGCATCGCGGATGTCTTGTTCAACCTGTGCCGCGACCTCGATGTTCTGGGGGTAGGGCATGCCATGGGTGATGATGGTGCTTTCCAATGCCACGATTGGTTGGCCCGCATCCTTGGCGGCGCGGACCTCTGCGGAATAGTGAATGGTGATCACAGTGGGGTTTCTCCGGAAACATAGGTTGCAGCGGCGCGCAGCGCGCGGCTGAGTGCCGCGTCGCTGTCGGCACCATTCGCCTCGGCGGCGATATGGGCGGCCATGAAAGTGTCGCCCGCGCCGGTCACGCGGGTGACCAGAACGGACGGGGGTGTTTGGGTCAAGACAGCATCAGCATCCCCGACGGTGGCCGAGTTGCCGCCATCGGTCACAAGAACCCGCAACGCGCCACGGTCCAGCAGGCCTTTGGCGGCGCTCTCGGAATCGGTGAACTCGCGTTGGCAAAGCAGTCCGGCCTCTTCGAGATTCACATAGAGCGTTGCACGGGCGTGTTTGAGGAAGGGCAGCAGCCGTTCTGCCTTGCCGGGCGAGGCCGGGGCGACGCGCAGGTCGGCTTTGGCAAAGGCGGGGCTTTGGGCGATCTCTTCAAGCAAGGTCAGCGTGAGGTTACCGTCCAGCGCGATGGGCCCTTCGAATGGTGTATTTTCATAACCCAGCGGACCATGCATCAAGGGACGCAGGATTTTGGCCCCGGCAGCTTCAAGCGAATGCGCATCGGCAATGGCGGCGATCAGCCCGTTGGCCCCTTCGACCGCCATGTAACGGTCGGTGGGCAGGTCTTGCGAGCGATAGATGTGATCGGTGACCATCCCTAAACGCGCGCAGGACCGGACCAGTTCATCCCCTTCAGCGTCGCGGCCAATTGCGGTCAGCAAAGTCGGGGTCATTCCGAACCGCACCAGCGTCATGGCGATGTTCATGGCGACGCCACCCGGCAGGCGAGTAATGCGGCCGGGTACATCCGAGCCCTGTCGCATGGCGCTGGCCGAGCGTCCGATCACGTCCCAAAGGACCGAGCCGATGCACAAAATTTCGCTGTTCTTGTTCATGCCTTGTGTCATGCCGCAGCCCCGACGCGGGTGCAAGGGTTAACGCTCGCATCCCTCAGCGCATTGCGGCAATCAGAGAGTTCAGCGCCTCCAACGGGTTATCTTGCGACCAGATTTCCTCTCCGATGCCGAAGAAATCGGTGCAGGGGGTGAGGTCTCGGATCAGATCGGACGTCAGGCCGCCCTCGGCCACGACGGGAACCTCGATCATTTCGGACCACCATTGGAACAGGTCCTTTTCGGCCTGAGTACCATCGCCCAGCGTGGCGGAACCAACCGGGCCAAAGGCCACGTAATCCGCGCCACTTTCACCAGCAGTCATCCCGTCATGGCTGGAAGACCCGCAAAAACTGCCGACAATCGCATCCGCGCCCAGCTCCTTACGGGCTGCCCTGACAGACCGCGCGCCGTCATCCAGATGCACCCCGTCCAGACCCAACCGCTGCGCCAGCAATACATGGTTGGAAATCACGATGGCTACATCGCGCGCATGCGCAACTTCGCGGCAAGCATCGGCGGCGCGCGCGATGGTATCTTCGTCGCTTCCAGCCAAGGCGAGGCGGATACATGCAATTTCAGCCCCGTCCAATACGTGACCCAATTGATCAGGGAATGTACTCAGCGCGATGGTCGGAGGCGTGATCAGGTAAATCTGCGGCTGCTCGGGGGTGTCCATGGCGCGTCCTTCGGGTTTGTCATCTTTGGCGCGGTTTAGCGGATTGCGCGGGGGAAGCAAACTTTTATGCCGGCTACGTACCCTTTTGCGAACAGAAGACGCCGGGCCGACTTGCCCTCGACCCATGCGGCCATTAGAGCAAGCGGAGTTTTTCGGAGTTAGCCATGCCCAGCGATACATCACAGCCGTCTTTTGTTCTGGTGCGCCCTCAGATGGGTGAGAACATCGGTGCTGCCGCGCGGGCGATGTGGAACTTTGGGCTGGATCGGATGCGGATCGTGGCACCGCGCGACGGCTGGCCCAACCCCAAGGCGGTGGCGATGTCCAGCGGGGCCGGGCGGCTTTTGGATGAGGCGCAGTTATTTGACGATCTGGCGGGCGCGCTGGAGGACACCACCTTTGTCTTCGCCACCACAGCGCGGCAACGTGGGTTGACCAAGCCTGTCTATAGCCCGGAGCGCGCAATGCAGCTTGCATCGCAGAAAGTGGCGGCGGGCGAAAAGGTCGCTGTTCTGTTTGGCCCGGAACGGGCAGGGCTTGAGAATGAGGATATCGCCAAGGCCAATGCGATTATCTCGGTGCCAGTGAATCCGGAATATGCGTCGTTGAACCTCGGGCAGTGCGTTCTGCTGACCGCCTATGAATGGATGCGCCAGACCGGGGATGTCGTGCATGAGGCAACAGATCTGGGCAAGGGCGATTGGGCGACCGGGATCGAGGTTGAAAAGTTGGTCGAGCATTATGAGGACCGTCTGGAACAGGCCGGGTTCTTTTATCCGCCGGAAAAAGCCGAAGGAATGAAGGTGAACCTGCGCAATCTGTGGTCGCGGATGCGGATGACACGGGCCGATGTACAGATGCTTCACGGGATCATGCGGCAGATGGTCCGCTGGAAAGACAAAAGCTGAGGCTGGACCTATCTTCCGCCAAACCATAGCTTGCGACGAAATCAGGACATGAGGACAGCATGAGCGGTAAGCGCAGCATCTTCGAAGAGGTCTCGGACAGCGAAAAACAACAGGCCGTCCAACCCGGTTTGATCGACCGGGGGCGTGGCGGTGCGCGGGCCGCGATCCGGGTTTGGCTGATGATCCTGTTCGCGCTGGTCGTGATCATGATTGCCGTGGGCGGGCTCACGCGGCTGACCGACAGTGGACTATCGATCACCGAATGGCGACCTATTACGGGTGCGATCCCACCGATGAACGCCGCCGACTGGCAAGCCGAATTCGATAAATACAAGCAGATTGACCAGTGGCGCATTCAGAACCAATGGATGGAGCTGGATGATTTCAAAACCATCTATTGGTGGGAATGGGGCCATCGCCAGTTGGGCCGCGTGATAGGATTGGTTTGGGCCGTTGGATTTATCGGTTTCCTTGTGGCTCGCAAAATTCCGACAGGATGGGCTGGTAAGCTGCTGATCCCCGGCCTGCTTGGCGGTGTTCAGGGTGCTGTAGGCTGGTGGATGGTCGCCTCGGGCGTCACACAGGGTGAAGGCATGACCGCCGTTGCCAGCTATCGTCTGGCAACGCATCTTGGCTTGGCCTTCGTGATCCTCGGCTTTCTTGCCTGGTACATCTTAGAACTTGGCCGTGACGAACGTGACCTGATGCAGGCCCGCCGCGCGAAAGAGGCTAAGCTTTTCTCGATATCGACCGGACTGCTGCACTTCACCTTCCTGCAAATCCTCATCGGTGCGCTGGTGGCCGGGATCGACGCGGGGAGGTCCTACACTGACTGGCCCCTGATTGGCGGTCAGTTGCTGCCGCCCGATGCGGCCATGCTGGAACCGATGTGGCGTAACTTCTTTGAAAGTCCCGGTCTGGTGCAGTTTATCCACCGTTGCGTCGGCTATCTGCTGTTTATTTTCGCCATCATAGTCTGGCGGCGCGGTGGCAGCAGCGCGCACCCACAGACCCGCTTTGCCTTCAACGCCATGTTCGCGGCTTTGTCACTGCAAGTGGTCGTGGGCATCATCACAGTCGTCTATGCGGCACCTTGGCAGATTGCCATTTTCCACCAGTTCATGGCCGTGGTCGTCTGGACACTGATCCTGCGCGCCCGCTTCCTGACAGCTTACCCTATCGCAACATCTGTGCGCGGAGCATGATCCCATGACAGCATACAATGACCTGATGTCCTTTCAGCGCGAAACCTCGGCCCTGGGCCAGATTGCCGGTAGGCTCGGCTGGGACCAGGAAACGGTGATGCCGCGCGGTGCCGCGCCGCAACGGGCCGAGGAAATGGCAGCGATCGAGGCTGTATTGCATGCTCGCCGCTCTGACCCTCGCGTTGCCGAATGGTTGGAGCAGGCCGCACCGCAAGATGAGATCGGCAAGGCACAACTGCGTGAGATACGCCGCGCCTATGACCGCGCGGTGAAGGTGCCCGCCGATCTGGCGACGGCGATTGCCCGCGTGACATCCGCCGCGCAGGGCACATGGGCCCAGGCGCGAGCGGACGAAGATGTCTCAGCCTTCCTGCCGGTGCTGGAAGAAGTTGTCTCGCTGAAACGGCAAGAAGGTGAAGCGCTGGCACAGGGTGGCGACGTTTATGACGCGATGGTCGAGGATTACGAGCCCTACACAACCGGCACTCAGATCGCTGCGATCTTTGACGAAATGCGCCCACGTCTGGTGGCTCTTCGCGCCGCCGTTCTGGATCGCCCGGAACCTGTCGCGCTGACCGGCAGCTTTGACGAACTGACCCAGATGCGCCTGACGCAGAAACTGGCCACGACATTCGGCTATGACCTCAACAATGGCCGCGTCGACAAAGCGGTGCATCCGTTCAGCTCGGGCAGTGGGCTGGACGTTCGGATCACCACCCGCACCAGCGAGACCGATCCGTTCAACTGCTTTTACTCGACCATTCACGAGGTTGGACACGCCGCCTATGAGCAGGGCATCGACCGCGATTACCTGCTGACCCCGCTGGGACGTGGTGTGTCGATGGGTGTGCATGAAAGCCAAAGCCGGATTTACGAAAACCAGCTGGGCCGCTCGCGCGCCTTTACCGGATGGCTGTTTGACCAGATGAAAGAGGCGTTCGGTGATTTTGGCATCGCCGATGCAGATGCGTTCTATGCCACCGTCAACCGCGTCCACAACGGCTATATCCGGACCGAGGCGGATGAGGTGCAGTACAATCTGCACATCATGCTGCGGTTTGATTTGGAACGCGCACTGATGGCCGGTGACTTGCAGGTCGGCGACCTTGAAGCCGCCTGGAACAACCGCTTCAAAGCAGATTTTGGTTATGCGGTCGACAAGCCCTCGAATGGATGCTTGCAGGACGTACACTGGTCGGTTGGCCTGTTTGGCTATTTCCCGACCTATTCGCTGGGTAATGTCTATGCGGGATGCCTGTATCAAACACTGCGCGCGGCAATTCCCGGACTTGAGGGGCAGTTGGCAGCTGGTGATACTTCCGGGGCGACCGGTTGGCTTCGAGAGCATGTGCAGCAGCATGGCGGCCTGTACGCGCCCCGCGAAATCATTCAGCGCGCCAGTGGGGTGGAACCAGGGCCGGAGCCGCTGTTGGCTTATCTGGAGCAGAAGTTCAGGGCGTTGTACGGGCTTTGAGGCGTGTTCGTGGCGCTCCGGCGTTACACTGGCCCTGACGGTACCATTTCGATACGCAAGGCAACAGCGGCGAAGAAAAGGCCGCTTCCTGCCAATACAAATACGTGCCAGATGGTGTTGTGGTAGGGCAGCCAGTCCAGAAGGTAGAATACCACGCCTGCGGTATAGATGAGGCCTCCGGCGATCATCAAAGTAAGGGTAAGGGGTGAAAGTTCGGCCAACATGGATTGTCCGGCCCAAACCGCGGCCCATCCCATCAGAAGATACAGCGCCAGCCCGAACCAGCGGAAGCGGTTCGGGTCGATCATCTTCAGAACAGAGCCCAGCGTCGCAGAAGACCACAGCCCCAGCAAAAGCCCCGGAGGTTGCGAAGCCGAGAGCAGCAGGAACGGCGTATAAGTTCCTGCGATCTTCACGTAGATACCCGAGTGATCAAGGCGGCGCAGAAACTCTGCCCACTCATCATGCTCGATCATGTTGTAGAGCGCCGAGAACGTCAGCATCAAAACCAGAGTTATTCCATAGATCGAGGCGCCCAAAACCGCCGCCGGGTCTGACCGATAGAAGACTGTCATGATGATCAGCATAGGCGCTGCGATCACCGCCGAAGAAACACCCAGCACATGAACAACACCGTCACTTATTCGCTCAGCACGGCTATAGGCAGGTCGGATATGGGCGAATGACCACATATCGAAATGCTAGGCGCGCCGGGTCTGCTGGGGCAAGCCCACCCTCGTGCCGTTGGCAGGAACGTGACCCTGAGTAACAAAAACGCCCGCAATACGAGCGTTTTGTTACACTTCTGTAGTGCTTTGTTATTCCTCGGCTTCTTCGTCACCCTGGTCGGCGATCCAGGCCACACTAACGACTTCTTCGCCTTTACCGGTGTTGAATACCCGCACACCACCCGCGCTGCGGGAGCGGAACGAGATGCCCTCGACCGGCACCCGGATTGATTGGCCTTTCGAGGTAGCCAGCATGATCTGATCGTCGATTTCTACGGGGAAGGAGGCAACCAGCTCGCCGCCGCGCATGGCTTTGTCCATCGCCGCCACACCCATGCCGCCGCGACCGCGGACCGGGTAATCATGACTGGAGCTCAGCTTGCCCGCACCGCCCGACGTGATGGTCAAGATCAGGTTCTCGGCTGCCGACATCTCGGCATAGCGTTCCTGCGTGATACTGCCAGGCGCGGCTTCGTCCTCGTCCATTTCGCCGTCATCCGCAATGCCCGCGACTGCGCGGCGCATCTTGAGGTAGGCGGCGCGCTCGTCCGGGTCGGCCTCGAAATGGCGAATTACGGACATCGAGACGACACGGTCGCCATTGCTCAGCCTGATGCCGCGCACACCGGTAGATTCGCGTGAGTTGAAGACACGTACATCAGTGGTGCGGAATCGGATCGCACGGCCCGAATTGGTGACCAGCATCACGTCTTCATCTTCTGAACAGATGCGGGCGTTTACCAGTTCCACATCCTCGGGCAGTTTCATCGCGATCTTGCCATTGCGGCGGACGTTCGTGAAATCTGACAGACGATTGCGACGCACGTCACCCGCGCTGGTGGCGAAGACGATTTGCAGGTTCTCCCACTCTTCATCCGGCACATCCACGGGCATGATCGCCGCGATCGAGACACCGGTCGGGATCGGCAGGATGTTGACGATCGCCTTGCCCTTACCGGTCCGGCTGGATTGCGGCAGACGCCAGGTCTTGAGCTTGTACACCATGCCTTCGGTGGTGAAGAACAGCAGTTGCGTATGCGTGTTCGCCACGAAGAGATTGGTGACAACATCCTCTTCCTTGGTCTGCATACCCGACAGGCCTTTGCCGCCACGCTTTTGCGCCCGGAAATCGGCCAGCGGGGTGCGTTTGATGTAGCCGCCTGAGGTGACAGTCACGACCATATCTTCGCGTTCGATCAGGTCTTCGTCTTCCATATCACCGGACCAGTCAACGATCTCGGTGCGGCGGTCGACGGCGAACTGCTCGCGCACGCTGCGTAGCTCATCGGCGATGATGCCCATGATGCGCTCACGCGAAGACAGAATATCCAAGTATTCCTTGATCTTGTCGGCCAGTTCTTCCAGTTCGTCCGTGACTTCCTTGACACCCAGTTGGGTCAGACGCTGCAGCCGCAGCTCGAGAATGGCGCGGGCCTGTACCTCGGTCAGGTTATAGGTGCCGTCGTCATTCATCTTGGACAGCGGATCGTCGATCAGGCGCAGATAGCCTTCGATCTCGGATGCAGGCCAGCGGCGGGTCATTAGTTTCTCGCGCGCTTCAGCAGCGTCTGCCGACGAGCGGATCGTGGCAACCACTTCGTCAACATTCGAAACGGCCACGGCCAGACCACACAGGATGTGACTGCGCTCACGCGCCTTGCGCAAGTCATAGGCTGTGCGGCGGGCAACAACATCTTCGCGGAAGTCGATGAACGAGGTTAGGAAGCGGCGCAGGGTCAGCTGTTCAGGCCGACCGCCGTTCAACGCCAGCATGTTGCAACCAAATGAGGTCTGCATCGGCGAGAAGCGGTAGAGCTGGTTCAGCACCACTTCGGGCGTTGCATCGCGTTTCAGTTCGACCACGACACGCACACCATTGCGGTCGGATTCGTCCTGTACGTGGCTGACGCCTTCGATGCGTTTTTCACGCACGGCTTCGGCGATCTTTTCGATCATCGAGGCTTTGTTCACCTGATAGGGGATCTCGTCGACAACGATGGCGTACCGATCCTTGCGCAGCTCTTCTACGCGGGTCTTGGCGCGGATGATAACGCTGCCGCGGCCTTCAAGGTAGGCTTTGCGCGCACCTGAGCGGCCCAGCATCACACCGCCAGTCGGGAAGTCGGGGCCGGGCACATATTCGATCAGTTGTTCGGATGTCAGATCCGGGTCGTCGATCAGCGCCAGCGTAGCGTCGACCACTTCGCCTAAGTTATGCGGTGGGATGTTGGTTGCCATACCCACAGCGATACCACCGGCACCATTGACCAACATGTTCGGGAAACGGGCGGGCAGGACGGTCGGCTCTTTGTCTTTGCCGTCATAGTTGTCCTGAAAATCGACGGTCTCTTTTTCGATATCGGCCAATAGGGACGCGGCGGGCTTGTCCATCCGTACTTCGGTGTAACGCATCGCCGCTGGGTTATCGCCGTCCATTGAGCCAAAGTTGCCCTGACCATCAAGCAGCGGTAGCGACATCGAGAAATCCTGCGCCATCCGCACCAGCGCGTCATAGATCGCACTATCACCATGCGGGTGGTACTTACCCATCACGTCGCCAACCGGACGGGCCGACTTGCGATAGGACTTGTCATGAGTGTTCCCGGTCTCATGCATCGCGTAGAGAATACGCCGATGCACCGGTTTCAGCCCATCGCGCAGATCGGGGATCGCACGGCTGACAATGACCGACATCGCATAGTCCAGATAGGACGTGCGCATTTCGGATTCGATGGATACCGTCGGGCCGTCATAAACGGGGCGCTCGGGCGGGGTTTCGTCCATGTTTTCAGGGATTTCTGGCGTATCGCTCACGTAGGCTGCCCGTGTCTTGTTCTTGATCTATATCTTGTGGATACACTTTATCAGACCCGGCATATAAGGTGCAAGCAAGCAACCGTTCCCCGGCCAAATTAGGTCGGTAACACCTGAGTAACATATTGTTATCTAAGTATTAGGACAGTTCCGTGTTACTCTGAGTAGACCTTGTAACAAGATTGGAGGTCTGCATGGCGCAAAGTGAAACTGAACTCATGCTTAAGGGGTACGGGCTGACCACTGCGGAATTTTTCTACCACATGCCCGACTATATTCACGTACTGAACACGTTTATTTGGCAGGATTACGACCTTGCTCCGGACCATCCGAAGCTGTTCGAATTCGTAGAATTCTGGCAGAAAGAGATTGAAGGTCCGCTGCACTCGGTCAGGTTCACGCACCGTAAATTGATCGCGCCTGGGGAATGGCGCAACATGGTGGGTGAGTTTCGGGTGAACTAGCCCTCAGGCCGAACAACTCGCGCCGCCCAATACACAGAATTTGGCGCAGTGCGGGTGGCTCAGATGCACGTCGGCCTCGGCCTCTTCAAGGGTTTCGCCCAATTCAAACTCCGGTGAATAAGGCAGCAGCGTACAGGCCAGCACTACCGGGCGCTCGGCGCCTTTGCGTTTGACGACCATACGCGAGCTGGCGCACATCACCGCATCGGGGGATTTGTCCAGGATGCCCCAGCAAGCGGCTGTAATTTCAGGAACTTCAACTGTTTCGTCCATCTCGGGAAACAAAACTGTTTGGCCCGGATTTTGCGCATCAATGTCAAAGCCGTGCTTGGCAAAGAATGCTGCATACCCCGCGCGGCTTTCTGCGTCGCTATCTCCCCAGACTGTGCGCCCGGCAATGGCCATCCTAAAGCCGTTATCCCGCAACCACTCCATCCCCGTCAGAGTTTTGGCAAAACTGCCTTTGCCGCGTTCTTCGTCATGCAGATCGGGGCAGTAGTGGTCGACGGAGACACGCAACGTCAGTTTTTCTGCGTAGTCGTGCTGTAATTCCAGCAAACCCTCGCGCATTTTGCGGCGCATCATCGGCCGCATTGCATTGGTCAGGATCAAAACTTCGTACCCGCGCTCTAGCGCGACGCGCGTCATCTCGATCATCTCGGGGTTCATGAAGGGCTCACCACCTGTAAAGCCTATCTCGCGGACCGGCCATTGGCGCTGTTCGATCTGATCCAGATAGTCGCGGACTTCGTCGGCGGTGATGTAAACCAGAGCATCGTTGGTTGGGCTGCTGGCGATATAGCAGTTTACGCACTCGATGTTGCACAGCGTTCCGGTGTTGAACCAAAGGGTTTCGGGATGAGTCAGCGCGACGGACGCGCGCGTTTGCCCGTCTGCTGTCACTAAACTGTTCTGAAACTTCCCGATATTCGCAGCCTGTAGGGCGTTGTCTTTCATTCCGGCATCCGGTTCTGTGCTTGTGCCAAACCGACTTAACCGTTTGTGCCGGTTTAGTTAAGAGTATCTACCCCTCGCTGACAGAGTTTTGATGTGGGAAGAAAGTTGCTGATTGGTTGCGCTAACATTGGACATGCCCCAAGCGGCAAGGTAAGGAAAAGCCATGGTTTCTCGTGTCATACCTGTTGACCCATTTGATCTGGTCATATTCGGCGGAACCGGCGATCTGGCACAGCGCAAGATCGTTCCGGCCCTGTTTCGGCGTTACTGCGCCGGGCAGTGGCCCGAGGCCACCCGGATCATCGGCGCAGCGCGGGGCGCTCTGACCGTTGATGGCTTTCGCGAGATGGTGGCCGAATCGTTGCGCCAGCACGCACCGAAGCGGGCAAAAGATCAGGAGGCTGTGAACGGTTTTCTTCAGCGCGTGGAGTATGTCCCGCTTGACGCTTTGTCCGAAGATGGTTGGGCCCAGTTGGCCGAAATGCTGAATGCGGATCGTATCAGGGCCTTCTATTTCTCGGTAGGCCCCCGTTTGTTTGGCCCGCTGGCAGAACAAATCAGGACGCACAATCTCGCCACCCCGCAAACCCGTATCGTCGTCGAAAAGCCTTTTGGGCACGATCTGGAAAGTGCACGCGCGTTGAATGCGACACTGGCGGCGCATTTTGACGAAGGGCAAATCTATCGGATCGATCATTATCTGGGTAAGGAAACCGTTCAGAATCTGATGGCCGTTCGGTTCGGCAACATGCTGTTCGAACCGCTTTGGAACAGCCAGTATGTCGATCACATTCAGATCACTGTGGCCGAGACCGTCGGCATTGACGGTCGTGAAGAGTATTACGAGCGCGCCGGCGCCATGCGCGACATGATGCAGAACCATCTGATGCAGCTTTTGTGTCTGATCGCGATGGAACCACCCGCAAAATTTGATCCGGACGCGGTGCGCGATGAGAAACTCAAGGTCATACGCGCGTTGGATTCGGTTGAGCCGCACCATATCGTACGAGGTCAGTTTGCAGGCGGTGCCGATGGCCGGGGGTATCGTGAAGTTGTCGGCAATCAAAGGTCGACGACGGAAAGCTACATCGCATTGCGCGCGCATATCAGCAATTGGCGTTGGGCGGGCACACCGTTCTATCTGCGCACGGGCAAAGAGCTGGTGGCGCGGTCCTCGGTCATCAATGTGATGTTCAAGGATGCTCCGCATTCGATTTTTGGCGAAGAGGCCGGGCGTCATGCGAATGCCCTGTCGATCCGGTTGCAACCCAATGAAGGCATCACTTTGAAAGTGACAATTAAAGAGCCGGGGCAGGGAGGCATGCGTCTGGTTGACGTTCCGCTGGACATGAGCTTTGCCGAAGCGCTTGGGCCTGAAAACCAGGATCCACCCGACGCTTATGAGCGGCTGGTGATGGATGTCATTCGCGGCAACCAAACCCTGTTCATGCGCGGCGATGAAGTAGAAGCCGCATGGGCCTGGACCGATCCGATTATCGCGGGCTGGGAGGCACGCGGTGATGTTCCCAAACCCTATGAAAACGGCAGCACCGGCCCGGGCGACGCCGAGCTGCTGATGAAACGAGACCACCGCCGCTGGCAAGGAATAAATCCATGAATATCAAAGAATACGCCGATCGCGACATGCTGGCGATTGATGTCGCGAATGCATTGGCCGGAGACCTTGAGGCTTCATTGCTGCATCATGATACTGTCTCGTTGGCCGTTCCGGGCGGAACCACACCGGGGCCGATCTTTGATGGATTGTGCGCTGCTGATCTGGAATGGGATCGTGTGCACATACTGCCGACCGATGAAAGATGCGTGCCGGGTGATCACGAGCGTTCGAACGAGAGGTTGATCCGGGAACGGTTGCTGACCAGTCGCGCATCCATTGCACAATACATGCCGCTCTATGTTGCGGAACATGAGCCTGAGGCGGTTTTGCCCGAGATCGAAAGCCTGATTAACCCGCATCTGCCGCTATCGGTTCTGGTGCTAGGTATGGGTGAGGACATGCATACCGCCTCGCTCTTTCCGGGGATGCAGGGCTTGTCTGCTGCTCTGAACAACAACGCCCCGACACTGGCGGTAGCGCGGACCGACGTGCAGCCCGAAGCGCGTATCACGCTGACGGGTCCGGTTCTGGACGGCGCTCTGTCCAAGCATCTCGTCATATTCGGAGAAACTAAACGGAACGCCCTGGATCGTGCCATGTCACTGCCACCCGAGGAAGCTCCGATCGCGGCCGTGCTCAGCGGCATGACCGTACATTGGGCGGAGTAATCACGATGCAGCTGGATCAATTGAACTCACTCGCAGCCACACAGATGGGCCGTCGGATACTCGATCTGTTTGACGCCGATCCAAACCGGGCGCAGGGTTTCTCTGCTTCGGCCGGAGATCTGCTGTTTGACTATTCGAAGACACAAATCGACGAAGATATCCGCGCGGCACTGATCCAGCTTTGCGATCAAGTCGAATTGGCAGAGCGTCGGGCCGCGATGTTCTCCGGAGAAAAGATCAACGAAACCGAAGGCCGGGCTGTATTGCATACCGCGCTACGCAATCTCGACGGAGGCCCGGTCGAGGTCGATGGTCAGGATGTAATGCCGGACGTACTGGGCACTTTGCAGCGAATGCGCGTCTTTGCAGAAGAAGTGCGTGGCGGGGCGATCAAAGGGGCAGGGGGCGGCTTTACGGATGTGGTCAATATTGGCATCGGCGGCTCGGACCTTGGGCCGGTGATGGCGACGCATGCCTTGGCACCTTATCATGACGGGCCAAGGCTGCATTATGTCTCAAACGTGGATGGTGCGCATATTGCGGATACGCTGCGCCCGCTTGATCCGACACGGACTCTGGTGATTGTCGCTTCGAAGACCTTTACGACCATCGAGACGATGACCAATGCACGCACGGCGCGGGCTTGGATGGTCGATGGTGGTGGTGATCCGGCGCGGCAATTCGCAGCGGTCTCCAGCGCTGTTGACAAAACTCAGGCCTTCGGGATTCCCGAGTCGCGGGTGTTTGGCTTCGCGGATTGGGTCGGCGGGCGGTACTCGGTCTGGGGGCCGGTCGGACTGCCGGTAATGATCGCCGTTGGCTCGAACGCGTTTGACGCGTTTCTACGGGGCGGTCAGGCGATGGATCTGCACTTTCAATCCGCCGAATGGGCAGAAAACCTGCCAGCTATGCTGGCGCTTGTGGGGGTCTGGCATCGTCAGGTGCTTGGGCATGCCAGCCGCGCAGTTCTGCCATATGATCAGCGTCTGCTGCGCCTGCCTGCCTATTTCCAACAGCTTGAGATGGAATCGAACGGTAAATCCGTCGCGATGGATGGCAGCGCGCTGACCATACCTTCAGGTCCGGTTGTCTGGGGCGAACCCGGCACAAATGGGCAGCATGCGTTTTATCAGTTGATCCATCAGGGCACCGATGTGATTCCTTGCGAATTCATGGTTGCAGCAAACGGGCATGAGCCGGAACTGGCCCATCATCATCGCCTTCTATTGGCTAATTGCTTGGCCCAGTCCGAAGCGCTAATGCGGGGTCGGTCGCTGGATGTTGCACGCGCACGCATGGCCGAAAAGGGCCTGACAGGCGACGAGTTGGAGCGTCAGGCACGCCATCGTGTGTTTTCGGGCGACCGCCCGTCAACCACGCTGATCTATCCGCAGCTTACCCCGTTTGTGCTGGGTCAAATCATTGCGCTTTATGAACACCGTGTGTTTGTCGAAGGCGTGCTGCTTGGAATCAACTCGTTCGATCAGTGGGGTGTTGAGCTGGGCAAGGAATTGGCAACGTCACTTGGGCCGATCGTGGACGGTGAGGTCAGCGCCGAAGGCAAAGATGGCTCGACCTCGGCGCTGGTTGGATACGCCTTGCGACATCGCGGTTGACGCGGCACCCTGCCGCACTCTCTTATTGTCAGACAATTGAATTCTTGGCAGGGTTGTTGCCAAGACATAACGGCGCGGCCAAGCGCTGACGATGGGAGGAATGTCCATGCTGGGACAGATGATGACGCAGCCTTTGCTGATTTCGTCGCTTATTGAACATGCTGAACGTTATCACGGGCAGACCGAGATTATCTCGGTCGAGACGGACGGAACCGTTACCGAGACCAATTGGTCCGGGATCGCGCAGAACGCCCGACGGATGGCTTCGGCGTTGGAAAAGCTGGGGCTGCAACCGCAGGATCGCGTGGGCACGCTGGCCTGGAATAACCGCCGCCACCTTGAGATCTACTATGCGGTGTCCGGCGCGGGCTTTGTCTGCCACACGATCAACCCGCGTCTGTTTCCCGAACAACTAACCTATATCATCAACCACGCGCAGGACCGGGTCCTGTTTTTCGATGCGACCTTCCTGCCTTTGGTCGCCGCGCTGCAAGAGCATCTGACTGAGGTGCAGTACTATGTGCTGATGGGTGCGCGGGACGAGGCTGCGCTGTCTCAGGTGCCGGGGTTGGTTTTTTATGACGAGATGATTGAAACCGGTGATACAGACTACGCGTGGCCCAGCTTTGATGAAAACACTGCCTCCAGCCTCTGTTATACTTCGGGTACCACTGGGAACCCCAAAGGCGTTCTCTATTCCCACCGCTCTACAGTTCTGCATAGCTTCGCGTCGAACACGCGCGACGTAATCGGCTATTCCGCCATGGATGTGGTGATGCCGGTGGTGCCAATGTTCCACGTCAACGCTTGGGGCTCGCCCTATGCCAGCGCTATGTCTGGTTCGCGAATGGTGATGCCGGGGCCGGGATTGCATGGCGAGGCATTGGTCAATCTGATCGACACATATGGTGTCACGCTGGCGATGGGCGTACCGACCATTTGGCAAGGTCTGCTGGCCCATGCCGCGACATGCGGGACCAAGTTGAAAAGCCTCAATCGTACTGTAATCGGTGGTGCGGCATGCCCGCCCTCAATGATTGAAACGTTCCGCGAAACTTATGGCGTCGATACCGTCCACGCCTGGGGCATGAGCGAAATGAGCCCGCTGGGCACGACGAACTATCCGATGGCCAAACATCTGGACATGCCCATGGAGGCACAGCACAAGCTGCGCGAAAACCAAGGCCGCCCGCCCTTTGGGGTTGAACTAAAAATCGTCGATGATGATGGCAGAGATCTTCCCCATGACGGTGAAACGCAGGGCGATCTGATGGTGCGCGGCCATTGGGTGCTGGACAGCTACTTCCACATGCAGGATGAGGCCTTGTTGCAGGATGGCTGGTTCGCGACTGGCGACGTTGCCACACTGGACCCGGATGGGTACATGACCATCCGCGACCGATCGAAGGACATCATCAAATCGGGGGGTGAATGGATCAGCTCTGTCGAGTTGGAGAATATCGCGGTCGCACACCCTCAACTAGCGACGGCTGCCGTTGTGGGCGTGCCGCATCCGAAATGGGACGAACGCCCGCTTTTGGTAGCAGTGAAGGCCGAGGGCGAAGAACCGACCGAGCAGGATTTGTTGGCATTCTTCGACGGCAAAATCGCAAAATGGCAGGTACCCGACAAGGTCGTGTTCGTTGATGCCTTGCCCCTTAACGCGACCGGAAAGGTCCTGAAACGCACGTTGCGCTCGGATTTCAGTGATGCGCTGATGGGATAAGTGCCAGTCTGGGAAGAATGGCTCCGGCGGTAGGGATCGAACCTACGACCAATTGATTAACAGTCAACTGCTCTACCGCTGAGCTACGCCGGAACGGTCCGCGCCGTATAGCAACCTCAAATTGCGGCGTCCAGTGGGGTAGTGGAGTTTTTTCTGCGAAAAAACTTCGCCGTGGCTCACGTAGCTAATTATGAAGAATTTGGTGTGATTTGGCTCCGGCGGTAGGGATCGAACCTACGACCAATTGATTAACAGTCAACTGCTCTACCGCTGAGCTACGCCGGAACTGAGGGGCGTATAACAACCCGTATTTTCGGCGTCCAGAGGGGAAGCGCACGGGCCGTCAATTTTTTCCGATTCACGCGATGCGCTTGAAACGAGACGCAACTGACAGATCCCCCAAGGGCGCTACACGGGATCTGCCGGTCAGATCAACCAGATGGGCGAAGACATTACGCTCGGCCGCGGGAAGCAGCGCGGCGGGGGTTTCGATATAGATTCGCTGGGCAAGCTGTTGGGCCGTTTCTGGGCCATTTTCCAGGGCGTCGAGTATCTGTGATTCCCGCTGCAATCGGTGGTCTATCAGCCAATCCAGGCGCTTGGCAGGATTCGTGATAGGGGCACCATGGCCCGGATGAAAAACCGACCACTCGCGCGCACGCAGGCGGCGACAGGCTGCCATGAAATCCGTCAAGTCTCCGTCCGGGGGCGAGACCAGAGAGCTGGCCCAGCCCATGACGTGATCAGCCGTAAAGCAGACATCCCCCCAGGCCAACGCGATATGGTTGCCCAGATGGCCGGGTGTGTGGATCACTTCGAGTTGCCAGCCTTCTGCCGCGACGCGTTCACCGTCTTCAAGCTCGATATCAGGGCGGAAATCGGCATCGATTCCCTCACCACCTCCGGCAAGCCCGTTCTGGGCCAACTCGGTCATGACTTCGCTGCGTCCAGCTTGCGGACCACCAAAAGCCAGAACCGGAGCGCCGGTGCGGGATGCGAGCGGGGCGGCCAAAGGCGAGTGATCCAGATGGGTGTGCGTAACAAATATGTGGCTGATCCGCTGCCCGGGTTCCAGCGCATCAACTATGGCTTGCATATGGGTATCACTCAATGGCCCAGGGTCGATGACAGCAATGTCCTCATCGCCCAGAAGGTAGGTATTCGTACCACGATAAGTCATTGGCGAGGGATTGGGCGCAAGAATGCGCCTAAGTCCCGGGGTGAGCACGGCAACCTGTCCAGGGAGAGGGTTGAAATCGTCGGGGGCTTGCATTCTGACCTCTTCCTCTTGCCCGGGCAGCCCGCTAGGTTTAGCGCATGTCGACCCAATGGCTCAAACCCTATATGCCGCGTAGCCTATATGCGCGTGCCGCACTCATTCTGGTACTGCCGGTCATTGTCGTGCTTTTGGTGGTGGCGATTGCCTTTTTGCAAAAACATCTTGAAGAAGTGACCGCCCAGATGACCCGCACGGCGGCGCGCGAGGTGACACTGGTGCTGGACGTGATGGAGGGTGCGGAAACCCAGCAGCAGGCATTGGCAGCTGCGCGGCAGGACTTGTCGGTCTTGAACATGACCGCCCGCTTTCTGCCGCCGAATGAAGAGCCGAAAAACAGTCCGCGTCGATGGTACGATTTCATTGCCCCGCAGGTGGATGCGGAAATGCGCAGCTTGTTGCCTGAAACCCAGTATGTGGCTCTGCCAAATGGACAGGAAGTGAGTCTTTTTCTGGCAACCAATCTGGGCATGCTTGAGCTAGAGTTTGATCGCCGACGCCTGTCGCCGACTGCACCGCATCAGCTGATTGTGACGATGGTGTTCTTTGCGGCTCTGATGACAACGATCTCGTTTCTCTACATGCGCAATCAGTTGCGCCCGATCACGCGCCTTGCGGACGCGGCGCAGGCCTTTGGTCGCGGGCGGGTCGTGCCTTATTCACCCGGTGGTGCAATTGAGGTACGCGCTGCGGGCAATGCCTTCGTTGACATGCGCGCCCGAATCGAGCGGCAGATTGAGCAGCGCACGCTCATGTTGTCGGGGGTCAGCCACGATCTGCGCACACCTCTGACGCGTCTGAAACTTGGATTAGCTATGTTGCCCGAGGACGAGGCCGCACCGTTGTTGCAAGACGTGGACGAGATGCAATCGCTGCTGGATGCATTCTTGGACTTCTCGCGTGGCGCTGCAGAGAGCGCACCCGAAGAGATTGAACCCGAAAACTGGCTGAGCCAAATCGTTGACGATGCACAGCGCGCGGGCCAGCACGTTGAACTAATCTCGGTCGAGGGGCGTGGAACGGCAATGCTGCGCCCATCGGCCATGCGCAGGGCAGTAGAGAATCTGATTGGAAACGCGAATCGCTATGGTTCACGCGCCGAGGTCAGCCTTTCGATGACGCCAAAGTCACTACGCATTCGGGTTGAAGATGACGGCCCCGGTATCCCGATCGAACAACGCACCGAGGCCGTCAAACCCTTCACGCGACTTGATCCGGCGCGAAACCAGAATCAGGGCACCGGCGTGGGTTTGGGCCTTGCGATTGTTGCCGATATCGCCCGCGTACATGGTGGTATTCTGCGACTGGGCAGCAGCGAAAGGCTGGGCGGATTATGCGCGGATATCGTGATTGGACGGTGAATTGGTAGGCCCGGAGGGACTCGAACCCCCAACCAAAGCGTTATGAGCGCTCTGCTCTAACCAATTGAGCTACAGGCCCACCGTGCCGCCTTGGGTATCACGATGGCAGCCCGCGTCAAGCCTGACCGTTGCAACATGGCCCACAATCGAATAACCCGCGCGCAAAGCACTCATGAGGGATTGGCCATGACAGCGGGCAAGAACGGAATCACCTACGCAGACGCAGGTGTGGATATCGATGCAGGCAACGCTCTGGTCGATCGGATCAAGCCTGCGGCCAAGCGCACCAACCGTTCGGGCGTGATGAGTGGGCTAGGCGGATTTGGCGCTCTGTTCGACCTGAAAGCGGCTGGCTATCAAGACCCGGTTCTGGTGGGCGCAACCGATGGTGTGGGCACCAAGCTGCGGATCGCAATTGATACCGGCGTTGTCGATGGCGTGGGAATCGATCTGGTGGCGATGTGCGTCAACGATCTGATCTGCCAAGGTGCTGAGCCGCTGTTTTTCCTGGATTATTTTGCCACCGGTAAGCTGGACACCGATACTGCCGCGCGGATTATCGAAGGAATTGCCGAGGGGTGTGTCCAATCTGGCTGCGCCCTGATTGGTGGTGAAACCGCCGAGATGCCGGGTATGTACCCTGACGGCGATTTCGATCTGGCCGGTTTCTCGGTTGGCGCCATGGAACGCGGGACCGCATTGCCCGAGGGCGTTGAACAGGGTGATGTCCTGCTGGGGCTGGCTTCGAACGGGGTGCATTCCAACGGCTATTCGCTGGTGCGCAAGCTGGTCGAGATCTCGGGCTTGGGCTGGGAGGAAGAGTCGCCTTTCGGTGGCGGAACCTTGGGTGAGGCTCTACTGACCCCCACGCGGCTGTATGTGAAACCAGCGCTGCAGGCGATCCGGGCTGGCGGCGTTCGCGCGCTTGCCCATATAACCGGCGGCGGCCTCACCGAAAATCTGCCGCGCGTATTGCCCGAAGGGCTCGGGGCCGAGATTGATTTGAGTGCTTGGGACTTGCCGCCTGTGTTCAAATGGATGGCCGAGACCGGTGGCATCGCCGAGTCCGAGATGTTGAAGACCTTCAACTGCGGCATCGGCATGATTGTTGTCTGCGCTGCAGATCAGGCAGATGATCTTACAACACTGCTTGCAGAGGCAGGCGAATCCGTTGCGCGCATCGGAACGGTCACCGCAGCGCCGGGTGTGGCCTATTCAGGCAAATTGCTGTGAGCCACAAGCGCGTCGCGATCCTGATCTCTGGGGGCGGATCGAACATGCTGTCGCTGGTCGACAGCATGAATGGCGATCATCCCGGTCGGCCATGTCTGGTATTGTCGAACGATGCAAATGCCGGAGGGCTGAAGAAAGCTGCACAGCGCGGAATTCCGACCGCAGCCGTCGACCACAAGCCCTTTGGCAAAGATCGCGCTGCGTTTGAGGCAGAACTGCTTAAACCGCTTATGGCAGCCCAGCCGGATGTTGTCTGTCTGGCCGGTTTCATGCGTGTATTGACGGGTGAATTTGTATCGCGTTTCCAGGGCCGGATGCTGAACATCCACCCATCGCTTTTGCCTAAGTACAAGGGTTTGAACACCCATGCCCGCGCCATTGAAGCAGGCGACGCCGAACATGGCTGCACCGTTCACGAAGTTACTGCCGCGTTGGATGACGGACCGATTCTGGGTCAGGCGCGCGTGGGTGTACGGGTAGGGGACACGCCTGAGGAGCTCGCCGCCCGCGTGTTGACCTGGGAGCACAAACTCTACCCTGCCGTGCTTCGCCGTTATTGTATGGGCAACAAAGACCCAGTTCTTCTGCCCTAACGCGGCGGGGTGATTTACACGCAAAGGTTATTCGTCTTATGGTCGCATATCGCTCGGGACGAGGACGGCACGGGCAGTCACAATAACCAAAAGCAAGAACAGCACCGCGCATGAAAACCCTGACGACGACGCAAGAGCTGGCCGCATTCTGCTCGGCTGCTGCACAATATCCTTATGTCACTGTAGATACCGAATTTCTGCGCGAACGGACCTATTATTCGAAACTCTGTCTGGTGCAGCTTGCGGTGCCATCGGAAGATGAAGACAGCGCCGTTCTGGTTGATCCATTGGCTGACGGCATGTCGCTGGAGCCTTTGTACCAGCTGTTCAGCGACGAAAGCGTGGTCAAGGTTTTCCACGCCGCGCGGCAGGATCTTGAAATTTTTTGGGTCGACGCGGGCGTCTTTCCGACTCCGTTGTTTGATACTCAGGTCGCTGCGATGGTCTGCGGTTTTGGTGAACAGGTTGGCTATGAGACTCTGGTCCGGAAGATTTGCAAGGAAGGGGTCGATAAAACTTCTCGCTTCACCGATTGGTCACGGCGCCCTCTGACGGATGCGCAGAAAACATACGCACTGGCAGATGTAACCCATCTTCGGAAAATCTATGAGCATCTGGCTGCAGAACTTAAGAAGTCGCGCCGGGATCACTGGGTCGCAGAAGAGCTTCGCATACTGACCCGACCCGAGACATATGACATTCGCCCGGAAGAGGCGTGGCGGCGGGTCAAAACGCGGACCAACTCTGCCAAGTTTCTGGCCGTGGTTCGAGAGCTGGCGCAGTTCCGTGAGGCCTATGCGCAAGAGAACAATGTGCCACGAAGCCGTGTGTTCAAAGACGATGCGTTGATCGAGATGGCCTCGACCAAGCCCAAGACGCCCTCTGATCTGGGCGGGTCGCGCTTGTTGCTGCGCGAAGCGCGCAAAGGGGCGATCGCAGAAGGCATTCTGGAGGCGGTAAAACGGGGCGTAGGTTGCCCGCAAGACCGATTGCCGAAAATTGACAACAGCCGCGACAAACTGAAGGTCAACCCGGCACTTGCAGATTTGCTGCGCGTTCTTTTGAAATCAAAGACCGAAAGCGCAGGCGTTGCCGCAAAATTGATCGCCTCCAGCGCGGAATTGGATCAGATCGCTGCAGGCGAACGAGAAGTTCCCGCCATGTCCGGTTGGCGGTTCGAGGTTTTTGGCGAGGACGCGCTGAAGCTTTGCGAAGGCAAGATTGCTTTGGCCGCCAAGGGACAGGCCGTGCAAGTTGTCTCGCTTTAACGGCGACGAGATTCCAACGCGTTCTGCTGGCCCTTGACCCGAACTAAACGAATGCCTTCCAGTTCTTTCCGGCTTACATTGACGGCCTCTGAAACCATCCGCGACCGTTCGGTGCCCTGCGCAGTGGCGTAGTCCGGGTAATCCACGCGGAAGGTGAACTCCATAACGCCATTTTTGCTGAGTTCTTCAGATCTTACGCGCGCGAGCTGTGCGTTGAACGCACCCTGTCGAATGGCTGTGCCAGCCGCATAGATGATTGCGCCCGTCGAGGTTGGGTCGATCCGCAATTCGTTGATCACGGCGATTGGAACGCTGTTATCCTCGGCGTCCGGACGCTCGAACAGGCCTTTTTTGTCGGCATTTTCGGGAACCAATGCATTGGCGTCATCGGCTGATACTTCGGATGGGCTGGGTGTGCTGCTGCCAAACCAGTTCGATGGATTCGCGCTTGAGTTGCTCCAGTTGCTACAAGCGGACAGAGCCATTGTGAAGATCATCAGAACAGGCAGAGTTTTGTGCATGGACCCAGTACTTTGTGCAACTTTACCTGCATCGGGTTAACGCAAATTCGATCGTTTGAAAAGCCACGCTGGGGACTGGACAGTCGGTAGCGCTGAGCATAGTTCACAATTGTGAATGCGTAACGCAAGGACGGACCCGATATGGCAACGCCAGCCTTCGAAGAGATAGTCGAGGATTTCGAGTTCCTGGAGGACTGGGAAGACCGCTATCGCCATGTGATCGAGCAGGGCAAAGCGATGGAGCCTCTGGATGATGCATTCAAAGTCCCTGCGACCAAGGTGAATGGTTGCGCCAGTCAGGTCTGGCTGCATCCAACCATTGAGGGCGGTCAATTCCGCTTTGACGGTGACAGCGATGCCCTGATTGTTCGGGGCTTGATTGCGGTTCTGCGTAGCCTGTATAACGGCTTGCCGGTGGCCGAGGTGCCCAGTGTTGATGCCGGTGGAGAACTCGCGCGACTGGGGTTGCAGGATCATTTGTCTGCCCAACGTTCAAACGGGTTACGCGCTATGATAGAACGTATTCGCGAAGTGGCATTGGCCAGCGCCTGACTTTTAGGTGGATTTGCGCGCTGCCCAGTCAGCAAGCGTGGTTTCCAAATCGCCATAGCCGGTTTGCCGACGCTCGAACTCCAGCCCCATCCGATCAGCGCACTCCTGCGCGCGACGAGTCAAGTCGGGATCATCGGTTTGCGCCTGATAAACGAGCTTGGTGTAATTTCCGAAATACATCTCTCGCAATTCAGGATGACGGTCCAGACCCAGCGGTTTCCAGACAAACGCATCAAACTGCCGCGCAAGGAAATCTGTCAGATAAAAAGCGGTGGTTTCATCGTCGCCATGCGCTGCAAAGGCCAGATTGCCCTCGAAGAAGGAATAGCAATGGGGCCCTTGGATCATCTCGACCCCCAGTCGCTTGCACGCTGCCTGTAGCAACCCACCGGTTCCGCAATCGGCATAGACAACGTAGATGCGGTCGTATGAGTCTCGATGCTTGGCAACCGCATCCTCGACCGCCTGTGTGATCTTTTCCGGGTGCACATGCAAAATGGCGGGCAGGCAAGTCAGGGCCATGTGATCCCAGCCGTTCCGTTCTTTCAGGTCCAGAATCTCGCGGGCCAGTGCACCACATGCGATCAGAAGAATCGACTCGGCGCTGTGCGCTGCGACATAGCCCTGACGGGTCAGGCTGTCATCGTCTGGGATCTGTGAGTCGGTCATCTGATCTCTCTGGCTGGTCTTTAGCTATATATGTGCCCGAGGTTCGGACAAAAAAGGCCGCCCCAAAAAGGACGGCCTGTCTCACGATATGATCTCGCGCCTTAGCCGGCCAGTTGGTTGTGCTTGCGCGACATGAAGTCCTTGGCCATTTCCACCGCCACGGCTGCGTCGCGGCAATAGCCGTCAGCGCCGATCGCCTTGCCGAACTCTTCGTTCAGCGGAGCGCCGCCAACCAGAACGGTGTACTCATCACGCAGGCCTTGTTCGACCAACGTGTCGATTACGACCTTCATATAAGGCATCGTCGTCGTCAGCAGAGCGGACATGCCCAGAATGTCGGGCTGTTCGTTTTCCAGCGCTTCGAGGTAGTTCTCGACCGGGTTGTTGATGCCGATATCGACAACTTCGAACCCGGCGCCTTCCATCATCATCGCAACAAGGTTCTTGCCGATGTCATGGATGTCGCCCTTGACGGTGCCGATCACCATCTTACCAACGCGCGGAGCACCAGTTTCAGCCAGCAGAGGCTTCAGGATCGCCATACCGCCTTTCATGGCGTTGGCCGCCAGCAGAACCTCAGGCACGAACAGGATGCCGTCGCGGAAGTCATGGCCGACAATTGTCATGCCGCCAACCAGCGCTTTGGTCAGGATGTCATAGGGTTGCCATCCGCGCTCGAGCAGGATGTTCACACCTTCTTCGATCTCTTCCTTCAGGCCGTCATAAAGGTCATCGAACATCTGTTCGACGAGTTCGTCGTCATTCAGTTCGGACAGGACGATGTCTTCTTCATCAGACATGGGTATTTCCCTGAGCTGTGCGGGCCTGCGGCCCGTGGTGGCATTTTCACCGTTTTGGCCATTTCGTCGCAGGTCTACTGTGACGATTGCGACCTAGGTCGTTCTGAGACCGACCTATAGGCCGAATATTCGCACTCAGCGACATCGAATTTTGCAAGATCATCCTGCATTGGTTTCATTAGCCACGGTAAATTCACCTGCAGTCTAATGCGTCGCCGGTTTCGAGCATCTGATGATTTTTGGGAATCGAAACATGAATCTTGCCAGTGAAACTGGTTTTAATTACATCTAGTGACAGGAACAAAAGGCGAGCAAATGACTGCTGCCATCAAAAGCCCTGGGCGCGGAGCAACCTCAAACGAAGCAGGTCGATTCGAGAGGTTTACAACCGAGTTGACCGAAGATGGCTGGGATTTGCCAGACGAACTGCCCCCGTTGCGGACCGAAGTTCGGGAAGAAATGGCGCGCAATCTGATCACCTATAACAAGTCGCCAGACCTACCTTTTGACAGATCCATAAACCCATATCGGGGCTGCGAGCATGGATGCGTGTATTGCTTTGCTCGGCCAACGCATGCGTATCTCGGGCTGTCTCCGGGCTTGGATTTCGAAACCCGCCTTGTTGCGCGACCAAATGCGGCTGAGCTATTGCGTCGCGAACTCTCGGCACGTTCTTACAAGGTGGCCACGATTGCACTGGGAACCAACACCGATCCCTATCAACCGATCGAAAAAAACCGCAAGATAACAAGAAGCTGTCTAAAGGTTCTGAGAGATTTTCAACATCCGGTCGGTATTGTGACCAAGGGGACTCTGATCGAGCGTGATCTTGATATTCTGGCACCGATGGCCAGCAATGGTCTTGTCCGGGTTGGCATTTCGCTGACCACATTGGACCGGGATCTTTCCCGGCGGATGGAACCACGAGCACCTTCGCCGCAGCGCAGGCTCGGAATGATCCGAAACCTGACCGAGGCTGGCGTGCCTGTGCGCGTTATGACGTCTCCAATCGTGCCCGGATTAACCGATCATGAGCTGGAAAATCTGCTGGAGGCCGGAAAGCAGGCCGGCGCAGATTCCGCGAGCTGGATCATGCTGCGGCTACCGCGTGAAGTATCCGGGCTTTGGCGCGAATGGCTGAGTGAACATCAGCCAGGCAGAGCAGAGAAGGTGATGGCACGGCTGCGCGAAATGCATGGGGGTAGGGAATATGACCCCCGGTGGGGCCACCGCATGCGGGGCGAGGGGACCTATGCCGAGATGATTGCGCAACGGTTCAAGGCCGCAGTCAAACGTCTCGGGCTGTCGACAGACATGCCGCCTCTGAACTGTGCGGCGTTTGCACCTCCACCCCAGCCCGGTGATCAACTGGCTTTGTTTTGAAGCCTTGGTTCAGAAACTAATGCCAATACCGGCCGAGAAGCCGTTGACGGTATCGCTGCCGTAGTAGCGGACCATAAACCGTGTCGTTGATACCCAAGGCACCCATGTGTCAGACAGATCGACCTCGATCCCACCACCTACGCGGGCCAGCCAGTCGGTGCCCAATACAAGTGACTGATCCCCGATCAGATAGGACAGGGACAGATCGCCCACCCAGCGGACCGGGCGACCGAACATGCGTTTTCCAGTTGGAAAGCGGTAGCGTGACCACAGAACTGCATTTGCGGCAGTTGATTCAACCAACAAGTCCTCGTTGTCTCCGAGAGGCCAGTATTCGATATGGGTATAGCGCAGGCTCGCCTCGAATTCCCGATCGTTGGACAGAGCTTTTTCGTACGAGACCGTCATCGATCCGCCTGCGCCACCAGCCCAGATGCCGCCGCTTTCGAGAAAGTCTCGATCAAGCCCCAGGCGGTTGGCGATGGCTTGCGCACCGACAGATGCGTCGGATTGCGTACGTCCGACCGAGATATGGGCCATCGGGGTCATTTTCCAATACTCGCCGATGTCGAACTGATAGCCGACACCGCCGGTCAGGGCGAGGCTGGTCCATTTCAGTGGAATACGCGTGGTATCTCCGGTGCCGCTGAAGGTCAGAACGGGGTCATAGCGCGCGTAGCCTATATACCCCTCAAGATAGATCGGCACGCCCTCAGCAAGGCGAAACCCGCCGCCCAGCTGGGCGGATTTGAAATCGTAATCGCGATTGTCAGTATTTGATTGCAGTGAGATTGCGCTGGCAGAATCGTCCGGGATGCCTGCCAACCCCAAGATTGCCAACGACCCGGCGGCGTTTTCCTGCTGCTGCTTCTCAAAAGCACGCTCCAGCACGCTTTGAGCGGATGCCGATTGCGCAAGTAGCAACATAATGAACAAGAAGATGAAACGCATGAGAACCAAACACTATTCGCCGGACGCGGCAACATTAGGCGGACTAACGCAGTGCGGAAAGATGCATCGAAACAGTCATTTACGTTTGGTTTCGAACGGTCTCATTTTGGTGACGCTACGGAAAAAAGACCCCGGATAACCGGGGTCTTAACATCGATATTGTGTGTGGATCAGCGGTTTTCGATGTCCACGTAATCGCGGTTGGTCGCGCCCAGATATAGCTGACGTGGGCGTCCGATCTTATTCTGTGGATCGGCAATCATTTCTTTCCACTGGCTAACCCAGCCAACGGTACGTGACAACGCGAAGATTGGCGTGAACATCGAGGTCGGGAAGCCCATCGCTTCCATCACGATGCCCGAATAGAAGTCGACATTCGGGAACAGTTTCTTCTCGATGAAATACGGATCTTCCAGAGCCTGTTTTTCCAGCGCCTTCGCGACCTGTAGTTTGGGATTGTTTTCCACGCCCAGCAGGTCAAGCACTTCGTCTGCCGATTGCTTCATCACTTTCGCGCGTGGATCGAAGTTCTTGTAGACGCGGTGGCCAAAGCCCATCAGACGGAACGGGTCATCTTTGTCTTTGGCGCGCTCGATAAACTCGGGGATGCGGTCGACGCTGCCGATCTCTTCCAGCATTTCAAGGCAAGCCTGGTTCGCACCACCATGGGCCGGACCCCATAGACAGGCGATACCGGCCGCGATACAGGCGAATGGGTTTGCACCCGAAGAAGATGCCAGACGCACCGTCGAAGTCGAGGCGTTCTGTTCGTGATCCGCCTGCAGCATGAAGATACGATCCATGGCGCGTGCCAGAATCGGGTTCACCTCGTAATCTTCGGCAGGAACGGCAAAACACATGCGCAGGAAGTTTGACGCATAGTCCAGGTCGTTGCGCGGATACACGAAGGGCTGACCAATATGGTATTTGTAGGCCCAGGCCGCGATGGTCGGCATTTTTGCGATCAAACGGTGCGAAGCTACTTCACGCTGACGCGGGTCCGCGATGTCGGTCGAATCGTGATAGAACGCGGACATGGCACCAACCACACCCACCATGATGGCCATCGGATGCGCATCCCGGCGGAATCCGCGATAGAAATACTGCATCTGCTCGTGCAGCATCGTGTGGCGGGTGATTGTGGTCTCGAAGTTCTCCAGATCCTTCGCCGAAGGCAGCTCGCCATACAGCAGCAGATAGCTGAGTTCGAGGAAATGCGACTTCGAGGCGATCTGTTCGATCGGATAACCGCGATGCAGCAACTCGCCCTTGTCACCGTCGATGAATGTAATGGTGCTGTCACAGCTTGCGGTGGAAGTGAAACCCGGATCATAAGTAAAGACGCCAGCCTGACCATAGAGCTTGCGGATATCGATCACATCGGGCCCAGCGGTCGGAGAAAACACCGGCAGATCATAGCTTTCGCCGTGGACAGTCAGTTTGGCTGATTTTTTGCTCTCGGTCATGTTTGTCCCTTCTTCATTCGTGCGCATGCCGGATCGCTGTCCGACAAAGCAGGCAACGACTGCGTTCCGTCGCGCAGTCCGTTCTTAACGGAGCAGCGTTACCCTTATGTGAAATCAGGCCGGGTTCGCTGCATCAGAAAGCCGCGCCAGGGTTTCATCGCGCCCAAGCACAAGCATCATGTCAAATACCGAAGGTGTAACTGCCCGGCCCGCTAGTGCCGCCCGCAGCGGACCAGCCAATTTGCCGAACTTAACCCCATTCGCCTCTGCGAACGAATTCAGGGTCTCCTCCAGTTCGTTCCGGGACCAGCTAGCATTTTGCAGCTGCGGCGTCAATTCTTTCAGTATACCGTCGGATACAGATGCCAGCGCCTTTGCGGCCTTTTCATCTGGCTGGATAGGTCGCGACGTAAGCACAAAATGAGCTTTTTCAATGAGTTCCGGGAACGTGCGTGCGCGGTCCTTGAGGCAATACATCGCACGGACCAAATCACTGGATTGTGTTTCAGAAAGCGGCGGCAAACCAGCTGACTTCAGATATCCCTGAATTTCATGCTGCAGCGCGGCATCTTCCCCGACGGCAATATGTTGTCCACAAAGGTTTTCAAGCTTCTTCACATCAAACCGCGCCGGGCTTTTGCCAATGCCATCCAGATCGAACCACTCTTTAGCTTGGGCATCGGTAAAGAACTCATCATCCCCATGGCTCCAGCCCAGCCGAGCCAGATAGTTGCGCATTCCGGATGCCGGATATCCCATGGCCTGATATTCTTGCGCCCCCAACGCACCGTGACGTTTGCTGAGCTTTTTCCCATCGGGTCCATGGATCAAAGGGATATGCGCCCAGACTGGTACATCCCAACCCATCGCCTCGTAGATCATCATCTGACGGGCGGCGTTGTTGAGGTGATCGTCGCCCCGGATCACATGGGTTACGCCCATATCGTGATCATCAACCACAACAGCCAGCATATAGACCGGAGTCCCATCCGAACGCAGCAGGATCATGTCGTCCAATTGCTCATTTCGAATAGTCACATCGCCCTGCACTTGATCACGGATCACGGTGGTGCCGTCTTGCGGGGCCTTGATGCGGATCACGTAAGGGGCGTCCGGATGGGTGGCCGGGTCGGCCTCGCGCCATGGGCTGCGGAACAGGGTCGATTTCCCTTCGGCCCGGGCCTGTTCGCGGAACGCAGCGATTTCTTCCTGCGTCGAAAAGCACTTGTATGCCTTGCCGTCGGACAGCAACTGATGCGCGACCTCTGCATGTCGAGGGGCACCCTCGAATTGGCTGACGACCTCACCGTCATGATCAAGCCCTAGCCAGTCCATGCCTTGCAGTATGGCCGCTGTTGCTTCCGGCGTGGAACGTTCCCGATCGGTATCCTCGATCCGCAACAGGAACTTGCCGCCGCGACCCCGCGCATAAAGCCAGTTGAACAGCGCAGTGCGGGCGCCACCGATATGCAGAAATCCGGTGGGAGAGGGGGCAAAACGGGTGACGACCTGATCGGACATGGTGTGGATTAACCTTTTGGTAACCTTAGCGGGCATAGTTTGGCGACTATCTACCCAGCCCGAAGGACGGGGGCAACCATGCGTGTTCTGACACGGGTCGAGACCGCATTGCTGACCCAGCGGGGACACTTGTTTCCGTGGTCCCCGATCTGCCTGGCGGTCGGGATTGGTTGGTATTTCAGCCTCAGGTTCGAACCCGAGGTTGAGCTCTATGTCGGCGTTCTGGCGCTTGCCTTGCTGGCGCTTGCCTCCACCCGTTGGATGGGGGCCGCGTGGTCACCGCTGGCCACTGGCTTAGCCCTGATCGCGATGGGGTTCGCTCTGGCCGGGACGCGGGCACATATGGTTGCGGAGCCGGTCCTGCAATGGCGTTACTATGGCCCGGTCGAGGGGAGGGTCGTAGCGCTGGACCGCTCTGCGTCGGATGCGCTGAGGGTGACATTGGATCAGGTGCGGATCGGGGACGTTCCTGCTGATCAAAGACCCCGGCGCATCCGGCTTTCTATTCACGGTGAGTCAGTTGCGCTGTCCCCGGGTCAGCGGATTATGACCACAGCACATCTTTCGCCGCCGCAAGGGCCAGTTGAACCCGGAGGTTTTGATTTTCGCCGCCACGCCTGGTTCCAGCAACTCGGCGCTGTTGGATACACTCGGGTTCCGGTCCTGACGTCGGCTGCGGCGCAAGATGGTTTGGACGGAGTGCGTATCACGGCCTGGCGCATGGAGATCTCGGATCGGGTGCGCACGATCCTGCCGGGCGAAGTCGGGGGCTTTGCCGCCGCTGTAACTACCGGTGATCGCAGCGGGATGGGGCAGGCCTCGTTAGAGGCGTTGCGCGCGTCCAACCTGGCTCATCTTCTGGCGATTTCGGGCCTTCACATGGGTTTGTTGACCGGTTTCGTTTTTGTGGCATGCCGCATGGGGTTCTCAATGGTACCTGTCATCGCGCTTCGCATGCCCGTACGCAAGGTGGCCGCGCTCTGCGCGTTATTCGCGTCGACAATCTACCTGCTTCTGTCTGGTGGGAACGTCGCGACTGAGCGCGCCTTTGTGATGGTCTGCGTTATGCTGGGGGCCGTATTGTTGGACCGGCGCGCGATTTCGTTGCGGGCGGTGGCCGTGGCTGCGCTGATTGTTCTTACCTTTCGTCCAGAAACTCTTTTGAGCCCCGGATTTCAGATGTCTTTTGCAGCCACAACCGCCTTGGTCGCAGGGTTTGGCGCGTTGCGGGACTATGGCCCAATGCCAGGCCCAAAATGGCTGCGGCCTGTGCTGGCCTTGTTGACATCCTCGGCGATCGCGGGGATCGCGACAGCTCCGATCGGGGCGGCGCATTTCAACGCCATTTCGCACTACGGGTTGCTGGCAAATCTCGTCTCCGTGCCCGTCATGGGAACGCTGGTCGTTCCAAGTGCGGTGGTCGCCGCCCTTCTTGCACCTTTTGGGCTTGAAGCGATTGCATTGCACGTAATGGGTCTTGGGCTGAGATGGATCCTTACCGTTGCCAATTGGGTCGCGGGACTGGAGGGCGCGCGCGGGTACGTAGTAAGCCCAGACTATTTCGTATTGCCTGTTCTGGCTCTGTCTCTTCTGTGGCTAATGCTGTGGCAAGGGCACGCACGGTGGCTCGGTATCGCCCCGGCGGCATTGGCGATAGCGCTGTGGGGTCAGGGAAGCCGCCCAGACGTGCTGATCGCCGATACCGGCGGGCTGGTCGGAGTGATGACTGAACACGGGCGCGCGCTGAGCAAACCGAAAGGCAGCGGATTTGTCGCGTCGGTGTGGCTGGAAAATGACGGGGACGGGGCAGATCAACCAAAGGCCGCTTTGCGATGGCCAGAGGCATCATCGGGAATTCAACGTTTTCTGCTGGGAGACAAAGAGCTTGTCCACTTGACTGGCAAGCGGGCTGCGAGCGCCTTTCAGGAATGCAGGAAAGATCAGATCATTGTCGCCCCGGTGTCGTTGACTTTGACCGGTGAATGCAGCGTTTACGATACGGAATTTCTGCAGAAGACAGACAGTCTTGCGTTGTCCAAGGGGCGTTTGTTCGCGAGTTCTGATATCTCAGGCCGCCGCCTCTGGTCCCCCAAGCTGCCTCAATAGCTTCGGATCAAGCCTACCAGGCGGCCCTGAACTTTCACCTTGTCCTCTGGCAGCACGCGGGTCTCATAGGCCGGATTCGCCGCTTCCAGCGCAATGGCCTGACCTCGGCGGAAAAACCGTTTCAGCGTGGCTTCCTGATCTTCCACCAATGCCACCACGATGTCACCGTTGTCAGCGGCTGTGGTTTCGCGGATTATCACGACATCGCCATCGTTGATACCGGCGTCGATCATCGAGTCGCCACGAACCTCAAGCGCATAATGTTCACCACGGCCCGAAACCATCGAGCCCGGTACCGCAACGCGGTGCGAAACATGGCTGATCGCTTCGATCGGTACACCGGCAGCAATCCGGCCCATAACAGGCAATTCCATCGCATCAACTGTGACGGGTTCAAAGTTCGCGGGGCGTGGACCTTCAGGACGATCGCCTTCAATCACACGCGGTTTGAAACCTGCCGTGGGCTCTCCCCCAAGGCTTTCTGGCAGCTTGACAATTTCGATGGCACGAGCCCGATGGGCAAGGCGGCGGATAAAGCCACGTTCTTCCAGCGCGGTGATCAGTCGATGAATCCCGGATTTTGACCGTAGATCCAACGCGGCCTTCATCTCATCAAAACTGGGCGGAACACCGTCCGCTTGCACGCGTTTGTGGATGAATTCCAGCAAATCCAATTGCTTCTTGGTCAGCATTGCTCATACCTCGTCGCTCATGCGTTTTCTTTTGTTCTACGCATGTTCACGTTTTGTGTCAACGGATTTGCTAGATCGGCAGGTAAAGGACCTCATCCCCGGCCTCGCGCGCGGGATCGTGGGGTTGGCGTACCAATAGTGCATTGGCTTGCGCCAAAACACTTAGCAGCGAGCTGTCCTGATCATCACAGGCGCGGATGCCGCCGTTGTCCAACACCGCCCGCATATAATGCTCACGCGGGCCATTTTTTCCGAGCGGGGCAGAAAGGCGGGCGCGTTGGAATGGCTGTAGGGCCTGTTCAATCCCCAACATGCGGCGCACCATTGGGATGAGGAACAGGTAACCGCACACCATGGCACTGACCGGGTTTCCGGGTAGACCGACCATCGCAGCATCCCCAAGCCGCCCGGCCATCAGTGGTTTACCCGGTCGCATGCGAATCTTGTAGAACGATTGCTTCAGCCCAAGACCTTCCGAGACATCCGCAACCAGGTCGTACTCGCCAACCGACGCCCCTCCGATGGTCACCACGAGGTCAGCGCCCTGTGCCAAGCCAAAAGCTGTTTCTAATGACGCTAAGGTATCTTGTGCGATAGGAAGTACACGAACTTGTGCGCCAGCATCTTCCAGTAACGCCTTAAGACCAAAGGTATTTGAGGCGATGATCTGATCGGGGCCGGGTGTTTCTCCGGGCATCACCAGTTCGTCACCGGTTGAGATTAGTGCAACCACGGGTTTGCGGGTCACAGGGACCGAAGCGATGTTCATCGCTGCCATTAATGCGACATCTTCGGGTCTGAGCTGGCGCGGGGCCGTGATCTGCGTACCGATGCTGAAATCGATCCCCGCAGGGCGGATATTGGTCTTTTCACCGGGGGCGTCGATTATGGTGATCAAATCACCGCGTCGGTCGACATCTTCCTGTATGACGACGAAATCTGCACCATCCGGCACAGGCGCACCAGTGAATATCCGCACAGCTTGGCCGGGTCCGACGCTTCCAGCAAAGCGACGTCCGGCCGCTGCTTCGCCAACCACTTTGAACATTGCATGCAGTTCGACTTCGGCCGCCTTGACGGCGTACCCATCCATCGATGACGCAGCAAAGGGCGGCTGATCACGCGTTGCTGCAACGTTTTCTGCCAGGATACGACCGGCAGCCTCGGCAAGGGCAACCGTTTCTGCGGGCAGCGGTGAGACCAGATCGAACAGCAGAGCCCGCGCTTCTTCAACCGAGATCATGATGCCTCGTAACGCCCTGATTTTCCGCCGTCTTTCAGTAGAACACGAATGCCGCCGATCTCCATCGTTTTGTCCACGGCCTTCGCCATATCGTAAACCGTCAGTGCGGCTGTCGAGACTGCTGTCAGCGCTTCCATCTCTACGCCGGTCTGGCCGGAAGTCTTTACAGTCGCTTCAATCTGAACGCCGGGAAGGTCCGTGTCTAAGCTCAGTTCAATGGCGACTTTGGTCACGGGTAGCGGATGACACAGAGGTATCAGGTCAGGCGTTTTCTTGGCGCCCATTATGCCCGCAAGTCGGGCAACACCAAGAACATCGCCTTTCTTAGCGCGTCCTTCTGAAATGATATCAAAGGTTTCCTTCGCCATCTTGATGTATCCAGATGCAACCGCAACCCGGTCGGTGACAGCCTTGTCGGACACGTCCACCATATGGGCCTCACCTTTGGCATCAAAATGGGTCAGCGGCATCACATCACTCCGGGAATGAGCGGGTTGGCGAGCAGTGCTCGAGTTGCCGAAGCTACATCATCCTGACGCATCAGGCTTTCACCAATAAGGAAACAGCGCGCACCGTAGCGGGCGATATCTGCGAGGTCCGCCGGAGTGCTAAGGCCGCTCTCGCAGACGATCGTGCGATCCGCTGGAACCAGCTTTGACAGATGACGAGTTGTATCAAGAGTCGTCTCGAAGGTCTTGAGATTGCGGTTGTTTATCCCGATCAGCGGGCTTTTCAGCTGCGATGCGCGCGCAAGCTCGTCTGCGTCGTGAACTTCGATCAGAACATCCATGCCCCAGTCAAACGCGGTTTGCTCAAGCTCGGCGGCCTGCGCATCGCTGACCGAGGCCATGATGATGAGGATACAATCTGCGCCCAATGCGCGGGCTTCGACCACCTGATAGGGGTCATACATGAAGTCCTTCCGCAAAGCGGGCAACGAACAGGCCGCGCGCGCTTCGGTCAGAAAGGATTTGTCACCCTGAAAGCTGGGCGTGTCCGTCAGAACAGACAAGCAAGCCGCGCCGCCCTCTTCATACGCTTGGGCAAGCGCGGGCGGATCGAAATCAGCGCGGATCAGGCCCTTGGACGGGCTTGCCTTCTTGACCTCGGCGATCAAGCCATACCCTTTGCGCATCGCTGTATGCAGCGCCTCGGCAAAGCCCCGGACCTCGGGCGCGTTCCGAGCCTCGGATTCCAGTGTTTCCAGAGATTTATGCTCTTTGTCCGAAGCGATCTCTTCCAGCTTGTACGCTTTGATCTTGTCCAGAACGGTCTCGGTCATGCGGCTTCCTGTGTAATGCGCGCCAGCGCGGTGATCTTTTCACGGGCCTTGCCGCTGTCGATGCTTTCTGTGGCCATTGCTACGCCTTCACGCAAATCGCTTGCCGCATCTGCAACGACCAGCGCCGCGGCAGAGTTCAGCAGCACCGCGTCGCGGTAGGCTGAAGGTGCCCCATCCAGCAGGGCGCGGAAGGCAACCGCGTTCTCTTCGGGGGTGCCGCCGATGATATCTTCGAACGGATGCACCGGAAGGCCCGCGTCTTCAGGGTGAAGCTCGACCTCTTTGACAACGCCGTCCTCAACCGACGCGACCCAGCTGACCCCGGTGATCGTAAGCTCATCCGTACCGTCTGAGCCGTGGACTAGCCAGGCATGTTCAGCCCCAAGCAGACCCAGAGTTTCGGCCATCGGGCGAATCAGGTCGCGGCTGAACGCACCGGTCAGTTGGCGCTTCACTCCGGCGGGGTTGGTCAGGGGGCCCAGAATGTTGAAAATCGTGCGCGTCCCCAGTTCTTGCCGCGAAGGCATGACATGAGCGATCGCCGGGTGGTGCATTGGGGCCATCATAAAGCCGATACCGACCTCTTTCAGCGCTTTTTCAACGACTTCCGGGCCGACCATTACGTTGATACCTAGCTGCCCAAGAGCATCTGCTGCGCCGGATTTCGAGCTCAGATTCCGATTACCGTGTTTTGCAACGGTGACACCGGCGCCAGCCGTCACAAAAGCCGTGGCTGTCGAGATATTGAGTGTTCCTTTGCCGTCGCCCCCCGTGCCAACGATGTCCATCGCGCCAGCGGGAGCTTTCACTGCATTGCATTTCGCGCGCATTACGGCAGCGGCGGCGGCGTATTCCTCGACCGTCTCGCCGCGCGTGCGCATTGCCATCAGCAACCCGCCGATCTGGCTGGGCGTGGCGGCCCCATCAAAGAGTATGCCAAAGGCCTGTTCAGCCTCGGCACGGGTCAAAGGTCGATCGGCCGCAGCACCGATCAGCGGTTTCAGAGCGTCGCTCATGCGGGGACTTTCATTTCGTTCAGGAAGTTCTTGAGCAGGGCGTGACCATGCTCGGACGCGATGGATTCCGGGTGAAACTGGACGCCGTGGATCGGCAGTTCTTTGTGCTGCAGACCCATAATCGTGCCATCCTCAAGCTCGGCCGTGATCTCAAGGCAATCGGGCAGGCTTTCGCGTTCTACGACAAGCGAATGATACCGGGTGGCCTCGAAGGGCGAGGGCAGGCCAGCGAATACACCTTTGCCGGTGTGTTTCATCGTGCCCATTTTCCCGTGCACGATCTCATGACAGCGCACAACCTTGCCGCCAAATGCCTGACCGATGGTTTGATGCCCCAGACAGACCCCCATCAGCGGTGTTTGCGTCTCGGCCGCGGCTTCGGTCAAGGCCAGACAGATGCCCGCCTGATCGGGATCACAAGGGCCGGGGCTGAGCAGAATACCAGCCGGGTTCATCGCCATTGCTTCCTGCACATCCAGCGCGTCATTCCGGCGCACGACCATCTCAGCCCCGAGCTCACCCAGATAATGAACGAGGTTGTAGGTAAACGAGTCATAGTTGTCGATCAGCAGCAGCATTTGGGCACTTATCTTCCTATGGGCATTTCGGGCTGGCGATGCAGTCCCTGAGCGCGGTATAATGTCGGGACATACATGCTCAGGCTTGTGCGGCAGCGTCAAGAGGACATACCCAACTTGACACCGTACAGGTGAGCGTCGCGGAAGATGGCGTCTGGGCAGATGAGGCACGAAACAACGCGAGAGGCGAGATTTCGATGAGCGGATTTTACGGTGGAGTGATCGCCGGGGCGGTCTCGGTATTGGCACTGGGCGCGGTTCTTTCGCTGACAACTCCTTTGTCACGTAAACCAGATGTGACGGCAACAGCGCCCGAAGTGGCTGATACTCCGCAGCCCCTGGAGGCTGCGAAAGTTGAAGAAAGCAATGCAGATGCTGATCTGGTTGAGTTGCCACCATCCGGCCCTGAAACCCCCGATCTATCATCAGATTCGCTGGATGGCTTGGCAGGTATCGAGCTTGAGCCCGGTGCCCGTCCTGAGGCGGGTGGAGCACCGACCGTAGCCGAGGCACCTGCAGCGATCTCATCTTCTGACGTGACCGTTCAAACCGAAGCGCCCGCGGCACCGCCAAATCCACTTGCCGAACCAACCTCGCCACAACAGGAAGCCGAACCGGCAGCGCTCGCGGATGCTCCAGCAGCGCCTGCGCCCGAGGAAGCCCCGGAACCGCAGGTTGCGGAAGAAACGCCCAAGGAGGCCCCTCAGGTCGCTGCCTTGCAGCCTGAGATCGCGGATGTGCCGGATGCAGCTCCAGAGGCTCAGGAAGCGGAACCCGTGCCTGATGAAAATCCAATCGCGGTTGAGGGTGAAGAAGATACCCGCCCTGTACGTCAGCCGCGCGTATTGACCCTGCCGCAAATTGGCGGAGAGGGGGCCACAGGTTCCGGTTCGTTGATCGGCAAGCGTGTCGTGCCCCTAACCGAAAGGGATGACCCGCCCGTCGAACAAGCCGTGATTACTCCAGAAGTGGTGGCTAAGCCCATCGAAGCACATGCTGCCACCTTCGAAAATCCAGAATCCAAGCCATTGATGTCGATCATTCTGATCGATGATGAAGGGGCTTTTGGGGCCGAGGCGTTGCAGGATTTCCCATACCCGCTAAGTTTTGCCGTCAGCCCGTCTGACCCGAATGCAGCGGAAAAAATGGCCCGTCATCGCGAGGCTGGATTTGAAGTATTGGCCTTGGTTGACATGCACGAAGCCGCCAGTGCTCAGGACGCTGAGGTGTCGTTGTCGGTGTGGTTGGATCAATTGCCTCAAACCGTTGGCATTCTGGAAGGTGTCGGAAGCGGCATTCAGGGCAATCGAAAGCTGGCTGATCAGGTTGCGGCGATTGCCGGAGATACCGGGCGCGGGCTGGTGACGCAGGACAATGGTCTAAACACTGCGCAAAAGCTTGCAGCGCGCAACGGCATTCCATCCAGCGTAGTGTTCCGCGATTTCGATGGTGCCAAACAGGACCCCAAGATCATGCGGCGTTTTCTGGATCAGGCAGCCTTCCGCGCCGGACAGGAAGGTGCTGTGGTGATGCTGGGTCGTCTGCGTCCCGAGACGATCTCGGCCCTGTTGCTGTGGGGGCTTGAGGATCGCGGCAGCCGCGTGGCGATGGCCCCAATTTCTGCCGTGATGATGAAAGAAGTCCAGCAGGACGTTGCGGGATCGCTGACGGACGGGTGACGGCAGCGACCATCCGCCGCCCTACTAGATGTTTCCGCTGCCTGTAAACCGCGCCGCATCCGCAGCCGCGCGGCGAATGGCGTTCGATTTATGGACGGTCTCCATGTATTCCGCTTCGGGGTCGCTGTCATAGACAACGCCGCCTCCAGCTTGGATATACAGTTTGTGGTCCTTCACAATGGCCGTCCGCAGCGCGATGCACATATCCATGTCGCCGCCTGCGCTGAAATACCCGACACCGCCACCGTAGATGCCGCGCTTTTCAGGCTCCAACTCGTCGATGATCTCCATCGCGCGCACTTTGGGCGCGCCTGATACCGTGCCTGCAGGCATCCCGGCAAAGAACGCGTCCAATGCGTCCTTGTCTTCGGCCAGTTCACCGACCACGTTTGATACGATGTGCATCACGTGGCTGTAGCGCTCGATGATGAACTCTTCGGTAGGACGCACGGTTCCAATCTTAGAAACACGCCCGGTGTCATTGCGGCCCAGGTCCAGCAACATGAGGTGCTCGGCGAGTTCTTTTTTGTCGGCCAGCAGGTCGATTTCGTTGGCCTTGTCTTCTTCGGGCGTCGCGCCACGCGGGCGGGTACCCGCGATAGGGCGGATCGTGACCTCATTGCCGAAGACACGCACCAGAATTTCTGGGCTTGCACCTACGACCTGAAAGCCGCCGAAGTTGAAATAGAACATGAATGGCGACGGGTTGGTGCGCCGCAGCGAGCGGTAGAGGGCAAATGGCGGTTGTGGAAAATCCTGTGTCCAGCGTTGGGCCGGGACGACCTGAAAGATATCACCCGCACGGATATATTCCTTGGCCTTTTCAACGGCTTCCATATAGCCCGATTTGGTGAAGTTAGAGACAGGAGCCCCAACTTCAATTGCGTCACCCAGATCGCGCGTCTCGGCCGGCATGGCACGCTCAAGATCACGCACGGCATCCATCACACGCTCAGCGGCCTGCGCATAGGCGGCTTTGGCGCTTTGGCCCTCGCTGGCCCATGCGGGCGACACTACGGTAACCTCGCCTTTGACGCCGTCCAACACAGCAATGACCGAGGGGCGCAGCATGATCGCATCGGGCAGGCCCAACGGGTCAGGGTTCACATCCGGCAGGTATTCCACCAACCGGACCATGTCGTAGCCCAGATAGCCAAACAGGCCAGCGGCGGCCTGCGGCAGGTCATCGGGAAGCGCGATGCGGCTTTCAGCCAACAAGGCGCGCAAGTTGTCCATCGGGTTGCCATCCTGTGGCTCGAACGCCTCGGCATCGAAGCGGGCTGATCGGTTCAAGGCCGATGTCTCGCCCTGGCAGCGCCAGACCAGATCGGGCTTCATTCCGATGATCGAATAGCGCCCGCGCACTTCACCCCCAGTCACCGACTCGAGCATGAAGGCGTCTTTCTGAGCGCCTGTCAGTTTCAGCATCAGTGAAACCGGCGTATCCAGATCAGCGGCGAGGCGGGTATAGACGACCTGATTTTCGCCCGCATCATAAGCGCGCGCGAAACTCTCGAAATCCGGGGTCAGGGCCATGTTCTGTCTCTTTTAGTAACTGGCCCGTACCGCGTTCAGCGCTTGCTGATCCAGCACAGGGCGTGCGCGTGTCTGGGCATTGCGCACATAGATGTCAAAGATGTTCTGCGCCAGCGCCTGGTTCAACTGCGCAGCCAGTGCATCCTGCATCTGGCGTTGCTCATCGGTTTCCGCCGGAGGCAGCTCTTCATCCAGACGCACGATCAGGGCGTTACCGTTTCCGGGAATGACACGCAGCTCACCAGGGTCCATTTCAAACACCTGAGTCATGAAGTCCACGGGAACATCTTCGAGGAATGCGGTACGTGTCAGCGCATTTTCGACGCGGAAGGGCAGGCCAGTGGCGGTAAAGTCGCCATCTGTTGCCAGCTGGGTCAGAACCGTGTTGCCCTGATTTTGCAGCGCTTTCGCAGTTTCTACCTGCAGCCATGCCTCGGCGACACGGTCACGGGCGCTTTCCAGAGGTTCCGGGCGCGGTTCCAGCACTTCATTCAAGCGCAGCGCAAAGATCGAACCATCTTCAAGGAACGCGACCTCTGGGAAATCACCTTCTTGCACAGCCTCAGCCACTGCGCGGAAGCCGTCATACGCGGCAACGCCATCGTCGCTTTGCTGGGTCCAGTCGATCTGACCCAGTTCCATCTCGGTCTCACCGGCCAGTTCTTCCAGTGTTGCGCCGCCTGCAAGCAGGTCGTTGATGTCTTCGGCCTGTGCTTCGATCTGACGGCGCGCTCGGTCGGCGGCGAGTTCTGCACGAAGTTCGGGTTCGGCGTCTTCGAAACTGACATTGTTCTCGGCCAGCGATCCATTGATCCGGAACAGGGCAGGGCCGAACACCGTGGGAAGCGGGCCGACCACATCGTCGATCTCGGCGGCAAACACGGCGTCGGCTGCATCGCCCAGATCTTCACGGGTGACATCGCCCAGATCAACATCGCTCAGCTCAAGCTGACGTTCGCGGACCAACTGTTCGAAATCGGCCCCGCCAACTTCAAGTTGTGCCAGCGCCTCGGTTGCGGATTCTTCGCTGGGATAGGGCAGACGCTCGACCAAGCGGCGCTCGGGTTGGAAAAATTCGTCAGCGCGTTGGTCGTATAGACGGCGCAGAGAATCTTCGTCCACTTCGATCGTATCGAGCAGCATGTCGGGCGACAGAATGGCGTAGGTCAGTTGCTTGGTGCGGGGCAGGGTGAACTGATCGGTATTCTCATCGTAATATGTCTGAATCTGCGCGTCTGTGGGTTGGGCCACGGGCGTTTCGAGAAGGTCGGCTGACAGGGTCGCCACGGTAAAGCTGCGGCGGGCCAGCACATAGTTCGACAAAGCCTCGGTCAGCGTACGGGGCATTTCAACACCGCTCATGACCGCACCTTGCACGATGGTGCGTGAAGATTCTTTGCGCAGATCCGATTCGAATTCGGAATCGGTCATTCCGACCTGTTCCAGCTGAAAGCGATAGGCTTCGCGGTCGAATGTACCGTTTACACCTTGGAACGCCGGTATCTGTACAATCTCGTCCTGCAGGTTCTCGTCACCGATCGAAATGCCAAGCTGTCCGACCTCGTTATCGATTGCGGCCAGCGCGATCAGGCGCGAAAGGGCAAGTTGATCAAGGCCAAGATCATGTGCCTGCGAAATCTGCATTGCCTGTCCGGTTTGCGCTTCGACGGCCCGGATCTCGCGCTGAAGCTCACGAAAATACGCGTCGACCGAAACGCTTTCATCACCGACCTGCGCAACCGTACGAACGGTTCCGGTCAGGCTGGTGGCGCCAAAGCCAGCAAGGCCCAGCATCAAAAGACCCATGAGAATCCAGACAAAGGTTTTGGATAGGTTTTTCATGCCTGCGGCCATGGTGCCCTCTTGGTTTTGTCGGCAAATGTCTGCCCAGTCGGTTGCGGCCCTGAATACGATGCGTGCAGCCGGGGGGCAAGCTTAGAAGGACAAGCCCTGCAATCGGTCGAACAATTGCGCGATACCGGCGCGGTCGAGGTTGGCAAATGCTACGCGAACCTGCCGCTTTCCCGCGGAATCGCCCTCTGGCATGAACATGGTACCCGGCAAAAGCAGTATACCTGCCTCGGGTACCAGCCGTCGGGCCAATTCGTCGGAAGCGATGCCAAAGGGATGTTCGAGGTAGGCAAAGTAAGCGCCAAGTCCCAAAAGACGCCAGCCTTTGTCTTCAAGGCGTGGCATTCCTTCTGCAATGGCGGCTCTTCGGTCGAGAATTTCATCTCGTTCACCCGCAACCCATTGGGTCAAGTTCCGCATGCCCCAAAGCGCGGCAAACTGGCCGATCTGGCCGGGGCAGATTGCGACCGTGTCCAGAAATTTCTCGATCTCCGCCAACAGGGCGGGGCTGGTTGAAATCGCGCCGACACGGTGACCGGTCAGGCGGTAGGCTTTTGAGAACGAGTAGAGATGGACAAACGTATCGTCCCAACCCGATTGCTGGAACAGGTCATGAGGCGCGCCTGATCGACTGTCGAAATCGCGATAGGTTTCGTCAACCAAAAGACGAAGCCCCGTTTCCCGCGCAAGATCATAGAAGCGGCGCACCAAGTCCGCAGGGTATTCGACACCACCGGGATTGTTCGGCGTCACCAACGAAATCGCCCGTGTCTTTTCGGTGATAAGGGCGCGGGCGCGTTCCGGATCGGGAAGCAAATCATCGTCTGTGGGCAAATCAACGGTTTTTACCCCAGCCATATCCAGCCACATCTTGTGATTGAAATACCAAGGGGTCGGAAGGATCACCTCATCACCCTGATCGGTAATTGCCGAAATCACGGCTGAAAAGGCCTGATTGCAGCCCGAGGTGATTGCGATCTGATTCGCCGTTACCTCAGCCACATAATGTGCGCTGATCTGAGCCGCGAGTTCGGACCGCAGGTCATCGTTGCCCAGAACCGGGCCGTATAGATGCGCGCTGTCCTGCTCGACCGCGAATTCGGCCATTGCTTGCCGCAGCGCTAACGGGGGCGGATCGACCGGAGCCGCCTGACTGACATTGATCAACGGACGGTCAATTGCGAACTCGACCCCGTCCAGCCAACGGCGTGCCTCCATCACCGGAGGGGCAAAGGTGGCGGCAGTGCGGGTCATTGTCATGGTGAGTCCGTGATTTCAGCGCTTAGTTGAAACGCTTGATTAATCGGTTCCCCGATAGGGTTCGACATATTGCAGGGCCATGTCCCATGGGAAGAAAATCCATGTGTCCTGACTGACCTCGGTAATGAAGGTGTCTACCATCGGACGGCCTTTAGGCTTGGCGTATACGGTCGCGAAATGCGCTTTGGGGAACATATCGCGCACCAGTTCCAGCGTTTTGCCGCTATCGACCAGATCGTCGATGATCAGAATACCGGTGCCATCACCCATCAGATCAGCATTGGGCGCTTTGAGAATTTCTGCTTCGCCCTGCGCCTGATGATGATAGGATTTCACGCTAACAGTATCGACCGTACGGATATCCAGTTCGCGGCTGACGATCATCGCGGGGGCCATGCCGCCACGTGTAATTGCCACGACCGCACGCCAAGCGCCATCATCTGGTCCTTGCCCATCCAGACGCCACGCAAGAGCGCGCGAGTCGCGATGAATCTGATCCCAGCTGATGTGGAAGCCTTTTTCGTGTGGCAGGCGGTCCTTGGCGCTCATGGTCTGTTATCCTTTTTCAACGTCCGGCGCGTCGACGGCCTTCATTCCGACGATGTGATAGCCTGAATCCACGTGCAGATTCTCACCTGTCACTCCGCTGCTGAGATCAGACAGCAGATACAGGGCCGATTTACCAACATCATCGATGGTCACATTCCGGCGCAGGGGCGAGTTATACTCGTTCCACTTCATGATGTAACGGAAATCGCCGATGCCGCTGGCCGCGAGCGTTTTGATCGGGCCTGCCGAGATCGAATTCACGCGAATGCCGTCTTTGCCCAAATCCTCGGCCAGATACTTTACGGATGCCTCAAGGGCGGCTTTTGCAACACCCATTACATTGTAGTGTGGCATGACCTGTTCAGCGCCGTAATAGGTGAGGGTGATCGCACTGCCGCCTTCGTTCATCATTTTCTCCGCGCGCTGCATAACGGCGGTGAAAGAGTAGACCGAAACATCCATCGTCAGGTTAAAGTTCGCGCGCGATGTGTCGACGTAGCGCCCGCGCAATTCGTTCTTGTCAGAAAAGCCAATGGCGTGGACGACGAAATCAAGTTTACCCCATTTCTTTTCGAGCGCGCTGAAGAGTTCATTAATTGATTCTTCGTCGCTGACGTCACAGGGCAAAACGATCTCGCTGCCCAACTGCGCCGCCAATGGATCGACGCGTTTTTTCAGGGCGTCCCCCTGATAGGAAAAGGCCAGCTCGGCCCCGGCGTCGGACAAGGCGCGGGCGATACCCCATGCGATTGATTTGTCATTGGCCAGTCCCATGATGAGGCCGCGTTTTCCGGCCATCAACTGATTTGACATCTTCGGTTCTCCGCCTGTCGTCGCATTGTGTTCGGTTGGTTTATGCCATTGATTGTCCTGCTTCAAGGCCATGCGCTCTTGCCCGCAGCGGGTTCTCGCCTTAGGGTCATGTTAATTGTTTCCTGGGGATGGAAATGAACGAGCATAATGGCATCTTCGCCGGGGCTGATCCGTTTGAAATCGCGGATCGGTGGCTGGCCGAGGCAGAAAAGACCGAACCGAATGATCCTAATGCGATTGCTTTGGCAACCGTGGACCCGGAAGGTTTGCCGAATGCCCGTATGGTTCTGCTGAAGGAAATCGAGAAGGACGCGTTTGTTTTCTATACGAACTATCACAGCGCCAAGGCTCAGGAGTTGGACAGCGCCCACAAAGCGGCTTTTGTGATGCATTGGAAATCTTTGCGGCGACAAATCCGTGTTCGTGGTACAATCACCAAGGAAGATGGGCCGCAGGCGGACGCATACTACGCCTCGCGCTCGCTCAAAAGCCGCTTGGGTGCTTGGGCGTCACACCAGTCGCAACCGCTGGAAAGTCGTGCATCCCTGATGGCCGAAGTGGCTAAAGTGACCGCAAAGTTGGGTACCAACCCGCCTCGCCCTGAATTTTGGGGGGGATACCGTGTAACACCTGTCGAAGTCGAGTTCTGGGCCGATGGTGCCTTCAGGTTGCATGACAGGTTTCAGTGGAAGCGACAAAATGTCGATTCCGACTGGCAAGTGCTGAGGTTAAATCCATGACGTTCGCGTTGCGTGAAATGCAACTGTTTGCAGACAATAGCTTTTTTCAGCTTGAATTTGCGAGCCAAAACATAAACAAGAAACCCTTAACGACTTGCCTATCGTAATGGGAAAACAGTGCCAGAAGATCTGAACAGCATGTACCGCGTCCGTGGACACGTAAAATGGTTCGATCCCGCCAAGGGATACGGATTTGTTGTGTCTGACGAAGGCGGCCCGGACATTCTGTTGCACGTCAACGTGCTGCGAAACTTCGGGCAAAGCTCGGTCGCGGATGGCGCCGGCATCGAGATCATGACCCACAAAACTGATCGCGGTGTTCAAGCGGTCGAAGTGATCAGTGTTGACCCGCCTGTTCGCGCGGAAACCATGATGTTGGCCGATTTTGCCGAGCTTGATCCAACCGTGATCGGCAGCGCTCCGCTTGAGGCTGCGCGCGTCAAATGGTTCGACAAGGGCAAAGGGTTTGGCTTTGCCAATGTTTTCGGCAGCAGTGAAGACGTATTCCTGCATATCGAGGTGCTACGTCGTTCTGGGTTGGCAGATCTGCAACCGGGCGAAGCGCTGGCCATGCGGGTCATTGATGGCAAGCGCGGAAGAATGGCCGCGCAGGTTCTGGCCTGGGAAGCGGCCCTGAACGACTAGGTTCTGAATGATGAGAACGGCTTTCGTACTGGCGCTCCTGAGTTTTTTGATTGGCGGGATCGCGCGGGCTGAATGCCGTCCGGATCGTGTCGAGCTTCGAAATGATCTGGCAGAGGTTCGCTTCGACGTTGAGCTGGCCATCACACCGAAAGAGCGATCGCGCGGATTGATGTTTCGCGAAAGCATGCCGAACAGATCTGGAATGTTGTTTGTTTTTGATCCGCCGCAACCTGTTGCGTTCTGGATGAAGAATACCCTGATTCCGCTTGATATGATCTTTGTTGATCGCGCGGGCACGGTGACGCGTGTGCACGAAGGTGCAATTCCGGGGGATCTGAGCCCAATCGAAGGCGGCGATTCGGTTTATGCGGTCCTGGAAATCAACGCTGGCCTAGCCGAGCGTTACGCCATTCGGCCTGGATCGCAGATGCGCCACGAAGTTTTTTCGCAAGGTCCTGCAATTTGGCCCTGTTAGGGCTTTTCAAATCAGATCGGCACGTTTAGGAAGGCGCACGGTCCGGGGCGTGGCGCAGTCTGGTAGCGCACCTGTTTTGGGTACAGGGGGTCGTAGGTTCGAATCCTGCCGCCCCGACCATTTTTCCTCTACACTGGCGTTCCGCCATAATCGGTGTAGAGCTTGGAAAAATCCCTGTCCAAATCTTTGCTTTCAATAGGTATTCTAAGAGTTGAACCATCTTTCTGCGGAACCAGAAAGTACAACTCTGCGTCCACGCGATACCCGGCCTGATTCTTGGTCGAGCTCAGCCGCGTTACGATCTGCGGCAAGTTCTGCGGATAACCGTTGAAGCTGAGAATCAAATACGCCGTTGCCTCGGGCGGCAAGGTCTCGCGGCATTCAAAGATGCTTGCGGTGGTCTTGATATACTTGTCGCCCGGCCCCGCGCAGTCGGTCCTGAAGGAATTGAAAAGGTTCTGCGGATAACCGTCGAATTGCGCGCTGCGAGATGCAGGTGGTGCTTCCTGTGATGTGCAGGACACGATTAGCGCCACAATAGTTAACAATGAAATCAAACGCATGTAGAGTAGATTTCCCATCCAGAAATGTCGTGTGATTTCAAGTATGGCACGCGCTGCGATGTCGTGACGATGATTCTCTGAACATGTCCTTAACGCGGGATCGGTTGATCAATGACCTCTAACTGTGGCGGAAAACACGAGAAATCACTCTGACACATCAAGGCGGAATGGGCTGGTCGTCCGGGACATGTCTGTGGAGGAATCGCGATGCGGCGAAATTCCGCCGGTTCAGCAAAACAGGTCAAGCTAAAAGATTCCAAAAATGACCGAAAAAGCCCGTTGACCAACTATGGGAATATACGTCAGATTGTATGGGCCGAAAGACGAGCCACTAAATCTGGTAGGCAATGACCAGAAAAGGCATCGGGCGAGGGACGGAAAGCAAACCACTATGACGTAGACCGGATTCGCGGTTCTGCGCTGTTCTAGGCAGCGTCCGGTCCCTTGCGTCTCAAATTCGTCGGTAGTGCGGGCGGCACCCCGCAGCATCAAGATTTAGTGCCGGGACTTGAAATTTGGACAGATCGAAGCTGGGGCAGCGGACATGAAGATTGAAAGAAAATTCACCAAACCGGGACAGGATGCATATGCCGATCTGGATTTTGTGTCCGCAACATCCGAGATTCGCAATCCGGATGGCACAATCGTGTTCCGTCTGGACGAGATTGAAGTGCCTGCAAAATGGAGCCAGGTGGCCAGCGATGTCATCGCACAGAAGTACTTCCGCAAGGCCGGCGTTCCTTCCAAGCTGAAGAAGGTTAAGGAAAAGGACGTTCCCGAATTCCTGTGGCGATCGGTTGCTGCGGAAGATGCTGAATTTGATGGCGAAACCTCATCGAAACAGGTTTTTGATCGTCTGGCCGGCGCGTGGGCTTATTGGGGCTGGAAGGGCGGCTATTTCTCGACTGAAGAGGACGCGAGCGCCTATTTTGACGAGATGCGCTATATGCTGGCGACCCAGCGTGCAGCTCCGAACTCGCCGCAGTGGTTCAACACCGGTCTGCACTGGGCATATGGGATCGATGGCCCGGCGCAGGGGCACCACTATGTTGACTACAAAACCGGCAAGCTAACCAAATCGAAATCCGCTTATGAGCATCCGCAACCGCATGCGTGCTTCATCCAGTCGGTCGACGATGATCTGGTCAACGAAGGCGGCATCATGGACTTGTGGGTGCGTGAGGCGCGCCTGTTTAAGTATGGCTCGGGCACCGGAACCAACTTCAGCCATCTGCGTGCAGAGGGTGAAGCGCTTTCGGGTGGCGGCAAGTCTTCGGGCCTCATGGGATTTCTCAAGATCGGCGACCGCGCCGCTGGCGCGATCAAATCAGGCGGTACAACCCGTCGAGCAGCAAAGATGGTAATCGTCGATGCAGATCACCCGGACATCGAGCAATTCATCGAATGGAAAGTGATCGAAGAGCAGAAGGTGGCCTCGATCGTTGCCGGATCGAAGATGCACGAGAAGATGCTGAACGGCATTTTCGAGGCCATCCGGTCTTGGGACGGCTCTGCCGATGATGCCTATGATCCAAACGCAAACGACGCCCTGAAAAATGCGGTTCGCGAAGCGAAAAAGGTCGCGATCCCAGAAACTTACATCAAGCGCGTTCTGGACTACGCCAAGCAGGGCCACGATAGCATTGAATTCCCGACCTATGATACGGACTGGGATTCAGAGGCTTATAGCTCGGTCTCGGGCCAAAACTCGAACAACTCGATCCGGGTGACCAATGCGTTCCTGACCGCAGTTGAAAAAGACGCGGATTGGGAACTGATCAACCGCACCGACGGCAAGGTTGCTCGTACAGTCAAAGCTCGTGATTTGTGGGAAAAGGTCGGCCACGCCGCATGGGCCTGTGCCGATCCTGGCATCCAGTTCCATGATACTGTCAACGAATGGCACACTTGCCCCGAAGACGGTGAAATCCGCGGTTCGAACCCGTGTTCGGAATACATGTTCCTCGATGACACTGCCTGTAACCTAGCGTCGATGAACTTGCTGACCTTTTTCAAGGACGGTGAGTTCCAGGCGGCGGACTATATGCACGCCTCGCGGCTTTGGACGCTGACGCTGGAAATCTCGGTGACCATGGCGCAGTTCCCGTCTAAGGAAATTGCGAAACTCTCTTACGACTTCCGCACCTTGGGTCTGGGATACGCCAACATCGGCGGCCTGTTGATGAACATGGGTTACAGCTACGACTCGGATGAGGGGCGTTCGATCTGTGGCGCGCTGACCGCGATCATGACCGGTGTGGCCTATGCGACCTCGGCAGAGATTGCAGGCGAGCTTGGCCCGTTCAAAGGTTATGAGCGCAACGCAGACCACATGTTGCGCGTCATCCGCAACCACCGTCGTGCGTCGCAAGGAGTGACCGATGGTTATGAAAAACTGGCTGTTAAGCCGGTGCCTCTGGATCACGACAATTGCCCGGATAAGCGTTTGATCGATCTGGCCATGTCAGCTTGGGATGAAGCGCTGAGCCTCGGCGAAAAGAACGGTTATCGTAATGCGCAGGCGACCGTGATCGCGCCCACCGGCACCATCGGTCTGGTGATGGATTGCGACACGACCGGGATCGAGCCGGATTTTGCGCTGGTCAAGTTCAAGAAGCTTGCGGGAGGCGGTTACTTCAAGATCATCAACCGCTCGGTGCCTTCAGCGCTTGAGAAACTGGGCTATTCCTCGGCTCAGATCGAAGAGATTGTGGGTTATGCGGTTGGTCATGGCACCATCGGCAACGCGCCGGGGATCAACCACACCTCGCTGACCGGTCATGGTTTTGGCCCGAACGAGTTGGCAAAAGTAGATGCCGCACTGGAAAGCGCGTTCGATATCCGGTTCGTCTTCAACCAGTGGACGCTGGGCGAGGACTTCTGCACCGGTGTTCTGGGCATCCCGGCGACCAAGCTGAATGACCCGACCTTCGATCTGCTGCGCCATCTGGGCTTTACCAAGGCGGATATCGACGCGGCAAACGACCATGTTTGCGGAACCATGACGCTGGAAGGTGCGCCGCATCTGAAGGAAGAGCACTATTCGATCTTCGACTGCGCCAACCCGTGCGGCAAGAAAGGCAAGCGTTTCCTTGGGGTTGATAGCCACATTACCATGATGGCTGCAGCGCAAAGCTTTATCTCGGGCGCGATCTCGAAGACGATCAACATGCCCAATGACGCGACCATCGAGGACTGCCAGAAGGCATACGAACTCAGCTGGTCGCTGGGTGTGAAGGCGAACGCGCTGTACCGCGACGGCTCGAAACTGTCGCAGCCTCTGGCGGCGGCGCTGGTCGAAGATGACGATGAGGCAGCCGAAGTACTAGAAAGCGGTTCGACGCAAGAAAAAGCCGTCGTTCTGGCCGAGAAGGTGATCGAGAAGGTTGTGGTCAAGGAAATGATCCGCAGCCACCGCGAGAAACTGCCGCATCGCCGCAAGGGCTATACCCAAAAGGCGATCGTTGGCGGCCACAAGGTCTATCTGCGGACTGGCGAGTTCGAAGACGGCAAACTGGGCGAGATTTTCATCGACATGCATAAGGAAGGCGCTGGCTTCCGGGCGATGATGAACAACTTTGCCATCGCTGTGTCGGTTGGCCTGCAATACGGCGTGCCGCTGGAGGAGTTCGTCGACGCTTTCACCTTCACCAAGTTCGAACCGGCCGGGATGGTGCAGGGCAACGACTCGATCAAAAACGCGACGTCGATCCTTGATTACATCTTCCGCGAACTGGCTGTGTCCTATCTGGACCGCACCGATCTGGCGCATGTCAAACCCGAAGGCGCAACCTTCGACGATCTGGGTCGCGGCGAAGAGGATGGTCTGTCCAACGTATCGGAAATCAGTGAAAGCGCGGCAACCAAATCTCTGGAAGTGCTGAAACAAATCAGCTCGACTGGGTATCTGCGCAAGCGGCTACCGCAGGATCTGATGGTCTTCAATGGTGGTCAAGCCGACGTGTCCGGTATGGCCGAAACCGCAGCGACATTCGAAGCACCCGCTGAGACGGCGGTTGCGACCGGAATGGACGCCCGTACCAAAGCCAAGATGCAAGGGTACGAGGGCGATCCATGCGGCGAATGCGGAAACTACACGCTGGTGCGCAACGGCACCTGCATGAAATGCAACACCTGCGGCGCAACTAGCGGGTGTAGCTGAGTTTAGCGCCCCGGCAACCCGGGGTGCAGGGGTCGGATGCTGCCACAGTAACCGGCCCCGACGAATACGAAGCAAGGCGCTGAGACTTACCATCGATGCCTTGTTTCACTCGGCCGACATGCCCGTGTCGGCCGGGAACAGGGTGGGGCGGAATATTTGCTCCCTCCCACTCTCTCACGGGACGGGTGCGCTCGTCCCATGCGCAGTCCAGGCCGCAGGCAAAAAAACACCGGGCGGTCAACGAAATGAGCCTGGAAGGCGAAACTGACAGGGGGCTTCGGCCCCCTTTCTTTTTTCAACCCCGAGTCGCGGATCTGAGCAGGGCTTCGCCGGATCATCCTGTTTGGATCGGGCAAGAGTTGCCGAAGCCACGACTGGCCATTTCGTCCGGCAATCGTCCGCAAATGCGACTCAGTCAAACACGCAGAGATTGGCTTGAATGCGACCATATCAATCTGAGCGGGTGACATGCCTTCAGGATGGGCTTTTTTTGGCGCTTGTCCGGACGCAAACACTCAAGAAAACGCAATCAGGAGGCATAACATGAAACCGCAAATTCTGGCCCTTATCTCAACCTTCGCACTTGGCCTGCCGACATTGGCCGTCGGCCAAAGCGCCGCCGATACCAACGGCGACGGAGTACTGACGATCGATGAAGTTCAGGCCGTCGTGCCTGAAGTTGATGCCGAAGGCTTTGCGCAGATGGACGCAAACGGCGACGGTGCGCTAGATCAGGATGAGATCACCATCGCTGAACAAGCGGGCCTGCTGCCGCCGTCCAACGGCTGATAAAGCAGGAGTACTGGCGGCCCGGAAGCTCCGGGCCGCTTATTTTTCAGTGTCTTACGCGGGTAAGTAAATGTTGAATTTGCCGCGAATTTCCGCGTCCAGAAGCCGGTCGAATCTGGCCGGGGAAGGCACGGCAAGGATTTCTTCCTTCCGCTTCACTGCCTTTTCGATCAGATCTGGTTTGCCAAGCTCAACCCATTCCTTCGGAGATGATCGGTCACCAAAGGTAGGATAGACGTAATCTGCCTGCATACGGCCTAGCGTCGCATCGGTGCCAAGATAATGCCCAGGACCACCCATGCAGACTTCGGCCATCTGATCCAGTGCCAGTGTCTCGTCCGTCACCTCGATCCCGCGCACACAGCGCTGTGCCTGTCCGATCAGGTCATCGCTCAGGATCAGGCTCTCGTGGCAGAAGCCCAGCAACGAGGCATGCATGCCTGCCGCTTCATACACCATGTTCAGGCCCGACAGCCCAGCCATGACGTTCGAACACATTTGTTCCCAACCGGCCTGCATGTCGGGCAATTTCGCGTCCGATGCACCAGCTGCGGCACCACCGGGCAGATCGTAGAACTGGTGCATTTGCGCGCAGCCAGCGGTTAGCAGAGCTTGTTCACCCGAGCCGATGGACATTGCACCCGTGCGCAGGTCCAGACCAAAAGGCCAAGTGCCAAAAATCGCGGGTGCACCGGGCTTTACGGCGTTTACATAAACCAAACCCGCCAGACATTCGGCGGTGGCTTGTGTGATCGCTCCGGCAACGGTCGAGGGTGCGGTAGCTCCTGCCATGCCCGCAGAAAGCAACAAAACCGGCATTCCGGCCTTGATGCATTCTTCCATCACCTCGCAGCTTTCGGTGGCGAATTTCATCGGGGGCACAACGAAGCAGTTGGAGTTGGACATGAAGGGCCGCTCGCGCCACTTGTCCTCTCCGCCCGCGATCATGTGCAGCATCTCGATGGCGGGGGCCACATGGCTGGGCTCCGTGAACGACGTACCGATATGTTTGAACGTGCCTGAGGTGGTGGCGTAGACCGTGTTCAGATCCATCTCAAGGTTGTCGGCGATATCTCGGCACACCATGGGGCGTTGAACAAAGTGAATGTTTTCAAGCTGTTCACAGATGCGAGTCGCGTCATGCAGGTCCTGCAGGGTCGAGTCGCGATATTCCTGTCCATGCACGTCGACCATGCTGACCGCTGCGCCTGCGGTGCCATAATGGACACGCGTTCCCGACAGCTCCAGATCCGATTTGCCGTCCCGGCTGTGCAGAGTGATCGAGCGATTGGCCTTGGCGATTGTGTCCTCGACCAATGCGCGCGGAAAGCGGATGCGGCCATCGTCGCCCAAGGTGCATCCCGCAGCCACGAGATAGTCGATCCCACTTTGTGGCGCATCAGCAAGGCCGATGGTTTCCAGTGCGGTCAGAGCGGCCTCGTGGATGCGTTCGATCTGTGCTTGGGTCAGAACCTTCAGGGTTCCGCCCTCCATACCAGGCCGAATCGGGCGAAGATGTTCCGGAAGAGCTGACGCACGGGCGGCACGACGCGCGGCGCGGCCACCGCTGCGGGATGAGTTTCGGGTTTGTTCGTTCATGTGTGTGTCCGGTCAAAAAAGTACGATGTGGGTGAGTGTACCTAGACCAGTGCTGGCCGTCCTCGTGCCGCACGACCGCGATCCGCACCAATGGTGCGGCTGACCAGCTGAATTTTCCAAACTTCGTTATGCATCAACTTCCTCAGTCTGATGCGCCCATTGTTTCAATGCACTTTTGGACAATCTGTTCTGTTTGCGACTTTGGCTAATTTTATTGGGCCATCAGTCAAAATGAACTGGGCGCAAATCCTCGTGACTAAATGTTTTTTTCCAATTGCGGTAAGAATCTGTTAATCTGCACGTAGTTATTTGGATTTGTACCTTAGGTTTAAGTAAATACTGGGGTTGGCTGATCAGCAGATCACTGCCTCGGGGATGCGCCCAAACCGGCAACGGATGTTTGGAGGTCTGCATGAAGTCATTACTGGCCGCACTCGCCGCAGCACTGATAACAGGTGCAGGGCAGGTTGTGGCAGAAGACTGGACAGGCGCGTACGCTGGTTTCAGCTTTGGTTATGCAGATGTTGATGGGTCCGGAGGGGCAGGCGGAAGCGGGGGCAGTTTTGGCCCGCTGATCGGATACGACTATGATTTTGGAAATTTCGTGCTTGGCGGTGAGCTGGAATATAACCGCCTGAATCTTGATCTGGGACAATCCGAAGGAAGCCTTGATAGTATGTCGCGATTGAAGTTGCGCGGCGGCTACGATTTTGGATCAGCCCTTGGCTATGTTGTCTTGGGAACCGCGCGGGCCAGTACGTCGGGTGACAGTGATACGGCAGCCGTTTACGGGATCGGTGTTGCCTATCCGCTTGGCGAACGGTTTGTAATCAGTGGCGAAGCGCTGCGGCAGAACTTCGATGATATACCGGAGTCTGGTCGAAGCCTCGACGCAAATGTGTTCAACTTGCGCACCACATTCCGCTTCTGAAACTCGGTGGTCGATTGTCATCCATCTGCCAATTGAGCGGCAAATTCGCATAGGGTCTGTAGCGATGTGACGAATTTCTCGTCATCGATTGTCATGGCCACGCGGATGTGACCTGCGGCGGCAGAACCAAAGCTCTCACCGGGCATCACAGCGATGGCATGCGTGTCCAGCAGCGCATTTGCGAACACATCGCCGCTAAGACCCGTAGCCCGGATATCCAGCATCAGATACATCGCGCCTTGCGCCGGTATTAAGGTGACGACCTGCTGCGCAGCCAGCACTTCAATCGCCAGAGCGCGGCGGCGGCGAAACGGCGCGGCGATTTTGTCTTCGAGAGGTTGTCCCACGCTCAGCGCATAGTTGGCCGCATCCTGTATAAAGCCGGGCACACCATAGGTTGTATGTGTTGCCAAGTTGATCAGGTGGTCGATCACGCCTTCCGGAGCAACGATCCACCCACAACGCGAGCCAGTCATGGCATGAGATTTCGACATTGAACCCACGACCAGAGTGCGCTCAGCCATGCCGGGTAGGGCGCGCGGTGACAGGTGTTCACCCTCCCAAACCTGCGTATCGTAGACTTCATCGGAAATCAGCCATAGATCGCGGCGCTGACAAACCTCGGCGATGGCAGAAAGTGTTTCGGCGGAATAGACCACACCAGTTGGATTGTTTGGGGAGTTTATCAGCAGCGACACCGCCCCGCCTGCCGCGCCATCGATATCGGAAGCGCGAGGTTGGAACAAATCTTCGGCGCGTGTTTCTATGCGTTTGGCTACCGCTCCAACGCCACGGATCGTGCCGGGGTAGGTGGCATAATACGGATCCAGGTAGAGCGCGATATCGCCCGGATCGCAAAGCGCGGTGTGCGCCGCAAACAACGCGGCCTGACCGCCGGGGGTTATGATGACATTGTTGCGAGTGGTCGCTACACCTGTTCGCATTTGGACACGGGCGGCCACAGTATCACGCAGCAGATCAGTGCCCGGAACCATCGCGTATCCTGTGTGCCCGCTGCGGGCCGAACTTTCCATGGCCGACAATATTGACTGATCGGTCCGAATGTCATGCTCGCCGATCGTCAACTCGGTAACGGCATGGCCTTCGGCAATCATCCGACGCGCGCGGATGAACACCTCCCAGCCGTCTGATCCACCCTCGGTCAGATGCGTAATGCGATGCGATAGTTTCAAGGGATTCTCCCGACCGGCTATGACGCCGAATGGGGCAAAGCACAGCAATTTTGTCAATCAGCTTCGCGGCGGCAAACTCGCCTGTATCTTCTTGGTCAGCGATGCACGGACGATAACGTATGAGGTGATCAGGCGATGTTGCATCTCGTCGGCGGCGGTTTCCCACGGCAGTCGAACCCAGCTGCGGTGAAAATACGGGGCCTTGGTGCCAATCCCTGCGTCGATCAACATCTGCGCGGTCTCAATGTCGGGTGTCTTGACCGATACACCATCCCCGACCGAACCGACGCAGGCGAACATCTTGCCGCCAACTTTCCATGCGTCGTGGCCGCCACCCCAAGGGTCCGAAAGTTCGGCACCGGGCAGGTCTGCGCATACGGAATTGACGTAATCACGGGTCATGGTGGGCAGACTGCCTCTGTGGAGGTTAAAACTCAAGGCTTGGCTCAGCATCAATCCCGTGCTAGGCAAAGCGCATGAACCGGAAAACTTGCATCATTATCTGCTGCATTACCTGCTGATTTCTCAAGCGGGCCGGTTTCTTTCGTTTTCATCTCTGAGACAAGTTGCTAAGCCCGCGCCAACGCGTGACGTATATGCTGTTTCAGGAGCACGACCCGATGACGACGATCAAACTGCACAATACAAGGACTCGGACGAAAGAGGATTTCGTGCCGATCGATCCCGATAATGTGCGGATGTATGTCTGTGGTCCGACGGTCTATGATCGGGCGCATCTGGGGAACGCACGGCCTGTGGTTGTGTTCGACGTGCTCTATCGTTTGTTGCGGCATGTATACGGTGCTGATCACGTGACCTATGTGCGCAATTTCACCGACGTGGATGACAAGATCAACGCCACCGCACTGTCGCGCAAGAAGGCTGGGGCTGACGGGTCTTTGGAACAGTTGGTGCAGGAACGTTCGGACGAAACCATCGGCTGGTATCTGCACGACATGGGCGCGCTGGGGGCGTTGGAACCCAACGCGATGCCGCGCGCCACAGAGTATATCGCGCAGATGATTGCGATGATCGAAGACCTGATGGCCAAGGGGCACGCTTATGCTGCCGAGGGTCACGTGTTGTTCGCGGTGGACAGCTGGAAGGAACACTATGGTGCGCTGTCGGGGCGGTCGGTTGATGACATGATCGCCGGGGCGCGGGTCGAGGTCGCGCCTTACAAGAAGAACCCGATGGATTTTGTGCTGTGGAAGCCGTCGACCGATGAGTTGCCCGGCTGGGACAGCCCATGGGGCCGGGGGCGTCCGGGGTGGCATATCGAATGCTCGGCCATGAGCTATGAATTGCTGGGCGAGAGCTTTGATATTCACGGTGGCGGCAACGATCTGATGTTCCCGCACCACGAGAACGAGATTGCTCAGAGCAAATGTGCCCACCCGCATGGCGAATTCGCGCGTGTCTGGATGCATAATGAAATGCTACAGGTCGAGGGCAAGAAAATGTCCAAATCGCTGGGCAATTTCTTCACCGTTCATGATCTGCTTGAGCAGGGTGTGCCGGGTGAAGTGATCCGGTTTGTGTTCTTGCAGACCCATTATCGCAAGCCGATGGACTGGACCGAGAAGAAGGCGCGCGAAGCCGAGGCAACGTTGCGCAAGTGGCGGGCGCTGACAGCGGGCATCGAGCCCGCTGCCGCCGCGGCACCTGCGGTCATTGATGCGCTTGCCGATGACATGAACACGGCAGGTGCCATCGCTGAACTTCATCGTTTGGCTGCTGACGGCAACGCTGCTTTATTGCTGGCGAGTTCACAGGTGGTCGGGCTGTTGACGGATGAAATGGCAGCTTGGGCGCAAACCGCCGTGGCTGATCTGTCATCCCACGCAGAAAAACTGGCCGATGCCCGCGCTCTTGCGATGCAGAACAAGGATTTCTCTGAGGTCGATCGCCTGAAGGCGGCCTATGTCGCCGCAGGGCTGGAGGTTCGGATGAGCAAGGACGGTGTGGAGTTGGTGCCAGGTGCTGGCTTTGATGCCGCGAAGTTGGAGGCGGTCGAATGACCAAAGAGCGCCTTTACCTCTATGACACCACCCTGCGCGACGGGCAGCAAACTCAGGGTGTGCAGTTCTCGACAGCCGAGAAGGTGCAGATCGCGCAGGCGTTGGATTCGCTGGGGATTGATTACATCGAAGGGGGTTGGCCCGGAGCGAACCCGACCGACAGTGCGTTTTTTGAGAGCGCGCCTGAGACGTCGGCCTGTATGACGGCGTTTGGAATGACCAAACGCTCGGGCAGGTCGGCTGAGAATGATGACGTTCTGGCGGCTGTAATGAACGCGGGAACACCAGCCGTTTGTCTGGTTGGGAAATCGCACGATTACCACGTGACCCACGCACTTGGTATCACGCTGGAGGAAAACACCGAGAACGTTCGCGCCTCGGTCGCGCATATCGTGGCGCAGGGGCAGGAGGCTCTGTTTGATGCCGAGCATTTTTTTGATGGCTACAAGGACAACCCGGAATATGCGGTTGAAGTCTGCCGCGCTGCGCTCGATGCAGGGGCACGGTGGGTGGTTCTGTGTGACACCAATGGCGGAGCATTGCCGGCAGAGGTCGGGCGGATCGTATCCGAGGTGATTGCGGCCGGTCTGCCGGGGGATCGGCTGGGCATTCATACGCATAACGACACCGAGAACGCAGTGGCGTGCTCGCTGGCTGCAGTCGATGCGGGGGCGCGGCAGATTCAAGGTACGTTGAATGGGTTGGGAGAGCGCTGTGGCAATGCCAACCTGACCGCTTTGATCCCAACGCTGATGCTGAAAGAACCCTATGCCTCGCGCTATGAGATCGGAGTGATGCCCGAGGCGCTGGCCGGGCTGACGCGCATCAGTCGGATGCTGGATGATATCCTGAACCGAGTGCCCAGCAAGCAGAGCGCCTATGTGGGCGCGTCGGCTTTTGCGCATAAGGCCGGGCTGCATGCCAGCGCGATCCTCAAGGACCCGACAACCTATGAGCATATCAATCCGGCAAGTGTTGGAAATGCGCGCATCATTCCGATGTCGAACCAGGCTGGGCAATCGAACCTGCGTAAACGTCTGACCGATGCGGGATTGGCCGTAGAAGCGGGCGATCCGGCGTTGGGACGTATCCTTGAGCGGATAAAACTGCGCGAGGCCGAGGGGTATTCCTACGACACCGCGCAGGCTAGTTTTGAGCTGCTGGCGCGGGATGAATTGGGGCAGTTACCCGAGTTCTTTGAGGTCAAGCGCTATAAGGTGACCGTTGAACGCCGGAAAAACAAATACAACAAGATGGTCAGCCTGTCCGAAGCGGTTGTTGTTGTGAAAGTGGATGGCGAGAAGAAGCTGTCGGTAAGTGAGTCGCTGGATGAAAGCGGTAGCGATCGCGGTCCGGTGAACGCGCTCGCCAAAGCTCTGGCCAAGGATTTGGGGCAGTATTCGCAGATACTGTCGGATATGCGGCTGGTCGACTTCAAGGTGCGCATCACTCAGGGCGGGACCGAGGCGGTCACGCGCGTGATCATCGACAGCGAAGACGGGCAAGGGCGGCGCTGGTCTACGGTTGGGGTGAGTGCGAACATAATTGATGCCTCGTTCGAAGCGCTGCTGGATGCGATTCAGTGGAAACTGGTGAGCGATTGCGCCCCGCAGTCAGCGGCCGCCGAATAAGGTGGAGTTCGACGACGACATCAAGGCTTGTGCTGCGCTGGTTCATCGGGCCGATCCCGATCGCTTTATGGCTGCCATGGCCGCGCCAGTTGAGGCACGGGCAGTTTTGTTCCCGATTTATGCGCTGAACGTCGAGGTGGCCCGTGCCCCGTGGGTGACGCAAGAGAGCATGATCGCCGAGATGCGGCTGCAATGGTGGCGCGATGCCTTGCAAGAGATTGCCGAAGGTCCATCTGTTCGTCGGCACGAGGTTGTTACGCCATTGTCGCGCGTGATTTATCCGCATCTGGCAGCGCTGTTGGATGAATATGTGGCCGTAAGGCGTTGGGATATCTATCGTGATCCGTTCGAGGATGAGGCGCATTTTGACGCCTATATTGCCCATAGCGCTGGAACATTAATGGTGGTGTCGGCGCAGGCTTTGGGTTCGGCGGATGAAACTGTTCTGCGTGATTTCGGATATGCAGCGGGGATCGCGAATTGGCTGCGCGCAATTCCCGAGCTTGAGGCACGTGGGCGCATTCCTTTGCTGGACGGAACCCATGACGGGGTTCGGGCGCTGGCGCAGAAGGCTTTGGACCGATTGGCGCAGGCGCGGTCCGCCCGCAACGAGGTCTCGGCACAAGCACGGCCTGCGCTCTATGCGGGGTGGCAGACGGAATGGGTGTTGCGGACTGCATTGGCCAGACCGGACCGGGTGGCCGCAGGTGCGTTGGCTCAGGGTGAAATCCGACGTCGGTTTACCCTGATGAAAACCGCAGCGACCGGGCGCTGGTAACGTCAGACGGTTTGTGGGTCCGAAGGCCTCAGAACCAGCCACAGCAGCGCGCCACCTGCAAGGGTCAGCAGCGGGATCATGGCGAGGTTTACGGCCGTCCAACCCTCGACCGCTGAACCGCCCGAGCAGTTCATCAATCCGCCAGAGGCAAGCGAAGCAAAGGTCACGCCGCCAAACACCAGCAAGTCATTCAGGCCCTGCATTCGCCCGCGTTCGTGCACTTCATGCGAGTCTGCCAACATGCTGGTGGCGCCAATGAAGCCAAAGTTCCATCCGATGCCAAGCAGGATCAGGGCGACGAAAAAGTTACCTAGATCAATACCTTGCAAGGCGACAATGCCTGCGCCGCCAAGGATTGCCAAACCGAGAGCTACGATCTTTTCGACCCCAAACCGCGCGATCAGGTGGCCGGTGAAGAAGCTGGGAATGTACATCGCCAGTACGTGGCTGGTGACGATATCCGCGGCATCACCTTCGGTATATCCGCACCCGACGACGGCCAAAGGTGTAGACGTCATTACAAGGTTCATCAGCGCATAGGAAACCATTGCGCAGATGATCGCTACTGCGATGCGTGGGGTTTTCAGCAACTCCAGCCGTGTGCGACCTTTGGGTTCATCTTCGGTCGGTTTCGGCGGAGTAGGGATGTCGAGAAAGAAGAACAGGGCTGAGCCGATTACGTTGATCGCGATCACCGCCAGATAAGTGCCCAAAAACGGGACCACATACGCCTGCGAGGTCAGCTTGACGATCTGAGGGCCGATGATCGCCGCCGCAAGCCCTCCGGCCATGACGTATGAGATCGCCTTGGGCCGAAATGCATCGGAGGCGGTGTCGGCAGCAGCAAAGCGATAAAAGCCATGTGCGCTCATGTATATGCCGGTCAGGAAGCTGCCGATCAGGAAGATCGGGAACGAGCCGAGATAAAGGCCGTAAGCCCCGATAACGCCCCCTGCGGCACCTGCGGTTGATCCCACAAGAAACCCGGCACGGCGTCCCCAGCTTTGCATGATGGCTGAAATCGGCGTGGCCGCCAGCATTGAACCCAGAACGATTAGTGAAATCGGCAGCGTCGCAAGGCAAGCGTTGCTGGCCAGCGATTGGCCTGCCAGCCCGCCGACGATGAACATCATCGGCATCTGTGCACCCAGGATTGCCTGTGCTGCCACCAAAACGGCGACGTTGCGTTTGGCCTGACTGTCGTCAGGGGTGGCAGCGATCATTGTCATGGGCGAATGGTTATCTACGATTGAGACTTGGCACAAGCGGGTTGCATATGCGGCACATCCGCCTAACGTGCGGACAAGGATCACTTATTGGAGAGCGCATGTCCGTCGGACGCATCATCGAAACATCGGACTGCGTTACCGAAGGGGCCGAGTGGCTGGCTGAGGCCTGCCCCCGGATGGCTTATGCGATAGAGCAAACCGGACCCCTGCCACTCAGGCGCAAGCCTGACGGGTTCGCCCAGTTGCTCAGCGCGATTGTCAGTCAGCAGGTCAGCGTGGCCTCGGCAAACGCAATCTGGAAGAGGCTGCAGGACGCAAAACTGACCGGTCCGCGCAAGATTATGTGGGCCACTGATGATGATCTGCGCGCTGTGGGTCTCAGCCGTCAGAAAATTCGCTATGCCCGCGCCTTGGCCGAGGCGCGGATCGATTACAAAGCACTGCGCGATGCCCCGGATGACGAGGTGGTCGCGATTCTGACCGAGGTGCCGGGAATCGGTGTCTGGACCGCCGAGATTTATGCGATGTTTTCGCTGGGTCGCGCCGATGTGATTGCACCGGGCGATCTGGCCTTACAGGAAGCTGCACGCATCCTCTATGAATTGCCAGAACGACCAAAAGACAAAGAGTTACGCCAGATGGCTGAAGCATGGTCGCCGTGGCGATCGGTTGCGGCGCGGGTGCTGTGGGCCTATTACCGGGTCGCAAAAGACAGAGAAGGGATCAGATGACACGGGTTTTGAACGCGCTCAGGAAAGAGCCGGTTTCAGGCGACACACGCTCGGTCGTGGTGTTTGTGCATGGTTATGGTGCAAACGGGGCCGATCTTTTGGGGCTGGCTGATCCGTTGGGCGAGCATCTCCCGGATACGTTGTTTGTAGCTCCGGACGCGCCTGAACAGATCATCGGTATGCCCAACGGTTTCCAGTGGTTCCCGATCCCGTGGATTGATGGCTCATCCGAGGAGGAAGCCCGACGGGGTATGGAAATGGCGGTTGAGGATTTCAACGCGTTCCTTGATGCGCTGATGGTGGATGAGGATGTCCTGCCAGAGCAGGTAGTGCTGTTCGGTTTCAGCCAGGGCACGATGATGAGCTTACATGTAGCCCCGCGCCGCGAGGACCCAGTGGCCGGGATCGTAGCGTTCTCGGGCCGTTTGCTGGAACCTGATTTGCTGCCAGACGAAACCGTAAGTCGCATGCCGATCCTGCTGGTGCATGGCGATGCTGATGACGTTGTACCGCCGCAATCGTTGCCAGAAGCAGCTGAGGCACTTCAGGCGGCCGGGTTCAAAGAGGTTTATGCCCATATAATGAAGGGCACTGGCCACGGGATTGCTCCGGATGGCTTGAGTGTTGCGCTGGCCTTCATGCGGGATAAGCTGAGCCTCTGACTTGCGGGACGATCTAAGGAGAGCATGATGCTGATCGTGACAGGAGTGGTCGAAGTTTCAGATGCAGCGGTCGAGAAAGCCATTGCTGCTGCGCAGGAAATGGTTGCGGAAACTCTGAAAGAACCCGGATGCCTGATCTATGAATTCAGTCAAATCCTGGGTCAGGCGACCCGCTTTCGGGTCTATGAGGAATGGCAGGATCAGGCCGCGCTTGAGGCCCATTTCGCGACCCCTCATATGGCTGCTTTTCAGGCGGCGCTTGGCGAGGTCGGCGTTGTCTCTAGCGAAATCTACCGTGTGATCGGGGGCGAGAAGCAGCCGCTTCGCTGATCGATCACTCCCAAAGCTTTCCTTCCGAGAATTCGACCGAATTGCCTGCAGGGTCTCGTACATAGAGCGACCGGGCTCCGTTGGGCCAGTCGAACTCGGCATCGACAGGGATGTTCCAGTCCAACAGATGCTTGCGCATCACGGTGATTTCATCGCGGCTCAGGACAAGGCAAACATGGCTGGGACCGCGCGCCCCATGCGGTGGGACCGGCAGATCGGGGTTTCCTGGCGGTTTCTCGGTTTCGCTGGCATTGAACAGCAACAGGACGGACCCGCCGATCCGATAGAACACATGGCGATCGGTGACACGCTGGATTTTATCTAGTCCCAATATCTGACCATAGAAATCCTCGGCCGCATCCAGGTCGTCGACATACAGCGCGGCTTCCAGGATGGCAGACGGGGCAGGGATATCCGGTGTGACCTTCATGCCCTAAGCCTATCACATCACGCAGTTTTTGTCACCGGCGCGGGCGGCGGTCCCGCTTGCGCGACGGTGCTGAGTCAACAGCTGGCATCGGCAGGCTTTCCCACTGACCGGGGTCAAGGCCGTCCAAAGACCAATCTCCAACACGGGCTCGGATCAGGCGCAGAGTTGGGTGCCCGACTGCGGCTGTCATCCGGCGAACCTGACGGTTGCGGCCCTCTTTAATCGTCAGTTCAACCCAACTGTCGGGCACCGTTTGGCGAACCCGGATCGGCGGGGTGCGTGGCCACAGCCATTCGGGTTCGTCAATCAGACGCGCCTTGGCGAGGCGCGTCAAACCATCCTTAAGTTCAACACCTTCCCGCAACGCCTTTAGTGCCGCTGTATCGGGAATGCCTTCGACCTGAACCCAGTATGTCTTAGGCATCTTGTGCTTGGGGTCTGATATCTGCGCCTGCAATCGCCCATTATCAGTCAGCAGCATCAAACCCTCGCTATCCCGGTCCAAGCGTCCCGCAGGATAGACACCGGGCAGGTCGATGAATTCCGAGAGCGTGCTGCGGGGCGAGTCAGAATTGGCGCGGTCGGTGAACTGCGGCAATACATCGTAAGGTTTGTTGAAACGGATGAACCAGGACATGCCCCGCCATAGCTTGCAGACCACATCTGCGCAACCTGTGGATAAGTGTCACTTATCTGTTACGTATTCGGCCTAACCAATACCCGAGATGTTGTGTGAACTCGGCACTTGTCAGAGATTTAACACGATATATAGTTAACTTAAGGCCGGGGCGGGTGTTCCCCGCTCTGATGTCACAAACGGGCAGTACAGAGCGAGGAGCGATTCTGTTATGGACGGAGACTTCAGGACCGAATTTGTCAGGGAAACCGGTGCTCTCAAGCATCATCCGGCATTGGTTTTGAACGCCGATTACAGACCTCTTTCCTACTACCCGTTGTCTTTATGGCCGTGGCAGGAGGCGATCAAAGCTGCCTGGCTGGACAGGGTGGATATTGTTGCGGAATATGACGAGGTTGTCCGCAGTCCCAGTACCGAGATCCGAATACCCTCGGTCGTTGTCCTGAAAGACTATGTAAAACCCAGAAAGCGCGTGGCCTTCACGCGCTTTAATTTATTCTTGCGGGATGAATTCAAATGCCAGTACTGCGGCAGCCGTGAAAACCTGACCTTTGATCATGTTGTACCGCGCGCTGCGGGCGGGGTCACAAGTTGGCAGAATGTCGTTGCAGCGTGCAGCCCGTGCAATCTGCGCAAAGGCTCAAAATCCCTGCGACAAGCCAGAATGTCTCTGAATAAACCGCCGCGTCAGCCGGATGCTGAGGCTTTGCGCAATATCGGTCGGAAGTTCCCCCCGAACCATCTGCACGAAAGCTGGATCGACTTCCTCTACTGGGATGCCGAACTGGATCAGCTATAAACCCTAGCGCGCGTGCCAGGCTGCGATCCAGATCAGGACCAGACCCGTCGAAATCAATCCATTCCAGCCCGCCATGGAAATCCCGAACATCTCCCACGGGATGTCATCGCAACGCACGAGCGGGGCGGACATGATCTGATCCATTAACTCTTCTGCACTCAGGCCGCCGATATCACCAGATGTGCAGGTCGATGGGCCCTCCCACCAGCCTTGCTCGACCCCAGCATGGTAAAACCCTATTCCCGCCGTTGTGGCCGCGGCCAGAGCGCCTAGTAGGGGCAGGGGGCGGACGCCCGGGAAGGCAAAGGCTAGAGCACCAAGAATCACTGCGACACCATGAGGATACCGCTGCCAGATGCACATTTTGCACGGCGCGAGCCCACCGATGTACTGAAAGCCCCAAGCCCCAAGTAGCAACGCGGCCGAGCCGGATGCGGCAACCAGAACCAGAAGTCTTTTGCGCGTCATAAGTATTTCACCACAAGAAAGCCGCCAAACAGCAGGATTATGAATAGGGTAAACATCAAACCCAACCGTTTTTCGATGAAGTCACGGATTGGTTCCCCAAATTTCCACAGCAGCCCGGCCACAAGAAAGAAGCGCAAGGCGCGCGCCAGGATCGAGGTGGCTATGAACGTCCCAATCGGCATCCCGGTCCAGCCCGACATGATGGTGATGACCTTATATGGGAAAGGCGTCACACCAGCCGCCAGCACGGCCCAGAAGCCGAAATCATTGAAGCGGGTATTGAATTCTTCCATTGCGTGGGCTTTGCCCATGGCTTCCAGAACAGGCTGCCCAAGGCTTTCGTAAAAGAATGCCCCAATTGCATAACCCAATATCCCACCCAGCACCGAGGCAACCAAGGCGACTGTCGCGATCAGCCAGGCCCTCGACGGACGTGCAAGGATCATGGGAATCATCAAAACATCGGGTGGGATCGGAAAAAACGAACTTTCAACAAAAGCCACAACAGCCAGCGCCCAGAGCGCATGAGGATGTTCGGCCAGACGAATGGTCCAGTCATAAAGGGATCGCAACATGAAGAATAAGTATCCTGGTAACCGCTGCGGCAAGCCAAACCATGCACCCGACTGACCGTCAACCTCCTTCGATGAAACATTCAGAGCAGTGGTTGTTTTTTGCCTCTGGACCTTCTCTCGGTAGGGCGCTAATCCAGTGTTCGTGGCCCAAGTGGCGGAATGGTAGACGCAGGGGATTCAAAATCCCCCGCCTTCACGGGCGTGAGAGTTCGAGTCTCTCCTTGGGCACCACAGCGACTCTGAATATATTGCTGAAGTTCGGCTTCAATACCCCGTCATCTCAAGATATCCGCGCCCTGTGTGGCTGCCTGTGATGGTGATTGGGCCTTCCCAGTATTCGAACCGGGTTCCCATCCAGGCTTTCGGGCTTATGGCATCGACTTCAACATCGATCCCGCGATCCGGCAACGACACCTGCCATTTGATCGGAACGTCACGTTGTGCCACGCGGGCGGTTTCAAGGGGTTCTAGCAGGACTGAGCCGTCAGGTAGGGGGGTCGTTTGCCCATCGGCCTCAATCCACGTAGCGGCCGTGAAATCCCCTCGATCCCCGCGCAGGCGGAAGGCCATCAGCTTGTCACCGTCGTCAAAGCTGAGCGAGAACCAGTCCCAGCCGCTTTGATCTTCGGCCAAGGGTTGCGAAGACCATTCGCGATCCAGCCAACCCTGGCCGGCGACTTCGACATCTTCGTTGGGCAGGTGGAGCGTGCCCTCGACCGAGTAGAAGGGTTGTGAATAGTAGTAGCTTGCCTGACCATCGGCGGATTTCACCGAATACCCCTCGGCCCCGTGAAACACCAATGGGCCTTGGGCCTTCAGAGTCAGATCATACCCAAAGTCTGATCCGTTTGCTGTCAGGCTGAGGGTTTCCAAATCATCGCCGCGCATGTGCCATTCATCGATCCATGCCTCAAACGGATGGGCCGTTACGCCAGCCTGTCCGACACCGCCGCGAGAGAGTCGTTCGGCGAAATAGTGTGTTTCTGGCGTTGTGAGCGCGGCATGGCCCATCCAGATCTGCGGGCTTTGCCAGCCGTCAGCCTCGGACGGTTTCAGGGCCGATCGGAACAGGGTCCATTGTATGCCATAGTCGCGACCCTCTGCGTCTTTGAGGTTTGCCGTCAGATACCACCATTCAATCCGATAATCCGGATGGGCGCCGTGATCTTGCGGAAACTGAAAGCTGTAGCCCGGTTCAGGACGCGTAAAGCCATCCGCATTGCCGCCCAACCCGGCATAACCCTGCGCCCAACCGGGAATTGGAAGGAGGATGAACAGAATGAAGGCTTTAACGTTCATTGGCAAAAACCCTCAACAGCGCAGCAGGTGGTAGGCGGAGCAATCGTAATGCGGGTAGGGCCGCTGCGAGCACGGCGGCAACCAGAGTCAGCAGGAATAAGCTCAGCCAATCAGTTGGGAACAAATACATGGGCAAGCGCCATCCGAAGGCCTGCACGTTGATCACGGCCAGCAGCACCCATGCCAATACAAGGCCCAATGGAAGGGCAAGACAAGCGGTCATCACCGCAAGCAGGACACTGCGCAGAAGCTCTAGCTTGGCCAGTTGCGCGCGCGTAAGGCCCAGCGCCCAGACCGGTGCGACCTGAGGCAGGCGCTGGGTCCACAATGTCAGCAAACTGGTGAGTATCGCGAACCCCGCAACGCCCAGTGTCAGGACATTCAGCGCTGAGGTGACGACGAAAGTTTTCTCAAAAACAGCCATCGATTGCGCTTTCATAGCGGCCTGCTGCACAACTGCCGATGGAGGCAGGTCAAATTGGTTACGCAACGCCTGTGCCAGTTCCGAGGCCTGATCCGGTGCGATGCGAATGCCAAAGCGGCGTGTATCCGTATCCGGGGCAATCTGATCCAGCATCGGCATTGCGACGATGGCCTGACCTGTCGGGTTCCCGTAGTCGGAATAGACACCTGCAATCGGCAAGCTGTGCTCGGGTGTGATCGCGACGGTATCTCCGGGCCACAGATCCGCGCGTCGTGCGAGTTGCTCGTTGATGAGTACGGCGCCGCGATACAGGACGTTGTCCCAGACGTCGGGATCCTTGGCGATCAGTGGCCAGTTGTTGCGATAGCTATCGTGATCAACAATCCCGTACAGAAACAACGGCCCGGTCTCGTGCGGCAATTCGGTGCTGCGAATGGGTAGGACAGCTGACGCCCTTGGGTCGAGCCAATCGATAAGGGCTGCGCCTTGTGCATTGTCGGCTGCGGTCACGTAAAGTTCGGAGGTCAACCGTTGATCGAGCCAGCCAGTAAAGGTGAGGCGGAAGCTTGAAACCATTGTGCCGACGCCGATATTCGCGGCGAGCGCCAGCAGCAATGCCATCAGCGCAAGTGACAGACCGGGCAATTGCGCCCGCATGTCCGCGAGCACCCATTGACCAACAGGCGTGCGGGCCCGGCGCAGGCACAAGGTCAATATCCCTGACAGTGCGAGCGGCAGCAACAAGGCCGCTCCGGTCAGCATCCCGGCAAGCAAGGCAAATCCTGCGATAAGTCCGCCGATTGTGAAATATGCGATAAAGCCCACTGCTAGCAGGGCTAGGCCACATGCGCCTGTAATCTGGGCCGAGGCTTTACTGCCACGCCAAGCTTGTAAGCCCGGCCCTGCGAGGATGGGCATGCGCGAAAGTCGCCAAAGAGCGTGGCCACTGGCCGCCAACGTGCCGCCTGTTGCCATCGCAAGACCTGCGGCGACCCATTGGGGGCGTAATGACATCTGCCCGTCGATTGTTGCCCCGTAGAGGCCGCGCAACGTGGCGGCGACATCAGGCAACAAGGCTCCAGCCAGAAAATACCCCAGGATTAACCCGAACAGGCCACCGATCAGGGCCAAGAGAAGTAATTCACCCAGAACAATCCAGATCAGGCCCCGCATGGGAAGGCCCAAAGCCCTTAATGTACGGATAGTGCCACGCCTCTGCGCGAAGGCGAGGCCGACCGTTCCGTGAACGATGAACAGGCCGACGGCGAAAGACAGCAAGCCGAAGGCTGAGAGGTTCAGGTGAAAGCTGTCGGTAAGTTGCGCGGTATCCAATTGGGCCGAGGGGCTAATGCGTTGAAGTTCAGGCGCAATTTCTGACAGAGACGGGACACCACGGGGCTGATTGGGCAAGATCACCAGACGGGAAATCTGACCGGGACGGTTCAGAAGACGCTCGGCCACTCCAATATCGGTGAGCACCAGATCAGGTGGCAGCGCGGTGCTGGAAAGCACCGGTGGGAAGTCGTCGCTAGATTGAAACAGCGGGGCCAGGGCGGGTGACATCAGCAGCCGCCCCGGAGCTGTCAGCATATCAGCTGGGTCGGGGGCATCCGCGCCTTGCTCGATCTGGGTGATCGCGGGCAGGACAGGGTAGGCCACCAAATCCACCCCCATCAGACGTACGGAACGGCCCTTGATGCGCAGCGTGCCTTCTAAGACGGCCGCCACTTGCCAACCTGCGCGCCTGAGCTCGGCGTAGCGGGAAAGAGGGATCGTGGAACCGGAGGCGCGCAGTTCGTCGAATTGTCCGATGGCAAGCTGGGCGCTGGCGCGTTCATAGCTGGCGCGCGCTTCGGCATTGATGGCTTGCACGGCCGACCACAGACAAGTTGCCAGCGCGATACCCGTCAGAAGCGTCATCAATTGCAATGGGTGTATCCGCCAATGGGACACCAGCGCCAGGACCGCAGCGCGTGTCATGCGATATGCCCGCCCGTCAGGTGGGCACGCCGGTCGAGACGGCTGGCGATGTCATTCGAGTGGGTGACCAGCAGGAGCGCAGCGCCGGTATCGGCAACCAATGAAAGCATCAGGTCCAGCACCACCGCACTTGCTGTTTCGTCCAGATTGCCCGTCGGCTCATCCGCTAGCAGCAATCGTGGTCGGATCGCCATGGCGCGTCCGATGGCAACCCGCTGCTGCTGTCCGCCCGAAAGGTTCTCGGGGTAACGGTCTTGCAATTCTCTCAGGCCAAGGCGCTCGGTCAGGTGGACAACCCAATCCGGGTCGTTCCGACCCGCAAGTCGCGCATGGATCGAGAGGTTCTGGGCAACGGTCAGCGACGGGATCAGGTTGAACTGCTGAAAGACCAGAGACAGGGTGCCGCGACGCAATTCGGCGCGTTCCGCATCATTCAGGGCCGACATGGCGCGCCCGTCCAGAGTAATCTCTCCGCCATCAAACCCATCCAGCGCCGCCACCAGATGCAATAATGTGCTTTTGCCACTGCCACTTTCTCCGGTCAGCGCCAAGGTCTGTCCCTGTTCCAGCGTCAATGAAACATCAATCAGGACAGGTCGCCCACCGGGATAGGATTTTCGAACGTGATCAATTGATAGCAACATGCAAACTCTCATCTGGTCCCGTCACAATGTGCAACGCGGCGCGCCAGTGTCCAGAGCCGAGATCGGTTCTATTCGCCGCAGCCTTACGCATCGCATGGGGTTGTCGGCAACGCGCGAAACCCCCATGCTGGCACAGTTTTCAGCGATCAGAACAAAGGCCGTTTACATGACATTGTCGCAACAAATCATTTGGGGCAGCTTCTATCTGGGTATTTGTTTTCTGATTGAAATCATGCTGCTGACATGGTGCGTTCTGGTCATCCGAAAACTGGTTGCGAAATGGGAGACGCACAGCACTATCCTTGCAACCGCAGGCCCGATCAGCGTGGCGCTGGTGTTTATCGTGCTGACCCATACGGTTCAGGTCTGGATCTGGGCGATTGTATGGGTGTGGGGTGATGTGCTGCCGGACTGGAATTCGGCCCTCTATTTCTCATTGGTGACGTTCACGACGCTGGGTTACGGCGACATCGTCTTGGGCGAAGGGCTGCGCATCTTCGGAGCGTTTGCATCGGTCACGGGCCTACTGGCCTTTGGGCTGTCGACCGCGTTCCTGGTGGCCCTCATGACGCGGGTCTTTGAAGAACGGTTCCTGAACTAGAGGATCGGTGCAAACAACCGAGCAAGCGGCGCACCAAAACGGATGTGGAACGGTTGCTGGGGCAAATCGCGGGTCAGTTCGTAACTTGCTTCAAAATCAGTTTCCAGCATCGCAGCCACTGCGTTTGCTGCGCGACGATCAAAGAACAGGGCCATCGCCTCAAAGTTCAGACGGAAAGATCGGTTGTCCAGATTGGTGGTGCCAACGGCGGCCAAGGTATCGTCTACAACAAACGCTTTTTGATGCATGAAGCCGTCGGTATAGCGAAACACACGGGCGCCACAGTCTCGGATTTCGTCGAAATAGGCAAAAGCGGCCAGCCAGGGCAGACGATGGTCGATGACATCCGGCACGAGTATTCGTACATCCACACCACGCAACGCCGCGTGCTGTAGCGCGGTCATGATGTCGATGTCGGGCACAAAATAGGGCGAGGCGATCCAAAGCCGTTCTTTCGCCTCAGAAATGGCCGCAAAGAACATCATTGCGCCGGTTTCTGTTTCGTCGCCCGGGCCCGTTGCCACCAGCAGCGCATTCATGTCCTGATCAGATTCATTTCCAGCCCAATCGAGTTGGTCGATCAGATCTTCGTTGCGCGCCCAGTGCCAGTCTTCCGTGAAGATCAGTTGCAATTGACGGACCACGTGACCGGTCATCTTGATGTGTGTGTCCCGCCAACGACCGAACCGAGGGCTTTGTCCCAGATACTCGACCCCGATGTTGTGACCACCGATAAAGCCGACATCGCCATCCACGATCACAGTTTTTCGGTGGTTGCGATAGTTCAGTTGAAACCGGAAATTGGGCCCGCGTTGTTCGCGGGGATCTGCAACATCCACACCGGCCTGGCGCAGCGTCTCAAAATAGCTGGACGGCAAGCCATAGCTACCCACTGCATCGGTCATGAACCGAACATGTACGCCACGCTTGACCGCGGCGATCAGCCGGTCCCGCACCCTTCGCCCAAGATCATCATCCCGGACGATGTAGAACTGGATCAGAACGTAATTCTCGGCCTTATCTATGGCGTCGAGAATGGCATCAAACGTAGCTTTGCCGTCGATCAGCAGCTCGGCTCCATTCCCACGTGAGACGGGCAAATGGGCCAGCGCTTCAAACGCGCGAGGATTGACTCGCATCGTCTGAGGGTCGGGTTTCGAGAAATCGGCAAAGGTCTTGATCCCTTCGACGACGCGCTCACTTTCTTGCCGAGCGATCCGGTATCCTCTGAACCGATGGTGACCGAGGAATAGATACAGCGGCACGCCAAACATCGGGGCCGACAGCAGGAACACAACCCAGCCAACCGCTCCTTGTGGTGTGCGTGCAGTCTGCGCAGCGCGAACTGCAAAGACGACCGCTACGCAATAGAGTGAAAACAGAAAAAACGAGACGAGTAATGTCCACATCGGGGCGCAGCGATCCGGGTTGCTTAGTTTGCCCCAGTGTAGATGCGGGACCAGTCGTTGGCCATATCAACAATGACCCATCCCATATCCGGGCCTTTGTCCAACCCATCGACCAGCCGTCCAATCGGGCTTTCGCGGTCGTAGGCCCATTCACGATCCGCATCAGTGTGATGGATCAAAACGCCCAGCCGTGGCCCGTCGCCTGCGGTGGTCCATTCAAGCATGGCAAAATCCCCGTCCGAGTTTCCCCCGGCAAATATGGGGCGCTTGCCGATGGTGCGCTCGATATTGATAGGTTTGCCTTCTTTATCATCGATGAAGGCGATGCCGGGGGCCTTGTTGATTACAGGCGTGCCGTCCACATTGTCATACGTGGTCTCACCATAGGTGCCCAGAATCTGTTCGGGCGGGATGCCATAGGCCTGTTCGGCGAAGACACGCATGAAATGCAGGCCTCCGCCTGAAACGATATAAGTTTTGAAATCCTCATCCCGCAGATAGCGCAACAGCTCGACCATCGGCTGATAGGTCATCTGGTCGTAGGGCAGATCGGTCTCGGGATGTCGTGCAGTGTCCAGCCAATCGGCCACCGACGCCTGAAATACTTCAACGCTGCTGCCGGAATGCGATGCGTTGACCACTTCGATCAGAGCGTCGTGCCCGCCTTCCAGAATGGTTTTCAGATCACCTTCAGCAGCCGCTTTCAACGCTGGGGTCGATAAGATCGATGGGTCTTGTTTAGCAAGCTCTGCCAGTTGGTCCATGGCAAATATGAACTGAAAATAGACCGGTTGTTCGGCCCAGAGCGTGCCGTCATTGTCAAACACCGCAATCCGGTCGACGGGAGTGACATAGAGTTCATTCGCCGGGTCGCTGACCGCGTCAACAAAGTCGATGATCTGCTGTTTTGATGCCGAGTCGGTCCAGCTGGGCAGGGGGTCTGCGAACGCCACTAAGGGGACGGTGGCTATAAACGCCGTGAGTTTGAGAAATCTCATTTAATAGCCTCTGATACTGGAAAAAGGGGCCGCGCTTTACGGCGGCCCCTGTCTTGTTTTCTAGTTCGAAGTCGGTGTGGCCAATTTCTGCATTACCTGATCCAGACTGAAGCTTGCCGCCTTCTGACGTGGTGGGAATTCTTGGAAAGTACTCAGGAAACTCGCCACATATTGCTGCGCCGGTACTAGGAAATACACCCGGTCGATCATCCAGTCGTAGTATGTGTTGGATGTCCGGTATCCACGCTCATAAGGGTCGCGGCGCAAATTCACGATGATCGGCACGCGCAGTTCCGTGAATGGTTCCATCCATGCGCGCAGGGTGGCCCATGCTTTTTGCTCCAAAAAGATCAGCTTCCAGTCGTCAAAACGCAAAGCGGACAGGTCGCCGTCATCCGTGAAATAAAAGATTTCACGGCGGGGGCTTTCAGTGGTCTCACCGGTCAGCAACGGCAAGATGTTGTAGCCATCCAGATGCACTTTGTAGTCGCGACCCATGGCAGGTGAGGAATAGCCGGCTTTCAGCTTTTCCTTGATTTCGGGGTCGCCAGCGACCGCCAGATAGGTGGGTAGCCAATCCATGTGATGCACGATTTCGTTCGAGATCGAACCCGCTTCGATCTTACCGGGCCAACGCACCATGGATGGTACGCGCCAGCCGCCTTCCCAGTTGGTATTCTTTTCGCCCCAGAACGGTGTCGAAGCGGCATCCGGCCATGTGTTGTAATGCGGGCCGTTATCGGTGGAATAATGAACGATCGTGTTGTCGGCGATGCCGAGTTCGTCCAGCAGATCAAGCAGTTGGCCGACCTGAATGTCATGTTCGATCATGCCCGCCGTGTATTCATCGGCCGGACTACCTAGGATTTCGTTGGCTGTTTCGCGCATTTCTTCCCCGACATGAGTGCGGAAATGCATCCGTGTGCCATTCCACCAGACATAGAATGGTGTGCCGTTCTGGTTGGCCTCACGAATGAACTCAACGGCAGCTTCCAGGGTTTCCTGATCCACCGTTTCCATGCGTTTGCGTGTCAGTGGACCGGTGTCTTCGATGGGGCCGCCTGCGCTGGACTTGATCACACCGCGCGGACCATAGGCCTCGCGGAACGTGCGCCCGTCGGGCAGAACCGCGTCCCCGGGATAATCTTCATGCTCGGGTTCTTCTTCGGCATTGAGGTGATAGAGATTCCCAAAAAACTCATCAAATCCGTGATTTGTCGGTAGATGCTCATCCCTGTCGCCCAGGTGGTTCTTGCCAAACTGGCCGGTCACGTACCCATGATCCTTAAGCAACCCTGCAATCGTGGGGTCTTCGATCTGCATCCCTTCTTTAGCGCCAGGCAAGCCAACCTTGGACAGTCCAGTCCGGAACACCGATTGGCCCATGATGTAAGATGAGCGGCCAGCTGTGCAGGATTGCTCGCCATAATAATCGGTGAAGATCATGCCTTCATCGGCGACCCTGTCGATATTGGGGGTCTGGTATCCCATAAGGCCCATTGTGTAGGCCGAAATGTTGGATTGGCCGATGTCATCGCCCCAAATGACCAGAATGTTGGGTTTTTGATCCTGCGCCCATGCGGGCAGTGCGACCAGAACGGCAATCGACGCTGCTGCGGTACGGCGCAGTCCGATACGCCAGCTTTCCAAGAACCGGGTTGTAGTTAACATGTTTTACTCCTGAACTTGTGGACAATTTGTCCCTGTGAACTATCTGAGACTTGTGTCCAGAATAGGATTAGTTGCAGTCGTTAAGCATTGGATATCCCGCGAAAATAGCCAGATTGCGGGATTCGTGTGTAAGTAATGTAGGCCAGTGAGCCTGATTGAAATTTATCATATGATGAAGTTTAAATATATAGATGGCATTAATTGAAACTGATCTAGACGCGCTGCAGGAAAGTTCCTGGTTCAAAACCAGATCTCCCGCCTTTCAGGATGCTCTGATGCGCAGCGCCGTGCGCCGAACTTACGGTGCTGACGAAGCTTTGTTTGTCCAGGGTGATCCCGCCAACGGGATCCACGCTGTATTGGATGGTAGTGTTAAGATCACCGTCCCCGCAGATGACGGTCAGGAATTTGTCATACACCAAGAGGGACGTGGCTTTTGGATCGGCGATCTCGCGTTGTTTGCGACTGCGCATCGGCTGATCAGCGTGGTAGCGACTCGTCCAACCGAGACGCTTTTCTTTCCGGCCCCGCGGTTAGAACGCTTGGTGCAGGATTCTCCTGACTTTGTTCGGGATTTCTACGCCTTAAGTCATGAAAACATGCAAAAAGCCCTGCGTATCGTTGCCAATCTTGCGGTGACCGGCACCGAGAAACGGCTGGTTTTGAGGCTGCTGCATCTGGATGAGGTGACATCCGATGCAGAGGGTTGGATACCGGTTTCGCAGGAAGAGCTGGCGGCTATGATTGCAGTCTCTGCGCCAACGCTTCACCGAGCATTACACAGGCTTATCGAATTGGACTTGATCGAAGGCGGGTATGGTCGGCTGAGGTTGAAAGATCGACGCGCCCTCGTCGCTAGCTGTCAAAGTTGACGGACGTTCAAGCCGAATGTTCGGTTGACGACCGATCATCCTCGCCAAGCCTTCCATCCAAAGACATCAAGATCGCGACAGGGCGCAGCGCGGGGATGTGGCTGAAGATGATCAGGATGCAGACGGTCAAAGGCACACTCAGGAACGCTCCGATCAGACCCCAGACCGTAGTCCAGAAGGTCAACGCCAAAATCACTAGGAAGGTCGACATGTTCAGCGATCGGCCAAGCATAGCCGGATCCAGAAAGTTGCCGATTAGAAACTGTAGTGTGCCGCACCCCAGAACGATCACGAGAAATGGCCCGATCGTCTCAAACTGAACCAGAGCGATCATTGCGGGAAAGATGACGGCGATGATCGAACCGATTGACGGGATGAAATTCAGGGCGAAAGTCAGCACGGCCCAGGTCTCGGCATATTCCAGACCCAGCGCTTTGAATACAGCGTAGCTGATGGTGGCGGTGATCAGACTGATAAAGGTTTTCACGCCGACATATCGCTGCAGGCTGTACGAAATCGCATCCAGAACCAAGGCCAGGTCAGCCCCCAGCCGCGGGTTGCCGGCGGCAAGCTGGATTTTCTTGCGAAAGGCCAACCGCTCGGCCATCAGAAAGGCGACATAAAGGCTGATAAGGAAGAACTGGTTAAGCAGTGATGTGGCGCTGCCCAGCAATATCCGAGCGACATAGGACATATCGATGCTGACCAGATTGTCTCGGATGAAACTTGTGACATCGTTGCCGACCAACCCGGTAATTCTATGAACAGCCCCGTCAAACTGGCTTTCGTAGGTGTTGATCGAGCGTGCAAACTGCGTGGCCTGACTGCCCAGAATGTACATGATCATGAACAAACCGGCCAATACAACCGTTACTCCCGCGACATTCGCCAACCATATTGGCACCCGCGTCACTGCAATGACCCGGTCGCTAAGGGCCAGGATCAGCACGTTGACCAGTAACGCCATGGTCAACGGCACCAGAAAGTTTGCCCCTGCATAGAGGCCAAGCACCATTAGCGTGGCCACGATCGCAACATCCCGCAATACGCTCAGTTGCGGACGCGCACGGGATGGGCTGTTTTCTGGGTCAGAGGTCATAAGATGGCCTTGGTCTGAGTGCTGCCTGGATGCGTTTTGATTGATCCTGCACAGCCTGGCGGGTTTATGCAATCCATACAGAAGGTTATACGCATGAAATCGGTGGTCTGATCCGATTGGCGGTTCTGCCAAAGGAAAAGGCAGGCTAGGCTAGCGCAATGCCAACTGTTTTGATTCCCTCGTTCGGCCAATTCCTGCGTGCGCTCTGGCTTGCTGTGCGCCGATTTAATGACAAAAACGGCTTCGTCATGAGCAGCCACGTCGCCATGTCGTTGATGATGGCCCTTTTTCCATTCGTTCTATTCACGGTCGCGTTGGCAGGGGCCTTGTCACAGGGCTATGTGACCGATGAACTGATCGAACTGATATTTGGTGCCTGGCCCAAAGACGTGGCCGATCCCATCGTTTCAGAACTGCGTGCTGTTCTGGCCGGTGCGGGCTCGGGCGTGATCACTTTGGGTGGCTTGTTGGCGATCTACTTTGCCTCGAACGGAGTCGCCGCTGTGCGAAAGGCGATGGCGCAGGCCTATCACGACACGGACAATTGGCCGTTCTGGAAGACCCGACTGCTGTGCTTTGTGCTGGTCATAATCGGCGGTGCTGCCATTCTGGCCATCGCGGCGGTCGAAGTCGTTCTGCCGGTCTATACCCGTTTGGTTTCGGAAAAGACGGCAGTGGATGTGGACAACTGGCTGTCGGTGGATCGTCTGCGATGGACCTTTACCGTGGCTGTCCCCGCTGGCACCGTTCTTTTGGCCCATCTGATCTTGCCCACCCGACGGCACAGCCTACTACAAATCTTGCCGGGCGTAATCCTGACATTGGCTTTGTGGGCTGCAGGTGGATGGGGCTTTTCAATCTACATCGCCAAGTTTGCGACCTATAGCGCGACGTATGCCGGGCTTGCAGGGGCAATGGCAGCGCTGATTTTCCTGTACTTATGCTCGGCCATGCTGATCCTCGGGGCCGAATACAACGGTGCGCTGATCGATTTGCAAAACGAAGAGGGGCAATGATGTATCTCCGCGCTATCGTGATGACCGCGATCCTTTGGGCGACCGCGCAGCAGTCGCAGGCGCAGGACTATGTTGGATCAGACGCGTGCTCGGATTGTCATAAGGAAGAAACCGAAGCCTGGGAAGGCTCATACCATGCGCTTGCCTGGACCGAGGTGGAGGACGGCCATGTTCAGGCTGATTTCGATGGAACACGATTCTCGCATGATGGAATGAGCGTGGCCTTTGCGGATCAAGATGGAGCTCTTACGGCGCAGGTCACCGAAAAAGACGGCGTTACAACGACCTATCCGGTACATTCAGTGGTTGGTATCGCGCCGCTACAGCAATATCTTTTCGAAACCGAACCCGGCCGGTTGCAGAGTTTCGACGTTGTTTGGGACGTCGAAAAGGGCCGTTGGTTTCACCTTTATCCAGATCAGGATCTGCCTCCGAATGATGGGCTGCACTGGACCGGTCCGTACAAAAGCTGGAACGCCCGCTGTGCCGAGTGTCACGCGACCGGTTATGTGAAGAACTACGACTCTGAGGAAAGGCGCTATGCCTCGACACAGGTCGAAATTGGTGTCGGGTGCGAGGCTTGCCACGGGCCGGGTTCTGCGCATTTGGAGTGGACGACCGGAAAAGTGTTGCAAGACGGTTTGAGCGAGTTCGGATTCTCTACGACATGGGGCAGGGGGCAGACAGAAGCGGAAATTCAGCAATGCGCCGGCTGTCATTCCCGGCGCGAGGCGTTGGAAGATGGTAATCCGCTTCCCGGCAAGCCGTATCACGACGCCTATAACCTGGCGTTGCTGCGACCGGGTTTGTATCACCCAGATGGCCAGATTTTGGACGAGGTCTATGTTTATGGCTCATTCCTGCAGTCGCGCATGTATGCAGAAGGGGTGGGTTGTATGAATTGCCATGATCCGCACCGGGCTGAGGTAAAAGCCGAGGGTAATGGGTTGTGTACCCAATGCCACTCCCCCGCTGGCAACCCGGATTTCCCGACCCTTCGGAAAGCCGACTATGACACGCCCGCGCATCACCAACATGCTGAAAATTCTGCGGGTGCCCAATGCAAGAATTGCCACATGATCGAGCGTGTCTATATGGGGGTAGATGGCAGGCGCGATCACAGCTTCCGCATTCCCCGCCCTGATCTGGGGCTCGGAACTGATGCCTGCACCGATTGCCATGCGGATGAAGATCAGTCTTGGGCGGCGCAGCAGATTGAACTCTGGTTCCCGGAATCATCCTATAGAGTGGCGCATTATGGCACGACATTTGCAGCAGCAGGCAGTGGTCAATTGGACGACCCTGAAACGCTGGTCGCGATCGCTCTGGATGAAGGGCAGGCAGGTATCGTTCGCGCAACCGCTCTGTATTTGTTGCAACCTTTTGCAACGCCTGATCTTGCCGAGCGTCTAGCACCGTTGTTGGCCGATCCGGACCCACTGATACGGGCCAATGGACCGGTACTGCAGCGTCAGGTTCCTGCCCAGTTGCGCGCTTCGCGGTTAGAGCCGTTGTTATCCGACCCCATGCGCAATGTACGCATCTCGGCTGCGAAAGAGTTCTTATCGATCCCAGCGCAGGCCATGACGCAAGACCAACGCGCAAGCGCGCAGCAGGGCATGGCGGATTGGCAACGTAGCATTTCCAATCGTTTGGACTTTCCTGAGACCCATTTGGTGTTGGGTGGTTGGGCGCTTACGCTCAGAAACGCGCCGGCTGCAGAACGTGCATTCCGCGAGGTTGTAACGCTCGACCCGCAGCGCGTTGAGGCTTGGCCGATGCTGGTTCAACTTGCCCACATCAATCGCGGTGTTCAGGCTGCGTTGGCGACATTGGACGAGGCCTTGTTAGTTCTTCCCGATGATCCAAACTTAATGCAACTGGCGCAGGAACTCGGGAGATAACTGGCATGGAACTGGCAGATTTGCGCCATCTTCACGGCGCATTCTGCGGTTAGCCAACCGGTATAAGCACTCGGATTGCTACAGGTGATGTATGCCGGATCGCACCGCAACCCTCGCAAAGCCGCTGACGGCGGCCCGTAAAACGACGCTTGACCAGCGTATTGAAGAGCTGCGCGCGCGCAAGCCTGTCGATATCAATCATGGCGAAGCACTATTGCTGCAAGGCATAGCTGCAGCGTCTCTGCGGAAACAGAGTATAGCGCCGGGAAAGATCGATCTGGATTAACGCCGCTTAACCCCGGAAGCCGGTGGCGACAACAAACTTCTCGGAACTATCAGAACGTGAGGCCGGAGGCTTCACATTGGCAACCTTGTTGAATTTCTGCTTGAGCAGTTTCTGAAGGTCCCCCTCAGCCCCGCCAGCAAGCACCTTGGCAACGAAGGTGCCGCCCTCTTCCAGCACGTCGAACGCGAAATAAGCCGCCGTTTCGCACAGGGCCATGATCCGCAGGTGGTCAGTCTGTTTGTGGCCCGAGGATGCAGCCGCCATATCAGACATGACCACGTCCGCTTTGCCACCCAGCCAGTCCTTGACCTTCTGATCGGCGTCATCTTCCATGAAATCAAGGACATGCGCGGTGGCACCGGCGACGGGCTCAACCTCTTGAAGGTCAACCCCCAGAACGGTGCCGATGCGCTTGCCGCTTTTCTCGCCGAGTGCATTTACACGTTTCACGGCGACTTGCAGCCAGCCACCGGGCGCACAACCCAGATCGACCACGCGCGCGCCGGGTACGAGAAACCGGAACTTGTCGTCCAACTCAAGTATCTTGAATGCCGCGCGTCCGCGATAGCCTTCGACCTGCGCGCGTTTGACATAGGGGTCGTTCAACTGCCGTTCTAACCAGCGGGTCGAGCTGAGCTTGCGCCCGCGCGCTGTCTTGACCTTCACCTTCAGGTCGCGTTGCCCGCGACCCGAGTTGCTTTTGCCAGTTGGTGTCTTCGCCATCAGAACGGTCCGTCTTCCAATACACCGTCCGCACTCATTTGCGCATAAAGCAAACCCTCGCGCAGCCCACGGTCCGCCACAGAAAGGCGATCGGTGGGCCAGCAGCGCAACAGCGCCTGCAAGATGGCCGAGCCGGACATGATCAGGGCCTGCCGATCTTCTCCGATCCGGGGATCACGGCGGCGCCCACGAGGGCCGAGTTCTAGATAGCCTCGTATCACCTTGTCAATCTGATCGCTGGTCATCCGCAATCCGTCCACCTTCGTCCGGTCATAGCGCTTGAGGCCAAGGTGTGAGGCGGCGACAGTGGTCACCGTTCCGCTGGTGCCCACAATCTGAAACCCTTCGCGGGCCTGTTCATCCTTGTAAGGTGCGAAATCGGCCAGATTTTCTTCGAAAAACCAGCTCATTAGCGCAAAACGCGCGGCATCGTCTTCGACGTCGTTGAACTGATCACGCAATGTTGCCACGCCCAGCGGGACGCTGATCCAATCGACCACCTTGGCCGCAGGGAAAGGGCTTTCAGGCGTGTGGAACCCGTTATGCAATCTCATAATCGCGGCAGGCCGATCCCGACGAGGAACAGAGGAGATGTCGATCCAGACCAATTCGGTTGAGCCGCCGCCGATATCGACGACCAACAATTGCTCGGTCTTGGTCGACACCAGCGGTGCACAGGAAATCACAGCCAGACGTGCTTCTTCCTCGGGCTGGATGATGTCGAGCGTCAGGCCGGTTTCGCGTTTAACTTGCCGGATGAAATCGCGTGAATTCTTGGCGCGACGGCAAGCCTCGGTTGCGATCAAGCGCATGCGCTTGACCTTGTTACGCTTGAGTTTTTGCTGACAAATCCGCAACGCCTGTACGGTACGTGCCATGGACGCCCGCGACAATCGCCCGGTGCGTTCCAGACCGGCACCCAACTGCACCGATTTGGAGAAGCTGTCCACCACATGAAATCCACTGCCCTTGGGCTGGGCGATCAACATGCGGCAGCTATTTGTCCCCAAATCCAGTGCCGCATATAACGCATCTGGATCGGGTCTTGCCGGCGCGGGGCTTTCGACCGCTTTCGGGAACGCGCCCGCACCTCTGGGACGCTTGGGCGCCATCTTAAACGCCCTCCGATTTTCGAGTTACCCCGACCATAGGTCGCGCAATTGGATCACGCAAGACGCTCATTAAAGTCATTAGGATTTTGATGTTCGGTTTTGGCCACCAAGGCATTAAAAGCTGCGGTATGCAGCCGTGGGCAAAAAGGTCGCTGCAAATACGCCGTATGTCGAAAATCGACCGACTTGGACCCACATTGAAGTTTAGAACCGGTCCATCTGGTTAGGAGGAATCACGGTAATGCCTGACGTCACCATCGTATATTGGCGCGATATTCCCGCCCAAGTCATCGTCGGAAAGGGCCGTCGTGGCGCTAAGCGGCAGTTGGAAGAGCGGTTTGAACAAGCCATCGACCGGGCCGCAATGAAGGTGAACGCCAAGGATAGTGATGCCTATCTGGCCGAGTGGCGCAAAGCCGAGCCTTTCGCAGTTGAGGGCGACCCGTCCGAAATAGCCGAAGCCGAGGCCGCGCGTTTGGAAACAGAGTACGATCAGGACCGTATCAAGACCCTGATCGCCAATGACGGTTGGGCATGAGCCCCAGATCTTTATGGGAGGCCGCTATGGCTTTGCTGAACTTCAAGAAACGTGATGCGGTCGAAAACGGCCCTGTGAACCCGACCGTCGAAGCCTTTTTGCAGGGCTACTCGATCGAGGTGATGCCGCGCACTGCGGAAAAGGTCGAAGATTTCCGCGCGCTGCTGCCAGAAGGCACCCGTGTCTACATCGCCCATATCGAGGGCACGCCAATCGAAGACATGGTCAAAACCGCCAAGCGCATCGCGGCCGAAGGTTACCCTGTCATGCCGCATTTCCCGGCACGGATCATCAAGGATGCCGCGACGCTGGAAAACTGGATTTCCATGTATCAGGGTGAAGCGGGTGTCGAGCAGGCGCTTCTGCTGGCTGGTGGTGTCGCCAAACCGCATGGTGATTTCGACAGCTCGATGCAGCTGCTGGAAACCGGACTGTTCGACAGGGCGGGGTTCAAGCGACTGCACGTAGCCGGTCACCCCGAAGGTAACAAGGATATCGATCCCGACGGCTCGACCAAGAATGTCGATGACGCGCTGCGCTGGAAGCAGAAGTTTTCGGAAACCACCGACGCCGAAATGGCGCTGGCCACTCAGTTTGCGTTCGACGCCAAGCCGATCATTGCTTGGGCAGATAGCCTGAAAGAAGCGGGTATTGATCTGCCGATCCATATCGGTATCGCGGGCCCGGCGAAGCTGCAGACGCTGATCAAATTCGCTATCGCCTGCGGCGTTGGTCCATCGCTGAAAGTCCTGCAGAAGCGCGCCATGGACGTGTCCAAGCTGCTGTTGCCTTACGAGCCAACCGATGTGGTCACCGAACTGGCCAATCACAAGGCAGCCAACCCGGATTTCAATATCACCAAGGTACACTTCTTCCCGCTGGGCGGGATCAAGACCAACGCCAACTGGGCGATCAACAACGGCGGCGCTTCGGCAAAGCCGGTTAACTCCTAAGGAACGGACATGACCCGTACAGTCGTAGAATCAAAAACAAAAACTGCCGTTCTGGGCTTTGACGAACCGTTCTGCGTTATCGGTGAGCGGATCAACCCAACGGGCCGTAAGAAACTGGCTGCCGAATTGGAAGCAGGCGATTTCTCGACAGTCGAAAAGGATGCTCTGGCGCAGGTCGCTGCAGGCGCGACCGTTCTGGATATCAACGCAGGTGTCGTCTACAACTCGAACCCCAACCCGAACGAGACCGAGCCGCCGCTGATGACCAAGATCGTCGAGCTGGTGCAGGGGCTTGTTGATGTACCGCTTTGCATCGATTCCTCGGTTCCGGGCGCTTTGGAAGCCGGTCTTGAGGCGGCGGAAGGTCGTCCGCTGTTGAACTCGGTCACCGGTGAAGAAGAGCGTCTGGAACTGGTTCTGCCACTGGTCAAGAAATACAACGTACCCGTTGTGGCGATCTCGAACGATGACACCGGAATCTCGGAAGACCCTGATGTGCGTTTTGCCGTCGCCAAAACCATCGTTGAGCGTGCAGCCGATCACGGCATCCCGGCTCATGACATCGTGGTCGATCCGCTGGTCATGCCGATTGGTGCGATGGCAACAGCTGGCCAGCAGGTGTTTGCTCTGGTCCGTCGTCTGCGGGAAGAGCTGGGCGTGAACACCACATGCGGTGCGTCCAACATCTCGTTCGGCCTGCCGAACCGTCACGGTATCAACAACGCCTTCCTGCCGATGGCAATGGGTGCCGGAATGACTTCAGCGATCATGAACCCGGTGGCTCTGCCGGTTACGCAGAAGAAGATTGCTGAAAAGAAAGAGGCCGTTGCTGCCGCCGGTATCATTCTGCCCGAGGATATGGACGACGAAACCTTTGTACAGATGTTCGGTCTGGGTTCGACCCTTCCGCGTGCGGGCAAAGAGATGGAGGCCATCCGCGCCGCCAACCTGCTGACCAACAACGACGCACATGGCGGTGAGTGGATCAGGTTCAACAAACCACCCGCTGAGGCCGGAGCCGAAGGCGAGGGTGCACGCGGACGTCGTGGCGGTGGTCGTCGTCGCCGCGCTTAAGGTAAATAAAACAATGGATTGGGCCGGATTTATTGATCCGGCCTTTTCGATTCGTCAGCGTTTGTTGACCCTTGAACCCCAGTAAAGAGCAGTGCTAATCAATGCCCAGCGGCGGGTATGATGTAATGGTAGCCTGTCAGCTTCCCAAGCTGAACGCGCGGGTTCGATTCCCGCTACCCGCTCCAATCATTCTGCGCGTCGGGCCTGATAGAGGTTGATCATCGCTGGGATGAGGATCTCCGCACCAGACTTATACTGTCGGAACTCTTTTGCGACCGCTTCTTGAATAGCGTCAGTATCAGCCTCACTCCCTTCGAAATGGGCAACAACACGGCCCGCAGGACCAACACGTGTCACCAGCCTCGCCGTGCCTTCAACGCCGCCAAAACCCGTCAGGTTCACTGTGATCGCGTCGCCGGCTATTTCAGACAGCCCCGCTTGGGTCATCAGTCCTTTGACATGGTCGATGTCGTGGAACGCCAGCGGCCCGGGCGCATAGCGGTCTACGCGGGGCGGTTGACCCATTCGCCGAACGGCGGCGACATGGGGTATCTTGAACCACGGGTTGACGTCCAATGGCCCCCAGGAAGCGAACGTCATTTGCCCACCGGGTTTCAGTGCCGAGGCGATGTTTCGGAATGCTGCGATCGAGTCGCTAAAGAACATGACACCAAACCGGGAGATTGCGGCATCCATTTGTCCGGGTTCAAACGCGTAGGTTTGCGCATCCGCGTGCTGAAAAGTGATAGTCTGTATCCCGTTGCTTTCAGCACGTTTGGCTGCGCGGTCCAGAAACGGCTGCGATATATCGGCCGCCAATACGTGTCCTTCGGCCCCAACCGCGCGCGCCGCTGCGATTGCACTGACGCCTGTGCCGCATCCGATATCCAGCACTTGCATACCCGCCGACAGGGCGGCCCGGTCCAGAACGAGATCAAGAACGGGCGCGAAGGCGTGGTCAAGCTGATCCTCATAGGTCAGCCATTTGGTGCCTTGTTCCGAGTTTCCCCAGAATTCCGCCTGTTCCTCGTTCACTGATGTCATATTCGCCTCCTGTGGATGGGGCGACTATGACCTCCGGCGGCGTCGGCGGCCAGATTTTTCCTCATCCCCGCCACCGGTATTGAAGGACGGAGCGGGCAGGGTGACGACCTGGGCCAATTCAGGGAACGGATCGGTTTTGTGTGGGATCGCATTGGCGGCGACGAAATGGTCCTGAAACTTGGGCTCGATTGCCGTTTCGACCTTGGTGATCTCGCGCACCACGCGTTCGATCTCGGCCCGCGATCCGATGTTACACAGCGCGATCCGGGCACCGGTTCCAGCGGCATTACCCGCGCTGGAGACCTTCTCCAGCGGTGCATCAGGGATCATACCCAGCACCATCGCGTGTTTGGTCGAAATATGCGCGCCGAAAGCTCCGGCCAGTACCACGCGGTCCACGCGGTCGACCTCCATCTCGTCCATCAGAAGACGCGCACCGGCATAAAGCGCGGATTTAGCCAACTGGATGGCACGGATATCACCTTGAGTTACCGTGATACGCGGACCGCCCTCGGCGCTGGCGTCGTGGATCAGATAAGAGTTGGTGCGGCCTTCGGGAACGCAACGCGATGTGCCCGTCTGCGCGGCCGAGCCGATCAGCCCGCTTTCGTCCAGAAGACCTGCAATGCGCATCTCGGCCACGGCCTCGATAATGCCTGAGCCGCAGATACCGGTGATGCCCGTGGTGGCAATGTCCTGATCAAAGCCTTCGTCATTAGACCATTTCTCGGACCCGATCACGCGGAAACGCGGTTCTTTGGTGACAGGATCGATTTCGATCCGTTCAATCGCACCGGGCGCGGCTCTCTGGCCCGAGCTGATCTGGGCACCCTCAAATGCGGGGCCGGTGGGTGACGAACAGGCCAGAACGCGGTGGGTGTTGCCCAGCAAGATTTCCGCATTGGTACCCACATCCACGATCAGTACCAGATCGTCGGACTTGCCGGGTTCCTCGGATAGGGCAACGGCAGCGCAGTCCGCACCCACATGGCCCGCAATACACGGCAGGATGTAGACCTGCGCGCGCGGATTCATCGTGGTCAGGTCCATCTCATGCGCAGGCAGGGACATGCTTTCAGACGTCGCGAGCGCAAATGGCGCCTGACCCAGTTCGACTGGGTCCAGACCCAGCAAAAGATGGTGCATGACCGGATTGCAGACGAACACTGTTTCGACGATCAGAGCGGCATCGATCTCCGCTTCGTCAGCAATATAAGTGGTCAGGTCATTGATCGCTTCGCGAACGGCCCGGGTCATTTCCTTGTCGCCACCGGGATTCATCATGGCGTAAGACACGCGGCTCATCAGGTCTTCGCCGAAACGAATTTGCGGGTTCATCAGGCCGGAAGAAGCCTTGACTTCACCTGTTTCCAGATCGGTCAGGTGCGCAGCGATGGTGGTCGAGCCGAGGTCGATAGCCAGACCGTAAAGCCCATGTTCGTGCAGGCCGGGCCAAATTTCGACGATACGGGCCACGTTGTCCTTGTGGCCTTTGTGGACGGCGACCGTGACCCCCCATTTCCCTTTGCGAAGCACTGGCTGCAGCTTGGACATCAGGGACAGGTCGGCGGTTATTGCGTCGATCTTCCACTGCTCGCGCAAGGCGCGCTCTAACCGTTCCAGATCGCCTGTGGGCGAGTGCATGTCGGGTTCTTCCACCACCACGAAATACAGGCGTGTAGCAGGGTCCATGGTGATGGCGCGGGCGGCGGCGGCCTTGCGGACCACCTGACGGTGAACCTGGCTTTCAGGAGGCACGTCGATCACCACGTCACCCTGAACCGAGGCCTGACAGCCCAAACGGCGCCCGGGTTTCAAGCCTCGCTTGTCGTCATAACGCTGTTCAACCGCGTTCCATTCGCTCAGCGCGTCCTCCGAGACGGTCACGCCATGTTTGGGAAACTCGCCATAGCTGGGGGTGATCTGACATTTCGAACAAATACCGCGTCCACCGCAGACTGAATCAAGATCGACACCCAACTGGCGCGCTGCCGTCAGGATTGGCGTGCCAACAGGAAAGTGTCCGCGTTTGCCGGACGGGGTGAAAACGACAAGAGGATCGGTGGTCATGAATGGCTTGCCTTTGTATTCGCGCGTATGCCGGCGAACATATGGGTTTGAACGCAAAGGGAAAGGGCATTCAGCGGCACGTTTTGCATTGCTTGCGTCGTTTTCGGGCGTGGCAGAAGCCCGCAGGGGAAAACAACTTGGGTTCGGGGCTTTCCCTCGGGTGAAATCCATGCAATAGGGTCACCGTCAAACGGGCTTTTGCATGGGGTTATCAAATGCAGATTCGTGAGGCACTCACCTTCGACGACGTTCTTCTGGTTCCGGGCGCATCTTCTGTGCTGCCGGCAACCGCTGATACCACCACGCGCGTGACGCGTGAGATTACGATGAACATCCCGCTGCTAAGCTCGGCGATGGACACGGTGACCGAGGCGCGTATGGCTATCGCCATGGCGCAGGCTGGAGGCATCGGCGTGGTGCACAAAAACCTCTCGGTCGAGGAACAGGCCCGCGAAGTGCGTCGGGTTAAGCGGTTCGAATCCGGTATCGTCTATAACCCGGTCACGCTGCGCGCGGATCAAACATTGGCAGATGCTCAGGCTTTGGTAGAGCGCTACAACTTCACCGGCTTCCCGGTCGTTGAAGAAAGCGGTCGTGTCGTCGGCATTGTCACCAACCGAGATATGCGCTTTGCGACCTCGGATGACACGCCGATCAAAGCGATGATGACCTCTGACAATCTGGCGATGCTGCAAGAGCCCGCCGATCTGGAAGAGGCCAAAAGCCTTATGCGTGCGCGTCGGATCGAAAAGTTGCTGGTCGTCGATGGCAAGGGCAAGCTGACAGGCTTACTGACGCTGAAAGATACCGAACAGGCCGTGCTGAACCCTACGGCCTGTAAAGACCGGTTGGGCCGTCTGCGTGTGGCTGCTGCAACCTCGGTCGGAGACGCGGGGTTCGAGCGGTCAGAGCAGTTGGTCGATTCCGGGGTCGATATCATTGTTGTGGATACTGCACATGGTCATTCGCAAGGGGTTCTGGACGCGGTGAAACGTGCCAAGACGCTGTCGAACGAGGTTCAGATCATCGCCGGTAACGTCGCCACTGCCGAAGCCACCAAAGCGCTGATCGATGCAGGTGCAGACGCGATCAAAGTGGGCATCGGGCCCGGCTCGATCTGTACCACACGGATGGTCGCGGGTGTTGGCGTCCCTCAGTTGACGGCCATCATGGATTGTGCCGCTGCGGCGGGGGAAGTTCCGGTCATTGCTGATGGTGGCATCAAATTCTCGGGCGATTTCGCCAAGGCGATTGCGGCAGGGGCATCTTGCGCCATGGTGGGTTCGATGATTGCGGGCACGGATGAAAGCCCGGGCGAGGTGATCCTCTATCAAGGCCGCTCGTTCAAATCGTATCGCGGCATGGGAAGTCTGGGTGCGATGGCGCGCGGCTCGGCGGATCGCTATTTCCAGAAGGACGCCGCGAATGACAAGCTGGTGCCCGAAGGGATCGAAGGCCAGGTGCCGTACAAAGGGTCCGCAAGCGCTGTTGTGCACCAACTGGTTGGAGGTTTGCGGGCGGCGATGGGCTATACCGGTTGTGCCACCGTCGATGAGATGCGCCAGAACTGCAACTTTGTCAAAATCACTGGCGCAGGTTTGAAGGAAAGCCATGTGCATGACGTTCAGATCACACGGGAAAGCCCCAATTATCGCGTGATGTAAGTTTGTGAGACCCTTCAGGGGGGCTCTCGAAATTGATCGTGTAGACGAACGGAAAACGCGATGACACCTGCTGCTCGGGTACAGGCCTCGATCGAGATCCTCGATGACATTCTTGCCGGTGCACCGGTCGAGAAGGCGTTGACCGGCTGGGCTCGACGCAGTCGGTTCGCGGGATCTAAGGATCGCGCTGCGATCCGGGATCATGTGTTTGATGCATTGCGGTGCAAGCGATCCTTCTCGGCGCTCGGTGGGTCCGAGACGGGGCGCGGCCTGATGATCGGTGCCGCCCGATCCTTGGGCTCAGACCTAACGTCAGTATTTTCGGGCGCGCGATATGCACCTGCAGAGGTAACCGAGGCTGACCAACCCAGGTCATTTCAGAGCGACGCAGAACGTCTGGATATCCCCGAATGGTTGTGGCCCCAATTTCAGGCCGCGTTGAAGGACGAAGCTGAACTTGCCGCAGCCGCGCTACAATCGCGCGCTCCGATTCATCTGAGGGTCAACCTGCTGAAAACTGACCTGCCCACAGCCATTCAACGACTGGCTGCCGAGGAGATCACGGCGCATCCACATCCGGCCTGCGATACTGCATTGGAAGTTACCGAGGGCGCACGCAAGATATCTCAGAGCGGTCCGTATACAGATGGGCTGGTTGAGTTGCAGGATGCCGCAAGCCAGGCGGTTGTTGCCGCGCTTGATTTACAGCCAGGCATGCGTGTCCTGGACTATTGTGCGGGTGGCGGAGGCAAGTCCCTTGCTTTAGCGGCTACGGATATGGGTGTTCAGGTCATTGCCCATGATGCCAATCCCAACCGTATGCGCGACTTGCCAGCGCGCGCGGCAAGGGCGGGCGCGGATGTCAAGATCCTGACCACAGGCCAAATCACCGGTCAGGCCCCGTTCGATGTGGTTTTGACAGATGTGCCATGTTCCGGCAGCGGATCGTGGCGCCGCGCACCGGCAGGGAAATGGGCGCTTACACCGGAGCGCTTGGACGAGCTGACGCAGATTCAGGCCGCTATTCTACGAGACGTATCACCTCTCGTTGCGCCCAAAGGCGTGCTTGCCTATGCGACCTGCTCGATGCTGACGATTGAAAACGACGGCATTATTGATGGATTCTTTGCCAGCAATCCCGAATGGCAGAGCGGATACCGCAAAACGTGGCTGGTTTCACACGGGACCGATGGATTTTTTACAGCACACTTGACGCGAATATAAACTTTAAAACACAACCTTAAGAAGTTTATGTCACTGATCATTAAGCAGCAATTAACCATTGCAGGCAGATATTGATCAGAAATTGTAATAATCCGGGCTGTTTATGTCTATTCAATCTGAATTTACCCCCTCTCGATCAAGTGGATGGGGCATTGATCGTGGGCGCTATGCCTCACTGGCATTGATCGCCATTTTATTGAGCGTACTTTCCTTCTTTGACGTCTTGCCGCCACGGTTAAGTGCTGGGGTCGCAGCCGTTGGCTTGTCCTTCCTGGTAGTAGTGGTCTTTGCCTTGGCGCGCGCTTGGATATTGAATCAGATCGAAGCGCAAACATACGCTGCGATGACGGGTTTTCTAGAGCAAGAAACCGATGCCTGTGTCATTTCGGATGCGACGGGCGAGGTGCTAGTTGCGAACGCTCAGGCCAATGCGCGTCTTATTCGGAACGCGGGTACGCGACTAGATGAGTCTCTGCGTACCGTATTTGCAAACCCGTCGGCGGCGCTGTTGCGTTTGCAGTCTCATGCCCTGAAACGGGGTTTTTGGGAAGAAGATGTTGTCACGCGCGGACAAACAATACCGGTGTCTGTTTCAAAGCTGGGTGAAAATCGGTTTTGCTGGCGTTTTAGAATAGATGCACCCCAGATCTGGCGCAGCGTGCAGCGGCCGGTTCTGACGATCGGACGAAATGACGTGGTGCTAGATGCCAATGATGCGGCTATCGAGCTTTTTGGTCAAATTCCCACATGCCTCAAGCCGATGGTTCAAGCTGGCGGTGCAGTTGATGGTAGCATCATACAGATTAAAACCGGGGAAACCGAAGCACCATTCACTGTCACAACGCTAAGGCACAGCGGTATTGTGCGTGAGTTGCTTTTAACGCCGCTGCAGCACGCCGAAGGACCGCAGCACACGACATCATTTGCAGATTTGCCAGTTGCGATCATGTGCATGTCTCCCGATGGAGATGTTAGCGAAGCAAACCACCTCGCGGTTGAATTGGTCGGTGAGATCCAACCGGGGCGGACGAATATCGAAAGCATGATGCAGGGGCTCGGCTATCCGATCAGGGACTGGCTGGCGAGTGCTGCCGAACAAGGCGCAGCACCGCGGTCTGAATTCCTGCGTTTGGTGCGCAAGGACAAAGAGGTATTTGTGCAAGTTACGCTGTCACGGATTCTCAGGGATGGTCAGGTCTGTCTTATTGCGGTTCTGAACGATGCCACCGAACTGAAAACGATGGAGGCGCAGTTTGTTCAAGGCCAGAAGATGCAAGCCGTTGGGCAATTGGCTGGCGGGGTCGCACATGATTTCAATAACTTGCTGACGGCGATTTCGGGGCATTGTGATCTGTTGCTGTTGCGCCATGACCAAGATGACCCGAATTACGGCGATCTTGTACAGATCAATCAGAACGCCAACCGTGCTGCAGCGTTGGTCAGCCAGCTTCTGGCCTTTTCGCGCAAACAAACGCTCCGGCCCGAGGTGCTGGATCTGCGAGATACGATTTCAGACCTTATCCATTTGCTAAACCGTCTTGTGGGCGAGAAGGTCCGCCTGACGCTCAGTCATGACCCGGTGCTCAAATCCGTCTGCGCGGACAAGCGCCAGTTAGAGCAGGTCTTGATGAACCTGGTCGTCAATGCGCGTGATGCGATGCCTGAGGGTGGGGAGATTCGGATCGAGACCGAAGTAGTGACATTGGATCAATCGATCACGCGCGATCGGGCTACGGTACAGCCGGGGGAATATGTTACGGTCAAAGTCATCGATAGCGGCATCGGGATTCCTGCAGACAAACTGCAAAAGGTGTTTGAGCCATTTTATACGACCAAACGCACAGGCGAAGGGACGGGGCTGGGGCTATCGACTGTTTACGGGATCGTAAAACAGACTGGTGGTTTCATATTTGTCGACAGTGTGCAGGACCGGGGAACGGAATTCACCGTGCTCTTGCCTGTGAGTTCCCGGGTCCAAGAATCGGAGCCTGAGGTACCCGATACGTCAGAGGTGCAAAGTTCCCGATTGGGTGAAGGCGTGGTTTTGTTGGTCGAAGACGAAGCCCCGGTGCGCGCCTTCGCGACGCGGGCGCTTCGCTTGAAAGGCTACACTGTGCTTGAAGCTGAATCAGCCGAAGATGCGCTGCAATTGTTGGACGACCCCAATTTGCTGGTGGATGTTTTTGTCACCGATGTCGTCATGCCCGGAATGGACGGCCCGACCTGGGTGCGCGAGGCCATGAAAACACGGCCTGAAGTGCGGGTGGTCTTCATGTCAGGCTATACTGAGGGGGCGTTCGGCGAATCTGGTCCTCAGATCGAAAATTCCACCTTCCTGCCCAAGCCGTTTTCGTTGACCCAGCTGACCGAAGCGGTGTTTCAGCAAATGAACTGAAAACCTTATTCGGCAGCACGATACAATGCGTATTCTGCGGCGTGCAATGATTGGAACCGGAGTTCAGTTTGTTTTGAGAAGTCCATTGGGCAAGCGGGCGAGACGTTCTCACGCGGTAGATCGATTTTACATTCCAGCCGATTCTGAAGGAAATCCAGTATCTTTTGCTGGCTGTCATATTTGAAGATATGCGCAACACCTTTACCGTTACTGCGGGGTTGCAAAAAATCGGTTTGGCATCCCACATCTGCGTAGGCCGGGCGGGGGTTTTGCATATAGGCGTCAAGGAATGCCTCGAAGCTTAAACCATTTGTGGAATGCGGATGACCTGCCAATTCGGCGCGCGTTCGATATCGATACCAACTTCCCAACCAATCGACAGGTTCGCGCACAATGGCCATGACGTCCATTTCTGCATCAAACATCTTGCGAAACATGGTCTGGAAGAAGCGATCATAGCGACGCATGTTCGCATGTTTCAGGTCTGTTGGTCCGGACACGACGATATCGGCCCGATCGCGCAAAGCTGATTGATACGCGGTGGAGCCGGTCTTTGGAACAGACAGAAGCGCAAGCCGCTTTTCATAGAAAACAAGCATTTATCTTTTCTCTTCAATGCCTTTCATGTCTCAGATTGTCGTAAACGACTCTTTAACACAATTGCTGAAGAGTAGTTTTCATAAGTTTTAGTTGAAATGTTCTCTTTTTGGTCCCATAAGGAACAAGAGGCGAACAAAGCAGCGATTGCCGCCCGATCAAGGGTGTGACAAAAGAGAAGGCGACAGGACAATGGCGGATCTTCTGACGATGAGCGACAAGAAAAACGCAGACAAGCAAAAGGCGCTCGACAGCGCATTGGCCCAGATCGAACGGCAGTTCGGCAAAGGCTCGATCATGAAGTTGGGCGAAGATTCCAAGCAGGATATCGATGCGAGCTCGACCGGGTCGCTGGGCTTGGATATCGCGCTGGGGATCGGCGGCCTGCCGATGGGGCGGATCGTCGAGATTTATGGCCCGGAAAGCTCGGGTAAGACCACGCTGACGCTGCACTGCATCGCTGAACAGCAAAAACGCGGCGGAGTCTGCGCGTTCGTCGACGCAGAACATGCGCTGGACCCTCAATATGCGCGCAAGCTGGGTGTGGATCTGGATGAATTGCTGATCTCTCAGCCCGACACTGGCGAGCAGGCACTTGAGATCACCGACACCTTGGTGCGGTCGGGAGCCGTGAACATGGTCGTGGTCGACTCGGTTGCGGCGCTGACGCCGAAATCCGAGTTGGAAGGCGACATGGGTGACAGCAGCGTGGGTGTTCAGGCCCGGCTGATGAGCCAGGCGATGCGCAAGCTGACCGGCTCGATCAATCGCTCGAACTGCATGGTGATCTTCATAAACCAGATCAGGATGAAGATCGGTGTGATGTTTGGCAGCCCGGAAACCACTACCGGTGGTAATGCGTTGAAATTCTACAGCTCGGTCCGCTTGGATATTCGCCGTATCGGTGCGATCAAGGATCGGGACGAAGTTGTGGGCAACCAGACCCGCGTCAAGGTCGTCAAGAACAAGGTGGCACCGCCGTTCAAGCAGGTGGAATTCGACATCATGTATGGCGAAGGCATCAGCAAAATGGGTGAGCTTCTGGATCTGGGCGTCAAGGCCGGTGTGGTCGAAAAGTCGGGTTCGTGGTTCAGCTACGGTGATGAGAGGATCGGGCAGGGCCGTGAGAATGCCAAGCAATATCTGCGTGACAATTCCCGTGCGGCGCTCGAGATCGAAGACAAAATACGTGCCGCGCATGGGTTAGACTTTGAAATGCCACCCGAGGCGGAAGAGGATGACATCCTCGAAGCTTAAAGCGTGCCTGAGGGGGAACCGAAGAAATCCCCCGGCACCCCGGCAGTGCTAAAATATCTGGAACAGGGTGGCTCCTCGGGGCCGCCTTGTTTCGTTTCGGATGGGCCAATGCTGTGGACACTCTCGGGGGGTGGGGCTAAACCTTTGCTGACCATAACGACTGCGCGCCGAGAGAGCCTTATGCCAACGCTGAACGACATTCGATCTACCTTCCTGAACTACTTTGCCAAGCAGGGGCACGAAGTGGTTGCGTCCAGCCCGCTGGTTCCGCGCAATGATCCGACACTGATGTTCGTCAACTCGGGTATGGTTCAGTTCAAGAATCTGTTTACTGGCGTCGAAACCCGCGACTACAGCCGTGCTACCACTGCACAGAAATGCGTGCGTGCAGGCGGCAAACACAACGATCTGGACAATGTGGGCTATACCGCTCGCCACCATACGTTCTTTGAAATGCTGGGGAATTTCTCATTCGGGGATTACTTTAAGCATGAGGCGATACCGTTCGCTTGGGAACTGATCACCAAAGAGTTTGGTATCGATAAGAACCGTCTGTTGGCCACTGTCTATCACACCGATGATGAGGCATTTGAAATCTGGAAAAAGGTTGGTGTCCCTGAAGACCGGATCATCCGCATCGCTACCAATGACAATTTCTGGCAAATGGGCCCTACCGGCCCCTGCGGCCCGTGCACCGAGATTTTCTATGACCACGGTGATCACATCTGGGGTGGGCCTCCGGGTTCGGCTGAGGAAGATGGTGATCGGTTCATCGAAATCTGGAACATCGTTTTCATGCAGAACGAACAGTTCGAAGACGGCTCGATGGTCGAACTAGACATGCAGTCGATCGACACCGGCATGGGATTGGAACGCATTGGAGCGTTGCTGCAAGGCAGCCACGACAATTATGACACCGATCTGTTCAAAACGCTGATCGAAGCCTCCGCGGATGCGACCGGTGTTGATCCTTATGGGGATCAAAACGTGCATCATCGCGTGATTGCGGACCACTTGCGTTCAACTTCGTTCCTGATCGCGGATGGTGTGATGCCGTCAAATGATGGGCGAGGGTATGTTCTGCGCCGTATCATGCGCCGCGCGATGCGCCATGCGCATCTGTTGGGGGCCAAAGATCCGGTGATGCACCGCCTGGTACCCACGCTGGTGCAATTGATGGGTGCGCAATATTCAGAGCTTGGTCAGGCGCAGCCACTGATCGAAGAGACACTGCTGCTTGAGGAAACTCGGTTCAAGCAAACTTTGGATCGCGGTTTGAAGCTGTTGGATGAGGAAGTCTCGGGCCTACCTGAAGGCGATCCACTACCCGGAGACGCGGCGTTCAAACTGTATGATACCTATGGTTTCCCGCTTGATCTGACGCAGGATGCGCTGCGCGAGAAAGGTCGAACCGTCGACACCGATGGATTTGACGTGGCCATGGCCGAACAAAAAGCCAAGGCTCGCGCGGCGTGGGCCGGGTCTGGCGAATCTGCCGATCAGGTGGTTTGGTTCGATGTGCTGGATGCGGCCGGTGCGACCGATTTCCTTGGCTACGATACTGAAAAGGCCGAAGGGCAGGTCGCTGCGTTGGTGGTCGATGGTGTATTGGTCGACAAGATCGAGAAGGGTGGTACCGGCTGGGTCGTAGTCAACCAGACACCGTTCTATGGCGAGGCCGGCGGCCAGGTCGGCGACACCGGTGAAATTCGCAGGCTGGATGAGCGCGACGATATCGCCCGCGTTGAAGACACCAAAAAGTTTGCTGATGGCAAAGTCTATGCTCACAAGGTCGCGATTGATCATGGGGCGATCTCAAAAGGTGACGCAGTTGAGATGGAAGTCGATCACGCGCGCCGCACGGCCATTCGTGCCAACCACTCCGCGACGCACCTTCTGCATGAAGCTCTGCGCGAGACATTGGGTGACCACGTGGCGCAGCGCGGGTCGCTCAACGCATCAGATCGTTTGCGGTTCGATTTCAGCCATTCCAAGGCTCTGACACTGGAAGAAGTGCAGAAAGTTGAGCGAGAGGTGAACGCATTCATCCGGCAAAACTCAACCGTGGAAACCAGGATTATGACACCTGATGACGCCCGTGAACTGGGTGCTCAAGCTCTGTTCGGTGAGAAATACGGGGATGAGGTTCGCGTGGTTTCGATGGGCAAAGCACCCACCGGCAAAGGCCAGGATGGTGAGACATGGTCGATTGAACTGTGTGGCGGCACCCATGTGCGCCAGACCGGTGATATCGGAACCTTCGTCGTACTGGGCGACAGTGCCAGCAGCGCGGGCGTGCGGCGGATCGAGGCTTTGACCGGTGATGACGCATTTAAGTATCTGTCGAAACAGGATCATCGCCTTTCAGCGATTGCGCTTGAGTTGAAAGCCCAGCCGGATGACGTTGTGGCGCGTGTGAAGACTCTGTTGGACGAGCGTAAATCGCTGCAGAACGAAGTTGCGCAGTTGCGCCGCGATCTGGCGATGGCCGGAGGTGCGGGACAGGGCAGTGGCGCTGAAGCGCGCGATGTGAACGGTGTGGCGTTCTTTGCGCAGTCGCTCGCGGGTGTTTCCGGAAAGGACCTGCCTGCGTTGATTGATGAGCACAAAAGCCGTCTGGGTACGGGCGCAGTATTATTGATTGCTGATACCGGCGGCAAAGCGGCTGTCGCAGCGGGTGTCACTTCGGACCTGACAGACACGGTATCTGCGGTGGATCTGGTCCGCGCGGCGGTGACTGAACTTGGCGGCAAGGGCGGTGGTGGACGGCCTGATATGGCACAGGGTGGGGGCAAGGATGCCTCGAATGCAGAGGCTGCAATCAAGGCCGCTGAACAGGTTTTGGGAGGATAAGATGCCAGCACTTTGGATCGCACACGTCACTGTGACAGACGCCGATGCTTATGGAAAATACGCCGAGCTTGCAGGGCCGGCAATTGCGGCGCATGGGGGTGAATTCATCGCCCGCGCGGCACGTTACGTGCAGTTAGAGGGCAAAGAGCGACCACGCAATGTGGTCGCCCGCTTCCCAACCGTCGAGGCTGCGGTAGAGTGCTACAATTCTCCTGCATATCAGCAGGCATTGGATCATGCCCGTGGCGCCAGCGAGCGAGAGCTGGTGGTCGTTGAAATTACCTACTGAGAATCAGGCTAAATCTACCTTCGCATGAAATTTGCAAATTCTGCCCGGCCCCGAGCCGTGCGACCTGCCATGCATTTTAGCGTGGGCGGCTCTTCACGATCGCTCTGAATTTATACACATTATTACAATGGGTTGTGCGTACTTCCTGTTGATTTTGAACATATTTCTCTGTCCGATTGTGGCACTTCGCGCCACTTTCTTGCGCGGAAATGGTCACGAAATGTGACGAATTTCCGCCGTTTTTTCCGCTCAATCTCGGATTTGATTGCGTGACAACCACGGTTTGCGGATATGGTCCGGTATACAGATGGGTTCTGATCCACGCAGTTTGCAGGGATTAATAGGACTCGAGGGACAGCATGAAATTCTTTGGTACGACCATAGATGCCCACTTAAAGAGCGCTGCCAAGCTTGGCGGGCTGTTTGGTTTGGCTATCCTGATTAACGGTTCGCTGTTGTTTGGGACTGAAGCATCGGCGAAAGATGCCGCGTTTATCCCGAGTATCGCTGCCTCGCCACCACCCTCCGGTGCGCGTCAGCTTTGCGGTAAGTATTCCTGGGCATGTGCGCAAAAAGGTATCGGTTCCTTATCTACCAGCCAAGAATTGAAGCTTGTCAAAGAGATCAACCGCCGCGTTAATCGATCCACGCGAGAGGTCACGGATCAGTCGCAATACAAAACCAGTGAACTTTGGGCGCTTCCAACGTCGCGCGGTGGTGACTGCGAAGATTTTGCGCTTCTAAAGAAAAGAGATTTGATCCAGGCTGGTTTCGACCCTCGTAAGCTACTGCTCGCGACAGTGTTGGATACGCGCAGAAACTCTCATGCTGTTTTGGTCTATCGGTCAAGCGACGGCGATCTGGTTCTGGATAATTTGACCAATCAGATCAAGCCTTGGAAGGCGACGCGCTATCTGTTCCTGAGGATGCAAGATCCTAAACAGCCACGAAATTGGGTCGGAGTTTACGGAAAGAGCTAGAAATCCGAGAAACAAAAAAGGGCGCCTGTAATGAGCAGCGCCCTTTTTCAGCATTAGTTATCAAATATACTAGTATTAACTTTGTTTTTCGACTTTTTGTTTTTCGACTTTTTGTTTTTCGACTTTTTGTTTTTTGACTTTTTGTTTTTTGACTTTTTGTCTTTGGACTTTTTGTCTTTGGACTTTTTGTTCTTCATTTTTTTGTCTTTGGACTTTTTGCCCTTGGATTTCTTGTCATTAGACTTTAGTTCCTTCAACTTTCCGTCGTCCGAATTGTCGTCATCAGGCTCATTGTCATCGGGCTGGTTGTCATCAGGATCATTGTCATCAGGATCGTTGTCATTTCCGTTGTTGTTACCTCCCGGCGTCGACGAACCGGGGTCGTTGTCCGGAGAAGAATCACCGCTAGGGCCGGAACTTGAACTTTCCCGCTCAGATTCATCTGATGGACCGTCGCCAGATCTTTGGTCGGCGAAGCCGATGCTTGCAGTTGGCAGGTCGGTCAAAACAGCTGCAAATCGCGGGCAATCAAGAATGGTACTTTCCAAGATAGACTCGAAGTCGGCGCGTCGCTGGATATACCGGAGCATGCCCGAAGTAACCACGTCACACGCACAAAGAGTGTTCGAAGAAACAGACTGTTTGGCCGTGCTCACAGTGCACGTACCAGCTGCCTGAGCGGAATTTCCGAAGGTGAAGGGTAAGATTGCAGAAGCAAAAGCAATCGATAACAGTTTGGATCTAATGCGCATCGCACGCTCCTTAAGCACTCGTTAACTAAATTGCCGTATACTCAAACGGCGTCACACTTTGAACACAAAGTCCTCTTTCTATCGCCTATTTTCAAGCAAACTTTCTGTTGGATTTCTGTGATCCAGCTCACTCAAACACGATTAATCCATAAAAAACAAAAAGAAGACCTGCTGTTGCACCAGGTCTTCTTTTTCTGTGTTGTTTCTAGCCTGACGCAAAAATGTCACGAATGTGGCAATGTTTCCAAAACGTGAACAAGTTCACAGCATTGATCAGGCTGATTTTGACATCCGTTTACGCTCGTGCGGATCCAGATAACGTTTGCGAAGCCGGATCGCATTGGGTGTAACCTCGACCAGTTCATCGTCGTCGATATAGGCGATTGCCTCTTCAAGCGAGAACTGAATATGAGGGGTCAGCCTTACTGCGTCGTCCGAGCCGCTGGCACGCACGTTTGTCAGCTTCTTACCTTTCAGCGGATTCACTTCCAGATCATTGTCTCGCGAATGCTCGCCGATCACCATGCCTTGATAGACATCAGTTTGCGGGCCAACAAACATGCGGCCACGCTCTTCCAAATTCCACAGCGCATAGGCGACCGCCTGACCGTTTTCCATCGAGATCAGAACACCCGCACGTCGACCAGGAATCTGCCCTTTGTGGGCTGCCCAGCCGTGGAAGACCCGGTTCAAGACACCAGTTCCGCGTGTATCGGTCAGGAACTCTCCGTGATAGCCGATCAGGCCACGAGACGGCACGTGGGCGATGATCCGGGTTTTGCCTGCCCCTGCAGGGCGCATTTCAGCCAGTTCACCTTTGCGCGCACCCGTGATTTTCTCGATCACCGCGCCAGAATATTCATCATCCACATCGATCGTGACTTCTTCGATAGGTTCAAGGCGCTGGCCGTCCTCCTCGCGGAACAAAACCTGTGGGCGCGAGATGCTGAGCTCGAATCCTTCGCGGCGCATGTTTTCGATCAGAACACCCATCTGCAATTCGCCGCGACCAGCAACCTCGAAGGCCTCGCCGCCGGGCGTGTCGCTGATGCGGATGGCTACGTTCGATTCGGCTTCTTTCATCAGGCGATCACGAATGACCCGAGACTGAACCTTTTTGCCGTCACGACCGGCCAGCGGGGAATCGTTTATGCCGAAGGTCACTGTGATGGTTGGCGGATCGATAGGCTGGGCAGGCAGGGCCTCGTCGACTTGCGGGGCTACAAGGGAATCTGCCACGGTGGCTTTGCTCATACCCGCAATCGTGACAATGTCGCCTGCTTCAGCGACGTCGATGGGTTGTTGAGCTAATCCACGGAATGCAAGGATTTTCGACGCGCGGAAGCTTTCAATCTGGGTGCCGTCTCGGCTGAGTGCTTTGAGGCTGTCACCCGCTTTCAGAGTTCCACTTTCCACACGACCGGTCAGAATGCGACCGATGAATGGATCGCTGCCCAAAGTGGTGGCGAGCATCCTGAACGGTTCGTCCTTTTTCTCGATCTGCTTGGGGGCGGGGACGTGATCAACGATCAGATCGAACAGGGCGGTCAAGTCCTTGCGCGGACCGTCAAGCTCCATATCGGCCCAGCCGGCCCGGCCCGAAGCATACATGGCCGGGAAGTCCAGCTGATCGTCATCGGCGCCCAAGTTGGCGAAAAGGTCGAAACATTCGTCCAGAGCGCGATCAGGCTCGGCATCGGGTTTGTCGACTTTGTTCAGCACGACGATCGGGCGCAGGCCCAAAGCCAGCGCCTTTGAGGTCACGAATTTGGTTTGCGGCATCGGGCCTTCGGCGGCGTCGACCAGCAGTACAACGCCGTCGACCATGCTGAGAATACGTTCGACTTCCCCACCGAAATCAGCGTGGCCGGGGGTGTCGACGATGTTGATGCGGGTATCCTTCCACTCAACGCTGGTGGCTTTGGCCAGGATGGTAATGCCGCGTTCGCGTTCCAGGTCGTTGCTGTCCATGGCGCGTTCTGCCACGGCCTGGTTTTCCCGGAACGCGCCGGATTGTTTGAGCAGCTCATCCACCAGGGTCGTCTTGCCGTGGTCCACGTGAGCGATGATTGCGATATTGCGCAGGTCCATGAGAGGTCAGCCTTTGAACGGGAAGTTGCCGCGCGCATAACGCGGCGCGACAAAATATACCAGCCCTAACCGGCGGTCAGTGGCCCGCTGTGGCTGAAAACAGGTGGATGATCAGAATGCCACTCAAAATCATGCCCAAACCCAAGACTGCGGGCCAATCGAGTTTTTGGCCAAAAACCAGAAATCCAATCAGTGCGATCAGGGCAATACCGAGGCCCGACCAGATTGCATAGACAATGCCCACGGGCATGACCTTTAACGTGAGGGCCATAAGATAAAAGGCTGCCCCATAGCCAACCACGACAAGAGCCGACGGCCAAAATCGCGTAAACTGATGGCTAGCCTGCAACGCAGTCGTGCCGATGGTTTCCGCGATAACAGCCAACATTAGGATTAGGTAGGTCTTTGGCACGAGCGATGCCTCTCTGAATTATCGCGAAAGGTTGAGCATACTTGCGATTATTTGGGCAAGGGGATTCAGATGCAGATGATCAAAACCCTAACTTTACCAAAGGTCAGGTAAACCCGACTATTCGGGCTTTTGCATTCGTGCTAAACACTCGATTGTTTTTAGTGTGTTTTTAATGAGTTTGATAAGATGACGACTTTTGCAAAATCGGTCATTATCGCTTCGGTTTTGATTGTGGCGTTGGGATGGCTTGCAGACGGGGGGTCCGTCGACATTGATGCAGCCCAGAATGTTGAGCGGTTCACAGGTTTTCCGGTTTAGGCGCCCACCGAGCGATATCCTCGAAAAGGAGCTTTCGGGCTCCTTTTCTTTTCTTCAGACGCTAAGCAATCTTTACTGCTTTTCGATCGCTTTCAGCTTGGATCGATGTTCAGACAGTCTTTTCACCACGAATTGACGCGCCTTGCGTTCCGCCAGCCTAACCCGGATTTCGGTCAAGAACGCTTCTTCCAGAGATTGCGAGGCTGCGCCGAGAACGTCTCCAACCTCCACAAAGAATCGATCCTCGCCCGTCTCGTCCATAACCTTCATCGTGTCCTCGGCCAATCTGGCGGCGAGGGTAGTGATGGTATCGGACATCAGCGCGTATTCTCTGTCAGGCGGCGTTTCACGTAATCCGTCACATCTGTCATCAGCGTGTCCATGTGGCGGTCTTGGAAGAAGTGATCGGCACCTTCCACCTCATTATGGGTGATGGTGATACCCTTTTGTTCATGCAGCTTTCCGACCAGAGACGCAGTGTCTGCAGGTGGCGCGACACGGTCCGCCAATCCGTTGATGATCAAGCCAGAAGACGGGCAGGGTGCCAAGAACGAAAAGTCGTACATGTTTGCGGGCGGCGATACACTGATGAAGCCAGTGATCTCGGGGCGGCGCATCAGAAGCTGCATTCCGATCCATGCACCGAACGAGAACCCAGCGACCCAGCAATGCTTGGAGTTGTTGTTCATCGACTGAAGGTAATCCAGCGCTGATGCTGCATCGCTCAGCTCACCTACACCCTGGTCATACTCACCCTGGCTGCGACCAACGCCGCGAAAGTTAAAACGCAGAACCGTGAAGCCCATGTTGTAAAAGGCGTAATGCAGGTTATAGACCACCTTGTTGTTCATGGTCCCGCCAAATTGTGGATGCGGGTGAAGCACGATAGCGATCGGTGCGTCTTTTTCCTTTTGCGGGTGGTAGCGGCCTTCCAGGCGGCCTTCGGGTCCGGGAAAAATCACCTCGGGCATGTGTGCTTTGGTCCTGTTTTTTGACGCGTCGGCCCCGAGATTATCTTGACGGTAATCCTCAGGTACCTTAGAACGGTTCTAATTACATTGTGTCGCGTGAAAACGCTGTCAGTGGGAGATACGCACTGGCTCGGGCGACGTCAATGTTTTCGCGCAGTTCTTGCCTGAAGGAAACAAAATGAAGCTGTCGACCAAAGGCCGCTATGCGATGGTTGCGCTGGCGGATATCGCCCTTCAGTCCTCGGACAAACTTGTCACGTTGGGCGAGATTTCCGAACGTCAGGATATTTCACTACCGTATTTGGAGCAGCTTTTCGTGAAACTGCGCCGAGCTGATCTGGTCAGTTCAGTACGCGGACCGGGTGGGGGCTATCGCCTGGCGCGACCTGCCTCGGAAATCCGTGTGGTCGAGATACTGGCCGCGGTTGATGAGACGGTGGATGCGATGCACAAGGGGGCAGGTGCCTCGGGCGCGTCTTCGGGCAGCCGGGCGCAGTCACTGACCAATCGGTTGTGGGAAAGCCTGAGCGCGAATGTTTACGTATTCCTGCATCAAACGCGGCTGTCGGATGTAATTCGGAATGATCTTGCACCGTGTCCCGCTGTTCCTAGCTTGTTCGCAGTCGTGGACGATTGATCTGATGACGTTTTTCTGTGTTCCGTCAAAACCCATCTTGGAAAAGATACATCTATGAAACGGGTTTATCTCGACCATAACGCAACCGCCGCTCTGAGGCCCGAGGCCCGCGATGCAATGATCGCGGCGATGGATTTGGTGGGCAATCCGTCCTCGGTCCATGCCGAAGGGCGCGCCGCAAAAGCGGTGGTCGAGAAAGCGCGCGCTCAAATCGCAACAGCGTTTGGGGCCGATGGTGCCGACATCGTGTTTACATCCGGCGCGACGGAGGCAGCGGCTTTGGCCATGGCGGGGCGCGATCTTCAAGGCGCAACGATTGAACATGACGCGGTAAGGGCCTGGATTGATGAGGTTTTGCCTGTGGCCCAGAGTGGGCACGTTGACGTTCTGGAGGCGTCCCGATCCACGCTGCAACTGGCCAATTCGGAAACCGGGATTGTTCAGTCTTTGCCTGCCGGTCTTGCGGTCACTGACGCGACTCAGGCTTTTGGTAAGTTGCCGATAGCCTTCAACTGGCTGGGGGCTGAGATGGCGCTGATTTCAGCCCACAAACTTGGCGGGCCAAAAGGGATCGGGGCGTTGGTGATGAAGCGCGGCACCGATCTTGCTGCGCAAATCAAGGGCGGCGGGCAGGAGATGGGGCGTCGCTCGGGTACAGAAAATGTCACTGGAATTGCGGGGTTCGGAGCAGCAACTGAAGCCGCGTCCCGTGATTTAGCAAATGGCGTTTGGGAAAACGTTGCAGAACTTAGAAATATTCTAGAAAACGCTCTTGAGGCTGGTACGAAAGCTACTATTTTTGTCGGGAAAGACCAAGGGCGACTCCCCAACACTCTGTGCTTCGCCACACCAGGCTGGAAGGGTGAGACCCAGGTCATGCAGATGGATTTGTCGGGATTTGCGGTCAGCGCAGGCTCGGCCTGTTCCAGCGGCAAGGTTCGTGCAAGCGCCGTACTGACGGCCATGGGATTTGATGAGATGACCGCCTCCAGCGCAATCCGCGTATCGCTGGGGCCAGAGACGGCAGAAGAAGATGTGCTGCGTTTCGCGGAAACGTGGCTTGAAAAAGAGAAAAAGCATCGCGCGCGGGCCGCGTGATCTGACGGAGGGTGAATTATGGCCGCTTTGGACCAGACCCAGGTGAAAGAGGGTGTCGATCAGGAAACCGTAGACGCGGTTCGCGAGGTCAGCACTTATAAATACGGCTGGGAAACTGATATCGAGATGGAGTATGCGCCAAAAGGCGTGAATCCCGATATCGTTCGTCTGATCTCGGACAAAAATGATGAACCTGAGTGGATGACCGAATGGCGTCTGGCCGCGTTCGAGCGCTGGACCCAGATGGAAGAGCCTAAATGGGCGATGGTGCACTACCCGCCGATCGACTTTCAGGACCAGTATTATTATGCCCGTCCGAAATCGATGGAAGATAAACCCAAATCTCTTGATGAGGTCGATCCCAAACTTCTGGCGACTTACGAAAAGCTGGGTATCCCTCTGAAAGAACAGATGATCCTGGCAGGTGTCGAGGGCGCTGAGAATGCACCGGCAGAAGGCCGTAAGGTTGCTGTTGATGCAGTATTTGACTCGGTTTCGGTCGGGACGACTTTTCAGGAAGAGTTGAAGAAAGCCGGCGTTATCTTCTGCTCGATTTCCGAGGCGATCAAAGAGCATCCGGAACTGGTCAAGAAATACCTGGGGACGGTCGTACCGGTCTCGGACAATTTCTATGCCACGCTCAACTCGGCTGTATTCTCGGATGGTTCATTCGTCTACGTCCCGCCGGGCGTACGCTGCCCGATGGAACTGAGCACATATTTCCGCATCAATGCTGAAAATACCGGCCAGTTTGAGCGCACGCTGATCATCGCCGACAAGGGCTCTTACGTCTCATATCTGGAAGGCTGCACCGCGCCCCAGCGCGACACCGCTCAGTTGCACGCGGCGGTTGTCGAGATCATCGTCGAAGAAGATGCCGAGGTGAAATACTCGACCGTTCAGAACTGGTTCCCCGGAGATGAGAATGGCAAGGGCGGTATCTACAACTTCGTGACCAAGCGCGCCGATTGTCGGGGTGATCGCTCCAAGGTGATGTGGACGCAGGTCGAAACCGGCTCAGCCGTAACCTGGAAATACCCGTCTTGCATCCTGCGTGGCGACGATAGCCAGGGTGAGTTCTACTCGATCGCGATCACCAACAACATGCAGCAGGCCGATACCGGCACCAAGATGGTTCATCTGGGCAAGAACACCAAGTCGCGGATCGTATCGAAAGGGATCAGTGCCGGTAAGGCGCAGAACACCTATCGTGGTTTGGTGTCGATGCATCCAAAGGCCAAGGATAGCCGCAACTATACGCAGTGCGACAGCTTGCTTATTGGCGACAAATGCGGGGCGCATACGGTTCCGTATATCGAGGTGAAGAACAACTCATCTCGGGTCGAGCACGAGGCGACGACATCAAAAGTGGATGACGATCAGCTGTTCTATTGCCGTCAGCGTGGCATGGACGAGGAAGAAGCCGTGGCCTTGGTCGTCAACGGGTTCTGCAAGGACGTTCTGCAGGCGCTGCCGATGGAATTTGCGATGGAAGCGCAACAGCTTGTGGCAATCAGCCTTGAGGGATCAGTCGGCTGATGACACCAAAACCCCAACAGCGAATCCGAAAGGACGATGTCCTGACCGTGCTTGGCTATGCGTTGCCGGTGCTCGGCGGCCTGTTGGGGGTTGCTTACGTCAATACCAAGTACATGGACTTCATAAACCCGGTTTGGGCAGTGGGCGCAGGCGCGTTGCTTGGATGGATCATCGCCCGCGTGATCCGCAAGGTGCTGGGATAAGAACTTATCGGGGTCGCAATGCGCCCCTTGCGAGATGCTAAAGGACAGAAAATGCTGGAAATCAATAACCTGCACGTCAAACTTGAGGAAGAAGACAAGCAAATTCTGAAAGGGGTCGACCTGACGGTCGAGCCTGGCAAGGTGCATGCGATCATGGGGCCCAATGGCTCGGGCAAATCAACGCTCAGCTACGTGTTGTCTGGTCGTGATGGCTATGAGGTGACCGAGGGCGGCGCGACGCTTGATGGCGAGGATCTGCTTGAAATGGAACCGGAAGAACGTGCAGCCGCAGGTGTGTTTCTGGCGTTCCAGTACCCGGTCGAGATTCCCGGTGTGGGCAACATGACCTTCCTGCGCACCGCCGTGAATGCGCAGCGCAAAGCACGTGGCGAGGAAGAGCTATCGGCGACGGATTTTTTGAAAGAGGTTCGTGCCAAGGCCAAGGCGCTGAAAATCGACGCTGAAATGTTGAAACGTCCGGTCAATGTTGGCTTTTCGGGTGGTGAGAAAAAGCGCAACGAAATCCTGCAAATGGCGATGCTTGAGCCGAAGATGTGCATCCTGGATGAGACAGACTCGGGCCTTGACGTGGACGCGATGAAGCTGGTGGCCGAGGGAGTGAACGCCCTGCGCGATGAAGGGCGGGGTTTCCTTGTTATCACGCACTATCAGCGGCTTCTCGATCACATCAAACCTGACGTGGTTCACATCATGGCGGATGGTCGTATCGTGAAATCCGGTGGCCCCGAACTCGCGCTGGAAGTGGAAAACAACGGCTATGCCGACATCCTGGCCGAGGTGAACTGATGGCATTACCCCAAGCGAAACAAACGGCGACCGAGGAACGGCTGGCAGCGCTGACCATGCCGGATGCGGGATGCACACGCAAAGCGCGCGAAGCCGCAATTGCACGTGTACGCGCGATGGGTTTGCCCAGTCGTCGAGATGAATACTGGAAATATACCCGTCCAGACACTCTGGTCTCTGCGGAAGCTCCCAGTGCTGCTTTGTTCAAAACGGATGAACCGGCTCTGTTCCACGCGCTCGACCGACTGAAGATCGTTTTCATTGATGGCGTATTCAGCCCGGAAGAGTCTGATGATCTGTCTCTGGAGGGTGTAACGATCGATCGGCTGGAAGATATCTGTTGCAAAGATATCCATTGGGCCAAAGAGTTATACGGCGTTCTTGAAGCAAAAGGCCAAGATCCAGTGGCGCGTCCCTTGGCGGCGCTGAACACGGCCTATGCGTCAGATGGAGTTGCCATTCATGTATCCGGCAAGCCGAGCAAACCGATTAACCTGATTTATCGCCATGAATCTGAAACGTCGGATGCGATCCTGCATCACGTCGTTCGGGTTGAAAGCGGTGCCGAAGTCACGATCCTTGAAAACGGACCCGCAGCTTCGCGCTTCAACAAATGTATGGAGATCGATATCGCCGACAATGGCACATTGCATCATATCCGTGCGCAGGGCAGGGATCATCAACGCCGTGCGGCGACTCATATGTTCTCGCGGCTTGGCAAAGAATCCGTCTATAAATCCTTCACGCTGACCGTGAACGGAGTTTTAACGCGAAACGAGCAAGTCGTCGAACTGACGGGTGATGATGCGGTCGCGCACGTGGCGGGTGCGTGTGTTGGAGACGGTGATTTTCTCCATGATGACACGGTCTTTGTCACCCATGATGCGGTGAATTGCGAGAGCCGCCAAGTGTTCAAGAAGGTGCTTCGCAACGGTGCGACGGGTGTTTTTCAGGGCAAGATCTTGGTGAAGGAAGGTGCTCAGAAAACCGACGGTTACCAGATCAGCCAGTCGCTGCTTCTGGACGATGACAGTCAGTTCCTCGCAAAGCCCGAGCTCGAGATTTACGCCGATGACGTTGCGTGTTCGCATGGTTCGACCTCGGGCGCCATTGATGAAACGGCTTTGTTCTACCTGCGCTCGCGTGGAGTACCAACTGCGGAAGCAACCGACATGTTGACACTGGCCTTCCTGGCTGAAGCCGTCGATGAAATCGAGGACGAGGATCTGGCAGCTGATATCGTGTCCCGATTGCAAGATTGGCTGGCACGCCGACGCTGATGCCTGTCACAACCGATATCGTGGCCACGTATCGCGGACCGGGGCGTGTGGTGCGTCGGCTGCTTGATATGGGGCCGCGCGAAGATCGCGCATTGGCGTTTGTGATGGCGTTCTGTGTAATAGGCTTTATCGCACAATTGCCCGGCCTTGCACGGAGAGCTCATCTGGAAGGAATAGAGCTGAACATGCTGATGGGCGGGGCCCTGTTGGGCTCGGTCTTTATTCTGCCATTGTGCTTTTATCTTCTTGCTTGGCTCACCCATTTCATCGCGCGAATGATGGGGGGCGTTGGCACCAGCTATGGTGCGCGGCTAGCCTTGTTCTGGGCGCTTCTCGCGTCAGCGCCTTTGGTGTTGCTGAATGGGCTGGTGTCCGGTTTCATCGGCCCCGGGTCAGCGCAAACACTTGTGGGGCTGTTATGGGTTGCGGTTTTTCTCTGGTTCTGGTTGTCGGGCCTCAAGCAATCGCAAAAGGCTGCTAAATGAATTCCACCGCACTGCTCAACCTGGTCGTTCTGACCCTGTCCAATCCAGCCGAAGCCGCAAGACGATTGCTCGCGTTGCGGCTGGGTACGGATGTACTGTGGCTCGCCTTCTCTCTCGCGGTGATCCTGAACGCTCTGGTCCAGTCTGCGTCCAGCTTCGTCCTGCCGCTTATCAGTCCGGATGTTCAGCAACTGGCTGAGCCACTATCGAGGACGCTTTTTGTTTCCGTCGCGGCAATCATGATCAGCGTCGTGACGTTCCTATTAGTGGGCCGCGTCTTGGGTGGAACGGGAACGTTCAATGACTTCATGACGCTGATTGTCTGGTTGCAAATCCTGCAAATTGCGGGGCAAGCAATCATTCTAGCGCTGGTTGCAGCGCTGCCGTTTCTATTCTTACCGGCCAGTCTGGCGATGCTGGGTCTTAGCCTTTACATCACCTTGCATTTTCTCAACGAGGCGCATCGATTTCAGTCGTTGGGAAAATCGTTTGTGGTGATCCTGATCTCTGGTCTTGTGGCCGTCCCGTTTGTTCTTTGGCTGATCCCCGCCGGGTCTGTATAGGGAAGTCCTGTCTATGTATGACGTACAAAAAATCCGCGCAGATTTTCCGATCCTGTCACGTCAGGTCAACGGAAAGCCGCTGACTTATCTAGACAACGGGGCCTCCGCGCAGAAACCCCAGGTAGTGATCGACGCGATCACGCAGGCCTATGCGCACGAATATTCGAACGTGCATCGAGGGCTTCACTATCTGTCAAATCTCGCGACCGAGAAATATGAGGCCGTCCGTGGCACGGTTGCGCGGTTTCTGGGCGTATCAAACGAGAATGAGATTGTCCTGAATTCGGGTACGACCGAGGGAATCAATTTGGTCGCCTACGGTTGGGCAATGCCACGCCTGCAGGCGGGGGACGAGATTGTCCTCAGCGTGATGGAACATCACGCCAACATCGTGCCGTGGCACTTCCTGCGCGAACGGCAGGGCGTGGTGCTGAAATGGATCGACATCGATGCGACCGGCCATCTTGACCCTCAGGCGGTAATCGACGCCATTGGCCCCAAGACAAAGCTGGTTGCGGTGACCCAGTGCTCGAACGTGCTGGGCTCTGTGGTTGATGTCAAAGCAATCACGCAAGCCGCCCACGTCAAAGGCGTTCCGGTTCTGGTGGATGGCAGCCAGGGCGCGGTTCATATGCCCGTCAATGTCGATGACATCGGATGTGACTTCTATGCCATCACGGGTCATAAACTGTACGGCCCATCCGGTTCTGGCGCAATTTTTATCAAATCGGACCGCATGGCTGAAATGCGCCCCTTTATAGGTGGCGGTGACATGATCAAAGAGGTTTCAAAGGATCAGGTGATCTACAACGATCCACCAATGAAGTTCGAGGCCGGAACCCCCGGCATCGTGCAGACCATCGGGTTGGGTGTGGCGCTTGACTATATGATGGACCTTGGCATGGAGAGCATTGCATCGCATGAGGCCGGCTTGCGCGACTATGCGATGCAACGGTTGAATGGATTGAACTGGCTGCAGGTTCAAGGCACCACAGCGAACAAAGCCGCGATATTCAGCTTTACTCTGGATGGGGCAGGGCATGCCCATGATGTTTCTACCATTCTGGACAAAAAGGGTGTCGCAGTGCGCGCAGGGCACCATTGCGCCGGGCCGCTGATGGACCATTTGGGGGTCACTGCTACCTGTCGTGCCAGCTTTGGGCTTTATAACACGACGGATGAGGTCGACACCCTGATCGATGCGTTGGAGCTTGCCCACGATCTGTTTGCCTGACGTACTGCGGATTTGCAGTTGCACCCGGATTGGAACGAGGGTAGCTAACGGCCAAGGCACCTGTAGCTCAGCTGGATAGAGCGCTGCCCTCCGAAGGCAGAGGCCAGAGGTTCGAATCCTCTCAGGTGCGCCATTTCACCCTTGCTAGTCGTCATATTACGCAGAACTGACGGTGCACGAACCTGTTCTTTCCAGGCAAAACAAAACCCCCGCCAGAACTATCTGATGGGGGTTGTGCAAAAGCGAAAGATGAAATGCTCGATTAGCCGCGCCACGAGCGGATGACACCGCAATCCATGTGAACGAAATTCGAACGATAATACTGTCCAACGCCACCGGCACGGCAGGCCATCGCTGCTTTGCCCATTTGCGAGACAGAGCGTGATGACAGTCGCAGATCAGCAGCCTGACCCTTCATATGAAGCGAATTCTTGGCAACACCCCGCGAGCGGCGGCGCAGCATTGCGTTGGTTTGCGGCGAGCGGTAACCGGACAACAGCATGTAGGGTTCGCTGACATCCAGAAGATTGTGGGTGGCCGCCATGATGTCGATGGTCCTCAGGTCCACTGACTTGACTTGATCGCTGCGCCAGTCGCGCATGAAGTGATTGACCTCTTTCACCGCGTCTTTGATGTATTTGCCATCAACCCAATAGACCATATCGATACGTTCACCGGTACGGCCGGAATACATGCGGATACGGCGAATATCACCTCCGCCGCGAAGGAAACCTGCTGCGTTGGAATATGTGGGGGCTGCAACAACTGCTGTTGCGGCGAATGCGCCCAATAGGGCACGCCGGGTCAGGCCCGAGGTACTGCTCTTGGTCATTTTTTGTTTCGTCCCGTACTGTTCCTGCCTGCACACGATGTTACGCGCGCCGTATTAATTTTTTCCCATCCCAGATGCGGGATTTATGGCACAGTAGGATTCAACAGCCAAGAAATCTTTGGTCGCAGTCAAATCAAGGGGGAAATTTCGGCAGTTTTTTGCGCAACTGATGCAAGTATGCTTGCTTTTGGCGCAGTTCGCGCGTCGGCGATGCAAACGCGCACCAGGGGTCAAAGAAGCGGTCTGGTGATGAATTTGTGAATAGACATCAGGCGCTCAGCAAAACATTATTTTCAGACGCCGCTTATAGGGCGTGACAAGTCATTGAAGAAACAGGGCCATCCTATGTCATTTGTTACCCGTGCTCGTTCAAGTGTTTTTATCGCCGCTTTCCTTGTGGCTTCGGCCTCAGTCGCGCAGGCGGGGACGGATGGCACAGCGTTTCAAATGGCCGTTGCGGAAAGTGCGTCCAACAGCCCGGCAATTGCTGAGTTTTATCGCACAAACGGGTTTGATCCGGTTTGGGTTGGCGATACGCCCGAACATGCTGCACGACGCAAAGCCCTTATCGAAGCGCTTTCGACGACCGATCTGCATGGATTGCCTGGGGCACGTTACGACGTCCAGACTTTGAAGACAAAGATGCAGGACGCGCGTAACACCCGTGATCTGGGCGTGCTCGAGGCCGAGCTGACTCGGGTTTTTGTCAAATATGCCAGAGACTTGCACTCTGGTTCTGTAACGCCTTCACAGATTGATCCCGGCCTAGTGCGGGCGGTGGAACGACGCAGCGCCGCAGAGCATCTTGAACTGCTCGTTTCCAGCCAGGGTGATACCTATTTCAGGGATATGATGCCTCAATCGCGCCAGTATCTTGCGCTGTTGAAACAAAAGAAGGCGCTGGAAGCGCTGATGACACAAGGTGGCTGGGGCGAGACCGTTCCTGTCTCCAAGCTTGAGCTTGGGGACACAGGGAACAGTGTCATCAGGCTGCGCAATCGACTTGTCGCGATGGGTTATCTGAAGCCTACTGCCAGCCCAAACTATGATGATGCGCTGTTTGCGGCGGTGCAATCATTTCAGGCTGCTCATGGTCTAGAGGCGGATGGCGTAGCTGGCAAAGGCACTATTTCCGAGATCAATCGCCCAGTTTCAGACCGCTTGAAAGCTGTTTACGTTGCGCTTGAACGGGAGCGCTGGTTACCCAAAGACCGTGGTGAGCGGCATATTCTGGTGAATCTGGCCGATTTTTCTGCCAAGATCGTCGATGACGGGCAGGTCACGTTTGAGACTCGTGCCGTGATCGGCAAAAACACACATGATCGCCGTAGCCCAGAGTTCTCGGATGAGATGGAGCATATGGTGATCAACCCAAGTTGGTATGTGCCACGCTCGATCATCACGAAGGAATATCTGCCGCAATTACGGGCCAATCCAAATGCTGTCGGCCATATCCAGATCACCGATCGCCGTGGCCGTCAGGTGAATCGTGGAGCGGTTGACTTTACCCAATTCACTGCGCGTAATTTCCCGTTTTCCATGCGTCAGCCCCCCAGTAAAAGCAACGCACTGGGGCTAGTGAAGTTCATGTTCCCTAATAAGTACAACATCTATCTGCATGATACGCCTCAGAAATCTCTGTTCGCACGCGAGGTTCGGGCATTCTCGCATGGATGCATCCGTTTGGCGCAACCGTTCGAGTTTGCCTATAAGCTGCTGGCCAAGCAGGAAGAGGATCCAAAGGCGTTTTTCCACCGCGTTCTGAACACGGGCAAAGAAACGAAGGTTGAACTGGGTAAAAAAATTCCGGTGCATCTGATTTATCGCACGGCCTATATTGGCCCCAAAGGCGAGGTGCAGTATCGCCGCGACGTGTATGACCGGGATCGCAAAATCTGGGAAGCGCTGCAAAAGGCAGGGGTGGTCCTGCCGGACGTTCAAGGGTAATCACGAGGCAAATCCCGCCACGAGGACGCCCGACATGCAGTTTACCGTTCAACAAATCGCCGATTCCCTGGGGGTCGTCGCAGAAGGCCAGACTGGCCTGACCATCTTGCGGGCAGCCGAGCCAGGAGATGCCGGGCCAACCGATCTGGCCATGGCGATGTCGCCAAAATATGCTGAAGCTTTGGGGACCGGTTCAGCACGGGCCGCGGTTTTGTGGGATGGCGCGGACTGGAAAGCACTGGGGCTTGAGGCCGCCATTTTTGTGCAACGCCCCCGCATGGCGATGGCAGGGATCACCGCGATGCTGGATCGCGGGCAGGGGATTGCGCCGGGAATTCATCCATCGGCTGTCATTGATGAAACCGCCGAGATCGGGGTCGACGTATCGGTCGGCCCGCTTGCTGTTATCGGTGCGCGCGCGCGCGTCGGCGCGGGTTCGGTTATCGGCGCGCATTGCGTGATCGGTATGGATGCGTCGCTTGGTGAAAACGCGCTGCTGCGCGAAATGGTCAGCATCGGTGCGCGGGCTCAAATCGGTGATCGCTTTATCGCGCAGCCGGGTGCCCGTATCGGCGGGGACGGTTTCAGCTATGTCACACCAGAAGTCTCGGGTGCCGAAAATGCGCGGAAAACTCTGGGTGATCAGGGGGATGCAAAGGCGCAAAGCTGGTTGCGCATCCATTCGCTGGGTGCGGTCGAGATTGGCGATGACGTCGAGGTCGGCTCGAACTGCACTGTCGACAACGGGACCATACGCAATACTGTAATCGGTAGTGGATCGAAACTGGATAATCTTGTCCACGTGGGACACAACACCCGAGTCGGGCAGGATTGTTTGTTATGTGGGCAAACCGGCGTTTCTGGTTCGGTCGAGATTGGTAATAACGTAGTACTGGGTGGTCAGACTGGTGTTGTCGATAATATTTTCATCGGTGATGGCGTGATTGCCGGTGGCGGCACCAAGATTCTGTCAAATGTTCCTGCTGGTCGTGTGATCATGGGCTACCCGGGCATTAAAATGGAAAGCCATACCGAGATATATAAAGCCCAACGTCGTCTGCCCCGATTGTCGCGCGACGTCGAGGCGTTGAAAAAGGCTGTTTTCAAACAGCCTTCAAGTGATTAAATCATCCCCAAGGCGAAAATCAGGGGATCGAGATGAGCATCAGCGACCGCGTCATAGCAATCATTGCCGAACAGGCCGTGCTTGAGCCTTCGGATGTGACGCCCGACAGTACGCTCGAAGAATTGGGCATCGATAGCCTGGGTCTTGTTGAGAGTATCTTTGCCATCGAGGAAGAGTTCGATATCACCGTGCCCTTCAACGCAAACGAGCCCACATCCGGCGATTTCGACATTTCGAATGTGACAGCGATCATTGCGGGTATCGAAAAACTCGTGTCTGAAAAGGTCTGACCGCTGGTATGAAACGCGTCGTCATTACGGGTGCTGGCACCATTAACGCGTTGGGCCATTCCGTCCCCGACACTCTGGAAGCCATGCGCGAGGGTCGTTGTGGTATCTCCGAGCTTGAGTTTCGTGATGTGGATCGCCTGTCGATCAAGATCGGCGGTCAAGTCCGGGGTTTTGAGGCCGAGGGCCGTTTCAACCGCCAACAGATGACGCTGTATGATCGGTTCACGCAGTTCACGTTAACCGCCGCTAAAGAAGCGATCGATCAATCCGGTATCGTATTCTCGGGTGACACAGCCGCGCGGTCGGGGGTGGTGCTGGGAACGGCCGGTGGTGGCGTCTCCACCTGGGATGACAACTACCGCTCGGTTTACGAGGATGGTAAAAATCGCGTGCATCCTTTTGTCGTGCCCAAGCTGATGAACAATGCGGCGGCCAGCCACGTTTCGATGGAGCACAACCTCAAAGGCCCTAGCTTTACAGTATCAACAGCGTGTGCGTCTTCGAACCATGCGATGGCGCAGGCATTTCAGATGGTGCGCAGCGGGGCAGCGCCCGCAATGGTGACCGGTGGCTCGGAGTCGATGCTGTGCTTTGGGGGCGTCAAGGCATGGGAAGGGCTTCGCGTCATGTCAAAAGATGCCTGTCGGCCCTTTAGCGCAAACCGAAACGGGATGGTGCAAGGCGAAGGTGCGGGTGTTTTTGTGTTCGAAGAATACGATCACGCGCGCGCGCGCGGAGCAGATATCCTGTGCGAGGTCGTGGGCTTTGCCATGTCCTCGGACGCGGCCGACATAGTTATGCCCAGCAAACAAGGGGCAGCACGGGCCATGGCCGGGGCGTTATCGGATGCACGGCTGAATGCAAGCGATGTGGGTTACATAAATGCCCATGGGACCGGCACGGCTGCAAATGACAAAACCGAATGTGCAGCCGTTGCTGGTGTGTTTGGTCCGCACGCCGACGATCTGATGATTTCGTCAACAAAGTCCATGCACGGACACCTGATCGGCGGTACCGGCGCAGTTGAGCTATTAGCCTGTATCATGGCCCTGCGCGACGGGGTGATCGCCCCGACCATTGGCTATGAAGAGCCCGACCCCGAATGCGCGCTGGATGTGGTGCCAAACGAGTCGCGTGAGGCGAAAGTTAATGTCGCCCTTAGCAATGCTTTCGCCTTTGGTGGGCTGAATGCCGTTCTCGCGTTGAAGCGTATATGAAGAAACCGCCGTGTTATCACGGCGGCTTTCTTATTCGATGTTTTTGCGGGGCTTAGTTTATGGAAACATTCAGCCCGTCAAAGCCTGCTGTGAAGCCAGACAAAGACATGTCCATATTCAGAACCTGATCTGGCAGGCGCGCAGGAACCAGCGACAGCACCGCCTTTTGGCCTGATTTCATCGCGTCGATATCACCCTGAGTCAAACCCAGTTGCGCCACGCAGCCAACCGGAATGCAGTGGTGATAATTGTAAAGCTTGCGCGGTGCCCCATCGATCGACATAGCCAATTGCGCCTGCAGCAGGGTTTCGAGCGGTACAACAACATTCGCCCAAGCAACAGCGGCACCGCCTTCGGGCAGTTTTCCGATCGAAACTTCGGCAATCGGATCACCCTGTTGGTTATTGAGGATCTGAACCATCGCGCAGGGATCGTCTTCGCCTTCGGTTTTGATGCAGGAAATATTCCATTCACCCGTTTGTTCTTTGACGTATTGCTCGCCAACACGGGGACCGGATTCACCCAGATCCAGATCGCTGCCAACTTCGGCTTCAGCACCGGCTTCAGGTTGCTGTGTGGTTTCCTGCGCAAATACTGTTCCGCACAACAGTGCTGCGGCCGCCACATTAAAAGGGACAAGTTTCCTGATCATGAATGCCTCATCTAACTGATCCAGTTTTTTGTTTCCTCTATCACCGCAATTCAGTGGTGTCAGGGTAAATCCGAATTCCAGACCGTGAATTGATCGTTTTTTGCCGAAATGCGTGGGAAACACCGCGATCTGCAACGAAAAAGGGAGCCGGTGGAGCGGCTCCCTTCCTGAATATTTTCTCCCCGTCGGACTGGCCGACTTAGTTATGCGCAGACGTTACGAAAGGGGAACCCGTTGGTCAACTCCTAACCCTAAAAAACTATTCTTGCGTCTTTCGGTTTTCGTAGAATTTAAAAAAAGCCGTGCCCAAAGGCACGGCCAGTCGACAGGGAGGAAGTTTGCCACCGCAGCCAGGCCACGAGAAGCAACATTTACTCTCGCAGCGAAAGGTTAACTTTGTATGCTTGCAGCAGATCGGTAGAATTCGGGACAGATTTTCAATGGACAACAAGATCTTCGTAGGCGGTGGTGGCGACAGCTATTCAGTGGCACAGGGGCTGTCGCTGAAATATGCGAACCGCCATGGCCTGATTGCTGGTGCGACCGGTACGGGCAAAACGGTTACGCTGCAAATTCTGGCTGAAGGCTTCTCACAGGCAGGGGTTCCAGTGTTTCTGGCCGATGTGAAAGGGGACTTGTCGGGGCTGGCGCTGCCTGGAAGCGAAACCCACAAATTACACCAGGCTTTTTTGGATCGGGCCGCGAAGATCGGGTTCGGCACATTCTCTTACGCCGCGTGTCCAGTCACGTTCTGGGATCTGTTTGGCGAGCAGGGGCATCCGGTCCGGACCACAGTGACCGAGATGGGCCCACTGCTACTATCGCGACTGATGGAGCTGAGCGAGGCGCAGGAAGGCATTCTGAACATCGCCTTTCGGGTCGCAGACGAAGAAGGCATGCCGCTGCTCGACTTGAAAGACCTGCAGGCATTGCTGGTCTGGATAGGCGAGAATCGCGCCCAACTATCGCTGCGCTATGGCAATGTCTCGACATCTTCGATCGGTGCTATTCAACGCCGCTTGCTGGTTCTGGAAAACCAGGGCGGTACCAATCTGTTTGGCGAGCCTGCGTTGGACCTGGCCGACCTGATGCGGACAGATGCGAACGGGCAGGGGATGGTGAACATTCTGGCCTCTGACAAGCTGATGGGCTCTCCGCGCCTATACGCGACTTTCCTGTTGTGGCTGCTTAGTGAATTGTTTGAAGAACTGCCCGAAGTGGGGGACCCTGAAAAACCGAAGCTGGTGTTCTTCTTTGACGAAGCGCACTTGCTGTTCGAGGACGCCCCCAAGGTGCTGGTGGACAAGGTCGAGCAGGTGGCGCGCCTGATCCGATCAAAGGGCGTTGGCGTTTATTTCATCTCGCAGAATCCGGCAGACATCCCGGAAGATATTTTGGGTCAGCTGGGCAACCGGGTCCAACATGCGCTGCGGGCCTTCACAGCGCGCGACCGCAAGAATCTGCGACTTGCTGCTGAGACCTATCGTGAAAACCCAGCTTTCGATACTGAGACCGCAATCCGAGAGGTGGGCGTGGGCGAGGCCGTGACCTCGATGTTGCAAAAGAAAGGTGTTCCGGGCGTGGTCGAGCGCACTTTGATCCGGCCACCGGGCTCTCAACTTGGTCCGATTACCAAAGCTGAGCGTCAGTCGGTGATCAAAGCTTCGCCGATGGATGCAAAATACGGCAAGCGTATCGACCGCAAATCGGCGTTTGAGATTCTGCAGGCGCGCGCGGATGCCGCTGCGAATGCGGCGGAACAGGCGGAATCCGACGAAGTTCTGGAACAGCAGAGCCCGGCAGAACGCGAATACGCCTCGGCCCGAAGGTATTCGGGCAATCGCGTTGGGCGATCGTCTTCTCGTCTTTCGCGCAAAAAGGATACCTTCGCCACAGCCATGAGCGAGGCCGTGATCAAAGAGCTGAAAGGAACAACTGGCCGCCGCATCGTCAGGGGCATACTGGGCGGCTTGTTCCGCAATCGCTAGAATCCGGAGTGCGGCGCGCGCCGAACCAGTCGCGCGCCCATATTGTTATCGATTAAGCCGGCGCAGGCCTTCCTGTCTGCAATAATTATCCGCCTCGGGCACCGACATTTTGGTGGCCGGAAAATCGATTGCGCGGTCCCAGGTGACGCGGTCCTGGCGGTAAAGCTGACAGGTCACAACACCTTTGGGCGTCTGGACCTTGACCGGGGTGGTCTCCAATTGTTCGGGTGAGGGAATACACGCTGATAGCGTTGCCATCAGCGGGATCCCGATTGCGAAAACTCTGAGTGGTTTAATCATTGCGACTACGGTGCTCTCATCTTGGTTAACTGTCAGATCGTTACAACTCCGCACCAAACAAACATGGTATGGGGCACAGCGCGATGTGGTGGATCACGATACACCGATTTAGAGCGTTCTGACTCGCCGCACAATAAAACGCACCGATTAACGGTGCGTTAGGGGAATTTCGCAAGAAATTTTGCTTATTTCTCGGGGATCAACCCTCTTGGACTGAATCTGAGAACAATCAAAAGAATCAGTCCCATGGTGAACAGGCGCATATGTGCGGCGCTATCGATCAGATGCGTCTTAAGTGCGCTGCCGTCAGGCATGCCTGAGGTTATCAGGTTCATCAGCCACAGGCCCATGGGTTCAACCTGAACCCACAGGAACCAGATCAGGAACGCTCCCAGTACGGCTCCGAAATTGTTGCCCGACCCGCCGACGATCACCATGACCCAGACAAGGAAGGTAAAGCGGAGCGGGTTGTAAGTGCCCGGCGTCAGCTGCCCGTCCAAAGTGGTCATCATCGCACCGGCGATGCCGCAGATGGCCGAGCCCAGCACGAAGATCTGTAGATGGCGGCGGGTGACATCCTTGCCCATCGCCTCGGCGGCAACCTCGTTGTCGCGGATGGCGCGCATCATGCGGCCCCAAGGGCTTTTCAACGCCATCTGAGCCATCCACAGCAGCACCAGGAGCACGATCAGGAACAGCAAAGAGTAGCCTAGCTTGACGGAAAGCGTCGAGGCAGTAACCGGATCCAGCCCGAACCACTCGGCCCTTGCAAGGAAAGTTGGGTCTTGCTGCAATTCAACTTCGTAGCCAACCACCGGTGAGGGGCGTGGAATGCCGTAGACGTTCTTGACCCCACGTGCCAGCCAGTCCTCGTTTTTCATGACGGCGATGATGATCTCGGCGATACCAAGTGTGGCGATTGCCAAATAGTCCGAGCGCAGGCCCAGCGCTGTTTTTCCGATCAGCCATGCTGCGCCCGCCGCCAAAAGTCCCCCGGCAGGCCAAGCGAATAGGACAGGAAGGTTCAAACCGCCGATATTACCAGCGACAGCAGGATCAATCGCTTCGATCGCAGCTACGTTGGGATCAAAAATTGCGCGGTAAACAAAAAAACCTACGACCAGAATACCGATGATTGCAAAGGTTTGTGTGCGTCCCTTGGGCATTTTTTGGGCCACCATCACAGCTGCAACCACGGTTGCCGCACCCATCAAAAGCGACAGGATGACGCCATACCCGCCACCAGACCAGGCGCCGGGGGTTGGGGGTGTCGAGACCAGCACAACCGCCAGCCCGCCCAGCGCGACAAAGCCCATGACACCAACGTTGAAGAGGCCAGCAAAGCCCCATTGCAGATTCACGCCAATCGACATGATGGCCGAGATCAAGCCCATGTTCAGGATCAGGATTGCGGCGTTCCAGCTTTGGGTGAATCCGGTCAACAGGATGAGTGCGCCGACGACCACAAAAAGCAGCGTGTTTTTGACGGGCTCGCTCATATCACTTTTCCTTTGAACAAGCCGGTTGGCTTAAACAGAAGTACGATCAGCAAAATGGCAAAGCTGACAGCGAATTTGTAATCGGTGGACAGGAACTGCACCAAACCTGACGGCTCCAGATTTTCAGGTGCCAGATAAGTCAGCACTTTCTTCCACGCGTAGGTGATCGTCACCTCAGAAAACGCGATGATGAAACCGCCCGCGATAGCTCCCAGAGGGTTTCCGAGGCCACCCACGATAGCCGCGGCGAAAATCGGCAGCAAAAGCTGGAAATAGACAAATGGCTTGAAGCTTTTGTCGAGGCCGTAAAGCACGCCCGCAGTGGTCGCCAGCGCGGCAACGATGATCCATGTGATCATCACCACGCGCTCGGGGTTGATACCGGACAGCAACGCAAGATCCTCATTGTCAGAATAGGCCCGCATTGATTTGCCGGTGCGCGTTTTGTTCAGGAACCAGAACAACAGCGCCACGGCGACAACCGCCACGATCACCGTGATGCCCTGGGAGGTCTTGATAGCCAGCCCTTCACGCAGCCCAGTCATCGCCTTGAAATCTCGCGCCGAGACGATGAAACGCGCTCCGTCCGAGAACCTTTGGTCATCCGGACCGATGATGAAACGAACCAGCCCGTTCATGATGAACATCACGCCCATCGAGACGATCACCAGAATGACCGGTTTGGCCTTCTGTTCCCGATAGAACCGATAGACCAACCGGTCGGTGATCAGCACCAGAACGATACAGCCCAGAATGGCAAAGGGCAGGGCCAGCAGAGCGGTCGGTAACGGCCCGAAGCTGACCCCAGCGGCCTGCAGACCCCATGTAACCAGCACGGCGATCATCGCGCCAAAGGCCATCGTATCGCCATGGGCAAAGTTCGAAAACCGCAGGATGCCGTAGATCAGCGTCACCCCCAAAGCGCCCAGCGCCAACTGGCTGCCATAGGCGATTGCGGGAACAAGAACGAAGTTGGAGAGCGCCACAAGGGCGTTGAGGAAGTCCATTAGTTCGTTACCTCATTTTCCAAGTTCGTACGTCTTTTCGACCTGATTTCAGAGTGATCAAACACGAGAGTAGCTGTCACTGGCGTCATCCCCCCAAGAAACTCTTGCGAACTTCTGGATCGGCCAACAGCTCCTTGCCTGTCCCGGTATAGGCATTGCGACCCTGGACCAGTACATATCCCTTGTCCGCAATCTCCAGCGCCTGACGGGCATTCTGTTCGACCATAAGGATCGGCAGGCCGGTGCGCGAAACCTCGATGATCCGGTCGAACAGCTCATCCATCACGATTGGTGAGACACCGGCGGTGGGTTCGTCCAGCATCAACACCTTGGGCTGAGTCATCAGCGCACGGCCCACAGCGATCTGTTGACGTTGACCACCTGACAGCTCTCCGGCGGCCTGGTTGCGCTTGTCGCGCAGGATGGGGAAGAGGTCATAGACCTGTTCCATCGTCTGGCTGATGTCGTCGCGCCGGATGAAGGCACCCATCTCAAGGTTCTCTTCCACTGTCATCGACGTAAAAATGTTCGAGGTCTGCGGGACAAAGCCCATGCCGCGTACCACGCGGTCTTGCGGGTTGAGATTGGTGATATCTTCGCCATCCAGCCGCACAGACCCTTGGCGTACGTCCAGCATGCCAAACACAGCTTTCATTGCGGTGGATTTGCCCGCGCCGTTGGGGCCGACGATCACCGCGATCTCGCCCTTATCAACGGCGATGGTGCAGTCATGCAGGATGTCTGGCCCTTTGCCATAGCCACCAGTCATAGTGTCGCCAATCAGGAAAGGACCGCCCTCGACCCGATGCGTTTCACCGCTTTTGCGATGTGCTGGAGTCATGGTGCCGACACCATGCGTATTGGTGATCGAAGCGTCCTTGTTGCCCTTGTCGTCCTGGTAGGGGTTGTCGCTCATACGCCCGCCTCCAGCTTGTCTTTGTTCTTCAGGCCGGTGCCTAGGTAAGCTTCGATCACGTGTTCATTGGCCTTGATCTCGTCCAGAGTGCCTTCGGCCAGCACCTTTCCCTCGGCCATACAGATGACCGGGTCGCAAATCTTGCCGATGAAATCCATGTCGTGCTCGATAACGACGAAGGTATAGCCGCGTTCCTTGTTCAGGCGCAGGATCGTGTCGGCGATGGTCATCAGAAGGGTGCGGTTCACACCAGCGCCGACCTCGTCCAAAAACACGATCTTGGCGTCGACCATCATGGTACGGCCAAGTTCCAGCAGCTTCTTCTGACCGCCCGAGACCTGACCGGCCTTGTGATCGGCGAGATGTTCGATTGTCAGGAACTCCAGCACCTCATCGGCTTTCGCCCTAAGTGCGCGTTCCTCATCCGCGATACGCTTACGCCCGAACCACGTGTTCCACAGCGATTCCCCGGATTGTGCGCCGGGCACCATCATCAGGTTTTCACGGCAGCTCATCGACGAAAACTCATGCGCGATCTGGAAGGTGCGCAGCAGGCCCTTATGAAACAGCTCATGCGGGGGCAGGCCAGTGATATCCTCACCGTCCATGTGTACCTTACCGCTGGTCGGTGGAAGTACGCCCGCGATCACGTTGAATAGCGTGGTTTTTCCGGCCCCGTTCGGTCCGATCAGACCGGTGATCGAGCCCTTTTGGATTTCCAGCGATGCCCCGTCCACCGCATGAAACCCGCCGAAATGCTTGTGCACGTCATCGACGACGATCATCTTTTCCCCTAGCCGCCGTTTTCGGCGTTTTTACCATCCCCGTTAACCGGAGTGCGGCCTTTTTTCATTGAAACAGCCCGGACACAAGGGCCGGGCTGCTTGTTTTTATGACTTTTAACCTTGGATCAACGGAAGTTGACGGTCTTGTTTTCGCCGTCGGTCACCTCGATCTCGCGATAGGAACCTGCGCTTTCACCAGGGCCGATCAGCTCAACGCCCGATGCGCCGACATAATCGATGTCCTGACCGGCAGCCAACAGCTCCAGACCTTTAGCCAGTTCTCCGGGGAAGATTTGCTCACCCGGAGCGTTGGCGACATCCATGATTTTCGCGCCGTATTCAGCGGGGTTGGTCGAACCTGCGGCCTGCATCGCCAGCATGAATAGCGCGGCGGCGTCATAGCTTTCCGGCGAGTAGGGCGACGAACCGTCAAAGCCCGCAGCTTCAGCCATGGCAAAGTACTTCTCGGCACCTTCACCGCCCGAGCCAGCGATCTGACCGAACGAGCCGTTCAGGTCGGGACCAACGTTTGCCGGCAGCGAGTCACCGATCATGCCGCCGGGCAGACCGAATGTATCAAACGCGCCGCTGTCCAGCGCCGACTGGATGATGCCCAGACCACCCTGATCCAGATAGCCGGCAACGACCAGAATATCGCCACCGGCCGAGGCCAGCGCGCCAACTTCGGCCGAATAGTCGGCCTTGCCGTCTTCGTGCGCGGCAACGATGGTGACTTCGCCACCCGAAGCCTCGAACGAGGACTGGATCGCGTCCGCCAGACCCTTGCCGTAGTCGTTGTTGGTGTATGTCAGAGCAATCGAGCTGATGCCACGGTCATTCAGGATGTCTGCCATTACTTGACCTTCACGCGCATCCGACGGCGCGGTGCGGAAGAACAGGCCGTTGTCTTCCATGGTCGACAGACCCGGAGACGTGGCCGACGGCGAGATCATGACCATGCCGTTCGGGATCGCGACGTTCTGCAGGATCGCGCCAGTGACGCCCGAGCAGTCGCCGCCGATGATACCGGCGACGCCATCGGCGATCATACGTTCGCCGTTCGATGTGGCCAGACCATTGTCGATACAGCCGGTATCGGCGCGGGTTCCGGTCACGCTTGCGCCGTCCAGCAGTTTGCCGGATTCGGTGACCTCGGCCATCGCCATTTCTGCGCCCGAACCCATGGCCGGGGCCAGCGATTCAATCGGGCCTGTAAAGCCGAACAGCACGCCCAGCTTCACGTCCTCGGCCATAGCGGTACCCGCCAGCAGAGCGGTTGCTGCAGTAGCGGTAAGCAGCTTTTTCATTAGGTTACTCCCTATTTATCGTTTGAACGTCGTCGTTCTGGGCATGACCCTAGGCAAGCTGTCCGAAAAAGAAAAGTCCTAACAAAAAAGTGCTTTTGAAAGCAGCAATCCTATCTGTTTTGTTAGGCTAGGTCAGTTTGTTGCGGTGCACCACTAGGGATTGGGTCGATATGATCAGGACTTTTGCGATTCTCATTCTGTCGTGCTGGTCGATTGCAGGCTGGTCCGATGTCATCAACACAACCGGCGGGCCGGTTCAGGTTACTCAGGTGGTCAGAGGCCTTGATACACCTTGGGCGATTGGCATTCTTCCGGATGGCAGCTTTGTTGTCACTGAGCGAGATGGCGAGCTTTTGTACGTTGCCGGAGGTGAGGCGAAGCGCATCAAGGGTCTGCCAAAAGTGGTCGCGAACGGGCAGGGCGGTTTGCTAGATGTCACCATCGCGCGTGACTTTAATCAGACCCGCGAGCTTTTTCTGACTTTCTCCAAATCGCAACGAGGCGGTGCAGGCACCGCTGTCGCTGTCGCTCGTTTATCGGAAAACGGAGAACGTCTAACCAATCTGCGCGTGATATTCGAGGCCTCTCCCGGTGGCTCAGGCGGGCGCCACTTTGGTTCTCGCGTCGTTGAAGCGAATGATGGCACGTTGTTCGTCACTATCGGTGACCGAGGTGATCGCCCGGCTGCGCAGGATCGAACGAACCACATGGGTACGGTCATTCGGATCAACCGTGATGGTTCAGTTCCCAGTGATAACCCGTTTGTGGGCAATCCCGGTGTCCGCCCCGAGATCTGGTCGTTTGGTCACAGAAACCCTCAGGGTGCCAATTTGGATCTGCAGGGTCGGCTTTGGATTTCGGAACACGGGGCAAAAGGCGGGGATGAGGTTAATCTGATCAGACCCGGTGCCAATTATGGCTGGCCAGTGATTTCGTATGGCGTTCATTATTCGGGTCAGAAGATCGGTGAAGGCACGTCGAAGCAAGGAATGGAACAGCCCGAGCTTTATTGGGATCCTTCCATCGCACCCTCTGGCTTGATGGTCTATTCCGGGAAACTTTGGCCGGAATGGAAGGGGAATCTATTCGTTGGCTCTTTGAAATTCGACTACATTGCACGTTTGGCGGGCGATCCACTGCGTGAGGTTGAGCAGATCGAAGGCCCCGAGACCGAACGTGTTCGCGACATCGCCGAAGCACCAGATGGGTCGATCTGGTTCATTTCCGTCGGGCAAGGCGCGGTTTACCGAATGACGCCCCTTTGACGGTATTAAACGGGGTTAGGGCGTTTGCTTCTATGCCATTCGGTCACGGTGTATCTGTTCCGGGCTTCAGGGTGATCAGGAGATTTGAATGAGTGATTTTGTAATCGAGCTTTGTGAAACAATGCCGCCAAAGCGCGAACTGAATACGATCCTGGCACAATATTACGCGCTTATCGTGCAACGAATGCAGGATATGGGCTTTGAGATTGATCTAGCGGCCCCCGAAAGCGCATTGGCGGAGTTTTGGGCGCATACAGAGGATTACCTACCCCCGAATGGATGTCTTGTGGTGGCGCGAAACGATGCCGGAAACATCATTGGATGTGGGATGCTGAAACGATTTGATCACCAAACCGGTGAACTTAAACGGGTTTTTGTGACCGAGGAGGCACGAGGGACCGGTGCCGGGCGTGCCTTGATCGAAGCCCGGGAACAGGCCGCGCGTGATATGGGTTTGAAACGCCTCATCGCCGATACGCTTACACCGAATGTCGAAATGCGCGACCTGTACCCCAAACTTGGTTTTGTTGAACTGGACTCACCAATCGAAACCACGACCTATCTGGATCAACCGATGTTACGGCCGCACCTGCACTACTTTGCGAAAGATTTGTAAGGTTTCCCTGCGGCTTTGGATTAAACAGACAACCGACCGCTCTGTGCACCGCGTTCGCGATAAGGCGTGGTGTTGTAATGCGCCCGGTAGCATTTGGAGAAATGCGACGGGCTGGCAAAGCCGCAAGCCAGCGCCACATTGATGACGCTCATATCGGTCTGCATCAGCAAGTTCCGCGCTTTATGCAGGCGCAGTTCCATGTAGTAGCGCTTGGGCGAGCGGCTAAGATAGCGGCGGAACAGACGTTCTAGCTGGCGCGTCGACATGCCTACGTCCTTGGCTAGAATAGAGGGCGAGATTGGCTCTTCTATGTTCTTTTCCATCATCAGGATAACCTGACTGAGCTTGGGGTGGCGTACGCCGATCCGTGTAGGTGTCGACAAACGTTGCGTGTCCTGATCCGTACGTATCGAAGAATAGATCATCTGATCAGCGACCGCGTTGGCCAGATCTTCTCCGTAATCTTCGGCAATCAGCTTGAGCATCAGGTCAATCGAGGATGTGCCGCCAGCAGTTGTCATTCGGTTGCCATCAACCAAAAACACCGACTTGGTCAGTTCTACTGTGTCGAATTCTTCGGCAAAACTGTCTGAGTTTTCCCAATGGATCGTTGCGCGCTTGCCTTCCAGCAAACCGGCTTTGGCCAGCGTATAGGCCGCGGTGCAAAGACCGCCGATTTTCAACCCTTTACGCGCTTCGCGGCGTACCCAGTTCAGGATGCGTTTGGTGGTTGCCGCTTGTACATCGACCCCCCCGCAGATCAGGACGACGTCGTCACGCTGCAATTCGGTCAGATCAGAATCAAGATTGAAAGAAGTACCGGCTGAACAAGTCACTGTCTCACCGCCTTCGCCCGTCAAGGTCCAGGTATAAAGCTCTCGGTTGGCCATTCGATTGGCGATCCGCAGACTGTCCAAAGCCGAAGCGAATGACAAAAGGGAAAACTTGTCCAAAAGCACAAATACAAAGTTATGCGGCTTGCCTGTGCTATGATCCACAGTGACAACTTGGCGTTGCTCTTGCATGGCGAACTGTCCTTGATTCGGCGCGCACCGGGATTTCCACGGTGGCGGATATGCCAGTCACCATGCTCAAAGCTTGATTATGGCGTCAAGAGGCGCAAAAGGGATATGGCCTCTCATTCATGCATTTTGTATAGAGGCCACCTGAAATACTTCAGCGGAGATAAAAGCTATGACTGAATGGCAAAAAACGAACTGGCGCAACAAGCCCCGGGTTCAGATGCCAGACTATACCGACGCGGCCGCGCTGGCCAAAGTCGAGGCGCAGCTTTCGCAGTATCCCCCGCTGGTTTTTGCGGGTGAAGCGCGACGGCTGAAGCAGCATCTGGGAGCCGCGGGTCGTGGCGAAGCGTTCCTGTTGCAAGGCGGGGATTGCGCTGAAAGCTTTGAGCAGTTCAGCGCGGATGCGATCCGTGACACGTTCAAGGTGATGCTGCAGATGGCAATGGTGCTAACCTACGGCGCCAAGGTTCCCGTGGTTAAAGTTGGCCGCATGGCGGGCCAGTTTGCAAAACCGCGCAGTGCACCGACAGAGGTTGTGGACGGTGTGGAACTGCCCAGCTACCGCGGTGACATCATCAATGAGCTGGCCTTTACACCCGAGGCACGTATTCCGAATCCCGACAAGATGCTTCAGGCCTATACACAGGCGGCGGCAACACTGAATCTGCTGCGGGCGTTCTCGACCGGTGGTTTTGCGGATATGAGCCACGTGCATTCGTGGACGCTGGGTTTTGCCGACGGGCAAGACGTTCAGAAATACTCTGAGATCGCCGACCGCATTCAGGATTCGATTGACTTCATGGGGGCTGCGGGCATCACCGCAGATACCACACACGAATTCTCGTCGGTGGAATTCTACACCAGCCACGAAGGCCTGCTGCTTGAGTACGAAGAGGCGCTGACGCGTCTGGATTCGACATCTGGCAATTGGTTGGCTGGCTCGGGTCACATGATCTGGATCGGCGATCGGACCCGTCAGCCCGACGGTGCGCATGTCGAGTTCTGCCGGGGTGTTCTGAACCCGATTGGTCTGAAATGTGGCCCGACAACCAGTGCCGAAGACCTCAAGGTTCTGATGTCCAAGTTGAATCCAGAAAACGAAGAGGGGCGTCTGACTCTGATCGCGCGCTTTGGTGCAGGTAAAGCGGGTGAGCATCTGCCGCGTCTGGTCAAAGCCGTGAAGGAAGAGGGCGCACAGGTTACTTGGGTCTGCGATCCGATGCATGGCAACACGATCAAATCCGCGACCGGCTACAAGACCCGGCCGTTTGATTCCGTGCTGCGCGAAGTACGCGATTTCTTTGGCGTACATCAGGCTGAAGGCACGATCCCCGGTGGTGTTCATTTCGAGATGACAGGGCTGGATGTCACCGAATGCACCGGAGGTGTGCGCGCGGTGACAGAAGAGGATCTTTCGGATCGCTATCACACAGCTTGCGACCCGCGCCTGAACGCCTCGCAGTCGCTGGAACTTGCATTCCTTGTCGCGGAAGAACTGACCAACCTACGTCGTGACCGCAGCAAGCGCGCTGCAAGCTGACTTCGAATACATCCTGAATTAGTAAGACGGCGGGCCTCATGCCCGCCGTTTTCATTTAGTCGTCACGTGATGATACCAACCTTAGGTGCGGTGCCCCTTTGAACGTGGTCTGGTCTTCAGCGAACCCCTCTGTTTGCTGTTGGACAGGCCTCGGAGGCTGTTGCAGTTCAGAGATCGGGTTGACGCGGCGATCCGAGACAATGAAGCGACGCGGTGTTGCCCCGATGGTTCCATCGCTGACCATGACCCCAAGAATGCGGCTGACGTCGCCCAGATCGCTTTTAAGCGGCAGCAGGATCATGCGGGCCTGAAGGCTGGTTCGTCCGAGCTTGCCTTTCGAAAGCAAGCCCAGTTCGGCAACCGCGGGGCCGGTGAGGACTTGGTCCAGAATGGATTTGACATCATCGCGGGCGCTCGGTTCGAAAAAAGCCGTTAGAGGCATACCGCGAACTTCCATGCCCGCCAGATTGTTCAGGTGACTTCCCGCCAGCCGAAACCGGGCCAAACCCGGCGCGATGCGTTCCAGTATGAATGTGTATTCGAGAATATTCTCCAGGCCGCGCGGATCGATCTGCGAGCGCATCGGAACGCCTTCACCTGTCAGCAAGGCGGTCCAATAGGCTTCGGCCTGACGGATGGGAGAAAGGCTTCGCCCGCTGTCAAATCGGTCCATTGCGATGATCTTTCCAAGTTCTGAGCCGGAACCAGTCCCGAAAAAGGTTTTCATTTCATCACCCTACCGTCAATCACTCGCGATTTTCCTAAAATGCCATCTAATGGGCAAAGCTGCGATCCGCCAGCTTTTCTGACTGTCAGATTGACACGGGTTAATACAATTTTGGAGCAATTCTTTAACGAATGGTTAACCTCTTGGCATTGATTGGGGAATGAGCAAGGTCTTGCCCCTTGCTGGTCAATGGCATTAGGTGCGACCAGTGAATTTGACGGAAAGGGCAGGCATGATCAAATCCATGACCGGTTTCGCCTCGGGCAAGGGGGCGTTTGGTCCCCATAGCTGGACTTGGGAATTGCGCAGCGTCAATGGCAAGGGGCTGGATTTACGTCTGCGGCTTCCCGATTGGTTGACAGGGTTAGAGGCCGCGCTGAGAGGCGATCTGTCGAAGCAGGTCAACCGAGGGAACATCACGCTGTCCCTTCGGATGGGACGGGAAGAAACCGCCGCGGATGTCCGGTTGAATACCCCAGCGATGGAAGCTGCGCTGGATGCACTGGCCCAGACCGAAGCGCTTGCAGGCGCGCGGGGCGTATTGTTGGCTCCCTCCAAAGCCAGTGATCTTCTTGCGTTGAAAGGGATGTTGGAAGCCGGAGCTGACGCGGATGATCCAGCCCAACTTGTCGAGCACCTGAAATCTGAGTTCGGTGGCTTGCTTGCTTCATTCATTGAGATGCGCGGTTCCGAAGGTGAAGCACTGTCAGGCATTCTTACGGGACGACTCGACCAAGTCGCAAAGCTGACGGATCAGGCCGCTGATCTGGCCGAGCGTCGCCGCGAGGAAATGGCGCAAAACATGCGCGAAAATCTGACACGCGTTCTCGACAATACGCAAGGTGCGGACCCTGATCGCGTTGCACAAGAACTGGCCCTGATCGCGGTCAAGGCCGATATCACCGAAGAAATCGATCGTTTGAAGGCCCATGTCACTGCTGCGCGTGCCCTATTGACGCAAGTCGGCCCGGTCGGGCGTAAGCTGGATTTCCTGATGCAGGAGTTCAACCGTGAGGCCAACACGCTCTGCTCGAAATCGCAGAATGCTGAACTGACGGCGGTTGGTTTGGAGCTAAAGGCGGTCATCGATCAGATGCGCGAGCAAGTGCAGAACGTGGAATAAGGACGGGAACATCACATGGCGGATCGCCGCGGTCTATTAATCATACTGTCCTCGCCTTCGGGTGCAGGTAAATCCACTCTGGCCCGCCGTTTGATGCGGTGGGATGTCGGTTTGGAATTCTCGATCTCGGCCACCACCCGCGCTCCGCGCCCGGGTGAGGAGCATGGCCGGGAGTACTACTTCCTATCCGAGGACGAGTTCAAACAGCAGGTGGCGGATGGGCAGATGCTGGAACACGCGCATGTGTTCGGCAACTTCTACGGCTCTCCTGCTGGACCGGTCCGCGAGTCCATCACACAGGGGCGTGATGTGCTTTTTGATGTCGATTGGCAGGGAGAAGTGCAGATCCGCAATTCGGATCTGGGCAAGCATGCGTTGTCGATTTTCATCCTCCCGCCCTCGATCCGTGAACTACGCCGCAGGCTGGAAGGGCGTGGGCAGGACAGTGAGGATGTGATCGCCAAGCGCATGTTGAAAAGCTGGGATGAGATCAGCCATTGGGGCTACTACGACTATGTTCTGATCAACGATGATTTGGATACCACCGAGGAAAAGCTGAAGACCATCGTCAGCGCAGAACGCATGCGTCGCATCCAACAGCCCAGCCTGCAGAACCACATCCGCTCGTTGCAGACCGAGTTCGAGGGCTTGTCATGACCATCTATGCTTTGGGTGATCACTCGCCGCAAATTCACGAAGACACCTGGGTAGCCCCCGACGCCAACCTGATCGGCAAAGTAGTCCTGGAACAAGGCGCTTCGGTCTGGTTCGGGTGCACCATCCGGGCCGATCACGAAGAAGTCCGTGTGGGCGCAGGCAGCAATGTGCAGGAAGACTGCGTGATGCACATCGATGCGGGCTATCCGCTGACCATTGGGAAGAACTGCACAATTGGTCACAAGGTCATGCTGCATGGTTGCACGATCGGAGACAATACGCTGATCGGTATGGGGGCTATCGTTCTAAACGGGGCGAATATCGGAAAGAACTGTCTGATCGGGGCGGGGGCGCTGATCACCGAAGGCAAAGAGGTTCCCGATAATTCGTTGGTCATGGGCTCGCCGGGCAAAGTTGTGCGGCAGCTTGATGAGGCGGCGGCCCAGAAACTAACGCTGAGTGCGCTGCACTATCAGGACAACATGCGCAAGTTTCGCCAAACATTGCGTCCGGTCTAAACGCGCATGACGGATACCCTGCTTGCCGAATTGGTTTCAGCCATTCCGATGCCCGCCGTGCTGGTTGGTCAGACCGAGCGTATTGTCGCCGCAAATAGCGAGGCGCGGACGCTTTTGGGACACGCAATCGAAGGCAGGCATTTTGCCACAATCCTGCGCCAGCCTCAGGTCATCGATGCCGTCGAACAATGCCTGCGCTCGAAGCAGCCCGGCAAAGCGCGGCATCTGTCCAATGATGGTGCTCAGGATACGACGTTTGAGGTGCAGTGCAGATTCGTCGGCGGGACCGAAGCGGTATTGGCGGTATTTCAGGATATCACGCATCTGGAACAGGCCGGTCAGATGCGGCGCGATTTCGTGGCCAATGTCAGCCATGAATTGCGCACGCCGCTAACGGCCTTGATGGGGTTTATCGAAACATTGCAAGGCCCCGCTCGCGACGACACGGCCGCCCGCGACCGCTTTCTTCAGATCATGGCGGATGAGGCCAATCGGATGAACCGGCTTGTGGGGGATTTGCTGTCGCTCAATCGGGTGGAAAGTGAAGAGCGGGTCAGACCCAAAGAGCCATTGGAACTGACAGGCTTGATTCAATCGACCTTAAACACTCTGCGACCGCTGACGGATGATGCCAGTGTTGTTGTTTCGTTGGATGCCCCAAACGAGTCGATCGAGATGGTCGGAGACAGCGATCAGCTTCGCCAGGTGATAACCAATCTCGTTGAAAACGCGATCAAATACGGGGGCAGCGGTGGCAAGGTCGGTGTGGTCGTAACCCTGTCTGAGCGGGATACGGCGATGCGCGGTCCTGCGGTACGGATCAAGATCATTGATCAAGGGCCCGGTATTGATGCCAAACACCTGCCCAGGTTGACCGAACGGTTCTATCGCGCAGACAGTCACCGCTCGCGCGAGTTGGGCGGAACCGGACTGGGGCTTGCGATCGTGAAGCATATCGTCAATCGCCATCGGGGCAGGTTGCGTGTGGAAAGTGAACCGGGGCAGGGAGCGACGTTTACGGTCATTCTACCACGCTAAGGTCGTGCCAAACGCAGGCTTTACTGGGGTGACGCATCGTCAAGTTAAGAATTTCTGAGAAATTCATGAGTTGTCATGAAACCGTTACATACCTGTCACAAAAGGCTTACGCAGGCGTCATAGTGCTGCGCTCAGATCATCATGGGGATGATCAGTACCCATCCTTTTCAAGGAGACTGAAATGTCCTTTGTAAAACTGTCGGCTTCTGCGCTGGCTATCGCTGCCGTCTCGGCAACCACTGCTGCTGCGCGTGACAACGTTCAAGTTGCTGGCTCTTCCACCGTTCTGCCTTATGCGTCAATCGTTGCAGAACTGTTCGGTGAAAATACCGACTTCCCCACACCGGTTGTTGAATCAGGCGGCTCGTCCGCCGGTCTGAAACGCTTCTGCGAAGGCGTCGGTGAAAACACGATCGACGTTGCAAACGCATCGCGTGCCATCCGTGAAAAAGAGATTAAAGCATGCGCCGAAAACGGTGTGACCGACATCATGGAAGTCCGCATCGGTTATGACGGCATCGTATTTGCAAGCCAGCAGTCGGGTCCTGCCTTCACGGCGTTTGAGCCTGCGGATATTTACAATGCCATCGGATCGAAAGTGATGAAAGATGGCGCGCTGGTCGACAACAGCTTCAACAGCTGGGCCGAGTTCAACGCTGACCTGCCGGATGTGGAAATCGCAATGTTCATCCCGGGCACCAAGCACGGCACCCGCGAAGTGTTCGAAGACAAAGTTCTGCTGGCAGGTTGTGAAGCGACGGGCGCGATGGAAGCCATGGTCGCGGGCGGCCTAAGCGAAGATGACGCCGAAGATGCATGCCTGGACGTGCGCACCGACGGCAAATCGGTCGATATCGACGGTGACTACACCGAAACTCTGGCCCGCATCGATACCAACACCAATGGTATCGGCGTGTTTGGTCTGGCGTTCTACGAGAACAACACCGACAAGCTGAAAGTGGCTACGATGGGTGGTATCGCACCGTCGACCGAGAGCATCGCGTCGGGTGAATACCCCGTCTCACGCCCGCTGTTTTTCTACGTCAAGAAAGCGCATATCGGCGTGATCCCCGGTCTGAAAGAATACGCCCAGTTCTTCACTCATGAAGAAATTGCTGGTCCCTCGGGCCCGCTGGCCAACTACGGTCTGGTTGCCGATCCTGAACTGGCAAAAACGCAGGACGCGATTGCCAACGAAGTAACCTTGGGTTCGGGCAGCTAATCCCTCACCCCGATTGAATTGACTGGGGGCGGCGTTTTCTGTCGCCCCCAATTTTTCCCTAATCCCGATCAAGACCTATGGGGGCGTCATGCCAATTCTTTGGCTCATTCTGATCGTGCTTGCGATCGCGGCAGTCGGATATGTTTTGGGGCGAATGCGCGCCTTGCAAAGTGCCGGAGGGGACAGCCGCAATCTGCATTCTCTGCCCTCGTTTTATGGCGCGAACGTCGCACTGAAAGTCATAGTTCCCGCCTTGGGTTTGTTGATCGTCTGGCTGCTGGTTCAGCCGCTCTACGTTAACTCTCAGATCTCGGAGATGGTTCCCGAAACGGCGATCAAGGAAGGATCGTCGCGCAGTCTTGTTATGGCCGAGGTGCGTCGGACCGCAAATGGTCTGGACAGTGCCGTTGCGCAGGGACATCTCACCGAAACGCTCGCACAGGATGCGCGGGCAGATATTTCCGAGATGACCCAAAAGTTGAAGGACGCGGGTCAAGTCGTAACCTCGGACATCACGCAGACGGTTTTGCATGCAGCTCAAGCCTATCGGGCGATAAATTCAACCGGTTACGCGATCATGTCCGTCGCTGTGATACTCGTCGCCTTGGCCGGTGCTGCGTTCAGTTGGTTACAGACGCATTCTGAATATCGTGCCCGCAATGTGGTTGAGCAGGGAATTCGTGTGATGCTGCTGGCGGCTGCGTCGATTGCGATCCTGACAACGGTCGGCATCGTCCTTTCGCTGGTTTTCAATACGTGGGAGTTCTTCAAGCTTTACCCGGCATCAGAATTCTTTTTCGGTACTACCTGGGCGCCCAGTTTCTCGGGCCGTGGTGGGGCATCAGATCTGGGTATCATCCCTTTGCTGTGGGGCACGTTCTATATCTCGTTGGTGGCGTTGTTGGTGGCCGTGCCAATCGGTCTTTTCGCTGCGATTTATCTCAGTGAGTACGCTTCTTCACGCGTGCGCTCGATCGCCAAACCAATGCTAGAAGTGCTGGCCGGTATCCCGACCATCGTTTACGGCCTTTTCGCTCTGCTGACGGTTGGCCCGCTGTTGCTGAGCGTGTTCGGGGATGATGGTTTGGGCTGGATGAAAGCCGGTACGGCGGTGATGACCGCCGGTCTTGTCATGGGCATCATGCTGATCCCGTTCGTTTCGTCGCTTTCCGACGACATCATCAACGCGGTGCCTCAGGCCATGCGTGATGGCTCTTACGGGCTGGGGGCCACACAATCCGAGACCATCCGGCAGGTCGTTTTGCCCGCAGCCTTGCCCGGGATCGTCGGTGCGATCTTGCTGGCAGCTTCGCGTGCAATTGGTGAGACCATGATCGTGGTTCTGGGGGCAGGGGCCGCTGCGCGTCTGGACCTGAACCCGTTCGAGGCCATGACCACCGTAACCGCCAAGATCGTCAGCCAGCTGACAGGCGACGCCGATTTCGCCTCGCCCGAGGCCCTCGTCGCCTTCGCGCTTGGCATGACACTGTTCATTCTCACGCTGGGGCTGAACGTTTTCGCCCTGTATATCGTGCGCAAGTATCGGGAGCAGTACGAATGACCGACGCCAGCATGCAAAACACCTCGACCTCGCTGACTGCATCCGATGCCCGGACCAAAAAACGCGCGGCTGCCGAAAAGCGTTTTCGCGCCTACGGGATCGTCGCTATCGCGACCGGACTGTTCTTTCTGATTGTGCTGTTTGCCTCAATCCTGTCGCAAGGCATCCCGGCCTTCCAGCGCACAGTTATCAGTTTAGAATTCACGCTGAGCGAAGCGCAGCGCGATGAAGCCGAAGGCACGATGTTCAAGACAAAGGCCTACTCCAATCTGTTCATTGCGGAACTGAATGAACAACTGGCCGAAAGTGGCATCACCGTGGATTTCGATCAGGATGCCATCGAGCGTCTGTTGGGCAAAATCGGCGGTACGATCCGGACCTTCTATGCCGATAATCCTAGCAAGCTGGGTGAGCCGATCATGTTCGATCTGGCGGCTTCAAGCCGTGTGGATGGCTACTTCAAGGGTCGGGTGTCTCGTGACACACTGCAGGACAGCCGCTTCCTGCAACTCAGCGATCTTGATCTGGTGGACGCGCTGAAAGAAGCGGGGATCATTAAACAGGCTTTCAACTGGCCGTTCATCACTGGTGCGGACTCGGGCGTGGATAACCCCGGTGGCGCGGGTATTGGTGCCTCGGTCGTCGGTTCGTTCTTCATGATGTTGGTGGTGCTGTGCCTGTCGCTGCCCATTGGGGTCGCCGCCTCGATCTATCTGGAAGAGTTTGCGCCGCAGAACAAATTTACCGACCTGATCGAGGTGAATATCTCGAACCTGGCCGCCGTTCCGTCCATCGTCTTCGGTATCCTGGGGCTGGCAGTGTTCATTCAATTCATGCACCTGCCGCAGTCGGCACCGCTGGTGGGTGGTCTGGTGCTGACGCTGATGACCCTGCCAACGATCATCATCTCGACCCGAGCCTCGCTAAAGGCGGTTCCCCCGTCTATCCGCGACGCGGCGTTGGGGGTAGGGGCCTCGAAGATGCAGGCCGTCTTCCACCACGTGCTGCCGTTGGCCGCGCCCGGTATCCTGACTGGTACCATCATTGGTTTGGCGCAGGCGCTGGGTGAAACTGCTCCGTTGCTGTTGATCGGCATGGTGGGCTTTGTCGCCCGAGGCTATCCCGATGGCTTTTTGGCGGGCTTCACCGAGCCGAACTCGGCCATGCCGGCACAGATCTACACCTGGGCCGCGCGTGCCGATGTGGGTTTTTACGAGAAAGCCTGGGGCGGCATCATCATCCTTTTGATGTTCCTGCTGACCATGAATATCATCGCTATCATCCTGCGCCGCCGCTTTGAACGCCGCTGGTAGGAGGGGTTTAAAATGAACGATATGACACGAGTGGAGAGAACCGTGGACTCCAAAGACATCAAGATCAACGCCAAGCAGGTTCAGGTCTACTACGGTGAGACCCACGCCATTAAGGACGTGAGCGTCGATATCGAAGACAAGACTGTGACGGCTTTCATCGGTCCCTCTGGCTGCGGTAAATCCACCTTCCTACGCTGTCTGAACCGGATGAACGACACAATCGACATTTGCCGGGTGCAGGGTGATATCCTGCTGGACGGTGAAGACATTTACGACAAGCGCGTCGATCCGGTACAGTTGCGTGCCAAGGTCGGCATGGTTTTTCAAAAACCGAACCCGTTCCCCAAATCGATCTATGACAACGTGGCTTACGGTCCGCGTATCCACGGCCTTGCCAAGAATAAGGCAGAACTGGATGAAATCGTAGAGAAATCTCTGCGTCGTGGTGCGATCTGGGATGAGGTCAAGGACCGTCTGGATGCCCCCGGTACCGGCCTTTCTGGTGGTCAGCAACAGCGTCTTTGCATCGCGCGCGCCGTAGCCACCGAGCCTGAGGTGCTATTGATGGACGAACCCTGTTCGGCGCTCGACCCAATCGCAACCGCGCAGGTCGAGGAACTGATTGACGAACTGCGTTCACGCTATTCAGTGGTGATCGTAACCCATTCGATGCAACAGGCCGCGCGGGTCAGTCAGAAGACAGCGTTTTTCCATCTGGGGAACTTGGTTGAGTTCGGCGAAACCGGGCAGATCTTCACCAACCCCGAAGATCCCCGAACCGAAAGTTACATCACCGGCCGGATTGGCTGAGCACAGGATAACTGCAATGAGCGAACAACATATTGCATCCGCGTTCGACCGCGACCTTGAGGCCATCCAAGCACACATCATGAAGATGGGTGGACTGGTCGAAGCCGCCATTATGGGCGCGGCCCGGTCGCTGGAGACCCGCGACGAAGAACTGGCAAATGAAGTGCGTCAAGGCGACAAGGCCATCGACGCACTGGAAGAACTGATTGACGAAGAGACCGCGCGCCTGATTGCCTTGCGTGCACCGACGGCCAGCGATTTGCGGCTGGTTCTGTCCGTTCTGAAGGTTGCGACCAACCTTGAACGGATTGGAGATTACTCCAAGAACATCGCCAAGCGAACGACCGTTCTGGTGAATGCCGGCGAAATCAACGGCAGTGCCGCCGCTCTGCGCCGAATGGCGCGCGAGGTCGAGCGGATGCTGCGCGACGCGCTAGATGCCTATATCCAGCGTGATGCTGAGCTGGCGCAGGACGTGATCGAACGGGATCTGGAAGTGGACCAGATGTATAACGGCCTGTTTCGCGAGTTCCTGACCTTCATGGCGGAGGATCCGCGCAATATCTCATCGTGCATGCACCTGCATTTCATCGCAAAAAATATCGAACGCATGGGCGATCACGTCACCGCCATTGCCGAGCAGGTCGTCTATCTCGTCACCGGCGAGAGACCCAGCGAAGCGCGCCCCAAAGCCGACAACACGTCGCAAACGATCTAGGAGATCTCAGTCATGTCCGCTGATCAACCGACGGTACTGGTTGTTGAGGATGAGTTGGCCCAAAGAGAGGTACTGGCCTATAATCTGGACGCCGAAGGGTTCCGGGTAATCCGTGCCGCTAATGGCGACGAAGCTTTGTTGCTGGTCGAAGAAGACCGCCCGGATATCATCGTTTTGGATTGGATGATGCCCAATCTGAGCGGTATCGAGGTTTGCCGCCGCCTGAAAACGCGGCCCGACACCCGATCAATTCCGATCATCATGCTGTCGGCGCGCTCGGAAGAGGTTGATAAAGTGCGCGGCCTTGAAACCGGTGCCGATGATTATGTGGTTAAGCCTTACTCGGTTGTCGAATTGATGGCGCGTGTACGGACACAATTGCGCAGAGTGCGTCCAGCGACCGTGGGCATCCGGTTGGAGTTTGACGATATCATATTGGACTCTGAGACCCACAAGGTAAGCCGCGACAACAAGCTGTTAAAACTGGGCCCGACCGAGTTCCGGTTGCTGAGCACATTCATGGAAAAGCCCGGCCGGGTCTGGAGCCGAGAGCAGTTGCTTGACCGCGTATGGGGCCGCGATATCTACGTCGACACGCGTACTGTTGATGTTCATATAGGTCGTCTGCGCAAAGCGTTGACTCAACATGGCGGCGAAGATCCGGTGCGAACGGTGCGCGGGGCAGGGTACGCGCTCGGCTAACGTGGCAGTGCTTCTTCGGTCTGGGCCTGAGAAGCAAGCCAGTGTCGAAACTCTCGCAATGATCCGTCATCCGATTTTTCGCGCGGCCAAACCAGATAATATGCCCCCATCGTCTCTATCGCGTCAGGGAAGGCTGCAACCAGCCTACCTGTCGCAAGGTCTTGTTCCACCAGATAGTTTGGCAACAGGGCAACACCCAGGCCGTGCAGCGCGGCTTGGTTGATGGTGTTGAACTGGTCGTGGACGGTGCCGGGCAGGGGATGCGGGTGCGTGACACCCATCTGTTGAAACCAGTCCTGCCAGGCGCGCGGTCGTGTCTGGATATGCAGCAGCGGCAGTTTTAGCAGATCGCGGGGTGAGGTCGGAGTGCCTTTGGGTAAAAGCTCGGGCGCGCAGACGGGCAAAACCCGCTCGACACTTAATAGCAAGCGATCAGTTCCGGGCCAATCAGGTTCCCCAAAATGTAAAGCCGCATCAAAGGGTTCCGAAGCAAAACTAAACGGTCGCAACCGCGTGGTCATGTTGATTGTGATATCCGGATGGCGGCGGGCGAAATCTGGCAGACGCGGTACCAGCCAGCGCATTCCAAATGTCGGCAGAATCGCCAGATTCAATGTCCCACCGACAGGGGAAATGTGCAGTTTCAGCGCCGCCTGCGCGATCTGAGACAAGGCTGGCCGAATTTCTTGTACATAGTCTTGTCCAGCCTTTGTCAGTGACAATCGCTTGCGATCACGGCTGACCAATTCTGCGTCCAAATGCGCTTCAAGCGTCTGCAGTTGCCGACTGACCGCGCTCTGCGTCAGTGCCATTTCATCCGCGACTGCCGAGGCTGATCCAAGGCGATCCAAAGCTTCAAGCGCGCGCAGCGCGGATATAGGCGGCAGGATAGGGCGCTTGGTGTCCATCTATGCGTTTTGATCATGAAACAATGCAAATGTCTCGCTGTTTTTTGAATATTACTCAGATTATAGTTGCGCAAACCTATTCAAGTCGGAGAAGCAAAATGAACGCTCCAGATACAAAGCCCGTCCTGCGCGCAAAAGATGCGCCTGACCTTGGACGTTTCAACTGGGACGACCCGTTTCGCTTGTCGGACCAGTTGGAAGAGGATGAACGCCTGATTGCCGACAGCGCGCGCGCTTACGCCCAGGAGAAATTGCAGCCGCGTGTCACCAAGGCTTTTGCAAACGAAGAAACCGATCCCGAGATCTTTCGTGAAATGGGTGAAATGGGGCTGTTGGGCACGACAATCCCCGAAGAATATGGTGGGATCGGTGCGAGCTACGTATCTTATGGACTGGTGGCGCGGGAAGTTGAACGGGTGGATTCCGGCTATCGCTCGATGATGTCGGTGCAAAGCTCGTTGGTGATGTACCCGATTTTCGCCTATGGCAGCGAAGAACAGCGTCGCAAATTTCTGCCGAAACTGGCAAGTGGCGAATGGATTGGGTGTTTTGGCCTGACAGAGCCGGATGCGGGTTCGGACCCGGCGGCGATGAAGACCCGCGCCGAGAAGATTGATGGCGGGTATCGTCTGACCGGCAGCAAGATGTGGATTTCAAACGCACCGATCGCAGATGTCTATGTGGTCTGGGCCAAGTCAGACGCGCATGACGGCAAGATTCGTGGGTTCGTGCTGGATAAAGGCACCAAGGGCCTGAGCGCACCGAAGATCGAGAACAAGCTGAGCCTGCGTACTTCGATCACAGGTGAAATTGTCATGGATGGCGTTGAGGTGGACGAGGGCGCTTTGCTTCCACATGTTCAGGGTCTCAAGGGACCGTTCGGCTGCCTGAACCGCGCACGCTATGGTATCAGCTGGGGTGCGATGGGGGCCGCGGAATGCTGCTGGCACGCAGCGCGTCAATACGGCTTGGATCGTAAACAGTTCAATCGACCACTTGCGCAGACCCAGTTGTTTCAACGCAAACTGGCAGAGATGCAGACCGAAATCTCTTTGGGACTGCAAGCAAGCTTGCGCGTCGGCCGTCTGATGGATCAGGCTGAAGCTGCGCCCGAGATGATCTCGATCATCAAACGTAACAATTGCGGCAAGGCATTGGATATTGCGCGGATGTCGCGTGACATGCACGGCGGCAACGGTATCTCACTTGAGTTCCAGGTGGTGCGTCACATGATCAATCTTGAGACAGTCAACACCTATGAGGGCACGCACGACGTTCATGCATTGATCCTGGGGCGGGCGCAAACCGGACTACAGGCATTTTACTGAGGCTGTACCCGTTACTCGCATAATCGGTATTATGTAAAATAAGTAGCAAGCGAGCCACGACTATAGAACACACATTGGTCGTGGCTTGCCAATATGTTACGCTGTGTTTGAGATGTAAGACACGAGCTATGCAATGGTTCTGATTGGGAAGACCGTCGTCATCACTGGCGCTGCAAATGGCATAGGTAAAGGTCTTGCCAAGCGGTTCTCAGAAGAAGGTGCGCATGTAGTCTGCGCCGATATCGACCTTGCCGGCGCGCAGGCCGTGGCGGCGCAAATTGGCGGTGATGCACTCAGCTGTGATGTGTCCAAGGAAAGTGATATTCGAAATCTGATTGAGACTGTCGAGGATACGATCGCTCCGATTGATTTATTCTGTGCCAATGCGGGAATACTCACCCTAGGTGGATTTGAAGTGCCGGATGCTGAATGGGACCGCATCTGGCAGATCAACGTTATGTCCCATGTCTGGACCGCGCGGCACCTGATCCCAAGGATGGTTGCGCGTGGTGGTGGTTATTTGATGATCACAGCTTCAGCGGCTGGATTGCTCAATCAACCCGGCGCAGCCCCTTATGGCGTAACCAAACATGCGGCTGTGGGTTTTGCTGAATGGATCGCGATGACCTATGGCGATAAAAGTCTCAGGGTTTCGGTTCTGTGTCCACAGGCCGTTCGGTCCGAGATGATACGTGGACATGAGGATTCGGTCGCCGCGATTGACGGAATAATTGAACCTGATGAGGTCGCCCAAGCCTGTGTCGAGGCGCTGGCGGATGAACGTTTCTTGATTCTTCCGCATCCACAAGTGCTTGACTATATGCGTTTAAAAACAGAAGACTACGACCGATGGTTAGGTGGAATGATGAAGCTTAATCAAAGGTTTGCTGGCAGTTCTTAGCGCAGTTTCCGTCTTCTGAGCAGGCCTTCTTGCGCGACGGATGCAACTAATTCGCCATTCTGCGAAAAGATCGAACCCCGATTGAAGCTGCGCCCCTGCCCTGTCCACGGCGATTCCATCGAATACAGATGCCAGTTTTGAAACTGCACGGGTGCATGAAACCAGATGGCATGGTCCAGACTGGCCCCATCAATTTCACCAGTGAACCAGCTCAGCCCATGGGGCCGCATTCCGGAACTGAGCAAGCTCATATCCGAGGCATAGGCCAATAGAAGATGTTGTGTGACGGTGTCCGCGTGGTTCGCTGCGCCCATGCGAAACCAGACGTGGTTCTTGTCATCTGCCTTGGCGGGTGCAAACAGGTCCAGCGGATCAATTTCGCGCACTTCGATCGGGCGCTCGCGCAGCAATTCAGCTTTCAGCTTTTCGGGAACACGATCCAGGTATTTTTCGCGCAATTCGTCACGCGATGGATGGTGCTCGGGCGCTTGAACGTCCGGAATCGGATGCTGATGTTCCCATCCGTCATCCTGCTTGTGGAACGAAGCTGACATGTTCAAAATTTGCTTGCCATGCTGGATCGCAACCACGCGGCGGGTTGTAAAAGAACCTCCATCGCGCGCGCGATCCACTTGATATATAACCGGAATTGACGGATCTCCGGGCCTTATGAAATAGGCGTGCAAGGAATGGCATAAACGATCCTCGACCGTCCTGTACGCTGCCGCAAGCGCTTGCGCGATCACCTGCCCGCCAAAGATACGCGTTGGTGTCTCGCCACCAGAACCGGTCCCGCGAAACAAATCGACCTCAAGCGGTTCGATATTCAGCAGATCAAGCAATATGCGTTCGGCTTCGGTCATTCAGGGCTCTCCGGCGTCTTGGCCTTTTCCGGTATCACTCAAACACCGATCATTCAACGAGCGCCGCGTGAACAAGCGCCTTCAGTTCCGCTCGGGATGGATAAGAGCTGGATGGCGAGAGCTGTGTAAAAAACACTGTTGAAAGCGCGTTGACCGGATCGATCCAGAAATAGGTGGAGGCCATCCCGCCCCAGCCATAGTCGCCAACCGAGCTTGGGGCTCGGGTGCTCGCCGGGTTCAGTACCACCGCGCCTCCGATGCCAAAGCCTGTGCCTTCCATGGGTTGCTCTGCAAAGCTTTGTGGACCCATGGATGCAATATCGTCCGGTAAATGGTTGCGAAACATGAATTCTACAGTCTTCGGCCCGAGCAATCGCGCGCCATTTGCGGTTCCTTTGTTTCGCAACATCTCGGCGAACTTGCTGTAATCGTCGATGGTACTGATCAATCCGCCACCGCCAGAAAAGGTCGTTGCCGCCTCAAACGGGGACTCTCCGGCCCGATCCACCAACCGCAATGTTTCGCCACCCGATTTTGCGGCATTCAGCGCCATGGCATCGCCTTCGAGCGGGGTGTAGAGCGAGGCAAATCGGTCCCCTGCCCCTTCAGGCACTGAAAACGCGGTTTCACTCATCCCAAGTGGTCGAAAGATGTGTTCTGTCAGAAACACGTCCAGCGGTTTGCCTGATACAACTTCTATCACGCGGCCAATCACGTCGATACCGACCGAGTACTCCCAGCGACTGCCTGGCTGAAAAGCCAGCGGCAACCCTGCCAGCACTTTAACCCGATCCGCCAGCGGGCCTTGTTTCGGGGAAAAGATCAGATCGAGCTCATCCATGGCCATTGGCAAAAGGCCGGGATTGAACGGGTAGCTCAGCCCGCTGGTGTGCGTCAGCAATTGATGCAAGCTGGGCGTCGGCGCGTCCTCGGTCTGGTTCAACTGCGTTGCACCCGGGACCAAAGCTTGCATCGTTGCAAACTCTGGCAGGAAATCGGAAACTGGGGCATCTAGATGAAACAACCCTTGTTCCACCAACATCATCAAAGCAACGGACGTCACAGGCTTAGTCATCGAATAGATCCGAACCAGGCTGTCGCGCTGGAACGCGAGGTCGGTTTCAATGCAGCGGCGGCCACATGCGTGAAAGAATGCCTCTTGCCCGTTCTGGTGGATCAGAAGGGCGCTGCCTGCGTATTTCCTCTGCTCCACATATCGGTGCATCCAATTGTGGATGTCGGTCTGCGCGGTCGGATCAAATCCCATGAGGCAACTCCATCTTAATCAGGCCGATCTTGCCTTCGTGAGATCCGAGGCAACAGCGAATTCTGCTGATTTTTGCTGGATTTGTTGAAGGGCGCCGAGAATACTGCCTACGTTTTTTGCAGCGCAGATAATCCGTGTTGGGCGAAGACCGGCACATAGGCACCGAAAGCCTTAGCGCGTGCCGGGTCTGACGCGTTTCCATCCAAGGCCCGCTTGTAGACACCTTGCAGAATGCCGGCCATCCGAAAGAAGTTGAAAGCAAGGTAGAAGCCAAAATTCTCAATCCCCGTTAGGCCGCGGCGCGCGCAATACTCGGCGATGAAGTCCTGATCTGACGGTAGCCCAAGGCTTAACCGATCTACGCCAGCCAACCCCCGACCCTCCTTGCCCGGGGGCAGCTGCCATTGCATGATGACGGCTGCCAGGTCCGCATATGGGTGACCGATGGTCGATAGCTCCCAATCCAGCACTCCGATGCAGGCGGTGCCATGCGCCTCGAACATCAGATTGTCGATTCGGTAGTCCCCATGAACCAGTGTTCTTTGATTGTCATCCTCGGGGATCTGGCGCTCAAGATCGGCGATCAGCTGATCCATCTCTGCGATTTTTTCGGTCTCAGAGGCGCGATATTGTTTGGTCCAGCGAGCAATTTGCCGCTCGAAATAGTTGCCTGGAGGTCCGAAATCCGAAAGACCCACCGCATCGATATCGACCATGTGCAGTTCGGCCAGTACGCGGTTAATCTCTTTCAGCACACCCGTGCGCGTCGCATTGTTTTCGCCTTTCATGACAGGGTCGACAAATGTGCGTCCTTTCAGATGCCCCATCACGTAAAAGGCCGAGCCTATGACGCTGTCATCTTCACAAAGCAGATGTACTTGCGGGACGGGCACTTTGCTTCCAGCCAGCGCCGCTTGTACGCGAAATTCCCGATCCACTGCATGTGCGGATTTCAGCAATATGCCCGGCGGCTTGCGTCTCAGAACATAGGATTTGGCCGGCGTACGCAGCAGATAGGTTGGGTTCGATTGACCCACGGTGAATTTTGTAGCCTCAAGAGGGCCATGATACCCAACAAGATGCGTATTTAGATAAGCGTCGACGGACTTGATATCCAAAGTGTTTTCAGTGTGTGTCATATATTCAGCCTGCGTATGAACCCACGGCTAAAGGGCATCGGCAAAGATATTGCCACCGGTCTGCACATTTATCCCGCCGGAGACAGGGATGACCGCGCCAGTGACATAGCTGCCTCCGCGACCGCATAGAAACAACATGCAACCAGCGATATCCTCGGCCTGGCCAACCCGGCCCAGTGGAACACCTTTGCCGACGCGCGCGCGCTTGGTTTCGTCTTCGGTGGCAAAGGCCGTCATGCGCGATACGAATGGTCCCGGGGCCAGCGCATTCACCGTTACTCTGTAGGGTGCCAATTCTTTAGCCATGATTTTGGACAGGTGAATAACCGCCGCTTTGGACGCGGAATAGCTGTAGGCCCCGTCACCCATCGGGACCTCACCCATAACCGAACCTACATTGACGACCCGCGCAGGATCCTCGTCGGTTGCGGATTTCATCAGAAGTGGCAGCAATTTTTGGGTCAGATCAAATACGCCTGCGACATTAACCGACATGACTTTGTCCCAAGCGAAATGAGGGAACTGCCCCATCGGCGCGCCCCAAGACACACCTGCATTATTCATTAATATATCAATCGCTTGAGTGCGATTTTTGATTTCATCCACCAACGCATCTACACCCGCCTCACTGCTGATGTCGCCAGCAAACCCTTCTGCCGAACCTGGCGCGTCCAGAGCGTTCAACTCTGTTGCAACCTCCTCGCATGCCTCGCCTTTGCGAGAAGCGATCAGCACATGCGCCCCGGCACGTACCAACGCCTCGGCCGCCATTCGACCGATACCGGTGGCACCCCCCGTTACCAGTGCCGTCTTTCCACTGAGCGAAAACAAAGTCTCGGGCGTCATGTGTACTCCATTCAGGCGATCTGGGATTCTGTCGTGAGGTCTTCTTGACAATACGTCCTGACAATCCAACGATTTCAAAACAGGTGAAGCAAGAGGCAATTGAAAAACATGCAGGCATTACTCAGCGTCACACCAGGCGGCCCCGAGAGTTTGGAACTGACCACCCTGCCCGATCCAACCCCTGAGTCAGATGAAATTGTATTGCGTATCCGCGCCGCCGGGGTGAACTTCCCTGATACGCTGATGATCCGGGACCTCTATCAGATAAAACCACCCCGCCCCTTTGCGCCAGGTGGTGAAATCGCCGGAGAAGTTGTCTCGGTTGGAGAAGGCGTCACAGACTTCGCGCCTGGTGATCGGGTTCTGGCGCTGACAGGGCACGGAGGGTTCGCCACGCATCTGAAGCTTAAACCAGCGACTGCCGTCAAGATACCCGACGTGATGCCGTTTGAAGATGCGGCTAGCTTTGTCTTCACCTACGGCACTTCATACCACGCCCTCAAGGACCGTGCGCTACTTAAGCCCGGCGAAAAAGTACTTGTTCTGGGGGCCGCCGGTGGCGTTGGGTCTGCGGCGATCGAGCTAGCCAAAGCGATGGGGGCACATGTGATCGCGGCGGTCTCGTCTGAAGACAAAGCATTGTTTTGCAGAGATGTTGGCGCAGACCAGACGCTGATCTATCCTCGCGATTTGGACCGCGAAGCGCAAAAGGCCCTGTCCGCCGAGATAAAGGCACTGGCCCGGGGCGAAGGTGTGGATGTGGTCTACGACGCGGTCGGCGGAGACTACGCTGAGCCCGCCTTGCGAAGTATGGCATGGGGTGGGCGTTATCTGGTTGTTGGCTTTCCTGCCGGCATCCCCAGCATTCCGCTGAACCTGACTTTGCTCAAGGGCTGTCAGATCGTCGGGGTGTTCTGGGGCGCGTCCGTATTTCGCGACCCGAAGGGGCATGCACAAAACCTGGCCGAGTTGTTCCGCCTATATGGTTCGGGAAAGATTTCACCCCGTATCAGTGCACGATTTCCGCTAACCCAGGTGGCAGAGGCAATTGGCATGCTCGAAAGGCGCGAGGCTCTCGGTAAAGTTGTGGTCACGATGGAAGATAATTGAATAGAGGATTGGATTGAGCCGATCCAGCAACCTGCATGCGTCAATGAAGCTCTACCCATAAGAGCGAAGGTCGCTGGACGACCTTTAAATTCATGTTTATGAAAAAAGGAAGATGGGGACAGTTTGAATATGCACAATATCCTGGTTCTGAATGGTCCGAACCTGAATTTGCTTGGTACACGGCAACCCGAGGTCTACGGCGCAACGACGTTGCAGATGATCGAGGACCTGTGCGTTGCGCATGGTAAAACGCTGGGTCAAAACATAACCCATCTCCAATCCAATCACGAAGGCGCGCTGATTGATGCGATCCACGCGGCACGCGGCGTTCAGGATGGCATAGTACTGAATGCAGGCGCATTCACGCATACATCGATTGCGCTGATGGATGCGATATCTTCGGCCGAAGTACCCGTGGTTGAAGTTCATTTATCTAACATCCACGCGCGCGAGGCGTTTCGTCACAAATCGCATATCGCACCAGTCGCGATTGGACAGATCTGTGGTTTTGGCGCGCAAAGCTATGTTCTTGCACTGAACGCGATTGCCGCGCATCTGGCTGAGAGGGACACAGGATGACCCTCAAAGAGTATCTGAATTTTCTGAGCTACACGAAAACTCTGGAAGAGCTTTGGGATGCACATTGCCGCCAGATGGAAAAGTATGGCTTCGACCGGTTGTTGTATGGGTATACGCAATACCGAACGGCGACTTCGCTCGGCGATCCAGAAGATTTTGTAATCCTGACCAATCACTGCTCGGATTACTTGGAAGGGTTCCTTCAATCCGGTCTGTATTTTCATGCCCCGATGCTGAAATGGGCCCTGAACAACGAAGGCGCTGCAAGTTGGAGCATGATACAGGACATGATGTCCAGCGGGGTCATGTCGAACGAAGAGCTTCGGGTTTTTGAGTTCAATAAGTCGCGTGATATTACAGTAGGTTATACGGTCAGCTTCAACTCGGTATCGATGCGTTCCAAAGGGGCGATTTCGCTTGCGGCACGTAATCACAGCCAGGAGGAGATGGACGAGGTTTGGAACGAGCACGGCGACGACATCCTTCTGATGAATAATGTTGCCCATCTCAAAATCCTGACCTTGCCATATCATGCCCCGAACCGCGCGCTGACCAAACGCCAGCGCGAAGCTTTGCAATGGGTCGGCGACGGAAAGACCACGCAGGACATCGCGCTATTGATGGGTTTGACTTCGGCAACGGTGGAAAAACACCTGAGACTCGCGCGTGAGGCGCTTTCGGTTGAAACAACTGCTCAGGCCGTATTGAAGGCCGCGTTGCAGAATCAGATGTTTGTGATGGAAGCATGACCCTATTTTGATGCTAATTAGCATCAAATTGACCTAGGGTAAGGAATACATGACTTTCCGAATCTCCCGATAAAATTGCAAATTGATATTGTTCCGTGAGTGGTGGCTTTAGCCAGGGAACGTTTTGATCGGATCTTTGTAATACCAAAGCTCTCTGATCGCTCTGACACCGAGGCGTCTATTCGTCCACGTCTCTTTGTCGGGATTATTGAGGGGCCCTTCCATCCCCATCATGCAGGGCCCCTCAATTCACCAATCTTCGCAAGCATCGGTTCACAGGCTTTTGACATGAAAAGAACCCGGCTGCGCTATGCAACCGGGCTCGGTATTTGTTGCAGCCTCTAACCGAAGCTGCAAAAGATTTTAGCCTTGGGCTGCCTTTGCAACTTCGGCAGCGAAGTCTTCTTTTTCGACCACGATGCCCTCGCCTACTTCCATGCGGACAAAACCGGTGATGGTAGCACCTGCTTCTTTGGCAGCCGCTTCGACGGTCAGATCAGGATTCACAACGAAGTCCTGGTTCAGCAGGGTCGCTTCGGCGACGAATTTCTTCATGCGACCGACGATCATCTTTTCGATCACCTGCTCGGGCTTGCCGGATTCGCGGGCGATGTCCATCTGGACCTGCTTCTCTTTCTCGACAACTTCCGGGTCCATGTCCGCCTCGGACAGGGCCGCTGGGTTCACAGCTGCAATGTGCATTGCAACCTGCTTGCCGAAGCCTTCATCACCGCCGGACAGAGCGACCAGAACGCCGATTTTGCCCATGCCGGTTGTCGCCGCGTTGTGAACGTAGGAAACGACAGTATCGCCCGACAGTTTCGACATGCGGCGGACCGACATGTTTTCACCAATGGTGGCGATCTTGTCGGTCAGAGTATCTGCAACAGACTTGCCGCCCAGATCGGCAGCCAGCAGCGCGTCGACGTCATCAACACCTTCGGCTGCGTAGGTGATCTTGCCGACCATCTCTTGGAATTCGCTGTTTTTCGCAACGAAGTCGGTTTCCGAGTTCACTTCGACTGCAACACCGTTGCCGCCGTTGACGTGAACAGCAACCAGACCTTCAGCTGCAGTACGGCCCGATTTCTTGGCCGCCTTGGCCAGGCCTTTGGTGCGCAGCCAGTCAACGGCTTCGTCCATGTTGCCGTCGGTTTCGGTCAGCGCTTTTTTTGCGTCCATCATGCCTGCGCCGGTCGAGTCGCGCAGTTCTTTTACCATTGCTGCTGTGATTGCCATCTTTTGGCTCTCCTCAATTCAAACGGAATTGGGGCAGGTCTACCCTGCCCCATATGTCATTTACGTGACGGGCAGCTTACGCTTCGGCTTTGGCTTCCGGTGCGGCTTCTTCAGCGGGTGCTTCTTCGGCAACCACTTCTTCAACCGGCGCCTCTTCGAACGCACCCAGGTCAACGCCAGCAGCACCCATCTGAGCGGTCATGCCGTCCAGAGCGGCACGTGCGGCCAGATCGCAATACAGAGCGATTGCGCGCGCTGCGTCGTCGTTGCCGGGGATGATGTAGTCAACGCCATCGGGCGAGCAGTTGGTGTCGACAACAGCCACAACCGGGATACCCAGCTTGTTGGCTTCGGCGATAGCCAGTGCTTCTTTCTTGACGTCGATGACGAACAGTAGATCCGGAACGCCACCCATCTCGCGGATACCGCCCAGTGAAGCCTGCAGCTTGGCCTGGTCACGTTCCATGCCCAGACGCTCTTTCTTGGTCAGGCCTTCGGCACCCGACTCCATGGCTTCGTCGATCTGGTTCAGACGGTTGATCGACTGGGAAACGGTTTTCCAGTTGGTCAGCGTGCCGCCCAGCCAGCGGTGGTTCATGTAGTACTGAGCCGATTTTTCAGCGGCATCTGCGATCGGCTGAGCTGCCTGACGCTTGGTGCCTACGAACAGAACGCGGCCACCTTTTGCGACGGTGTCACGGACAGCCTGCAGAGCCTGATCCAGCATCGGAACGGTCTGAGTCAGGTCCATGATGTGGATGCCATTGCGCGAGCCGTAGATGAACGGGCCCATGCGGGGATTCCAACGCTGTGTCTGGTGACCAAAGTGAACGCCAGCTTCCAGCAGCTGACGCATGGTGAACTCGGGAAGAGCCATGCTTTACTTTCCTTTTCCGGTTTACGCCTCGGCGGGGGTGAAAGAAGCGGATGCTCCAACCGGCGGGCCAGATGAGGATGTCTCCCTCAAAAAGCCCAAACCCCGCCTGCGGGTTTGAATGGCGCGCGTATACGGCAGGTTTAGCATCAGTGCAAGGGCCAAATGCCCCTATTTTTCAAGCCGCGCCAGTGAATGCGCATCACGTACCGCGTCTTCGCAATGGGCTGCCAGAGCTTTGCGGTTTTCAAAGTCGCTAACCTTAGCTGGCGCGTGGTAGATCAATTCCACGGTGCCTTGTCGACGTGCCCCCAAAGTCTTAAGCAAATGCGGACCGAAATCCATGTCGCCCCACCAGCCATAAAACCTATCGGGCTGACCTTGGGGAGCGTGAAAGATGACCGAAACCGGTTGAACATACATGAATTCCCGCAGCTCTTCAGTGAAGAACGCGGCAAAGAGTGTTGTTTTAAAGGGTAAAATTCGCTGTCCGTCGGTCGAAGTGCCTTCTGGAAAGAACAACAGCTTGTGCCCGGCTTTCAGACGTTCCTCGAAAATCCGGGTCTGCTCGCGGGCTTTCTTGCGATCACGTTCGATAAAGACCGTACCCGTCGCGCGTGCCAGCCAGCCGATGCCGGGCCATTTTGCAACTTCGGCTTTCGATACGAAATACACGCGCTTACGGGCATTCAGCGCAAAGATATCCAGCCACGACGTATGGTTTGCAACCACAGCGCCGCGTTCCTGCATGAGCGCGCCAGAGGTGCGAAATCTGATCCCGAGAATTCGAAATGCATTGCGACAAACGAACTGAGAAATGAACGGTGTCACCGGCCGTTGAACGCCATAAAGCGGTCGTTCGATGAGACGTATGGCCAATAAGACGAACAGCCCCCCAAAAACCAAAAGGGCCAGCGGCAAACCGCGAAGTATCACCAGGACCCAACCTATGAAACCAAGCTCAATTGGATCAGGCGCGTCTTCACTCTGCCACGATGGGTCGCTCACAGGGTTATGCTCCACCATAAATACGCCGCTGACGCTCATTCATGCGGGCTGTGTCAAGGATCAGACACACATCGGTTGTGTTGAAGGCATGATCGATAAATGCCCCCTCGCCCACGAATCCACCGAGGCGAAGGTAGGCCTTGATGAGAGACGGCACTTGAACCATCGCCGCGCGCCGATCCAGCGCGTTGGGTGCCAAAAGGTCCATTGATTGAAATACCTCTGGCTGGGCCCGAACCCGCAAATCCAGCGGGGCAAGATGGTTGTGATGCAGCATCGACAGCGGCTGCGCCAATTTGCTCACGTCGGTTCCGTGGAAACTCGCGACCCCGAACAAGATCTCAATACCACGCTCAGTGACGTATGCAGCCAGACCATTCCACAGATGATACATCGCCGTGCCACCACGATAATCCGGATGCACGCACGAGCGTCCAAGCTCCAACAGCTTGCGCCCGCTTTGTTTCAGAACGGTGAGATCGTATTCATCCTCGGAGTAGAATTGCCCCAGTTCGGCAGCTCGCTCACCAGGAAGCAGTCGATAGACGCCGATCACCTCTCCAGATGAATCGTCGATGGCGAGCATATGATCGAAGTATGGATCGAACCGATCCTTCTCGAGCCCCGCCTCATGATCCACCATCTCGCCGCCACCGCCCAATTCCTGAACAAACACGTCATAGCGCAGACGTTGGGCCGCCCGCAGTTCAACCTCGGTATTGGCCAATTTGACAGTGAATGAGGGGCCTTCGTCTGGCATCAAGAAAATTCCATCGATCGCGGTTGCGCGCTGATAACGCGATTGCTCGGCCAAAGGCAACTCGCCCGCGTTTTGCCCGAGTTGTTAACCTTTCCTAAACCAGTTTCACGGATCAAAGACCGGCATCAGGGCTATGCGTGTCCCGTCGATCACCACTTTCCCCTGCTCGCGAAAGTTAACGGTGATCTTGCCTCCGATGTTGGACTGCACCTGTCCAACGCCCCAATCGGGGAAATCGGGGTGGCGGACAAACATGCCCGGTGCGAGAATGGCATTCAGATCTGTCATATCGGGCCTCCGGGTCCAAGGCAGATGCAGCAGGAGGTACGCATGGGCGCGTCAGACGTCAACCTGGCCGAATTGATCGGCTCTCGGATCTGTCATGATCTGATCAGCCCCATTGGGGCAATTACCAACGGGCTTGAGCTGTTGGAGATGGTTGGCGCAGTCCAAGGCCCTGAAATGGAGCTGATTTCAGGCAGCGTTGGCAGTGCAGGCGCCCGCATCCGGTTTTTCCGCGTTGCCTTTGGATCAGCAAGCGATCAGCCGTTGGGTCGCACCGAAGTGGTCGAGCTTCTTAAAGATGTGGAAAAGGCCGGGCGCCTGCGGATCAGTTGGAACCTGACCGAACCTGTCCCGCGCAATCAGGTTAAACTCGCGTTTCTGGCTGTGATGTGCTGTGAAAATGCGATGCCCTTCGGCGGCGAAGTGGAAATCGAAACTCAGGGCGACGCATGGACGGTGACTGGCGTTGCTGACAAGCTGAACCTCAATACGGGACTGTGGAAAGGGATTGGCTCGGGGCGATTTACCGAAAAACTAAGCCCGGCGCACGTTCAATTTGCCCTGCTGCCGGACACGGCCTCGACGATGGGGCGCAGGATCACGGCAGAAACGACCGCAACCCGGGTGACACTGCGGTTTTAGTGCCGAGTGGTCCCGTTTCCGCGCACCAGATACTTAAAACTGGTCAACTGAGCGGCACCGACAGGACCGCGCGCGTGCATCTTGCCGGTGGCGATACCAATCTCAGCACCCATGCCAAACTCACCGCCATCCGCGAATTGGGTCGAGGCGTTATGCATCAGGATTGCGCTGTCAAGCCGTTCGAAAAAGTGCTCGGCGGCCACGGAATCCTCGGTAATGATACAATCGGTGTGGCTTGAGCCAAACTGCCGGATATGCGCAATCGCGGCGTCGATATCTGCGACGGGCCGTGCAGCGATGATACTATCTAGGTACTCTTTGCCCCAGTCATCATCCGACGCAGGAATGGTGTTCTCATTGGCCAAAACGCCTTCGGCATGCACTTCAACACCCGCAGCTTGAAGAGCAGCGATTAGATCACGGCCCAGTGTTTCTGCAACGTCTTGATGGATCAGCAAGCATTCTGCCGCGCCACAGATACCGGTGCGCCGAGTTTTGGCATTCAACACAACATCCAGCGTCTTCTGGGGATCGGCGGCTTTATCAACATAAATATGAACGATGCCTTCGAGATGCGCAAAGACGGGCACGCGCGCCTCGCGTTGCACAAGACCCACCAATCCTTTGCCACCTCGAGGAACGATGACGTCGACATAATCAGTCATGGTCAAAAGCTCTTGCACCGCAGCCCGGTCGCGAGTCGGCACCAGTTGAATGGCGTCTTCGGGCAAGCTAGCAGCTGCTAGCCCCTCAACCAGACAGGCGTGGATCGCGGTTGACGAATGAAAGCTCTCAGACCCGCCTCGCAAGATCACGGCGTTCCCGGATTTCAGGCACAATGCACCCGCATCCGCCGTCACGTTGGGACGGCTTTCGTAGATCACGCCGATCACACCCAATGGCGTGCGCACACGCTGAATGTTGAGGCCCGAGGCCATGTCCCATTCGGCCAACACCTCACCCACAGGATCGGTCTGATCGGCGACGGTGCGCAGTCCGTCAACCATGCCCTGAACGCGTGCTTCATCCAGCATCAGGCGGTCCATCATCGCGGGGCTCAAACCCTTTTCTCGCCCGAACTCCAAATCCTTCTTGTTCGCTTCGATAATGTCGGCACGTTTGTGCCAAACGGCGTCTGCGGCTGTGATCAGCGCAGCGTGCTTGCGTTCTGCGGTGGCAAAAGCAAGCTCTTGCGAGGCTGCTTTGGCGCGCGCACCAAGGTCGGCCATCATTGCGGGAATGTTGTCGAAATCCTTCATCTCAAGCGCCTTTCGGTCTCAGTTTATCAAATCACGCCCTTACAGCGCCAGATCGTCCCGGTGGATCAGGGCCGCGCGGCCTGGATAGCCTAGCGTCGCCTCGATTTCAGACGATTTACGTCCTTTGATCGCATCCGCCTCTTGCGCGGTATAGCGACTTAGCCCCTGTGCCAGCCTCCGCGCCTGCGCATCCAGAACAGCGACGGGATCGCCGCGACCAAAATCACCCGTGACCTCGACAATGCCAGCGGGCAACAGGCTTTTGCCATTGGAAAGCGCCCTTGCCGCGCCGTCATCGATCACGATCTCTCCGCGCGGTTTCATCGCCGAAATCCAGCGTTTCCGGGCTGCATGCGGATCGAGCGTGGCCGTGAACCAAGTGCAGCTCGCTCCATTTTCAAGCGTTTTCAGCGGGTTCAGGGGTGATCCTTCAGTTATCGCCATATCGCAGCCAGCTGCGGTTGCCATCTTGGCAGCCAACAGCTTGGTCTTCATGCCGCCCTTTGACAGCCCCGATCCCGCGTCACCTGCCATGGCCTCGATCTCGGGCGTGATCTGTTTGATCACGTCATATCGGGTGGCTGTCGTGTCCTCGTTGGGATTGCCCGAATAGAACCCGTCGACATCTGAAAGCAGGATCAACTGATCCGCGCCGATGGTCACGGCGATTTGCGCTGCCAGCCGGTCATTGTCGCCATACCGGATCTCATCCGTGGCGACTGTATCGTTTTCGTTGACAATCGGAACAACACCCAGGCTCAGCAGCGTTTCCAGCGTTGCACGGGAATTCAGATAACGCCGCCGATCCGCGCTGTCTTCCAACGTGACCAGCACCTGAGCGGTTTTGATCTCATGCGGCGTCAACGCTTCTTCATACGCACGGGCAAGCCGGATTTGTCCAACCGCCGCAGCGGCCTGTGACTGTTCCAGCGGCAGATTCTGCATCGGCAGGCCAAGTACACCTCGACCCAACGCGATTGACCCGGACGAGACCAGAACAACATCTGTCCCCTGCCCTTTCAGCCAAGCCACGTCCTGCGCCAGCGATTTCAGCCAATCCGACCTGAGCAATCCCGTATCCCGGTCGACCAACAAGGCCGATCCGATCTTGACCACCAGGCGGCGGGCATGGGTCAGGGTTGCCAAGGCGTGGCCTCCTCGGCGGGTTTCTGGCGCAGGCGGTTTTCATCGATCTGAGCCCGCAAGGACCGCAGCACCTCGGTCACGCCCAAATGCGCAACGCCTGACATGGTCATGACCGGGCCGCGAACGGCTTCTTCCAGTTCGGCCTTGATCAGTTCGCGTTCCTCATCGTCCAGAGCGTCGATCTTGTTCAAAACGGTGATACGTGGCTTATCCGCCAGCTCTCCGCCATAAGCCTCAAGCTCGGTGATGATTGTGCGATAGTCTTCGACCACAGTTTCCGAGGTGCCGTCGATCAGATGCAAAAGCACAGCGCAGCGTTCCACGTGGCCCAGAAACCGGTCACCGATTCCACGCCCTTCATGCGCGCCTTCGATCAGTCCGGGGATGTCGGCAACGACGAACTCTACATTATCGACACCGACAACGCCCAGATTGGGGTGCAGCGTAGTAAAGGGATAGTCGGCGATTTTGGGCCGTGCATTGGATGTGGCAGCCAAGAAAGTTGATTTCCCGGCGTTGGGCATGCCCAAAAGACCCACATCCGCAATTAGCTTCAGCCGCAGCCAGATGGTGCGGTCGATCCCCGCCTGCCCCGGATTGGCGCGGCGCGGGGCCTGATTGGTCGCGGATTTGAAATGCAGGTTGCCAAAGCCGCCGTTGCCGCCTTTTGCCAGCAAAAACCTCTGACCAACCTCGGTCAGGTCACAAATCACGGTCTCTTCGTCTTCGTCCAGAATCTCGGTTCCGACGGGAACGCGCAGGATGATGTCGTCACCATCCTTACCCGTACGCTGCTGACCGCGACCGGGTTGGCCGTTCTTGGCGAAAAAATGCTGTTGATAGCGAAAGTCGATCAGGGTGTTCAGCCCGTCCACAACCTCGGCCCAAACAGACCCACCCTTACCGCCGTCCCCACCATCGGGTCCGCCGTATTCGATGTACTTTTCACGTCTAAAGCTGACGCAGCCGCCACCTCCGGCCCCGGACCGGATGTAGACCTTTGCAAGATCGAGAAATTTCATAGCTGTCCCCTACTGCAAAGGCCCCATCGGCCACAAGTCAGAGTTTCTTTGTATAGGTCCAGGTGGGCACATTCGCATCGCGCGCCACCGAATAGGTTTCCGCATCGCCAAGATACTGGAACCCGCAATGGGTCAGAACCCGGGCCGAGGCCGGGTTGTCCTGGAACACGCTGGCGAACATGGTCGCGTTTTCCAGCGGATTGGCGTTGACCAGCGTTTCAACGGCCAGCGATGCAATGCCGGTGTTCCAATACACCGGGGCGACCCAATAGCCGACCTCGGACTGGTTGCGATCCAGCCGGGTCAATGAAATCAGTCCGATCAGCTCCGGGCCACCATCCTTTGTGGCATCCATTGCCCAGACATCCTCGTCCCGGTCTTCGGCCATCGCGCGCATCACAAACGCCTCAATCGAGCCGGGCGGCAATGGATGCGGGATCGATGTCGTCATGCGCGCCACACGCTCATCGCCTGCATAGTGCTCAATGAGACCCAAATCCGACCGACGCAGAGGGCGAAGGTCGAACCGCTCGGTTTCAATGACCGGCTGATTTATTATTGCCTCAATTTTCATGAGTGCGTTCCTCCTCCGAACAACACAAAAAGTACGGACGCAACTGTCAAACTGGCTAACGTCCACATCAGATATTTTTCCGCAGGCCGACCTTCAACCGCATGGGCGATCCGATCTCCTGCAAATGTCCAGATCGGGTGCAATACGATCTGGCAGATTAACAAACAGAGAGCGATCGTAAGGGTTGCCTCAAAACTGGGTGTTCCTGTTGCCACAAACCCGGTGAAGCCTGCGATAATCATTGCCCAAGCCTTAGGGTTAAGAGGATGCACTATTAACCCCGCCAGAAAACCGGGCACTTGCTTATCCGATTGACCTCGGGAAAGCCGCAGATTGGCAATTTTCCACGCGAGCCAGCAAATATATGCAGCAGAAGCATATTTGAGTGTCTCGAACACCAACGGCGCCTGATCGGCCACTTGCATCAGGCCAAAACCAACCGGCCAGATGATCAGCTGTTTACCCAGAATGACCCCGCCCACAAAGGGCAGTGCCGACCGAAAGCCAAAACGCGCACCTGTTCCCAGCAGGACCATATTGGCCGGTCCCGGCGTGCCAACCTGCGAAGCGGCAAAAATCAGGAAACTGGTGGTTGCGACTGTCATCGGTTCTGGTGATCACGACTGCGTTAAAACGAAAAAGGGACCGGCACTTTGTGCCGGTCCCCCATGAATTTTTCTTAAACCTTCTGGGTTTCGGCTTACTCTGCGGCCTCCGCCACTGGCAGGACCGAAATAAAGGTGCGGTTTTTAAGTCCCTTATGGAACTTCACGGCGCCATCGACAGTTGCAAAGATGGTATGGTCTTTGCCCATGCCTACGCCTTCGCCCGGCCAGAACTTGGTGCCGCGCTGACGCACGATGATGTTGCCTGCGATGGCGGCCTGGCCACCATACAGTTTCACGCCAAGGCGACGACCAGCTGAGTCGCGACCGTTACGGGAGGAACCGCCAGCTTTCTTATGTGCCATTCTCTCTCTCCTTAGCCCTGAGCCAGCTCTTTGGCTTGCTCAACCCATTCGGGTTTCACTTTGATAGTGTCGATAGCAGCAATCTGCTCGTCCGACAAGGCGGCCAGAGCGGCAAAGCTTTCGATACCGGCTTCAACCAGCTTTTTGGCAGCGGCAGGGCCGACACCGTTAAGGGCTGTCAGATCGTCAGCGGCAGCAGCTGCGGCGGGTGCCTCTGCTTTGGCTTCAGCTTTCTTGGCAGGCTTTTTCGCTACCGGAGCAGCTTCGCCAGCCGGTGCCGAACCGGTTGCAGCTTTGATGCCCGACTTGTCAGCGCCCGACGACAGGATGTCGGTGATTTTGACCAGAGTCAGTTTCTGACGGTGACCAACAGTACGCTTCGAGCTGTGCTTACGACGGCGCTTGACGAACTTGATGACCTTGTCACCTTTGATCTGTTCGATCACTTCGGCCTGTACACCTGCGCCTTCAACGAAAGGTGCACCAACAACCGGTGCGTCGCCGCCCAGCATCAGAACATCGTTGAATTGAACTTTTTCACCTGCGTCGGCAGCCAGCTTTTCAACACGGAGCACATCGCCCGCATGAACCTTGTACTGCTTGCCGCCAGTCTTGAGGACCGCAAACATGCGTCTTTCCTTTGTCTAACCGCGTTCTGTGGTCCCCGATTGGGTGTTACTGGCTTTCGCCACCTCGAACAGCGCGCCCTTTTCGGGCTGTGTGAATGACCTTTGGCACATGCCATCAGGTCAAAGAATAACGATACCCGGCGCGGAAAGCCGGCCGGGATGCGCGCTTATCGAAGCATTCATGAAGAAAGTCAACCAAAAATCCGCAGCTTTGAGATCCGAAAATCTGCGGCTCAGAGATCCGACGCTTTCATGGCTTGCGCAACGGATTGCCCAAGCTGGTAAGAGATGCCGTTTAGCATCTCATCAAAACCCATGAACAAGGCGGAATTCAAGGCCCGACCCGCATCGGTGCGGGAAAAGGCGATGTTCTCTCGCATCTGAGACTCGTTCAACGGCTGATAGGCCAATAAAAGGAACGAGTACATCCATTCAGTTGTCTCTGCCCTGGTGTTCTCATGCTGAGATAGCAGTTCCTGCAACACGGATGCATCGTCGAACAGGGCACTTTGCCCGGAGGCAAGTCCTTGGTAAAAACTATAATCGGCGCTGATGGTGCCTTGCACATTTTTCTCGATCAGGTCGTTGACCTGCACATATTCATCTACAAGACGAAAAAACATGCCCTCGCGATCAGCCTGTTCGTAAGCGCTGCGTGCCATCTCTTCGATCGCGTCATCTGCAATGGCCCGGCGCGCCGAGTTTTCCAGAGAAACGATGCTTTGCCCCAGTTCGCTTTCAAAAAAGATCGAAGCTTGTTCTAGCTGCACATCGGACATCATCTCGCCAACCGACAGCGAAAGTTGTTGGTGCATCGTGCTCGGATCGTACAAATCCTCAACTTGCGCCAAAAAATAGGCTCCTCCTGAGCTGCCCAGCATCGACTCGTTGATTGCATGCCCTTGCGCCACACCTTCTTCACTAAGAATTTTCATAAAATCCAAAATATGCATCGCATGCATCAGTCTTTCAGCACGCTCGCTTGCGGCCATAGGCAGCGCCCAGATCGTCAAACAGAGTGCCGTAGCTAAAACTCGCATCAGATATCCTGCGCCGGGCGCAATTCGGCCATGCGGGCGGCCAATACTTCGAACCGCATCGCCATGATTTCATATTGGATCGCATTCAACAGCTCATAGACCTCCTGCATCAGAGGCTGTTCCAGAGCGTCAACATAGGCGTCGACATCCTCATCCGAGAAATCCTGGTAGGTGTAAGCCGCCCCTGCCAAAGCTGACAGTTGGAGAGATCGACGCAACTCACCTTCATTGCGTTGGATCATCGTACGCAGTTCATCTCCGCTCAGTTGCATGTCGATAATGCCAGACGCACTTGCGGCCAGTAAAAACCGCACCTGAATCTCTTGCAGCGCGCGCAGCGAGGTTCCGCTGGCGTCCACCGCACGGTTCATGCGCTTCAGGCTTTCAACACGAGATGAGCCTTCTTTTATCAACTTCGAGACGATTTCTTGCCCGGCCAGTTGTTTGGCATCATCATCGTCATCCATATGAGCGGCGTTTTCAGCAACGACCAGTCTTTGCCCCAACTCCGAGGCGTAAAACGAGACCGCGTGGACCAGCGCCTCTTCGCTAAGCGTCTGTTCAAGGATCGAGACGGCCGTTTCGTGCATCAAAGCGGTATCAAACACCTCTTCGGTCAGACGCGCCCAATCCGATCCGAAGCCGTCAGGGTCGATACCCAGCATCTGCGGGGCCGAAGCAGAGGCCTGCGCTATGCTTTCCAAGGCAACATCAAACCCTGTCGTGGTCAGAAACGCCTCAATCTGATCCTGACTGGCGGCCTGAGATGGCGAGGCCATGACACCAAGTGAGAAAATTGGAAGGATGAGGCTGATTGCGAACTGGCGTATAAAGTAAGTCATACATATCAGCCTAGGTGTTTTCTTACCTCTGGCAATGGAAAATCCCACTATCGTCAAAATCCGGAACTTTCTGCTTGCACCCCTGCCCGTTCACCACTAAATCCCCCCCTCACAGACCCCCGCGGAGAGGTGCCGGAGTGGTCGAACGGGGCGGTCTCGAAAACCGTTGTGGGTGCAAGCCCACCCAGGGTTCGAATCCCTGTCTCTCCGCCACTATTTTGCTACCAGCAACATTCCTGAATACAGTCTCGATGCCCTACTCACGACCGAGTGCACTTGTCGTTGAGCATCGGATGGGTCCGTTTTCAAACAGATTGAAGTAGTTTTTCATTTGCCTTGCCCCAAAAAAGCTACTGTGCCCGGCGCCCTCTTTCCAATTTGTTATTTTCGGCCGAGCAGTCGTTCAAGAACCATTGCCCAACGGCTGGATCGGGCCAAAAGTATTAGATCTTTTACTCCTTCGGTATTGTCCGCAGTCAATCAATCCGACCCGTAGTAAGACCTATCCACAGCAGCTATCCCCCAACTGAATTGGCGGACACGGTACAGTTGCGTAGGAACAAAAGACACAGCAATCGCCTTCTAACGGTTTCAAGACTGCCTTGCATGATTTGCATTCATAAAACCACTGGCACGAGTCAGTTGGCATTCTTTCGGTTTCAATGTGCCCACACTTTGGGCAGGTCAAAGTGCTATCGAGCATCACAGTTTGATTTGTCATTGTCTCACATCCGCATGATTAGATAGTCATTGATTTGAGCCTCATTGAACACGATGAACCATGCCAACGCGGTAGTCGCCGTGCTTCCGACAAGCCACCATTTCAGATTTGCCAACGTCCCGTTTAGATGCGCTAAGAACCACGAAACCGCGACCAGCGCTGTTGAGACGGCGAGAACATAGTAGCTTGCCGCCGCTATTTTTCCGAATACTGCCAACCAACTGCCGCCCAAGCCTAACAACATCATGGCCATTGGAAGAACACAGCATGTTGCGACGCCCAGAGCTGAAACCGATCCCAAGTAGCTGAGGTTCACGTATTTCTTCATCTTTTGCTCCCGAGATGCTCGATTTGATTGTGTTGAAGCACCGGTATTCAGAGCGTATAACTCCTGTAGTAACTACAGGATCAAGTGGAGGCACTTCACATGATTGCGATAGGTGAGGCTTCCCGGCAATCCGGGGTTGGCATAGAAACCATCCGCTACTACGAACGCGAAGGTATCGTACCAAGACCTGTGCGAGCTCTGAACAATCGTCGCCTCTATTCAGCAAGCGATGTGGGAAGACTTCGATTTTTGAAGAGGTGCCGCGACCTGGGATTTCCTCTCCCAGACGCAAAGGCGCTTTTAGAGCTGTCAGAAGGAAGTGCCGAAGACTGCTGGTCAGTGAAAGAATTGGCCGAGGCGCATATTGCCAGCGTTCGAAGCAAGATTGATGAGCTCAGACGTCTGGAGCTCGCCTTGAGTGAGCTTACCGCCAATTGTGATAGTGGTAACGTTCACTGCCCGATGCTGCAAAGACTGGGAACGATGGATGATATCTGACACTGGACGCTGGGCGGAAACTCAGGGTCTGAGATTTAGCCAGATCACCTCAGACCAAGGTCTGTGGTGCGGTAACAGATTGTAGTTCATAGTCGATTTCACGATGAGAGTGAAAGTAACTGACCTGACGATTGGCAATTGGTCGTTGTCGCGAGTCTTTCTTGCGGCAAGTATCTTCGTGATGGGTACTGCTACCGCAATCGTTGGGGTCTGGGTGTCTAATCGAATTCAGAACGCAGTCGTGCAAAACTCCGCCAACTCCGCAGCGCTGTATATGGAAAGCGTAGTTTCCCCGCTCAGCCAGGAATTGGCACATGGCGACCGCCTTTCTGAGCAGGCGGGCCTGGCGCTGGATGAGATATTCATGACCCAACCAATGCGTGACCGTATCGTTTCCTACAAATTCTGGAAGCAAGGCGGTGTGATTGCGCATGCCTCGGATACAGACATCATAGGAAACCGTTTCAAGCCAACGGATGATTTAAGGCGAGCGTGGAGCGGAGATATCTCCGGCTCTTTCGAAGAGCTTGATCATGCCGAGAGCGCCGCCGAGGCGGCATTGGGGATACCACTGCTTGAAGTTTACAGCCCCATCCGCGAACTCTGGTCCGGCGAAATCATCGCAGTTGCGGAGTTCTACGAAAGAGCTGACCAGCTTGAGTTAGACTTAGCCAAGGCTAGGCGAACAAGTTGGTTGGTCGTCGGCTCCGCATTTCTGGCAAGTACTATTGTTCTGTATTCCATTGTCGCAATTGGCGACAAAACAATTCGACGACAGGGGTCTCTTCTTAAACAGCGGTTGAAAGAAAGTGAGAAGATGGCTGAGCAGAATGCGCTGCTGCGGTCGCGTGTGGTCGAGGCGTCAGAAAGATATACCACGCAAACAGATCGGTTCCTCAAGAATCTTGGAGCTGAGCTACATGATGGCCCTGCGCAATACCTGTCGCTCGCCGCCCTTAGACTGGAGGCGGCGTTTTCCAAAGAGTCGGAAAGGCCTAAAGAGGCAGTGGAAATTCAGCAGTCTTTGCAAAAATCGCTGGCTGAAATTCGTGCAATTTCGCGAGGGCTGTCCGCGCCAGATATCGATAGCCTGTCACTCGTCGATGTTGTGAAGAGAGCCGTAGAGGATCACGCCGAACACAGCCCGTTGCGACCGGATATTTCATTCCTGGGCAGCCAGGCCCCAGAGTTGTCATTGTCCGACAAACTGTGCGTTTTTCGGTTCCTCCAGGAAACGCTTTCCAATGCCGCTAGATATGCTCCAGCTTCCAAGTGCACTGTTATCGCTGAGGCGCAGAACGACCGCATAGTTGTAAAGATCACAGACGACGGACCAGGATTTGACAGGTCAGAAGAAACCGCGTTGCGAGACGATGGTGGCCAGGGGCTTATGGGCTTGCGAGATCGGGTCGAGAGTATTGGTGGCAGGTTCGACGTCGCATCGAGACCGGGCGAAGGCACCACCATAGCTATGACACTATTTCCCAGAAAGTTAGGCACATCATGACTACATCTGTCGTAATAGCCGATGATCACCCGATATTCAGGGATGGTTTGCAACGCACGTTGGATGAAGCAGATGGCTTCGAAGTTTTAGCCGCTGGGTCCAGTGCTGAAGAGGCAGTATCGCTGGTCGGCACGCATCAGCCGGACATAGCTATTCTTGACCTCTCGATGCCCGGTGGCGGGATAAGCGCGACACGTAAAATCGCGGCATTGGCAAATCCACCCGTCATTGCAATCTTGACGGTCTCAGAGAACAGCGGCGATGTCGCGGACGCCTTGGAGGCGGGTGCGATTGGGTACATTGTGAAGGGAGTAACCGCAAGCGAACTAACCGCTTCTTTACGCAGCATCGCCGCAGGTGAAGGGTTCGTTTCTCCTGGCTTGGCCTCGCGGGTACTTCTTCAAATCAACGCTGACACCGGCATGTCTGTTAACGGCAGCATTCTAGATGACCTTACACATCGTGAGGAAGAAATACTGAGACGTGTGGCCAAAGGACTGAGTAATCGTGAAATCGCCGACGAGTTAGACCTTCAGGAAAAGACCGTGAAGCACTACATGACCGCAGTTCTGTCCAAGCTTCATGCGCGAAATCGGGTAGAGGCCGCGCTCATTGCACATGATGTTTGGAACAAGGGAGAATAGCTGCGGTCTCTTTGACGACGGTGGCGGCCCCTCACCAAAAAGAAGCCGCCAACGGATTATCGACTGGAATTGCAGCTCAGTTGGCGACCGACTGTAACCTCCGGCGATCAGAGGCCGTTGCGTTTCTTTCAACAACAGTCCGGTTGTAAGGGTCTTTCAACTCGTAACGCCCAAACTCGATCTCCTCTTTCCAACCATTGGCATAATTTACTTCGATATTGTTGCCTTGGCGTTCGATTTTCGTGGGTCGACTTCCAGCAGTGCCGCCTTGCCCAGATGAGCGTACATTGTCGATTGAGATACCATTCGCCAAGGACCGAAGCCTTGAAACATCAGCACCGGTCGCGGGGCGTTCCTCAACAGTCCGGTTCTGAGCATTCTTTCTCTCATACCGCCCGTTTTCGATCTCTTCCTTGGTTCCGTCCGAGTAACGCACCTCAATGCCGTTGGCGTTCGTTTCGACCTTTGTTATCCCAGCCGAACCCGACGATTTGCCCCCTGAATTAGACTTATCCTTCTTTCCGCTGCCCTTATTGGAGCGTTTGGAGTCATCATCGTCATTATCGTCATCGTCGTCGCGACCACTTTTTCCTGACCCCGAATTGTCGTCCCGGTCATCATCTCTGTCGTCGTCTCGATCATCGTCTCTATCGTCATCACGATCATCATCTCGGTCGCCACCACGGCCGCTATTACCCGACCCCGAGTTATCATCCCGATCGTCGTCGCGATCATCATCCCTGTCATCGTCACGATCATCATCCCGGTCATCGTCACGATCATCCCCGTCTTTCCCTTTGCCGCTTTTGGCAAAGGCATATGACGGTTCAAAATGTAGACGGCCATCTTCATCAAAGGTTGGTACATAAGGCGTCGCGGCAATCAACGAAGCCAACGCCGCGGTACTTAGAAGTTGACCCAGCTTTCTTTGAATTTTCACTTTCGCCTCCAATTTTGATCGACACGCTTCGTGACATTGGAGACAGGCTACTACCGGCCCGACTTTCCCACATCGGGCTTAGGTCTGACGAATTTCAAGCCGAACGTCTTAATCAGATCAGTCAAACCAATAGATTTTTTGCAGAACCAAATGAGCAGTTTAGTGGGGATTAACCCCGTCGCCTTTCAGCTCGTCATCAGGTTCGAGGTGAATGACAAAGACGGAACCCGGATACAAACGATCCAGTTCTTCCTCGATGTCATTGCATATATCATGCGCGGCACTGACTGGCATGGTGCCGTCCACAACAAGGTGAAACTCCACAAATATGACATTCGCGGATCTGCGCCCTTTGAGGTCGTGATACTCTAAGGCGGCGCCGAGGTTTGCTTCGATTGCATTAGAAACAGTCTGCAAGTCATGTTCCGACAGGCTCACATCCATCAGGCCATCGACGGATGCCCGAATAACTTTCCAGCCCTCCCACAAGATGTTCAGCGCAACAAGAATTGCCAGGATCGGGTCAAGGATCAACCAGCCGGTGACAAGCGCTAGTATCAGTCCAGCGACGACACCAACAGAAGTCATAACATCCGTAAAAATGTGGCGGGAGCTCGCTTCCAAGGCGGGCGATCCCTCGCGCCTACCTGTCCTAAGCAAGAGGTAGGCCCATGCACCGTTCACACCCGTTGCTACGATATTGACGGCAATTCCAAGCAGCGGCGCATCCTCAAGATGCGGGTTCGGGAGCGCCTGTACAGTTTCTCTGATGATCAAGAACGCAGCCAACACAATAAGTGCGCCCTCAACCACAGCTGAAAGATACTCAGCTTTTTTGTGACCAAAGGGGTGGTTTTGGTCAGGGGGCTTATTGGCAACCCGCACTGCGAAATACGCCAACAAAGCCGCGACCACATTCACAGTTGATTCCATTGCGTCTGACAACAAAGCCACCGAGCCTGTCAGCCACCAAGCCAACAGTTTCAGGGCCAGTACCGCAATGGATATCGGGATAGACCAAAGAGCGATTTTTTGTGTCATTTGGCCGCGACCCTCAGTCAATCATGAACAGAAACTCGGGTGATTGGTGAGCTCCGATGTTCAAAACGTAAAACAGGTGTTTGGCGAAAAGGGAATAGGTCTTACGGCATCCTATTGGCGACAGCATCTGGTCGCCGCTGCGTGACGCCAAACGACTGTTATTCGGATGAAAGCCCGGTCGACGAAACAGGAACAGCCTTGAGATAGGCTGCAATCGCCAAACGGTCCTCATCCGTCAGCCGTGAGGTGTTCTCGATGACGTCCACCATCTCACCACCCGCACTGTCATAGTCTGGTGTAAAGCCAGATTTTAAGTATTCGGCAATGTCTGCCTCTGACCAATCAAGCTGGTCTGAGGTTAAGCCGGGGATACGACCTTTCCCGTTTGGATTTGGTGCACCCGTCAGCCAAAGGTCTCGTTTCAGGCCCCCTAAACCATTTCGCGGGGTATGGCATTCAGCGCAATGACCCAGCGCCTCGACCAAATACCTGCCATGTTTTTGTTGGTCGGTCAGATCACCTTCGACCACCCAGCCTGATGACATGAACAAGAGCTTCCATCCCCCCAGTCCGCGCCGAACGCTGAAAGGAAAACCTACGTCATGTGCAACACTTTCGGTTGCGGCCGCTGGCAGCGAGCCGAGGAATGCGTGTAGCGAAACCACGTCTTCGGCCGACATGTTGGCGTAAGAGGTATAGGGAAACGCTGGGAAATAGTGCTGCCCTTCGGGTCCGGTTCCATGGATCAAGGCATTGGCCAGATCCAGGGCAGACCAGGATCCGATACCAGTTTCCGGGTCACTGGAAATGTTGGGGGCAATGAACGCGCCGAATTCCGTCTCAAACCGGCGACCACCAGCGAGCACGAGCTTGTCTTCACCGACCGCATCCGGCGCTGAATGACAGGATGCGCATCCCCCCGCGTGGAACACGATTTCACCGCTGGCAAGATCTGGGTTCAAACCGTCGAGTCGTGATTGTTCCATTCGTTGAGGTCGGGTCAGCACCAAACCGGCCAACCCGACCAACACAATGACGATTGCGACAAAGAAAAGAAAGCGCCGCACCGTCAGTGCCCAATCAGTTCTTTGGAGCTCTGTATGCTTTGTGACATGCCGAACAGCTTCCGCCCAGATCGCCCATCGCTGCTTTTAGGGCATCAACATCTTGACCTGCCGCAGCCTGCATCGCAACAGCGGCGTCTGCCATGGCCTGCCCTTTCGCACCAACGTCAGGGAAGTTCTCCCAGATCGCAGGCAATGCACGGGTGGTCGGATCGGACGCATTGTCAGATCCCTGGGGCCACATCGCGGATTGATCGATTTGTGTCAGTACAACAAGATTATTCGCGGCCCGAGTTGCGGCCTCGGCATCATAATCGACCTCTCCCTTAGCCATTCCGCCAAGTGTACCAAGATTGAAGGCATAGAGTTGCATGATTGAGGTACGAGCTTTCACAGCCGGATTTTCACTTTCATGGGCGATGGCTGTGCCAATGGCGGCCAATGATAAAAGACCTGCCGCGAATACTGAGAACTTCTTCTTCATGATGTGTCTCCCTGTTTAATGCTCCGAATGTTAGCTTGAACGATTTTTCTTGTAATTGTTTGTTATTGGTCGACACTTGTTAATTTATGAACAATGCAAACTGGGATGATATTCGGTACGCGCTCGCCGTAAGCAAATACGGCTCACTCAATGCAGCGGCAGCGGCACTGGGCGTCACGCATGCGACCGTGTTGCGAAGGGTAGCCGCATTCGAAGAGCGCAATAGCTGTGTGATTTTCCAGAAAAGCCCTTCGGGATACTCTGCCCTGCCCGAGGCCAGAGCAGTTCTGTCGGCTATGGAAAGCGTCGAAGATGCGGTGCTATCGGTCGAACGCGCGATTGTCGGTGCAAATCAGTCCCCTACGGGCCATGTGCGAATTACATCTACAGACAGTCTTTGCCAGATTGTTCTACCTTCAATACTAAATGAGATCGCACGGCTTTACCCCGGCCTGAAGCTGACTTTGCTAAGCGGGAATAGTCACCATGATTTGTCCCGGTTAAGCGCAGACATCGCCGTGCGCCCATCGATAAAGCTCGGGGAGGGTCTGATCGGACAGCGTGCCGGAACACTGTCTTTCGGAGTCTTTGACGACGGCTCCCCCAATCGCAAATGGTTGAGGCTAGATGGCGCGTTAAGCCGTTCACTTCCTGCCAAATGGTTAAAAGCGAATGTCAGTGCTGACCAAATGATCAGCGGGGCAGACAGTTTTTTGGTGCTTCAGCAGATGGCAGCCGCAGGAGTCGGCAAAACGTTTTTGCCTACTTTTTTTGGCGACGCGGATTCCAGACTTCGAAAGTCTCACGACATCACTCCAGAAATTCAGGTTCCGCTCTGGGTTGCGGCGCTGGACGAAATTGCGAACACACCAAGATTTGCAATCGTTCAACGAGTGTTGGTTGAACGCTTAGCCACTGTTCTTACTGGATGACGCTGATTTTTTTGAAATCAAATGCGAGCATTAGGATGGAGCTTCAAGCCGATACACGACGCAGACATTTCAAACCAAAGTCTTACTAACAAGCTGTTAGGACAATGACCTCTTGATGCAGTTTGCCGGTCACTACGATAACCGAATTTGCTATCGTCTAGTTTGCGCTGTGCGGACTTGAGGTAAGGAGTGCTTTCCGCCCTAAGGGACCTAAATGCGCCTTCGATAACTGCCGGCAAAGGTTACTCGACTTTAATCACTATGACGCTTTCCTATGACACCCCCCCCACCCGCTTTTTGTGCCGAAGCCGTCCCTAGTGCTGACCCGAAGCCAACAAAACTACATTTGATAGTGCGGCACGCACTAGAGAAGAGCGGATTGCCACGTCTGAAGAAAAAGATTGCCAAACTTGGAGGCAGATCAAACAACAAGGTCAACTACGCTTGGCCCAAGTTTTTTAGAATTGGACAGTCTGGGCGGTGATCGCCAGCGCATTCTTCGATCAGATGAGACAGTGTTTCATGCATCGCCTTCAGATCGGAAATCTTATCGTCGATCTCTTTCAGATTCTGTTTTGCAATTTCTTTCACGTCCGCGCTTGCGCGTTCTTTGTCCTCGTAAAGCGCCAGTAGCGAACGACAATCCTCAATGGTAAAGCCCAATGAGCGGGCCCGCCCGATGAAGGCCAGCTTGTGCAGTTCCTTTTCGTCGAAATGGCGATACCCATTGAGGCTCCGCTTGGGTTTGATGAACCCGATATCCTCGTAATAGCGGATGGTTTTGGCAGGCAGACCCGAACGTTCTGCTACATCTCCGATATTCACAGCGGTTCTCCTATACTATCCAGCATGCACTGAACGCAGCGTTTGCTCGGTGTTTTGCGAGATCTGTTCTCGCCCAACTTTGATCGGCATAACCCAGCGCAACCGCAGCGCATTGGTCAGGACAAATACACTGGAGAGAGCCATGGCACCTGCGGCCAAAACCGGCGACAGCAGCGGGCCGCCAAACGGATAAAGCACCCCTGCCGCAACCGGTATGAGCAGTGTGTTGTAGCCGAACGCCCAGAACAGGTTTTGGCGGATGTTACGCATGGTGCGCTGACTAATATCGAAGGCATTGACCACGCCCGTCAGGTCGCCTGACATCAGAACGACGTCAGCCGCTTCGATGGCAATGTCAGTGCCTGTCCCGATCGCAATTCCTACGTCAGCTGCCGCCAAAGCAGGCGCATCATTGATGCCATCACCCACAAAGGCCAGTTTTCCGCCATTTGAACGCAAATCCTGTAACGCGGATACTTTACCCTCGGGCAGAACTTCAGCCACGACATGATCGATGCCAAGCTGCGCTGCAATGGATTTGGCAGCAGCGGCATTGTCACCGGTGATCATCGCTACTTTCAGGCCCAGCCCGTGCAGAGCTTCGATTGCGTCCGGCGTGGTGGTTTTGATTGGGTCCGCCACAGCGATTACGGCCGCGATAGCCCCGTCTACGGCAGCATAAAGTGGAGTCTTTCCGTTGATTGCGAGTTCAGCGCCCCGATCAGACAACGCGCCCATTTCAACCCCTTCGCGACTCATCAGGCGGTCGGCCCCGATCAGGATATTATGGCCTTCGACTGAGGCGCTTACCCCGTAACCGGTGATCGACGTGAAGTCTTCTGGCTTGGAAAGCTCCAGACCACGGGTTTCTGCCGCGCGCACGATGGCTGTGGCGATTGGATGTTCGGATGTGACCTCAACGGCAGCAACAAGGTGCAGAACCTCGTCTTCGGTCATTCCTTCGGCCACAATCAGGTCGGTCAGCTCCGGACGCCCTTCGGTCAGGGTGCCCGTCTTGTCCACCGCAACAACGGTGGTTTCCTGCAGCATTTGCAAGGCATCGCCCTTTCGGAACAGGACGCCCATCTCGGCAGCGCGGCCAGTGCCGACCATGATGGAAGTAGGTGTGGCCAACCCCATGGCGCAGGGGCAAGCAATGATCAGTACCGCAACCCCGGCCACCAACGCCAGGCTAAGCGCGGGATCGGGTCCGAACAACATCCATACCAGCACTGTCACAACGGCCACTGCGATCACTACCGGCACAAACCACAGCGTGATGCGGTCGACCAGGCCTTGAATCGGAAGCTTGGCACCCTGTGCTTGTTCGACCATCTGAATGATCTGGGCCAACATAGTGTCTGCGCCGATCTTTTCAGCACGGTACGTCAATGCACCCGCGCCATTTACGGTCCCCCCGACCACAGTTGCGCCCTCGGTTTTTTCGACGGGAACCGGCTCTCCGGTGATCATGCTTTCATCGACATATGACGTGCCGGTCATTACGGCACCATCCACCGCGATTTTCTCGCCCGGTCGAACGTGCACAATATCACCTACAACAATCTGCTCAATCGGTAGCTCGACAACCGATCCGTCGCGCTCAATTCGCGCTGTTTTTGCCTGCAGACCGACCAGTTTTCGGATCGCTTCACCAGTTCGACCCTTGGCGCGCGCCTCGAGGAATCGCCCAAGCAATATAAGAACCACGATCACCGCTGCGGCCTCGTAGTAGACATTTGCGGTTCCGACCGGAAGAACACCCGGCGCAAAGGTCGAGATAAGCGAGAACCCATAGGCCGCCGAAGTGCCCAGAGCCACCAGAGAATTCATGTCCGGCGCGCCTCTGACCAAGGAAGGGAATCCCTTGGTGTAGAACTGCAAGCCTGGCCCAAAAAGAACGATCGTGGTCAGAAGGAATTGCAGGTAATAGCTGTTCTGGATGCCGATGGTGCTCGCTATCAGGTGGTGCATGCCCGGAATAACATGCGAGCCCATTTCGAGAATGAATACCGGCAAAGCGAGCAAAGCGGCGAAGCTTGTTCGCCGCGCCAGATGGCTGATCTCTGCCGCTTTGCGGTCTTGTGGTTCGGTCTGCGTTGCGGATCGCAGGCTCGCCGGATAGCCGGCAGATGCCGCAAGCGCCGCGATTGCTTCGGGTGTTGTGACTCCCTCAGCAAAACGCACAGTTGCACTTTCAGTGGCCAGATTGACCGACGAGGACAAGACGCCGCCATCGGCTTCCAGGGCTCGTTCAACGCGCCCTACACAGGATGCGCAGGACATGTTCTGAATATCCAGCGTGACCTCTGCGGTCCGCGCCGGATATCCGGCGCGGTTTAACGCATCAGCAATGGCCGCTTTATCGGCTGGATCGCGGAAATCGACCTGAACGCTTTCACTGGCGAGATTAACCGAAGCGGCATCTACCCCTGGCACATCTTTCAATGCGCGCTCGACGCGCCCAACGCAGGAAGCACAGCTCATACCCTGAACCTGGAACCGCGCATGTGAATTTTCAGTCATATTGCCACCACGTATGTTCTGCTGACGGGCAACATAAGGGTTCCAGCAAGTGGAAGGTCAAGGGATGAGGCTGACTTTCTTTCTCATCATTCATGACGACGCTAAGTATCCCGGATATGAGCTGCGGGCACCGCAAGTCAGCTATAGACAAAGCCATTGACACAGTAAGTTCCTCCGCACAGTTGGACTTTGACATGAAAAACCGCAGGGTACGTGTCTTAAGCACCAATCAACTTGATCATATCCTTGCAGCTCAGAGTCCGAGGGATACGAAGCCACTTTCGCAACAGAAGTTTAGGAGCGCAAATGCTGTCGTCCCTTAGTTCTATCTTGCGTCTCTGACTGCCTCGATTAGCCGGGTCATTTCATCTTCGGCGATCAGACCCGGGGCAAGCGCATCTCCAATCACAAACGAAGGGGTGCCACTGAAGCCAAGCTGCCGGGCCATATCCATGGACACCTGAATATGCGCGTCGACTTCCGGCGCCTCCATGTCTGCGCGCAATTGATCCTCGTCCAGGCCAAGTTCCCGAACAACTTTCAGGACACTGGCCTCAGTGGCACGACCGTTCAGAGCCATAAGCGCCCAATGAAATTCTTCATATTTTCCCTGATTACGTGAGGCAAGCGCGGCGCGTGCCGCGAAGTCGGAACCTTCTCCGAGTATGGGCCATTCTCGGTAAACAACTCGGACATCGGAATCGCCTGCGATTACGTTTTTCACGACCGGGGCCGCGCGTTTGCAATATGGGCAGTTATAGTCAAAAAACTCGACTACGGTTACATCACCTTCCGGGTTTCCGATGACAGGCGCATTCGGATTCTGTTCCAGCAATTCACGCTGATTTTCCAAGACGTTTCCAATGGCTTCGGCTTTTGCCTGATCTTCGCGCTGTTGAAGCAATTGAATCGCCTGCATGATGATTTCGGGGTTTTCCATTATGGCTTCCAGAGCCAGCCGTTTTACATCGGAGTCAGACAATTCGTCAGCACTCGCCATAGCAGCACCAATCGACATAGTGATGGCAATTAAGCCTGCAAAAAATCGTTTCACGTCAGTTTCCTTCCGATTGTTCTGCCTCGGTGCGCTGCTCTTGCAGCTTGCGTTCCCGATCCGGCCAACTCTCCTTGATGAAGGCGAGGATGTCCCAGATTTCCTGATCCGACAGAGTGTACTCGAAACCTGGCATACCGCTTTTGACGTCAGTGACACCCATCTGCTTCAAAGTTTGGTACCCGCCAAGTTTTGTATAATCGAACAACAGCTTGTCGCCGTGATGCCAGGTGTGCCCTGTTCGGTCATGCGGGGGAGCTCGCAAGACGCCATCTGGATCAGGTGTCTGCCAATCTGGTTGACCCTCCAAATCTGCCCCGTGGCATGACGCGCAGTTTTCGGCGTACAAAACTGCACCACGTGCCGAATCCGCTGATGCACCGTTTTGTGCGCGACCGCTCAGGCCCCAGCCAGCGACCGCGACAATGATCACCACAGCAGCTAGTGACACCCATTTCGCCGCGCTCTTGTTCATGACGCCACGCTCAGCCAGGTCTTCATTCCAGCGGCCTGATGCGACAGCATGTGGCAATGAAACAGCCAGTCCCCCGGGTTATCCGCAACGAACGCAATCTCCCGCGTTTCCATCCGGTCAACCAGTATTGTATCTCGCAGCGGTCCCAGGCTCCCGTTCGGCAGAACTTCCTGAAAGTGCGTCCCGTGCAAGTGCATGGCATGCGCAAAGACAGTGTCGTTCTGCATCTGAATACGGACTATGTCGCCACGCGAAACAGAAGCGAGCGGGTCTTCGGGTAACCCTGCGACTCCGTTGAATGTCCAGATCTGTCCTTCCTGAACCAACTGATTAGCGCTCATGACTTGGCCGTTGTAAGTACCTTGACGCAGTCCGCCCATCGCCCCGCCTTCCATCACCAATGGAACCTTTAAGGCGTCAGAAACATCTTCAAGAAAAGAAACAGGGTTGGGTGGCAGAGCTTCAATCTCACCGCGGCTGGCAGATGTACCGCTTCCCGAAACCGGGATCTCAGCGATAACAAATGATTCATCGCGTTCGTGAAGAGTTATTTGAACGGCTTCGTTCGATTCCGCTGTGACGTCGACGATCAAGTCTGCTCGCTGTGCAGGTCCGAAAACAAGTGTTTCGAAATCTTCTGGCTGCCTTGCAGGCATGCCATCATAAGCGACCAGTTTCCCGTTTGCGCCACCTACTGACACATACATGATCCGATCAGTTGCCACGTTGACCATTCGAATTCGCAATCGCTGGTTCGTCAAAACTTCGGTCATTGGCGATATGCGCGCGTGAACGTAGTTTCCCATCCGACCTGCATGGGTCCAATCATGCATTGCACCAAAATCATCTACTATTTGAGCGTCCTTACCCAACCGCCAATCATCCAGAAGGATCGTGATGTCATGGTCCGTGTCCGGCGGGTCCGTTTCGTCGACGATGAACGCGCCGTAAAGGCCCCTGGCCACTTGTTCCGTTGACTGGTTGTGAGAGTGATACCAGAAGGTCCCCGCGTCCTTCAGAGGCAAGTCATACTGAAATTTGCCGCCGGTTGGTACAGCCTCCTGCGTAAGGCCCGGCACCCCGTCCATATTGTTCGGAACCCGCAATCCGTGCCAATGGATTGCTGTAGGCTGAGGTAGCGAGTTCAGGAGTGCCCTGCGAACCGTTTCGCCTTGCCGGGCACGAATTTCAGGGCCCGGAACACCGCCATCATATCCCCATATCTCGGTCTCCGGATAGTTGTCGGGGGCAACACGCGCCAATCCTGAGCGCGCCTCGATTATTCGGGGGGCGGTAGCCGCCCTCCCGATAGTCGGCACCGCGAACAATGCCGACGTGCCCGCAACGAATTGCCTGCGATTGAGCTTCATTAGGACTTCCTTCCAAAGAATACTTGATCTCGCACTGGATTATCCCTCGTCGTGTACATCCAGCAGATAGGTCGCCATTGCCTTCCGATCTTCGTCTGTCAGAAAGCTGGTGCCATAGTTTACGACCTCTCCCATGGCGCCGCCGAAGACATCGCCATCAGGCATGACGCCGGTGCGCAACGCGTAGGCCAGATCATCAACTGTCCACCCACGCATTTGCAGGGTCTCAAAGTCGATGGCCGGTGCCTTGTCACCGCCCGGCAGAGAGTCACTTCCCTTGAAGTGTTCCGTGTCCGAATTTCTTGCGCCAGCCAGGTTCCTCCCGGTGTGACAGGCGGCACAATGCGTGGCACCTTCAACGAGTAACCGGCCCCGGTTCCATACATCATCATTGCCCGGCACGGGATCGGTCCGCGGCGGTTCCAAAAATGCCGCCCGCCACAGCTTCAGGCCCCATCTCTGATTGAAGGGGAACACCATTTCCTGCTCTTTTGACGGTTCCGCTACCGGTGCAACCGTTTTCCAGGCGGCCCAGAGATCGGCGATGTCCTGATCCGTGAAATTCGCATAAAACGGATAAGGAAAGGCCGGGTAGTAGGGCTGCCCGTCTGGCGACACACCCTGACGCACAGCGCGGGCAAATTCCTCGATGGTCCAATCACCGATCCCGTGATCGGGATCTGTGGTCAAGTTCGGCGAAAAGAGCGTGCCGAACGGGGTATCCAACTCCACCCCACCGGCCAAGGGCGCTCCCCCTTTGGCAAAGTCTGTGTGGCAGGTGATACAGCCGCTTGCCCTTGCCAGATACGCCCCGCGGTTAACGTCACCTTGAATGTCGAGAGCTTGTAAGGGCTGGCCAATCGGCCAAGCCATCACAGCAACAAACCCTGCTGACGCCGTAACGGCGGCAGCAAGACCCAACCGTATTATCGGCTTCATGATGCATTCCTATTCCGACCGAAATCGCGTGTGACACGCCGAGCATGTCTGGCTCAGCATCATAAACACACCGTCTGCCGGCATTTCAGACAGCTGTGCTAAGTTTGGACTGCCAGCCATCATCCCGCTGCCCATCATGGAACCACCTCCCATCATGGAACCACCTCCCATCATGGATTTGCCGCCCATCATGCCGGAACCATGACCCGATCTGGACGCCATCAGCCCGTTGTCTGCCGAATGCGCAAGGCCTTCTGAGTAGATTTCCAACCGTCTGGCTATTTCTGTAAAGGAACCCCAATCCTGCCAGATTTGCGATTTGGCCTCCGAGGGTTTGCCATCAGATCCCTCTGGAAACAGCTTTGTCATGCTTTCACCGGCGTGGCTTCCGATTTTCTTGGCTTCGCTTCGTACCGTTTGCGCATTGTAGGGCGTTTTCCCCTGCATCATCGGTGTAAGGACCTTCATGCTGTCCTTCATCGCGGACATGCCGTCCATGCGTTCTTTGACGATGCCGGTTGCGCCACCATGCGCCAGGGCGGCCGCCGCAAATAGAGAAACCAGGGCCACGCCTGTAGTCATTTTTAGAAAGTTCATTTATTTGTCCTTTTCGTCTGCTTCGACGCGCCCATCTTGAGCGCAATTCGACTCGTCAGATCAGGACACGCGGCGGTGGTGGGTCAAACGCGATAATACTAAGAACCCGGTATTGAGCCCGAGGGATCGAGTATCTTCGTTCCGTGCCTTGGGGACCAGGCAGTGTTGGACCCATCAAAAATAGTCCAACAGCGTTGCAGATCGCTCCGCCATGACAATGCCCGGGATGACCCTGCTTGACATGTTCGACGTCCGCAGAGTCGGTTTGGTCAATCACATGCTGTGAATCACCGCCATGTGCATGAGCAGAATCGGCCGTCACAAGTAGCCCGCCAATAGCCAGCGCAATTGACAGGATGGAGTAACGAATTGCTGTGCCCACTCGACTCGTCACCTTCAGAAAATCCCGTTTTCTTGCTGCAACTCTCTTATGTACGCCACGATGCCCTTCACATCCGCGCGGGTCAAACCATCGACCGGCGGCATGTTACCGAACTTCCAATGGTGTGCCCGAACACCATTCTGGACGGCCACGTAAAATGCCTCGTCCGAATGGTGGCTTGGTTCATAGATTTTATGCACCAATGGTGGTGCAAGGCCTTCCAGACCAGTTGCATTCCCGCCATGGCACGCCGAGCATTTTGCGTCGAATGCCACTTTGCCGACGGCCGCAAATTCGCTTAGCTGGTCCGGTAGATTGACGTTTTGGATTGGATCTCCCGACGCCAGCGTCGACGTATCAGGTGTCGTCATCGAATGGCCAGCTGGTTGCTGATTTAGATTGTAGACGATTGCGACGGCACCTGCGATCGCCACACCGCCTATCATGAGTGTAAGTTTATCCATTTTACTATTTCACGTCGTTGTAAGTTACCGAGCTTAAGCACCTGTCCAGAAAAGCCGACTTGACCATGGTCAGATCAGTTTTACCTGCGTGCCTACAGCCGCCAGCTCGAACAATTCCGCAATCTGATCGTTATATAAGCCGATGCAGCCATTGGAGGATCTTCTTCCGATCTTGCGTGTGTCGTTGGTGCCGTGGATCCGGTAGTATTGCCAGCTCAAATAAAGTGCATGTGTCCCCAGAGGATTCTCCGGACCCGGGCCCACATAGTCGGGCCAAGCGGGGTTGCGCTTATTCATTGCTGGTGTCGGTCGCCAAGATGGCCCCTCAACCTTGCGAGTTACTGTGGTGTAGCCCAGCCTTGTAAGGTCTTCCGTCAGCGGCACGCTGGTTGGATACATCCGATAGACGCGCTCGTCTTCTGACCAATATTGCAGGACCTTGGACTGTGTATCGGACAGGATCACACCATTCTTAAGCGTATCAAAGTGATCCTGCCATTTAGCAACGCGGAATGAGGAAACATTCCGGCGCGTCCCCTCGGTTGTCATCGATTGGGCCCAAACGGCCGGTGCTGGAAAAAGAGTTGTCGCAGCAAACGCGGCAATCACTCCGCGTCGCGTAACAGCCTTTCTATCCCTGTTCGGTTTCATGCCTGCCATCCCAAGCGTGTATTCTTGCTTTACGACTCATTTGGGCTGTATGCCCGGTTCCCGCGCTGGAAGGTCAACAAACAACAGGTTTTGCGTAAGGGATATTTCATCTGGAATGCCGCCGCCGTAGGCACATGGGGCGGTTTCAAAGGTGGCTTCAGATCGTCAAGCCATTGTGAAGAAAAAACTATTCTTGGGTACTCACACCGAAACAACGTCAATACAGGTAGATAACAAGCATGGAGCGTTTTCCCGAGCTCCTATCGCCTTTGTTCAGATTGCTGCCCGTTGTCGGTCCATTAACAGCAAAGGGCGCAACACCTAAGAGAGCTTTGACCTGTGTCATGGCATCGATTTCCCAATAACCTGTATGGTCGTTGGCACGCGGCCCAGATTCACTGGACACTATACTCTCGCGTAACGGTCGCCATAATAGCTTTGTCTGAATTCACGGGCAGGCACCACCTCGTTGACTGGATTAGCCTCGGAGCGGAATACTGTTACCGTACACACCATTAAGTTGATCGCGAGGTTCTTCGCGGAACATTTGATTGAAATGACACAAAAAACGTGTGCCGCCTGGAATGCTTTACTTTCCTAGCCTACTGTTTCGGGCGAAAAAGATTTGGTGTTAGAAAGTCACGCGGAGTGGTTCCAAAAAATTCCGGTTCCGCCCTAAGGATCTTCAATGCGCGTTCGGCAACCGCTGACATAGGTCACTCACCATAAATCACTTTAATGCTTTCTTGTGACACCCCTGCCCGCTTTCTGTGCCGAACCCGCCCATCTTGCCGCCACAAAGCTCTTGTCTCTTAATGCAAGGACTTCTGTTTTGATGTAGTACACGGTCTCGGAAAACGTTGTGAGTGCAAGCCCACCCAGGGTTCGAATCCCTGTCTCTCCGCCATAAATCAATTCATCCTTCAAGGCTGTTTCTTTGCTTGTGTTGCGATTCCTGCAACGGATGGCATGATGTTGCCACTGCCTGCGGTGTCAATCAGCGCAGTGTGGCTCAAACCCGCAATATGCTGCAAAATCACGTGTTTTCCCCTTTGCTTTAACGTACCTTAACCCCATCTGAGCGACACATCATTTGAAGGAGACATCCAATGTCGCGTCTTTTACTTATCGTAGCCATCGCCGTTATCGGCGGAGGCGCTTACTATTTCGCCACAAAACCTGAACCAACCCCTGCCGAGCAGTTGCAATCGGCGGCTGAAGATGCCTCAGAGGCGGTTGGTGAAGCAGCCTCGGCAATACAAGAGGGCGCTGCTGATGCCGTTGAGGCGGCGACTGAACAAGCATCCGAGGCTGCGTCCTCGATTGCGGATCAGGCCTCGGAAGCTGCATCTTCGGTATCGGAACAGGCCAGCGACGCTGCTACATCTTTGACCGAGCAGGCCAATGATGCAGCCTCAGCAGCTGGCGATCAGGTCGCAGCGCTTGCCGGTCAGGGGCAGGAACTGTTCAACTCGTGGGTTCAGGACGGCATGCTGACCGCGCAGAATTTCGACTATGACGCAATCGTCACGTCGGTTCAGGAAAGCGCCTTGTCTCAGGACATCAAAACACAGGTTATGAAGATCCTCGACGAGATCAAAGCGTCGCCTGAGCTGGTTGTCGCGAAGATACAGGATCTGCGCAATCTGATGACGCAGCAGTGATCAATTCCAGAACCAGCCCTAAGAGGGCTGGTTCACCCGGTCGGGATGCGACTTAATTTGCGTCACATTACGGCATTACCCAATTGACATAGCTCACCGTGTTTGATTGCTTTCTTGAGATTGTTTTGAAAAAATAAAACCTTTTGTCAGTGTGTTACATTGTGACGATGAAGGCCTCGTGCTGAACTCGCATCAAAGAAGGATCGAACGATGACCACCCTGCCCGACACCATGTTTGCCGTTGTTCAGACGCAGGACGGATATTCCGGCACAGCCACGGGGCCAACGCTGGAGAATGCCTCGGACTGGTTAGCGGAGGCTGAAATGCCTGTACCTGTCCCAAAGGCGGGACAAGTGTTGATCAAAGTGCGCACTGCCTCGGTGAATCCTTCGGATATCCATTTCATCAAAGGCGAATACGGTCAGCCGCGGGTCACAGGCGCCGCAGCAGGGTTCGAGGGGTGCGGAGATGTTGTTGCCACCGGTACCGGGGCTGACGCACTGCTGGATCAGCGCGTGGCCTTTGTGGCAGCAGGCTCTGGTGCCTGGGCCGAATATGTTGTGACGCAGGCCCAGATGTGTATCCCCTTGCGCCCCGAAATCTCGGATGAAGACGGGGCGGCGCAGATCGTAAACCCGCTAACCGCAATGGCGATGGTGGATATCGCACGGGCTGAGGGCGAGGCTTTTGTAGTCTCTGCCGCCACCAGCCAGCTTGGTAAGTTGATGTGCAGCCTTGGACGGGATCTTGGGTTGAAACCGATCGCTCTGGTGCGGCGCGCCGAAACGGTCGAGATGTTAAAAGGCCTGGGTGCGGCAGAGGTGGTCGTGACCAGCGATACGGATGCGCCGACGCGGTTTGCCACGATCAGTGCAGATCTGAAACCTCGTGTTTTTCTCGACGCGGTTGCCGACCAACTGTCAGAGCAGGTGTTCTGCGCGATGCCCAATGGCGCGCGGTGGGTTTGCTATGGGAAACTCACTACGGAAATGCCGAAGTTGACTCAGATGGGCCAGTTGATCTTCATGAGCAAACGGATCGAGGGCTTCTGGCTGACCCGCTGGATGATGGACACCCCCCCGGCTGATCAAATGCGAGTTGTCAGCGAAGTGCAGGCGCGATTTGCAGATGGGCGCTGGCGCACAGATGTTTCCGCACGGCTTTCGCTACGAGAAGTGCTGCCAAATCTGGCGGATGCTCTGAAAAAGAGTGACGGGAAGGTGATAATCACTCCATAGTAGAACAAAGCGCCGGACTTAACCGGCTTAGGGAGGGTGAGATTGGATAACGCACAGCTGCTGATTAGCGGGCTGGCGAATGGTTGTGTCTACGGCCTGATCGCCCTTGGCTTTGTACTGATTTACAAAGCCACCGAGGCAGTGAATTTTGCGCAGGGCGATTTCATGATGCTGGGTGCGTTTGTCACCATTGGCCTTACGAATACGGAATATATGGGGCTGCCCTTCTGGCTGGCGCTACCGATTTCACTGGGGATTATGGGCGCACTTGGGTATCTGATCGATCGGCTGATCATCCGCCGCGTCTTTGGCGAAAGTCAAACTGCCGTGGTGATCCTAACCATCGCCTTGGGCTTTGTGATCAGGTTTGCAGCTGGTCTGATCTGGGGGCACGAGCCGCAAACGCTGCAGAACCCATTGGCTGGTAAGGAGATCCGGTTCGGTGGTCTTGTGCTGGGGATGGAGGACGTGGCCGTGATTGTTGTCACCGTCCTACTGACCTGGGGTCTTTATGTGTTCTTCAGCAAGACCAAGCTGGGGCTTGCCATGCAAGGTGCGTCTCAAAACCAGTTGGCGGCATATTACATGGGGATACCGGTCAAGCGGGTTCAGGGCTTAATCTGGGCATTGGCCGGAGTTGTCGCCGGGATTGCCGGAATTTTGTTCGCGGCCAAAGGCTCGGTCGATCCCACAACTGGGCTTCTGGGGATCAAGGCATTTGCAGCAGCTGTGATCGGCGGGTTTGGCAGCCTGCCCGGCGCATTGGCCGGCGGGCTAATCGTCGGCGTAATCGAGCCCTTTGCCAGCCGCTATATTGCAGCCGGGTACAGTCAGATCGCGCCTTATGCGCTGTTGCTGGCAGTTCTGATCTTTCGACCGCATGGGCTGTTCAGCCAGGTACGGGTCAAGAAGGTCTGATCGCATGCGGATTGTTTTCAAAACAAACTATATGCAGGACATTCGCCCGTGGAAGGATGGCTATCAGCTTAGCCTCTATCTGATCCTGTTGGCGGTCGTAGCCGCTGCGCCGTGGTGGCTGGATGATTTCTATCTTGGGGAACTGACTAATGTCCTGATCTGGGCCATCGCGGGTTTGGGCTTGATGATCCTAACCGGCCATACCGGGCAGGCCAGCCTTGGCCATGCCGCCTTTCTGGCCGTTGGGTGCTATGCCAATGTTATCCTGATCGAGGCTGGAGTACCATTCCTCATCGCTTTCCCGCTGGCGGGTCTGTTGACCGGCATCGTCGGAGCAACCGTCGCCATCCCTGCGCTACGCCTGCATGGCATCTATCTTGCGATCTTCACCCTGGCTCTGTCTGTGCTCATGGACGACATCATCGTTCTGGCCGAACCCGTCACCGGAGGTGTCGCGGGTAAATATCTGGGTGGTGTCGAAATCTTCGGATATCTGGTCGATCGTTGGGCCACCCCGGCCCCGTTTTTCTGGCTGGTGCTGGCCGTCGCCGTTATCGTGACACTGGGCTATATCAACCTATTGCGCGCGCCCTTGGGCCGCAGCTTCATCGCCGTACGAGACTCTGAGATCTCAGCGCAGGCGATGGGTGTGGATATCGCGCGCACCAAGACAATCTCTTTCGCCCTCTCCTGCGCCGTCACCGGACTAGCAGGCGCATTGATGGGTATGTTCTCTGGGGCGTTCAATAACGAGACATTCAGCGTCGTAATTTCCATCCAATTGCTGATGATGATCGTTATCGGAGGTCTGGGTTCGATCCATGGCGCGTTTTTGGGCGCAGTTGTGATCGGTTTCCTGCCGCAGTTTCTGTCGATTTCAAAGGAATACGCGGCAGCCCTGTTTGGCGGCAATACGGTCGCCATTCCGGGGCTCGAATTCGGCATCTTCGGCATGATCCTGATCGCCTTCATCCTGTTCGAACCGATGGGTCTGTATGGTAGATGGCTAAAAATCCGGACGTGGTTCGAACTGTTCCCCTTCTACCGCAAGGACATGTTCAAACGACAAAAGTCCTATCTCAAGACGGAGCGTCTGAGATGAGCTTGCTGGAGTTTGAAAACGTTACCCTGAAATTCGGCGGTCTGACTGCTGTGGATGATCTGTCCTTCAACGTGCAAGAAGGTGAGGTGTTCGCCATCGTCGGTCCCAACGGCGCCGGCAAATCAACGGTCTTCAACCTGATTTCGCGCTTCTATGATCCTTATGCAGGGGCGATCCACTTTGACGGGCATGATCTGCTGCGTATCAAGCCCTCGGGTGTCGCGGCCTATGGCGTCGCGCGGACATTCCAGAACATTGAACTGTTCGAACATGCGACCGTTTTGCAGAACCTTCTGGTCGGGCGCCACCGGCACCGCAAAACCAATCTGATCTCGGAAATTCTGTTCTCGCCCTCAGCTCGCAGTCAGGAGATCGAGAACCGAGAAAAGGTTGAAGAGATCATCGACTTCCTCGACCTCCAGGCCTTTCGTGACAAGATGATCTCGGGCCTCCCCTATGGCGTGCGTAAGGTGGTCGAAGTCGCCCGAGCGTTGGCCACCGATCCAAAACTCCTGCTGTTGGATGAACCCGCCTCGGGCCTATCGGTGGAAGAGACCACAGATATGCGTTGGTGGATCGATGACATCCGGCGTCAGATGGGCATTACCGTGCTTATGGTAGAGCATGATATGGGTCTGGTCTCGGGCGTATCCGACCGGGTTCTTGCCATGGCCGACGGAGCGAAGCTTGCCCTTGGAACCCCAGCCGAAGTTCAATCTCATCCTGCTGTGGTAGAGGCCTATTTGGGCAAAGCTTCATGAACCAACCGATCCTTAGCATTCGCAATGTTGAAAGCTTTTATGGCCCGATCATGGCCATTCGTGGCGTGTCATTGGACGTGCATCGAGGGCAGGTCGTTTCAATCCTGGGCGCAAATGGCGCGGGCAAGACAACGCTGATGAAAACAATCTCAGGCGTGATGGATCCCGAAAAAGGTTCAATCACATTTGACGGTCAGCAAATACAGGGATCGGAACCTCACAAGGTCGTGCAAAAAGGCATCGTTCATGTGCCCGAGGGACGCGAGGTCTTTCCACTTTTGACCGTCGACGAGAACCTGAACCTTGGGGCTTATACCCTGTCGGATAAAGGACAGATCGATCATGACCGCGATCTGGTGTTTTCCTACTTTCCTGTGCTGAAAGACCGCCGCAATCAAGAGGCTGGCACTCTGTCCGGCGGGCAACAGCAGATGCTGGCGATTGGGCGCGGCCTGATGGCTAACCCGCGTATCATGCTGCTGGATGAGCCCTCGCTGGGCCTATCGCCGCTGCTGGTGCAAGAGATTTTTGGCATTCTCAAACGCCTGAATGACGAACAGAGCATGACAATGATGCTGGTCGAGCAGAACGCCAATGCGGCACTGGAACTCGCCCATCATGGCTATGTAATGGAGATCGGACGGATCGTTATGGATGGTGCGGCTGAAACCTTGCTGCAATCCGAGGACATTCAGAACTTCTATCTGGGCGTTCAGGAAGAAGGCGCGCGAGAAAACCGACGCTGGAAACGCAAAAAGACGTGGAGGTGAGCTGGATGGACGCAAGCCCCCTGCCCCCTCAGACCAGTATCAACGGTGTGCAGTTCAACGCTACGCCAGGTCAGAGACCCCTGCGAGTCGATGGCTGTGTCACGATATGCGAGTTATTCCAGAAACGCTGTGCCGAACTGGGACCGCGTACGGCGCATCGCGAGAAGGACTTCGGCATCTGGAAATCCTACTCATGGGCCGACTACTGGCAACACGCCAAATGGATCGGGCTGGCCCTGCGCAAGCTGGGTCTGCAACGTGGCGAGGTTGTCTCGATCCTGTCCGAAGACCGCAAGGAATGGGCGTGGTTCGACATGGGCATCCAGTGTGTCGGAGGGATTGCTTCGGGCGTCTACACCACAGATTCGGCCAGCCAGTTAAAATACCTGATCAATGACAGTGGCAGCCGGTTTCTGATCGTTGAAGATGAAGAGCAGTTGGACAAGTTCCTCGAAGTCGAGGCGGATCTGTCCGATCTGCTCAAGGTCATTATCCTTGAGGATGAAGGCCTGCACGACCTGGATCATCCGCGTTGCATGATGATCGAGGACTTGTATGCTCTGGGGCAGCAGGCTGAGGTCGATGAACCCGGCGCATTCGAAGCAGAAATCGCTGAAACCACGTCACAAGACACCGCCCTGCTCATATATACGTCAGGTACCACCGGTAATCCCAAAGGCGCCATGCTGAGCCATGAGAACATCATGGCCGCGATAGAGGCAGGGGCGCATTCCCTGCCCTCCCAATCAACCGACGAACAGCTATGCTTTCTGCCGCTCTGTCATATCCTCGAACGCGACGTGTCGATCTACTACCCGCTTGCGATGAAGACTACTGTGAATTTCGCTGAAAGCCCCGAGACAGTGTTCTCCAACCTGCAAGAGGTCTCTCCCGCCACCTTCACTGCCGTCCCGCGCGTGTGGGAGAAGATCTACTCTCAGGTCATGTTCATGGCGAAGGAAGCAACGCCCACAGGACGCTTCGCCTTTGCACAGGCGCTCAAGTCTGGAATGGCGCGCGCCGAATTTATCCTTGCAGGCAAACCTGTTCCAGCACCGATCGCTATGCAGTTCTGGCTTTGGGATCGGCTTGTTCTGCGCAACCTGCGCCGGATGCTGGGCTTAGATCGTCTCCGCCGAGGCGGCTCTGGTGCAGCGCCGATCTCTCCCGATTTGCTCAGGTGGTATTGGGCAATTGGCGTGCCCATTGTCGAGGGCTTCGGTATGACTGAAACCGCCGGCATAGCAGCGCTGAACACGCTTGAGGCCAACAAGATCGGCACCATTGGGAAACCTGTTCCTGGCAACGACCTGCGCATCTCGGATGACGGAGAAATTCAGGTCAAAGGCCTCAACGTCTTTCAGGGCTACTGGCGCAACAATGCCAAAACAGCCGAAAGCTTCACCTGCGACGGCTGGCTGCGCACTGGGGATATGGGGCATATCGACGAGGAAGGTTTTGTCACCATCACAGGGCGCCTCAAGGACATCATCATCACTGCGGGCGGTAAGAACGTCACGCCCGCAGTGATCGAGAGCGGGTTGAAGTTCAGCCAGTATATCTCGGACGCGGTGATCATCGGGGATCGGCGCAAGTATCTGACGGCGCTAATCATGATCGATCAGGAAAATGTCGAGAAATTCGCACAAGAGCGCAAGATCCCCTTTTCGAACTTTTCTTCCCTTTGTGCTGCTTCCGAAGTGACGGAGCTGATCGGCGAGGAAATCGCAGCGGTTAATAAGGACTTTGCGCGGGTCGAACAGATCAAGGATTTCCGGCTGATCGACGTGTTGCTCACTGCCGAAGATGAGGAGCTGACGGCGACGATGAAACTCAAGCGTGGTCTGGTGGAAAAGAAACACGCACATCTCATTGAAGATATGTACAATTAGTTAAGGGGCGACCCAACAGGGAGGAGAAGTATGAAACACTTATTTAAGGGCCTTGCCGCAGCGACGGCATTGACAGCATCCGCCACGATCAGCTGGGCGCAAACACAAGGCGTGACAGATGACGAGATCGTCATTGGCTCAGTCAACGACCTCAGCGGCATCTTCGCTGCCGTGGGCGTTCCGGCCACCAAAGGCGCAAATGTGGTCTTTGATCGCGTCAACGCCGAGGGTGGCGTGCATGGCCGCAAGATCCGCTTTGTCGTCGAGGATAACGGCTATCAGATGCCACGCGCGATGCAGGGCTATAACAAGCTGCTGAACCGCGACAAGGTTTTCGCGATGTTGCAGTCGCTGGGTACGCCGATGAATGTTGCTGGGTTCAAGCTGCTGGACCCGAAAGGTATTCCCAACGTCGCCCCTCTAACCGCCGCGCGGCAAATGCTGCAAGAGCCGATGAAGAACAAGTTCACCTCATTCTCGACCTATTACGATCAAGCTCGGATCGGGGTGAAGTATCTGAACGGTGAGTTCGGATCGCAAACCGTTTGCACCATGTATCTGCCCACCGATTTCGGTGAGGAAATTCTGGAAGGCAGCAAAGCGGGAGCCGAAGAGGCTGGCATCACTTTCGGCGCTGAGACCACCCATAAACCGGACGAGACGGATTTCGTGGGGTCCTTGAGCAAGCTTAAAGAAGAAGGTTGTGACATCGTCACGATGGCGCTCGGCGTGCGTCAGGCAATCACTGTTGTTGGAACGGCCAAGAAAATGGGCCTGACCGACATGAAGTTCCTCGGCACCTCTGCCAGCTTCCTAACCGTGGTGGCGCAGGTGCCCGGTGGTGTGACCGACGGTTTCTATGCGGCGGCCTCGTGGCTGGATCTCTGGGCGCGCGCCGAAGAGCCAGCCCCGGCAGCATTTATTGCTGAATACAAAGAGGCTACGGGCGAAGACCCGGTCGGATTTTCAATGCTGGGCTATTCAGCGGCCGAGATGATGGTCAAAGCGCTTGAAGCTGCAGGTCCTGATCTGACGCATGATAGCTTTATCGCCGCGATGGAATCTCTGGATTACATGGATGAGTTGGTCGGCAACCAGATCACATATGGGCCCGATGACCATCAGGGTGCTGACTCTGTATTTGTCAGCGTCGTCGAAAATGGTGCGTGGAAACTGGTTTACGAAGAATAAACCGACCAAAGAAAAAGGGCTCGCAGTTGCGAGCCCTTGCCAATTCGGTATCCGTAGCGATTAACGCTTCGAGAACTGGAACGAACGACGCGCTTTACGCTTACCGTATTTCTTACGTTCCACAACGCGGCTGTCGCGGGTCAGGAAGCCAGCGGCTTTCAGAGCGCCACGCAGGTTAGGATCGTACAGTTGCAGCGCTTTCGAGATGCCGTGCTTGACCGCACCGGCCTGACCGGTCAGGCCACCGCCTTTGACGGTTGCAACAACGTCGAACTCACCTTCCACACCAGCAACCTGGAACGGCTGGCGCAGGATCAGCTGCAGAACGGGACGCGCAAAATACTTGTCCTGATCCTTGCCGTTTACGGTGACCTTGCCGGAACCCGGCTTGATCCAGACGCGGGCAACAGCGTCTTTACGCTTGCCGGTTGCATAGGAACGACCCAGCTCGTCACGTACAGGTTCACGCACGATGACTTCTTCGGCCACGGTTTCAACGCCTGCGACGGCGCTCAGCTCTTCGAGAGTATTGATCTGATCAGCCATCGGTCATTAGCTCCGGGTGTTTTTCTTGTTCATGGACTTAACGTCCAGAACTTCGGGCGCTTGCGCCTCATGAGGATGCTCGGCACCAGCATAAACGCGCAGGTTGGTCATCTGCTGACGCGCCAGACGGTTGCCCGGCAGCATGCGCTTGACCGCTTGGGTCACGACGCGCTCGGGGTGTGCACCCTCAAGGATCTGCTGCTTGGTGCGCGACTTGATGCCGCCCGGGTGGCCAGTGTGCCAGTAGAAGTTCTCTTCGCGCTTCTTGCCGGTCATCTGGATTTTGTCAGCGTTGATCACGATGACATTGTCGCCCATGTCCATGTTGGGTGTGAACGACGCTTTGTGCTTGCCACGCAGGCGCATGGCGACGATCGAGGCAAGACGGCCCAGAACAACGCCCTCGGCGTCGATCAGGATCCATTTCTTGTCGATGTCTGCAGGTGTTGCAGAAAAGGTTTTCATGGCAGGATAGTCCTGTTTGATGTGAAAGACCGCCCCTTGGCGGAGCGGCCCGAATTCGATGGAGGGGGTTTAGACCTACTAGTTATGCAGGTCAATACAGGCAAAGTATAATATATCTATCAATAACAATAACTTATAAAATAGGTATTATTTTACCCCAAAATTTCTTCGGCATATCCAATTTTGCGTAGCTTAGTTAAGCTAGACTCAACCAAGATCATCCAATGTCGGAGGTGGCTATGCAAGAATTGGAACAGGTTATCGCTGCCTATGGTGCGGCATGGCAGTCGACCGATCCCGAAAGGCGACTGAGCCTTCTTGAGCAGTGTTTTGCACAAACTGGTCGTTACGTCGATCCAACTGCAGAAGTTTCCGGCAGAGATCAACTCAATGCCCATATCGGAGCGGTTCTGAGTGATACAAAGGGCCGAGTTGAGCTGACCAGTGAGCCGAATTCACACCATGATGTGGTCCACTTCACCTGGCATATGATTGCTTCCGATGGGTCCATTATGGTTACCGGGCATGATTTCATTCGTCTCGATGCCGATGGCAAGATTGCACATTTGGCGGGCTTTTTTGGCGACCCTGCCCCAGTGCAATAGCGGCTAAACGCTTATTTGTTCGGGTGGGTTATCGAGCAGCGCGCGCAGACGCAGCATGGCATCTTCGAACTTCTCGAGCGAGACATGCCCATTCACCGCTATACGAACGGCATTTGGCGCGCGACCATCCCGCAGCGCGAATTCATCGGCCGATCGCAGCTGAATACCTTCCCGCTCGGCCGCCCGGCTGAACGCAGCAGACCGCCAACCGGAAGGCAAATGAAGCCAGACGAAGGGAATCTCCGAATCCCAGTTTAGATCGAAGCCACCCAGGGCGTTTACCGCCACACGTACATATTCGCCCATCTTGGTACGGACGTTTTTTGCAAGTTGCCTCGCCTCTGGATGTCCCAACAGCAACCGCGTCAACTCAGCCAAAGGCTGGGCGAGCCCGAAATACCCGTATTCTGCAGAACGCCGCAGATCGACGCTCTGCTCTTTCGGTGCGATGGCGAAACCTACCCGTAATGCTGGTGTTAGAGTTTTCGAAATTGACGAAACATGCCAGCCCCGTTCGGGTGCCAAAGCACGATAGCTGGGCGCGCGGGCCTCGCCCATGCGATAGCAATCGTCTTCGATGATCTGTAATTCATGCTTTCGCGCAATCTCGACAACTTCTTTGCGCCGCTCCAAAGGTGAATGCCCGCCCGTTGGGTTCTGCACTTCGGGTGAGACGCAGATCGCCTGCGCCTTCGTTTGCCTGAGGATGTGGTCCAGCGCATCGGGGCTTATGCCCCATTTGTCCATTTTTACCCCGACAACCTCGGCGCGCATCAACTCACCTGCCCGTCTGAACCCGGCATAAGACAAGTCCTCAACCAACACGATGGGTTTTGGATCTTTCAGAACGGTCTGGAACACAACGCAAATGCCACTTTGCCCACCATGTGTCAGTACAATGTCATCTGCATTAATTGAGCCCAGAGGAAGATCTGACAACCAGTCGGCCACAACCTGGCGCACGGGTAGGTAGGCATCTCGGGTCGGATAGTTCATAAACATCCGCGGATCGCCTTTTGCAACCTTTTCAAGGCATTCGCGGATTAATGTCACCTGCCCCACATCCGGCAAGCGTGGGCTGAACAGGCTGACATTGGATTCATATTTGTCGTCCCTCAGATGTAGCTGCCGCGACCAGACATCATCCAGAATGGGCGATCTCGGCGGGGCTACAAATGTACCACGCCCGACCTCGGCTTGTAGCAAACCTTCATCGGTCAGGATCGTATAGGCGCGCGCGACAGTGCCTGGTGTAATCTTTAATCGATACGCTAACTCACGCACCGGAGGCAGTTTCTTTCCAACCTCCAGCGTTTTGTTTTCTATCGCTTTTCGGATCGTGTCAGCGACCAGAGTATATTTTGGACCTTTGGATTTCGGTAGCGCCTCTGGCCAAATTGTATCCATTACAATTCTTCCTTTGATTTCGACACAATGCTGAATGTATCAAAGTAGTGTACCGAACATTTTTACTTTGTGTCAATACAATTTGAAAGGATACCCAAGATGACACGCGCAATGCACAACCCCGCCCTCTTGCTGCTGAACGACAGCCCCCGGCTGCCGCTGATCGCCGCGCTGGCCGTGCGGTTTGCGGCGTCGGTCACACAATGGGAACAACGCCGCCGCAGCCGGGTAAACTTAGGTAAGCTGGATGACAGGCTGCTCCGCGATGTCGGGCTGACCCGCCATCGGGCAGATGCAGAAGTCAGCCGCTATTTCTGGATGAAATAGACTATCCCCAGTCCCATCTAAGGGACCTCTTCCTGGCCGGGGTTTATCCCCGGCCTTTTTTACCCAAAGGCAGCAGCGGCTGAGCCTTCTGGAGGAAGCGAATAGGTCATGCTGGCCCGCGCGACGGGTTTGTCAGAGCCTTCCGAGTAAATCAGCACATCCCCGACAGCCAGTGTTCGACCTAATTTCAACAACCTACACTCAGCAATCAGGTCCGCCCCGCCTTCGGGCTTGCGCAAGAAATCCAGAGAACTGTTGGTGGTGACAGCCAGAGATTGCCGACCTTTCCGTGCCAAAACCATTGCATATACACTGACATCGGCCAGCCCGAACATGGACGGACCAGATACTGTGCCTCCGGGGCGCAGGTGACGGTCTTCGACCCTCAGGCGCATGGTGATGTTGGCTTCTGTCAGATCCTCGACCACAAAGTCGCTATGAACCTGTGGAAACACCTGCGCCAGGTATTCCGTCAATTCTTGCTTGTTCAGTGCTAATGACATGCTTCCCCTCGTCGCTCTGCCCGCCTAGAGTTGGCCTGAACGCCAGCGGGAGGGCAAGATGGCAATTCTGGAACGTCACGACACAGGTGCAATTGCACGGCTTCGAATGAACGCGCCTGAGCGGTTGAACGCCCTCAGCGATGAAATGCTGGCGGCCCTGCAGGCAGAGTTCAATGCGCTGCGCGAAGACAAGTCGATTCGTGTTGTTGTTCTTTCCGGTGCGGGGAAAGCCTTTTGCGCGGGGCACGATCTGAAACAGATGACCCAGGGGCGGCAGGCACCCGATGGTGGGCTTTCCTATTTTCAGGATCTGTTCGACCGATGTGCCAAGATGATGATGTCCATTCAGTCCCTGCCCCAACCCGTGATCGCCCAAGCGCACGGGATCGCCACTGCCGCAGGGTGTCAGCTTGTAGCAACCTGTGACCTGGCAATCGCGGCCGAGGGTACACGGTTCGGCGTAAATGGTGTCAATATCGGCTTGTTCTGCTCCACTCCGATGGTGGCTCTCAGCCGGAATATACCGCGGAAACAGGCGTTTGAAATGCTCACGACCGGTGATTTTATCACCGCCGAACGCGCGGCTGAGCTGGGTCTGATCAATCGAGCGGTTCCCGAGAACTTGTTGGAAGATGAAACCAATGCGTTGGCCGAGAAGTTGGCAGGCAAGCTCAGCAGTGCGGTGAAAATCGGTAAAACCGCTTTTTATCAACAGATTACAATGCGGACTGATCAGGCATACGATTATACCGCCGAGGTAATGGCACAGAATATGATGGACCGGAATACTGAGGAAGGAATTAGTGCCTTTATCGAAAAGCGCCCGCCTGATTGGCACCAGTAACGCAATTATTTAATACATTTTTGCCGACTGTTCGCATTTTTTCACTTTTCAAAAGGGCGACACTGTGGCAAAGCTGGGTCAAGGCCAAGGCCTGACCATACTTTTGGGTCGCCGTGGGCGGAAGGTCCCTCCAAGCTGGTTTCTCTCACCGGCGTTGACATTCCCGCAGCGGCGACCCCAAGAATCCCCCTCAGAACTAAAGCGATTACTGCGCATTGCGCATGGCGCTGCTCTGCCCTATTTGGCAGCCCATGACAGAGACATTGCATATCGTGGGCGGCGGCATGGCCGGGTCCGAGGCCGCCTGGCAGGCAGCGGAAATGGGCGTGGATGTTGTGATCCACGAAATGCGTCCTAATGTGGGCACGTTTGCACACCAGACCGGCAATCTGGCCGAGATGGTGTGTTCGAACTCATTCCGATCGGATGATGATGAACAGAATGCAGTCGGCTTGCTGCATTGGGAAATGCGCGCGGCAAACGGGTTGATCATGACGACCGCAGATAGCCATCGCCTGCCTGCGGGTGGCGCGCTTGCGGTTGACCGTGATCCTTTTGCCGAAGCCGTAACTGCCAAGCTGAAGGCCCATCCACGGGTCTCGGTCTCAGCGGAAGAAGTAACCAGTCTACCCCAAGACGGAAAGTGGATCTTTGCAACCGGGCCGTTGACCTCGCCCGCATTGGGGGAAGCCATTCGCGCAGAGACTGGTGCCGAGGCGCTGGCCTTTTTCGACGCGATCGCCCCCATCGTCTATGCAGACAGCATTGATATGAGCAAAGCCTGGATGCAGTCACGCTACGATAAGGGCGAGACTGAGGAAGAGCGCACCGCCTACCTCAACTGTCCGATGGATCGTGACCAGCACGAAGCCTTCATTGATGCGCTGCTGGCTGCAGATAAGACCGAATTCCACGAGGGAGAGACCGCTGGTTATTTCGACGGCTGTCTGCCGATCGAGGTTATGGCCGAGCGCGGTCGTGAAACTTTACGCCATGGCCCGATGAAACCTGTTGGCCTGACAAATCCGCATCAACCGGACGTAAAACCTTATGCCGTCGTCCAATTGCGGCGCGACAATGCCTTGGGCACGTTGTTCAATATCGTCGGCTTTCAAACCAAGATGAAATACGGAGCGCAGACCGAGGTATTTCGTATGATACCGGGTTTGGAAAATGCCAGCTTTGCGCGATTGGGTGGCATTCACCGCAACACTTTCATCAACTCTCCGACTTTGCTGGACGCGCAGATGCGGCTCAAGTCTAGGCCAAATATTCGTTTTGCGGGGCAAATTACGGGGGTGGAAGGGTATGTGGAAAGCGCAGCGATGGGCCTTTTGGCAGGCCGTTTGGCCGCTGCCGAAATACTAGGCCGATCCCTTCCCGACGTACCGCAAGACAGTGCGATGGGCGCATTGATCCACCACATCACGGGCGGCGCCGAAGCCAAGACCTTCCAGCCGATGAACGTGAATTTCGGTCTGTTTCGCCCGGTCGACGGCCTGAAGGGGGGGCGCCGAGGCCGTAAGGACCGCTACAAGGCCTATACCGATCGCGCAAAAGAAGTCTGGAGCGATTGGGTAAAGCAGTGTTGACTGGACGTCGCCCCCAGCCTGCGCCTAACATGTAAGGTATGAGCGATAAGTTTCTGAAAGACACATACAATCTGAATTCTGCCCAGGAAACGCACGATCACTACCAAAAATGGGCGGCCTCATACGATGATGAAGTCGGTGAGCACGGATATGTCACCCCGGACCGTGTTGCGGCAGCATTGAAATCCTTTGTCTCAGATGCTGATGTGCCGGTGCTGGACTACGGATGCGGTACCGGGTTGTCGGGTTTAGCACTTCGCAAGGCGGGTTTTCGTGTCATCGATGGGATGGATCCAACACCAAAGATGCTGGAAGGTGCCGCTGCCAAGGGGGTTTATCGCAACTTGATAAACTTCGAAGTTACTGATCCCAACCCCATTGAGGCCGAGGCTTACTCAGCCATAACATGCATTGGCGTCATCGGTGTTGGTGCCGCGCCGCCTGAAACCTTTGATCTACTTATGAACGCGCTGCCACGTGGCGGATATCTGGCGTTTTCCTTCAACGATCACACTTTGGCTGACCGCACTTACACCGGGCGGCTGAACGACTGGCTGGACATGGGTCACGCAAGGCTGTTATTCCGCGAATACGGTCCGCACCTACCGGGTATGGACATGAAATCTGACGTTTATGTTGTTGAAAAAACGTGACATTCACAACGCGTTTCGCACCATCTCCAACAGGTCCGCTGCATCTAGGGCATGCCTATTCCGCGCTTCTTGCGTTTGATCAGGCACGGGCTGCGGGTGGATCATTTCTTTTGCGGATCGAAGATATTGATCAATCGCGATCCAGGTCTCGTTGGGAAACCCAGATCTACGACGACCTGCACTGGCTTGGACTGCACTGGCCGCACCCGGTGATGCGCCAGTCGGACAGGCTGCCGCGATACAGAGAGGCATTGGAGATTCTCAAAAACACGGGCCTGGTCTACCCTTGCAGCTGCAATCGTGCCGATATCGAATCTGCGGCCGGTGCTCCGCAGGAAGGTGTACCCCAGTTCGGACCTGACGGGCGCATCTATCCAGGCACGTGCCGCGACCGCCCTTTGTCGAATGCTTCAGCTGGTGATGTTCTGCGCCTGAACATGCACAAGGCAATCAAGGCATCCGAACTTCGTGGATTTTGTGAAACTGGTGCGAAGTATTTGGGAACGCATGAGCTTGATGCGCACAACCTCATGAACGCGGTTGGCGATATCATTCTCGTTCGGCGCAATATGGGCAGTTCGTATCACCTGTCCGTTGTGGTTGATGACGCGGACCAGAACATCTCCCATGTGGTCCGGGGCGAGGATTTGTTCGATGCCACGCAGATACATGTCCTTTTACAAGGGCTGCTTGGGTTGCCGACACCTGTTTATCATCATCACCGTCTGATCCGGGACAACAACGGCAAACGCCTCGCAAAACGTGACGACGCACGCGCCATCTCGCTTTATCGCGAACAAGGAGCATCTCCCGCTGAAATCAGAGAGATGGTGGGCATTTGACCTGACCACCATCAGAGGCCCCTCTATTCCATTGGCTTCATGAGTTCGACTTCGGTCCCATCGCGGACGGCCGTGTAGAAACAACTTCGCCGGTTGGTGTGACAGGCTGGCCCCGTTTGGTTCACCACAACCAGCAGGCAATCCCTGTCGCAATCGACGCGAAAATCCACCAGGGCCTGCAAGTGGCCTGAGCTTTCGCCCTTGATCCAGAACGCCTGTCGTGACCGCGACCAATACGTAACCCGTCCGGTTTCCAACGTGTGCTCGATGGATTGGGCATTCATCCAGGCCATCATCAGAACCTCACCCGTCGCTTCGTCCTGTGCGATCGCGGGGATCAAACCCGCCTCGTTGAATTTTAGTGTCGACGGATCGAACAAGACTGCGTCAGCCATCGCAAAAACCTTTTGCATCCCAGAATCCCGCCATTATGTATGGGGAATGGACAACGAGGGAAAGCCATGAGCGGCGAAACCGATCTGATCAAGCTCTATTCCGGACGCATCTTGGCGCTAGCTGCGGATATTCCCCATCTGGATCGCTTGGATAATCCCGATGCGACGGTAAAGAAACGAGCCCCTTTGTGTGGATCGACCGTGACTGTAGACGTCAAGCTCGAAGATGGGCGGATCGTGGACTTTGGGCAAGACGTCAAGGCCTGTGCGTTGGGTCAGGCCTCGGCTTCGGTCGTAGGCAGCGCCGTGATCGGGGCGACGCGGTCGCAGGTCGAAACCGCACGTGATCAGCTTTCCGCAATGCTGAAGAAAGACGGCCCTGCCCCCGAGGCGCCCTTTGACGGGCTCGAAGTTCTGATACCCGCGCGGGACTACAAGAACCGCCACGCGTCAATCCTGCTGGCGCTTGACGCGACCGCCGAGGCGATGGAGCAGGCCGAACAAGCCAACTGCGCCTGATTGGCTTTTCCATACAAAGCCGTATAGGGTGCCCCCAATGATTGGGGGGGCTAACGTGAACAATTTGCTGGAACATTTTGTGACGCTCTGGGTCGTGATCGACCCGATCGGCACCATCCCCGTCTTTATCGCTGTCACTGCTGGGATCGCGACGGGTGCGCGTCGTAAAACTGCTTTACTGGCCGCGTTGGTCAGCGCAGGCATTCTGCTGTTCTTTCTGATCTTTGGGCAACTTGTGATCGAGGCTTTGGATATCGGCCTTAACTCGTTTCAGGTTGCAGGCGGAATTATTCTGTTTCTCTTCGCTCTGACCATGATCTTTGGCGAAAGCAAACAGGTGATCGAGCAGCGCCAGGCCGAAGAAGACCTGGACGACAAAATGCACAAGACCAATCCGGCCATTTTCCCTTTGGCCGTCCCTTCGCTTGCGTCACCAGGCGCGATGCTGGCGATAGTGGTTCTAACGGACAACAACCGATACAGCGTCGCCGATCAGAGCATCACTGCACTGGTTATGTTGGTCGTTATTGCCATAGCGTTTGTGCTGATGCTGCTGGCCGAGCCGATCATCCGGTTGATCGGGCATTCCGGCGCGGCAATCATCAGCCGCGTGATGGGGATGATCCTTGCATCCGTCGCCGTAAATTCAGTTCTATCCGCCACGATCGAAATCATCAAAACCGGACAGCTGTAAAAAGAACCGCCGCACCTTCCGGGCGGAAAGGGCGGCGGCAAGTCATGCGTTTCTCATGTAGGGTCCGGATCACCGCACGGGGCCGAGGCAGGCCCCTTCAAGGGAAATGGGACAGGCAGGTCACCCTTGACTATGACGGGGAGACAAGCGCGGTGTGATCGGCACGAGATCGCAGGCAGAAAGGCTCAGAACCCGGTTGGCAGGTGAAGGGCAACCACCAGCATCACAACCAGTGAAACCGCGCCCGCTGCATCCTGCAAAATCGTAGATTGTGAACGGGTAAAGGCAGTTTTGATCTGGCTCAGCATGGTCTCACCTCCGGTCAGGTTTAATCCTTTGTTGACCTTTTGTTCTCATATTTTAACGAGTCGGTAAAGAACTTTTTGAGAACATTTGTGAACTTAGTGGGATTTTCGGTCTAACCCACTGATATCAAACGGATCGCCTGATCCTGCTTCATAAGCCACAGAAGAACACGCGCAGCCTGCCCCCGATCCGAGGTCAATTTGGGGTCTGCGGACAGCAAAGCGCGCGCATCTGATTGCGCCACCGCCATCAGCCCAGCTTGCCTTTCAAGATCAGCTATCCGGAACTTTGGCAGGCCAGATTGTGCGGTTCCGATCAAGTCACCCGCACCGCGCATCTGCAGATCGGTCTCGGCAATGCGGAAGCCGTCTTCAGTTTCTCGGAGTACCTCCAGCCGTTTGCGACCACCCTCGCTAAGCGGTGGCTGATAAATCAACAAACAGGTTGAGGCATCTTCACCACGTCCAACTCGGCCCCTAAGCTGATGCAACTGCGCCAGACCAAAAATCTCTGCCCGCTCAATCACCATGATCGTGGCGTTCGGCACGTTCACCCCAACCTCGATCACCGTAGTAGCGACAAGGACTTTGGTCTTACCACTCTGAAACGCCGCCATTGCCGCGTCTTTATCGGCGGGCGGCATTTGGCCGTGTACCAGACCCACCACATCGTCCCCCAAGATCGCGCGCAACCGTTTGAAACGCTCCTCAGCCGCAGTCAGGTCCGAGACCTCGGATTCATCGACTAATGGGCACACCCAATAGCATTGTTTGCCTGCATCAATCGCACCGCGCAGATGGGCCACAACTTCATCCATGCGTTGCGTGCTGACGACTGCGGTCTTGATCGGTTTACGACCCGGCGGCTTTTCATCCAGCACCGAAACGTCCATATCGCCGTACTGCGCAAGCGCCAAACTGCGCGGGATGGGCGTAGCGGTCATCACCAGCACATCAGCGCGTTGGCCCTTTTCGGACAGCTCCATGCGTTGGCGGACGCCAAAACGGTGCTGCTCATCAACGATGGCCAGCCTTAGGGCTTTGAATTCAACATCGTCCTGAAACACCGCGTGGGTACCGACCAATATCTGAATATCTCCCTGCTTCAGCGCAGCCAGCTTCGCTCGACGCTCAGCCCCCTTGTCGCGCCCGGTCAGGATTTCCAGCACAACTCCGGCTTCTTCTGCCAATGGTCGCAGCCCTTCAAGATGCTGCCGGGCAAGGATTTCGGTAGGGGCCATCATCACCCCCTGCCCGCCAGCTTCGACGGCTATAAGCAGCGAAACAAATGCTACCAGAGTCTTTCCTGCCCCCACATCGCCCTGAAGCAACCGGTTCATCCGCGTCTCAGCGGTCATATCTGCCGAGATTTCCTCGATCGCGCGTGTCTGCGCTCCGGTTGGTCGATATGGAAGGCTTGCCAGCACCTTGGATTGCAAAGCACCGGTGCCGAGACTGACGATCCCCCGCGCTTTACGCTCACGCTGTCGTGCCAGGGCCAGCGTCAGTTGATGTGCGAGCAGTTCATCGTAAGCCAGACGTTCCCGCGCAGGCGCAAAAGGTGCTACGTCGTCCGCCCCTTGTGGGTGATGCGCCGCGTGAATAGCAGTTGTCCAATCTGGCCAATTCTGTTGTGCCACCTGAGCAGGGTCGGCCCATTCGGCCAGTGCAGGTACTCGCGCCAACGCACTTTGAGCAGCTTTATAGGCAGTTTTTTGCGTCACACCCTGCGTCAGATGATAAACCGGCTCAAACTCGGGCAATTCGCCTGCGTTTTCAGGCGCGACCATATGATCGGGGTGTACCATCTGAGCCATGCCATCGAACAGCTCAAGCTTTCCCGATACCACCCGGCGTGCGCCCTCCGGCAACAGCTTCTTCAGATAGTCCCCTCGGGCATGAAAAAACACCAGTTGGAAATCCGCCTGACTGTCTTCAACATGAATGCGATATGCGCCCCCTTTGTTCCGCGGTGGTCGATGCGTGCCGATCGTCACCTCAACAGTCAGAGTCGTTGGAAGGTCGGCGCCCTGAATCGTATCGCGTCGCCGCCGGTCAATCACCGCATAGGGTAGCGAAAACAATACATCGCGCGGTGAATCGATCCCCAATTGGCCCAAAAGCTGCGCGGTCTTCGGCCCCACACCATCTAGTGTTTCAAGACCCGCAAACAGCGGAAAGAGCTGTTCAGGCCTACCGCTCATAGATCGCCAATCAGTTGAAGCCAGCTATCTTCATCCAAGGTTTCGATGCCCAGATCAGCCGCTTTTTTCGCCTTGGACCCTGCGCCCGGGCCCGCCACGAGCAAATCAGTTTTCTGGCTGACTGAGCCGGATACCTTGGCCCCCAGCGCTTCGGCGCGGGCCTTGGCCTCGGCGCGTGTCATCTTTTCAAGCGTTCCCGTAAACACGACGGTTTTTCCTGCGACCGGACTGTCCGACGCAGGAGCCTCTGGTGGAACAACCGTCAGATGTTTACGCAGATCATCAAATGCTTGGCGTTCCTCCGAATTGGCAAACGCATCAGATAGTGACAACCCGAGCGTGGCGCCGATTCCGTCGATACCAATCAGATCAGCCCAGGCGCTGGCGGCATCTGTCGAAACATCCATTCGCGCGAAAGCCGCATCCCGAACTTCTTTAACTTTCGCGCGTCTCGCTTCTGCAGTAGCCGCGATTCTCTCGGCGTCTTCCGCTTCATCGGCTGCACGCTGCGCAAGCGCGGCAGGCCGGGCCGTATCAATGGAGGCCGCCATTACATCCCATTCCCGATAAAACAACGCCAAATCTCGCGCACCAACTTCGCCCACATGACGAATCCCCAGAGCGAACAACAGACGGGCGAACGGTATGGTCCGCTTATCATCGATCGCTGCGAACAGGTTGCTGGCCGATGTCTCGCCCCAGCCGTCGCGGTTTTTCAACCGAGCCAGGTTTTCGGTGTCGCGATCTTTCAATGTAAATATATCAGCGGGTGTATTTATTGGCAGAAGAGGATCGCCATAAAACATCTCGATTTGTTTTGCGCCAAGCCCTTCGATATCGAACGCCTTGCGCGATACGAAATGTTTGAGTTTTTCAACCGCCTGCGCTGGACATATCAGCCCCCCTGTGCAGCGGCGGACCGCATCCCCCTCTTCCCGGATCGCATCGCTGCCACATTCCGGGCATTTCGTCGGGAAAGCGAAGGGCCGCGCATCATCGGGTCGTTTCGACAGATCAACATCCGAGATTTTCGGGATCACATCCCCGGCCCGATAGACCTGAACCCAATCTCCAACGCGAATATCCTTGCCCTCACGAATGACTCCGCCTTTGGCGTCCCGCCCTGCAATATAATCTTCATTGTGTAGGGTCGCGTTCGAAACAACTACCCCGCCAACGGTTACCGGATGCAGCCGCGCTACCGGGCTAAGCGCGCCCGTACGACCCACCTGAATGTCGATGGCCTCAAGCTGCGTCCAAGCCAGTTCGGCAGGAAACTTGTGCGCAATCGCCCAGCGGGGCGTGGTAGATCGGAAACCCAGCCGGGCCTGCAGACTCAGATCATCGACCTTGTATACGACCCCATCAATGTCATAGCCCAAGGTCGCGCGCTGAGCTTCAATCTGACGGTAATGTTCCAACATCTCATTAGTCGTTGAGCAACGCCTTGTCAGCGCATTTACCTGGAACCCCAAGGTTTTGAGGCGATCAATTGCGCCCATCTGAGTCTCAGCTAGCGGTGCAGACAGTTCACCCCAGGCGTAGGCAAAGAATTTCAGCGGGCGAGATCGTGTTATTTCGGAATCCAGTTGACGGAGCGAACCAGCCGCAGCGTTGCGCGGATTTGCAAAGGTCTTTCCACCTGTTTCGACCTGACGTGCGTTCAAAGCCTCGAAATCATGGTGAGACATGTATACCTCGCCGCGGACCTCGAGAACGTCTGGTGCACCCTCAATTCGGTGTGGAATATCGGAAAGCGTACGCGCATTTGCGGTAACGTTTTCACCGGTCTCACCATCACCACGTGTTGCAGCCTGCATCAGTTCACCCTGCTCATACCGCAGGGATAATGACAGGCCGTCGATTTTGGGCTCAGCTGTATAGGCGAGCGGTGCCTCATCTCCCAGTCCCAGATATTTGCGGATCGAGCGGTCAAAATCGGCAACATCCGTGTCATCAAACGCATTGCCCAGTGACATCATACGCACGGCGTGGGTCACTTTTGCAAATCCATCTGAAACGCGTGCGCCCACTTGTTCAGTAGGGCTGTCGGAGCGTTTCAGTTCGGGGAATCGCGCCTCGATCTCGGCATTGCGACGCTTGAGAGCATCATAGTCGGCATCCGAAATTTCTGGAGCATCTTCAGTGTGATAAAGCTGGTTTGCCCGCAGCAGTTCGTTGGCGAGCCGGGCCAATTCTTCCCGTGCTTCATCTTCTGTCAGATCTGCGATTGCTGTGGTATCGCTCATGGCCCCGCCCTGTCACATCGTCTTGAAAACCAGTGATAGGACGAGGCCATGGTCAGGTCCAGTGTTGTGCTGAAACGCGAGTGGAATTACCGCCCCAGACCAACGACGGCAGCTATCAGATCAGGTCAAGCGCCCACAGCCATGCGGGTTTCACCCATGTTGTTGGCTTGTGGATCCCGCAGGACATATCCACGGCCCCAGACCGTCTCGATATAATTCTCACCGCCGGTCGCATTGCTGAGTTTCTTGCGTAACTTGCAGATGAAGACATCGATAATCTTGAGCTCGGGCTCATCCATGCCGCCGTAGAGATGGTTCAGGAACATTTCTTTGGTCAGTGTTGTTCCTTTCCGCAGGCTCAGAAGTTCCAGCATCTGATATTCCTTGCCTGTCAGGTGTACGGTTTTTCCGTTCACCTCTACGGTTTTGGCATCCAGATTTACGGCGACCTGCCCGGTGTGTATCACGGATTGAGAATGCCCCTTAGAGCGGCGGATAATCGCATGAATGCGCGCCACCAGCTCTTCGCGATGGAAAGGTTTGGTCAGATAATCGTCTGCTCCAAATCCAAATCCCTTGATCTTGCTTTCGGTGTCATCAGCGCCCGACAGGATCAGGATCGGTGTCTCTACCCGTGCTATGCGCAGTTGGCGCAATACTTCATGGCCGTTCATATCCGGCAGGTTCAAGTCCAACAGGATGAGGTCGTAATCATATAGCTTGGCCAGATCGATGCCTTCTTCGCCAAGGTCCGTCGCATACACGTTGAGATTGGCGTGTGTCAGCATCAGTTCGATGCTTTTGGACGTGGTTGGATCATCCTCGACAAGAAGTATGCGCATGTTCACTGCTCCAATTTAGGTCAAATTCTTCAACTGATTTGAGCCTGAATAAAAATGGTTAATCTGACGTTACCGTTGAATCATTTATTCACTTTCACCTTTAAGTTGTCGATATTTTTTTAAGGCCGTCACCTTCAACGCATCGATCCCGTGCTCAGCAACTGCTGAGACCCACGAGTTGAACTCTTCATCGCTGATGCCATAGCGCTTTTTGGCTTCGGACAACGAAATCAACCCATAAAGTACACCACGCACGACGATCACCTTGCGCGACGCCACCCAGCGCCGCGTGTCCGCAGGAGGTAAATCGGCGCGTGTCAGCACGCTCCCGTCCGGCAGGGTGACCGACCTTGGACCTTCCACTTTGTGCAAATACATCTCTCATACCTTCTACTGCTGCGACAAAGCTGCACCCAGCCTACTTAAAAGGGCGTGAAACCGCCCCTTGAGAGTGTGTAGAATTTTCTTATATTCTGCCGGTCTTTCTTAACCCGGACAGGAACCGCCTATGGCCCTCGATACCGAGACCCCGCTGAACTCGCTTGGCTTTGCCAAACCACCCTCGGAAACGCGGGTTGTCGTGGCCATGTCCGGCGGTGTGGACAGCTCTGTTGTGGCGGCCCATCTCGCTGATCAAGGCTATGATGTCGTAGGTGTTACTCTGCAGCTTTACGATCACGGTGCGGCGTTGGCCAAGAAAGGCGCGTGCTGTGCGGGAATCGACATCCACGATGCGCGTCGCGTGGCGGAAGAACGCGGGTTCCCTCACTACGTCTTGGACTATGAAAATATCTTCAAGGACGCTGTAATCGACGAATTCGCCGACAGCTATCTTGCCGGCGCGACTCCGGTGCCCTGCATCCGTTGCAATGAACGGGTGAAGTTCAAGGACTTGCTTGAGACCGCCAAGGACCTTGAGGCCGACTGCATGGCCACAGGCCATTACATCCAGCGAAAGATGGGCCCCAATGGCGCCGAGCTTCATAGCGCTGAGGATGCAAATCGCGATCAGTCCTATTTCCTATTTTCGACCACACCGGAACAGTTGGATTTCCTGCGTTTCCCGCTTGGCCACCTGCCCTCCAAAGACGCCACGCGCGAGATGGCGGCACAATATGGGCTGGCCGTTGCGGACAAGCCGGATAGTCAGGACATCTGTTTTGTGCCCAACGGAAACTATGCCAGCGTGATCGAAAAACTGCGCCCCGGAGCCGCAGAACCCGGTGAGATCGTACACGCCGATGGCCGCGTTCTAGCGCAGCATAACGGGGTGATTCACTATACGATCGGTCAGCGTCGTGGGCTCGGTATCGGTGGTCTCAGCGAACCTTTGTATGTGGTCAAGCTGGATGTGGACAAGAAACAGGTTGTTGTCGGCCCCAAAGAGATGTTGGCCACAAGAACCGTTCCCGTGCGCGAGATCAATTGGCTGGGAGACGAACCGTTCACGTCAAAGAACGAATGGCATGTTTCGGTCAAAGTCCGCTCGACCCGCCCCCCGCGTGAGGCGATTATTCGCCCCCTTTCGGACACAACAGCCGAGGTTGAATTGCTGACGCCCGAGGAAGGTATCTCTCCGGGTCAGGCTTGTGTGTTCTACGAAACCGATAGCAGCCGTATCTTTGGCGGCGGCTGGATCTGGCGCGGTTACTAAATCGCGTCAGTCCACGAGTTGCTGAGGATATAGATCCCGGCACAAATCATCACGTAAGGCACCAGTTTCTCAAGCCGACGTGCGAAACCGCCGGTCATGATTGGGGATTGTGCACCCCAAAGCCCCAGCATGGTCAGCGTCAGCGCTGCGGCCACCGCGCCGGTGACACCCGCAATCCGATAGCTGGGGGCTGAGTCGGCCAATAGCGGCGCAAGCACAGCGAACGTGTCCATCGACAGACTTATGAACAGCAGCATGGTGACGAATGTTGAGGCACTCGTGGATATTTGGGGGGCCTCGTCGGTTTCTGATCCGCGGAACTGACGGATAACTCCGATCAGCCCGAGGCCAAGTGGTATCACGCCCAGATATCCAGCCCAATGTGGCACCACATCATCGACACCCAAGGCCAACAATAAGGCGGCCGCGATGATTAACATCTGCGCCAGCAGGAAGCCCGCAACGGTCCGGCGCGGACCAGACACCATCATCAACGCTACAAGAGCTGCAAGGTTGTCGAGATTGGTCAAAACCTGCGCCATGAAGGCCGAAGCAGCGAAGATCGTGTGATCCAGCATCACGATTTCATTCTGTCCAAAACGGCCCTTGCCGCACGCAAACCCGGTGCTTCGCCACCGCGACCAAGACGCTCCATCGTCGTCGCCATGGCTTGATGTTGGGCGTTGGGAGTGGCGGCCACCTGTTCCAACGCCGCAGCGATCTTATCCGGTTGGCATTCATCCAGCAGACATTCGGGTACTGCGCGTGTCTCCGAGACCAGATTGACCAGTGTGACGGTGTCCAGCTTAACCATTCGTTTTGCGATCAGCGTGGTCAGCCAGTTGAGGTTATAGGCAATCACCATCGGTGTTGCCTGCGCGGCCAGTTCCAATGAGACCGTGCCGGATGCAGCCAATGCAAGATCAGCTGCGGCAAACGCTGCCCGTTTCTGCGCTTGCGCGTCGTCCGAGGGCAATTCCCGCGGATCGACAACTATCGGATTCCCCGGCCAGTTCCGAACCTGTTCGGCGACCGCATCAACCATATGTGCAACTGCGGGCACGACCACGCGCATATCGGAACGGTCTTTCAGAAATTCCTGCAAAGCAGCGCCAAAGATCGGAGCCAGCCGTTCGACCTCACCCCGCCGAGAGCCGGGCAAAGCCAGCACGATCGGCGCGTCGCCCAGATCGTGAGCCGCGCGGAATCGCTGGATATCCTGATCGGACGCAATGGGTTCGTTCACAACCGGATGGCCGACAAAGTCACACTCCATCCCTGCCCGCTCCATATAAGGCGGTTCAAAGGGTAACAGCGCAAGGACGTGATCGATTACTTTCGCCATCTTGTCTGCGCGCCCCGGCCTCCAGGCCCAGACGCTGGGGGCAACGTAGTGGACAGTGCGAATCTCGCTGGAGGCCTTTACCAGCTTAGCCACACGCAACGAGAAATCCGGGCTGTCGATAGTGATCAGTACATCAGGCTTCGTGTCTAGAACTGCCTGAGCAGTCTCAGCGATACGGCGTTTTAGGTGAAAGAACTTGGGCAGAACCTCGACCAACCCCATAATGCTGAGTTCAGACATGGGAAATCGGCTGGTCAGCCCCTGCGCCTGCATTAGCGGCCCGCCAACCCCATCAAACTGCACCTCTGGCAAAAGGGTGCGCAGACCTTCCATCAACGCGGCCCCTAAACGGTCGCCCGAAGGTTCACCGGCGACCAGAAATACGCGCATCAGACCGTGCGCTCGCGGACATAAAGAAACAGACCAAGGCGATTGCATTCTTCAATCACGCGATCGCGTTGCAAAACGATGACGCCGCCCTTTTCAATGACAATGCCAGACAAGCCCGCAGCGACGGCTGCTGACACGGTGTCGGGTCCGATGGCAGGCAAATCTGCGCGCCGGTCCTGATCCGGCTTTGGACCTTTGTACAGAATGCCACCGCCCGCGTCGGGGCGCTGTGTCAAGGATTGCAGCATCCATGCGGTGCCATAGATGCCCTCGATCGCCAACGCTTGGGATTTCAGTACTACGCAAGCCTGAGCGATATCCGCCGCCCCCATGTTGCGCAGGATTCCTGCCGCTCGATCTGCGTCGGCGTGATCCGCTTCAGAAGGCTGGGCTTCGGTCAATGAGCCAAGCGGCGGCAGCAAATCCGGCGCGATCTCATGCGCCGCACGGACCGTCAAACCGGCATCCTCAAATATACCAATGACCGCGCGCAATGCGCCGTCGTCACCGGCCATTATGGCCTTTTGCAGGATCGGCACCAGCGGCATCGTTGCCGCATCAATGCGAGCTGGATTGACAGTCGGACGACGCACTGCCCCTGCCATGCAAATCTCGGTCACGCCGCGGGCTTTGAGATCGGCGATGAAGCTACCCAGTTGCTCTAATGGAAAAACTAAGTCGGTGGTCAGTGTATCGGGCTCAAACCCTTCCAGAGCGCAGATTAGCGGGCGGTTTGGCAGATAAGTGACGACCTCGTCTGGTAAAGCGCCAGTTCCTGCGATCAATGCCAGCATTGGCCTACTTCCTCGGGGTCAGGAACGAACGGTCTGTTTGCCCCGTCACAAATTCGACGATCTGGCGCACATATTCGTTGTCAGCATCCTCGCCCAGCCGGGTGGCGCGATCCATGAAGGTGCCGTCTCCTTCTGACAGTTCCTTGAAGGCCGCGCGCAATGCCGAGATATCCTCACGCGTTACACCACGCCGTTTCAAACCGACCAGGTTCAAGCCATCCAGCTCGCCCCGAGGCGCCTGAACAAGCCCATATGGGATCACATCATTCGGGACCATCGTAAGCGCGCCAATGATGGCACCGCGACCTACGCGCACGAACTGATGCAAGCCCGAAATTCCACCAACGATGACGTCATCCTCGATAATACAGTGACCAGCCGCGCCAGCGTGATTCACCAGAATGACCCGGTTGCCGATTTGTACATCATGCGCCACGTGGACACCGGCCATCAGTAAGCAGTCATCGCCAATCCGGGTGATACCACCGCCGCCATCCGTGCCGGTGTTGATGGTCACATGCTCGCGAATGCGATTGCGTTCACCGATTTCAAGGCGTGTGTTCTCACCACCGAATTTCTTATCTTGTGGGATTTCACCGACTACTGCGAAGCTAAAAATCACTGTGTCATCACCAATTGACGTATCGCCGGTGACTACGACATGGGATTTCAATTCGACCCGATCGCCCAGACGGACCTGCGGACCGATATGGCAGAATGGACCAATCGTACAACCCTGCCCGATCTGCGCACCGTCTTCGATAATGGCGCTGGGATGAATACCGCTCATGTTGTTTTTTCCATGTCCCAGTCGACATAGGCCGAAAATTCAGCTTCGGCAGCAACCTCGCCCTCGACTGTCGCGCGGCCGCTGAACTTGAAGATCTTGCCACCTTTCTTACCGCGTACAGTTTCGACATGCATTTCGAGAACATCGCCAGGTACGACCTTGCGGCGGAATTTGCATTTGTCGATATTCATGAAATAGATCAGCAACTCGCTGTCGATTACATCCATGCCGACACCCAGCATAACCCCTGCAGTCTGCGCCATCGCCTCGACAATGGTCACGCCAGGCATGATCGGAGTTCCGGGGAAATGGCCCTGAAAGTGCGGCTCGTTCATGGTGACATTCTTGATGCCCACCGCTGATTGATAGCCATCGATATCCACAACCTTGTCGACCAACAAAAACGGATAGCGATGCGGCAATATACGCTGAATCAGCTGAATGTCGGCGCTCTTGGTTTCCGTGGTCATGGTGCGGATGTCCTGTTCTGGATGTCTCTTTCAAGCGTGGTTAGCAATACCCGTACCCAAGGGCAAGCCAGCCTATTCGTTGTTATTGTTTTCAAGTGTAGCGCCGTCGCCGATTGCGGCATCGATCCTGGCGATCGCAGCGTTGGTAATATCTGAGGCGTCCGTGCTTAGAACCACATTGGACCGCTCGATCACAATCGAGGCGCCAAATTCGCGCAGCAATTCGATCAGCACCGGTTGCGCCATTTCAAAAAACTGACCACGCGCCTCTTCGCCGCGCCGCGCTAATGCGTCCAGTTTGGCGCGCTGGCCGTCACGGTGTGATTGAACTTTCTCGTCAAAAGCTTCGGCAAGCGGGCGAAACTCGTCCGCTGAAAGATCTGACCTCTTTTCGGTCAGATCTTTTTCTTCCTTGCTCAACTGCGCCACAATCCGTTCGTTTTCTTCAGCCAAAAGGGTGCTTTCGGCTTCAATCTCGCGAAAGACGCGCTGCCCAAAGGCGGAATCTGCAAACAAACGCTCACTGGAGATTGTCAGAACGTCTGTTTGTGGCACGCCCAATTGCTGCGCACCCAGCGGCATTGCTACAGCTACAAGTATCAAAACGCACAGGGCCCTTAGCGGGCCCTGCAGGATGTTCTTAACTTCGGTGATCATTCGCGATCAGAACCTGGCTTGAACGGTCAGGTCAAAGCTTTGCTCTTTATCGAAGTCCTCTTTCTTGAGGGCCTGCGAGAAGTTGAAGCGAAGCGGACCAAACGGTGTTTCCCACAGTACGGATACCCCTACAACATGCCGGATCGAACCGCTTTCACCAACAATATCAGCGCCAGCGGTGTTGACGTTGTTGAGATTGTAGAGGTTGCCAACATCGTAGAAGACGCCGCCACGCAGCCCCAGTTCTTCGGGCAGCCCCAGCGGGAAGTCCGATTCGAAACGAGCAACCCAGTAGTAGTTGCCGCCGATGGCATCGTCCTGCCCGTTCGAAAGGTCACGCGGCCCGATACCAGCAGGCTCAAACCCGCGGAATGTGCTAGGACCTAGAACAAACCGGTCGAGCGTGCGGCTGAAATCGTCCCCGGTCCAGTTCAGTGCACCCAATTCAAGCGTCGCGCGCAATACGACTTCTTCGTTGAGGACGCGTTTCTGGGCTATCGCCCGTGCCGTGGTTTTGAAGAACTCGTTGTCCCCGCCAAGACCAGCAGCATCCACGCCGACTTCGAACAGGACGCCCGCTGTGGGGTTCAGGCCACCAATACGGCTATCGTATACGTAGGATACACCCAGAGAACTGCTGGTTCGTTTCCCCTGATCGATCTCTGATGAGATGACAGCGCCGTTCCGCTCATTGCTCTGCTGGGTCATTTCGCTGCGATCCCAACCATAGCGAAGACGCAACGCCGACAATTCACCAATCGCGTAGCTCAGCTGTGGGCGGAAGAACACTGTTTTTGTGTCGTAGCTGGCAAAGCTCGAATTGGTGCTGGCCAGACCAAGCCCAAGATCAAAGCGCAGCTTACGGCCCAGCAGATAAGGCTCGGTAAAGTTGATAACGTACTGTTCAGAATCCTGAGCTGTCGACAACGTGATACCCAGGTTTTGCCCGCGGCCGAGGAAGTTCGATTCATTCAATCCGATTGCGATCCCGAAACCGTCCGAGACCGAGTAGCTACCACCCAGGCTCAACGAACCGGTGGGTTGTTCTTCGACATCCACGTCCACGATGACCTGGCTTGGCGACGATCCCTCGCGGGTTTCCACATCAGCGACCGAGAAGAAACCCAAGGCGCGAATACGTTCGGCGCTCTGGCGGATTTCACGGGGATTGAAGGGGTCGCCTTCAACGGTATCGAATTGACGGCGGATCACACGGTCTAGCGTGGTTGTGTTCCCCTCGATATCGATGCGTTCCACAAAGATACGCGGGCCACGGGTTAGCACGAACTGGACATCCAATGTCAGATCGCGGGGATTACGCGTTACCCGGGGCTCGACCCGCAGAAAATCAACGCCGTTTTTCAGCCCCAGACGCTCCATCCGCGCGATCGAGTTCTCAAGCACCGTCGGAGAATAAATTACACCTGGTTTGACTTTCAGAGCCGCCTGATAAGGCGCCGGGTCCACACCCGGGATCTCACTGACGGTCGTAATCTGACCGAACGAGAACCGCTGTCCTTCTGTGACGTTCATAACCAGAAAGAATGCATCCCGTTCGCGGGTGAATTCGACATTGGCACTATTGACGCGAAAATCGATATAACCGCGTGACAGGTAGAAATCACGGATCACCTGTTTGTCGAATTCGATTCTGTCGGCAATGAAGGTGTCGCCGCGAAGGAAGGTCCGCAGAATGTTCGCCTGCTTTGTTTCAAGCACGCGGCGCAGTCGACGGTCCGAAAACGCGCGGTTTCCTACAAAACTGACTCGCTCGACCTCGATTGTCGTTCCCTCGGCAACTTCGAACACCAGATCGACACGGTTATCGCTGCGACGAATGATGCGCGGGATAACCGTCGCGGATACGCGGCCCTGCGCCGAATATACTTCGGCAATCAGGTCAGCGTCCGCTTCGGCCTGTTGAGGCGTGAATACGCGGCGGGTTTGGGACGATATCGCTTCGAGCAGGAGATCATCTTTTACGCGGCGATTGCCCTCGATGCTAATCTGGTTGATGGTCGGGTATTCCTCGACCGCGATGACCAACGTACTGCCACGTGGTGTAAGTTCGACTGTTTCAAAAACACCACTGTCAAGCAAACGCTGGAAGGCATCATTCAATTGTCCTGCCGTAACAGTCTGCCCCGGTTCGATTCCGGTGCGGGCGATAATCGTCGAAGTCTCGATCCGTCGATTGCCCTCAACTTCGAAGCTGTTGATGGTGTAAGATTGCGCCTGTGCGGGCTGCGTCAGAACCAGTAAACCCGGTGTAGCAAAAAGGAAAAAGAACGTTAGTGCCTGCCACAAAATGTTGCTTTTCCGCCCCCGCGAGCCGCAGTATGTGCCCGTGCGCCTGCTGTCAGTCATTTTTATCACTACCCAGAATTTTCAGCCTTTAGCTGCTGAGTAGCCCGATTGTGGGGCCATGTCAAAAGACGAAAAAGCAAAAACGGCCCATAAGGCCGTTTTACGTAAGTCAGACATGTTCAGGAGAATCACAAACCGAGCAGATAACCACCAACAGCTAGGGCCAGTGCGGTCACGGCAAAGCTGAGCAGCATATCCCAGTTCAACTGGAACAGGACGCTGACACTCTGATAGGATTTTTGAAACGCCTTGGTCATTGAACTCAAGCCTACACTTATCGATGCACCCCAATAAGATAGGCTTGAATTGCGGCAATTTTGCGTCGGAACGGTGCCAAGATCGCCTTAATCAGCAGAACAGATCATTACTGACCGAGAAAAGCATCAATGACAGGATCAGTGTGACACCGACCCCCATCAGTACCCTCAGCGCTTTATCACTGGGTGGTCTACCAGACACAGCTTCATAAGCGTAGAATAGCAAATGCCCCCCATCCAAGGCTGGGATCGGGAACAGGTTCAGCAACCCGACCGCCGTTGACAATACGGCGATAAAGAAGATGAAGTTCTGAGCTCCCTGGCTGGCCATAGCACCCGAGGTTTCGGCAATACCGATCGGCCCGGAAATGTTGCAGGTGCTGATCGCTCCGGTGATCATGTGCCACATTCCCGACAGTGAGCCTTCGATGATGCGCCCGGTTTGGACCACGCCACCTTCGATCGAATCCCAAATGCCCGCTGGAACGGTTTCGGGATCGATCATCATGCCGCCGACGATACCGATGCGCCAATGGGTGATGAAACCACCATCCGACGTCGGCTCGTCGGTGCGTCGGGGCGCAAGTGCAAATTCTAAATCCGCCCCGTCGCGCCATACATCCAACAGCAATACGCGCCCGTTCGATCCTTCGACATGTTCCTTAAGTTGCTCGAACGCAAAGATCGGATCACCGTCTACCGCCGTGATTACGTCGCCCTGCTGCAACTGTATGTCCATCGCTGCACTGCGCGGCGTAACCTGTTGGATTAGCGGTGGAAAGAGCCAAGGTGCCACGACATCAGTGGTCTCTCCATCTCGGATAACCGTATAGTCCAGCTCTGGTTCTACAGGCAGCGAATTGATGAAATCGGACCAGTTGCTTGCGTCATCGAAATCCGGTGTTGGAATGCCTGCGATGGCGATAATCTCATCGCCCTCCTGCAGACCCTGAATTGTACCAGGCAACGGCTGCAGTGCGCCAACAGTCAAAGGTTCACGGGAAACACCCTGCGACCAGAAAATCAGGCCAAACACCAATATCGACATCACGAAATTAAAGACCGGCCCTGCCGCAACAGTAGCCGCACGCGCCCAAAGCGGGGCGCCGTGCATGGTGCGGCGCAGCTCTTCCGGGCTTTGTGCAGAGATCTCACTCATCGCGTCTACGTCTTTGCCGGACGCGGCATTGGCATCCCCCAGGAATTTGACATAACCGCCAAATGGCAGCAGCGCGACCTGCCAGCGAGTGCCGCGCTTGTCTACGCGGCTCCATAGAACCGGGCCGAAACCGATCGAGAACACTTCGGCATGAATGCCAGACCACCGACCAACGATGTAGTGGCCGTATTCGTGCACCGCGACAATCACTGAAAGCGCAATAACGAAGGCTATTATCGTGTAGAGCAGATTGCCAAATTGCGGGATCAAAGAGAGTATGTCCAAAAGTTCTATCCTGCTCGTTCCAATACGGTTTCATCGACCCACTGACGTGCGAGATGGTCCGTTTGCTGTACATTATCAAGGGTCAATGGTGCATCAATCAGGCTGTCTGAGGCCTCAAAGCGCTCCAACACGGCCGACACCGTGTCTGCCATATCCAAAAAACGTATCCGGTTTTCTATAAAGTGGTCCAATGCGCGCTCTTTGGCGGCGTTGAAGATCGCACCGGACAAGCCGCCGCGCTGCATCACTTCGCGGGCAAGACGCAAAGCCGGGTAACGCGCTTCATCCGGTGCATGAAATCGCAACTGACCCAGTTGCGCGAGATCCAGACGCGCAACTGGTAAATCGCGTCGTTCGGGCCAATGCAGCGCGTACCCGATGGCATGGCGCATATCCGGAGCCCCCAGATGTGCCATCAAGGCGCCGTCCTGAAATCCGACCAGTGCGTGAACGATGGATTCGGGGTGCACGAGGACTTCGATATTCGATGGGTTAACGCCAAAATATTCTTTGGTTTCTATAACTTCCAATGCCTTGTTGAACATAGATGCGCTGTCGATCGTAATCCGCTGTCCCATGTTCCAGTTCGGATGACTCGATGCCTGTTCAACAGTTGCTTTGGCCAGATCGCCAAGCGGCCAATCCCGGAACGCTCCACCGCTTGCGGTGATAATGATCCGTTCGACGCTAGTCATATCCTCGCCCACAAGCGCCTGAAAAACTGCCGAATGTTCGCTATCCACGGGCAATAGCGTGGCGCCATGCGCCCGAGCCGTTTCCAGAACCAGCGGCCCGGCACAAACCAGCGTTTCCTTGTTGGCAAGCGCGAGTGTCGCCCCTTGTTTCAACGCTTCGATCCCCGGAGCCAGTCCTGCGGAACCGACAATTGCAGACATCACCCAATCCGCCGGTCGCGCCCCGGCCTCGATCAGAGCGGCCTGCCCCGCAGCCGCTCGCACTCTGCTGCCGGCCAATGCGTCACGCAGATCATCGAGTTTGTCATCAAACGCAGTCACCGCCACGTCTGCATCCAGGCGCACCGCATCGCGTGCAAGCTGCGCGACGTTGCGTCCACCGGTCAACGCGACCACGTCATAGGCATTCGGATTTCTTGCGATCAGATCAATCGTATTCTGGCCAATGGAACCAGTCGCGCCAAATATGGATACCCTTCGCATCACATACCTCCGGGCGCGTAAAACAGCCCTGCGAGCAACACAAAGACTGACGCGCCCATCATCCCATCAAACCGATCCAGAAACCCGCCATGGCCGGGTATAAGGTTTGAGCTGTCCTTAACGCCAAAGCCACGTTTTGTCGCGCTTTCAACAATATCACCGATCTGGCTGGCCATAGAGGCAAGAACCGAGACAACGATAAAAGCAATGCCGAAACCGGCATAGTGCGCAAAAACTGTTCCGACCAGCGCGGCGGCAACCCAGCCTCCAACCGTACCGGACCATGTCTTCTTGGGGCTAACTCTGGGCCAAAACTTAGGTCCGCCAAGCGTTTTGCCCACAAAATACCCGGCGACATCCGTGGCCACGACCACAAGGATCAGCCAAACCATCCATCCAAATCCCAGGTTTTCTCGGATCGATATGAATCCCAGCCCCGACATCGCGATCCAAAGGGCAAACAGGACGTATATCCCGCGCGCACGGTTGATCTGTCCTGCTCCTACCAATGCCGGGGCCACCAAACATGGAAGCTTGTATAGCGGTGGTAGATGATAGCTTAGGACCACGGCGAACCCGGTCAGTATCGCCAGCTGAATCGCGACACCCTGACGTTCTGGGTCGATCATCCGGATCAGTTCCCATATCATCAGACCGCAGACGGTGCCGATAAATATCTCAAACCACAGGCCGCCTAGCCAAACTTCGACTGCCGCAATAGTCACAAGAACCGAAGCCGACAAAACCCGGGCAGTCAGATCAGACCATCGGCCATCACTCATGCCGGGACCGCTCCAAACCGCCGTTCACGCGATCCATAGTTGCGGCACAGCCGTTCTAGTTCTGCAGCGGTGAAATCAGGCCACAGAGTATCGATGAATTCGTATTCGGAATAGGCAGACTGCCACAGCAGGAAATTCGAAATCCGCGCTTCACCACTGGTACGGATCACCAAATCGGGGTCAGGCAGAACGCGCGTGTCCAGATATTTGGGCAGAGTTTCCTCGTCCACGTCCTCGGGGCGCAGAATGCCATCGGCCACGTCACGTGCCAAACGTCTGGTCGCGCGCGCCACCTCGTCACGACCGCCATAGTTCAAGGCAACGGTTAGATGAACCAGGTCGTTGTTCTGTGTTTCGCGTTCAAGCGTATCCATCAGCTCGGTCAGCTTGGCATCCAGCCGAACTCTATCCCCAATGAAACGGACCCGAATGCCGTTATCTTTCAAGGTCTTGGTCTCTTTGACGATGTAACGGCGAAACAAGCTCATCAGGCCTGCAACTTCGACCTGAGTGCGTTTCCAGTTTTCAGTCGAAAACGCAAATACTGTCAGATACTTGATCCCTAAACCCGGGCAGGCCTCGACCACCTCACGGACGCGGCGCGCACCTGCATGATGGCCAAACAATCGAGGCCGCCCGCGCGACTGTGCCCAGCGACCGTTGCCGTCCATGATGATAGCAACGTGGCGCGGCCCTGCAATCGGAGAGGTATCGGGATCCTTTGGCATATCCGAGGCTCAGACCTGCATGATCTCGGCTTGTTTGGTCTCGAGCGCATCATCGACGGATTTGATCATGGTATCCGTCAGCTCCTGAACCTCGGTTTCCCAGAATTTCTGATCGTCCTCGGACATGCCGTCTGCCTTGGCCTTTTTGATCTGGTCCATGCCATCACGGCGCACATTCCTGATCGAAACCCGTGCGCTTTCTGCATATTGACCCGCGACCTTGCCGAGCTCGCGACGGCGTTCTTCGTTCAGTTCGGGAATCGGCAGCATGATGATGGTACCATTCAGTTGCGGGTTAATACCCAAACCGCTTTCCCGAATGGCCTTTTCAACTTTGCCGACGAGGCCCTTGTCCCAAACATTCACGGTTACCATGCGCGGTTCAGGGACGTTCACGGTACCAACCTGATTGATCGGAGTCATCGCGCCGTAAGCATCGACCATGACGGGCTCAAGCATTGAAGCCGATGCACGACCGGTCCGCAGCGAAGCGAATTCGGTTCTGAGGTTGGCCATGGCACCGTCCATGCGGCGTTTCAGATCATCGGTATCGAGTTCGAAATCATCAGACATGCTGCTCACTCCCCGTCTTCAGGTGATGTTCGGATGGGTCTTAAGCCATCACAAATGGGATGTATAGCAATCATGGTCACGAAATGTGGCAATGGCCAGAACTGTTTCCGGCATTTCGGCCTCATTCCCGACAATTGGGTCGGCCGGATGCATGCTCCGGCCGATCCGTTGTCTGTTTTGTCTATCAAGCGTTCACGTTTACCACGACGCGCCCTTTTACCTGACCTTGCAGGATGTCCGCTCCCAACTGGGGCAGATCAGAAAGGGTTGCTGCATGGACCATCGCCTCAAGTTTATCCATAGGCAAATCGGTCGCGATACGCTTCCAGGCACGGACCCGGTTGTCATATGGCTGCATCACGCTGTCGATGCCCAACAAATTTACACCGCGCAGCAGGAATGGGATCACGGTCGCGGGCAGCGCCGCACCTCCGGCAAGGCCAACCGCAGCTACCGAGGCCCCATACTTCATCTGCCCCAGCACGCGGGCAAGCATCGCTCCGCCCACCGCATCGACACATCCGGACCAAGTTTCACTTTCCAGCGGACGCTTGGTGGTCTCGTTCAACTCGTCACGCGGGACAATTGTGGTTGCACCCAGTGATTTCAGGTATTCTTCGGTTTCAGGACGCCCGGTCACAGCTGCAACCTCATAGCCCAGATGGGCCAAAATGGCCGTCGCGACCGAGCCGACACCTCCTGCGGCACCTGTGACCAACACCGGGCCATGACCCGGCTGCAAACCTTGATCCTCCAGCGCCATGACGGCCAGCATAGCGGTGAACCCGGCAGTGCCAACTGCCATCGCCTGCCGTGTATCCAACCCATCCGGCAACGGCACCAGCCAATCTGCCCGCGCGTTTGCTTTTTGTGAATAGCCGCCCCAATGCGCTTCACCTACGCGCCAACCCGTCAGCACGACCTTGTCGCCAGGTTTGTAGCGTGCATCCGAGGACTGCTCGACCGTGCCCGCATAATCGATGCCCGGAATATGAGGATAGCTACGCACCAGACCACCGCCTTTGGGCGACATGCACAGACCGTCCTTGTAGTTCACCGTTGAATATTCAACGGCGATCGTCACTTCTCCATCCGGCAGCGCATCCAGAGAAATCTGCTTCACCGAAGCGCTTGCGAGGCCACTTTCTTCATCTTTTTCAACGACAAGTGCATTAAACATGAACTTACTCCTTCTATTGCCTCAATCGGCTGTGTTCCTGAAACAAGGGCTTAGCGCCAGAATTTTTCCTGCACTTCGGCCCATCGCATTCCATGTTCGGTCATCAATTCGATCCGCGTACCTGGCGCCCAATGGGACCGGTCGACCATTCCAATGGCTACATTCACTCCAAACTCGGGTGAATACGCAGCCGAAGCCACCTGCCCGACCTGCCGGCCCCCGGCCATCAGCGGCCAAGATTCGGTGCACGGTCCGATCTCACCTTCAATGACAAGCGGACGGATCTGCCGGGGCGGACCGTTTTTCGCCTGATCCGCCAAATCGGCTTTGCCGATATAATCCAGCGGAGAATTGCAGAACCGTGCTAGCCCGCATTCATAGGGCGTATTCTCCCGCCGCATGTCCGACCCGAAACTCAACAGACCGCTTTCAACACGCTCAATCCCGTTTGGGCAACCTGCCCGCACGTTCAGGTCTCGGCCATTAGAAAACAGCGTGTCCCATAGTGGCATGCCATAATCCGTCCCTTCGACGTATATCTCAAACCCGCCTTGTTTCGACCAGCCTGACCGGGCGACGACGAAAGATGTATCTTCAAACGCTAACCGTTTATATCGAAAGAACTTTATATCCCTGACTTCATCACCAAAGACGCGCGTCATCAGCTCGTCCGCCTTGGGGCCTTGTACCGCCAAGGGCGACACATCCGGCTCAGAAATATCGACATCCAGCCCCAGCGCAATCACGATTCCCAGAGCAAATTGCCAAAGGTCACCATCGGCAACCGACAACCAATAGTGATCATCCGCCAGTTTGATCGCAACAGGATCATTCAGCATGCCGCCATTGTGATCTACTATCGGCACATAATAGCACTGGTTCGCCTGCATTTTGTCCATATCGCGCGGGCTGAGCATCTTCATCAGCCGCAACGCATCCGGGCCTTTGATCTGTACCTGCCGCTCACACGAGACATCCCAGACCTGTACATGCTGTTTCAGATGCGCCGCATCAGCCTCGATGCTTTCAAAAACCGTCGCAAGCAGCATGTGATTATAAACGGTATACCCTGTGACGCCTTCGGCCTCGACGCCCGGAGTGAATGGGGTTTTGCGCACGCGCCGGTTCGGTGAGATGACTGCCATGTCAGAAATCCTCTGGCAGAAAGACAAGATCGCTGACAGGTGCCTGCGAACCAGCCTCGGTCAGCATTTGGTGCAATTGTCCGCGATGATGCGTCTGATGATTGAACATATGAATGACGCATTGCCCGTAAGGCTTTGTTACGTCGTTCTCTTTTGCAGCCGAGTACCACGTGAACGAACCGCTCAGGACATCATCCCCCAACGTATTGGCCCATCTCGCAATACGGGCGTCAATCGTATCGCGCAGCGGCAGCCAGTCGGCCATGCCAGTGCAGATCGAGACACTCTTAGGAATGCCACCACCTGGCCCCGGTCCCTTGTCAAACCGGGAAATCCAGATCCAATCCCCCCAAAGCAGATGATTGGCAGTTCCCATGATCGACCCGAAAAAAGCGCCGCGATCCCGTGCCAATTCTTCGTCTGAAAGAGCTTTGAGAAAGCTCTTTAACTGGTTGTTTTGCCAGTGGTTATATCGCGCCATTTCACGGGCATAGGCACCGGTTATCATTACTTAGGCCCGTGCCAGTCAATCGGGCAGATCTCGGCTGACTTGCCGCCGAAGTCCCATACGCGACCATAGTCGCGCACCTTGGATTTCGTGCCTTTTGCTACAATGATGTCCGGCCCCATCCAGTATTTCGAATTTGAAACCATCACCGGGTGCTCTGGGTCTTTGCCCGCCAGCATTTCGATCTCACCCTGAATCTTGCGCCCTATCATGATCCGGCGTTTGGTGCCGTCCCTTTCGATCTGAACCGGTGCACGTTCAGCCCCTATGATCTCGCTGACCAACATAGTGAACAGCCCGGTTGTGCCACCTGCCTGACCGCTGAATATCTGCAACAGTCCATTATAAGCCTTGCCGCTGGCACGTTCATCCACATAAGCCGCGACTTTCCACTGGCCTTCGCCCATGCGTCCGGGGATATCAACCAGCAGACCTACATTCAGACCGGACAAATCTTCGCCTTCGTAATGGCCTTCGTCGATCGCGATACCCATCCACGCGTGGCAATGCCCTTCGGTCGGAGGGTGTGCACCCAGCGAAACCACGCATGGGCAGAATACGTCGCACGAACAATTCAGGATCAGTTCACCCTTAACCGCCCAATCGGTCGGGCTCATCTCACGCCGCTTGGGATTTGGCATCCGGCTGTCAATTCTTTGACTGACCGGCAGCTTGTCTGCATCCGGTTTTCTATTTTTAGCCATCGACTTATCCTCCGTAAACAATGTGATGAGCGAGCAGTGCAAAACCACCCGCAATCAAGACGAATCCCATAGGACGGGTCACGGCGTGCCCGATCTGGGGAAGTTTTTCCAATACCATGAACAGGGTCGCCAGCCCCATCCAGAGCAGGCTCATGACGCCGCCGACAAAGCCCAACGCCATGAAGCCCCAGCAGCAACCGACACAGAACGCACCCAGTCCAACGCCCATGCGTACACCGCCGCCGAATCCGGTTTTCCAGTGGCCCAGAAAATACGTCATCGGTGCATGGCAAACACCGTGGCAGACTTCTTTCGCCCGAGAAAACTGAAAGGCACCCACGGCGATCAACAGGCCGGCGGCCAGATATGGCGATTTAGCGATTCCCAACATATCAACCGCGCCGCCAAACAGCAGCGCCAATTGCAGGCCAGTGATCAGCGCAGCGAAGCCCACCCAAACTATGAAGTATCCGGATAGAACGCCCAGCCACCCTGCCCGCGTACCGTTCGCGCTGCGGATCAGATCATCATAAATGCGCAACGTGGGCACCAAAGTCGGCAGCATCATGGCCGCCATCATGATCGCCCACATCCAGAAAAGTGGGCCGAACTCGGCCATGGGCATATACATGTCCATACGCGGATCCATGGCCGCCATCGTCTGACCCATCGGTCCAGGTCGACCGATCCAGTCCACGTCCATATCGCGGCTCATCGAGACCATCATCCACCACGACCAAAGGATCGTGATGTAGAAGCCCAACCAAAGCGCGCTGCGGAAAATTGAGCGACTCACTTGCTCCTCCCGACTCAACTCTCTTGCTTTTCAAATGTCAGACTTTTAAATGTCAGACAAATAAAAATTACGCATCGCCGAAAACAACCATGAAAATCGACCCTCAGAGTACTGCAGATCTATCCGCTCAAATTGCTCAGGCGATCCGGGACGCAATTATCTCGGGTCGGCTGATCGTAGATGAGCGTCTGCCCTCAGAATCTGAGTTGGCCGATCAGTTCAAAGTATCACGGCCTACGGTTCGCGAAGCACTGAAACGCCTGGCAGCGCAGTCCCTTATCCGCACGCAACGCGGGGCATCGGGTGGTGCGTTTGTGAACCGACTGAGTTTTGAGGATGCCTATTCCCAACAAGTCACAACCTCGACACTGCTGCTGTCGATGAACGCTGTCAGTTTCGACACCGCATGCGAAGCGCGTTATGCGCTCGAACGTGCATGCGCTGCTTTGTCGTCACAACGCCGCACCGCAGATCAACTCGCCACCATGCGGGCCGAGATATTTCGTCAGGCGCAACCAGGTCTCACAGATGAGGCTTTCTGCGCGTCCGACGTCGCCTTTCATCGCGCGCTTGTGGATGGCGCGGGCAACCCCGTTCTGTCCTACCAATTGGCCGGTGCGGTCGAGGCTATGCAACCTCTGATGAACATGATTACGTTCACGGCTCGATCCCGCGAAGAGATCATCGCCCTCCACAGTGACATCACAGACGCACTAGAAGCGCGTGATGCCGGCTCGGTCGATGCAGCATTGATCAAACTTGAGGCCTACACACGGCAACTGGCGCAGGACGTGGCCGAAAGACGACGCAAACCCGCCTGACCACAGGCAAAAAGGAACGAAGGACGGCGAGGTGCCCGAGCAGGCAGCATGACATCCGGCGTTAAGACCGGAACTTCCAACATGAATTGAAGATCAATGACTTACGGGAGGACGTTATGAACCAAAGACCGGACCCAACCTTTTACCCATCAGCCAAACTGGCGATGGAGGGCCCCACTGAAACGCTTGCATTCACGTTGATGCTAAGCCCTGATTTTTCCCAACCAGACGGTTTGGCCGTCGTGAACGTGGATCCGACTTCGGATGATTACGGAAAAATTGTTCATCAGGTGATCATGCCAGAAAAAGGCGATGAGTTTCACCATTTCGGGTGGAACGCTTGTTCCTCTGCGCTGTCACCGCTTAGTGGCCATGCGTTTCTGGAACGCCGCTACCTCATTGTTCCTGGCATACGATCAAGCCGGATCTACATTATCGACGTCAAGAACCCGCTTGAGGCCAAGATACACAAGATCATCGAACCCGAAGAAGTTTTTGCAAAAACTGGATATTCCCGCCCGCACACGATCCATTGCGGACCGGAGGGGATCTACGTGAGCACGCTTGGAGGCGGTGGCGAAGACGGCACGGACGGTCCTCCGGGCATTTTCATCATGGATTGCGAGAGCTTCGAGATCATCGGGCGCTACGAGATCGAGCGAGGTATCCAAGACAAACACTACGATTTCTGGTGGAACCTGCCACGCGACTATATGGTCAGTTCGGAATGGGGGCTGCCTCCGCAATTCGAAAACGGCATCGTGGCCGAGGATCTGCTTTCGAACAAATACGGGCACAGCATCCATTTCTGGAACCTGCGCAGCCGGACCAATATTCAGACCATCGATCTGGGTGAAAATCACCAGATGGCCCTGGAAATCCGGCCCGCTCACGATCCGGTCAAACAATATGGGTTCTGTGGTGTGGTGGTTGACACGACCAACCTGCAGGGCGCGATCTTTACTTGGTGGCGTAATGATGATGGCACCTTCGAGGCCAAGAAGACCATCACGATCGATCCGCAGCCCGCTGATCCAGATGACTTGCCTGAATTGCTGAAAGGCTTCTCTGCCGTTCCGCCACTGGTCACGGATATCGATCTCAGCTTAGACGATAAATACCTTTATGTGGCCTGTTGGGGCACGGGTGAGATGCATCAATACGATGTCTCTGATCCGATGAACCCGACCCTTGCGGGCAAAGTCGAGATCGGGGGGATCGTCAAGAAAACCAAACATCCCAACGGGCAAGACTTTGGTTACGGGCCGCAGATGGTTGAAATCAGCCGCGACGGAAAGCGGGTATATTGGACCAATTCGCTGTATTCCACATGGGATGATCAGTTCTATCCCGGTGAACGCGGGGCTGCGATGGTCAAGGCGGATGTTGGCGAGAACGGGGGCCTGACATTGGATCCGAAGTTCTGGGTCGACTTCCCCGACGGATATCGGGCCCACCAAATCCGGCTTGAGGGTGGAGACTGTTCAACCGATAGTTTCTGCTACCCATCGGTCTGAGTTGGAGACTCTGATGACATCAACGGCTGGTCTCTGGCTGGCCGTTGTGCTTAGCGGCGCTTATCATGGCCTGAATCCCGGAATGGGCTGGCCGCTTGCGGTATCTTCGGCGCTGATGGAACAACGGCCATCAGCTTTGTGGCGCGCATTGACCGCCCTGGCTGGTGGTCATTTCGTTGCCATGCTGGGGGTCCTACTGCCATTTGCAATGATGGCAGTTCTGGTTGAATATCAACGCGAAATTCGTATCGGTGCTGCGTTGATTGTGATCACAATGGGTGTTTACATCGCCATAACACGCCGGCATCCCCGGATGTTGTCGCGCGTACCGCCAAGCAAATTGGCACTTTGGTCGTTCCTCGTTGCGCTTGCACACGGCGCGGCGTTGATGTTGGTTCCGATTTATCTTGGATTGTGTGGATCAGACGAGCTGGAAACGGGCCAGATCGCAGTCTCTCAGATCATGGCGAGCAATGGCCTGCTCGTACTGACGGTCGCTGCACTTCACACAGCCGCCATGATCCTTGGCGGGGGCATTCTGGCCTTCGCCGTCTATCGCTGGCTGGGCCTTCAATTTCTGTCACGCAGTTGGTTCAATCTGGAACTTGTCTGGGCTCTCAGCCTGATCGCGGTCGGAGTTATAGGCTTGTGGTCAGCGATTTAGATGCTTTTCTTTACATAGCGCTGCGCTAGACTCTGCGGGCAGAGCAGAAAGGGAAAAAGTCCATGATCACAGCCCTTAACGTGATTGCCGCCTTGCTGACCATCGGCTTTGGTTTGTTCGGATTTCTGGCCCCGGCCTACACAGCCAACGCGCTGGACCTAGCCCCCACCAAAAGCACCATGGGACTTAGTGAGATGCGAGCCTCGGTTGGCGGGTTGTTCGTGGTGACAGGTGCCGTGGTTCTCTGGCTCAACACACCGATGGCATATGTCATGCTGGGCGTTGTTTATGCAGGGGCGGCGTTGGGTCGGTTTGTGTCTTTGGCGCTGGATAATCCCCCGTTCGTCAAGGCGCTGACTTTTGGTGGAATCGAGCTTGTTCTGGCCCTTTGGCTTATTCTCGCCAACATGAACAGAGCTGCTTAACTTATTGAATTTGATATAAGTCAACCTTAGCATTCCGGGTTTGCATCCGACCACGTCCTAACCTATATATGAGGGGTCCTTCGGGACTATGGACATAAACGCGCTCGTAATAAGCGGATCGGACCCGGGGGCGGTACCCGGCGGCTCCACCAACATCCTTCGTTTGAGGATCATGGGGCCGAAATAGGATCGACGAACGTCTAAAGGGGTTAGCTTTGTCTCGGCTGTCTGCCACCGTTACCGGCGAAACTAGTACAATTGCAAACGACAATCGTGCTCCGGTTGCAGTTGCTGCGTAAGCAGTAGCAAGACCGAAACTTAAGCCCTTGCGCCTAGCCGCGTAAGGCGGGGTTCGCAGGTACCTGGCAACAGAAACCTGCATTTTACCGATTATGTCTGCTCCATGCCCATAACTCACCTGGGATTCAGGGTTTATTCACTTCTCTGCTTCATCTTCCTGAACAAGCGACAGGAGGGCTGAGATGACGAATTCTGACAGGCTTAGGGCGTGGTATTCAGAGGTCTGGGAACAAGGCAATACCGATGCAATCGATCAGTTTTTTGCCCCGGATACGATGGCCGAAGGGTTGATACCCGAAATGCAGGTTGGCGCGGACGACTTTCGCGATCTGGTCATGGCGTTTCGTCATGTTCTGGGCGAGATCACAGTCGAACTGCCGAAGATCATCGAAAATGGTGATTGGGTCTCGGGTATTCTGCATGTCCGCACTTTCCGGGCCGATAACGGTGCCCCGCTTGAAGTTACCGGACAAGTCATGGCGCGCTTCAAAGGGGACAAGATGGTCGAGGCCTATAATCAGTTTGATTTCATTACACTTTTTGAACAGCTGGGGCAGTTCCCACAGGATACTCTTCCGGTTTGCATGACCGGGCAAAGGTTGGACTGGGCCTGATAAACTTGACCGCAAGCTTGACCCATCCCGCATTTGCGCGCTAGCAGAGGATCAAGGGGTAAGCTTGCGAACACCCCGTGAGGCGGCAGCCCAAGTTCGCATGTATCCAAAGCAATAAGGAAACATGCAATGGCTGCCCCCAATGCAATTACACCCCGACAACTCTTGCGCCTGATCGGTACGCCTCAGGCTCCTATCCTGTTTGATGTGCGCACAGATGGGGATTTCGACGATGATCCCTCCCTCATACCCGGCGCATTCCGAATGCCATATCAAAATGTTGATGGCATAAGAAATCATACCGGCGATCATTCTTGCGTAGTAATTTGCCAGAAAGGCAAAAAGCTGAGTCAGGGCGTTGTTTCATGGCTGCAGGCTGAAGGGGTGGTGGCAGAATTTCTGGAAGGTGGAATGTTCGCCTGGCGCGCTATGCCGGGCGCAATGGTCGTGCCTGTGCCTCCCCTTCCTGCAGTTGCAAAAGGCAACACGGTCTGGGTGACGCGGCATCGCCCCAAGATTGATCGCATCGCGTGCCCCTGGCTGATCCGCAGGTTTGTCGACAGGCGCGCTCGGTTCCTGTTTGTAGCACCGGATGAAATTCAGGGGGTTGCCGAGCACTTCGGCGCCACACCCTTTGATGTTGAAGGAACTGATTGGAGCCATCGCGGCGACAATTGTACCTTTGACACGATGCTGGATGACTTCAAGCTTCGATCTGAGCCTCTGGACCGCATGGCGACGATCATACGTGCCGCCGATACAAACAGGCACGATCTGGCGCCTGAGGCCGCCGGGTTACTGGCCCTTTCGGTCGGCTTGTCGCGCCAGTATCGGGATGACCAGCAGCAATTGCAGGCTGGATTGCATATCTATGATGCTCTCTATCGCTGGGCGCGCGATGGCTCTAGCGAGACGCATGACTGGCCCGCGGGTCACGGCAGATGACCCCTTCATATCAAGAGTTGATCAGGGTGTTTGGGCGCATCGGGCTGCTGTCCTTCGGAGGCCCCGCCGCCCAGATCTCACTCATGCATCAGGAGCTGGTTGAAAGGCGCCCCTGGCTGGACGAACAGACCTATCTGCGCGCGCTTTCCTTATGCATGCTGTTGCCGGGTCCCGAGGCCATGCAGCTTGCCACTTATGCTGGCTGGCGGCTGCGCGGCGTAGCCGGAGGGTTGATCGCGGGCAGCTTGTTTGTGCTGCCGGGGGCTCTGGTGATCGCGCTGTTGGTTTTGCTCTATGCGGCCTATGGCACATTGCCTTTGGTTCAGGCCGGGTTTCTGGGCATCAAGGCCACCGTGATCATCATCGTCCTTCAGGCGCTACGGAACCTATCGAAAAAAGCGCTGACAGATGTTGAGCATCGGATGATCGCGGGCCTCGCCTTTTTAGGGATTTTTGTCTTCAACCTGCCCTTCCCGCTGATCATCCTGTGCGCCGCCGTTTGGGGGTTCGCCACTTCGAAGGATCATGCACCAGCCGCCGTTCAAACCAGCCCAACGCTTGCCAATCCCGTTCGCACTGCGGTTTTCTGGCTTGTTCTTTGGCTGGGGCCGTTGTTCGTGCTGTCTCTGACGGGTCAGGAATTGCTCAGCGATCTGGGTTGGTTCTTTGCCCGCCTTGCGGTTGTAACTTTTGGCGGTGCCTATGCGGTGCTGGCCTATATGACCCAGACCGTGGTCGAAACCTACCAATGGATCAGCACGGACCAGATGATCGACGCGCTAGGTCTGGCCGAAACCACGCCTGGGCCGCTGATTCTGGTGACTCAATTTGTGGCCATGCTTAGCGGTCAGATTGCCGGAGGCGCCTCGCTAGCGTTTGCGGCGGGCATTGTCGCTTTATGGGCGACGTTTGTACCGTGTTTTCTGTGGATTTTTCTTGCAGCCCCGCATCTAGACAGAATCGCCGAGCGTCCGCGTCTTGGGGCCGCGATGCACGGAATCACAGCTGCGGTCGTCGGAGTGATTCTCAACCTCTCCGTGTGGTTCGGGCTAAACGTCTTGTTCACCTCAATTCCGGGGTGGCATTGGGGACCAGTTTCTCTCCCCCTACCCGACCTTTCGTCGCTTGAATTCAGCGCACTTGTGCTGACCGTTCTGGCTGGCCTGTTGATTTTCCGTATGAAATCCGGTTTAGCAACCACACTTGGTATCATGGTTCTGGCCGGACTAGGCATGCAGATTTTGTAATCAATACAGCCCAGCACAGCCTTTCGTTTCCGTCCGAATGAACTATGCTGGGATTAACCACTTTCGAGGATCAACCATGTCGCAAGACATCGACTACGGGAATCTGATGCACACGGCCATGCGAGGCCTGATCAAGACCGTCCTGACCGACGTGTCCGAAACCGGCCTGCCCGGTTCGCATCATTTCTTTATCACTTTTGATACACGGCATGAGGGCGTTGAGTTGGCTGATTGGCTGCGTGAGCGCTATCCAGGCGAGATGACGATTGTCATGCAGCACTGGTTCGAAAACCTCGAAGTCGGTGACGATGGCTTTTCGATTACGCTGAATTTCGGGGATGCGCCGGAACCGCTTTACATCCCCTATCTGGCGATCAAGACCTTCGTGGATCCTTCGGTTGAGTTTGGCTTGCGCTTTGAAAGCCCGGAAGACGAGGACGAAGAGATCCATGTGACGGAAGAGGCCCCGATTGAGCTTGAGGCCGAAGAGGCTGAACCGCAGCATGATGCGGACGTGGTCTCGCTGGACAGCTTCCGGAAATGACCAGAAAACCCCGCTTGATGCGGGGTTTATTCTTTTTGAAGGAATGTCTCGACCGAGCGCGACTTAACCCCATCGCGAAACCGGGAAAATGACAGGTCGAGCCCACCATCAGCTAGTGTCCGGTCAAATTGCTGAAGCTCATAGCCACCGTTTTCGGCTATGAACAACGAAAACACCGTCAGAGTATCTCCTTCGATCCGCCCCCAAACAAAGGGTTCCCCTTTCATCGGGTCAAGCGGCACCTCGTGGCCAAACACATTACGCTTCATGGCCGCAGAATAAACATCGGGCCGATCCGAGCTTTGAAAATCAACCGAGTATTTCTCATCCTTGATGCGACCGTCGGCTTTGTAAGTCGTGGTGGTCCAACTCACGTTGAAGCCCCCTTTAATTTCCTGAATCGAAACGCTCATATCCCGAGGGGTCGCCGTACCATCCGCATCAACAACGTCGGCCGAACCGGTATAGTCGCCCACGAACGGCTCGATTCCCGTCGCCTGAGCGTGTTGCACAAATACTGCCAGCCAAAAACTCGCGGCAAACAATAACGCAAGCGTATACAAAGGGCTTATGAGAAGTGACACGCGCATGGTTGCCTCCGTCAGGGTTATTGTCCCATCTTAACTTTAGCCCGCCGACGTACAATGGCACTGTTTTCGCTAACAGAAATTATTTGTAGCTGTGCCGCGTCTATACCTTTGCGCGGCCCAAGTTTAAGGTGCGCTCAACTGGCCGATTGCGCCACAGCCTTGCTGCGGGTAAACGGCATACGACTGCATACCAGACCGGAGCGACCGATGTCTCAAACCCGCACTGAATCCGACAGCTTTGGCCCGCTTGAGGTGCCTGCCGATAAGTACTGGGGCGCGCAAACGCAGCGTTCGATCATGAACTTCCCCATCGGCTGGGAAAAGCAGCCCGTCGCCATCGTGCGCGCGTTGGGTGTGATCAAAAAGGCCTGTGCAATTGAAAACAAAGCCATCGGCAAGCTGGACGCCAAGATCGCCGACGCGATCATACAAGCGGCCGGTGAAGTGTTCGAAGGCAAGTTTGACGACAACTTTCCTCTGGTCGTATGGCAAACCGGCTCGGGCACGCAATCCAATATGAACTCGAACGAGGTCATTGCGAACCGCGCGATTGAGATTATGGGTGGCGAGATTGGCTCGAAAGATCCCGTTCACCCGAATGATCACTGCAATATGGGTCAATCCTCGAACGATACTTTCCCCACCGCGATGCACATCGCCACAGCGATGAGTGTGCGAGATGTGTTGATGCCCGGGCTTGAGAAGTTCGCCTCGGCGCTGGAAGCCAAGGCAAAAGAGTTTGCCGGTATCATCAAGATCGGCCGCACCCATACGCAGGATGCCACGCCGTTGACGTTGGAACAGGAATTCGGCGGGTATGCGCACCAAATCCGTCAGGGTATTGCGCGCGTAGAAGCTGCAATGCCCGGTATCTATGAACTGGCTCAAGGCGGTACTGCTGTGGGTACCGGTTTGAACACGCATGGCGGCTGGGATGAGGCTGTCGCCAAGAATATGGCCGATATCACCGGCCTGCCCTTTGTGACCGCGCCGAACAAATTCGAAGCGCTGGCCGCACATGATGCCATGGTCTTCCTGTCGGGCGCGTTGGCCACGATCGCCGGTTCCTGCTACAAAATTGCCAACGATATCCGTCTGTTGGGTTCGGGCCCCCGCTCAGGATTGGGTGAGCTTATTCTGCCCGAAAACGAGCCCGGTTCGTCCATCATGCCAGGCAAGGTGAACCCGACACAGGCCGAGGCGCTGACTCAGGTGGCCGCACATGTGATGGGCAACGACGCAGCAATGAAGTTTGCAGGCTCGCAGGGCCATTTCCAGTTGAACGTCTACAACCCGATGATGTCCTATAATCTGCTGCAGTCGATCCAGCTGCTCGGCGATGCAGCCGACAGCTTTACCGAGCGGATGCTGTTGGGCATCAAAGCCAACGAGCCACGCATCGACAAGCTGATGAAGGAATCCCTGATGCTGGTGACTGCTCTGGCACCGACAATCGGGTATGACAACGCCACGACCGTCGCCAAAACAGCGCACAAGAACGGCACAACACTTAAGGAAGAAGCGATTGCGTTGGGCTTTGTGGATGAGGCGACGTTTGATGCGGTTGTGCGGCCCGAGCATATGATTGGACCCAAGGGCTGATGGGTAAACCGGTTAACCTGAACCGGTTTCGAAAAGAAAAAGCGCGGGCTGAAAAAAAGGCCCGCGCGGATGCAAACGCTGCGAAACACGGGCAATCCAAAGCCGACAGGACCGTTGTAAAGCTGCAGCAAGACCGGCAGCGCCGGGACCTTGACGGTCACAAGGTCGACGAATGAGTGGACGTCCTGTCAAACGCTCCCTGACCTTGCAAGGTCATCGAACATCCGTTTCGCTTGAGGATGAGTTCTGGCAAGCCTTTCGTGACATCGCGCGGAAAAAAGATATCCCAATCAATGTCCTGGCGGCAAATATTGATGCAGAGCGAGACCCGGAAACCGGACTGGCTTCGGCCATTCGTGTCTTCATTCTGAATTGGTATCGTCAAACCGATTGAGTGCTTGATTTCAAACAATCGCGTCGCTTATCCTCGCGGAGAACAAAAAGGGTACATTCATGAATGATTTGGCAACGGGCCCAGATGGAAAACCTCGGTGTTCGTGGTGCAACGCCGCCCCCGAATTCTTTGACTATCATGATAACGAATGGGGATATCCGGTTTCCGATGACAGACGACTGTTTGAGAAACTCTGCCTCGAGAGCTTTCAGTCAGGCTTGAGTTGGCGCACCATTCTGTCAAAACGCGAGAACTTCAGGGCAGCGTTTAGAAATTTTGATTTCAACAAGATAGCAGAATTTTCTGATGCAGATATCAATCGACTTCTGGACGATAAAGGCATCGTGCGACACCGCGGCAAGATTGAAGCCGTGATCAACAACGCCCGCCGCGTGCAGGACCTAATCGCTGACGAGGGATCATTGGCCGCTTATGTCTGGAGGTACGAGCCTACGGCGCCACCCGCCCCGCAAAGCGCTTCCACATCGACAGAATCCATTGCGATGTCGAAAGATCTGAAGGAACGCGGTTGGAAATTCGTAGGCCCCACCACGATCTTTGCCTTTATGCAGGCCATGGGGTTGATCAATGATCACGCCAACGGATGTGTCTTGCGCGAAAAAGCGGCGCAATTGCGCCGCGATTTCATCAAGCCCGAATAGATTACCCCACTATCAGACCGAGGCGCGGAAGATATTGTCGATATTCCCGCCGAGCGCTGCGTTAAATTCTGCGTCAGATTGCTGTTTGGACAGCCCTTCGGTCAGTGCGCGCGAAAACGACGCGATCATCTTGCTGTTTTGGCCAAGCAGGTCGCAGGCCTGCTCGGTCGAGTATCCGCCGGACAGCGCCACAACACGCAGGACGCGCGGGTGATCCGCTACCTCATCATAAAGGTTGGCCTGGCTGGGTATGGTCAGCTTCAGCATCACTTCCTGACCCTCGGCCAATTGATCCAGGTTCTTCAGGATTTCTGAATTCAGAATATCCTCAGCTTCGGCCTTGGTTTCCGAGTGGATGTTTACCTCAGGCTCGACAATTGGGACCATTCCCGCATCAGTGACCACGCGTGCGACCTGGAACTGCTGCGCGACAACGTCGGCAATGCCCTGAGCATTTGCTTCGTGGATAACTGAGCGTTCCTTGGTGCCAAAAACACCATCCGCCTTGGCCAACGTCTCAGCCAGCCCCGGAATTGGCTTCATCATCTGAACACCGTTGGCCTGATCCTCAAGTCCTTTGTCGATTTTCAGGAACGGCACGATGCCTTTTTCGGACCAAAGGTAATCCGCAACCTTCTTGCCGTCGATTTCTTCACCCAAAGTCCGTTCGAACAGGATCGCGCCAATCACTTTATCCTTGGTGAAATCGTCAGCCAGAATGATCCGCGCGCGCATCTTCTGAATCTCGCCGAACATCTCTTCGTCTGATCCGTAATCCGATGCTTCAACACCATACAAAGCCAGCGCTTTGGGGGTTGAACCGCCGCTTTGGTCCAGTGCTGCGATAAATCCTGCGCCTTCGGACATCTGCGCGCGCTGTTCTGCTTTCGACATAACTCAATCCCGTTCAATATGATTCCGCATTTTCAATCCGCATACAGCATGCCGAAGAGCGATGGTAGTTTGTTAGCGCTCAACCAAGCGCAACCAAATTCCGTCTTTCGATCTGACGGTCAAATGCGCGACCGGTACCGGCGTTTCGTCTGGTATTGTTTCGAATCGGTAACGACGCAAGAGCATCGATAAGATCAAAGGACCTTCTACCATCGCGAACCCTGCGCCCGTGCAGACCCGGGGGCCAGCCGAAAAGGGAATATAGGCCTCGCGCTGGCATTTCTTTCCGTTTTCCGTCGTCCATCGCGTGGGGTCGAAATCGTCCGGCCGGTCCCAAAGCCTTTCGTGCCGATGCAAGTGCCAGGGGCTTACAACGATCTGAGAACCCTGCGAAATATCCCGATCACGGAAGCGTTCAGGACATGTCGCCTCGCGCACCATCATTGGAACTGGTGGATACAGGCGCAAAGCTTCACGAAACACATCGCGGCTAAGTTTCAATTGGGACATGGTAGAAAACTTGGGCATGTCCAGAGCTTTCGCTTCCTCAGCCAGCTTTTCCTGCCAGTCCGGATGCATCGCCATCAGGTAGAGCGTCCAAGCCAGTGCAGACGCGCTGGTTTCATGCCCCGCCAAAAAGAAGATGGCGACCTGATCGACCATTTCCTGCGCATCAAACCGGTCTCCGGTTTCCGGGTCTGTTGTCGTCATTATCTTGGTGGCCAGATCATCGGGGGCCGACCCGTTTTCGATTGCTATAGCGCGTTCATCCGTCAATCGGCTGATCAGATCCCGAATCTCGCTGGCGGTTTGGCGAGTTTTGCGAGAATGAAATCGGGGCATCCAGCTTGGAACCGGAACGAATGCGGCCAGGTTCAGCAAGGGCTGTTCGCGCTGATAGATTCTAAATTTATCGAAGACCTGCGCGGCAACCTCATTTTCGATGGGAACCGAAAACAGGGTGCGGAAAATCACATCCGCCGCGACATGGCTTGTGATTTCTTCACATTCCACCTTCTGCCCAACCCTGCCAGAAAGCCGATCCGCACAAGCCTGCGCCGCATTTAACATTGCGGGAAACGTATCTTTCAAACGTCCGCCTTCAAAGGCGGGATCAATGATCCTGCGCTGCCGTTTCCAGACTTCGCCATTGGTCAGGAACACCGACCGACCCAACAAGGGGCTTAAGCCTTCGCTGATGCGATTTGATTTTGGAAACGCATCCGGGCGCTCTTTCAGAACTGCGCGGATCAGATTGGGTTGGTTGACCATATACGAGTGAAAGAACGGCGTTCGGAATTCAGCCATCCACGCTCGATATAGACGCTGGGGCTGAGCAGACAGCAAGTCTTGACGAAACAGACGCAGATACCGCCACAGCGAGACTTTATCCGGTCGTGCTTCGGGCTTTGGGGGCGTCATGCTTCCACCGCAATGTATTTCGAAACCGCCCGTTCAATGCGCGACCGAGATGGCGCGCGCCCTTCAAACCGCTGCTTCAATGTTTCAGGACCTGCGGTGATGCGGAAATAGTCATAAAGTCCAGGTTGATCGAACGCACAAAGATATTGAAAGTGCAGGCGAAAAAAGCGCCAACGCAATTGCTGCCATCGCGCGGGGGACAGTGTTTGGGTGAAGGCCGCAGAAAGAACCAGCGGCCCGCACTTTTTGGGGCCAGCGACGCCGCTGACCGCGACCGGATCGCACAACGCAAACGCGCAGCCATCCCCCGGTGCAGAGACATCGATCCAAGTCATATCCGCGCGTTCGGATAGATATTTAAGATCAGCGCGAAGCGAGTGTGCCTGCGGTAGAAACGAAACCATTGGCACCACCTGTCCCAAGGTCAGAAAGGATACGACTGGCTTATCCAGTACACCGCCCCGTCGTCGTAAAACATCTGCCAACACTGACACACCAAGATGGGCGCCAGAGCTGTGACCTACGACCAGCACCTCATCGGTGTCTGTGTCCAGCGTCTCGGTGATCAGGTCAGAAAACTCCCGCAGCCTCGATTGCAGATCTTGCGAATACGCGCCGTATAGCTTCGCCGAGTGGGCATAGTCATGCATAAGGTAATAAGCGAACAGACGATTATCGATCTTTCGGAACCATTGCATCAGAGCATAGATTGCTCCGGCAGCAGGTACCAAAGACCACCACCCAACGAGTGGTTTCAATACAGCGACTAAACCCCAAGCAATCAACAACGATGCCAAAAGCTGCAGCAGCAGCATTGCCACCGGGTATAGAGCCGCAATTACGGGCCCCTTGCGCAGCTGCATCAGCCGCCAAAGCGTACCGGTCGAGATATATATCCAGGCGGTTCTCGCCAGTTGCAGATAGGTTGCCGGGATCGATTGAGCCATGCTGTCACGCACGATATCGGACCAGACCAGAACCTGAACATCTGCATCAACAGGACTGCCGTCCTGCTGAGAAGTCACCTGCCAGCCGTAGGGACCTTCGCCCGCCCTAGCGCTAATATCGATCTGGTATCCCGATATCTCAGCCTGGGCGTGCCCCTCTTTGCGGTAGAGCTCTCGATATCGGCGCGGATGAATCGGGTCGTAGCCGGGAATGTAAAACACCCGGCGTTTGCGCACCTGCGGTTTGGATTGCTGACTGCTCATTACCCGGCCCTCTGCGCCAAAGATTAGCGCAGCGTTGACGCCAAGGTAAGACCTGGCGTCTATCCATCCGCGTTTAAAGCCAGAGGGTTAACCGAGGTTTGCCAAAGCCGGGAATGTTTCCAACAGCCACCAGCTGAATTCGGTGAACAAACCGGTGACAAGCATGATGCCAACAAACAGCAGCAGCCCGCCCATCACCTTCTCGATTGTGCCCATATGCGGTTTGATGCGGTTCATAACCGCCATCGAGCGGTTCAGGAACATCGCAGCCAGCAAGAATGGAATGCCCAAGCCTGCCGCATATACGCCAAGCAATACGGTGCCACGCGTGACTGATGCTTCGGAGGCGGCAAGCGACAAGATTGCACCTAATTGTGGGCCGATGCACGGCGTCCAACCGAAGGCGAAGGCCAGTCCCAGAATATATGCCCCGAACACAGATCCGCTGGAGTCACCCGTATCAACGCGTGCCTCACGATCCAACAAAGGAATACGGAACACGTTCAGAAAGTGCAGGCCAAAGACAATGACGACAGCACCCGAGAGTTTGGCGAAAAGCACTTGGTTCTGAAGGACAAACGCCCCAAAGACCGAGGCTGTGAAGCCTAGCAGCAGGAACACTGTCGATAGACCCAAAACAAAAAACAGTGCCGCCAGGGTCGCCTTGCGCCGCGCGCGCGCCTCATCCTGCATCTCGTTGATAGTTACACCGCTCATATACGCGAGGTACGGTGGCACAATCGGCAGCACGCAGGGAGACAGAAAACTTATCAACCCGCCCAGCATGGCGATAAACATGGCAGGCAGAAGGCCCGCGTCTATGATCTCAATTCCGAACATGACTCAGCACATAAGTTATCGCGCGGGTTTCGTCACGAGGCCATTCGGTCACATCCTCGTGGTTGCGCGCTGGACAGTATGGCTCGTTAGAAATATCTCAGCCCCATGACCAATGAGATTGAAACACTGGATGCGTTGGGATTGTTGTGCCCCCTGCCTGTTTTGAAGGCTCGGAAGCGCCTGAAATCCTTGCCTGCGGGGGGTATGCTGCGCGTGCTGGCCGATGATCCAGCCGCGATTATCGACGTACCGCATTTCTGCACCGAATCTGGCCACACACTTGTCTCGCAAGAAACAGTGGATGGTCATCAGATATATGTGATCCAAAAATCGGCCTGAGGTTTCTTTGGAACGCACGCTAATGAAAAAAGGCGGGCCAGTTGGCCCGCCTATTTCTTACTGTCCCAATGACCACCACCCTCGGCGCTTTGGCTTGGTCGGCGCGGGTTCGGGTTCGTCTGCCACTGCCTCCAAGACTGGCTCTGGGGTGGCAGCCTCAATGACTTCGGGTTCTGCTGCCACGGTCGATTCTTCGGCTTCTTCGGCAACCAGTTCAGGCGCTTCAGCAGGTTCCTCTGGCACTTCTTCAGCGACTTCAGAAGCCGACGTTGCTTCGGCTATCTCAAGTTCTGATGGTGCATCAGCACTATCGGGCTCAGCGGCTGGTTCGATGCTTTCAGACTCATCGGCTGGCTCTTGCTGTTCAGCCTCGTCGGCCTCAGCATTGACCGGCTCTTTCTCCTGATCGGAGTTCGCATTATCCGCTTCGGTCTGCGTCTCGCTTGCTTCGGCTGTGGCCTCAGTATCCTTTTTGCGTCGACGCGGTGCCCGGCGCTTTTTCGGTTTGGTCGCTTTCTCGGCATCTTCCTCAGCAACAGGCTCCGCCTCGGTCTGTTTGGCTTCGACGCTCTCAGCTTCGTTGCTCGAGTCGGTTACACTGTCTGCGTCAGACTCGTCCGCATTGCCATCCGGCGCGTCACCATTGCCCGAACTCTTCTTGCGCCGGCGCCGACGCCGTTTACGCTTGGGCTTGGTCTCTTCCTCGCTCTGAACCGCAGTTTCTTCTTCGGTTTCGTCCTCATCCGTGGCGTCGACCATATCCATCAGCGACGCATCAACCGAAACCACCGGCGCAGTTGCTTCAGGAACAACACGGCTAGCGGTCTTGAACTTCTCCATCGAGAAGTCGGGGCTGACCAAATGAACGTCCCCTTCGATCCGAACCGACAAACCGTACCGCGCTTCGATCTGCGCGATGTGTTCGCGTTTCTGGTTCATCAGGAAGTTGGCGATGCTAACCGGGCAACGCACCAATACCTCACGCGAACGGCGGCGAGTGCCTTCCTCTTCAATCTGGCGAAGGATTGACAGTGCCATATTGTCGTCCGACCGGATCAGGCCGGTACCATGGCAAGACGGGCATGGCTGGGTCGTCGCCTCAAGCATTCCAGGACGCAGGCGCTGACGGCTCATTTCGAGCAGTCCAAAGCCCGAAATCCGGCCCACCTGAATACGGGCACGATCCGTTTTCAGCTTGTCTTTCAGTCGTTTCTCAACGGCCGAGTTATTTTTGCGCTCGTCCATATCGATGAAATCGATCACGATCAGACCGGCCAGATCGCGCAGACGCAATTGGCGCGCCACTTCTTCGGCGGCCTCCAGATTGGTCTTCAACGCGGTTTCCTCGATCGAACCTTCTTTGGTCGCCCGACCCGAGTTCACATCGATCGCCACCAGCGCTTCGGTCACCCCGATCACGATATAGCCACCGGATTTCAGCTGAACCGTCGGGTTGAACATCCCGGCCAGATAGCTTTCCACCTGATATCGCGCGAATAGCGGCAGCGCGTCTTCGTATCGCTTCACGTTCTTGGCGTGCGACGGCATGATCATCTTCATGAAGTCTTTGGCGATGCGATACCCGCCCTCGCCTTCAACCAGAACCTCATCGATGTCGCGATTATACAAGTCGCGGATCGAGCGTTTGATTAGGTCGCCTTCTTCATAAATTTTCGCAGGCGCAATGGATTGCAACGTCAGCTCGCGGATCTGCTCCCACAGTCGTTGCAGGTATTCATAGTCGCGCTTGATCTCTGATTTTGTCCGCTTGGCACCCGCCGTACGAACGATCAGACCCGCGCCCGTGGGCACGTCGATTTCAGCGGCAATGTCTTTCAGTTTCTTCCGGTCAGCGGCATTGGTGATCTTGCGGCTAATTCCGCCGCCCCTTGCGGTATTGGGCATCAGTACGCAGTACCGACCCGCCAAAGACAGATACGTGGTAAGTGCCGCACCCTTGTTGCCGCGCTCTTCCTTGACCACCTGCACCAGCAGGACCTGACGCACCTTGATAACTTCCTGAATCTTGTAGCGGCGCGGGCGTGGCTTGCGCGGAGGACGGATATCCTCGCTATCGTCTTCGTCCGCCACCGACTCGATGGTATCGTCTTTCGAAGCCGCGTCAGCGCTTTTGCTTTCTGTCTCGCCATCCACCTCGGGCTCATCACCAGAAGCTTCCGCCTCTTCTTCGTCAGACTTGGCTTCGACCTCATCCGAAGGTTCTTCTTGGTCGGTATCAGTTGCTTCGACAGGCGCGTCTTCCGCTACCTCAGCAGTCTCTTCTGGCGCTTCCGCCTGCTGATCTACATCTTCGGACTTGGCTTCTTCGGTCGGAGCTTCTTCAGCAACAGGCTCGTCGGCATCCTCTGGCTCTTCCACCGGCGTCTCGGCAACGATTTCCATCGGAGACGTCCCTTCGGGCACCTCCGTCTCTTCACCGTCATCCAGATCGATGGTTTCCATTCCGGTCGGCTCTGAGGAAACCTCCAGCGTCTCAACCGGATCGTCCGTCTTGACGTCAGCGGCCTTCGAGCGCGAACGTGACCGGCGCTTCTTGGGCTTTGTTTCCTCGGCCTCATCCCGCGCCTTCATCGCCTCGGCATAGGCGCGCTCTTCCTCCATCAGCGCCTCGCGGTCAGCGACGGGGATCTGGTAGTAGTCGGGATGGATTTCGGAGAAGGCCAGAAACCCGTGCCGGTTCCCGCCGTAGTCCACAAATGCCGCCTGTAGCGACGGCTCAACCCGTGTTACTTTTGCAAGATAGATGTTGCCAGCAAGCTGGCGTTTGTTTTCGGATTCAAAGTCAAATTCCTCAACCTTGTTTCCGTCGACCACCACAACGCGGGTTTCCTCCGCGTGGGTGGCATCGATAAGCATTTTCTTAGCCATGTGTCCTTGGTGCACCGCGCCAAACGCGTTGTCCTGACCCGTCCAGGCGGACAGGCGCTTTTGGGGAGGTGTCTTGTACGGGCGATATCGGACGGCGCGCGGCAGGGTCTGGCGCTTTGGCCCCCTGCCCGTATACTCAATCGTTGCGCGCGCGTCATCGCGGTTCTTCTCCGACAGGCGCGTCTATATGCGGCCCGCCCATTTATTCCTTTCACCCGCACAGACGGGTTCAGGCGTTCATCTGCCCCATCGGGGCATAATCGGTCTGCCGCGCCGCGCGGGATCTATCCTCACCATCAGCTCAGCAGCGAAACTCAAAACACGGGGCTTGCAGGCACAAAATACCCGGCCCGTTCGATCACAATAAAAGCAGTCCTGTGGAAAAGACAATGGGCAAACTGCATCGCGACCCAAGAACGCGCCGAAGAGTCCCTTCATCTGTTCAGAAATATCCAGGGGTTGAATTGAACCGCAAGCTCAAGAGGGGGCTGGCCCCCTCCTCCGCTTTCACAGGTAATCCGAACGCTGCAACCCGTACTTCGCCATCTTTTCGTTCAGTGTCCGGCGTGGCAGGCAGAGTTCTTCCATCACCGAGGCGATCGATCCCTTGTGACGGCGCATCGTATTGTCGATCAGCATCCGCTCGAAGGCTTCAACATATTCCTTCAGCGGCTTGCCTTCAGTTGTCATCACTGGCTGCATCTCTTCGTGATCCGACATCAGCAGCGAAGCAATTGTCCCCGACCCGCGCCGCGACTGCAGCACCGCACGCTCAGCAATGTTGATCAACTGCCTCACATTCCCGGGCCACGGGGCCTGAAGCAGCTGAGCCGCTTCCTGCGCACTGACCTGAGGCGCGTCGCAGCCATATTCCTCTGCGAACTGTTCGCTCAGACGGGTGAACAGCGTCAGGATGTCCTCACCCCGCTGTCGCAGCGGAGGCATGGTGATGCGCAGCGCCGCCAACCGATAGAACAGATCGGGACGCAATACATCTTCTGAGGTTTTGCCCGCTTCCTGCAGGTTCGAAATCGCAACGATCCGCGTTTCCGCAGGGGTGCCCTGCTCATTCATAACGCTCAATAGACGGGCCTGCAGCGTATCACTCAGGGCTTCGACATCCTCAAGAACCAGCGTACCGCCTCGGGCCTCTTCGATGGCGGGCAACTGCGTGTCTTCGGGGAGCATCGGGCCAAACAGGCGTTTCGACAGCGCTTCTTCCTCAAGTGCTGCGCAAGAAACCAGGACGAATTTCTTACCCGCCCGGCTACCAACCGCGTGCAATGCATGCGCCACCAAAGTCTTTCCGGTTCCGGTTTCCCCATCGATCAGGACATGACCATCCGCCTGCCCCAGATCCAGAATATCTTCACGCAACCGCTCCATGACGGGGCTGGCACCGATCAGCTTGTTCATGATCTGCGTACCGCCAGACAGCTCACGCCGCAGGGCTCGGTTGTCGAGCGTCAGACGACGCGCATTGCTGGCGCGTTTGGCCAGTTCGGACATGCGATCGGGGTTAAACGGCTTTTCAAGGAAATCGAACGCCCCGACACGCATCGCCTCTACGGCCATTGGCACATCGCCATGTCCCGTGATCATGATCACCGGAAGCGTGCTATCGGCCCCCATCAGCTTTTTCAGCAGTTGAATGCCATCCATTCCGGGCATCTTGATGTCAGAAATCACGATCCCGGGGTATTCTGGCCCTAACACCTTGAGCGCATCCTCGGCGCTTGAAAAGGTTTCGGTGTCGTACCCCGACAAAGCCAGCCACTGGCTGATCGACTGGCGCATGTCCTGTTCATCATCCACGATGGCGATTTTCATGGCCTGTGCCATAGTCACTTCCTCTATTCCGCGGCCTCAAGGCCGTCGCTTCCCAATATGGGCAATTGCATCTCAAACACCGCGCCACCCTGTTGGCCATTGCGCGCGGTCAGCCGTCCGCCATGGTCGTTCACGATCCCGGACGAGATGGCAAGCCCCAGACCAACGCCGTCCCCCGGGCGTTTGGTTGTATAAAACGGCTCGAACAGGTTTTCGATATCCTCGATCCCGTGGCCATTGTCCCGCACGGTCAGTACCGCAGTTTCACCTGCAGCGAGAATGATCTCGACATCCGGCTCATCCACAGACTTGGTCGCATCCAGCGCATTGCGCAAGAGATTGACCATAACCTGTTCGATCCGCATCCGATCACCCATCACTATAACAGGTTCTTCGGGCAAAATCTGGGTTATCTTCACATGCCGCTGACGCAGCTGCGGTTCCATCATCGACAGGGACGAGGCCAGCGCTTCGCCAAGATTTACTGGCGAAAACGCATCTGCACCTTTGCGCGCATAGGATTTGAGCTGGCGCGTGATCGCTCCCATCCGCTCGATCAATCCGTCGATCCGCCCAAAGCTGGCCAACGCTTCTTCGGGCCGGTTTCGACGCAAAAGCAGACGCGCGCCGGCAAGATAAGTTTTCATCGCAGCCAGAGGTTGATTTAACTCGTGACTGACTGCCGCAGACATCTCTCCAAGTGCTGCCAGTTTTGAGCTCTGGGCAAGGGTTTGTTCGGCAACTTCCAGCGTCTTTTCAACACGTTCACGCTCAGCGATTTCCCGCTGCAGCCTTACGTTCAATGCGCGAAGCTCCGCCGACTCGCGCTGGAACAAGGTCATGCGCAACGTCGCTCTGCGGCTGAGCGCATAGAAGGTCAGTGCCAGAAGAATCGCAAAGGCCATGATCTCAAGCGCCAGAACGCTGTTCACCCGCTCGCGGATCGACGAATAGGTGGTGAACGAGGTCATTTGCCAGCCTCGGAACGGAATACGGGTCTCCATCCGCATCACAGCCTCGCCCTGAAGATAGGCATCGGGGGGCAAAGCGCTCCAATCGGTTGTGGCCCGGATCGCGCGCTGGATCGCGTTCTGAGGGGGTTGGCGCAACATGGCACCGCTTTCATCTAGACCCCGCCACTGAGGCTCGGTCGAGAGGATGATCGTTCCAGTGCTGTCTGTGACCATCACCGCGTCAGAAATACCAGCCCAGGCGCGTTCAAATTTCTGCAAATCAACTTCGACTACGATCACGCCAAGGATCTCTGCATTCGCCTCGATTCGCCGCGAGTACACAAAGCTGTAACCGCCGGACTCACGTGGAATGACCGAGAATATAGTGGCATTCGATCGAATTGCATCGATGAAGTAAGGCGAGTTCCGGTGGCTTTCCTGCAACCGGTTCCGGTCGGTTGCAGCACGTGTCAGGCCATCCCCATCCAGCAAAACCAGCGAGGCCGCCCCGATTTCTTCAACGAAAGAGATCAGGCGCTGGCTCGACAGCGTGTAATCGCTGGATTGCAGGGCCGAAATCAGGGTGGGGTCACGGGCAAGCAACTGCGGCACGATGGCGTTGCGTCGCAACTCACTCAGCAGGTTGCCGGAATACAAGGCTAACCGCAGTTCGGCCCGGTTTCTGGTCGATTCGGTGAAGCGACTTGTTAGCAGACTGTTGGTGATCCACACTGTGGCGACGGTAGCAAGCAGCAACAAAAACACGGCAAGACGCAGCCGCCAGCCCATAGGCGCGCCGCGAAACCGGTTCAGAAACCCTTTGCTGTTTGCTTGATCTTCCGCGCTCATGTACTGACGCTACGCGTCCCGACTGATGACCTCAAGTCACGCGGGCGTCAGCACCCCGGCCAATGCGCGGAAGAGCGCCGTCCCGTCGGTGCCTCCGTGGCCTGAATCCGCCGCTCGTTCTGGGTGGGGCATCATGCCTAACACGCGCCGGTTGTGCGATAAAATCCCTGCAATATCGTCGCGCGAACCATTGGGATTTTCGGCATATGTGAAGGCAATGCGATCCTGATCCTTCAACTCGACCAAGGTCTCATCGTCTGCGAAATAATTGCCATCGTGATGCGCAATCGGGATTTCGATCACATCCCCGGCATTGTACCCTTCAGTAAAGGCGCTATCGCTGGTTTCGACCTTGAGTCCGATCGTTTTGCAGATGTATTTCAGACCGGCATTGCGCAACAGCGCGCCAGGCAGAATTCCGGTTTCGGTCAGAACCTGAAAACCGTTGCAGATACCGACGGCATAGCCACCACGCTCGGTATGCGCGGCCAGCGCTTTACAAATGGGCGATTGCGCCGCAATCGCGCCGCAGCGCAGATAGTCGCCGTAAGAAAACCCACCCGGCACACCGACGATATCTATACCCACGGGCAGCGCGGCATCCTTGTGCCAGACCATATCGACGGAAAAACCGGCCTGCTCGAAAGCAACGGCAAGATCACGATCGCAGTTGGAACCGGGGAAAACAATGACGGCTGCGCGCATGGCGGACCCTCCTAGGTCGGAAAACTCAGAGCAGTTCGATCTCGAAGCGTTCGATGACCGTGTTGGCCAACAGCTTTTCGCACATCTTGGTTACGTCCGCCTCGGTCGCGCCGTCTGCCAGTTCCAGATCGATCACCTTGCCCTGACGGACACCTTCGACTTGATCAAAGCCCATCGCACCCAATGCGTGACGCACAGCCTCACCCTGCGGGTCCAGAACCCCGTTCTTGAGCATCACATGCACACGTGCTTTCATTTTCGAGAACTCCACTGATGGACCGCGCATCGATCCGTTTCGTTGGGCGCGGGATACCCCGCTTGGGTTTGTCGGACAACCCTGTCGATATGAGACAGGATCAGTTGATCAGCGTTGGTTTTGTGACATTGCTTTTGGGCAGAACGCCAAGACGGCGGGCGACCTCAGAATATGCATCAGTCAGACTACCCAGATCACGGCGGAACACATCCTTGTCCAGCTTCTGACCGGTTTCGATATCCCATAGACGGCAGCTATCGGGGCTGATTTCGTCCGCAATGATCAGTCGTTGGAAATCGCCTTCGAACACGCGCCCGATCTCGATTTTGAAATCGACCAGACGAATACCAACCGCCAGCATCACGCCGCTCATGAAATCATTAACGCGCAGTGCAAGGCTCAGGATATCGTCCATATCCTGCTGGCTCGCCCAGCCGAATGCTGCAATGTGCTCTTCGGTCACCAACGGATCACCCAGCGCATCGTCCTTGTAGCAGTATTCAACAATCGGGCGCGGCAGTTGAGTACCCTCGGCGATACCGAGGCGTTTGGACATCGATCCGGCGGCATAGTTGCGGACGATCACTTCCAGTGGAATGATCTCACAATTCCGCACAAGTTGCTCCCGCATGTTCAGACGGCGAATAAAGTGCGTCGGAACTCCGATCTGGGCCAGACCGGTCATGAAGAATTCGCTCAACCGATTGTTCAGAACGCCTTTTCCATCGATCACGTCTTTCTTCTCGGCGTTGAAAGCTGTGGCGTCATCCTTGAAGTACTGCACGATGGTGCCCGGCTCGGGACCTTCATACAGGATCTTGGCTTTACCTTCGTAAATCTTCTTGCGACGCGCCATGAGCGACCTTTCCAGTCTGGGGAAAGGGAATGAGTCCCTTCACGTTGGCGCCCTCATAGTGCAAGCCCCGCTTTCCCGCAAGTTCGCAACCCCGAGAGGCTTTGACGCAGCGCAAATACCTTGCGCACAGGGCGTCGTATAGTCATATCATCAGAAAAGAACATCTAACCCAAGAGGTCCCCAACCAATGACCACATTCGACGAACGTGAAGCCGCGTTTGAAAACAAATTCGCTCATGACGAAAAGATGCAGTTCATCGCTCGGATGCGCCGCAACCGATTTATGGCTGTATGGGCCTCGGCGCTGAAAGGCGAGACTGTGGAACAGGCGCGTAAATACGGGCAGGAACTGGTCCACACGGACCTGCAAAATGTCAGCGAAGACGATGTTGTCGAGGCGGTCAAAGGATACCTCGGTGATCTCGCCGATGAGGCTAAAATCCGCGAGAAGATGGTCGAACTTCTGGTCGAAGCCAAAGAGCAGGTGATGGCAGAAGCCGAGTCCTGATGCCTGAGCTGCAAAACTCATGATCTTCATGAGTTTTATGAATTTGATTTGACGCCCCGGTCGTGAGACACGGGGCGTCTCATATTTTGACGGGCTGTGGCCCCAATTTTGGAATACTCCAATGACAAACGCGCTCAGCAACCTTCTGGAAACCGTAGACGTCGTTCTGGCGGATGGCGCAACCGGGACGAACCTGTTCAACATGGGCCTGCAATCAGGCGATGCGCCGGAATTGTGGAACGTCGATGCGCCTGACAAGATTCGTGCTCTGTATCAGGGCTCGGTCGATGCCGGCAGTGATCTGTTTTTGACAAACACATTTGGTGGAACAGCCGCGCGTTTGAAGTTACACGACGCCCAGAACCGCGTGGCCGAGCTGAACCGTATTGGAGCTGAACTGGGTCGCGAAGTCGCTGACAAGGCAGGTCGCCCGATCATCGTGGCCGGCTCTGTTGGCCCGACCGGCGAGATCATGGAACCTGTCGGCAGCCTTTCGCACGCCGAAGCCGTCGAGATGTTTCATGAACAGGCTGAAGCGCTAAAGGCTGGAGGCGCAGATGTTCTGTGGCTTGAGACCATAAGCGCGCCGGAAGAATTCCGGGCTGCAGCAGAAGCGTTCGCTCTGGCAGATATGCCGTGGTGCGGCACCATGAGTTTTGACACGGCTGGCCGCACAATGATGGGTGTTACATCTTCTGATCTGGCAATGATCGTGGAAACTCTGCCCAATCCTCCGGTTGCGTTCGGGGCGAATTGCGGCACTGGTGCCTCGGATATACTGCGGACGGTGCTTGGGTTCGCTGCCCAAGGAAACGAACGTCCACTGATTTCCAAGGGCAACGCAGGGATCCCGAAATATGTGGACGGTCATATCCATTATGACGGAACGCCTGAACTGATGGGCCAGTACGCCGCCATGGCGCGCGATGCAGGTGCAACGATCATTGGCGGTTGCTGTGGCACTATGCCTGCGCATTTGCGCAAAATGCGCGAGGCGTTAGACAACGGCCCGCGCGGCGAGCGCCCGACCCTGGATCAGATCGTATCGGCGCTTGGTCCGTTTACCTCAGCCTCAGATGGCACTGGGGACGAGGCCGTTCCAGAACGGCGCACTCGTCGCCGCCGCCGGGCCTGATTGAATGATCAGCGCCCTTCGAATTTCGCAGGGCGCTTTTCCAGAAAGGCTACGACGCCTTCGGCAAAGTCTCGGGTACGTCCGCATTCGCCCTGCAGGTGGGCTTCGGCTGCAAGTTGCTGAGGTAATGTTCTATCGTAAGTTCCCCGGATCGCTTGTTTGATCGCGCGAAACCCAGAGGTTGGGCCATTCGCCAAATACGCAGCTCTCTTGCGCCAATGAGCGTCGAACTCATCATCTGCAACCGCTTCCCAGATCAATCCCCATTCATCCGCCTGTCGCGCACTGATCTTGTCTGCAAACAGCGCTGCACCCATCGCTTTGGCAAACCCCATCTGACGCGGCATGAACCAGGTGCCGCCTGCATCAGGCAGCAGACCGATCCGAGCGAAAGCTTGCAGGAAATAGGCACTCTCGGTTGCTATCACCACATCGGCACAAAGTGCCAGGTTAGCCCCCGCCCCCGCTGCAGGCCCGTTAACAGCCGCTATTGTTGGCACGGGGCAATCATAGACAGCCTCAAGCATCGGTTCATATTCATCGCGAAGCGCGCGTTCGAGGTCGATCTTTCCTGTGCTCGACGCGTCACCCAAATCCTGACCTGAACAAAAGGCAGGACCAGCACCCGTCAGGACAATCGCGCGGGCGTGTTGCGCGGCATCTTTCATTGCGTAGGTGATCTCGGCCCGCATCTGCGTCGTCAACGCATTCATCTTATCCGGCCGGTTCAATGTCAAAACCGCCAAATTATCAGTAATGTCCAGAAGGACCGCTTCGTATTCCATGCAAAACCTCAGCTGCGCAGCGTTCTGCAAAACACTGACGCAAATGCGGAAAAAGGAAAAGAAGAACCGCGCGTCAGTCTTCCAGAATTCGGCGCAGACGCTCTTGTTCTTCCTCACTAAGGCCTTCTGAATGCGCTACTTCCTGATGCTGCGCACGCTTGCGCAAAAAGTTCCACCCCATGCCGGCCGCTATCAGCAGCATGACAGGAGCCGACAGCCATAACAACAGATTGGCGCCGGTCGCGGTAGGTTTCAGCAGCACATATTCGCCATAGCGATCAACGATGAAGTCCACAACCTCTTGATCAGTATCCCCCGCAACCAGACGTTCTCGCACCAAGATACGCAGATCACGCGCAAGTTCGGCATTGCTTTCGTCAATGCTTTCGTTCCTGCACACCAAGCAGCGCAGACCGGTACTAATATCCCGCGCTCGTGTCTCGAGCGCCGGGTCGTCAAGCACTTCATCCGGCTGAATAGCCATGATCGGGGATGCAATCAGCAGCAGGATAACAAGCAGGCGCTTCATTCGGCAGGAACCCCGCTTGCAGGCGTTTTCCGTGCACCGGCTGCAACACGGAAACGGCGATCCGACAGGCTGAGCACACCGCCCAGAGCCATGAGGATACATCCGCCCCAAATCCAGTTGGCCAGAGGTTTGATATAGGTTCGCATCACCCAGCCGCCATCAGCTTGTTGATCCCCGATCACAACATATAGATCGCGCAGAAAGCGGTAGTCGATTGCAGCCTCAGTTGTCGGCATCCGTGCCACAGGGTAGTCGCGCTTTTCCGGGTTAAGAGTCGCGATATAGCGCCCGTCCTTCTCAACAAGCACATCCGCCATGGTTGAGAAATAGTTCGGCCCCTGTACCTGACGCACATCTTGCAACGTCAACGTAAACTGCCCCACTTCAAAAGGCTGACCCGGTTGAGCGACACGAATATCCTCGACTTCCCAAGCGGTTAGGCCTGCGATGGCAAACATGGTGACACCCAAACCACAATGGGCCACCGCCTTACCCCAGTCTGCGCCGGGCAGTCGAAACAGGCGTCCAAAACTGCCTTTGCGGCCAGTGCGGCTCCAAAGATCGACGATGGCGCCGAAGGTGATCCACGCCCCCAGGAACAAACCTACGGGTCCCAATGCGCTGCGTCCGGTCTGCATCACCCAGACCAGTATCGCGATCGTGACCGCCAGTACAAATGCATAGCGCAAAGACCATGCCGCCCGGCTTAGCTTGCCCCGCTTCCACGGCAGCATTGCGCCGACGGGAAGAACGATTCCGAGGGCGACCATGAATGGGGTAAATGCCGCATTGAAGAACGGCGCGCCCACCGAGAGTTTTCTATCGAACGCCATCTCGGCCACCATTGGCCACATTGTGCCAAAAAACACGACAAAGCAGCTAACTGCCAACAAGATGTTGTTCAGAACCAATGCACTTTCGCGGCTGACCATTCCGAAGACACCCTTCGCCTCCATCGCCTGCGCGCGTGCAGCAAACAGGGTCAACGCACCGCCGGTAAAGATGATCAGGATGAACAGGATAAATACGCCACGCTCAGGATCATTGGCAAAAGCATGGACCGAAGTCAGCAGCCCCGATCTCACGATAAAGGTCCCGATCAGAGAAAACCCAAACGCGATAATCGCAAGCAAGATCGTCCAGCTTTTCAACGCCTCGCGTTTTTCCACCACGATGGAGGAATGCAATAGAGCGGCCGCCAGTAGCCAAGGCATAAAGCTGGCGTTCTCAACAGGATCCCAGAACCAGAACCCGCCCCAGCCCAATTCGTAGTAGGCCCACCAGGATCCAAGCGCGATACCGATCGTCAGGAAGACCCAAGCCGCCAATGTCCAAGGCCGAACCCAACGCCCCCAAGCCGCGTCCACCCGGCCCTCGATCAATGCAGCAACGGCAAAACTGAACGCCATGCTGAGGCCGACATAGCCCAGATACAGGAATGGCGGATGGAAGGCCAAACCGGGGTCCTGCAGCAGCGGGTTCAGGTCCCGTCCATCGAACGGAGGAACAGGCAGTCGGTCAAACGGGTTCGATGTGAAGAGGATAAAGGCATAGAAAGCCACTCCGATCGCGGCCTGAACGGCCAGCACCCGCGCCTTTAAGGTCGGAGGCAAGCCAGCGCCGAATATGGCGGCCATCGCGCCGAATATCGCTACAATCAGGACCCATAACAGCATCGAACCTTCATGGTTTCCCCAGGTCCCGGTAATCTTGTAGAGCATCGGTTTTGCCGAATGGCTATTCTCGACCACGATCCGCAACGAGAAGTCAGACGTGGTAAACGCCCAGACCAGTGCACCGAAGGAAAAGGCGGCCAAAATGAACTGCGTGATGGCGGCCGGTTCAGCGAAAACCATCCACCCGTTCCAACGGTTGGCAGCCCCGATCAACGGCACCACAGTTTGGACGATGGCAACGAGGAAGGCTAAGATAAGTGCGAAATGGCCGAGTTCTGTAATCATGGCCTGCTTATACTGCGGCACCGGTGCAAGTGCCATTCACATTCGCCTCGGATCACCGCACATAATGTCGCGCCTCAGGTCTTTCGAAGCCGCTTCCAGTCCTCCAATGCAGGGTTCGATTCCGGCTGGTTGACTGCTTCGGCCAACGATGCGTCCGAGCCAGTATCGGCGGCACCCGGACTGTCATCGCGCAACCCGCGGATCGTTTCAAGATTGGCGATCACCTCAGGCGCCCTCAGCATTGTCGCGCTGATTTCCCTTTGAAAATCCTGCGCTTTGATCTGATGCCGCGCGCCAAAGTAAAACGACACGATCACCCCTAACAGCCACCACAGTGGCTCTGGCACCAGCGCAATTCCCTGCATTCGTGCTGCGAACCACAACGGATCGATCATGGCGGCCAGAAACAAACCCAATGTTCCCAAAGCCAGCGCCGGTCGCGGAAGGCGATTCAGCCCATCCATGAATCGATCAAACCTGGTTTTGCTTGGGGCTTGGAATTCAGTGCCGAATTGCGCCATGGCTGCACTGCGCAGTTCGACAGAACGCTCGGCACCGCTTTCTACATTTTCGCGAAACACTTCCGCAGTTTCACGAACCACATTGCGACCTCCGCCAAACAAGAGCGCCAACAAACCCGAGATCAAACCCATCCCGAAACCCTTTTCTGAAACGCGTCCTCGCTCAGATGATACTTGGGCGATAAAAACTCTTCCGCACGCTTGATCCATCCGCCTTTGCCGCCCGCGCGTGTTCTGGCATATTTACGAAGAGCCATCCGCCGGTCTGCTAAACGGAAGTAATAGTTTCGTCTTGCGACCCCATAGGCATCACGAAACACCAGAGGCTTTGGACTAGCCGCCTCCCGGCTCGCCTGCGCAGTCTGAGGGCCGATGACCCCGTCAACCGTAATGTCATACTCCATCTGCCGCAGCAGGTTCTGCAGGATTTTCACCGCTTGAGCTCCTGCATTGACGTACATGTCGAACACGGATGCCTGTACGGCTTCCGGCAGCACCTGAAGGCGTGGTTTCTCAAAATAGTGTTCCAGAAAAATATCGACGGCCTGCACTTTGCTAAGCATGCGCACGTCTTGTTGCGTCACCGAACCATCTCGGTCCAGATCGAGACCCAATCGGCGCATGGTATGGATCGTCACCCCGTATTTCGTGGCACCGCCGGGATCATCGGGGTCATCCACAAAACCACCTTCCCGCGCCACGATCCCTTTTGCAATCTGCCGCACTGTCCGCATTGCCGCCCCCTCTGCCAAACTTTGGTAAACGGTCGGACAATTTCGTTAACACCACTGCAAAACAAAGGGCGCTGCCTACCTCTCGCACGCAACGCCCCGCTTCTTCTGTTTAGAAATTTTAGCGCCGATGGCATTCAGCGATGCTGCATTCAGCTATCGCCTGATTCCTGATAAACGCCTTGCTCTTTTAATGCGTCCACAACCTCTTTGGGCATGTAGGTTTCATCATGTTTCGCAAGGATTTCAGTGGCTTCAAAGACTCCGTTCACATAACTTCCGGTGCCCACCATACCCTGATTTTCCGAGAACAAATCAGGCAGAACACCGGTAAAAGCGACCTTTACGCTTTCACCGCCGTCGGTCACGACGAAGTGCACAGTCTCACCCTGCCCGCGAATGATCGAACCTTCTTCGACCAATCCACCTATACGGAACACCTCGGTCGGTTTCGGCGGTTCTGCAATCACCTGACTGGGTGAGCGGAAAAAGTTGATGCCATCACGCATCGCATATCCGATCAGACCCGTCGCCAGTATCAGGGCCGCAACAGCCACTAGAATGACTTGTACACGACGACGTTTCTTAAGCGTTTTCATACCGTCCTCACGGGAACAAGGGGGCCATCATCAGACCCAGGGTTTCATCCTCACCTAACATCAGGTTGGCGTTCTGCAAGGCTTGCCCACTGCTACCTTTTGTCAGGTTATCCAATGCTGCCACCACGATTGCACGGCGTTCGATCCGATCTCCAACGACACCGATATGGCAGAAGTTCGACCCCCGCACATGGTGGGTCGAGGGCGTCTCGCCAAATGGCAGCATCTCAATGAAGGGCTCGGCTTCATAGGCCGATTGAAGTGTCTCATACACGCTCTGCGGGTCACCCTTTACATAGGTTGTGGCCAGAATACCCCGGTTGGCTGGGATCAGGTGCGGTGTGAACTGCACATGCACCGTCCGTCCAGCCAGTTCCGTGAATTCCTGATCAAACTCGCCCAGATGCCGGTGCGTCCCGCCAACGGCATATGCGTTCGCCCCTTCACTGAGTTCTGCGTGCAATAGATTCTCTTTCAGCGCCCGACCTGCGCCCGAGACCGCGCATTTCAGGTCCAGAATGATGTCATCCAGATCAATCACACCCGCCGAAATCAGCGGACGCAGCACATACTGACCCGTCGCGGCATTGCATCCGGTCCCGGCAACCAGCCGAGCGCCGCGGATTTCGTCACGGTAGAACTCGGTCAGACCATAAACCGCCTCTTCCTGATGCCCAAGCGCGGCATGTGAATTACCATACCACTTCTCGTATTCGTCGCCATCGCGAAGCCGGAAATCTGCCGACAGGTCAACAATTTTCAAGGTGTTGGGCAGTTCACGAATGACTTCCTGACTGGTCTTGTGCGGCAAAGCGCAGAAACACAGGTCGATTTGGCTAAAGTCGATCTCGGAAATCTTGCAAAGCACCGGCAAATCCATATGGCGCAGATGCGGAAATACCTGCGCCATTGTCTGTCCAGCCTTCCGCTCGGCGGCCAGAGATTTGATTTCCATACTCGGATGCCCGGCGATCAGCCGCACGAGTTCCGCGCCGGTGTAACCAGAAGCGCCAAGAATTGCGATTTTGTGGGTCATGTCAGACCTCTTTCATTCATGTGTCACATGGGGTGACCGCCGCTGTGACGGTCAACGAATTACGGAATCGGAAAAGCGCCGTCCTTGACCTAGGTCAGGCGGCTTCAAAGGTGATTTGTCGTCGGAGGAACTGAGTCGCGCGATCCGTCACAACGCCCGGCTGACCCGTTGTCAGGAAGCCGTCGGTGCCCTCACCCAGCATATTCGGATGCCGTTGCAAGTAGTCTGCAAGGCTTTCCGCAACCAGATCACCCTGGCTATAGACTTTCACATCCGGTCCGAGCGCCTGCTGAAACGTCTCTGCCATCAACGGGTAATGCGTACAGCCCAGAATGGCTGCTTGCGGTTCTGGCATCTTGCGCTTCAGAGCATCCACATGGCTGCGTACCAAAGCCTCGGCCAAGATCATGTCGCCCTCTTCGATGGCGTCCACAACCCCGCCGCAGGCTTGCGCCTCGACATCAACCCCTATCGCCCGAAACGCCAGCTCCCGCTGAAACGCACGGCTCGACACTGTCGCGGGCGTCGCAAACAGCGCAACATGCTGCACCTGAACCTCACGCGGCGGAGAGTTGTCGCCCCATTGCCGTTCAGTCAGCGCCTCAATCAAAGGCACAAATACGCCCAGTACACGCTTTCCTTCTGGCACGCCCGCTTCTTGCATCCGACGCAGGGCGGCGGCGCTTGCGGTATTGCAGGCCAGAATCACCAGATTGCAGCCGCGATCCCAAAGGTCCTGCACAGCGTTTCGTGTCAGGTTAAAGATATCCTCGGCATCGCGCACACCATAAGGCGCATGCGCGCTGTCCGCGAAATAAAGAAAGTCAACGTCGGGCAGACGTTTCTGCGCGGCGTTCAGGACGGTCAAACCACCCAATCCGGAATCAAAGATACCTACTGCCATTTGCCCCTTCAGGCGCGATGCCGTTCCTCGAATTCATAGCCATAGTCATAAGACTCCAATGGCTCTGGAGACAGCTCATACGTGGCTTTGCGCAGGAAATCCATCATCTTGCGCGTATCCTTGCCCAGCGGGTCCAGAATGTCGCGCCCAATGGGGTCTCCTACAACCACGCGGACGGGGGTATCGACACGTTTCTTGAACTCTTTGATCAGCAACCCCATCCGCAGAGTGTTGTGCAGATGGCTGGCAATCTGGAACAAACGCGAGGTGTGACCATCGAAGAAAACCGGCACAACGGTCGCATTGGATTTGGCAACCATCCGCGCTGTAAATCCGCGCCACCCTGGATCCATCGGATGAGAAAATGGCTTGGCCGCAGTGCTGACGGTGCCACCCGGGAAGATCCCGATTGCATCACCATCGCTTAGGTAGTTCAGAGCGGTTTTGCGGGTCGCAAGATTCAGCTTCATCGCATCTTTTGTGGCATCAAACGAAATTGGCAGCACGATGCTGTTCAGGTCTTCAGCTTTGCGAAAAACATGATTGGCGAGAATGCGAAAGTCTGTCCGAGTCTGAGACAGGATGTGTCCCATCATTAGCCCGTCTAGAATGCCATAAGGATGGTTCGCAATCAGGATCAATGGCCCATCTTTTGGGATGTTCGACAACGCACCGCCAACCACGTCTAATGTCAGCCCATATCGATCCACCATTACGGACCAAAAATCACGCCCCTGTGCGACCTCCTGCTCATACCCGTCAGCGCGGCGGATAAGACGCAGACGACCGGTGGTGTTTTCCATCAACTTGATCACCATCCGCCCGCTCCGCGTTTCTGCGGAATGGGCGTAAGAGATGTCACGAGCGACGTGATGGCGCGAGGGCATTGGCTACTCCGGTTTGCTGCCGCTTAGATAAGGCCGGGTAGCCATTTTGCATAGGTTTGATGACAAGCTTGTAAAGCCTCACTCTGCCGCAGCTTTCATCTGAGGCCCGCCATCGCGAATAACAGCCAACAATTCCTCGCGACGTTTCGCAGCCTTGGCTTCATTCGCGACCAAAACCGGACCGAAACCGCGAATGTCCAATGGCAGAGCCGCAAGGGCCGCGATCGCATCACTGGTTTCGGGTGTCAGGCTGGGCAAAACCTCTTTCATATCCTTTTCATACTGGCGGATCAGAGCACGCTCCATTTTGCGCTCTGTCGTGTAGCCAAAGATATCCAGCGGAGTGCCGCGCAAACCTTTCAGCTTGGCTAGAACCTTCAACGGACCAAGAAACCACTCTCCGAACGCTTTCTTGGCCGGGCGTCCATTGTCGCCCTTCGTCCCCAGGGTTGGCGGCGCAAGATGGAAGGTCATCTTAAAGTCACCATCAAACTCGGCCTCCGCCTTCTGGCGACTGTCGAGCAGCAATCGGGCGACTTCATATTCATCCTTATATGACAAAAGCTTATGGTAGCCTTTGGCAATAGCCTCACGAACGTGTTGATCTTCAACGCTGTCGACCAGCTTGCGATAACGTTTCGCCAACCGCTTGTTCTGATAGTCGATCAGGTGCGCAGCGCGGAAATCGATCACTTGATCGAGGGTCTTTGGTAACTCTGCTACGTTGGGGCGCAAAATATTGGCCACGTCGTCGGGGTGGGTCACCGCCCAGCGACCAACTTCAAAGGCGCGTTTGTTGCGCTCGACCGCCGCACCATTCAACTCAATAGCACCCATTATCGCTTGGTGACTGATCGGTAGCAGACCACGCTGCCAGGCTGCGCCAAAGACCATCATATTGGAATAGATCGAGTCGCCCATCACGGCTCGCGCCAGATCGGTGGCATCGAAAAGGGCCACCCCATCTTTCAACCGCGCCTGCAGCGCAAGCTGCAATTGATCGCTGGGGATTGTGAATTCTGTATCGCGCGTGAAGTCACCGGTGATAATCTCATGACTGTTCACAACGGCGCCGGTCTGGCCGGTTTGCGTGAGGCCAAGCGTCTTGGCTCCTGCCGATACCACCAGATCACCGCCAATCAGCGCATGCGCCTCGCCAGTGGCAACACGAATCGCGCTGATATCATCGGGCCGGTTGGCCAGACGGCAATGGATATGTACGGCGCCGCCCTTCTGTGCGAGGCCGGCCATTTCCATCATACCGGCACCCTTGCCGTCGATTTGTGCGGCTTGCGCCAGAACCGCCCCGATGGTGACAACGCCTGTGCCACCAACGCCGGTGATCACGACATTATGGGTGCCGTTAATCTGTGGCAAAACGGGGTCCGGTAGGTCGGGCAAGTCGAGGTCGGTCGTCGCCTCTTTGCGGATTTTCGCCCCTTCAACGGTTACAAAAGACGGGCAGAACCCGTTCAAGCAGGAAAAATCCTTGTTGCAGCTTGACTGATCAATCGCACGCTTGCGGCCAAGTTCGGTCTCTTTCGGTACGATGGAAACACAGTTCGACTGAACGCCGCAATCTCCGCAACCCTCACAGATATCAGTATTTATGAACACTCGCTTATCGGGGTCGGGGAACGTGCCGCGCTTGCGTCTCCTGCGCTTTTCAGCTGCGCAGGTCTGGACATAAACAATGACCGATACACCCTCGATTTCGCGGAATTTTTCCTGAACCTGCATCAGTTTTGAACGCTCGAACGTCTCAACGCCCGAAGGCAACGCACCAAAATTCACATCTTCTTTTTCGTCGTAAACGACAGCGACGTTGCTGACACCCATCGCGCGGACCTCGGCGACGATGCGTTCGGCACTTAGCCCACCTTCGTTCTCCTGACCTCCGGTCATCGCAACGGCGTCGTTATAGAGGATCTTAAAGGTGATATTTGTGCCCGCGGCCAGTGCCGCCCGGATCGCCTGCACGCCGGAATGGTTATAGGTGCCATCGCCGAGGTTTTGGAAAACATGTTGTGTGGTCGAAAACGGAGCCTCGCCGATCCAGTTTGCCCCTTCGCCGCCCATCTGTGTGAAACCGGTGGTTTCGCGATCCATCCACTGCACCATGTAGTGACAGCCAATCCCGGCATAGGCTCGGCTGCCATCAGGCAGCTTGGTTGAACTGTTATGCGGACATCCTGAACAGAAGTATGGTAAACGCGCCGCGATTTCCTGCGCATTGTCAGCCCGGCGCGCTTCGGACAGCGCCTCCAGTCCGGCACGAACGCCATCTGTATCGCGCCCCTCTTCGATTAGGATCTCACCCAGCTTCTCGGCAACCATGATCGGGTCAAGCGCCCCTCGGGTCGGGAACAGTTCTTCGCGGTGCAGCGTCCCCGCGCCGCCTTTGTACCAGCCATAAACGCGACGCCCACGACGGTCGTCAAAGATAGCCTCTTTGACCTGAACTTCGATCAGCTTGCGCTTTTCCTCGACGATCACGATCAGGTCCAGCCCCTCAGCCCAATCGTGGAAGCCCTTCATATCCAAGGGGAAAGTCTGCCCGATCTTATAGGTGGTAATGCCTAGCCGTTCGGCCTCATCCGCGTTGATGTTCAGCAGCGACATGGCATGAGTCAGATCAAGCCAGTTCTTACCCGCCGCCACAAACCCAATCTTGGCACCCGGTTTTCCCCAGACCCTCTTGTCTAGCTTGTTGGCGTGCGAAAAGACCTCTGCCGCAAAGCGCTTGTGGTCGATTACGCGCGCTTCCTGCAGATGCGGTGTATCACCTAGCCGAATATTCAGCCCACCCTCTGGCATATCGAACTGAGGGGTGACCAGCTGCATCCGGTCAGGGCGGCCATCTACGACGGAAGTCACTTCGATCGTGTCTTTCATCGTTTTCAGCCCGACCCAGACCCCGGCGAAGCGGCTGAGCGCAAATCCATAGATGCCATAGTCCAGAATTTCTTGCACACCTGCCGGGCTGACCACGGGCATGTACATGTCCACCAGTGACCATTCCGACTGATGTAAAACGGTCGAGCTTTCACCCGTGTGATCATCGCCCATGGCCATCAATACACCGCCATGTTGCGCCGTGCCCGCCATATTGGCATGGCGCATCACATCACCGGATCGATCTACGCCCGGCCCCTTGCCATACCAGAGCCCAAAAACACCATCGAATTTTCCGTCGCCACGCAGCCCCGCCTGTTGGCTGCCCCACAATGCGGTTGCAGCCAGATCTTCGTTCAATCCGAATTGAAAGGTGACATCCTTTTCGGCAAGTTGCTTTTCTGCACGAGACATCTGAAGGTCTACAGCCCCAAGCGGAGACCCCCGATAGCCTGTGACCAGACCCGCTGTGTTCAATCCCGCCGCAGTGTCTCGTACTTTTTGCATCAGCATCAAACGCACCAGTGCCTGCGTGCCGTTCAAAAGAACCGGGCTTTTGGACAGGTCGAACCGGTCGTTGAGTGAAATTTTCGGCTGACTCATCTGACGTCTCCCCTCGTCGGATTAGTGTGCTTTATTCTCGTGCATATTAGGTCATAAATACTGACCTGTATAGTGATTTTACTCTATTCCGTAACGATTTCCGGGTTTCATTGTGGAATTTGTTACCTGTTTCATATAGGGCTGCGCGAGGATAACGAAAGTTGCGGCGATGGATTGGGACAAGCTCAGAATATTTCACGCGGTTGCAGACGCTGGCAGCCTCACACACGCGGGAGACAAGCTCAATTTATCTCAATCCGCGGTGAGCCGTCAGATCCGCGCGCTTGAAGAATCACTCGATGCAACCTTGTTCCACCGCCATGCACGCGGTCTGATTCTGACAGAACAAGGCGAATTGCTGTTCGATGCCACGACGGCCATGCTGAAACGTCTGGATGCCGCTGCAGCGCGTATCCGGGATAGTGAAGATGAGGTCTTTGGCGTACTGAGGGTGACCACCACCTTCGGGTTCGGCACGCTGTGGCTCGCACCGCGCCTACCGAAGCTCTATGAACAGTATCCTGACCTCAATATCGACCTCATGCTTGAAGAGCGGGTATTGGATCTGCCAATGCGTGAAGCCGATGTGGCCATCCGCATGAAAGAGCCCAGCCAGGCCGATCTCGTGCGCAAACGTCTGATGACAGTGCAGATGCTGCTCTATGCAACGCGCAGCTATTTGGATGCTCATGGTGGGGCGCCTGAAACGCTGGAAGACATTTCCAAGCACCGATTGATCTGCCAAACGCCCGCAGCCCCTCAGGTTGGGGCAAGCGCGTCGATGGTTCGTCACCTTATGACATACAATCCCGGCTCGTTGCTGACCGTGAACAACTATTTCGGCGTTCTTCAGGGCGTGCTGCATGATCTGGGTATCGGAGTACTTCCTGATTATGTGACTGAGGACTTCCCGGATCTGGTCCCCGTCATGTCAGACATCGAAAGTGCTGATGTCCCGGTTTACCTCGCCTACCCCGAAGAATTGCGTCATTCCAAACGGATAGCGGCATTTCGGGACTTTGTGCAGGATGAGATAATCGCCCATCGCAAACAGTTGAGGCAATTGGGCAAGCTATAGCCATGCACTCAGAGCATAGCGGGCATGACGCCGGGGTCTGCTAATAGACCTTGATCGTTAATAAACTGATCCCTAAATGAGCACATGAAGGCGGTGATGCTGAAACGCTCATCATCTTCATACCTCCCTGTTGGACTACGGCCGAGCTTAGTGCTCGGCCTTTTTTTTGCGCCAGGCTGATGCAATTCAGTGGAAAGCACTGGGAAAATCCAATTCGTAGGCCTATGATCCCGAAAAAACACCTAAATTTCGTGTTCGAGGGCTAATTCATGTTCCACTCATTCCGCCTATTGTTGGCGATGATTTCAGTCTTGTTCCTGGCCGTGCCACTTCATGCACAAGACACAAGCACAACCGCTACAGTTGAAATTCCCGAAGATCTGACGCCAGAACAGGTTGATGATCTGGTTGCGCGCATGTCTGACGACCAAGTACGGGCAATCCTTCTGGAACGCCTTGACGCTGTTGCCGAAAAGCAAGCGGCAGAAAAGGAAGGTCAGGAAGACCCGCTGACCGAGCTCAATGAGATCTGGGCAGAAATGGTCGCATCCTGGACACATGTTCTGACCACAGTTCCCAATATCATCAGTGCGCAAATCACTGCATTTAGCAATTTCTCTGACAAATTGGGGGGCGCTGGTGTTCTGACGCTAATGGGGCTGGTGCTCTCGGTCCTGATAGTCGGCTTCATTGCTGAGAAGCTATTCATTTTCCTGACCCGCCGCTGGCATGAGGCAACCGAGCCCTCGGGTGACGCGGATCTCAGAGGCGCTGTGAACTACCTGTTCCGCCGATTTTGCCGCGAAATTGCAGGGCTTATCGTATTCTACGTCGTCATTCGGGCGATTGGCCGAGGATTGCTGAGCCCCGAGCAGATCATCTATGCAGCCCCATTTGTATTCTACTTAATCTGGGTGCCGCGTCTGGGGGCAGCAGTCTCGCGCTTTGTTCTTGCGCCGCAAAAGCCACAATTCCGATTGGTAAACATTGACGACCACTGGGCAAAATACCTGCATCGCAACCTGATCGGTCTGCTGATCCTGATCGGCTTTACCTTGTTCGTACTAAGGTTCAATGCGCTGAACGGCGTTACCGGCGATCAGACGCGCATCGGTTTCTGGCTGAACGCAGCAATCCACGTCTATATCGGCATAATCGCCTGGACTGCGCGCGAAGGTTTGTCACAGATGATGCTGGGTACCGACCCGGACCACACCAAGTTCGACGAAGAAGTCGCGCGGTATTACCCGTATTTTGCAATCGGCGTTTCGGTTGTGATTTGGCTGCTGGTCGAATTCCTGGTGGCACAACGCAACCCGGCGCTGATCCGCGTGCTGTCCGGTGGAGCGCATTTCACAACCATGTTCTGGCTGTTGATTGCACCTGCACTTGATACATTAATACGTGGTTTGGTGCGCCACCTGCAGCCGCCAATGTCGGGCGAAGGGCCATTAGCAGAACGCGCCTATCGATCGGCCAAGCGCAGTTATATTCGCATCGGTCGGGTGATTGCTGGCCTCTTCGTCGTCTTCATGATTTCCCGTGTTTGGCAGCTTGATCTGCGCCATGTTGCGTCCGCAGGTATCGGTGCCGAAGTTGGCGGCGCAATCATCGAGTTCCTGCTGATCATCGCTGTCGGCTACATCCTGAACGAGATCGTCTCGCTGTGGATTAACCGTCGTCTGGCCAAGGAACAGACAGCGGCCGAGGAGCTGGATGAAGAAGCCGGCGGAGAAGGTGGCGGCGCGGGTGGTTCGCGTCTGGCGACCGTCCTGCCCTTGTTGCGGATTACCGCACAAGTCACCATCTCGGTGATCTTCGGCCTACTGGCCCTGAGCGCTCTGGGCATTAACATCACGCCGCTGCTGGCTGGTGCTGGTGTTTTGGGTCTGGCCATCGGCTTTGGTGCGCAGAAACTGGTGGCCGATATCGTTGGCGGCATCTTCTTCCTGATCGATGACGCCTTCCGCGTCGGCGAATATGTCGATGTCGGCGGGACCATGGGAACGGTCGAGAAAATTTCGATCCGCTCAATGCAGCTTCGCCACCATCGTGGTCCGGTGCACACTATACCTTATGGCGAGATTCAAAAGCTCACCAACTTCAGCCGTGACTGGGTGATCATGAAGTTGAAATTTACTGTGCCGTTCGACACCGACCCCAACAAGGTCAAGAAGATCTTCAAGAAGATCGGTGCCGAGATGATGCAGGACGAGGTTCACAAAGATGGCTTCCTGCAGCCCTTCAAATCTCAGGGTGTGTTCGACTTCGACGATGTCGGTATGATCATCCGAGGCAAGTTCATGGCCAAGCCCGGCAAGCAATTCACACTGCGTAAGGAAATCTTTAACCGTGTGAAGGCCGAATTCAACGCAAATGGTATCGATTTCGCCCGCCGCGAGGTGCGCGTCGCCATCCCGGGGTTGGATGAGGCTGAGAACATAACTGAGGAACAAAAAGCTGCCGCCGGCGCAGCCGCCGCAGATGCGGTCAACAAAGGGCAAAACCCCGCCTGACACTTAGGCTTCGACACGTTTCAGCCGCTGGCTGAACCAAATCAGCACGCCTCTGAAATCGGAACCGGTCTTATGGCCGGTTCCGTTTTTTATTGCCCGATGTCCCCTGTGCGGGTTTGGCTCTTTCCTCAAGCGGCCCATTGCCCTAAAAGGCCCGCAATCTCGGCCCACATGGACACAGGACAGAAGATGCAAGAGCCCGCCATCACACCCGATCTGATTGCCGCACATGGGCTCAAGCCCGAGGAATACGACATGATCCTTGAGATCATCGGGCGTGAGCCGACCTTTACCGAGCTTGGCATCTTTTCGGCGATGTGGAACGAGCATTGTTCTTATAAGTCATCCAAGAAATGGTTGCGCACCCTTCCAACCTCTGGCCCTCAGGTTATCTGCGGCCCAGGCGAGAATGCGGGTGTCGTCGATATCGGCGACGGTCAGGCCGTGGTGTTCAAGATGGAAAGCCACAACCACCCCTCGTATATCGAACCCTATCAGGGCGCGGCGACCGGCGTAGGCGGCATCCTGCGGGATGTTTTCACCATGGGCGCACGGCCCATCGCCTCGATGAACGCACTGTCCTTTGGCGAGCCGGGCCACCATAAGACGCGCCAATTGGTGAACGGAGTGGTCGAGGGGATTGGCGGCTACGGCAACTGCTTCGGTGTGCCTTGCGTGGGTGGCGAAGTTCGGTTCCACCCGGCCTATAACGGCAACTGCCTTGTGAACGCGTTTGCCGCTGGTCTGGCTGACAGTGACAAGATTTTCTACTCGGCCGCTTCGGGCGTTGGGATGCCCGTCGTCTATTTGGGCGCAAAAACCGGTCGTGACGGTGTGGGCGGAGCAACCATGGCATCGGCCGAATTCGATGACACCATCGAAGAAAAACGCCCCACCGTTCAGGTCGGCGACCCCTTCACCGAAAAGCGCCTGATGGAAGCAACGCTGGAACTGATGCAGACCGGTGCCGTGATCTCGATCCAGGACATGGGCGCGGCGGGCCTGACCTGTTCTGCCGTGGAAATGGGCGATAAGGGCGGCCTTGGCGTGCGCCTTGATCTGGAAAACGTACCTCAGCGCGAAGAGAACATGACAGCCTATGAAATGATGCTGTCGGAATCTCAGGAACGGATGCTGATGGTCCTCAAACCTGAGCTTGAGGCCGAGGCCCGCGCCGTGTTCGAAAAATGGGACCTCGATTTTGCCATCGTAGGCGAAACCATTGCCGAAGACCGTTTCCTGATCATGCACAATGGTGAGATCAAAGCCGATCTGGTCCTGTCTAAACTGTCCTCGACCGCGCCTGAATACGACCGCCCGTGGGAACCGACCCCTGAGTCCGCGCCACTGGAAGACGTACCACAGATCGATCCGATCGACGGTCTGCGCGCCCTGCTCTCTTCACCCAATTACGCAGGCAAACAATGGGTCTATGAGCAATACGACACCATGGTCATGGCGGATTCAACTCGCACGCCGGGTCTGGGCGCTGGCATGGTCCGCGTACATGGCACCGACAAGGTGCTAGCCTTTACCAGCGACGTAACCCCACGCTATGTCCGTGCAAACCCGGTGGAAGGCGGCAAACAAGCGGTGGCCGAGGCCTATCGCAACCTGACCGCCGTGGGGGCCAAACCACTTGCCACCACAGACAACCTGAACTTCGGGAACCCCGAAAAGCCCGAGATCATGGGTCAGTTCGTCGGCGCGATCCAAGGTATCGGTGCCGCCGTTGGTGCGCTGGATATGCCAATCGTGTCGGGCAACGTCTCGCTTTATAACGAGACTGACGGCCAGGCGATCCTGCCAACCCCCACCATCGGCGCGGTTGGTCTTCTTGCTCATAGCGACGAGATAATCGGAAACGAAGTTCGGGATGGCCATGTTGCGCTGGTCATCGGCGAAACCAACGGCCATATGGGTCAGTCCGCCCTGCTGGCCGAGGTATTCAACCGCGAGGACGGAGACGCGCCGCATGTTGATCTGGCTGCAGAGGCGCGCAACGGGGAATTCATCCGTGCCAATCGCGAGATGATCAAAGCATGTACTGATCTTAGCGATGGCGGCCTTGCACTGGCTGCGTTTGAACTTGCTGAAGCTGCAGGCGTCGGCGTTTGCCTGGATGATGCATCATCCGAGTTCCTATTCGGCGAAGACCAGGCCCGTTATCTTGTGGCATGCAACTTCGATCAAGCCGAGGCGCTGATGATCGCTGCCGGTCAGGCTGGTGTCCCGCTGGTCTCGGTTGGTCGATTTACCGGTGACAGCGTGAAGATCGGCAATTCCGAAGCTCCTTTGGCGGAACTGACCGAGACCTTCCGCCAGAGCTTTGCCGCCGCGGTCGCCTGATAAATCGTCTCTTTCGAATTCCAGAATTCCCGCGTCTTCCATAGGCGCGGGATTCGCGTATCTGAAAAATGCTCGACGTCTTGCACGCCCGCTCCCATCACTCTACATCTTGGGAAAGACCTACAGGAGTGAACCTACATGCCGATGAGCGCCCACGAGATTGAAACCCTGTTGCGCGAAAGCTTTCCCAATGCGGAAATTCAGGTTGGTGGCAGCGATGGCGTGCACATGTCCGCCATGGTCGTGGACGAAAGCTTTCGCGGCAAAAACCGCGTTCAGCAACAGCGTGCGGTTTACGCCGCGCTGAAAGGCAAGATGGATGGATCTGATGGGGAATTGCACGCGCTGGCGTTGACGACGAAGGTACCTGAATGACACAGCACTACTTTCAAAAAAGCGCCTAAGTGGCTTTGAAAACATGAGTGGCTGGCCCTTCTGGATATCTCTTCTTGGTGCATTGATAGTTGTCGCCGCCCTCATCGAAGCCTATGTCAAACGCAACAGAAAACGAAAACTGTCGGATATGCGCCCTGACCCCGATACGCTTAGCAAGGTTGGGGGAATTGAACGATACGGGCTTGATCCGGTGACGCTTGCACAAGCAGAACACCGGCGGCTTGAAGAAGAAGGATGGGCACCTGAACTGCCCGATAACCGAACGACCGCCGCGCAAGCGGATGAAAAGGAAAAGCAAGATGAGCGACGTTAAGACCCAGATCGACGAAACCGTCAAAGCCAACGATGTGGTGCTTTACATGAAAGGCACCAAAGAGATGCCGCAGTGCGGGTTCTCATCCCGGGTGGCCGGTGTTCTGAATTACATGGGTGTCGAATACACCGATGTGAACGTTCTGGCTGACGAAGCTGTGCGCCAGGGCATCAAGGACTACTCCGACTGGCCAACCGTGCCTCAGCTTTATGTCAAAGGCGAGTTTGTCGGCGGTTGCGACATTATCACTGAAATGACGCTGTCGGGCGAGCTAGACACACTGTTCGATGAAAACAGTGTGGGCTACAACAAAGACGCTGCGGACAAAATCCGCGAAGCAAACGCGTAAGCTATCGGCTGCTACAGTCCTTGAACAATACGAGTTCCGGGGCTGTGTCGCCTTCGGCCTGATGGCTGATCGTGGCATCCCACCCCTTGGAGCGCAGGGTATATGTCCCTGCCCCTCCGACGGATTCATACCGGATGCCCGAGCCGCTTGGAACCTGTTTCATGGGGATCAACTGATCATCGATCATCATCGCAGCCGCCCCATCGCCATTTGAGGCGTTAAAGTAGGACACCGGCACTTGCGTGTTGTTTTCACAGGTAAACGTCACGGACAGAATGTCGATATCGGCCTTTGCCATCGTGCCAGTCAGCGAGACGACGGCCGCGCAAAAGGCCATTCGGGCGATCGGCATTAGGCCGTCCTTTCTTCAATGACTGCCGCCAGGGCTTCGGCGCGCGCCGCCATTTCAGCCAGCGTATCCGTGACAGATGGCGGCACTACCGCGACCTCGATCCGTTCAGGTTCCGGCTGCGGTTGGCTGCGGAGCCGCTTCAATTCGGTCTCCAATTCAACCAGCTTTGCCTCGGCCAGTTTCATGCGATCTTCATGCGCGGCTGCCTTGTCTGCCAACATGAGTCCCGCCATCAGCAGCATCCGCGATTCCGGCATACGTCCGATCTGGTCCGACAAAACCTGAGCCTCATCATCCAGCAGTCTGGCTGCCGCTTGCAGAAACGGTTCTTCTCCGTCCTGGCACGAGACATCAAAGCCGCGGCCACCGATATGAATGGTTACTTCGGGCATTATTCCACCTCTCCCTCGGCCAGATTGGCATGACTTAGCAATGGCTCAAGTCGAGCCAGGACCGCATGCGCTTCGGCTGCGTCCGACGCGCGCGCGGCACGTATGGCTTCTAATTCGGCTGTCGTGGCCCGGTTCAGCATGTCAGCATCCGTGACACCGTCCTCTGCGGCGGCGCGTAATTCATCGACAGCGCTCCGGAGCTGATCGTTTGCATTGCGAAGCCGTTGCAAATCATCATCCAACCGGGACATCGCGGCCCCATGGCTAGCCCGTTCCGCGCGCAGCATCTCAAGCTCGGCATTGAGTTCGGTTAACCGCTCGCTATCGACCAGTTCAGCCCGCAGACGCGCCAATTCGGCCTCCATCTCTTCCGCGCGATCCGCGATTGGGGTCAGTTTCTCGACCTGCGCGCGCAACGTATTGGCCTCTTCTGCGGCGCCCTGATGTGATCGCAGAGTCTCAATCTCAGCCTTCAAGCCCTCTACTTCGTCCGTGTTTTCAAGCGCAGCCTTGGCATCCGCCAACTCGGCCCGCGCAGCCTCAACCGTGGCGAGCTGAGAGGTCGCCTCGGCCAATTGCGCACGCAGCGCATCCACTTCCGAACTCGGTGCCGGTTGCGCACGTAGCGCGTCAATCTCTTGCGCGTGTCTCTCTTTGATCGTTTTCAGCCGTTCCTCAAGCTGGGCATTGGCCACCCGCTCTTCTTCAAGCGCCGTTCGCAGCGACGTGTCATCACCGGCTGCGGATCCAGCATCGTGCAAGGCCTCGACACCATTACCGATCCGCTCCATCGCGGTGATAATGCGGCGTTGTAGTTCTTCGATCTGACTCATGCCTGTGTCACCTCTTTATCAAGGTTCGTTCTGATATTCGCCTACCCGAATCAAAAGCGGCGGCGCTCAGCCCTAGTCTAACGGAATGCGACAGAAAATACCCACTGTTTGGTTTCAACCACTTGCACACCGCTCTTGAAGCGCCAATTCGGTGTGCCACGCGGTTCTGCTTGCACTTTGACAATCGGATGGTATTCAGCGCCCATCTGCCCGTAAACCAAAGGAACTACGCCCGTGGACCTGACTGCGCTGCGCAATGCCAACCCCGAACACTGGGACAAGGCTGCGGCCATCCGCACCCTGACCCTCGACGCTGTCGCCGCCGCCAATTCCGGCCATTCCGGTATGCCGATGGGCATGGCCGATGTTGCGACCGTATTGTTCGGAAAGCACCTCAAATTCGACGCCACTGCCCCGAACTGGCCGGACCGCGATCGGTTCATCCTATCGGCGGGTCACGGTTCGATGCTGGTCTATTCGCTGCTGTATCTCACCGGTCATGGCGATGTTACGCTGGAAGAGATCAAGAACTTCCGTCAATTGGGCGCCAAAACTGCCGGGCACCCTGAAAACTTCCTGATCGATGGTGTCGAAACCACTACCGGACCTTTGGGTCAGGGCATTTCGAATGCCGTTGGCTTTGCGATGGCCGAAGAAATTCAGCGTGCGCATTATGGCAAGAAGATCGTTGATCACTATACCTACGTGATTGCGGGCGACGGCTGCCTGATGGAAGGCGTCAGCCAAGAGGCGATCACTTTGGCCGGTCGCCACGAGCTGAGCAAGCTGATCGTCTTCTGGGATAACAACAACATCACCATCGACGGCACAGTCGACATCGCCGACCGCACCGATCAGGTGCGCCGTTTTGCGGCCTCGGGCTGGCATGTGCTTGAGATTGACGGCCACGACCCCAAGGCCATCGATGCGGCCATCGTGCAGGCGAAGAAGTCGAACAAACCGACGATGATTGCTTGTGAAAGCCACATTGCACTGGGGCACGCGGCGCAGGACACTTCAAAAGGCCATGGCGCTCTGACCGATCAGGATCAGTTGAACGCCGCCAAAGAAGCATATGACTGGCCGCATGATGCGTTCGTCATCCCTGCTGAGGTCAAAGCCGCTTGGGAGGCCATTGGTGCACGTGGCAAAGCCGAGCGCGCAGCGTGGGAGGAGCGTTTTGCGCAAGTCTCCGAACGTAAACAAGCCGAATTCAACCGCGCCTATGCGTTTGAGGCACCAAAGAAGCTGGCCGGCGCCATCCGGTCGTTCAAGAAACAGATGTCGGAAGACCAGCCAAAGCTGGCCACACGCGCCTCTTCAGAGAAGGTGTTGAATGTCGTTAACCCGATCATGCCCGAAACCATTGGCGGCTCGGCTGACCTGACTGGATCGAACAACACCAAATCGGCTGATATGGGCGTGTTCCTTCCGGAAAACCGCAAGGGTCGGTATATCCATTACGGCATTCGTGAACACGGTATGGCCGCTGCTATGAACGGTATGGCGCTGCATGGTGGCATTCGCCCATATGGCGGTACGTTCATGGCCTTCACCGACTATGCGCGGCCCTCGATGCGTTTGGCTGCACTTATGAAGATCCCGACGGTGTTCGTGATGACCCACGACTCGATTGGTCTGGGCGAAGACGGTCCGACGCACCAACCGGTGGAACATCTGGCGATCTCGCGCGCGACGCCGAACACTTATGTGTTCCGCCCCGCGGATACGATTGAGACCGCCGAAGCCTGGGAATTGGCGCTGACCTTCAAGGACAGCCCCTCGGTTTTGTCGCTGACCCGTCAAGGCGTGCCAACTGTTCGGACCCAGCACAAAGCCAAAAACCTGACCGCGCAAGGCGCTTATGTATTGGCTGACGCAGAAAACAAGCGTCAGGCGATTCTGATTGCCACAGGTTCCGAGGTTTCGCTGGCGATGGAAGCTAAAGCAATACTTGAGGCCGAAGGCATCGGCACTCGGGTCGTTTCCATGCCCTGTATGGAGCTGTTTGCCGAACAAGACGAAGCCTACCGCAAGCGCGTATTGCCTGCGGGAGCCGTCCGCGTCGGTATCGAGGCTGCGGTTCGCGCCGGAGGCTGGGACCGTTGGCTTCTGGGCGAGCGTGGTCGCGAGGCCAAGGCTGGGTTCATCGGCATGTCCAGCTTTGGTGCGTCGGCACCCGCCGGAGAGCTCTACAAGCATTTTGGCATCACGACCGAGGCAACAATCGCCAAGGTCAAAGAACTGCTGGGTTGAACCTACCCAAATAAGTCAGAAGGCCTCGGTTAAAACCGGGGCCTTTTTTGTTAGACGAAAATTATTACTGACTGCATACCATCAACAATTAGATCACCATCGGTGTTCCACATCCGCATGACCTGAGAGCTGTAGCCGTCATGTCCAGCTGTCAATTGATGTTCCATCAACCACCATCCATCGCGAGTATGAATATCTTCGGAGAGCACGTTGAAAATCCAGTTCATTGACGAGTTGTTTCCCGGCTTCTTCAATGTCGGGAATATGGCCGGTGGCAATAGGTCCGCAATCGCGATCAACCCTTCGATCCTATCGCGCATATCGGCATCATTATGGCGCGCCCAAACCTTCACATAGCCACGCTCTGCACCAGCAAATGGCCGCGCCCCGTCGATCAATCGAACGTCGAAGTTCTCAAGAAATGCGATGGGAAGTTTTGGCAAATCTGGCGGGAAATAGTGTTCTGTGATCTCTGGCTGTATCTCTGCCTTAGCCGGATGTTCGAACGCCACATGGCTGTCCTGTGCCTTGCCAAACGTAAATGTCCCAAGTGCGGCTGTATTCCCCTCAATCCTTGCTCGTGTATTGATCGTTGTGACATTCCGCCCATTGCGAAGCACCTCGGTTTCGATCAGCGGAGGTGAACCGATGGGCGCGGTAAAATTGATCAGGGCCGAGCGTAATGGCGGCAGAACATCGATCGCATTTCTCGCAGCAGCCAGCAGCAAGGCAGACGAGAAGCCGCCATATGTTGTGCGGCCTTGCATCCAGTTTGGCGGCACCGGAAACTGCAGCATCCCGTTCAACCGATCTGAACTGGCAAGGACTTGGGAAAGGCTGAGTTTAGTCATCGATCTCACACCGGATATGCTTCGATTGGAACTTACCCCGCTCTTACCGTTGTGCCAGATGAAACCTCACGTCACATGATCCTGATTTCAGTGTTTGTTCGCAGATCCCGAAATCGCGCTGATCGCGGGGGACAGCAGCTTGGTTGCCACCGGTATCAGCGCCAGCCCATAGGCCAGACCGAATACACCATCCATCGTCGCCTTCGCGATCCACTTTACCGCGCCTGCCCATTGTTCAGACACAGCATGACTCGCAGCATTTGCCCAGTCGTAAATGTGATGGCCCAGCCAGCCAAAGCTCAGGACCTCCATACCGTGGATCATAATCGACCCGCCGACCCACAGCATGGCAGCAGTACCAACGATAGATAGAACTTTCATGACAACGGGCATCGCTTTGACTAGGCCCCTTCCCGTTCCACGCCCTATCGGCGTCGGAGCGTTTTGCGCCAGGAACAGCCCGACATCATCCATTTTCACGATCAGAGCGACCGAGCCATAAACGGCGACGGTGACCCCAACGCCCACCACGGCCAGCGTCGCGGCTTGCATCCACACATTCGGCGCTTCAATGGCCGCCAAAGCGATGGTCATGATTTCAGCAGACAGGATAAAGTCAGTCTTGATCGCACCCTTCACCTTTTTTTCTTCCAGATGGCCAGGATCAGGATTTTTCATATCTTCGTCTATCACATGGCTCCCATGTGGAAACAGGACGTGAAAAATCTTCTCGGCCCCCTCGAAACACAGATATGAACCACCGAGCATAAGCAGCGGTGTGATCAACCAAGGCGCAAAATTGGCTAGTAGCAATGCCACTGGCAACAACAGAATGATCTTGTTGAAAATCGATCCGCGCGCGATGCGCCAGATGATCGGCAGTTCCCGCGCTGGGGCAAAACCCTGAACGTATTTGGGCGTCACGGCCGCATCGTCAATGATCACACCCGCAGTCTTGGCCCCAGCCTTGCCGGCAGCGGCCACCACATCGTCCACCGAAGCCGCCGCGACCTTTGCAATGCCCGCCACGTCGTCCAACAGGGCCAACAGACCACTCATCGCGCTTCCTTTCCATTCATCTGTTCGATCGGACCCTACCTGATCCAACGGCTAGCGCAAGCGTTAGCGCAATCGGCGCAGGTTTGCGCTAACACCTTAAAAATATGCCATTTTTGCCCTTTTGAGATTCAATATTCGCGGCTATATGGCCTGCAACGCAAGCGCATTTTTGGAGACGTCGGATGACCATCAAGGTCGGTATCAATGGTTTTGGCCGCATCGGCCGCTGTACTCTGTCGCACATCGCCGCATCGGCGCGCAACGACATCGAAGTGATCAAGGTCAACGCCACCGGCCCGCTGGAAACCTCGGCGCATCTGTTGAAATACGACAGCATCCATGGACGTTTCCCACGCGACGTCTCGGTCGAAGGCAACACCATGGATCTGGGTCGCGGCCCGATGGAGATGTTCTCGACCTACGATATGAACGAGCTGGACTGGGAAGGCTGCGATGTCGTTCTGGAATGCACCGGTAAATTCAACGACGGCCTGAAAGCCAAAACCCATCTTGAGCGCGGCGCTGGTAAGGTTCTGCTGTCGGCTCCCGGCAAAAATGTCGACAAGACCATCGTATTTGGTGTGAACCACAACAGCCTGACCGCAAACGACAATATGGTGTCGAACGGTTCTTGCACCACCAACTGCCTTGCTCCGCTTGCCAAGGTTCTGGACGAAGGTATCGGCATCGAGCATGGCATCATGACCACGATTCACGCCTATACCGGCGACCAACCGACGCTGGACCGTCGCCACAGCGATCTTTATCGCGCCCGCGCTGCCGCCATGTCGATGATCCCGACGTCCACTGGCGCCGCTGCAGCACTGGGAGAGGTTCTGCCGAACCTCAAAGGGCGCCTGGACGGCTCGGCCATCCGCGTGCCTACCCCGAATGTTTCGGCCGTTGACCTGTCTTTCCGCGCCTCGCGCGACGTCACTGTCGAAGAGGTCAACGCCATCGTCGAAGAGGCAGCGAAAGGCCCGATGCAGCGCGTTCTAGGGTATGAGCCCGCGCCGCTGGTTTCGACCGATTTCAACCACACCGAAGAAAGCTCGATCTTTGCGCCGGATCAGACCCGAGTTGTCGACAACCGAATGGTGCGCGTATTGGCATGGTATGACAACGAATGGGGATTCTCGGTGCGTATGGCGGATGTCGCCGTCGCGATGGGCCGCCTTAACTGACCCTTCGCACATCGCTTGTACCTTTATGCCCGCTCAGGTTATCTGAGCGGGCATTTACGTTCAGGGCGCAGAAATGACAAATCAAATCGCCATCTGGCTTGGAATCCTAATTCTGGGCGGTCTGATGCTGGACGTGGCACTATTCGGCACCGAACACCTGCTGTTCCTGGGCAAGAAGCTCTACGATTTCCTGGATTGGCTCGCCTTCTGGCGCTGACAGAGGTTTTTCTTGACTTTCGCGCCAATCTGGCTTTGTTAGCGCTAACCATCTATGGACCATGTTCTGACGGAGCGCATTATGACACTCAAGCTGGCAATCAATGGATTTGGACGGATCGGGCGCGGCGTTCTTCGGGCCGTCATGGAATCCGGACGTACTGATGTTGAAATCATCGCAATCAACGATCTGGCAAAGCCCGAAATGAACGCACATCTGTTCGAGTTCGACAGTGTGCATGGACGCTATTCCAAACCCGTAACTCTGACTGATGCAGGTCTGGATGTGGGTGCTGGGCCCATCCGGCTGACCAGCGAGCATGATCCCGAAGCACTGGACTGGTCTGATGTGGATGTGGTTCTGGAATGCACCGGTGTTTTCCGGACCCGTGAAGCAGCTGAGCGGCACCTGAAAAACGGATCAAAGAAAGTATTGATCTCGGCCCCTGCCCGTGGCGACGGCGGCGTGAAGACAGTCGTGTTCGGCGTGAACGATCATGAGCTAACCGCCGACGATATCGTTGTTTCCAATGCCTCGTGCACCACCAACTGCCTATCGCCCGTGGCCGCAGCATTGGACGCAGGGCTTGGCATCAAACACGGCAACATGACAACCGTTCATGCCTATACGGCGAGCCAACCGGTTCACGACACTGCGGGCAAAGACCCCTACTTGTCGCGCGCAGCAGCACTGTCGATGATTCCCACGACAACCGGCGCGGCGTCTGCAGTGGGTCTGGTATTGCCGCAGCTTGCTGGTAAGTTGACCGGGCAAGCCATTCGTGTCCCCACGCCCAATGTCTCAGTCGTTGATCTGGTTGCTGAGGTTTCGCGACCGACGACCGAAGAAGAGGTCAATGCCCTCTTTGTAGAAGCCGCCGCCAAAATCCCCAGTGTGCTGGCGGCCGAGAATCGCCCCTTGATCTCGATCGATTTCAACCACGACTCGCATAGCTCGACGGTTTCACTGCCTGAAACCAAAGTAACTGACGGCACATTGGTTCGTGTGCTTGCATGGTACGACAACGAATGGGGCTTCTCGAACCGGATGCTGGACACAGCCGCCGCGATGGGCGCGCTATCCTAACCGCTCTTTCAAGGCGGAATTGACGCGGGGCGTGACGAATTTTGACACGTCCCCGTTCAATCTGGCGATTTCTTTGACCAGTTTCGACGCAATGGCTTGATGCCGTGCCTCTGCCATCAAGAACACGGTCTCAATCGAGTCGTCCAACGCGCGATTCATCCCAACCATCTGGAATTCATACTCGAAATCCGCAACCGCACGCAGTCCGCGCACGATGATCTGAGCGCCTACATCGCGGGCGCAATCGATCAGCAGGTTTTCAAACGGATGCGCGACAATCTCGGTGCCAGTCTGCTCGGTTAGATGGGCGCATTCGGCCTCGATCATCGCGACACGCTCTTCCAAAGAAAACAGCGGACCCTTGTCCCGGTTGATAGCAACACCAATGACGAGCTTATCCACCAGCGCAGCCGCGCGGCGAATAATGTCTATATGACCCATGGTGATAGGGTCGAAAGTACCGGGATATAATCCAACCCGCATTGGGCTCTCCAGCGCAACAATATTTCTGCGCAAGCAAACATAACTTTGCCGCAGGTGCAAGAGGCTGAAACAGCCCCCGCGTTCAGTGCCCCATGATCATGCCCTCAAGCGCGTCTTTTTCCATAGCAAGTTCAGCCAGTTGCGCCTTGACCGCATCACCCAGCGTAACGATGCCGACCAGTTTGCCATCTTCCAATACAGGCATGTGGCGAAATCGACCTTCGGTCATCTGGGACAGGATAGACTCAACAGTATCCTGCTGGCTGGCGGTCACAAGTTGCTTGGTCATATAGTTGCTAACGGGTTTATCCAAGCATCCGCTGCCGCTGGCAGCCAACTCGCGAACAATGTCTCGTTCGGATAAAATGCCCGCTGCCGTCTGCCCCCCATCCTCGGAAATGACCACAGTACCAATCCGCTTTTCCGCAAGAATCTCGGCAGCCTGAGAAACGGATGCCGTTGGCTCGACCGTCTCCACACCGCCGCTGGCCTTGGATTTGAGAATGGCCTGTACAAGCATAAGCGAAAACCTCCGGAATTACGTACTGTTTTCCAAAGCGTTGCCGGAATGTGTGAATGTGTCAAGGTGAAGCTTCGCGCTCAAGCCGCGCTACTTCGTCCCGTATTCCGCGCGTCAACGCCTCGGCAAAGCGGTTCAACCGCTCATTGCGCTGATCGCCCTGATGGCGGACCAGATAGAACCCCCGGGTCAGACTGACCTGATCCGTCAGGATTTTCTGCAATCCCCGATGGAACGGCAATGTGAAATCATGTGCCACGCAGACCCCTGTTCCCAGCGAAACTTGTCGCAGCTGAACGGAAACAGAGTTTGATGCAAGCGCGACACGTTCAACACCAATGTCGTTGAGATAGTCCAGCTCGCGGTCGAAAATCATGTCCGGAATATAGCCTATCATCCGATGCCCTTTTAGATCCTCGATGGATCGAATTTCGGCGTGACGACTCAGGTATTCCTTCGTTGCGACCATATGCAGCCGATAGTCGGATATCTTCTGCACCAGCAGTTTCCCTGCGGTGGGCGCACTGACTGTTACCGCCATGTCGGCCTCTCGCCGGGATAGGTTGATGATGCGCGGCAACGCCAGGATCTGAATGTCGAGATCAGGATTGGCATCGCTGATCTTGGCGCAGACCTGTGGCAACAGGTAATTGGCACTACCATCCGGGGCACCAATTCGGATCTGACCGCTTAGCGATTTGGCAGAGCCTGACATGACACCAGTCGCTGCACGCATAGCTTCTTCCGCCTGCAGCCCATGCTCCATCAGGCGTTGTCCTGCAGTCGTCAACACATAGCCCTGCTGTGATTTCGTGAACAACACCGCGTCCAATGCCGCTTCGAGCCGCGCGATTCTGCGCCCGACAGTCGCCGGGTCTATCTTGAGAACCCGCCCCGCACCCGAAAGGCTTTCATCGCGCGCGACCGCCAGAAATACCCGCAAATCATCCCAATTCGGCGTCATGCTCTACCCTTTGCATTTTTGCAAAACTGATTTGAAATATTGCCTCTGTTCAGGTGATTTTCGCAAGTCTATTCTTCGCGCAACTTAATCCGGAGGAGTTTGCAATGCAGAACCTGACCCATTTCATCAACGGCGAAAATGTCGCTGGCACATCTGGCCGCTTTGACAATGTATTCAACCCAGCAACGGGTGAAGTGCAGTACCAATGCCCGATGGCCAGTGTCGCCGAGACCACCGCTGCGATCGAAGACGCTGCAGCAGCTCAGGTCGCTTGGGGCGCAACCAACCCGCAGAAGCGCGCGCGCGTTATGATGGCGATGGTTGGCTTGATGAACCGCGACATGGACAAGCTGGCCGAGGCTCTCAGCCGGGAACATGGCAAGACCATTCCCGATGCGAAGGGTGATCTGCAGCGTGGTCTGGAAGTGATAGAATACTGCATCGGCGCGCCCCAGATGCTGAAAGGTGAGTTCACCGACAGCGCGGGCCCGGGCATCGATATGTATTCGATGCGTCAGCCGCTGGGCGTGGTCGCTTCGATCATGCCATTCAACTTCCCCGCAATGATGCCACTGTGGCACGTTGGCCCGGCACTGGCCTGCGGCAACGCAGTTGTTCTGAAACCGTCCGAGCGCGACCCCTCTGTTCCATTGATGCTGGCAGAGCTGTTTGTCGAAGCTGGTCTGCCCAAGGGCGTGTTCCAAGTCGTAAACGGTGACAAAGAGGCCGTGGACACCCTGCTGGACAGCGAAATCATTCAGGGCGTGTCGTTCGTGGGTTCAACTCCGATTGCGCAATACATCTATGCTCGTGCAACCGCCAACGGCAAACGGGCGCAGTGTTTCGGTGGTGCCAAGAACCACATGATCGTTATGCCTGACGCCGATCTGGATCAGGCTGCTGATGCGCTGGTCGGTGCAGGTTTCGGCGCGGCTGGCGAACGCTGCATGGCAATCTCGGTGGCCGTGCCTGTGGGCGAAGAAACCGCAGACGCACTGATCGAAAAGCTGATCCCTCGCGTGGAGAAGCTGAAAGTTGGCCCCTACACAGCGGGCGACGACGTAGACATGGGGCCAGTTGTTACTGCCGCCGCGAAAGAGCGTATCCTTGGCCTGATCAACTCGGGTGTTGAGCAAGGCGCTAAGCTGGTTGTCGACAACCGCGACTTCAGCCTGCAGGGCTATGAGGATGGCTTCTTTGTCGGCCCGCACCTGTTCGACAACGTCACACCCGAGATGGATATCTACAAGCAAGAGATCTTTGGCCCGGTCCTGTCAACCGTACGCGCGGGTTCTTATGAAGAGGCGCTGAAACTGGCGATGGATCATGAATACGGCAACGGCACTGCGATCTTCACCCGCGACGGTGATACGGCGCGTGACTTTGCCAGCCGTGTGAACATCGGCATGGTCGGCATCAACGTTCCGATCCCGGTTCCGCTGGCCTACCACACTTTTGGCGGCTGGAAGAAATCGATGTTCGGCGACCTGAACCAGCACGGTCCGGACAGCTTCAAGTTCTACACCCGCACCAAAACAGTGACATCGCGCTGGCCGTCGGGCATCAAGGAAGGTGGCGAGTTCAACTTCAAAGCGATGGACTGATCAACAGCTTTCAAATCAGGAAACCCGGCCCTACATGGGTCGGGTTTTTTCGTGCATGCGCCAGTTGCTGCCTGATCGCGTACCTCACAAGAAATTCAGAGGTCGCCCTCTGGAAAAAGCAGACATTCACTAATATTTTATCGGTAATTCAACTATCCGAGCAGCTCATAACTCCCTGGAGGCAACCTTGTCCCAAAATCGTTTTACCCGTCGTCACGCCCTTTTGGGCGCTGCATCGCTGATTGCGGCCCCTGCTATCGTGCGTGCTCAAAGCACTGATGCTTTCCCACAGACCGAGGAAGCAATCAGCACGCAGCTTCCAGTACGTCGTAACGTTTCCTCGTTCTCGCAACAGAATTGGCAGGATCACTTTGACGAGTTGGGCGTCGGCGCATTGTTGGCCGATATCACCAGCCGGGCTGTTCATTACTGGGGGCCGGATGGAACCTACAAGCTGTACCCCAGTTCTGTCCCGATGAGCGAAGAGCTGACCAAGCGCGGCTATACCAAAGTCACACGCAAGGCGGAGAACCCAAGCTGGACACCAACCCCATCAATGCGCGAGCGCGATCCCTCGTTGCCAATTCGCATGGAGGGTGGTGAACCTGGAAACCCATTGGGAACTCGCGCTATGTATCTTGGCTGGCCTGCCTACCTGGTTCACGGCACCTATGATACCCGCAAGATTGGACGTCAGAGCTCGTCCGGCTGTATTGGTCTCTATAACCAGCACGTTGAAGAGCTGTATCCGCTGGTAAAGGTCGGTACTCAGGTACGTTTGGTCTAAACGGCGAGTTTCTACACGAAACACAAAAAAGCCCCGTCCATCAGGAACGGGGCTTTTGTTTTCGTGAAGGTGGTAGATTTATTCGGGAATGATCACTTCGTCGACAACGTGAATGACGCCGTTGCTGGCTTCGATGTCGGCCTGCACAACTTTGGCACCATTAACTTTCACGCCATTTTTTGCGTTCACGCTTAGTCGGTCGCCTTGCACGGTCAAAACCTTCGCGCGCTTTCCTGCAATGTCGCCGGACATCACTTTGGCTGGCACGACATGGTAGGTCAGGATCGACACCAACTGGTCCTTGTTTTCTGGCAGAAGTAGGGTTTCAACAGTGCCTTCAGGCAGAGCTGCAAAAGCTTCATCCGTGGGTGCAAAGACGGTGAAGGGCCCATCGCCTTTCAGCGTATCAACCAGGCCCGCGGCCTGAACGGCAGCAACCAGGGTGTTGAAAGACCCGGCAGCAACTGCGGTATCTACGATATCAGCGGCCTGTGCCTTGACGGGCAGTGCAAGTGCAAATGCGGCGGCAGCGCCCATGAATGTGCGGCGGAACATGGCTGTTAACTCCTCTCCAGCTTGTTATGGAAAGGGTTACGGACCTGGGTTCGAACCGGATCACACAGAAATCAATTTTCTTTGAGCTGAACCCAGATGCTCTGCGCACGGCCCTCTTCTAGAAACGGCAGCGCTGCAACGGCGTCGGGGCGATCCTGCTGCAGGTGATATCCGGGCCAAAGCATTGAATAGAAACCGGATTGCAGCAAGGCGTGCAACATGTACTGCTCACCCCATCCTGGGCAGTCATAGAAGAACCGTTTGGGATATTCATAAGGCAGAAAAACATCGTGGACATGAATGACAACGCCGGGTTTCAGCGCCGGAATGATCCGACAGAATAGATGGGCGACATCGTTGCTCATCCGAACCACATGGCTTGAATCGATGAACAGAACATCCCCAGCCTCAAGCTGATCGAACAGCGCGGGATCTACTTCTTCCAGTCGCTTCTGCTCAAACTGATCGACGACATGGGCGATATCTGCGCGCGGGTACGGATCAATTGCCGTGATCGTCGTATCCAAACCACCATCTATGATCGCCTGCCGCGTCACGCGGGTAGAGTTCCCGCAGCCGACCTCGATCACGCGCTTGGGCTGAAAGCGGCGGATCATCAAGTAAAGCGCATCCGCATCCGGGCTATCGTAATATCCGTTGCCGGTGTAATAACCGGTTTGGTTTCGCGCCGGGTCCTTCAACGCAGCAAGCTCATCGGCATGGCGCGTATACTCTTTGATCAGTTGCGCGATATCGAATCCGTCCATCCCCGGTGACAGGGCATAGGCAGCCCTGTTCAATCCCCCTGCCCGTTCGAACGCTTCGAGCCGCGCCCGTTCATCCTGTTCTGTAACCTTGTCGATCAGCTTAACGCCCAACTCATCCAGGGCGGCATTGATCTGCGGAAATTTTCTGGGTTTCACGAGGACAGCTCCACATTGCGTTGCGCCCGCTCTTTACCTGTGCACGCAGGACCTCTGCAAGAACCGACAGGCCAAACCCTTGGCAAAACGCTAATTTCCGTATTCACTAACGTGAATTGACCAACGAGGACCGCCATGCAGCAGGAATTCACGATCGGCATTGAAGAGGAATACCTGCTGGTCGATCAAGACAGTCTGCAGCTCGCCGAGGCGCCCGCAGCATTGATGGAAGCTTGTCAGGCAGATTTCGAAGGCCAGGTCAGCCCGGAATTTCTGCAGTGCCAGATCGAAGTCGGGACCCGCCCACATGCTACGATCAGATCGGCGCGCGAAGATCTAAAGCGCCTGCGTTCTTGTGTATCAAAACGTGCGTCCGAGTATAATCTGGCTCCGATCGCGGTCTCTTGCCATCCGTTTGCGAACTGGAAAGACCAGCACCACACACGGAAAGAGCGCTACGACGCCCTGCAGCATGCTTTGGGCGGCGTGGCGCGGCGGATGCTGATCTGCGGAATGCATGTGCATGTGGGCGTCGAAGATCAAGCCTTGCGCGCCGACCTGGTACCCCAGCTTTCTTACTTCCTGCCCCATCTGCTGGCGTTGTCGACCTCGTCTCCTTATTGGAACGGCGAAGATACCGGGCTTTCCTCCTATAGGCTCACCGTGTTCGACAATCTGCCCCGGACCGGTCTGCCCCCGGTGTTCAGCAGTTGGGGCGAATACGAACGCACCACCGGCGTGCTGGTCGAACTCGGCGTGATCGAGGACACCTCTAAAATCTGGTGGGACCTACGTCCATCTCACCGGTTCCCTACCCTAGAAACACGCATCATGGACGTACAGCCAAGGCTTGAACATACGCTTTCGCTTGCAGCGCTAGTGCAGGCGCTGACCCGGATGCTGTGCCGCCTGAAAGACCGCAATCTTCGTTGGCGGCAATATGATAAGTTTCTGATCGGCGAAAACCGTTGGCGCGCGCAGCGCTACGGTGTGGGCGAAGGTCTGATCGATTTCGGTGATCGCTCAATCAAGCCGATGGCTGAACTGATCGGAGAGCTGATGGGCATGTTGGCCGAAGACACCGAGGCATTGGGCACCATGACCGAACTCGCCCGCCTTCGGCAGATCGCAGAAAATGGCACCTCCGCCACCCGCCAACGCCGTGTTTACGCTGAAGCTTTGGCGCGCGGGGATGATCCGGGCATGGCGGTGGTCAAGCACCTGATCGAGGAATTTCACGCCGACCTATAAAGTCAAATCGCCGCCAAAATCTCTTTGATCCGGTCCGCTACGGGTTCATACAAATCGCGATCCGTCCAGTATCCGTTATGCGAAAGCGGGTTCCACGACGTAAAGATTTTGCCCGCATTGATCGGCTTATCCTTCAAGGCCCCACTTTGAGCGAGCTGTTCATAGCTTGGCGCGCTTTTGCCCAAAGGAAAACCCAAAACATCATGCTTGTCATAGTAGTTTCGCCACCAGGTCGAAAACTGCAACGCAGGCGGCAGCGCGCGGTTCGGGGCCATGATCGGAAAAATCTCATTCTCGGGATATGCGAACAGAAAAATCGGAATATTGCACCCAAACGTCACGAGGCCAGCAACGGTTTTCATGTTTTCAACATCTGTCGGGTGAACCGGTGAACCACCCTGGCGCAGATGTCTTTGCATGTCATAAATATAGTTCGACATTATGTGCCCACCCAGCGAATGCGCCAGGATCAGTACAGGCCCCTGTGGTCCGACCTGGTATTTGACGACCCCCATCACATTCTCGATTTTTTTGTGGATCGCTTCATAGATCTTATCGCCATCATCCGGAGTTGGTCGGTAAGAAGCAGCATCCGACAGATTGCACACTACAAACTCGCGCAGCTTGTCGTATCCAAGGCTGCGGTTGACCTTGCGCAGATATGCCTTTTGCCGCCCTTGCAGGATCTGTGCCCAGACCACCTCGTGCCAGATCACATCATCCATATCCGCGCCGACCCGGTTTGAAACGCGTCGTTTCAGCCCTTTGGAAAACGTTGGGGTCGTGGATGGGGGCTGGTTCTGAGGATTGTACTGGCTGCCCATGCCGTGAATCGCGATAACAGCAAGCTTGTGTGACGACATAAGAATACTCCGTAATGATCAAGAAAGCAGAATTCCCGCAGTATACCTCACCGTCCAGAAATCCCCTAAATCGCCGGGTTTGCCGTCATTGAAAAATTTCTGTAAGGATTGAAGAATAAAACGCTCGTTCAATTCTATAGCCATCAGGAAGCACACGTCATGGATTTCGCGCTGACCGAAGAACAAACGGCCATTTTCGACATGGCCTACGCCTTTGGCCAAGACCACATCGCCCCCTTCGCGCGTCAGTGGGAAGCAGACGGAACCATCCCCAAAGAGCTTTGGCCCAAAATCGGCGAACTAGGATTTGGTGGACTTTATGTCTCGGAAGAGGCTGGCGGTTCGGGTTTGACGCGATTGGATGCGACACTGGTGTTCGAAGCGTTATCGATGGCCTGCCCCTCGGTCGCGGCGTTCCTGTCGATTCACAACATGTGCGCCAAAATGCTGGACAGCTTTGGCAGTGACGATCTGAAGTACCGCATTATGCCAAGTATCCTCAGCCTCGAAACCGTCCTCAGCTACTGCCTGACGGAACCCGGATCGGGATCGGACGCTGCGGCGCTGAAAACGCGCGCTGAACGGACCAATGAAGGCTTCACGCTCAACGGCACAAAAGCGTTCATTTCCGGCGGCGGCTATTCGGATGCCTATGTCTGCATGGTGCGCACGGGTCAGGACGGTCCCAAGGGGATCTCGACGGTATATGTCGAAGACGGCACGCCGGGCCTGAGTTTCGGTGGTCTGGAACAGAAAATGGGTTGGAAAAGCCAGCCAACCGCGCAAGTTCAGTTTGACGATTGCAAAATTCCATCCGGCAATCTGGTCGGAGCTGAAGGCGACGGTTTCAAATACGCGATGATGGGGCTGGACGGTGGCCGCCTGAACATCGCCTCCTGCTCGCTGGGGGCAGCTCAGAACGGTCTGGACATGACGTTGCAGTATATGTCCGAGCGCAAGGCCTTTGGACAATCGATCGATCAGTTTCAAGCGCTGCAGTTCCGACTGGCAGATATGGAGATTGAGCTACAGGCGGCGCGCACATTCTTGCGTCAGGCAGCGTGGAAACTTGATCAGGGCGCACCGGACGCCACAAAATTCTGTGCGATGGCCAAGAAATTCGTAACAGAAACCGGATCGAAGGTTGTGGATCAGTGTCTGCAATTGCACGGCGGATATGGCTATCTGGCGGATTATGGCATCGAGAAACTGGTGCGGGATCTGCGCGTGCACCAAATTCTGGAAGGCACGAACGAGATCATGCGCGTGATCGTTGCGCGCCAGATGCTCTCCAATCGCTGAGGTCTTTGATGTCCGATATCGACATTCGCACCACAGGCCGTGCCGGGCGCATCACGCTGACACGACCACACGCCCTGAACGCCCTTAGCTATGAGATGTGCATGGCCATCGATACCGCTCTGCGCAACTGGCGTGAGGATGATCAAGTCGATCTGATCATTCTCGATGCCGAAGGCGACAAAGCCTTTTGCGCTGGCGGAGATATTGCCGAGCTTTATGCGACCGGCACCAAGGCGGACTATGCTTATGGCCAAACGTTTTGGCGCGACGAATACCGCCTGAATGCCTTGATTTTTGAGTACTCAAAACCAGTGGTCAGCTTCCTGCAAGGTTTCACCATGGGTGGCGGGGTTGGCATCGGGTGCCATGGCAGCCATCGAGTGGTTGGAGAAAGCTCAAAGATCGCGATGCCGGAATGCTCAATCGGGCTGGTTCCTGATGTGGGCGGATCGCTGATGTTGGCGCTGGCGCCGGGGCGTTTGGGCGAGTATCTGGGTACCACCGGCCACCGCATGGGGCCCGGAGATGCGATCTATGCCGGGTTTGCCGACCATTTCATTCCCCAAGAGCATTGGGCGGGGCTGATAGACCAGTTGGAAGCCTCTGGACGGGCGGAACTGGTGGATGAGCATGCAGTGCCCGCACCGGATAGCCCCTTGGCTGAAATGCAGGGCGAGATCGACAGGCTATTCAGCGGAGAAAGCCTTGGCGATATCCTGAACAGCTTGCGCAGCGATGACACAGAATTTTCGACGAAAATTCTCGGCACACTGCAGCGAAACTCTCCTATCTCCATGGCTTGTGCTGTCGAGATGTTGCATCGGCTGCGCGGAACCAACCTGACATTGCAAAAAGCGCTGGATCTGGAGTACCGGTTTACCTATCGCGCGATGGAGCATGGCGATTTTCTGGAAGGCATTCGCGCCCAGATCATCGACAAGGATCGCAACCCGAATTGGCAGTTTGCAGATTTGGATGTGCCTGCCGTCGCAGTGTCCAAGATGCTGCAGCCGCTCGGTGCGGATGCTTTAAGCTTTTCAGAGGAGTAAGGGATGAAAATCGCATTCATAGGGCTTGGCAACATGGGCGGCCCGATGGCGGCCAATCTGGCGCGCGCGGGCCATGACGTCATCGGCTTTGATCAAGTTGATGTCGCCATCGAAGGCGTGGCCATGGCGTCTTCCGGCGCTGCCGCTGCTTCGGAAGCCGACGTGGTTATCACCATGCTTCCCAACGGGCAAATTCTGCGCGCTGTGGCTGATGAAGTTGTCCCTGAAATGCAAGACGGCGCGGTTCTGATTGACTGCTCTACGGTCGATGTCGACAGCGCCCGCGCGGTGGCGCAGCAAGCTGCTCAGGCTGGTCTGCTATCAGTTGATGCACCTGTATCCGGCGGGATTGGTGGGGCCGCTGCAGGCACTTTGACCTTTATGGCCGGTGGATCTGACGCAGCTTTTGCCAAGGCGGCTCCGTTATTTGAAATCATGGGGCAAAAAGCGGTTCACTGCGGTGAATCTGGCGCGGGTCAGGCCGCCAAAATCTGCAACAACATGATCCTCGGCGTGACGATGATCGCGACCTGCGAGGCATTTGCGCTTGCTGATAAATTGGGACTGGACCGGCAAAAGATGTTCGATGTGGTCAGCACCTCGTCAGGGTACAGCTGGACAATGAACGCCTATTGCCCTGCCCCAGGCGTTGGACCCGAAAGCCCATCCGACAATGACTATACCCCTGGTTTCGCCGCCGAGCTGATGTTGAAAGATCTACGCCTCAGCCAACAGGCCGCCGAAAGTGCGAATGCCGATACGCCCATGGGACAGGTTGCGACAAAGCTCTATGAATCGTTTGTCGAACACGAAGATGGCTTGGGGCGCGATTTCAGCGCCATGCTGCCACGTTTTGAGAAGCGGTCCAGAGACTGAACAACCTCAGAACGCAGCGCTCTACGAAGCAACAGAGAAGAAAATTCGCAGCATTTTCTTCTCTCGCTCTGTTCCTATTCGGCAGCTACGGCTTGCCCATCCAGCATTGGCTTCAGATAACGCCCAGTGTGGCTACGCTCACATTCAGCGACGTCTTCGGGCGTACCCTCAGCCACAATCTGACCTCCGCCATCGCCACCTTCCGGGCCAATGTCGATTATCCAGTCGGCGGTTTTTACGACATCGAGATTATGTTCGATAACAACAACAGTATTTCCTTGGTCGACCAGTTCATGCAGGACTTCCAACAGCTTACGCACGTCCTCGAAATGCAGACCCGTTGTGGGTTCGTCCAGAATATACAGCGTTCGACCCGTTGATCGCTTGCTCAGTTCTTTAGAGAGCTTTACACGCTGCGCCTCACCACCGGAGAGCGTGGTCGCCTGTTGACCAACTTTGATGTAGCCGAGCCCAACGCGAGCCAAGGCATCCATCTTGTCGCGGATCGATGGCACCGCTTTAAAGAATTCCTGCGCATCTTCCACTGTCATATCAAGTACATCCGCGATGGACTTACCCTTGAACTTGATCTCAAGCGTCTCACGGTTGTATCGCGCGCCTTTGCAGGTTTCGCAGGTGACATAAACATCAGGCAGAAAGTGCATCTCGATCTTGATGACGCCATCACCCTGACACGCTTCGCACCGGCCGCCTTTGACGTTAAAGCTGAACCGCCCGGGCTTGTATCCACGCGCTTTGGCTTCTGGCAACCCGGCAAACCAGTCTCGGATCGGGGTGAAAGCCCCGGTGTAAGTCGCTGGATTTGAACGTGGAGTCCGGCCAATGGGTCGCTGGTCTATGTCGATCACCTTGTCCAGATGCTCAAGCCCTTTGATCGTTTCACAGGGCGCCGGTGTCTGGCGAGCGCCGTTCAACCGCATCGAGGCGGTTTTGAACAAAGTCTCAATCGTCAGCGTTGATTTTCCACCGCCAGACACACCGGTCACACAAACAAATTTTCCGAGCGGAAATTCGGCCGTCACGTTCTTGAGGTTGTTTCCCGTCGCCTTAACAACGGTCACTTTCTGCTTCTTACCCTTTCGCCGCTCAACCGGCACCGGGATCTCGCGTGTCCCCGAAAGATATTGGCCGGTGATCGAGGCCGCATCGCCGGCGATATGCTCGGGCGTACCGTGGCTGACCACCTGTCCGCCATGCACTCCTGCACCGGGACCGATATCAAACACATAATCCGCCTCGCGAATGGCCTCTTCGTCATGTTCAACGACGATGACCGTGTTGCCCTGATCACGCAAATTCTTAAGCGTTCCCAGCAGACGATCATTGTCGCGTTGGTGCAGACCAATCGATGGCTCGTCGAGCACATACAATACCCCGGTCAGGCCCGAGCCGATCTGGCTTGCCAGACGGATACGCTGACTTTCACCTCCGGACAGGGTACCACTTGAACGAGACATCGTAAGATACTCTAATCCAACATTATTCAAAAAACCCAACCGCTCGCGAATTTCCTTGAGAATTGCGCGCGCGATCTCGTTCTTTTGTGCGCTCAGATGATTTGGGGCATCCTCGACCCAGGCCAACGCCTCGCGGATCGACATTTCGACGACCTGTCCAACGTGCAAACCCGCAATTTTGACGGCCAGCGCCTCAGCACGCAGACGGTAGCCTTTGCATGTGCCGCAGGGTCGGTTGTTTTGATAGCGCTCGAATTCTTCGCGAATCCAGGCGCTGTCAGTCTCGCGATAGCGGCGCTCCATGTTGGGGATGACGCCTTCAAAGCTTCGGGTAACCTGATAGACGCGGCCACCTTCATCATAACGGAACTGGATCTCTTCATCACCAGACCCGCGCAGAAACACCTGCTGGACTTTCTTGGGCAAGTCCTTCCAGGGAGTGTTCTTGTCAAACTCGTAATGTCGCGCGATAGCTTCGATCGTTTGCAGAAAATAGGGTGATTTACCCTTCCGCCAGGGCGCAAGCGCCCCGTCATAGAGTTTCAATGTCTGGTCCGGCACGACCAGACGTTCATCAAAGAACAGTTCGACCCCAAGCCCGTCGCAATCGGGGCAAGCCCCAAAGGGCGCGTTGAATGAGAACAGGCGCGGCTCGATCTCGGGGATGGTGAACCCACTGACCGGGCAGGCAAAATTCTCACTGAATGTGATGCGTTCCGGGTCGCCCTCCTTCGGTGCGGTTTCGAGGATTGCGATCCCGTCCGCCAGATCCAGTGCGGTCCTTAGGCTGTCGGCCAGGCGTGTTTCCATGCCCTCTCGTACCACCAGACGATCGACAACGACGTCGATATCGTGGCGGAACTTCTTGTCCAGCGTCGGCGGCTCATCCAATTCATAGAACTCACCATCTACCTTGACGCGTTGAAAACCCTGCTTGCGCAGCTCAAGGAACTCTTTCCGATATTCACCCTTCCGATCACGAACGATGGGGGCCAGCAGATAGCCGCGCGTGCCCTCCTCCATCGTCATGATCCGGTCGACCATGTCCTGCACCTGCTGTGCCTCAATCGGCAATCCTGTGGCCGGGCTGAAAGGCGTACCAGCACGGGCAAAGAGCAAGCGCAGATAGTCGTAGATCTCGGTTACGGTGCCCACGGTCGAACGCGGGTTTTTTGAGGTCGTCTTCTGCTCGATCGAAATCGCGGGGCTTAGTCCGCTAATGTGATCCACATCGGGCTTCTCCATCATATCGAGGAACTGGCGCGCATAGGCCGACAGGCTTTCGACATAGCGGCGCTGCCCTTCGGCATAGATCGTATCAAATGCCAAAGAAGACTTACCCGAGCCCGACAGGCCAGTGATCACCACCAGCTGATCCCGTGGGATGTCGACATCAATGCTCTTGAGGTTATGCTCGCGCGCACCGCGCACCTCGATATTCTTCAGCTCAGCCATTCAGGCCCCCAACAACCAACGTCACTCAGAGATAGGCGAGAGCGGCTGAGTCTCCAACCAAAAAATTAGAACAAAGTAAGAACAGGCGATTTTTCGACACTCGGCTTAAGCACTGGTTTTCTTAGCCAGAGCCCATGCGCAGATTGGAAAATCGGGATCGTTCTCCAAATTGTCTGTCTCAGGGTCATAAACAGGAGGCCATTCAAGTTCGAGATTGCGCAAAGCGGCATGCCGATTGCCCCACTGTTCGGCCCGGATGAGATCCGGGTCGAACCCACACTCAGTGAGCAGGTTTTTCAATCCGCGCGCAGACCAGCGCGAACAGTCATGCGGAGCAGCGTGAAACGGAATGAAGAACGGGACGGCCAGCCAGAAATACCCTCCGGGCCTTAGCATCTCTAGCACGTTCAGCGTGGCTTCAACCGGGCGATCCAAGTGCTCCCACACCTGATTGGCCAAAACCAGATCGACCTTTCGCACCTGCTGTTGTTTGTTCAGAACGGGTCCGGTGCAGATATCATGTTGCTTATGCCAAATCTGTTCATAGCTGCAAAATCCAAATTGCTTACCCCACGAACCAGAAATCTCAATGACATCAAGTGTTTCCGGCTTCAGGCCGCGGACCCACTGCCGGCTGCGCCGTGCCATGATAACTCGATTTAGACTGGTCACTGCTTGCCCCTGATGTTTTGCAGGCAATAAATCATAAGATCAGTAAGATGTCGGCACAAAAAAACGCCCACAAGGGCGTATGACTTTCTAAATCGAAGGAAAATGGCGCGGTTGACGGGGCTCGAACCCGCGACCCCCGGCGTGACAGGCCGGTACTCTAACCAACTGAGCTACAACCGCGCATTTAGGGTCTATGTGCGATCCGTTTGCCCGGATCAAAGGCTGGCAGCGATGGCGCGGTTGACGGGGCTCGAACCCGCGACCCCCGGCGTGACAGGCCGGTACTCTAACCAACTGAGCTACAACCGCCCACTGCCCGTTCATCTCTGAACGTTGGGGTGTATTATGGCTACACCCCGGCATCGTCAAGCGGCGTTTTCAAGTTTTTTGCTCGAACCTGATTTTTTCCGATCTATACGACTTGGCGGGCAATGTGTGAAAACCGGATTTCGTCTGACGCGCTGCAATTTGAACGCTTTGAACTTGCGGCGAAACACAAGCCGCTGTATCAAACGCCGCTATGGGTGATTAGCTCAGTGGTAGAGCGCTTCGTTCACATCGAAGATGTCAGGAGTTCAAATCTCTTATCACCCACCATATTATTCAAATGCTTATGCGGCATAGTTGAAGCGTTTTGGAGCCATTTGGTTCAACGCTGCGAGCACAATGCTGTCATCCTCCGACATACACGCCGGATTTAGGACGATAAAAAACCTTTTGGTCATGCAGACGCCCCAGAAGGTCGTGTGCCTTGCGCACAAAGTCTTCACGGGTTTCCCTTTCTTCTACCCTCTCGTCAACAGGGCCATTCGATCTGGAAGCTATGGCATGACGCATGGCCTCTTCGATTATATCCATATCTTCGACCGAAAGCTCGAACATATCATTGTACAGAGGCATCCTGGGTTCTCCTACCTTGGCACAGACGACCAGCGTGCCTCATGTTCCGAGTCGATTCCACTTCAAATACCTATTGCCGGCGATCGCGTTTCGAAGAACACGCCCAGCAGGATTTAGAAGATGAATCGGTCAGACCTCGTTTTCGCGATTTTTCTGCATGATATGTGGTGCTTGCCATGTTTCCCGTGGCCTGCTTATCCTGATGTCATAGCCACCAATAAGGCACCCCTCTTTGGGCGAGAAATAACATGGCGAAACTGAAGCGGGAAATTGGCCTGGTCGGCCTGACCTTCATTTCGGTTGGAGGAATCATTGGGTCAGGCTGGCTTTTCGGCCCCCTGCTCGCCGTGCAACACGCAGGCCCCGCCGCGGTTCTTTCTTGGATTATTGGCGCCGTTGCGATGTTCATACTGGCAATAACCTTCGCCGAGATTTCAGCGATGTTACCTATCCCAGGCGGAATCGCACGCGTCCCTCAGTTCTCACACGGCAACATCGTGTCGATGGCGATGGGATGGACGGCCTGGATTGGCTACAACACCACCGCTCCGATCGAAGTTGAAGCCATGCTTAAATACCTCGCACCCTACGCGTCATGGCTCCACGCCGCAGATACCGGCGAACTGACCGGCGCTGGTGTTTCGGTCGCCTTGCTGTTCATGTTGCTGTTCGTCGCTGTGAACGCACTAGGCGTGAAATTTTTTGCACAGGTAAATGCAACGCTGACCTGGGCCAAGATTGCCATTCCGATAGTTTTGTCCGTGTTGTTGATCGCGACCCGCTTTGACGTGCAGAATTTCTCCGCACCCGACGGATTCGCCCCCTACGGCCTGAAAGGCATCATGGCCGCAGTATCAACCGGTGGAGTGATCTTTTCCTTTATAGGTTTCCGACATGTTGTTGATATGGCGGGAGAAGTTCGAAACCCAAAATTCGACATCCCGGCTGCTCTGGTTCTGTCCATTGTATTATGTGCCCTGATCTACCTTGGATTACAGGTGGCCTTTATCGGCGCGCTTGATCCCACAATGATCCGCGATGGCTGGGCGAGTCTCAGCTTCGGTGGGCAAGGTCCGTTGGATGGCGTCATCATGTCCGTCGGGATATTGTGGTTCCTCAGCTTGCTGAACGTCGGGTCGGTCATCGGCCCGTTTGGCAATGGGTTGGTTGCAACTGGATCGAACGCCCGTATCGCTCTGGCCCTGTCGCAAAACGGGTTCCTGCCGAAACGTTTGCAGATCTTGTCATCGTTCGGAGTACCGCTTTGGGCCTTGGCTCTCAACTTTCTGATTGGCACTCTGTTTTTACTGACGGTCCCGTTCGCAACCGTAATCGCCCTGAACGGGGCCGCCATTGTGCTTTCATTCGCGGTCGGCCCAATCGCCGTGGTGTGCTTACGCGATCTGATGCCTGACCGCCCGCGCTCAATCCGTATTCCCGCCGTCAAACTTGTCGGGCTCACGGCCTTCGCGATCTCAACCCTGATCGTCTACTGGAGCGGATGGGACACGGTCTGGAGGCTGGGAATTGCACTGCTCATCGGCATGGCGCTGCTGCTGATCCGCTTTCACAATCGGCTCGATGAAATGGACGCGACCGAGGCGCTTTGGCTGATGCCCTATTTCTGTGGTTTGGGGCTGATCTCCTACATGGGTCAGTTTGGAGAAGGCGCGCAAAAGCAGATCCCGTTTGGTTGGGACATTGTGCTGTGTGCGGCATTTTCGGCGGTGATTTTTGCGCTCGCCGTACGCTCGGCGCTGTCAGACAAAAAATTCCAAGCTTACATCGAAAACGAAGAGGTGCTGGACCCGACCAAACCTGTCATTGGACTTTGAACAAAAAAAGGCGGGGAATGACCCCGCCTTTCTAATTAATCTGTTTCAGGCTTAGTGGGCTGTTGCCGACGGTCCTGCCCCTTCGGCCGCCTTGGCGGCAGCGGCAGCGGCCTCTTCAGCGGCCTCATCCCACTCAATTGACTCGGGCTTACGTATCAACGCTTGCTCCAGTACTTCCGAGACGTGTTTGACCGCGATGATCTCCAGCCCTTCTTTCACGTTGTCGGGAATATCTGCCAGATCCTTTTCATTCTCTTCGGGAATGAGGACAGTCTTGATCCCGCCACGCAGGGCAGCCAGCAGTTTTTCTTTCAGCCCGCCAATCGGCATCGCGTTGCCGCGCAGCGAAACCTCGCCTGTCATGGCGATGTCCTTGCGCACAGGAATACCGGTCAGGACCGAAACAATCGAGGTCACCATAGCCAAGCCCGCAGACGGACCATCCTTTGGCGTCGCACCATCGGGCACGTGCACGTGGATATCGATTTTGTCGAACTGCGGCGGTTTAACCCCGATCTGAGGCGAAATTGATCGGACGTAAGACGACGCCGCGTCGATCGATTCCTTCATCACATCGCCCAGCTTACCAGTGGTCTTCATCCGCCCTTTGCCGGGCAGTTTCAGAGCCTCGATATGCAGCAGATCACCACCGACCGAAGTCCAGGCCAAGCCAGTGACTACACCAACCTGATCGTCCTGTTCAGCCAAGCCATAACGGAACTTGGGCACTCCAAGAAAATCATCCAGATTGTCGGGCGTCACCTTTACGGTCTCCGCCTCTTTCTTGATGATCTTGGTCAACGATTTCCGCGCCACTTTGGCGATTTCGCGTTCGAGGTTCCGCACACCCGCCTCGCGGGTATAGGTGCGGATGATCGATTGCAGCGCCTCATCGGTCAGCTCAAACTCCTTGGCTTTCAGACCATGGTTTTTGACCTGTTTGTCGATCAGGTGTTGCTTGGCGATCTCGCTCTTTTCCTCTTCGGTGTAACCGGCCAGCGGGATGATCTCCATCCGGTCTAGCAGAGGCCCAGGCATGTTGTAGCTGTTAGACGTGGTCAGGAACATCACGTTGGACAGGTCATATTCGACCTCAAGATAATGATCCATGAACGTGTTGTTCTGTTCCGGGTCCAACACCTCCAGCATCGCCGAGGCTGGATCGCCACGGAAATCCTGCCCCATCTTGTCGATTTCATCGAGCAGGATGAGAGGGTTTGTGGTTTTCGCCTTCTTCAGCGCCTGAATGATCTTGCCGGGCATCGACCCGATATAAGTCCGACGGTGGCCACGAATCTCAGATTCGTCGCGCACACCACCCAGCGAGATGCGAATGAATTCGCGCCCCGTGGCTTTTGCGACCGATTTACCCAGCGAGGTTTTACCCACACCCGGAGGGCCAACAAGGCACAGGATCGGGCCTTTCAGCTTTTTCGAGCGCTGCTGAACCGCCAGATATTCGACGATCCGCTCTTTGACTTTCTCAAGTCCATAATGATCGGCGTCCAGAATGTCCTGCGCGCGACCCAGATCCTTTTTGACGCGGGATTTGGTGCCCCACGGCAGTGACAAGATCCAGTCCAGATAGTTGCGCACAACGGTCGCTTCAGCCGACATGGGCGACATGTTCTTGAGCTTTTTCAGCTCACCCTCGGCCTTTTCGCGCGCCTCTTTCGACAGCTTGGTCTCGTTGATCTTGGCTTCCAGTTCGGCAACTTCGTTGCTGCCGTCCTCACCATCGCCAAGCTCCTTCTGAATGGCTTTCATCTGCTCATTCAGATAGTACTCGCGCTGCGTCTTCTCCATCTGGGATTTGACGCGGGTCTTGATCTTTTTCTCGACCTGCAGAACCGACATTTCGCCCTGCATCAGACCATAGACTTTCTCAAGCCGCTCGCTCACCGAGAGCGTCTCAAGCAGTTCCTGTTTCTGTTCAACCTCGATGCCCAGATGACCTGACACAAGGTCGGCCAACTTTGCAGGCTCGGTGGTTTCACCAACAGCAGCCAGCGCTTCTTCGGGGATGTTCTTGCGCACTTTTGCATAGCGCTCAAACTCGTCCGCGACGGTGCGCAACAGCGCTTCGGTCGTGGTGACATCGCCCGGAATCTCGGTCAGATACTCGGCGCGCGCTTCGAAAAACTGATCGTTTTCAAGGAATTCTGTGATCTGCACCCGCGCCTGCCCCTCGACAAGCACCTTCACGGTGCCATCGGGCAGTTTCAGCAGTTGCAGCACGTTGGCCAGAACGCCCGAGCGGTAGATACCGTCGATTTCCGGATCATCCTCACCAGGATCAATCTGGCTGGACAACAGAATTTGCTTGTCATCCTGCATCACCTCTTCCAGGGCACGGACCGATTTGTCACGGCCCACGAACAGCGGCACGATCATATGTGGGAAGACCACGATATCGCGCAGCGGCAGGACGGGGTATGAGGAATTCAGAGGCTCTTGCATGCTCTATCCTTATCATTGGCAAGACGGCGCTGGTCCCTGATTCAGGCAACCTTTGGCCATCTCCTGTCTTGGACGATAAAGGTGGGGCACCTGTTCCCCCATTTCAACCTCATCGTCATTTGTCGTGATGCAGCATGACCCGATGATTTGGGGACTTCAAGGCATCCGACAGACATATCCACCGATTTTAGCGAACCCAGCTTTAAAACGGGCAACAAATCATCCAGCGTGGATCAGAACACCCTCTGCTTAGCTCGCGACAAAAAGAAGCCATGACCGACTTCGTTTCTACATTCCAAGCCCTTTTTCGAGGAATGGCAGACGAACCCGCCAAACTCTCCGGTTACGCCGTAGTCTGCACGGTCAAATCCGTCCCGGTTATGGCTGACTGGTTGGCACAGCATGCGGACGGCGCCCGTATTGGTCATGAAAAAATCATGTCCCCAGTCCGACTGACAATCCGCCGGGCGCGGGAACGCAGGCGCACCACTCCGCTCAATTATGGTGCAAGACAGGTCCGAAACACTCGCCCCCTGCCCGACGACACACTGAATATTCTCGGACGGGGTTTCGAAGGTCCAGACATCCGCAAGAGATGTCGATGCGCAAAGAACGATTGCGAGAGAAACAATAAAGCGAGGCATTGAATCCTCCTGAACAAAACAAATGAAAATGGTAAATAATGCGCGAACAGTATAGCAAAAAATACCGCGTTTGTCACCGCAATGGCCACAATCTACAGCGGTTCAATATCGCCTTGCTCCCGAAGCGCGTGGAATTGCGATTGCCAATCTGCGAATGTGCCCTGTGAAATCGCGTCCCGCATTCCCTGCATGATTTCCTGAAAGTAATGCAGATTGTGCCAAGTCAGCAGCATGCCCGAGATCATCTCATTCGAGCGGAACACGTGATGCAAGTAGGCGCGAGAATAACTTGAACACGCGGGGCATGTGCAGTTCTCATCCAGCGGGCGCGGGTCGTCAGCATGGCGGGCGTTCTTGATATTGACCACACCGTAACGCGTGAACACCTGCCCGGTGCGACCCGACCGCGAAGGTAGAACGCAATCCATCATATCTATCCCGCGTGCAACGGCACCTACGATATCATCAGGCTTGCCTACGCCCATCAGATAACGCGGTTTATCCTGGGGCAAGAAGTCAGGCGCATAGTCAAGGCAGCTGAACATGGCCTCCTGCCCCTCACCCACGGCAAGGCCGCCGACGGCGTAGCCTTCAAAACCGACCTGCTTAAGCGCCTCGGCACTTTCTTCCCGCAGATCCTGTTCCAGCCCGCCCTGCATGATCCCAAACAGGGCATGTCCGGGGCGGTCTCCAAACGCTTCACGCGACCGCGCAGCCCACCGCATCGAAAGGCGCATGGACTCGGCGATACGGTCGCGATCGGCGGGCAGCGCAGGGCATTCATCAAAGCACATGACGATGTCCGAGCCCAAAAGCCGCTGGATTTCCATCGACCGTTCCGGCGTCAATTCGTGCTTCGAGCCATCGACGTGAGATTTAAAGGTCACGCCCTTCTCGGTCAGTTTGCGCAGACCGGCCAGCGACATCACCTGAAATCCGCCAGAATCCGTCAGGATGGGCCGGTCCCATTTCATGAACTTGTGCAGGCCTCCCAAACGATCGATACGCTCGGCCGTTGGGCGCAGCATCAGATGATAGGTGTTGCCCAACAGAATATCGGCACCCGTGGCACGCACACTTTCCGGCATCATCGCCTTGACGGTCGCGGCTGTGCCCACAGGCATGAACGCCGGCGTTCGCACCTCACCGCGCGGCGTGTTGATCACGCCTGTGCGGGCCTTGCCATCGGTGGCTTTCAGGTCGAAAGAAAATCGCTGGGTCATGGTAACGCCTTGGATCGCTGAACCGGGCAGGCTTTGCCCGATCTGCAAGGGCATTGCAACCCGTCAGGGCAACGAGGCTACACGGTCCGTAAACAGGCGCACCACCCCTGCCCCATCGACATCCCGGCACACTCGCACTGGTGGCCGTGCAGGGTCAGGACGAGTCGCACCGATCTCAGCCCCGTCCAACGCCACCTGCACACCCGTTTCGACCATTTCGAACATCGGTTCATGGGTGCAGGCGATAACGGCAGTCGAGTCATGCAGTCCGCACCCTTCAAGCCCACCGATCTCTTTGTAGAACTTTAAATAGAAGCGCGAGATATCACGCAGAAAACCACCCATGTCAGGGGAACGTTCAGCGAGCGCCTCAAAATCAGCGGTCTCGTAGAGCGTTTTCAGAGTCACATCCAATCCCACCAGAATCGTAGGCGGCGGCGCGGCAAAGACTTCGTCTGCAGCTTTGGCATCGTGATAGATATTCGCCTCGGCATGTTCGGTGATGTTGCCCGGGCAGAATACAGCACCACCCATGATAACGAGCTTGCCAAGATTGTCCGCAAACTCGGGGTCCAATCGCATGGCATCAGCGATATTGGTCAATGGCCCAACCGCACATACAACCAGTTCACCGCGATGGGTGCGCGCCATGTCGACCAGAAACTCGGCGGCAGACAGGGCGTGGTTTTCGCCTATCTCATCAATCTTGGTCAGGTCACCAAAACCTTCGGGGCCATGCACATGTTCCGAAGGTGAATGCGTGGTCTCTCCCAAAGCGAATGGCGCGCCTTGGGCCACGGGAATGCCCAGCCCTAGTTTGTCCACCAGAAACCGCGCATTGCGGCTGGATTGATGCACATGGGTGTTGCCGAACACGGTGGTCAGGCCGATCAGGTCAATTTCGGAGGCAGCGGCGGCATAGGCAATGGCCATTGCGTCGTCGATGCCGGGGTCCGTATCTATTATCAGTTTCATCCTCGTCCGATAACGCAAACACCAGTGGGATGCAAAGCTGCCACAAAAGGGAATTTCTGGCCGGTATGAACGCTTTCACAGATTTGCATTCCAGCCTGTACAATCCATACCAGAGTTGAAATTGAGCGATTCAATCCCAATATGTATACCATAGTACACAATAAATGAGGACAGTATGATAGAAGACCAGATTATCGGACTGATTACTTCAAACATTATCTACCTGCTGGCAGCGGCGCTTATTGCCATTGTCATCTTCAAGGGCATCAAGATCGTGCCTCAATCCGAGAAATACGTTGTTGAACGGTTTGGCCGCCTGCATTCGGTGCTTGGGCCCGGGATCAATTTTATCGTTCCTTTTCTAGATGTTGCCCGCCACAAGATATCTATCCTTGAGCGTCAGTTGCCAAACGCAACGCAAGACGCAATTACCAAGGACAATGTTCTGGTGCAGATCGATACCTCGGTGTTCTACCGCATTCTCGAGCCGGAAAAGACGGTCTATCGCATCCGCGATGTCGACGGTGCGATTGCAACGACCGTAGCCGGTATCGTCCGCGCCGAGATCGGCAAGATGGACCTGGATGAAGTGCAATCGAACCGGGCGCAACTAATTGAACGTATTCAGGAAAGTGTCGAAACCGCCGTTGACGATTGGGGGATCGAAGTAACCCGCGCCGAGATTCTGGACGTGAACCTCGATCAGGCCACTCGTGACGCGATGTTGCAGCAATTGAACGCCGAACGTGCCCGCCGCGCACAGGTGACCGAGGCCGAGGGCCAAAAGCGTGCCGTTGAGCTGCAGGCAGATGCCGAACTTTATGCGGCAGAGCAGACCGCCAAGGCCCGCCGAATCTCGGCTGAGGCCGAAGCTTATGCGACTCAGGTCGTGGCAAAGGCCATTCAAGACAACGGGCTGGAAGCGGCACAGTATCAGGTTGCGTTGAAACAGGTGGAATCGCTGAACGCCCTAGGCAACGGCACCGGCTCGCAGACCATCGTTGTGCCTGCAAACGCCCTTGAAGCCTTCGGCAATGCCTTCAACATGCTTAAAGGAGGAAAATGATGGCCGATCCATTCTGGCTGACGTGGTGGATTTGGTTGGCCGGAGCGCTTGCTCTGGGCATCCTTGAGGTCGCGCTGCCCGGCTTCATTTTCCTGGGTTTTGCCATCGGTGCAGCCATTACCGGAGTGGTTTTGCTGATCCCTGGCCTCACGCCATCCCTGCCTGTTCTGCTGTTGATATTTGCCGTTCTGTCACTGGTCGCATGGCTGGTTCTGCGCCGTATGTTTGCCTTGCCGCACGGCCAAGTCAAAACCTTCAAGCACGACATCAACGACTGATCTGTCGTGGCGCCCAAATCAGGCGCCACGGCACCTCTGGACGCTGCCCGGCACTTTCCCTATATAATTTCTCAGGTAACAGACCCGAGGCATCAATGACCCACCCCAGTGAACAGTTCGAAGGCAGCCCCCTAATCGCTCCCTCGACCATCGATCACCCGCTCTACGAACCCGTGGTCGAAGCTTGCCGGACGGTGTTTGACCCAGAAATACCGGTCAATATCTACGATCTCGGTCTGATCTATACGATCGACATCACCGGAGAAAACGCGGTCAAGGTGATCATGACCCTCACTGCGCCAGGTTGTCCTGTCGCAGGCGAAATGCCCGGTTGGATCGTGGAAGCAATCGAACCCGTTGCAGGCGTCAAAGAGGTCGACGTCGAACTGACTTGGGAGCCACCTTGGGGCATGGAAATGATGTCAGATGAAGCCCGGCTTGAGCTGGGTTTCATGTAACTCTCGATTTACTCACAAAAAACATGGCGATGTTACAAAACGGTGTACTGCGTGTTACTTAACCGTTTTCATGTTGTCACAATGCTGGGTCACAAGGTCCTCAGGTACTGACCCAGTGATTAAGCATTCGTTTTTCGATCTGCTGGACGTGCTGGCGCAGGATGTCGAGTCGCGGGCGTCTTATCCGATTGCCCCGCTAAATTGACATACTTCGTGAATTGCATGGGCCTCTGACCATAGCCATCCCCCATTCAATTGGCCCATTCCGGGCCGCTCTTGCCCGAGAGCGGCCCTTTTTGTTTGATTATTCTATGTTACAGGTCGATTTGATTTCAGCAGCGCGCGCGTCCAGCTCTTTTATATAGTCGCCTGACAGCATCTTCAGGTGCTTGCTCTCGGTTCCTGTGACGAGACCCAGCAAGGCACCGGCAGGGAGGATCGAGAACACGCTTTCAGCCTGCTGGTCCTCGGCATGTTTCTTTTCAGCTGCGATTGCGCGCAGATCACCGGGTGCGGTAGCACAGTTGACCGGGTGCCGTTTTGTGTCATCTATCGCAAGTGCCGCAGACGCGGACGCCAGCAACATAGATGTGAAAATGGCTGCTCCTGCCCAGTTCTGCGCTCTCATCGATCCAAACCTCTCTGGAATGCCTGTCCTTTACTTCAGGTACGCTAAAGCTTTGCGCACCATCGTGACAACCCTGCGCGGAGTGTGTATTTGAACAGGCTCTCTCTTGAGCCCGGCGCGTGTCGGCCTTAGATTAGAGATAACGCGCGATAACGGAGCCCACCATGTTTGGCATTCCCGGCAAACAAGCCGTGACCATGACACCTAAAGCTGCTGAACAGATTGTTCGGCTTATGAAATCCGGCGGTCACACCGGATTGCGCATCGGCGTCAAGAAAGGCGGCTGTGCGGGGATGGAATACACCATGGACTACGTCGATGATGCCGACCCGAACGACGAAGTGGTCGAGCAGGATGGCGCGCGTGTAATGATCGCCCCCATGGCACAGATGTTCCTGTTCGGAACCGAGATCGACTACGAGGTTTCACTGCTTGAGGCCGGGTTCAAGTTCCGAAACCCGAATGTAGTCGATGCATGCGGATGCGGAGAATCGATTAAGTTCGACGAAACCTTGGCTGAACAACGCTAACTCGCAGCTTTTAGGTGGACGTAGGTCTCGTTAAATCGCCGCGTCAGGTGCTCTCCGGCGCGGATCGTGGCGTATGAACCCGGCGGCGCAACATTTGTGTCGTAAGAAGGATTAAAGAACAACGGAACCGAGATCCTCTCGTTCACGCTGCCTTTGACTCTATGCTCGGTCGCTTTGACTTCTCCTGCCGTCCAAAACTCCAGCATCTCCCCGAAATTGATTATGAATTGTCCCGGCGTGGCGTTTACAGCTTGCCAATCGCCATCAGGCATACGAACTTCCAGACCCGGTGTGCCGTCCGTGGCCAGCAAAGTCAGGCAGCCATAATCCGTATGCGCGCCGATACCAAAGTCCTTTTCTCCCGCCCAATCAGGGCGTTGCGGATAGAAGTTACCGCGCAGCAGCGCCATTGGTGTATCAAAGGCGGCATCAAAACTGTTTGCATCCCTACCGATGGCAATCGCAATCGCGCGCAAAACGCGAATGGCAACTGAGCAGGCGTCTGAATAGTAACTCTGGATCGTTCTCCGAAAGGCGTCGGCCCCGTCTGGCCAGAGATTTGGGGCATACACACTTAATCCCCGCCCCGCATAGGGATCATCGGCTGGCAGTTCAAAACCGCTATCAAAGACTTCTTTGAAATCCGGGTTCGCCCTGAGATCCACCTGTTCGGAACGCGGCGCACCCCAACCGCGGTTGGCACCCGTAGCTGCCATATCGACGCTCTGCTTGATCTCATCGGGTTGACGAAAAAAATCGCGATACGCGTCGATCACCTGCTTCACACGGGCGGCATCAAGGCCGGAATTGAAGATCGTTAGAAATCCGATCTGGCGAACAGCACGTCTCAGCTTTTCCATCTCAGCTGGATCACGCAGATCCAATTTGGCGAGATCGAGATCGTCTATCATGCCATCCTCCGCAACAACGCGCGCAATGTGTCCTGACAAGTAGCGCTATGCAACCGGAATTGTCAGCCCCGCCTGCGGGTGATATCCGAGGATTCAAAGCAGAAAACCGGAGGGATCGCGATGCGGCGTAAGTTGGCGGCAGGCAACTGGAAAATGAATGGAACTGGCGTTGCGCTGAGCGAGTTGGAAGCGTTGAAAGCCTCGCACCCATCTTCTGCGGTAGAAATCCTGATATGCCCACCAGCCACTTTGCTTCATCGCGCGGCAAATACGGTTGAAGGTTCGGGCATTACTGTTGGTGGCCAAGACTGCCACGCGGCGCTCTCGGGTGCGCATACCGGGGATCTGAGTGCCGAGATGCTGTTGGATGCAGGGGCGAGCGCAGTGATCCTTGGCCATTCCGAGCGCCGTGAAGATCATGCTGAGCAGAACGAAGACATTCGTGCCAAAGCCCGCACCGCCATGGATGCAGGCCTGAAGACGATCATCTGCGTCGGTGAAAGCCTTGAGCAGCGCGAAGCAGCAAATACTCTGGATATCATCGGTGGACAGATGTCGGGTTCGATCCCGGATCAAGCGACAGGCGAGAACCTGATTGTCGCATATGAGCCGATCTGGGCCATCGGCACCGGCAAGGTTCCAACTTTGGAAGAGATCGGAGAAGTGCACGATTTCATACGCGCACGTCTGGAACGCCGATTTGGCGAAGGTGTCGGCCGGTCAGTCCGCCTGCTGTATGGCGGATCGGTCAAACCCGGTAATGCTGCCGAGATTTTTGGCGTTTCAAATGTTGACGGAGCGTTGGTGGGTGGCGCCAGTCTGAAAGCAAATGATTTCTCGGGCATCATTCAGGCGCTTGAAAGCGCCTGATCGCCAACCTCATTCGGCAATATCTTCGGCCCAAAGCGCGGGCTTCTCTTCGATAAAACGCTTCATCAATGCAATGCAGTCCGGGTCATTTGCGATGATGACCTCGACACCACGATCGCGCAGGAAGTCCTCATTGCCGCCAAAATTCACGGTGTCTCCGATCACAACGCGCGGAATACCGAACTGTACGATCGTGCCAGAACACATCATGCAAGGCGACAGCGAGGTATAGAGCACAGTATCGCGATAGGTCTTCTGCCGCCCTGCCTTGCGCAGCGCATCCATTTCCCCATGGGCGATCGGGTCGCCCAGTTGGACACGCTGATTACGCCCTTGTGCGACGACCTCACCAACCCGCGCAAGCACTGAACCGATTGGGCAGCCTCCTTCGTCAAATCCAGCTTTCGCCTCATCATAGGCAACGCGCAGCAAGCGTGCATCGGTGTCGGTCAGCATAAGCAGGTGTCCTTTGTTCGGAGTTGTTTCGCAAAGCTGCCCGACACCACAACGGCGGTCAACGCTTAGGCCAGTTTCATGATGACCAAACCCGTCACGATTAGAACCGCAGCGCCGATCCGCATGGGCGTCAGCGCTTCACCCAGGAACAGGATGCCAATAGTGAACGCCCCTACTGCGCCGATCCCGGTCCAGATCGTATAGGCGGTACCAAGCGGCAGATCCCGCATGGCCATTGCAAGCAGGCCAAATGACCCGATCATCGCAACACCCATGATCGCCGTCGGCCACAGCCGCGTGAAACCAGCGGTCTGCTTCATCGCGACGGCCCAGACGATTTCGAGCAGGCCAGCAAACAACAGTAATATCCAGGGCATAAGAACACCTCACTTTCCGAGATCGGGTCGTCCCGAATAATCGTCCATGATGGTGAGGTCGTCCTCTGACCCTCAGATATGCGTTTGGGCATCAGTTTCAAGACAAAAAAAACCGGGCGGATTACACCGCCCGGTTCATATGCTCGGTTTAACCGATCTAGTTGGTTATGATCTCAGGCCCCATGAATGTGTTGGGCAGGAATGTCGAAATCCACGGGATATACGTAACCATGATGAGGAAGACGAACAGCACGGCCAAGAACGGCAACGCTGCCTTCACAACACTCATCATCGGCATACCTGCCACGCCCGAGGTTACGAACAGGTTCAACCCGACCGGAGGCGTGATCATCCCGATCTCCATGTTCACCACCATGATAATGCCCAGATGGATCGGATCGATACCCAACTCGATGGCAATCGGGAAGACCAGCGGGGCCACAATGACCAGCAGACCTGAGGGCTCCATGAACTGGCCACCGATCAGCAGGATCACGTTGACCACAATCAGGAAAGTCACTGGCCCCAGACCCGCCGATAGCATGGCGCTTGCGATATGCTGGGGCACCTGCTCATCCGTCAGCACATGTTTCAGGATCAGCGCGTTGGCGATCACGAACAGCAGCGTGACAGTCAGTTTGCCCGCCTCGAAAAGTGTATGCTTGGTGTCGGGGTGCACAAAGGCCGTGATCAACGCATAGGGTTTCTTGAGCAGCGAGATGTTCTGCGCATCCCCTTCGGTGCTGAGCGGACCCATATCCTTGTAGACAAAACTTGCGATCAGGAACGCATAGACGGCAGCAACAGCCGCGGCCTCGGTCGGGGTAAAGATACCTCCGTAGATACCGCCGAGGATGATGACGATCAGGAACAGACCCCAACCGGCCTCGCGCGCCGAGGTGAAAACTTCGCCCCAACCTTTCCAATCGCCTTTGGGAAGGTTCTTGACCTTGGCCATGACGTAAATGGTGATCATCAGCATCAGACCAGCCATCAAACCCGGAATAACGCCCGCAAGGAACATCCGCCCGACCGAAACCTCCACGGCTGCCGCATAGACCACCATCACGATTGATGGCGGAATCAGAATGCCCAGTGTCCCTGCGTTACAGATCACACCGGCGGCGAATTCCTTGGAATAGCCCACCTGACGCATGCCAGCGATGACGATCGACCCGATTGCCACAACTGTCGCCGGAGACGAACCCGACAAGGCCGCAAACAACATACACGCGAAGACGCCAGCAATTGCCAGACCTCCGGGCAAGTGCCCCACACAAGCGATCGAGAACCGGATGATCCGCCGCGCCACTCCACCTGTGGTCATGAAAGATGACGCGAGAATGAAAAACGGGATAGCCAAGAGGGTGAAATGTCCCTCAAACGCCTCGAACAGCGTGCCAGCGACCGAAGCCAATGAGCTGTCGGAATAGATCAGCAGGAATAGGGTCGAGCTGAGACCAAGTGCCACCGAGATCGGAACTCCGATCAACAATAGGCCAATGACCATCGAGAAAAGTAGTACGACGTCCATCAGTCATGCTCCCCCTGCTGGGCGCGGACTTCTTCGATCTCGTCCTCAACCTCGTGGCTAGCTACAAGGCGATCAGTTTCACCGCGCCAAATCTGTACTGCGACCTGTGCAAAACGGATCACCAGCAGCAACATCGAAAGAGGCAGAACGAAATACGGAACGACCTTGGGCAGTTTCTCGTAATATTCGCCATAGTTGATCATATCTTCCAGAAACCGCAGCGGCGCGACCATCGGGATATCATCAACTTCATAGAAGCTCTGGCTGCGCGCACTCATGTCAAAGCCGGTCGGAAACCAGCGACCCGAGGTGGGCGGCAGATCGGCAAACACTGCCCAGTAGTCATACGAACCCTTGAGCAGGAGCAGAGAAAACACCAGACAGCAAGCCACGGCTATCAACGCCAAAACCCGGCGTGGCGCGGGGGCCAGCATGTTCAGGATCGCATCAACACCCAGATGTGCATGCTTTTTCACTGCATAAGACGCACCCAGCAGCACCAACCAACCGAAGGTGAATACTGTCAGTTCCAGCGCCCAAAGAATGTTAGAATTGAATACAAACCGCGCGATCACATTGGCGAAGGTGACAATTGTCATCAGACCCAACAAGCACGCAATCATGGTTTCTTCGATATGGTCGACCAGCCCGCCTTGGCCGGGTTTCGCACCAGACATCTCTCTGTCCCCGCATTTTTTTGATGAGAGTGGTGGGAGTGTGGCGGGCCATTAAGGCCCGCCCAGCCTATGCGTCCATAACTCCCCAGTCCCCGGACGCGTGGCTTGAACCGGGATCAGAACCCGGCGTTGATCGCCTGTGCGGCGTCGATCTTGTCCTGACCAACGTCACCGGCAAATTTGTCCCAGACTGGCTTCATCGCATCGACCCAGGCCTGGCGCTGCTCGGGGTTCAGTTCCCGGATGATGCCCCCTGCGTCAGTGATCGAAGCCTTGGCAGCTTCGTTTACGGAAAAGGCCTCCTTGTTACGGGTCTCGGTCACTTCGGCGAGAATCGTCAGGAATTGATCGCGAACTTCAGGCTCCAGGCTGTCCAGCCAGTCAACTGAGGTTACAACCAGATAATCGATGATACCGTGGTTCGTTTCTGTGATGCCGTCCTGCACCTCGAAGAACTTCTTGCCGTAGATGTTCGACCAGGTGTTTTCCTGCCCGTCAACAACGCCCTGTTGCAGAGCACCGTACACTTCCGAGAACGCCATCTTCTGTGGGCTGCCACCAATTGCTTCCATCTGGGCAACCAATACGTCCGAAGACTGAACGCGGAACTTCAGGCCGTTCGCATCCGAAGGATCTTCCAACGGCTTGTTTGCAGACATCTGCTTCATGCCATTGTGCCAGAATGCCAGCCCTTGAAGGCCGCGGCGCTGCATGCTGTCTTTCATCGCCTGACCATCAGCCGAGGCTTGGAACGCATCCACAGCATCGATGTTCTTGAACATGAACGGCAGATCGAACAGGCGGAATTGCTTTGTAAATTTCTCGAACTTCGACAGCGAGGGCGCGGCCAACTGCACGTCGCCCTGCAGCATCGCTTCAAGAACCTTGTCATCGTTGTAAAGAGTGGAGTTCGGATAAACCTCCATGCACATCACGCCGTTCATCTCGTCATTGACGCGCTGCTCAAGCAGCGAAGCGGCGATGCCCTTGGGGTGTTTGTCCGTATTGGTCACATGCGCAAACTTGACGACGATCTCGCCATCATCGCAAGCTGCTACACCAGCGGTCGCTGTCACGGACAGTGCGATTGCGGTTGCTGCCGTTGTCAGGAATTTCATCAGTCTTATCCTCCCAGACTTCCCTAAAACTTCCATCGAGCGCCCAATCAGCGCCGTATGTTGCGGAGTGAACCGAATCGGCTCCTCACTCTCAACATTTTGTTTAGATGTTGCTGAAATCTGTTTTTTCCAAATAATTTCTTACGGTTAAATGATGTCCGTTATAAATCTGGTGTTTCGGCAGAACTACGCTGTGCGATTTTTCGCACAGGCAGTCAGCACCTTGTGCGAATTTCCGCACAATATCCGAATCGATGCGAGCGAATCGCTCGCTTAAGCCACAGCGCAACCGCAGTTCGCCCTAGCGGAAGTGTTTTGCTAACGACGATAGTCTTCTGGCCTAATGTGGTAGCGGGTCAGCTTGTCATAAAAAGTTTTGCGCGGCAGCTTCAGTGCCTTGGCGGCATCCGCAGCCTTGCCATTGTGGCGCCCAAGGGCTGCAATCAGCAAAGACCTCTCAACACGCGCCAATTGCTCGCTCAACCCCAGATCAGCGGCCTGTGCAACCTCATCCGGCATCCCCAACACAAACCGCATTGCCGCCGACATCAACGATCGGGCATTGCCCGGCCAATCCTGCGCCATCAGCGAGGCCAGATGCTCGGGTGTCACTTCAGGTTCCGCAATCCCGGCCTGCTCAGCGGCCTGCGCCACATAGCGGCGAAAGATGACGGGGATATCCTCGGGCCGTTCTGACAGGGCCGGGATTCGCACCCGCATGACATCCAACCTATAGAACAGATCGGCATTGAACCTTCCCTGTGCAGTAAGGTCCGACAAATCGGCCGTTGCCCCTGCGATGATTCTGGCTTCCGTCCCTTGTTCGATCAGTTCCAGCGCGGCGTATTGCGTGGCATCCGACATCGCCGAGATCTCATCCAGATACAGCGATCCGCCTGCCGCATCCTTACAGACACGCAACAAATCATCCGGGTTCAGGCCTGAGGCAGGGCGTTTGACAAATGGCCCCTGTCCAACCGGAGACATCAGATGGACAACTTCAGCGACCTTTGAAACTCCGCTACCCGCTGGCCCGGTAACCAGTACCTCGGCCCGTGTTGGCGCTACGCTCCGCACTCGCTCACGCAAGGCCTCGGCTTGATCTGACAACCCAAACAGCATGCGTGCTGCGGGATCGCCACGCTCAAGTTCGCGCCGTTGCTCGCGTTCCTGCAGAATTTCTGCGCGCGCGGCAAAGGCTCGTTCGAGTACCGCCAATAAGTCCGCTGCTGCACAGGGCTTTTCCAGAAAATCAAATGCTCCCTGCCCCATGGCCTGTACCGCCATCGGGATATCGCCTTCACCTGTCAGCAATACCACCGGAAGCTCAGGATCAACCTCGCGCGCGTATGCGAGCAGATGAAACCCATCCCGCCCCGGCATGCGAATATCCGAGATGATCACACCGCCGAAGTCACGATGAATATGATCCTTTGCGGCCACGAAAGATCCCGCGGTGACCGGTTCATACTCGGCCAATTCGAGGGTTTGCGCCAAGGCCTCACGTACGGCGGCATCATCATCGACCAAAAGCACTTTGCGGATCATGCTGCCTCATCTTCTTCAAAGGGTTCCAGTTCAACCGTGAATTCAGCACCCTCGTCCGTGTTGGCACCGCGAATATCCCCCCCGAAGCTCTGAACCAGACCGTAGGATATCGACAGCCCCAGCCCCATCCCCTCGGACGTCCCAACTGTTTTTGTGGTGTAGAACGGCTCAAACACGCGGTCGGGGTCCTCGATGCCGGGTCCGGTATCCCGCACAGACACGCGAATAGGCTTCCCCCCTGACAGAGTGACCAATATCCTGCGCGTCGGTCGATCGACCATCGCATCCGCTGCATTATTGATTAGGTTGACAAACACCTGCACAAGACGCACCTCTCCACCCCAAGCATAGACCGCAGTCTTTGGCGGCACCCACTCCAACGCGACATTCTCATCGCGCAGGCGCGCCTCAGTCAATTCGGTGGCAGTGTTCAGAACCTGAACCAGATCAACGCGCCCCATTGGTTCGCTTTCATTTCTCGCAAAAGCCCGCAGGTTCTTGATGATCCGCGCCATGCGTGCGGCCATATCGGAAATACGGCCCAGATTTTCGCCAGCTCTCTGGCCCTTGCCGCGCTCAAGAAAGGCGGACCCGTTGTCGGCGAACTGCTGAATCGCCATCAAGGGCTGGTTCAATTCATGACTGATGCCAGCCGACATCTTGCCCAAAGCGCTCAACTTACCAGCCTGAACCAAATCGGCCTGCGCTTGTTTGAGCGCGGCTTCTGCCTCCTGCCGCTCGGCAACTTCGTGGCGCAAAGCGCTATTAGCCGCCGTCAAGGCGCGCGTACGTTGCGCGACCCGGCTTTCCAGCACGGTATTTGCCTCTGCAAGTGTCCGACGGCGTTCCGAGGCCAGAAACAACAAAGCACCAAAGGCGAAACAGATCGCCGCAACCGCCGCCGCCTGCAACCCCGCCAACCGGCGCGCCGGGGCGACATCAACCAGCATCTCTGCGGTCATCGCAATCACCGGAAGATCGAGCGTCAGATGCAGGGCGCGACGGGGCAGATAGCGACCCCAATTGAGCTTCCACACTTCATATCCCGCAATCCAGGTTGAGGCGAAATCGACATTCTCACCTTCGGGTGACATCAGGCCCTGCTGCCCTTGCCCGCGGCGCCATAGTAGCAGATCCGATCGGTTCGAGATAAAGACAACCCCATCCGTATCAACGAAAAACACCGCATCGGTGCTACCGCGCCAAGTTTGTTCAACGTCCTGCACATCGGCCAGAACCATCAACGCGCCTTGTATCTGCCCCAATTCCCCAAATGCAGGGGCCGCATATGAATAGATGCGATCGCCGCTTGCGTCTTCGACCCCATGCGCGCTGCCTAAGGCACCTTGCATGGCGCGCTCGAAGGCCGGATGTGCGGACATATCGCGTTGCGTCACCGGTTGGGCCGCGACAAGAACCTGCCCCTCTGGATTCAGGTACATAACGTTAACGGCAGCGGTTTTGTCTGCCACATCCAGCAGCACCTTTCGGGCGGCCCGTTGCTGTTCTGATGTTTCTAGCTCCTGCAAAGCAGGATGATCCGCCATCAAGGCGGCCACTTCCTGATAGACCTGCATTTGCGTGCTCAGACGGTCGGCGGCCAGTTCCAAATCAGCCTCGGCCTTCTCGCTCAGTTGCGACAGGGCCTGACGATAGCCATAAGTCCAGACCGCCGCTGACAGCAATCCGACCGCGCATAAGAAACCGGCTATGATCCAAAAACGTTGCATATCTAGGGTCTTGCATTCAGCAGCCGCCATGGCAAGTCTGCACCGCATGAAGACGCTGACCCAATCCCCGACCGACCCGGCATTCGTGCAAAACCCATACCCCTTTTATGACAGCGCACGTCAGTTGGGCGATCTGTTCTACTGGAAAGACTACGGCCTTGTCGCGGCTGTCTCGCACAAAGCGGTGCAAATTCTGCTGCGCGATCGTCGCCTCGGGCGTGAAATCCCAGCGGAACTTGCAAAACCCGGCCCAGACCATCTTGCACCCTGGCTAGAAGTCGAATCCCATTCGATGTTAGAGCTTGAACCCCCGCGTCATACTCGATTGCGTTCTCTGGTACTGCGGGCGTTTACCTCTCGCGCGATCACGGCGCTTGAGGGGTCCACTGAACAGTTGTGTCTCGATTTAATCCAGCAGTTCCCCGACGGTCCGTTTGATCTGTTGGAAGCCTTTTGCACCCAAGTGCCCGTGATCACGATCTGCCGTCTGCTTGGTGTGCCGGAAGACATGGCACCGCAACTGTTGCAGTGGTCGCACGCCATGGTGGCCATGTATCAGGCAAACCGGACGCGCCAGACCGAAGACGAAGCCGTCCGTGCCACACAAGCCTTTACCACCTATCTCGAAGAATACATCGAAAAACGCCGCACTGACCCGCGTGACGATCTGATCACCCGGTTGATCGCGGCAGAGGAAGATGGCGAAAAACTCTCGCGGGACGAACTTATCACGACCTGCATTTTGTTGCTGAACGCCGGTCACGAGGCCACCGTGCACGCTATTGGCAATGGCGTGAAGACTATGTTGACGACGGGTACACAGCAGTATGTCCTGACGCCCGGCACCATCGACGGCGCAGTCGAGGAAATCCTGCGTTTCGATCCACCACTGCACATGTTCAGACGCTATGCCTATGAAGACATTGAACTCTTCGGTCACCGCTTTGCGCGTGGTGACGAAGTTGCCTTGCTTCTGGGCGCAGCCAATCGCGACCCTGCTGCTTGGTCCCAACCCGATACATTCGACCCGATGCGAGATGTAAGCGCTAATACTAGCTTTGGTGGTGGCCTTCACTTCTGTGTGGGCGCTCCGCTGGCCCGGCTTGAGATGCGGATCGCCCTGCCCATCCTGTTCCAGCAATGCCCAAAGCTAGAGCTGACGGCAGAGCCGCAATATTCGGACAGCTACCATTTCCACGGGCTGACCAAACTCATGGTAGCGGTCTGACTTAACATCCTGTCAAGAAACCCGGATCCGTGCTTCATCTGGCCATAAATATCTCGGGGGAGTCGCCTTCGGGCGGCGGGGGCGGCGCCCCCATTCACGCTTCATCCTATCCGACAGACTTCAGTGGTAGCATGGTGGTCGATTTGATCTCTTCCATCGAAAGCAAGGCTGTGACGTTGTGCACCCGTACCTCTGAAATCAAAGCCTGATAAAACGCATCATACGCACGCGCGTTCTTGACGCGCACTTTCAGAATGTAATCGATGTCTCCAGCCAAACGGTGCGCTTCCTGAACCTCTGGACGATCGCGCAACGCTTTCAGGAACTTCTGCTGCCACTCAGCCTCATGTTCCGACGTACGGATCAGCACAAAGAATGTGGCCTCAAAGCCCAACGCTTCGGCATCCAGCAATACGGTTTGCTGGCCAATGACTCCTGCCCCCTTCAGCTTGCGAATGCGATTCCAAACCGGCGTCTTGGAGCTCCCTACACGGGCTGCGATTTCGTCAAGCGACTGGCTGGCATCCCGTTGCAGCTCGGCTAGAATTTTCCGATCCGTGTCGTCTATTCGCACCGACATTCCAATTTCCCTTCCAATTCAGAACAAACCTTCTTTCACTCACCGCATATAGAACATTTGTTCTTATTTCTTCGCGCATATGGCGATTTGGCGGGAATATTTCCTATATTGGCACACAAGTCAATTCAGTCACGAGATGATCCGATGCAGGTCAAACAAACAAATATGCGCATTCACAAACCCGGCGTCGCCCGAGTTGCGCAATACCCGCACGTAGTCTCGGTTTTCAATAAGGAGCTTGCCTGATGGCCCGCGCTTTTACCCCCAAAGTCGTCACCGCCAACGACTTGTTGGAAGGTGATGTGATTTACCAGACCGAAGATGACCGGTGGTCGCGCGAGTTGTCCGATGCCGAACTGATCACGGACGAAGCTCACGCACAAGTTCGTCTGCTGGATGCCGCGCGTCAAGCCAACAAGATCGTCGGTGCCTATCTTGCCGACGCGGTGGCCGGAGAAAACGGCCCCGAACCCACCCACTTTCGGGAGGATTTCCGCCGGACTGGTCCGTCCAACTATGCCCACGGCAAACAGGAAACCTCCCCGCAGCCTCGGGCCTGATCTCAGGCCATTCTCTCTCCCCTTCAAGGCCCCGGGTCCGGGGCTGCAACTAAGGACAGCTAAACATGTATCGCTACTCCGAGTTCGACACAGCATTTTTGGCAGAACGCAACGCGCAGTTCCGTGCGCAGGTTGAGCGTCGCATTGACGGATCGCTGACTGAAGACGAATTCAAGCCCCTGCGCCTGATGAATGGTCTGTATCTGCAATTGCACGCTTATATGCTGCGGGTCGCTATTCCATATGGCACGCTGTCCAGTGCTCAGATGCGTCAGCTCGCTTTGCTGGCCGAGAAATGGGACAAAGGTTACGGCCATTTTACCACCCGTCAGAACATTCAGTACAACTGGCCGAAACTGAACGACGTGCCGGATATGCTGGACGCACTGGCCGAGGTTGGCATGCACGCCATCCAGACCTCGGGTAACACCATCCGCAACGTTACCGCCGATCACTTCGCCGGTGCCGCCGCGGATGAGGTCGCTGATCCGCGCCCCTATGCCGAACTGCTGCGCCAGTGGTCGACCGACCATCCTGAATTCCAGTTCATGCCCCGCAAATTCAAGATCGCCATCACCGGCAGCGAGAATGACCGCGCCGTGATCAAGGCGCATGACATCGGCCTGCAACTGGTCGAGCGTGATGGCGTTCTGGGTGCCCGCGTCATCGTTGGCGGTGGTCTGGGCCGTACGCCCATGATCGGCAAAGAGCTATCGGAATTCGTCGCCTTTGACGACCTGCTGGCCTATCTTGAGGCCACCGTTTCCGTGTGGAACCAGATCGGCCGTCGCGACAACAAGTACAAGGCACGTATCAAGATCACCGTGCATGAGCACGGCATCGACGCCATCCGTGCCAAAGTGAACGAACGCTTTTTGAAGGTTCGCCCGCAATTCAAAGGCGCGGATATGAACCTGCTGGAAGAAATCAAAGGCCACTTTGCGCCTCCGGCCTTCCGTGATGGTTCGGTTGCCTCGTTCGAGAGTGCCTACACCAACGATCCGGTCTTCCGTTCGTGGGTCGACACCAACATCGCGCCGCACAAGAACGCGGACCACGCGATCGTCACGATCTCGATCAAGAAGCACGGCCAGACGCCGGGCGATGCGACTGCCGAGCAGATGCGCGTAATGGCTGATCTGGCCGAAGAGTTTGCCTATGACGAACTGCGTATCAGCCACGAGCAGAACGTAATCCTGCCGCATGTCCACAAATCCGACCTGCCCGCGATCCACGCGACGCTGAAAGAATACGAGTTGGCGACCGCCAACATCGGCTTGATCAGCGACATTATCGCCTGCCCCGGTATGGATTACTGCGCACTGGCGACGGCACGTTCGATCCCCGTGGCGCAGGAAATCGCGACCCGGTTCGAAGACCTGAAACTGGAGCATGATATCGGCCACCTGAAGATCAAGATCTCGGGCTGCATCAACGCCTGTGGTCACCACCATGTGGGTCACATCGGCATTCTTGGCCTGGACCGCGCTGGCGTCGAAAGCTACCAGATCACTTTGGGTGGTGACGGTACCGAATCCGCAGCCATCGGTGATCGTACTGGCCCGGGCTTCGCCTATGACGAGATCGTTCCGGCGGTCGAGCGCATCGTCGACACGTATCTGGAGCAGCGCGACAGCGCTGAAGAGACCTTCTTGCAGACCTATCGCCGCGTTGGCATGGCACCGTTCAAAGCGGCGCTTTACCCCGAGGCACAGGCCAATGCCGCTTGACCTGATCCAAACGGAACTGGGGGCTGACCGCGCCGAACTGACCGAAAAGGTCGAGGCACTGAACGCCCGCTTCCGCCACCACAGTGCCCATGATGTGATGCATGGCGCATTGGACGAGATCGAGGAGCTTGCTCTGGTCTCCAGCTTTGGCGCGGAATCGGTGGTGTTGCTGCATATGGCTGCAGTGGTCGACAAGATGACCCCAGTGCTGTTCGTGGACACCCAGATGCTGTTTGCCGAAACGCTGGAATACCAGCAGGAGGTCAGCGAGCGTCTGGGCCTGCGCAATGTGCAGATCATCCGCGCCGAGGATGAAGATGTTCAGCGCGACGATCCTTATGGCGCGTTGCGTCTGCGTGACACCGATGCCTGCTGTAACCTGCGCAAGACCTTCCCGCTGCAGAAAGCTCTGACCGGGTATTGTGGCTGGATCACCGGGCGCAAACGGTTTCAGTCCGGCACCCGTGCCGCGCTGGACTTTTTCGAGGTCGAGGACGGAACCGGCCGGATCAAGGTCAACCCCTTGGCCCACTGGGCGCCCAACGATGTGCGCGCCTATATGGAAGAAAACAACCTGCCCCGGCATCCGCTGGTGGCCAAAGGATACCCCTCGATCGGCTGTGCGCCCTGCACTTCGCCGGTCAAAGAAGGCGAAGACCCCCGCGCCGGGCGCTGGCGCGATCAGAACAAGGAAGAATGCGGCATCCATTTTGTTGATGGAAAAATGGTGCGCATCGGAGAGAAAACATGAACGTAATCGTAAACGACGAGGGCTTTGCCCCCGATGATTGGACCGATGGCTATGTCACGCTGGACGATGCAGCGAATGACGTGGTTGCACTGGATATCGCCTCGGACACTGACCCCGATGAACTGTTTGACCGGCTGGGCAGCGCCCAGATGGTGCGCGTGGACTTTCCATCCTCAGCGGATGGGCGCGGCTTTACGATCGCGCGCGTTCTGCGTCTGAAAGGATATACGGGTCGCCTGCGGGCAAAAGGCCATGTTCTTGCAGACCAATACGCCATGGCGCGTCGTAGCGGCTTTGACGAAGTCGAAATTGATGACACCTTGGCGAACCGGCAGCCCGAAGATCAGTGGCTGGCCCGGGCCAATTGGCAGGACAACAACTACCAGGCCCGCCTGCGCGGCTGACCCGCCATCGCCAACCTGTGATACGAAAGGGGCAATCTGGCCCTTTTCCTGACTTGGATCAAAGATTAAACGGAGATGTCGGTTTAGCAGACCGGTAGTGAAACGATGACAGAGATGAAACCCGTGAGTGAAGCAACCGCCGTTAAGGCCCCCGTCCTGCCCGACGCCCAGACTGTGACCGAGGTCAAACATTGGACCGACCGCCTGTTCTCTTTCAAGGTGTCGCGCCCTGCATCGCTTCGTTTCCGCTCGGGTGAGTTCGTGATGATCGGCCTGCTGGGCGACAACGGTAAACCGCTACTGCGCGCCTATTCCATCGCCTCGCCTTCATGGGATGAGGAACTGGAATTCTACTCGATCAAAGTGCAGGATGGCCCGCTGACCTCAAAACTGCAGCACATCCAGCCTGGTGATCAGATCATCCTTCGGCCCAAACCCGTCGGCACGCTGGTGCATGACGCATTGCTGCCCGGCAAGCGCATCTGGTTCTTCGCCACCGGCACAGGCTTTGCGCCCTTCGCGTCGCTGCTGCGTGAACCGCAGACCTATGAGGATTATGACGAGGTTATCATCACCCATACCTGCCGCGACGTAGCTGAACTGGATTACGGTCGCGAGTTGATCGAGAGCGTCAAACAGGACGAGTTGCTGGCCGAACTGATTGGTGACGGTTTCGCCGACAAGATTCGCTATTACCCCACCACCACGCGGGAAGAGAGCCCAAAGATGGGCCGTATAACCGAGCTGTTGAAAGACGGCACCGTATTTGCCGATCTGGGCATCGAAGGTGGTATCAAGCCAGACACTGATCGCGCGATGGTTTGTGGCAGCCTTGCCTTCAACCATGACATCAAAGCAATTCTGGAAGAGTTCGGCCTGCGAGAAGGCGCCAATTCCGAACCCAAGGAATTCGTGATTGAAAAGGCATTTGTGGGCTAATGGGGTTTGCCGGTGGAGTTATCGACACCCTAAACCGGCAAAAACTCACGAAATTCATGGAAAATTCATGCGGCTTGCAATTTATGCCGCTTGAAACACCTCTCAGCCCGGTCTAAATTCCGGGCTCGAAATTCTGCAATCATCAAAGGAATGAACCCATAGCCCGCAGACCTCACAACGCGCCGCCACAGCGAGATACCGGCCCGCGCGTCAATGACAAGATCCGTGCTCCCGAAATTCGCCTGATTGGCGCCGAAGGTGAAAATGTCGGGGTGGTTCATCCCGCAAAGGCCATGCAGATGGCCGCCGATGTCGGCCTCGATCTGGTTGAGATTTCGCCCAACGCGAACCCGCCGGTCTGCAAAATCATGGATTTCGGCAAGTTCAAGTACGAACAGCAGAAACGCGAAAGCGAAGCCCGCAAGAAGCAAAAGATCATTGAGGTGAAAGAGGTCAAGTTCCGGCCCAACACCGACACGCATGACTATGACGTCAAGATGCGCAACGTGTTCAAGTTTCTTGAGAACGGCGACAAGGTCAAAGTCACCCTGCGTTTCCGGGGCCGCGAGATGGCGCACCAAAACCTGGGGCGTGAGCTGCTGGAACGTGTGGCCGAAGACGTCAAGGATCTGGGCAAGATCGAGAACATGCCCAAGATGGAAGGCCGTCAGATGATCATGATGATTGGCCCGCTGCCACAGAAGTAGGTTTTCTTTTTGTAGAATGACAAAAGCCCCTCCGAAATCGGAGGGGCTTCTTTGTTTTCTGGCTTCTCGCCTAAATCAGATCACCGAGGATATCGCCCGATCAAGCTTGTCTACAAGCTCGACCAGTTGGTCATCTTCGATGATAAAGGGCGGAGCCAGTAGAATATGGTCGCCGTTGCGTCCGTCACGCGTGCCTGACATCGGGTAACAGATCAATCCCTCGGCCATGGCGGCCTTCTTGATTTTGCCCGCCACGCCACGCGACGGATCAAACGGGGTTTTCATATCTCGATCCTCGACCAGCTCAATCCCTCGGAACAAGCCGCGACCGCGAATATCCCCGACATTCGGGTGTTGGCCAAACTTGTTTTCCAACATGCTCTGCAATTTGCCCCCCATTACGCCGGCCCGCGCCGGCAGATCACGAGAGGTAAGTTCCTGTACAACGGCAAGCGCAGCCGCAGTCGCAACCGGATGACCGATATAGGTGTGGCCATGCTGGAAGAAACCCGATCCATCCCGGATCGCATCATAGATTCGACCCGAACACAGCATCGCTCCGATAGGCTGATACCCTGCACCCAACCCTTTGGCGATACAAAGAATATCCGGCGCGACATCGTCATGATCACAGGCAAACAAATGCCCGGTACGACCCATGCCGCACATTACTTCGTCGAGGATCAGAAGAACGCCGTGTTGATCGCAAATTTCACGGATTCGCTTGTAGTACCCCTCGACTGCCGGAACAGCCCCAAGCGTCGCACCAACCACCGGCTCTGCCATGAAAGCCATGACCGTTTCAGGCCCAAGGCGCAGGATTTCTGCCTCCAGCTCATTCGCAACGCGCTGACCATATTCAAAACTGCTCTCATCCTCAGGCTTTTCGGCGTACTCATAGCAAGGAGCGATATGAGTCATCTCGATCAGCATCGGTGCAAACTGCGCCCGCCGCCATTCATTGCCACCCGCCGAAAGTGCCCCCAAAGTGTTGCCGTGATAGCTTTGCCGACGCGCGATCACATGGCGGCGTTCTGGCTGACCGGTTTCCAGATAATACTGCCGCGCCAGTTTGATAGCAGCCTCGGTCGCCTCTGACCCGCCCGAGACAAAATAGACCCGGTCCAGTTCGCCGGGGGCGTGTTTAATCAGCAGATCGGCCAGTGCCTCGGCCGGTGCCGAGGTCATAAAGCCCGTATGCGCAAACGCAATCTGCGCCACCTGATCCTGCACCGCTTTGACCACAGCGGCGTTGGAATGGCCGAGGCATGAAACGGCAGCATCACCACAATCCAGATAGCGACGGCCGGTTGAGTCGATGAGATAACAGCCGTCACCACCAGCGGCCTCAGGCAGTTCCGACTTTGTATGGCGTGGAAATACGTGACTCATGTCGACGTCCTTTTCAGAAGATCAATCAGCGCCGCGACGGATGCGGCATTGTCTGCCCAAGCCTGGCCATCCGGACCGGCAAGGCTGTTCTCAAAACCAACGCGCACATCGCCACCCAGCTGCGCGGCCTTTTGCAGGCACGCATGCTCCTGCCCTCCAAAGGCACAGACCATCCATGGATCAGCGCTGTGCGGAAACACATCCAGATCTTTCGGGTTTGATTCCTGCGCCGTGGCATAGCGACCAAGGACAAGCAGACGCTCGACCTGATCCGAATTTACCACCCCTTCAGCCTGCCAATGGGTCAGTAACTCGACGTCAGCGACATCATAGAGGATATGCTGAACACGAGTCCCTTGTTCCGCGCACAGAGCGTAGACCTTTGGCGCAAGTTCAGGCGACCGTGCAATCTCGCGCACCGAAATCGAAGCCCAGTCCGGGCGCACATTTTGCAAACAAGCAAGTTGTGCTTGAACGCCGAAAACGCCAGCAGCTTCTGTCGTAATCTGGATGTCCATATCAGGGGCCGCAGCACGCAGTTCAGCAATGGTTTCACAATACAAACCCGCATCAAGCGAATGCTGACCCGCCTGATCACGAACATGCAGGTGCAGGCCTTGCGCACCTGCCCGATTGCAGGTCTTCGCAGCTTTGACGATTTCGTCCGTTGTGATCGGCAGCGCAGGATGATCCCCATGCCCCCGCCGCGCCCCGTTCGGAGCCACCAACACATATGGCCTTCTCGTCATCCTCAAACCAGTCCCAGACATTCCGTCACCTGTTTTTTACGATCCCGAATTAAACACCTCGCTCACGTTTTCAATTTGCATTCTTCATAACATTTGTTTTTTCTTACCAAATGCAACACACCTCATCCCAACTGACCGAGCAGCTTCGGCACGAAATCGACACCCTGCCTCAGCAAATGCAAGCCGCAGCGAAATACATCATCGACCACCCTGGCGATTTCGGGCTCGACCCGGTTCGGCTTACCGCCGAAAAGATCGGTGTCAGTTCAAACGTTTTGGTGCGGTTGGCACAACGCATGGGATTCGACAGTTTTGAGTCGTTCAGACGACCCTTTCGCCAAACCCTTGTCACAGACCGAGAAGATCGGCTGGGTCAGGGCTGGCTGGATCGCATGAAATCGGGGGGCCAATTCAGCGCCGCGCAAGCTGGGTTTGCGCAAAACGAACTGAACGTCGTAGCCCGCTCCTTGCGACTGGCCGATCCTGATTTGATGCAACAGGTCACGGAGTACATGATTGCAGCTAATCGCTGTTTCATAACCGCGACCCGGGCTAGCTATGCTTTGGCCTATTATCTCCACTATGCGGGTCGGATGGCACACCCAGGATTTCAGCTTATCCCGCGACATATGGGATCAGCCATCGATGATTTGCTCGAGGCCGATGAAGCGGACTGCCTTTTCGCTATTACCGTTCACCCCTATTCCTCTGACACCATACAATCCATGCGTTTTGCGCGTAAACGCGGAATGCGCATCGCGTTATTGTCGGATAGCGACGTCATCGCCCCTGGTGTTGACCCTGACATCGTGCTGCCTGTCAGTACCCGCGCGCAACATCACTTTTCCAGCTTCTCCGGAGCGATGGTAGTGCTTGAATGCCTGCTGGGTCATCTCTTTGCCGCAGGGGGGTCAGCCGCGCGTGACCGCGTGGAACGCTATCAGACGGCCCGAGAAGACACCGGCGCCTACTGGCGCCCCGCCAAGCCCCCAAGAGTTCGGAAAGAATAAAGAGCCCCGGCTTTCACAGAGGCTCTCAACGCTGATCAACAATCAGATCAGCTGCAAGCTTCGACAGCCCGTTTCGTCATAACAGTGACCAGATGCGCCCGGTACGTTTTGCTGCCGTGCAGATCACCAATCATGTTCATCGGATTAATGTGCAGCCCCATCAAAGCGTCCGCGCGGAACTCTTTGTTCAGGGCCTCCTCAGCCTCTGCCCAGCGGAAAACTCCGTCCTCGCTTGCGCCGGTTACTGCAACTCGAACGCCATTGGCAAACCGGGCAAGATATACCCCGACCAACGCAAACCGAGACGCGGGCTGCAAAAACTTCTGATAACTCGCCGCCTGAGGCACGGGGAAACGCACCGAAGTGATAATCTCGCCCTCTTCCAGAGCTGTCGTAAACATGCCCTGAAAGAAGTCATCCGCCGCTATCTGGCGATTATTGGTGACAATGGTCGCGCCTGAACCCAGTACTCCCGCCGGATAACAGGCCGCTGGATCATTGTTGGCAATCGAACCGCCAATAGTGCCACGATTACGCACCGCAGGATCACCGATCTGGCCGGCCAGCGCTGCCAGCGCCGGATAGTTACCAACAGCTTCAGCGGCCACATTTGCGTGGGTTGTCGCACCGCCTATCGCTACCGAGCCATCATCCTCGACGCAGACCCCTTTCATTTCAGCGATTCCATTGACCGAAACCAGCTTGGATGGCGCGGCCAACCGCTGCTTCATTGTGGGGATCAGGGTTTGCCCACCCCCCAATGCCTGCGCATCCTCAACTTCCAACGCAGTAACCGCGTCAGCGATGGTCGAGGGTTTCTCAAACTCGAAATTGTACATTTCGTTCTTCCTTTCCGAAAAGCGCGGATCCGCCCTTCATCTGGCTATAAATATCTCGGGGAGCGCGAGGGGCTGGCCCCTCGCACCCGAACCTCTCAACCATGCATTGCTGTCCAAACACGCGATGGGCTCATCGGCATGTCAATGTGATCAACAGCCTTTCCACCCGAGTTCAGCGCATCCAGAACCGCGTTGACTACCGCAGGCGGCGAGCCAATCGCACCAGCTTCACCGCAGCCCTTCACACCCAACGGGTTGTGCGTACACGGCGTCTGGCTGGAATGGTCGACCGTATAGAACGGCAGATCATCGGCGCGTGGCATCGCGTAATCCATGAAGGATGCGCTCAGCAACTGGCCATTCTCGTCATAGGCGCAGTTTTCCAACAAAGCCTGACCGATACCCTGACCGATGCCGCCATGTACCTGACCATCCACAATCATCGGGTTAACGATGTTGCCAAAGTCATCCGCAGCGGTGAAGGCTTCGATGGTCACCTGTCCAGTCTCGGGATCCACCTCAACCTCGCAGGCATATGCCCCCGCTGGGAAGGTGAAGTTGGCCGGGTCATAAAATGCGGTCTCCTCCAGCCCCGGCTCAACCTCCAATGGGAAGTTGTGCGGTACATAGGCTGTCAGAGTCACATCACCCCAGGCCACCGACTTGTCAGTGCCCGCGACGCTGAACTGACCGTCCTTCAGCTCGATATCGGCCTCGGACGCCTCGAGCAGGTGTGCCGCGATCTTCTTGGCCTTGTCGATCACCTTTTCGGTCGCCTTAACCATGGCCGAACCACAGACCGCGAGCGAGCGTGAGCCATAAGTGCCCATGCCGAACGGGATCTTCGAGGTGTCGCCATGCACAATCTCGACCATCGACTCGTCGATGCCGATCATGTCGGCCACAACCTGCGGGAAAGCAGTCTCATGCCCCTGCCCGTGGCTATGTGCACCAACCATGACACTGATGGAACCGGTGGCGTTTACCCGCACCGTGGCAGCATCATAAAGACCCGCCCGGGCCCCCAGCATGCCGACGATGTTCGAGGGCGCGATGCCGCAGGCCTCGATATAGCAATTGACGCCTAGGCCACGCAGCTTGCCATTGGCCTCGCTTTCCGCCCGTCGCGCGGCAAAGCCAGCCAAATCAGCAGCAGCTTCAAGCTTATCCATCGTTCCGTTGTAATCCCCGGTGTCGTAGGTCAGCGCCACCGGTGTGTCATACGGGAACTGGGTGATGAAATTCTGGCGACGCAGGGCGATCGGATCGACACCCAGTTCACGCGCCGCCTTGTCGATGACGCGCTCCAGCTGATAGGTCGCCTCTGGCCGACCCGCACCGCGATAAGCGTCCACCGGCACTGTGTTGGTGAACATTGCCTTCACATTCACCTGAATGACCGGCGTCTTGTAGTTGCCCGCCATCAGAGTGCCATGCAGCCAAGTCGGAACCGAGCTTGAGAAGGTCGACAGATACGCGCCCAGATTGGCGTAGGTGTTGGTGCGAAGGCCTGTGAAGTTATTGTCCGCGTCCAAAGCGAGCTCAATCGTGCTGACGTGGTCGCGGCCCTGCGCATCCGACATAAACGCCTCGGACCGGCTGGCGGTCCATTTGACCGGACGGTTGCAGGCCTTGGCAGCGAATGTACAGAACGCCTCTTCCGCGTAGTGGAAAATCTTCGTGCCAAATCCACCACCAACATCAGGCGCTACGACACGCACTTTGTGTTCAGGCAAGCCCAGAACAAATGCGCACATCAGCAAGCGGATCACATGCGGGTTCTGCGAAGTGGTGTAGAGCGTGTACTCATCCGTACCCCGGCTGTACTCGGCCACCGCAACGCGCGGCTCCATCGGATTAGCAACCAGACGGTTATTGATCAGGTCCAGAGTGGTGACATGGGCCGCGTTGGCAAAAACCTCATTGACCTTGTCATTGTCTTCTTCGCCCAGATGCCAGTCATAGCAGATGTTGTTCTTCAGATCCTCATGGATAAGCGTCGCGCCATCCTGCGCTGCGGCTTTCATATCCAGCACGGCAGGGAGCTCTTCGATATCCACTTCAATCGCTTCCGCCGCATCGCGGGCGAGTTCAAGGCTGTCCGCGACAACGGCAGCGATGGGATCGCCTACATGTCGGACCTTGCCTTGCGCCAGAATGGGATGCGGTGGTTCCTGCATCGGGGCGCCATGACGGTCGGTTACTTCCCAGCCGCAAGGCATTCCGCCCACGCCTTCAAAGTCCTTGCCGGTGAACACCTTCACAACCCCCTGCATACCCTCGGCGGCAGATGTGTCGATGTTGGTGATCCGGCCATGCGCGATGTCGGACCGTAGGAAATGCACATAGGCCTGGCCATGTACGTTGATGTCGTCGGTGTAATTGCCTGCTCCGGTCAGAAAGCGTACGTCCTCGCGCCGCTTGGAACTGGCTCCGATGCCACTGTCTTTGGGCATTGCTTGTTCTCCTCCGTGGAAAAGAATTTTCGTCGAAAATTCTTAACCGCCTCACTCGGCGGCGATGCTGGAAACGTCTTGACCCGATGCGGCCATGATTGCCTTGACGATGTTGTGGTAGCCTGTGCACCGGCATAGGTTACCCTCAAGGTACTTGCGAATTTCGCCTTCGGTCGGGCGCGGGTTATCCTTTAGCAATGCTGCAGCGCTCATCACCATGCCCGGAGTGCAAAACCCGCATTGCAGCCCATGATGATCCTGAAAGGCCTGTTGGATCACGTTCAGCGTGCCATCTTCGGCCGCCTGCCCCTCGATCGTGCCCACATCCGCGCCGTCTGCTTCCAGCGCCAGCATGTTGCAGGATTTGACCGCCTCACCATTCACGTGCACTACGCACGCGCCACATTGAGCCGTGTCGCAGCCAATATGTGTGCCTGTCAAATTCAGGTGGTCGCGTAGAAATCCGGATAATAGAGTCCGCCCTTCAACATCACCGCTGACGGCAACGCCGTTCACGGTCATTGAGACCTTGGTCATAAGATCCTCCCCTTTTTTTGGCTTATTTGCTAAGCCAGAGTTAAACACGGTAAATTTCGTTTGAGAACAAAAATATTTGCCTGATTTTTCCGCAGTTTCGCTGATCAGCCTTCTAACAATGATGCGTCCACCAAACAGGGCAAAATTGCCGTTGCGTCATTTACTCTTGGCAGCGCGGGGCTGTGGCCGAGTCGGGATTTCTTTTAGCAGCCCACCGACACCCATCCCTGCGATGTCCGCGCCCGTCGTTTCGATTCCGCAAGCAACGCGGGACAAGACCCAATCCGCCCCGTTCAATGCTGGTGAGCGCGCGCATCCGGGCAAACCGATAATGGGGCGCCCGCCGGAAGATCCCAAAAACAACAGGTTCCCCGGATCGACCGGCATTCCAAACCGGTCGACGATACCCCCCGCTGCCCGCACAGAAGCAGGCGCCACATCATCTTTATCCGACGTGGCCGATCCGGTCAGGATCATGACGATCTCACCCCGAATGGCCGAAATCGATGCTGTTAAGTCGCCCATCCGATGCGGCACCACCTGAACATCTGACAGATTCATACCCAAAGCCTCAACCCGGCTACGAATAGCAGCGATACCTTTTTCATTAGATGGCCCGCCAGCAATGTCGGTAACGATGAGACCCGCATTTTCGTATTTGGGCACCGATAACCGAATAGCGTCCTGCGCATGACGGGCCGCACTCTCAACGTCGCATCGAGGTACGGCATAAGAAATCACCTTGATCGTCGCGACCATGCCGCCAGCCGCCATCTGCTGATATTGCGGCACCGTCGCAACAGTGATCATCGGATTGACCTGATTGAACTTTTGCAAGGCATCGGTATCCAGCACCGCGACGCCTGGTCCATTTGCTAAAAGGTTGACCCGGCCTGTAAAGGCTTCGGTGACACGCAGATTTGCCTGTGTGGGACTTGGTGCAAGCGCTTCTGCCAGCAGCGCTGCGGCTTCGTCCTCATGGCAATCACCTTGCTCCAGTCTCGCGACTGTGACCTCGGTCAGACCGGCTTGGTGCAACTCGGCTATGTGCTCGGACGAAAGCGTTATACCTTTCCTAAGCTTGCGGTTTCCCGCTTTGACGGAATGGGCTAACATCGCGCCGTAGGCGTCGGAAACGGGTACCGGACCAAACTTCACGCTCTGCCTCGCAGGACCGCCGTCATCTGCGCCAGGATCGCAACGGCTATCTCAGACGGTCCAGCCGCCCCGATATCAAGCCCAACAGGTCCGTGAATCAGTGAAATCTGGTCATCGTTGAACCCGGCCTGCTTCATCCGCTCCACGCGTTTGGCATGTGTGCGCTTAGATCCGAGTGCGCCGATGTAGAACACATCGGCCGCCAAACCGGCCTGAAGCGCGGGGTCATCAAGTTTGGGGTCGTGGGTCAGCAACACAAGCGCCGTGCGCGAGTCGAGACCCAGCTTTGACACAGCCTCATCCGGCCAATCCGTCAGGATGGTTTCTCCGGGAAAACGTGCGTCCGATGCGAAGGCCTCGCGCGGATCTATAATCGCCGGGTCATAGCCCGCGATCCGGGCCATCGGCACCAGAGCTTGGGCGATGTGCACCGCTCCCACCACTATCAACCGTAGCGGTGGGTTGTGGACAGCGACAAAGGTTTGCCCATCCTCTTCGAACCCGGACCTGTCCATACGCAAGCGTTCGGAATAGGCATTACGGCGCAACGCGCGCTGGCCCGTCTCGACATTGACTTCATAGGCCAAGGGCTCGCGCCGCGCCCGTGCCGCGACCAGTTCGGCCAGCATTGGTTCGGGCAGGACCTTGCCGACCGGTTCAACCAAAACCCTGATCGTACCGCCGCAGGCCAGACCGACGGCAAACGCATCCTCGTCGCTTACACCGAACTCTAGCAGCCTTGCCTCGCCTTCCTCTATGGCTTCCAGCGCTTCGACGATCACGGCACCTTCGACGCAACCACCAGAAACCGAGCCTTCGATCCGACCATCGCCCGCAATGACCAACTGCGCGCCTACACGGCGCGGCGCGCTGCCCCAGGTCTCAACCACAGTGGACAAAGCCGCGCCCTTCCCGGCGCGATACCATTTTAGTGCGGTTTCCGGGCTGCTATCGAATCGTTCCATTTAGACCTCCGGCCTTGCTTGGGTTCAACATAGTCAGCTTTGGAGCAATGAAAAGCGCTCAGCGGGTCGATCTTGTGGCGCTAACAAGCCGATTTTGAACTCACATTCACAAATTGTTGAATGTTGGAAGGCGTCATTCTAGCCTGCATGCGATTCCGGGGCCTATTCGGGATCGTCCCAACATATTTCATAGCGGAGACAAACAGTTGAAACGCATTCTTACACTCGGAGCAGCGATCGGCCTGTTGACTGCCAGCACCGGCTGGGCTGACACATTTCTGAAATACGGTGAGGTCGAAGGCTGGAAGGTTTTCATCGATCAGGACAAGAAATCCTGCCTTATCGAAGCGGTTGATGACGCTGAAAATGTCGTGCAGATGGGCCTGACCGAAGATCGCGGCGTTGGCTATGTTGGTGTCTTCACCAAGGCCAAAACCAACATCAAGAAAGGCGAGAAAGAGGCTGTTGCCATCCTTATCGGCGACAATATTTATGTCGGAGAAGCCACCGGTATGAAGGGGAACATCACCAAGGGCTATTCGGGTGGGTATGTTCTGTCAGACGACCCTCAGTTCGCAGATGATCTTGCCAAGAAGAAGGTGATGGTCGTTTTCCCGGAGAAAGAGTTCGCCTTCACCGTTGACCTGACTGGCACTTACAAAGCCATGGAAATGGCACGGAAGTGCAATGAAGAGCAGCTTTCGTAACAGCTAGTCTGAAAGCGCGGACATCAGCCGCGCTTTCTGCCCCTGATCATCTGGTTGCGAAATCACGGCGGCCAGATCTTCCAGCGACGCAATCGAATGCCCGGCGCGGAAGCTGTCGACATGTGGAAGCATTGTCGCCACACCCTGAGCTTTCGGTGCGAACCCGTCCCAGCGCAGCAATGGGTTCAGCCAAATCAGACGCCGCGACGACAGGTGCAGGCGCTCGATTTCCTTTTCCAGCATCTCGGGATCACCCCGCTCTAACCCGTCGGTGATCAACAACACGACCGCCCCCTGCCCCATGACGCGCCGGGACCAGTCGCGATTGAACTGATGCAGGCATTCTCCGATCCGGGTTCCGCCTTCCCAGTCCTGTGCCTCGGCCCCAGCAGCGGCCAGCGCTGCATCGACATCACGTTGATGCAGATGGCGGGTGATGTTGGTCAGGCGTGTGCCAAACGTGAATGCGTGCACTTTGGCCCAACCTGCGCCTTTGGCATTCGAAACCGCGTGTAGAAAGTGCAGAATGATCCGACTGTATTGGCTCATCGACCCGGATATATCGCACAACGCAACCAAATTCGGCCACCGAGGTTTGGGTTGCAAGTGCGCGATATCGCGTAGTTCACCACCCTGCCGCATCGCTGACCTAAGTGTCCGAGCGCGATCAATGCGGTGACCGAGGTGACTGGCCTGACCTCGGCGAGACTCGATGCGTTTGACCGGTAAGTTCAGGCGCGACAGCATGCGTTTGGCCTGGGCGATCTCGGATGTACTCATCTGTTCGAAATCAAGGTTGCGCAAGCGTTCTTCGGATGACGCGGTTTGGGTCGCGTTGATCTCGATCTCGCTTTCCTCTTGTTGCTCGGTTGATTCTGGCAAGTCGCGTTCGACGCCATCCAACAACGCCTCAGCCGCGCGCTTTTCAGCCGCATCCGCTTTGCGCTCCTCCTGAACACCGCGAATGGCGGGCAGCATCATGGACATCATATGTTCTAGATACCGCGGATCGCGCCAATAGAGGCGGAAGACTTGCGCAAAAACCGTTCGATGTTCCGGCCGGTTCACGAAACAGGCATGCAGCGTCCAGTAGAAATCTCGTTTCTCGGTGAACCCCGCAGCCTGCACGGCGCGGATCGCGTCAACCACGCGCCCAGTTCCTATCGGCAGTCCGGCCTTGCGCAAAGCGCGCGCAAAATGGGTGATGTTCTGGGCCAGTTTGGGGTTGTCCGGTATATCGAGTGGGAGTTGTTCGGCCATCAAACCCCCAAAGTATTTTCGAGCATATGAAGCATCAGGCTGGTTCGAGATCGGCTTTCGCCTGATCCAGAATGCGTTTGGCCTCGGACCCCTGCAACTTTTGGATGTCGTCCTGGTATTTCAGGATGGCACCCAACGTATCGCCGATTACTTCGGGACTTAGGTTGATAACGTCCAGCGCCAGCAGACATTTAGCCCAATCGATGGTCTCGGCCACCCCCGGTTTCTTGAACAAATCTTCAGTGCGCAAGCGCTGAACAAAGGCGACCACCTCACGGCTCAGCGCTTCTGCCGCTTCGGGAGCCCGTGCGTGCAGGATTTCGATTTCGCGCGCAAAGTCAGGGTAATCAACCCAATGATATAGGCAGCGGCGTTTCAGTGCGTCGTGTACTTCGCGCGTGCGGTTCGAGGTGACGATCACGATCGGCGGTTCAGGCGCTTTGACAGTACCTAACTCAGGGATCGTTACCTGAAAGTCACTGAGCGCCTCCAGCAAGAAAGCCTCAAAGGGTTCGTCGGTCCGGTCCAATTCGTCAATTAGCAATACAGGTGCCCCATTAGCATCCGGACGCATGGCCTGCAGCAAGGGGCGTTCGATCAGATAATCATCCGAGAACAGCTCGGTCTGCAACGCGCCTCGGTCCGCCCCACCCGACGCTTCTGCGGTTCGGATCGCCACCATCTGGGCGGGGAAATTCCACTCATACACAGCGGAAGAGGCATCAAGGCCTTCGTAGCACTGCAACCTGATCAGGCGCCGCCCCAATCCTGCGGCCAGCGCCTTGGCGATCTCAGTCTTGCCGACGCCCGCCTCGCCTTCCAGAAATAGAGGTCGACCAAGTTTCAGCGAAAGAAACACAACCGTCGCCAAAGCCCGGCCACAGACATAACCCTCAGAGCCCAAAAGCTCTTGCACGGCATCGATGGAGTTTGGCTGTGTCATGAGTTCCCCTTTTTCCTGCGCCCCAACAGGTCATGACCACAACCAGAGGTCAAGACCACCATCCGTCAGTGACTTACGGCGATCTGTCTCATCGGCAAGGGCAAGAGGGTCTTTCACCACCCAAGCGGCTGTGTTAGCCGGGGGCCATGACCCAATCCCTGACGATCCGCCGCCCCGATGACTGGCATTTGCATCTGCGCGATGGCGCGATGCTGCAAGCCGTCTTGCCTGAAACCGCGCGCCATTTTGCCCGTGCCATCATCATGCCGAATCTGGTTCCGCCCGTTGTCAAAGGTGACGACGCAGCAGCTTATCGGGACCGCATCCTTGCTGCTCTGCCTGAGGACATGACGTTTGAGCCGCTGATGACGCTCTACCTGACAGAAGACACAGACCCGGCGGATGTGGCCGCCGCACATGCAAGCGGATTGGTCAAGGCGGTAAAGCTTTACCCGGCTGGGGCAACAACCAACTCGTCTTCTGGCGTTCGCGATTTCGACAAGGTGCGCCCGGTGCTGGAGAAGATGGCCGAGATCGGTCTGCCGCTGTGTGTGCACGGCGAAGTCACGGATGCCGAGATCGATATCTTCGATCGTGAGGCGGTGTTCATCGACCGCGTTCTTGATCCGATTCGCAAAGCAACACCCGGACTGCGCGTGGTGATGGAGCACATCACGACGTCAAACGGCGTGGATTACGTCAAGGCGAACGAGAAAGATCTGGGTGCGACGATTACAACGCATCACCTGATCATCAACCGCAACCACATTCTGGTGGGTGGCATCAAGCCGCATTACTACTGCTTACCGGTCGCCAAACGCGAAGAGCATCGGCTGGCGCTGCTGACCGCCGCGACATCAGGCGATACGCGTTTCTTCTTGGGCACAGACAGCGCGCCGCACACGGATGCAAACAAGGAAATGGCCTGTGGCTGCGCTGGCTGTTTCACTGCAACCAATACGATGTCACTGCTGGCCGAAATGTTCGAACGAGCGGATGCGTTGGACAAGCTGGAGGCGTTCACGTCACTCAACGGCCCAGCCTTCTATCGCCTGCCAGTGAACGAAGAGACCATCACGCTGACCAAAGGCGATGAGGTCGTCTATCCGGCCAAAATCGAAAGCGGCGAAGGCCCCGTCACAATATTCGATCCGGGTTTTCCGCTGCATTGGCGGGTCACTTAATCGGTTAACCTGTCAGCCAAATCCGCTGCGCGCCCGCCGGTGCGCAGCATCGACCAGATGGCGTCCGCCTCATCCCCCCCGATCAGCTTCGCCGCTTTCTCCCTGACGCGATCTTCGCGATCCGATAGAGACATCGGTGCCAGCAGATCATGGCTGGCCTCGCGGCGCGCGCCGTCCCGGCGTAACAGGGACAGATGGGCTTGTGTCTCGGATAGACTCTCATCCGCCTCGACCGTGATCCGGTCCCTTAAGGATTGCAGTCTTGGATCAGCACAAATCTTGTCGGAAAAGCTCCCTGGCAGAGCTGTATCGTAGCCCATTGCCTGCATTGCGATCACGGTACGATAGGAAAACTTCGCTCCTAACCCACTGGTCGGCTGCAGTTGATTGCACACGCTCATCCAGCGGGGGTGGGTTTTGATCTTGATCTCGGCCACCTCAGGCTCGGCGATGTCGAGATCGCGCGCAGCCTCAAGCGCCGCGTGTAGGCCATGGCAGCAAGCGTGGAATTTGTGTCTGATGCTTTCGAACAGCCACTCGTCACCCAAACCATCAAGCGCAGCAGCTAAATCGTCAGCCCCCAAATGTGTCGCCCCAAACCCAAACGGGCCTTCCAATGCGTCAGCACCGGGTTGAAAGCCGTTGCGGATCAACTGGGCGGCCTCAACACCGTTCGAGGCTGCAAGCCCAGCGTTATAGGGTTTACCCATTGTCCCAAACTGTGATTTCTGCCCTGAGGCCCGGGTCGCGGTTAGCCCCAACAGGTCACGCATCTGCTTTACGTCAAATGCCATAATCCGACCCGCAGCCACCGCAGCCCCAAACGCACCAGCCGTGGCTGTTTGGTGAAAACCAGCCTGATAATGACCACGACCAAGCCACAAACCGATGCGGATCGATAACTCCATTCCCACTAGCGCTGCCTCAAGCAGATCGACCAGAGGTCGGTCTTCCCACGCCGCAAGAGCAAGGGCTGCAGGAAAAACAGCAACCGATGGATGACCGATATGAGCGAAATGCGTGTCGTCATAATCAAGCGCATGAGAAATGGTACCATTCACCAGCGCCGCTGCGCGTAGCGGCGCATCACCGCCTCCGAACAAACGCGCCTGCGCGGCACCGCTCTCGGAAAGAACCATCTGACGTATGATGCGGGAAACCGGCTCATCTGCGCCTGCCCGCCCCACAGCAAGCCAGTCCAACGCGGATAGAGATGTCACGATACGAGCCTGCGCCGTGGTCGACACAGAACCAGCAGCAAACTCGGCAAGGGCAGTTGTCAAATCGGTCATGTGGCGCAGTCTAGCGCGCGCCGCTCGGGCGTAAAGCCTCAGCCGTACAGGACGGCAGCACGTTGTTCGAATGCTCGGACGATACGGTGCATGGCTTCGTTGAAAACCACGCCAATGATTCCTTGCAGAACCGCGTTCTTGAATTCGAAATCAACGTGGAACGAGACGTTGCAGCCGTCTTCCGTATCTTCAAACTCCCAATCCGAGCGCATGTATTTGAACGGTCCGTCCAGATACTCGGTATCGATCCGTTTCAGCTCATCAAACAGCGTGACCCGACTGCCAAAGCGTTCGCGGAACACCTTGAATGAAATAACCAGATCCGCTTCCATCACCTTGCCATCGCCCGCGGCATAGGTCCGACGGATACGGGCCGCAGCGCACCAAGGCAAAAATTCAGGGTATTTCGCCACATCCGCGACCAGATCATACATCTGCTGAGCGGTGTAAGGCAGCGGGCGGGTCTCGGAATGGGTTGGCATGATATCCGGGATTAACTGGTGACAATGGGGCGTGATTTCGTATGTTGCGCGCCAAAGATCAAGGGGGCAGCGATGAGCCAGCGCGCATATGTGATAGATGAGATGATCTCGGCCAAGGCAATTGCTGCCCGGATCGAAGAGCTTTGCCGCGAAATAACGGCTGAATTCGGCGGCACCGACAAGCTGGTCGTTGTCGGCCTGCTGCGCGGCAGCTTCGTCTTTATCGCTGATCTGGTGCGCGAGCTGGACCTGCCCATCGAGGTCGATTTTCTGGAGGCATCGTCCTACGGTGACTCGATGGAAAGCAGTCGAGAAGTTCGTATTCTTAAGGACTTACGCGGCGCTATTGAAGGGCGTGATGTTTTGGTGGTCGAGGATATCGTGGATACCGGCCATACCCTGAACCACGTCTCCAAGCTGCTCCGTACCCGCAAGCCACACCGGTTGAAATCCATCGCCCTTCTGGACAAACCCAGCCGGCGCGAAGTCGATTTCCGCTCGGACTGGATCGGGTTTGAAATCCCTGATGAATTTGTCGTGGGTTATGGCATCGACTATGCGCAGCGCAATCGCAACCTGCCGTTTATCGGCAAGGTTCGATTTGTCGAAGATCAGGACTGATGAGTCTGCGCCATTTTGTTCGCATGTCGAAATGGGGGCGAAACCCGCCCTCGGAACGGCGCGTGAAACTGGTGTTTGGCGCGATCCTTATCTGCCTGATGATTGCCGGAATTGAATATATGGGTTGGTGGCCCGAATGGGCAGAAAGCCAGCCCAGAAAACTCAGGCCTTGAGCGTTTGTTCGATAGCAGCCAAAAAAATATCTGTCCCGATCGGGATCAAAGCATCCGGGAAATCATAGTCGGGGTTGTGTAGCTGCGGATGATCCCGCCCCGCGCCTAGCCAGAACATGGCGCTTTTTGCGCCTTTTCCGAACTGCCCGAAATCTTCCGAAAACCTTTGTGGGGTCGCAACCAGCTTGCAAGGAATGTCGCGGCTTTGGCAGGCCTCTGACAGGATCTGCACGGCTTCACCCGAATTTGTGCAAGCCTCAAACACATCGTCATAGGTGATTTCAACACCTAATCCCTGTGCCTGAGCACGTGTAGTCACCAGCTGTTCTGCGTCGCGGATCAGGCTTGCCATCCGGCTGTCCGAGACCGTGCGCAGGGTCACCCACAGTTCGGCCTGACCGGGTGCGATACCAAAAGTGGCCTCACCCAGCCTAGCATGGGTTACCGTTGTCAGTGCATATTCTGCATCCAGCGCCCCACCCCGCCCCAGAATGGCCAAAGCAGGCATAAGCTCTGCCAACGCACCGGCTGGCGACACTCCATCCTGAGGAGCCGCCGCGTGAGAGGTTTTGCCCGTCAAAACAATTCGCATCCCACGCGAGGCGCAATTCGCCGGACCCGAGCAAAGCTCAACCCCGCCCAATTCCAAACCCGGCAAATTGTGCAAAGAAAACACATAGTCCGGAGCGATATCCGCAAACTTGGGATCAGCACGATAGGCAATCGCACCTTGACCGGTTTCTTCGGCGGGTTGAAAAATCAGAACCACCCGCCCCTTGGTCGGACGCTTATCCCCCAATACAAAGGCAACACCAAGCACCATCGCCATATGGCCATCATGCCCGCAAAGATGCCCCTTTCCGGGATGTTGCGACGCGTATCGGGCACTTGAGATTTCCTGGATCGGCAAACCGTCCAATTCACACCGGATTCCGATGGTTGGTCCGGGCTGTCCGCTATCATAAACCGCCGCGACACCGTGGCCACCGATACCTGTCAGAACCGCATCGGGATCACACGCCTGAAGCAAGTTCGAGATACTCGTCGCGGTTCCACGTTCCTCGCCCGATATCTCAGGCACTTGATGCAGTTCATGGCGCTTTTCGGTAAGCCAGGATTGAAGTTCGGGTTTCACCTCTGGTTCAACTTCTTTTGTCGAGCTTCGCGCAAACGGGCGAAATCATCGCCCGCATGGTAAGACGACCGGGTCAAAGGAGTTGCCGAGACCATAAGGAAACCTTTGCCGAACGCAGCTTTTTCATAGGCCGCAAACTCTTCGGGTGTAACAAAGCGGTCAATGCCATGATGCTTGGGTGTTGGCTGCAGATACTGGCCGATAGTCAGAAAATCGATATCCGCCGCGCGCATGTCATCCATGACCTGACGAACTTGCTGCTCGTCCTCGCCCAGTCCGACCATTATGCCGGATTTGGTGAAAATGGACGGGTCCATCTCTTTGACCCGCTGCAGCAAGCGCAATGAGTGGAAATATCGCGCACCGGGACGCACCTGAGGATAAAGGCCCGGCACCGTTTCAAGATTGTGATTGAACACATCTGGCTTGGCCTCGACAACAATCTCAAGCACCGAGGGATCGCATTTCAGGAAATCCGGCGTCAGAATCTCGATCGTAGTCTTGGGCGAGCGGTGTCGCACCGCACGGATGGTCTGTGCAAAGTGATCTGCGCCTCCATCGAGCAGGTCATCCCGGTCCACGGATGTGATGACCACATGGTTCAAGCCCAGCTTCTGCACCGCATGCGCCACGCGACCCGGTTCAAATGCATCCAGAGTATCCGGCTTACCGGTCGCAATGTTGCAGAAGGTACAACCGCGCGTGCAAATCTCGCCCATGATCATCATGGTCGCGTGCCCCTGGCTCCAGCACTCACCTACATTCGGGCATCCGGCTTCTTCGCAGACGGTGACCAGATTATTGTCACGCATGATCTTGTGCGTCTCGGCATAGCCCTTGCCACCCGGCGCTTTGACCCGAATCCAGTTCGGTTTGCGCGGAGCCGCATTGTCAGGTCGATGTGCCTTTTCGGGGTGTCTTTGCTCGGGTACTTTCAGATCACGCACGGCTGGCTTTCCTGGCTTTGGGTCAATTTTCTTTGTTCATAACATAGACCGACTCATTTGGTTACACCAGCGGCGCATAGCCGCTATGCCGCACGTCTACGCGCGTGCAGCGAAAGCGATCATGCACATCATTTTACGCATTACTTATAATGCTTTATCGCCATCAAAGATATTATGCTTTTGCAGCATATATATCATTGAAGCCGAGTTAGAATCATTTTAACTCTCGCGGCAAACATAAGTGAATCACAGGAGTTTGATGATGAAAACCGGTGCAAAACTGCCTGACGTAACCTTCCACACCCGTGTCCGCGATGAGGCCGTCGAAGGCCCCAACCCGTTCCGTTGGGAAGACAAGACAACCGAGGATTATTTTGCAGGCAAGCGTGTTATCCTGTTCTCGCTGCCCGGCGCATTCACCCCGACATGCTCGACCTATCAATTGCCTGGTTTCGAAAAAGGCCACGGCGATTTTGCGGCCAAGGGCATCGATGCAATCTACTGCATGTCCGTCAACGACAGCTTTGTCATGAACAAATGGGCCGCCGATCAGGGTCTGGAAAACGTCAAGGTCATTCCTGATGGGTCCGGTGAGTTCACGCGTAAAATGGGCATGCTGGTCGACAAGGACAATCTGGGCTTTGGCATGCGCTCGTGGCGTTACGCAGCCATCGTCAACGATGGCGTTGTGGAGGCATGGTTCGAAGAACCCGGCCTGATGGATAACTGCCCCGAAGACCCTTACGGCGTGTCGTCCCCGGAAAACCTAATGAAGCATCTGGACGAAGCCCGCGAACCGGCGCTGGCATAATCCTGTCATGCCCTACTTTGAAAGGCCCGCCATTTCGGCGGGCCTTTTTCGTTAGGTTCGAGTTTTAGCTACCACGTCTTCACCGACCTGCCGGATTACTTGCGCCAATCGATCGAACCACTCCTCCGCTCCGGTCGAGCTGCGACGCACCAGGCCAATGGTCCTCGCCGGTTGCGGCGCACCAAATCGCAACAATCGCAAACCGGGGACTGCATCCGTCTCGGCCTGCGCCGCAAGTTCAGGCATCAACGTCAGGCCAAACCCTTCGGCGACCAAACGCGACAACGTGGCAAGTGAGGACGCACCCATATTAATTTGGCCGCTGGTACGATCCTGACCGCAAACTTCTAGCGCCTGATCTGTCAGGCAGTGCCCGTCTTCCAACAGCATCAATTGCGCTGTCTTCAAGTCCACAGGCCGCAACTCTTCCGGGCTGATGGTCAATCGATTCATGCGAGTCTGACTTCCTGCCAGCAAGAACCGATCTTCGAACAGTGGCTGTTCGTGGAAAGTTCCATTTCCCAAGGGCAGCGCCAGTACGGCGGCATCTATTTCGCCCAAGCCCAACATGGATAGCAGTCGCTCGGTCCGGGCCTCGCGAATCTGAACCCGTAACGAGACATCCGCAGCCCGCAACCCGGCTAACACCCCCGGCAGCAAATAAGGTGCAACCGTAGGAATAATCCCGATCGACAGGGACCTATGGCCACCCGAATGGTCGCGTGCAAACCGGTCCAACCGTTCGGCCGCGTTCAGGACATGTTGGGCATAGTCCAAAACGTCTCGACCAAGTGGTGTCAACAGGATGTCGCGGGCCTGCCGTTCGAACAACGGCCCACCGATCGAGTCTTCCAGTGACTTGATTTGAACCGAAAGCGCAGGCTGCGAAACATGGCAGACCTGCGCGGCACGGCCAAAGTTACGCTGTTCGGCGACGGCCTGGAAATATTGCAGCTGGCGGAAGGTGAAATTCATAACCCCTGACTATCATTTGGGGTCATTTCCGCAAGGCCGGTATATGGCTGCATGAAACGTTCAGCCGATCATCCGATCCCGCTCGGTCTGGTCCTCGTAGTGGCGCTTCAGCCTTTGCAACGCGATCCGCAGCACGATCTTGCCTGATCGCGCAGACCAGCCCATCCGCTTTTCAGCCAGCTCAAGCCCTTCTAGATAACAACAACAGCGCAGCGCGACGTCGCTCAAACCCGGCCCAAGGTCAGACAGCGCGCGGGCCACACGATCCCTGGCACCAGAGGGTCCTCGCCCCACATGGCTGTCCGAGGCAAAGTCACCGCGTCCACCGCCTGTCAGAAAGCGATCCCAATTCTGTGTGACCTGAGGTCCGATCTGCGCCAGTTCGAAATCCTCACGCAAGCGCTCGCCCGCGCTCACCAGAGTTTCATCCAGAAACGGCTTGCCATCCCGGTCGCGGCGGCGCGCCAAAGCGATCAGCGGGCTTTCCACAGTGCTGTAACGGACGCGAGGCTGTGATGGCGCCCTTGCACCCGCAGTTGCGGGTTTGAATGCGGCCTGCGCTTCCGCCATGCCAAATTCATTCTGCGTACGCGCCCGGTTTTCGGCCTCGGCAATCAAATGACTTAGTGCAGCCCTGCCCGAGGTTGAAATCCGGTAGCGTGAGATCCGACCCGGACTATCGCATGAAATCCAATCATTCAGCGCCAGAGCCTGCGCGATCCGGCAATCTACAACTGCTGTTTTGGTAGTTCCTCCTTTGCCGTTGTCCCGAACCACAACAGCCTTGTCCATATCCTCGGCCACGGCAAGCACGGCACCGGATTCACACATGCGCCTCAGTACACGCAGCGACTCGCGCTCGAATTCGTCGTCTTGGGCTTCGGGCCGTCCTGCCTCAGACGTCACGATTGCAAATGAAGAACCTGTGCGCTCCATTGGCGCAAAGTGTGACTGGGCCAGAGAATGCAGAGCTGCATCCACCAAAGGATCGTCCCTGCGCATCTCAACCCTGCGGATCTGACGCAGAATGGTCGAGGCATGGCACCCTGCGGACCGCGCAATATCCCGAATAGATCGCCCTGACTCCGTATGGTCCAGATATCGTTGCGCCCCTTCGGGAACCCATGCCGGAACAGTGAATGCCACGTTGTTTTCCATATTTCTTCGCCCTCGTCGACAAAACAAACTGACAGTTTTAGCCGTCGGATTCTTAGTTAACCAAATCTAACTAGAGTTGCTTTCGTTACTCGTTCGTTAATCACAGACGGCACAGAGCAGAATTGATTCAAAAAGATAAACAGTGGTGAAACCATAGTTCGGGGTGATCCCGCACAAGGCAACACCCGCTTAGGTTGTGTCACATTTCAGACAGCGAAATTGAAAAAGAAGGAAAGCTGCCGTGCAGGACCTGATGACCATGATCACCACACTCCGCCGCCCGCGATTACTGGCCCGTGCCGCCAAGATCGGGGTGCAGGACTATAATCGCGACCGCCACCTGCAACGGCTTCTTGGATATGGATCAACACCGGGCACTGGTGCAGCGTTGATCCGTTTGCTGGAATTGGAGCGTGAGATTAACGCGCAACGCATCGAAGTAGACGCGGCCTATTCACTGGTGCGCCATCTTGATCTGCTGATTGCATTAAATGGCGAAGCGCAACTGTATCAGGCCAGTCGCGCCACGCAGCATCAGTAATCAGGTGAACGCGTCCGGCATCGATGCTTTCTTTTCGGCAACATATGCGTCGAGCGCAGCCTTTACATCAGGGTCAAGCTGCGGCTGCTGGTAGTTCGCCAACAGATGCTCAACCCGTGCCGAAGCCAGCGTCCGTGTATCGCGGGCGCCTTCTTCTTCCCAGGTCTCAAACGGCTTATAATCCAAGAGATCGGTTTTCCAGAACGCTTCCTTGAAGTTGGCTTGCGTATGGGCACAACCCAAATAGTGACCTCCGGGACCGACTTCGCGGATGGCGTCCATCGCCTGTGCATTCTCATCATAGGCCACACCTTTGGCCAATCCGTGCAAAACGCCGAGCTGATCGGCATCCATGACGAATTTCTCGAAATCCGCCACCAAGCCGCCTTCGAGCCAACCGCAGGAATGCAGCATGAAATTCACACCCGACATCAGGCCCATGTTCAACGAGTTCGCGGTCTCATACGCAGCTTGCGCATCCGGCAATTTTGAACCACAGAACGAACCCGCAGAGCGATATGGCAGACCCAGTCGGCGCGCCAACTGACCCGCGCCATAAGTGACGTGCGAAGCCTCTGGGGTGCCAAAGGTCGGCGCTCCTGAATTCATGTCGATCGACGATACGAACGCCCCAAAGATCGCAGGAGCACCCGGACGGATGATCTGGCTATATGCTACACCTGCCATGACCTCGGCCAGAACCTGCGTCAGCGTGCCCGCGACCGAAACCGGTGCCATAGCACCACCCACGATGAACGGCGAAATAATGCAGGCCTGATTGTTTGCGGCATAAACTTCCAGAGAACCCATCATCACGTCGTCAAAGGTCATCGGCGAGTTGATGTTGGTCAACGATGTCATCACGGTGTTGTTCTGCACGAACTCTTTGCCGAACAGGATCTCGCACATCTCGATCGAATCCTGCGCCCGGCTGGGATCAGTGACCGAACCCATGAACGGTTTGTCGGACAGAGTCATATGCGCCATCAGCATGTCCAAATGGCGCTTGTTTACCGGAATATCTGTCGGTTCGCAGACCGTACCGCCCGAATGGTGCAGCCACTTGGACATGTAGGCCAGCTTCACGAACTTGTTGAAATCGTCCATTGTCGCGTAACGACGTCCGCCTTGCGCATCGCGTACGAACGGAGGACCATAGACCGGAGCCAGAACCATATTGCGGCCGCCGATGACTACCGATTTCTCAGGATTGCGGGCGTGCTGGGTAAATTCGCTAGGGGCGGTCTTGATCAGCTCACGTGCCAGGCCGCGCGGCAGGCGGACCCGCTCACCATCGACATCTGCACCCGCGTCTTTCCAGCGCTCAAGCGCTGCCGGATTGTCTACGAAATTGACGCCAATCTCAGCCAATACGGTTTCCGCATTGGTTTCGATAATCTCCAGCGCCTCTTCGTTGAGGACCTCGAAATTGGGGATATTGCGTTCGATATATTTCGCGGTTTCGATCTTGACCGCCGTACGCTCGGCACGACGGGCGGCACCGCCGCCACCCCGTGCCCTGCGCCGGGTGTTTGCCTCTGCCATTGAGTAAATCCCGTGATTGGTTGGTTTGGTAGATGTGTTACATGAACGGCAAACTTCGCCACAGGTAGTTTACGGCGCTCTAGAGGTAAAAGCGACATGAACCGCGGGCCGCTGCGACATATGTCTGTCGGTTACTACTTTGCCTTTTTCTGCATAACGACAGTGTTTCCTGACACCTCGACCTCAACCCACCCCAGATGAGTGTACATTTCGCGGGTTGCACGCATCAGCCGATGTGTCCGCAAGCGCAGGACTGAAAGCCCGGCCTCAACGGCCTTAGCTTCAGCAACTGCAAGCAGTTGCCGCGCAATACCCTTGCCCTGAGCCTCTGGCGAAACGGCGAGATTGAATATCATCATAGCCTCGGCCTGTTGATCAAATATGATGACACCAAAAAGTGTACCGTCCACTTCAGCAATGACGACCTGATGCTCTGCGATCTCTTCCTCGATACCAGACGTAACATCCGGCAGATCGGCAATGTCTCTCATCGCATCGGCATAAGCGCTTGCGATACAAACTTGTATCGACTTGGCGTCGCTTCGTTCGGCAGTTCTGAGTTTTATGGTGGTCATGTATCAGCCTCCTCGCTGAATTGACGTCATTACGCTTGCACAAGCAAGGCTTGCGACCTAATAGCCAATCATGACCCAAGACAGCCATGACCGCCTTTTGATCATCGACTTCGGCAGCCAGGTGACGCAGCTTATTGCCCGCCGCTTGCGCGAACTGAACGTCTATTGCGAAATCCACCCCTACCAGAACGTCACGATGGATTTCGTGCGAGAGATGGCGCCCAAGGCCGTCATTTTTTCGGGCGGCCCTGACAGTGTTACGCGCGAGGGTTCACCCCGCGCCCCGCAAGAGATTTTTGACTACGGCGTGCCGATCCTGGGCATCTGCTATGGTCAGCAGGTGATGATGCATCAACTGGGCGGCAAGGTTGAAAGCGGGCACGGCACCGCAGAATTTGGCCGCGCATTTGTTACTCAGAATAATCGGCTTGATATCCTCGATGGCTGGTTCGCCGAAGGTGACGAGCAGGTCTGGATGAGCCACGGCGATCATGTAAGCGAAATCGCTCCGGGTTTTGAGGTGTTCGGCACTTCACCCAACGCGCCGTATGCCATCACGGCCGAAGCCTCGCGTCATTTCTATGCGGTGCAATTTCACCCCGAGGTTCATCACACACCCAAGGGTGCAAAGCTCTATGAGAATTTTGTCAAACTGGCAGGGTTCAAGGGCGATTGGACCATGGGGGCTTATCGGGACGAGATGATCCGCAAGATCCGCGAACAGGTCGGGGACAAAAAAGTCATTTGTGGCTTGTCTGGCGGTGTCGACAGCTCGGTTGCGGCGATCCTGATACATGAGGCGATTGGCGATCAGCTGACCTGCGTGTTTGTCGACCATGGGCTACTACGCAAGAACGAAGCTGCCGAAGTCGTCGGCATGTTCCGCGACAATTACAACATCCAGTTGATCCACGCGGACGAAAGTGAACTGTTCCTGGGTGAACTTGATGGTCAATCCGATCCTGAGACCAAGCGCAAGATTATCGGCAAGCTGTTCATCGACGTGTTCCAGAAACACGCCGACACAATCGACGGCGCCGAGTTCTTGGCACAGGGCACCCTGTATCCAGATGTGATTGAATCCGTGTCGTTTTCAGGCGGTCCATCTGTGACCATCAAATCGCACCACAATGTGGGTGGCCTGCCTGAAAAGATGGGTTTGAAGCTGGTCGAGCCTCTGCGTGAACTCTTCAAGGACGAGGTTCGCGCGTTGGGCCGCGAGTTGGGCCTGCCCGGCAGCTTCATCGGTCGCCATCCCTTCCCCGGCCCCGGCCTTGCCATCCGCTGCCCGGGTGAGATCACCCGCGAAAAGCTTGAGATCCTGCGCGAAGCCGATGCCATCTATATCGACCAGATTCGCAAACATGGTCTGTATGATGAGATTTGGCAGGCCTTTGTCGCCATTCTTCCGGTGCGCACGGTCGGTGTAATGGGGGATGGACGAACATACGATTATGCCTGCGCCCTCCGCGCGGTCACATCCGTCGATGGCATGACAGCGGACTACTATCCGTTCAGCCACGAATTCCTCGGTGAAACCGCCACGCGTATCATCAACGAAGTCAAGGGCATCAACCGATGCACTTACGACATCACCTCGAAACCTCCCGGGACGATTGAATGGGAATGATTATTCCCCCTCGGCAGTGCTGAAATGCACCGCATTTGACGGGAGAAGGACAATTCGATGAGCAACTACTCGGTACATGAAACGGCAATCGTCGATGAAGGCGCGCAGATCGGAGATGGCTGCCGAATCTGGCATTGGGTGCACATCTGCGGAGGCGCCAAGCTGGGCCGAAATGTTTCACTCGGGCAGAATGTCTTCGTTGGGAACAAGGTCATCATTGGCGACGATTGCAAAATTCAGAACAACGTTTCGATCTATGACAACATTACGCTAGAAGACGGCGTATTCTGTGGGCCGAGCATGGTGTTCACGAATGTGTACAACCCGCGTTCATTGATCGAACGAAAGGCCGAATACCGCAATACTCTGGTAAAGAAAGGGGCCACGCTGGGCGCCAATTGCACGATCGTTTGCGGTGCTACAATCGGGGAATACGCTTTTATCGGCGCAGGTGCCGTTGTTAATGCTGACGTGAAGCCATACGCACTGATGGTGGGCGTCGCTGCCAAACAGATTGGCTGGATGAGCGAGTATGGCGAGCAGTTGGATTTACCTCTCACTGGTCGTGGTGAGGTTACCTGCCCTCATACCGGTGCTCGATACGTGTTGAACGGCGATTCGGTCAGCAAAGCTCTGCCAACCACCTGAGTATCAGCGCCAGCGCGCTTACCGGTTAAGAACCCCCTTTATTTGCGGGTTCGAGTCAGAATACTGGCATCATCTAAGCCGCTCACCCAAAGCGATCATAGACGGCCAGACGTACATTTAGCCTTGCTTCATCGGGTAAAACGCAATCTATTCAGCCCGTTGCACCACGGCACATGTAAGAGATCTCATGAACAGCAATAAAATGCAGATCGGTAAGGCGGCGCTGTGGATGACAGGGGCGATCGCCTCATTCACATCGATGGCCATTGCCGGCCGCGAGCTGAGCGTGACGCACGACACCTTTGAGATCATGTTCTATCGCAGCCTAGTGGGTATCTGCGTGGTGGCAATCGTCCTCTCGGCTTCACGCAAATGGCATCAGGTAACCACCAAACGTCTTGGTTTGCATGGTATTCGGAACGTGTTGCATTTCACCGGGCAGAACCTGTGGTTCTATGCAGTAACGGTGATCCCGTTGGCGCAGGTCTTCGCGCTCGAATTCACTCAACCCATCTGGGTGATCTTGCTATCCCCACTGCTGCTGCACGAGAGGTTGACCGCTTTGCGTCTGACCGCAGCCCTGATCGGATTTGCCGGGATTCTCATTGTGGCCCGTCCAGGGGCCGCCACACTTAGTCCCGGCGTTATTGCTGCGGCCGCATCTGCGATTTTCTTCGCGTTAACAGCAATATCGACCAAGTCCTTAACGCGCACAGCCAGCATCGGATGCATCATGTTCTGGCTTACTTTGATGCAGGCCGGTTTGGGTCTGGTTGCATCAGGTCTGGATGGGCAAATAACACTTCCAACCTTAACGACTGCGCCGCTTCTTTTGCTTGTCGGCTTGGCAGGCCTATTGGCCCACTACTGTATTACCAATGCCCTGGCCATCGCGCCTGCGACCGTGGTCGTGCCGTTTGATTTTGCACGCCTTCCGACCATCGCGATCCTCGGGATGGTCATTTATCACGAGCCGCTGGATCACTGGACGCTTCTGGGGGCCGTGGTGATCTTTGCCGGGATTTTCCTGAACGTTTGGTCCGAGAACCGTAACAATTCAGCAACACCCGCATAGAGCTATTTTGCTGAATAACGCTCCGTCACCGGTTGACCCAATTTTAAAGTTTAAGACAGTAAAAAGCGGTAACGAGGCCGAATACGCCCAATGAGGATGCGTATAACAGGCAATTTGGACAGTGTAGGGAGGAATATATGAAACGAGTGTTGTTGCACACATGCGCGTTGTGCATTGGGGCAACCGCGGCGCAGGCCGGCGGCCTAGACCGAAGTGGGCAAGGTGTTAACATCCTGTTCGAAGAGGGATCTGTCGTGCAGTTTCGGCTTGGGTATACAAAGCCGGACGTAAGCGGATCGATGGAGGATCAAATCCCGACCAGCCCGACGTTTGGGGAAACGATTGACTCGGGCAATGTCTCGAACAGCTTTTTCACACCGCATCTGGCATACAAGACTTCTTTGACCGAAAAGCTCGACTTCGCGCTGGTTTATGACGAGCCGTTTGGCGCGGATATCGACTATTCTTCGGATTATCCCTTGTCGCAGAATGTCTTGGCTCTGGCAGGTCTTCCCGGAGCAACAACTGACGTGCTTCGCGCAAAAGCAGATACCGATGCGATCACGGCTTTGCTTCGCTACAAATTGGATGGTGGCTTCAGTGTTATCGGTGGTCTCCGCGCCCAGCGTCTGAAAGCAAGTGTTTCAGTTCCGATCGCTGGTGCAAGCACAACACCATTCGCGTCCGGGGGATACCGCGTTGAAACCGATGCCGAGATCGATTTCGGTTACGTTGTTGGTGTTGCTTGGGAACGGCCAGATATCGCCGCACGGGTCGCTCTGACCTATAACTCGAAAATCACACATGATCTGTCGCAGACCGAAGCGAACGATGCCATCACTGGAATTGTTCCACCCGGCATACCCGTCGTGGGTCGCGTCAGCGCTGATTCATCGACCGAGGTTGTGACGCCTCAATCGGTCAATCTCGATTTCCAGACAGGTGTCGCGCCAAAAACGCTGTTGTTTGGTTCGATCCGTTGGGTTGACTGGCCGCAAACCGTGTACGCACCGCCGGTCTATACTGGTCTGACAGGTATTAACCTGGTCGACTACGAAGAAGCGACATGGACCTACTCACTGGGTCTCGGCTATCAGTTCAGCGAAGAATTCTCTGGCGCGGTAACGCTGGGTTACGAGAGCTCTCAGGGGAACTCGGTCTCGAACCTAGGCCCGACGGATGGGTTCTGGAGTATCGGTCTGGGCGGCACATACTCTCTTGAAAAGGCCAAGATTTCCGGTGGTGTACGCTATACGGATATTGGGGATGCCACTGCCAACGGTACTGGCCCCGATAACCGTGCCACGTTCACTGGCAACAGCGCATGGAGCGTTGGTATTCAGGTGACTTACGCGCTGAACTAAAGCAGATGCAAATGTGCATTTTAAGCCCCGCCATCTCGGTGGGGCTTTTTCGCATGTTCCGGGTCGATATGCTGATTGAGAGATGCCAGAACAAGCCATGACTTCTCAGAAAACACTCACAGCTCGCACTTGGACCGAATTGATACTGCTTGGTGTCATTTGGGGAATGTCATTCCTTGCGATCCGAATCGCACTTGATACGATTCCCGTCATAACATCAGTTTTCCACAGGGTTTTTTGGGCAGCGCTGGCGTTGTGGATCGTCATCATCTTTCAACGCCAATCGGTCCCGAGCGATCCCAAGGTCTGGGGTATTTTTCTGATCATGGGGCTGTTGAACAATGTCCTGCCATTCTCGCTTATGGCCTGGGGGCAGCTCTATGTCGAAACTGGGCTGACATCGATTCTGAACGCTGCCACCGCGATCTTCGGCGTCCTTCTGGCGGCCTTGTTTTTTCGCGACGAGAGGCTGACCAAAACCCGCCTCCTTGGCGTAGGGCTTGGGTTTCTGGGCGTTTCAATCACAATTGGCCTCAGACAGTTTAGCAACCTAAACCCAAGCAACCTGGGTCAGGTTGCGATCCTGGCTGGGACGCTTTCTTATGCGTTTGCAGCCATCTGGGCGCGTAGCCACATGAGCGCCCTTCCCCCTAAGATCGCCGCGGCAGGTATGTTGACCGGATCTGCGATCCTGATGACGCCTGTTATGTTGTTGGTCGATGGAGTTCCAACCTTCACCCTGCCCCTGCAAACCTGGCTGGCAATCGCCTATTACGCCCTGCTGGCAACAGCCGGAGCCTATCTGCTGTACTATCGGGTGCTACAACAAGCAGGCAGCGGCAATGTTCTGCTCGTAACGCTCATAATTCCGCCAATCGCAATACTAATGGGTGCTTTGGTACGCGATGAAGCTTTGCCACCACGTGCTTTTATCGGTTTTACGGTACTGGCGATCGGCTTGCTCATCCTCAGCCGATCTCGCCGACGCGATTGACGCCGCCAGCGGCCCGTTTTAGCTAGGGCAAAACAAGGGACGGCGGATTATGATCTACAACTCGGCAACGGACTGGCGTCAGGCTGCGCGAAAGAAGGTGTTGTTCTTCGGTATGTCCGGGTTGGGAAAATCCTATGTCTCAAACACGCTGCGAGATGCCGGGGACTGGTTCCACTATTCAATCGATTACCGCATCGGCACCCGCTATATGGGCGAACATATCGCGGACAATGCCAAGGCTGAGGCGATGAAAGTACCCTTTCTCCGCGAGCTTTTGCTGTCGGACTCGATCTATATCGGATCGAACATCACGTTTCAAAACCTGACCCCGGTGTCGACTTATCTGGGCAAGCCGGGCAATCCCGATCTGGGCGGCCTTGAAATCTCGGAATATCAGCTGCGGCAAGACCAGTTTCGACAGGCCGAAATCCATGCCCTGTTGGATACCAAGTATTTCATCGACCGGGCCAATCGTCTTTATAGCTATCCACACTTTATCTGCGATACCGGCGGGTCAATCTGCGAATGGGTAGAGCCTGAAAATCCAAATGACCACATTCTGACCGAATTGTCGCGCCAGACCCTGATGATCTGGATCAAGGGCGATGAAGCCCACACTGAAGAACTGATCAAACGCTTCGACAAGGCACCAAAGCCTATGTCCTATAAGGCCGAGTTCCTGCAGAGGGTTTGGGACGAATACCTCGCCCTCAACAAGTGTTCCGGCACCGAGGTTGATCCGGATGCATTCATCCGCTGGACCTATGCGCAAGCGCTGGCGCACCGGCAGCCACGCTATGAAGCGATGGCCCGAAATTGGGGCGTTACAATAGCAGCCGATGACATCGCCAAAGTGCGGGATAGTGGCGATTTCGATGAGTTGATCGAACGCACCCTTGAGACCCGCCCCAACCCCGCCTAAGTTCCAGACTTCCTTCGCAGTTTCAACAGCGTGACCAAATGCCGATCAAAATCCCCTCCGACCTGCCCGCCTTTGAAGTCCTGACAAATGAGGGCGTCATGGTCATGGCTGATGATCAGGCCGCAAGGCAGGATATTCGCCCCCTTCGGATCGGGCTTTTGAACCTGATGCCAAAGAAGATACAGACCGAAAACCAGTTCGCACGCCTGATCGGAGCGACCCCGCTGCAGATTGAGCTCTCGCTGATCCGCATGACGGAACACCAGACCAAGAATACCGCCGCCGAGCATATGGCCGAGTTCTACCATCCTTTTCAGGAGGTGAAGGACCAGAAGTTCGACGGCCTGATCATAACCGGTGCACCAATCGAACATCTGGATTTCGCTGACGTCACCTATTGGGATGAAATCCGCGAAGTGTTTGAGTGGACCCAGACCAATGTGCATTCCACATTTGGCGTATGCTGGGGTGGTATGGCGATGATCAACCATTTCCACGACGTTGAAAAACACATGCTGGATGCGAAGGCCTTTGGCTGCTTCCGGCACCGGAACCTAGCACCCGCGTCTCCATTTTTGCGTGGTTTTTCTGATGATTGCGTGATACCCGTCAGCCGCTGGACCGAGATGCGGCAATACGAGATCGATGCGGTTCCTGATCTGATCACTTTGCTTGGCAGTGATGATGTCGGCCCCTGCCTGATCGAAGATCCCGTGCATCGGGCGCTCTATATCTTCAATCACTTTGAGTATGACAGCGATACGCTTAAACAGGAATATGACCGGGACATCGCAAATAACACGCCGATTAATGTGCCTATCAACTACTATCCCGACGATGATCCAAGCCAGAACCCTCAGAACAGGTGGCGCAGTCACGCGCATCTGCTTTATGGTAACTGGATCAATGAAATTTACCAGACAACCCCGTTTGATATGAGTAAAATTGGCCAGTAAGCTTTTGATATCACTCAGCGTTGCGCTTGTGGGTCTCGCTCTTGTGACCGCATGGCGCAGCGGGCAGCGTGAAAGCAGCGCCGAGGCTTCGTTTCCGCCAGAAGGCCAGATCGTCGAAGTCGATGGTGTTGCAGTTCATGCCGTCGTGATGGGAGAAGGGCCAGATGTGGTGTTGATCCACGGATCCAGCGGAAACACGCGCGACATGACTTTTGCGCTGGCCCCAATTCTGGCCGAGACCTATCGCGTCATCGTCTTTGACCGCCCGGGTCTTGGATACTCAGATAGCTTTAACTCCGACGGAGAAACCATTGTCGAACAAGCGGAAATCCTACAACGGGCCGCATCGAAACTAGGCGCAGAAAAACCGATCGTCGCCGGGCAAAGCTATGGCGGTTCGGTTTCGCTTGCCTGGGCTGTCACCCGGCCCGACAACATCGCAGCTTTGGTCCTGATCGCTCCGGCGGCGATCCCGTGGGAAACACCTCTCGACGCGTTCAACACTATTGGTGCGACGACAGCGGGCAACGCCCTTGCTTTGCCTTTGGTCAGCGCATTTGTTCCTGACTGGTTTGTTACGAAGGCGTTGGACCAGGTGTTTGCACCGCAAAAAGCCCCCGAAGGATATGCCGAGCATTTCGGGCCGGGCTTGACCATGCGCCAGTCTTCGATGCACGCAAATGCCAAACAGCGTGCAAATCTGCTGGATGAAATCACCGAGCTTCAACCCCGCTATGGCGAGATCTCCGTGCCAACCGAAATTGTCCACGGTACGGCGGATACGACTGTCGGGCTGGGCTGGCATTCCGAGCGCCTGATCGAACAGATTCCCGGCGCTGAGCTGATCGAATTGGACGGCATAGGACACATGCCGCAGGTTGTGGCCGCCCCAGAAGTTGCCGCCGCAATCGACCGCGCAGCCGAGCGCGCGGGTTTGCGTTAAGTCCATCCGTAATTCATAGTAAGATATGGATTTTATGGCGAGGCGTGCATGACCCAATCAGACCCGGACACTATCGAGAACTATTTTCACAACCACGCCCCAAAACCCATACGCTCGGCTATTGAAGAGGCCAAGAAGGGTGAAATTCTGAACCCGACCTACCCCTACTCCAAAAAGCTTAAAGGCAAGGAATACGATCAGCAGATGGAAGGTCTGCAGATTGAGCTGGTCAAGATGCAGCGATGGGTCAAGGAGAATGACCAGCGCATCGCTATCCTGTTCGAGGGCCGTGACGCCGCTGGCAAAGGCGGAACCATCAAACGGTTCCGCGAGAATTTGAACCCGAGGGGCGCGCGGAACGTGGCGCTCAGCAAACCCTCGGACGCAGAACGCAGCCAATGGTATTTCCAACGCTATATCTCTCATCTCCCATCGGCCGGTGAAATCGTGTTTTTTGATCGCAGTTGGTATAATCGGGGCGTTGTCGAAAATGTCTTTGGCTTCTGCACGACGGAAGAGCGTGAACGGTTTTTCAGGCAGGTCCTGCCCTTGGAAACCGGTTTTAGCAATGATGGCATACATATCTTCAAGTTCTGGCTGAATGTCGGGCGTGCCGAACAATTGAACCGTTTTCTTGCCCGCGAAACCGACCCTCTGAAGCAGTGGAAACTCAGCCCGATCGACATCGCAGGCCTACACAAATGGGATGAATACAGCCAGTCGATTACCGAAACCCTTACACGAAGCCATTCCGAAAACTGCCCTTGGACGATCATTCGATCAGATGACAAGAAACGCGCCCGGCTGGCAGCCATTCGCACCGTGCTAAGCCAACTCGACTACGAAGGCAAAAACCTGGAAGTGGTGGGCATGCCGGATGAAAAGATCAGTGGTGGTCCGGAAATCTGGGATGCATAAGCTAATTGCAACACTCTGCTCAGCCTATGCTGGATTAGGCCCTAGCCGCTGCATATATATAATAAAACGCGCCTGAGGCCGGGATGACGAAACGCGGATATCACCACGGAAACCTAAAGCAAGCCTTGATGGAGGCCGCCTTATCCCTGATCGAACAGAAGGGACCGACCGGTTTTACATTGTCAGAGGCCGCAAAGACCGCTGGGGTCACTCCTGCCGCCGTTTATCGCCATTTCGAAGGGCGTGAGGACCTGATCGCCGAGGCTGCGCGGCAGGGGTTTGAGATGTTCGCCGACCTGATGCAATTTGCCTATGACAAAGGGCAACCCTCGGCACTTGCGGCGTTTGAGGCCACGGGCCGCGCCTATCTGGCCTTTGCCCGCAAGCACCCCGGCTATTATATTGCGATGTTCGAAAGCGGGATTTCAATCAATCGTACACCGGAACTGGCGCTGGCCGCGAACCGGGCCAAAAACGTGCTTGAAAAGGCCGCCAGCGATCTGTCGCAGCATATTCCGCCGGAGAAGCGTCCGCCCGCTTCGATGTTCAGCGCCCATATCTGGGCCATGAGCCATGGTGTTGTCGAACTTTTCGCACGCAATACCGGCGCAAGTTCCCCCTTCCCGCCTGAAGACCTTCTGGAGAGCGGAATTGGAATCTATCTGCGCGGTTTGGGTCTGGTCGCACAGGACGAATAAGACCGTGCCAGTCAATCACTTTCGCGGGCGGTCCCGCCGTCGATCAACGGGACTCCCGCTGCCCTCACGCCTGCAATAAGCGCATCAACCGGTTGCGACTCTTTGAATACGCGGCGTTTCAGGGCCTCCAGCGGAAAACCAGGCCAAGTTTTCTGGTAAACATTGGCGAGACGCCGTGCCTCGACTTGTTCGCCTTTGTTCCAATGCGCGGCCATCAGATAGGCCGCTGATATCGGCCCAAATGGTCCTCCGCGCTCGATCGTGTCCTCGTAAGTTCGGATCGCCGCTGCATAGTCTCCGGTATGAAAATGCACAGACCCTACTACATTGCCAAAGACAAGCCCGCCGCTGCGTTCCGCAAGCTCTTCATACCATTCAGATTGCGCCAGAATCCGCTCGAAATTCAGAGTATAGAGTGAAATAAGCGCATCGAACTCAGCAACATGCGGATCGGTCGGGGCCAGATCAACGGCTCTGCGAGACAGGGCCGATGCCCGATCGTAATTGCCCAGTGCAAATTCCAGCCAGGCCCGCGCCGAAAGCGCCCAAGCCTCATCAGGTGCGATATCCATCGCATGGGCGCTTTTTTCATCGGCAGACTTCAAATACTTTTCTGCATCCGGTTCAAAGAACAACAAAATGGCCAGCATGGTCTCGACCTGTGCCGCTCCGGCATAGCCACAGAAAAAGAGTGGATCTCGTTCAATCGCCGTCTCAAAAATCAGCAAAGCCGGTTGCAGACGCGATAGGTCAACGACGGGGAACATCACATCGCGGCCAGCACTGCAAAGGTTTATCGCTTCTACCCGCGCGGGAGATACGTCATAAATCGCGCTTTGCCCTCGGCCCACAGCGCCGCGTGGCTCATTTTTTGAATAATAGCCTGATACCCAGATGCCTAAGCCAATCAAAGCCAGAAAGAACGCGATGACCAACGCGCTTCGCCGAATGCCCTGTGGGTTTTGGGCTTGCGAACTCCCCAGCGTAAATTCGGGTGCATAGCTACCGACAGGCAGTGAAATCACCACGGGATCAGTTGCGCCATCACCTCCGTAGTAAGCTTTTAGCTTTCGCCTGACACGACCTGCATCAACGCGCACAACCCCTTCCCGCTTGGTCAAGTCGTCGGCGCTGTAACCATAAACATCCATGGCAATGGTCTTGGCGCGGATCTCATCCGTGCGGCCCGCAAGCGCTTCGGTCACGACATAGCTAAGAAAGGCCCGCATTCGGGCAGATCCTTTGAAGCCACCTGAGTTCAATACCCGCTCAAGAGCACTTCGCACTTCCTCATCCGAGAAAGAAAGCGCTGTGTCACGTTGTTTGTTATCCGCCTGGGCAGTCAAGAACTATCCTTTCATGACAATGGCTTGACCCCATGGTGCTACGGTAGCATGCGGCTTAATACGTTCAAGTCATATTCTAGGGAATGCATGCTTTATGAGCAATTTCCACGAAGGCAACGCGGATGGACGAAGAAGACTTCTTTGACGCACAATTCCCGGGAACCTCCGTTCTGCTGCGAAACATGCGCGCCCAAGACAGTGAGTTCGACCGGATTTGCCTCGATTATCAGGAGATGATGACCGAACTGGCTCAGTCTCCTCTTTCCGACACGGGCGTTCGCCCTCGGTACCTCGCGGATCTGGCGGAAACCGTTACTGATTTGCGAAGCTCTATCGAAGCAAAGCTATCAGACCTTCCAGATACTCCCGGGCATATGGATAAAACGAAAGGCTTGAAATGACCCTGAAACACATTTTGTCCGCGCTAATCCTCACTGCAGGTTCGGCATATGCCCAACAGAACCCGATTATTCACGATGGTGAGTTCGAATTTCTGCGTGCCCAGTTCGGCGCGGTCTGGGATGCCCAGGACATTGAGATTGACGCGAAACTGGCCGAAATCCGCGACGCAAACGGGGGCAAACCACCCAATATCCTGTACATCCTGATCGACGACATCAGCTTTGGTCAGATGGGTGATCGCAAGATGAACTACGTAATGGGCATCGAAACGCCCAGCATCAACCAGTTCGCCACCGAAGGTTTGTCGCTGATGCGAATGTACACGGAACCCTCGTGCACGCCGACCCGCACGGCAATGCTGACGGGGCGACATCCGGTGCGTGCCGGTGTGACAGAAGTCAAAGTGGCTCTGGTAGGCGAAGGCCTTCCAGCCAGCGAGGTGACCCTGCCCGAGATCCTAAAAGAGGTTGGCTACAACACCGTGCATGTCGGCAAGTGGCACCAAGGTGATATCGAACAGGCCTACCCCCACAACCAAGGTTTCGATTGGGCCGCCTTCCCCCTGCATCAACAAGTTCAACTGAGCCTCATGACCCCCGAGGCGATGCGCGCGAATAACATGCTTGGATACGTGCCCGAGGGGCAGAACAATCAGTTTCTGCTGGATGAGCGTTTCAAACCCTACGGGCTGGTGACCGGTGTCGAGGCAGAAGCAGGCGGCACCGCTCGAGAGGTGGATATGTCACCGGGCGAGGTCTGGACCCAAGCCAAGTATGAAGCCATGAACGAGAGGTATCAGCGTCAGGCTCTTGAGCAATTGGAGCGTGCCGCAGCCGAGGAAGAACCGTTTTTCCTGCAATATTGGCCGCTCTACCCGTTGAATTTCGTTTATGCCGAGAACGCGATCTCTCGCAACGGCGGGTTTCATGCCGACAAACTGCAACTACTGGATGGCTGGATCGGTGACCTGCTGGTCAAGCTCGAAGAAACCGGAGAAGCCGACAACACGATTGTGGTTTTGATGGCCGACAATGGACTGATGTACCACTACGAAGGAACTTCGGGGCTCAATCAACTGATCTATCGTGGCGGTAAGACCCAACATCTGGAAGGTGGCGTACGCACGGATGCATTCATTCGCTGGCCCGGAGTAATCGAGGCTGACAGCGCCGCCGGAGATATCTTTCATGTGTCTGATATCTATACCACAATGGCTCGGATCGCAGGCGCGACTGATCATATCCCGCGCGACCGCATCATCGATGGTGTCGATCAGACCGCCCTGCTGCTGAACGGTGAAGGCAACGGTCGCCGCGATTATGTATATGTCTATGAAGGCCCGGTTTTGCGCTCGGTGGTCAAGCAGGAATTCAAGATGCACCTGCCCGCGCCCGGCCAACCCGGAGCGGCGGCCCCGACCTTCAACATCTATCGTGATCCACGCGAACTGCACCCTTTGGTCGGTTACTCGCTTTGGGCCGGAGCGTCGTTTCAGGACATGATCAAACGCCATCAGAAGATGATCGCGAAACATCCACATTCCGAAATCGGGCGCGGCATCCCCTACGAGGGCATCGACAACCTGCGCCCGGAATCTGAACTGGCTCGCGATGTGTTCACCAGCTGGCAGCAGTGAAGGCTACAGAAATTCCTGTTTAAATATGATAATGTTTTAATATGAAATCAGCGGCAGGAGTGTTTGCGTTCCGCCCAGTACACGATCGGGGGATATCGAATGAAGATTTCAGGGGTATTGGTTTTATTCGTCGGCCTTGCCGCGCGCAGCACGTTCGCGCAAGAAAACCCAATCCAACACGATGCCGAATTCTATATCTTGCAAGCACAGCGCGCAGAGCAATGGGCTCAGGATGATATGGCTGTGGATGAAGCCCTGGCTGCATTTCGCGAAGGCAACAACGGCAAGCCACCGAACATCATCAGCGTTCTGATCGATGATCTGGGATTCGGCGACATGGGGATACCCGAGTTGAACGCCGTTCGGGGTTATTCGACGCCGAATATCAACGATTTCTCCGACGACGCGATGCGCATGGTTCGGATGTATACCGAACCCTCTTGCACCCCTACTCGCGTCGCCCAAATGACGGGGCGGCTGCCTGTACGCATGGGAATGGGTGATACCACCGTTGATATTGCCGGCTTTGGCCTGCCGGGGGAGGAAGTGACGTTGGCCGAAGTGCTGAAACAGGTTGGTTACGCAACCAGCCATGTTGGCAAGTGGCACATGGGGGATATCGCGGAAAGTTGGGCGATGAACCAAGGCTTTGACTATGCGCAGCACGCCATTCACCAGCAGGGTCAGCTGACGATCTTTAATGATGATGCAATCAAAGAGCAGGTCTCGGTCGCGATCAGAGATTATGATGACAAATACACGTTGGACGGTTGGTTCAGGCCGGACGCCTCAGCGATGATGACCGTCATCGAAGGCGAAACAGGCGGTCCTATTCGCGAAATTCGGATGGAGTCAGGTGAGCGCTGGAATGCGGCCAAATACGATGAGATGAACCAGGCCTTTCAGGACAAAACCTTGTCAGAGCTTGAACGTCTTGCCAGCGACGATACCCCCTTTTTCCTGCAGTATTGGCCGATGATCCCTCTGGATAATACCCGCGCCGGACGTTCTGGTCCCGAAAGCGCGAATGGCGGTCTCTATGTCGACAAGATGCAACTTTTGGATCAATGGCTGGGTGATTTGTTCGCCAGCATGGCAGAGTTGGGGGTCAGCGAGAATAGCATCGTCATCGTTATGGGGGACAACGGCCACTTTACCAAATACGCCCCGCAATCGGGCTATACTCCGATGATATATGCTGGTGGCAAAGGGGATACGACCGAGGGCGGCGTTCGGGTCGATGCCTTTATTCGCTGGCCGGGGATGATTCAGGCAGATGGTTTGCTGAACAGCATCATTCACGTGTCGGACCTATATACAACGCTTTCACGTTTTGCGGGGGCCGAGCAATACATCCCGCGAGATCGTCTGGTGGATGGCGTCGATCAATCCGCAGCGCTATTGTTTGCGGACGAAGCCAAAGCGCGCAGAGATCACGTGATCATCTATTCGGTGAACAAACCCGAGGCGATCGTGAAGGACCAGCTTAAGCTCAAACTGCCGGGAGCCGGGGAAAGCGCCATTCTGGCAAAGTTCTTTGATCTCTACCGGGACACGCGCGAGGAATATTCAGTCTCGACCGAGGTTGGCGCCTGGGGCGGGCAGGAATTCGCACGCATCCTTGGCCGACACATGGCCCGCAAAGAGAAATTCCCCGACACGCCACCCGCGTATGGCGTGCCCTATGAAGGGATCGAGAACCTGCGCCCCGAAACCCAACAAGCGGTCGAGGCTTTCCTGATCAAAAGCCAATCCCCGCAGCAATAGCACGGTGTCGCCGTCGTCATTCACTCAAGTTTCTAGGATCATCACATGCTTGGATTACTCCTATTCGCACTGGGTTTAATCGGATCACTTGGGATCGGGTTCGTCTACTTCCGTGATTTGGGCGACGTGTCCCAGATGCTGTTGAAGGTAAAGCGCGAGAATATGGTGCGTTTCATCCGCAATGAATACCGCTTGATTGCCATCGGGTTGGGCGCATTTGCTCTCGCAACGCTCGCGCATTTCGCCCTGGGAGCCGGGCCGTTCTGGCTGTGGCTCATTGCCGCTTTACTTGCTCTACTTCTCTATGGCTTTCCCTATGTCTGGGTTCATCTAGGTCTGAGAAATCAGCTAAATGACGCGCAGTATTTTCCCATCGACGAGGCCCGCAAATATGTCGGGCCGACTGCCCCCGTGATGGTGATTGAGAATGACGGCCATGCCCGAGCCCATCCTGATGCACAAATCATGCGCCCACATTTGGCGGGCGACGACAAAGGGCTGGGCGGAGAAGACGTCGTGATGACCTATTGCGCCATGGCCAATCTCGGTCAGGGCTATGCGCCAAGCATCGAAGGCAAACGGCTGAACCTTGAGGTTCTCGCCCAGCATGGCAACAACCTGATCCTGCGGGACAACGATACTGGCGAGCCCATCCAGCACATATACGGTTTTCGCGAAGCGGATCGTGACACAAATGCACACGGTCTCGCGTGCCCTCTGCGGCCCGAAGCGCAGATGACACCCTGGCCAACCTATCGGATGACTTTCCGTGGATTTCAAAAGGCTTTCCCGGAAGGCGAGGTGTTTTTGAACAAACCCTCCCCAAACCCCTTGCTGCGGCTGCTGGACATGATGACCGAGATCACGTTCGGCTGGGGCATTGGCCGCCAGCATCAGGAAGAGGCTCCGGTGATGGACAACATGGACCGTTCGGACAATCGGCTGCCGAATAAAACCTATGTCTGGGGGATCACAATCGGACAGGATGCCACCTGCTGGACCGACGATTTCGTTGTCGACAACGATTGGATCGTCAACGCGCGTGTCGGCGGGCGGGATATCGTCGTCAGCCTCGATCCAAAATTTGAAAGCTTGGGTGTTTGGTACAATGACAGCGGTCAGCCAGTGACCCAATGTGACTTTTGGGGAATGTCTGATCAGGGCCAACTGCAACGGGTCGAAACCCTGCGCGCAGGCGTGTTCTGGCATGTCTGGTCCGAGTTTTTTCCCAGCACCGATATCAATCGTGTCGGTGACGGCGCAGGCAAATCCGAAGACGTGGCAGCATGAAAGAACGAACAATGCGCTTGGCTAGATTGGCATGAGGCGACAACGGAATTTCAATTCAAGGTTCTTGGCGGGAGACGGAAAAATGGATGTGACAGTAAAGTGGACAGGATTGGCGCTTGGCCTCGCAATGGCAGGTTCGATGGCACCAATGGCCTTGGCCCAACAGTCGGACTGGTCATATGAGGCCTCAATCTATCTTTTCATGCCGGAAACTGAGACCTCACTCAGCACACCGATGGGTACACTGGATGGCACCCTGAGTTTTTCCGATGCGTTGGACAATCTCGATTTTGCTTTCATGGCCGCGTTTGCCGCCACAAATGGCCGGTGGTCCCTGTTGGCCGACTATAACTATACCAATCTGTCTTTCAGCAGCGACACTCCCGGCCCTGCCAGCTCAGGCTTGGACACATCCTTTACCACGCAATTTCTCAGCGGCTATGTCGGCTATAGGGTCTACGAGGATCAAACCGCGAATGTGGATATTGTCGGTGGATTCAGGTGGTTCAGCACGGAAACCGACTTTGAATTGCAACCAGGCGCGGCCCCCGGCCGTCGAACAACGGTTGATTCAAGCTGGACCGATCCCGTGATCGGGGCCCGCGCACGCGTCAAGTTCTCGGACAAATGGTCAGGAACTGGGTTTGTAGACTATGGCGGCTTCCGCAGTGGCAGCGAGACATGGCAGGTTCTGCTGACAGCCGACTATGCGATTAATGATCGTTGGCTGATCCGCGGTGGATACCGCTATATCTCATTCGACCACGACATCGACGGAAACGATTTCAAGTTCGACCAATCCGGTCCACTGATTGGCGCGACTTACCGCTTTTGAGCGGCTATTAGTGACCGCCAAAGTAAGCCTCGAGCAATCGCTTATCATTCCGCAACTCATCTGCGGTGCCTGATGTCTGCATGCGTCCTGACTCGAGCACGTAAATCCGGCTCGCAAGCGAAAGCGCGAAATTGGCGTTTTGCTCGGTGATTACAACTGTCAGCCCGTATTCCTTGTTGAGCTTGCGCACCACCTCGGCGATTTCGTGACAGATTTTTGGGGCCAGACCAATCGTCGGTTCGTCGACGAGCAACAGCTCGGGGCTGGTCATCAGCGCGCGTCCGAACGAGACCATCTGACGTTCCCCGCCCGACTGGGTCGAGGTCTCCTGCCCTTCCCTCTCTTCGAGACGCGGGAACAGGCTGTGTACCATTGCCAGATTGCTCTGGATGTCTTCGCGGGCCGTGAAGGCACCGACCATTAGGTTGTCACGCACTGACATATAGGGAAACAGGTTGAAGCGTTCGGGCGCATAACCCACGCCATGTCGTACAATTTCGGAAGGCGTCCGACCGGCAAGGCTGTGCCCCCTGAGCCGGATATCGCCCTCGATTTTGACTAGCCCCATGATGCTGTCCAGCAAGGTCGATTTTCCAGCCCCATTTGGACCCACCACAGCGACAATCTCACCGGGTTGGACGGTGATCGAGATGTCGGTCAGCGCTTGCGCCTTGCCATAGAATGCCGACAGGTTTTCGATTTCCAGATAAGACATTACGCGCCCCCCAGATACGAGGCCTGAACAGCCTTGTCGTTCATGACTTCGCTGAACGAGCCCTCGGCAATCATCGTGCCCCGTTCAATGGCGATCGCACGGTCGACCAATGGCTCAAGCGCAGGCAAGTCATGGCTGACGATCAGAAAAGTCATCCCATCTTTGCGCATCGACTGAATGAGATCAGAGATTTGGGCGATCTCTCCTGTGGTGAGACCCGCAAACACTTCATCCAGCAGCATCACCTTGGGCGCGGTTGCCATTGTGCGCGCCATCTCAAGTTTACGCAGATCACCCATGGCCAGTTCTGTTGGCGCTCGTTTCAAATCCGCTTCTGTAAACCCGACGCTGAGCGCAAGCTCTCGCTCACGTTCTTTATCTGGGGGTGAGACGATCATCTGCCAGATATTGTCGGGCATTAGGCCAACCCGGATATTTTCGGCAACGCTCATATCACCAAACGGGCGTGGGATCTGATAGGTTCGGCTGACCCCGGCCCGAATGCGTTGCGGGGTCGACAGCGTCGAGATTTCCTGTCCGAACAGTTCGATCGTTCCGCCGTTTTGCCGCAACTCACCCATGATCTGGCTGAACACGGTCGTCTTGCCTGCCCCGTTGGGACCGATCAATCCAAGCGACTCGCCCTCTTTGAGAGAAAACGAAAGATCATTCGTCGCGACTAATCCGCCGAAACGTTTTACCAGACCTGAAACCTGTAACGCCACGCTCATGTCGTCCGCCCCTTGCCCAGGCCTTTGAAACCACGCCGAACCAGCTCAACAATGCCTTTCGGCTGATACATATAGAGGAGCAGCGCTATGGCTCCGTAGACGAAATACCGTTCGGCGCCAGGAAGGACCGGTCGCAGATACTCCAACAGGAATGTCATGAAGAACGCGCCGATCATGGGGCCAATGATGGTCGAGGTTCCCCCCAGAAGTGCCGCAACGATGATTGTGAACAGGAAGTTAATATCAAACAACGCACGCGGCGCGAGCGATCCCAGATAGTGAACGTAGAAGGCACCACCCAAGCCCGCGATCATCGCACTTGTCAGAAAGGCAAAAGCTTTGAGGCGCGTGGTGCTGAGGCCCGAACCGCGCACACTTTCCTCGTTCATTCCGATGGCAGACAAGGCCGTACCTAGTCGCGTCTTCATCAAAAGCCACATGCTGACGGCGATTGCCAACATCAGCGTCGTGGACAGGTAATACCCGTTCGCCGCGCCGCGCGTCAGAGTTTGAATACCCGACATGCCGCGCGTTCCGCCAGTCAGATCCGGGCGAATGACCTGAACCAGTTGGTAGAGCAACTCCATGAACGCCAGCGTGACGAGCGCAAAATAACTTCCACGTATACGCAGCGCTGGAAGCAGCACCAATAGGCCTGCGATCATGGTAACAAGTACGGCGATCGGGATCGAGATTTCGACAGCGACGTCAAAGCGCTTGGTCAGGATTGCCGTGGTGTAGGCCCCGATACCGATCAGGAACGGATGACCAAAGCTCACATAGCCTGTTCGGCCAGACAACACGTCCCAGCTGATAGCGAAGATCGCCAGGTAGTTGGCAAAGATCATCGTGCGCATCGTCCCGTTCGAGACGAATTGCGGAAGCAGGAACATTCCGACGATCAAGCCACCCCAGAGTGCAAAGTGAAACCAGCGTAGCCCCATCGTCACAGCTCCTCTCGGCCGAACAGGCCCTGCGGTCGCGTGACCAGCACCCCGATGATCAACAGCATCGTGAAAACACCGCGCAACTCAGGTGCAAGCGTCGCCACAACGATGACTTCGAGGAAGCCCACAATATGCGCCACCACCAAAGTGCCCAGGATCGATCCGATCCCGCCAACGATAACCACAGCCACCGAAATGATTAGCGGAGCCACCCACATGGATGGCGATAGCTGAGTGTAGCTGGCAAAGAAGACGCCTCCGATTGCGCCCAATGCGCCAGAGATACCCCAGGTGATCAGATTGATGCGATCCGGATCGATCCCGGAAATTGCAGCGCCTTTAGCATCCATCGACACCGCCTGCATCGCCCGTCCGGTATGTGTGAGCCGCACAAAGGCATAGAGCCCTAGCAGAATTGCCCAGCTAATAAGGGTTGCAATCAGGATGTTATACGTGACCGAGGCCCCGGCCACATTGATCACCCCGGGAACAATCGGCAAAAGGATTTTGCTGCTGTCGCCAAAGACCAAAACGATCCCGGCCTGAATGACGACCGCAAGGATCAGCGTCGAAATCTCGACGGCCACGTGATCCCCTTTGAGCGTTTTGACAATCAAACGGTACTTCAGAACTCCCATCAGCACACCCAGCGCAGCGGCCACGGCAACCCCCATAAGCTTAGGCATACCAAGTGACTGCGATATCCAGAAGTAAATGTAGCCGCCGACCATCAGATAGGCGCCATAGGCGAGATTCAGAACGCGGCCTATGCTGAAGATCAGCGTGAACCCCATAGCGATGAGCGCGTAGAGACCGCTGAGCAAAAGCCCCTGAATCAGTATCTGCAACATGTGTGGATCCTTGGCTGCGAGTGCGCGTCGCCGCGCACCCGTTTCAAGCTATGGTTGGGGCAGGTTTATGGCTTTACCCAGCTGGGCAGCGTGAACTCGCCCGTCGCGTATTTCTCGGGGTACACAACTGCGGCAGTGCCGTCTTCGTACCACTGGACCACGACCATTGACGGGGCCGCATCATCAAACGGCTCGGAAAGATCAAAGCGAATGTTGTGGGGATAGGTGCGGCCTGTCACAGGCTCGACCTCATCATCGCCCCAGAAGGCATAGCGCAGCCAAAGCTGACCATCCATCTCAAGAACCAGATCCTGCTTCTTCATGGCATCGGCCCAGCCTTCGACATTGTCGAAGCCACCCGCCTCTTCCGCGGCAGCCATGGCCTGCTTCAGCCCGTGATAGGCGTTGAACCCATTGAAATGCGGCAGCAGTGGGCGGCTGTCATACTTGGCCTGATAGGTGTCGACAAAGGTCTGGCTTGCCGGGTCAAGTTTGAACCCTACAGACGGGATCGGTGACAGGGTCGAGATGCCGCCCCCGGCTCCGCCAGTGTCTTCCCAATATTCCATACCCAATGCAGCTACGTTCACGCCTGTCATCGCCATGGGCACCTGCAGTTTCACATATTGCGACGAGACCACCTGAGAATTTACGGATGAGACCTGGTAGATGAAATCCGCCCCTGTATCCTGCGCGCGGCTGAAGATCGGCGCGAAATCAACGGTGGCAACATCATAGGTGATGATGTCCTTGACCTCGATCCCCGCAACCGGCGCAAGCGCCTCGGTCACCAATCCGGTGATCGCTTCGCCAAATGCCGTATCCTCAGCCAGAATGACAACGGAATCCCAACCCATCTTTTCCTTCAGAACATCCGCACCGAAATTGATATAAAGCGTGGCAAGCGCCTCGTCTGAGGCGATGTTCATGAAATATGGTGCCATGCTTTCGGGATCTTCGACCACCATGTCGATGATGCCGATATATGACGTCCACGTGTCCAGCGTCGGAATCCGGTATTCCTGCATTCGCGGCAGCCAGCCCAGCGAAACATCATCGATAGAGCCTGAGATGATGAAATCTACTTCCTCGGTTTCCGCCAGATATTCATAGGCCCGCACACCTTCAGTCGGGTCCTGACCGGTATCGGCAGACACCAGCGTGATCTGTTCCCCCATAACGCCGCCATTCGCATTAAGCTCTTCAATCGCGATCTCTGCACCACGCAGCGTCGACAGACCGGTGTCTGAGGAAAGAGATCCAATAAAGCCCACCTTGATTTCAGCTGCGGCCGCCGAGGCCACAAGCGCGATACATGTTCCGCTGAGTAGCGCTGTCTTGATCATCACATTAGCTCCCTGTGTCTTATTGTGCCCTTCTTGTATTCTGTATACAGTACACAAGACGATAGTTCGATCAAATCCTTTCTTGATGACTCATGTTCAGATTCCGCTGATTTCGCCGTTTTCGTCGTGAATTACCGCATCCACATCGATTTCCACCGTCAAACCGGGTTGCGTCAGCCCGGCTTGAACGGCTGTCAGAACAGGATCGATATCTTTGAATACCTCTCCGTGAACGCTCGCGAATTCACCCGCGCGCGACAGATCGGTCAGATAGGCGCGAACCCGGCCTACATGGCGCATCTCGGCACCGACGGCCTTAAGCGCCTCTTCTATACGGGACAGAATGTATTTTGTCTGGGCGCCCACATCTCCTGGCGCATGAATACGCCCGCTGGGTTCGATCGCTGTGGTCCCTGCGACCCAAACGAAGGGACCGATGCGCTTTGCGCGGGAATAAGACGCAACTTCTTCGAACCGCCCGCCTGACTTCCAGATGCGGAGGGTCACAGGCCTAACCTCGATCGGATGGCATCCGCCGCTTTCTGCAAGGCTGCTTGTTCTTGATCGGTCAGCCGCAACTCCTCGACTTCGACCAACCCGGAAGACCCCAGATGGGCAGGAACACCAAGCACAACCCCATCGATGCCATATTCCCCCTGCAACATGACCGAGACCGGAACCGGGCCGGTGCGTGCGCCCCGGATATGGTCGATCAACTCGATCGACGCGTGCGCCGGTGCTATGGTTGCGGAACCGGATTTCTTCAGGGCAACTACCTGCCCACCGCCGGTCACGGCGTCCTGAACGCAAGCCTCAATCTGATCAGGCGATAAAAACACATCCAATGCCCTGCCCTTAATTTTGGCCCGGCTTGGGATTGGCGCCATCTCGTCCCCGTGGCTTCCGAGCGTGAAGGCCTCGACATCAGCGGGCGCTACTCCCGCAGCCATAGCAAGGGCGTTGCGAAACCGGCTGCTGTCCAGAGTACCGGCCATGCCCAGCACTCTTTCACGAGGGAACCCGGTTGCGCGCAGCATTTCTACGGTCATTTCGTCAAGCGGATTGGTCACCACGATGACGATGGAATCAGGCGCAGCGGAGCGTATGGCCTCAGCGGCCTGGCGGATCACGCGCGCATTCACGTCGATCAGATCCGCGCGGCTCATACCCGGACGCCGGGCACGGCCTGCGGTTACCACGACCACCTCAGCCCCTGACACAAGGTCCAGCGACTCGCCACCAACACATCGTGCCCGTGCGCCGGTAATGCCTGACGTGTGGTTCAGATCCAACGCCGTAGCAGCGGCCATTCCGGGCGCAATATCGATCAGCGCGATCTCATCCGCGATATCCTGCATCGCCGCCAGATGCGCCACATTGCCCCCGACGCCCCCTGCCCCGATCATGGCAAGTTTGCCAAGCCTTCGGGCCTTGTGTTTCGCACGCACCGGAGCAACCCATTTTGGCGAGCGGCGATACAACACCCGCTGCATTGAAATAGCAGCGTCTGTACGCGTTGGTTGTGGCTTTTCCAGCGGTCCGTCGACAAGCTTTATGCCAACACGCTCGGCAGTTTCGCGTGCCAAGGCCGTCACGATATCGTCGGGCAGGACTTCAAACACGATCCGACCGCGACGGCGGGCATCTTCAACCGCCTCTGAACCTATAACGCGCGGCGCTGCCATCAGTTGGCTCGCCCGTCCACCGCCTCTATCGCGCGGGTTGCGGCCTCGACGGCGGTCTTGACCGAGTTTTCAGACCCCGAGATGAACAGGCGGCCAAATCGCCCCACGGCGCGCACTTCGACAATATCGATCTCTGCTGCCTTCTCCGCTTCATTCGCGGCAATCGAGATATAAGCAGCCGGGGCACATTCGACGATGCCCAACGTCTGCCCTGGAACGATCAGAGCCCCCTTGCGCCATTTGTTCAGCAGTTGCGCCTGATAGGGTTCGACGCTGGTGATAATCTGCGTGGAACTGATCGCCGGTTTCAACCGGTCAGACATTGTTGCGCCGAGCTCGGCCAGCATCGCATCGCGCGCGGCGGACACCTCCGCATTCGACGGAGACCGCAAGATAAAAAACCCGAACTCGCGCTCGACCATCTGTGTTGTCGCCTCAACCGAAGATGCCTTGAGCGCCCGGTCGATCAGCGAGAATACTCCGTTACCCGGCGCAAACTCTCCGATCAAAACCGTATCCCCGGACAAGGGCACCGACCCTTGCACCGTCGCACCGTTATAGGCGGCGAATTTTGGTTGCAGGTTGTCGATCTGCATCAGCGCCCGGATGGTAATCTCGCTCATGCGCCATACTCCTCGTAAATGTCGCGCCAGGGTCTGCTTTCATAGGCTACCCGTTTGATGTTGATGAGATGCAGGGCCGTCACATTGTCCGAAGTGATCGAACCGGACCACGTGCCGGTGCCCAGCATGAAGGATGGTTCCAGATCAGTCGAATATCCCATACCGCCCATGATGCCCGGTGTATTCACCAGTACCCGACCCGTCGGCACGGTGGCAAAACGGGCCACGATCTCAGGGTCGTCCGAATGGATGACCGAGGAATGACCCCACCCTTCGAACTTGGCGATGGATTGCGCCAGCTCGATCCCATGGTCTGTGGATTTCGCCGCGTAGAACGCTAGAACGGGGTTCAGCTTTTCTGCAGACAGCGGGCGCTGCCAACCTACTTCTGTCTCTTCCGAAACAAGGCACCGGGTGCGTGGTGGGATGGAAAAACCGGCAGAATCCGCCAGCGCCTGCGGGCTTTGCCCCACCTTCTCAGGGTCCATGGCCTGCACGCCTTTGAAGATCACCCCGGCAAGACGATCCGCTTCGGCCGGTGTGCAGAAATAGGCACCTTTCAATTTAAGCTCGTGGCGCAAATCACGTGCGATCTCAGGATCAGCGACGACGGCCTGCTCACTGACGCAGGCGGTCCCGTAGTCAAAGCTCTTCGACGTCACGATCATCTCGGCGACTTCCGCCAGATCGCGTGCTTTCGACTTGTGTACGTAACACGGCACGTTGCCCGCACCGACCGCGAGCGTGGGTTTGCCGCTGGAATACGCCGCTTTGACCATGGCAGGACCACCGGTTGCCATCACAACCGAGGTACGGCGATGTTTCATCAACTCGGCTGTGCCCTGAATTGTCACGGAATCCAGACATTGGATTAGACCCGTGGGCGCACCCATTTGTTCAGCCACGCGCGCCATAATTCGCACCGTTTCGATGCCACAACTCACACCACGCGGATGCGGCGCACACACGATCGCATTGCCTGCCTTCACCGCAGAAAGCACTTTGTAGATGATGGTTGAAGTGGGGTTCGTCACCGGGATCAGAGCTGCCACAACGCCCATCGGTTCACCGAAGGCTGCGATCTTTGTCGCATCATCGCGCCAAAGCAATCCCAGCGTTGTCACATCTCTTAGATAATCCGCGACTGAAAGCGCGTTGAACAGGTTCTTGACGCGCTTGTCCGGCACATTCCCATATCCGGTTTCCTCGACGGCCATTTGCCCCAGCCGTTCGGCCTCGGGCTCGATGGCGCGCGCCATGGCGTCGACTATTGCGTCTACCTGCGCCGGGTCGGTGCCCAGAAAGGCGCGATAAGCCTCGAAAGCGCTATCTGCGGCACGCCGTGCGGCGGCGATTGATTTCAGATCTGCATCCATCAAGAAGCTCCGGTGACGATGGTGTCAAAGATACGGCGCGCTTGATCAACGTCGCCCGCTGAAACCCCTATTGCTTCGAGGCGCCGTCCGGCGGCAGCCACATCCGCCCCCAAAATTCGGTCGGACATCGCGATCAGGCTGTTCGTCAGCGGGCTCGGGATACCCGCAAGCTCACCCGCTGAGACCAAAGGTACAAGCGAGCCCAACACGCCATCCCGCATCATACCGCGCGACGTTTGTTGATCCGGGATCGGACGCGCGCCCGAGCCACGTTCGGCGCCGGCAAAAGTGGATATCCACCGCCCTGTCTCCGGCAGATTACGAACTCCAAACGCAGCAGCAATGCGTCGCCGTTCGTCTGCAAGACCCTGAATGACATCTGTCTGGTCCGGACCAATCAGAGACGCAAACGTCTGGTTATCCTCAAGCGGAACACCACCCATTGGAATGCCAGGACCACCTGTCCCCATTGCGGCACCGCCGAGGATCAGCGCAGGTATCTCGACTGCGGCCGACAGATCGTTGAAGCCGCACGACAAAACCGAGTCGACCACCTGAACGTTGGACAAATAGGCGGACACGGCGTCCAGAACCTCTTCCCGACCGCGCGGCAAGGTTGCCGCAGCCATCGGTGCCGCCTGCGAAAGCGTCAAAGCTGCGCCCTCGGAACGGAACCAGTATGGCAGACCCTGAACCTCAACCAGCGTGACGTCCGCCGCGCAGCCTCCGATCCGCAACAACCAGGCTGTTTCCACAGCCCCGAGAGATCGTCCCGGCGCAAGGACCAAGATTTGCCCGTCGCTGAGGTGATCGGCCAGCACCATCGCATACGTGCGCTGTTTGTGAAGCGGTCCGGTCAGGAATATCACCTGTGCATCGCGCACCGCTGCATCCAGCTCAGCGGTTGTGCGCACCGACGGCCCATCCCGATCGACTTGATAGGTCCCGACCGGACCTTCACCGCGAAGCGAGATGCCTGAGGACTGGGCCAACAGCGACAGTTCGGCCCCATAGGCCGAAAACAAGGTGACTTCAGCCCCTTCGGCAAGACAAAGAGCGGCCAACAGGCGCGCATCAGCCCCGCCGCCCAACACCGATATTCGGTCGAGCTTGGGATGTTCAGGTGCACCCCGGGTTGAGCCACGTGTCGCTGCACGTGTGAATTCCTCGAAACCGGCTGACATAGCGTCTCCTCAAGACAGACGGATTAAGCCGCAGAGCCAGCACCAAGGCTGTCGATTATGGCCTCAAGTTCATCATGTGGGCGCGCGATCACGTGGACGGATACGACTTCACCAACTTTATTTGCCGCTGTCGCACCTGCATCCGCGGCGGCTTTGACTGCGCCGACTTCACCACGCACAAGGGTGGTGACTAGGCCTCCGCCAGCCTTGGTTTGGCCGACAATCGAAACGCTGGCCGCCTTGACCATCGCATCTGCCGCTTCGATCGCGCCGACCAGTCCGCGCGTTTCGATCATGCCCAGGGCCATTTGCCCCGCCACTGGTTTCGCCATTTTTAGTTCCTCCAAAGAAATTTAGATGTTTGGTGTTCTTGGTTCAGGTCGTGGACACGCGATCCACAATCGCGATGATCGCCAGATCGACGGGCGCGGTGGACAGACCGGCGGCCATACGCGCCGCCGAGCCGTTGACCAGCAGAACCGTATCCCCCACCCCGGCACCGCAGGTGTCGACGGCGACCCGCGCCGGTTCGATCACCTTGCCTTTGCTATCGACCAAATCCGTCACCAGCAGTTTCGTACCGACCAGTTTTGCGTCTTTGGCCGTGGCTGTGACGGTCCCGGCGACCTTGCCCAAATGCATCAGAAAGTCCTCAGGAAACGGTCCAACTCAACCGGAGTGACCTGTTGATTGAAGAATTCAAGCTCGCGCTCGGCCTGTTGCAATACCAACTCCCACAGCATTTCGCCCATGAGATCGCGAAGCCATTCGGATCCTCGCGCCAGTTCGATCGCCGTTGGCAAGTCGGTCGGGATCGGATCGCCGATCCCTTCTTCGTAACCGTTGCCGGTCGTCGGTTCTGACGGAGCCAGGCCCTGCTCGATCCCGTCCAGCCCCGCTGCAATCTCAGCAGCCAACAGAAGGTAGGGGTTGGCATCCGCACCAGCATCGCGTTTTTCCACGCGCACCGCGCTGTCGGATCCTTCAATGACCCGAATACCAACGGTTCGGTTGTCATAACCCCAGCTCGTGTTGATCGGGCAGAAAGTATAAGGCTGACGGCGTCGATAACCATTGACGGTGCCACTGCCACAGATTGCCGTTTCGCACATGCGTTGTTGCAGCCCGGCGATGAAGGATTTGCCGGTATCGTTTATCTTGCCGTTGTCGGCAAAGACATTCTTGCCGTCTTTCCAAAGCGAGTAGTGTGTGTGGAAGCCGTTGCCGGACTGATCGAAGAACGGTTTTGGCATGAAGGTTGCCAGATAGCCGTGGGCGATGCCCAGCTGGCGGATCAGCGACTTAAACAAGACGACACGATCTGCCGCTGCCAGCGCTTCGCCGTAACGGATATTCACCTCAATCTGACCCGCAGCGTATTCGGGGTTCGATTGCTCGATTGGGATACCGCACTCGTTGATCTGCTGACGGATCGGTCCAACGATGTGCTCCATACGCGCGGCGCGGCCCAGACCGTAGACCTGAATCCCGCTATCGCGCGGCTGTCCGGTCTCCGGATCCAGTAGATAGAATTCAAGTTCAGTGCCGACATTGACCTCGAACCCCATTTCGCGGGCCCGTTCAACTTGACGCACCAACGCCTGACGCGGATCGATCGGAACAGGCTTGTGATCCATACCTTCCGCCCGACCAAAGCAAACAGCGACGCCTGGCTCCCACGGCACAGCGACGGGCTGGGTCATTGGGAAGACGTGCATATCGGGGTAGCCGTTGTCGAAATTGACATAAGGCGTATCCCAGACGTCGCACGTCATATCGATCGCCATCAATGCAATCGACAGCGCATTGCCGCTTTTGCAGACGTGGTCCCAGTGGCTGGCCGGAATGCGCTTGCCACGCATGATGCCGTTGAGGTCACCCACACCAAGTATGACGGTGTGCGTGCCTTCGGGCAGATCAAATCCCGAACTCATTGATGCGCTCTCCCTGTTTTTTGGCTTTATAATTGTTGTATTCTGTATACAGTATTCACAAAGACAATCGATAAACAAGGAAAATCTGCATCATGTCCAAGAACTCGGTCATCGTTGTCGGAGGCGGCATCGTCGGCGTCATGACGGCGCTTACACTGCAACGACGTGGTGAGGCAGTGACTTTGATAGATCGCTGGGAACCGGGACATTCCCGTGCATCTTCAACGGATTACAACCGTGTCATCCGTGCGATTTCCGGGCGGGATGAGTTCTATACACGTTGGGCCCGCGAAAGCCGCCTGCGCTGGCTGGAACTGCAAGCCGAGAGCGGCCAGAACCTGATGTATGAATGCGGTGCGCTGATTCTTGCAACAGGCGGTCATTGCGACTGGGAGAACGCCACAGCCGAAACCTTCGACCGCGTTGGTGTGCCCTACTACAAGTTCGGGCGGCAGGACATCGAATCGCGATTTCCGCAGTTTCGCGTTCCTGACATCGAATACGCCCTGTTCGAACCCGAAGCCGGAATGCTGATGGCGCATCGCTGTGTCCTGACCGGGCTTGAGCTGTTTCGTCGAGCGGGCGGGATCGTACAGCGCGGTCGCGTGACCACCGATGGATCAGAGCGCCCAATGCTGGATGGAAAGCCGCTTGAGGCTGATCTTATCATTGTCTCAACCGGCCCCTGGATGGCGGACATGTTCCCCAGGACGATCAAGCCGATATCGACGGTGGTTGGTGTGAATGTCCTCTATACCTCAACGCCAGATGGGTCCGAGGAGTTCGATATGAGCCGAATGCCCTGCTGGATCGATCATGGTCAGGGCTCATTCGGGCTGCCCTCCTCCGAGGGTTCAGGGGTAAAAGCGGCAGTCGTCATCCCGGACAAGATCGATCTGGACAATGACGAAAGGCTAATCCGACAGGAAACGCTAGGACGCACTCGCAGCTATATCCGTCATCGTCTTCCGGGCCTTGAGGGTGAGCGGGTCGTGGATTCCAAATTCAACCAAATCATCCTGACGCCAGACACGCACTTTATTGTCGACTGGCACCCCGAGCATGAAAACGTGCTGTTCGCCGGAGGCTGCTCGGGACATCTGTTCAAACACGCGCCGGTTTTTGCAGAATTTGCGGCAGGTGTTGGAATGAAGGATTTCGGAACGGCTGATCGTTTCAAGATCACTGGTCGAAGAAAACTGAGCCCAAAAGAAAGTCCAAGCGGGCGTTAACCTTCTGAAAGCGCCGCATAGAGTCCTGAATTCGGGCACTTTTCCTGAGGCAGGCGAACGCCTGATCGAATTGCATCTCGGCAGGTCTTTGCTTGGCGACAATGTCCACATTTTTCCGCCAACTCAAGGCCAAGCTCAGGATGGGCATTAAGATCATCTTCACTCAGGCCAAACTGACTAGCCATCGAGAGTATACGCTCTCGCGCGTTGGGCGCGCCAGAGCGCAACATGGCCAAGTCAGCGCGGGACAGGCCGAGATCCGATAGCTCCAGATCGCTGATACTTCCCTCGCGTGGAGCATTCACAATCCGCGCAATCCTCTCAAAGAAATCCTTGTATCCCGTCATTGCCAAATCTCCCAACCGATTGCGTATACAGTATACAAAATGCGGCTTGGCTGGACTTGATTAGGATCAAGAGCCGTTCGCTCAAACGCTTATTGTTCAGGGACGTATGCACCGCGAAAAAGCTCTACTGCTTGAAGCGCTGCAATATCGTCCGGCACCTTTGCCGCGTTGATCGAGGACATCCCATCATCCGCCTCCGTAGCTGACAAAAGCACCTCTCGACCTCTGGTGAACAGATCGCGCAAATGATGCGCCTTGTATTCGGGATGAAACTGAACAGAGCGGGCAGGAAAATCATAATCCAGTGCACCAACTGGACAGTGGCCCGCTGATCCGGTCACCCGAGCCGAGTCCGGAATGCTTGTTACCTGATCCTGATGCCAGACATATGCATCCACGCTATCTCCGCCATAGTCGAAGGGCCGTGCGCCAACGACATTGCCTACCTCGGCTTTCTCGGCCTGACCACCATAGACGTCAGCCATGATCTGATGACCGAAACAGATACCAAAGACTGGTTTTCGGATTTCTCGACAACGGTCCAGGAAGGCACGTAGCGGCTGCATCCAATCCGTGTCATCATAAACGCCAAATTCAGATCCGCCGACTATAGCACCGTCGAAATCGCTCTCGTCCGGGAGCGGTTCTCCATCAACAACCCCGATTACTACGAACTCGGCTTCCGGTAGGTGTGGGGCGATCCACTCCCGAATCTGCTGTGAAGTCCGCGGCATTCCCTCCAACAATGGCAGCGGATGGCTAGTCAACTCAAGAACTGCGATTTTCACCAGTCGTAAGCCCTGTCAATTCCAGCCATTTTCACCCCTGTAAAAGCTGACGCTTGAAAACTAAGCGCGCGCAGGTCTTCAGTTTCCAGGTTGTGTACCGAGGACTTTCCGCAGGCTTTCGCTAGCGCTGTAATCTCCATGGTCATGGCCGTCAAATAGCGCGCAATGCGCTCTGCGCCTGCATTCGGGTTCATACGAGCTTCGAGACTTTCATCCTGCGTCGCAATCCCGACCGGGCAGCGACCTGTGTGACAATGGTGGCAGGCGCCCGGCGAGGTTCCCAACGCCGCGTAATCTTCGAGATAGCGCGGACTGTTGCACCCTAGCGCAACCATGGCCGCGTTGCCGATCATCACAGCGTCAGCACCGAGGGCCAGACACTTCGCCGCGTCCACACCGGACCGAATGCCACCGGCAGCCACGAGAGAGACTTTGCCGGTCATGCCGCATTCGTCCAATGCTTCACGCGCAGCGCGAATAGCGCTCATCGTTGGGATACCGGTATGGTTTAACAACAGCTCCGGAGACGCACCGGTGCCACCTTCGGCACCATCAACTACTACAACATCGGCACCCGCTTTGGCGGCAACTGCCACGTCAAACCGGGGACGTGTCGCACCCATCTTGATGAAGATCGGCACCTGATAGTTGGTGGCGATGCGCAATTCCTCAATCTTCACTGCCAAATCATCAGCGCCGAGAAAATCGGGATGGCGGATCGTAGATCGCTGATCCACACCTTCGGGCAAAGTTCGCATCTGGCTGACGCGCGGGCTGACCTTCATGCCCAGCAACAGACCCCCGGTTCCGGGTTTCGCACCCTGCCCCACGACAAGTTCCAAGGCATCCGCGCGGCGCAGATGATCCAGATCCACACCATACCGCGCGGGTGACATCTGATAGAGCAGGCGTTGGGAGGCTTCGCGCTCCTCTTCCAGCATGCCACCCTCACCCGTGCAAGTCATGGTTCCTACTTTCGAGGCCCCATAACCCAGCGATGCCTTGGCCGATGCCGACAAAGCACCAAAGGACATTGAAGCGATGTAGATCGGGATCTTCAATTCAAGCGGGCGCTCCACAAGGCCGCGCCCTCCACCCAGAACGGTCGTCGTATCGCAATTCTCGCGATAGCCTTCCAGCGGCAGACGGGTCATCGTTGCAGGAACGAATGTCAGATCATCAAAAGTCGGCAATTGCTTGTTGAACGTGTTGTATCCACGTACCTGATAGCGCCCAAGCTGCGCCAGCGCGTGAACTTCCGAGATCGCCTCGGGTGTCCAGCGGGTCGAACCTCCTTCGTCATACGACGAAGGAACGCCAGCCGGGCGGCCGTCGATCGCTCCCGCATCGCGGAACCTGATTTCCTCTTCCGAGGCAACGTCGAACGGATATTCGTAAGGTTTACTCAGATCATGAGCCATGCGCTTGCGTCCCTGCTTTCAAAATACCAAAGACGCTGGCCCGAAACCATTTTGCGCCAATTTCGCGAACTGTCGACAAGCCCGAGCGGGTCGAGGATCGCATCGACCTCGGCCACTTCTTCAGCAGTCGGTTCGATCACGTCGACATCCACACCCAGGCTGTCGACCTCGCCAGCTACCCAGACTTCGCCTTCCCAGAGCGCATCAGCACAGGATTCACCCGCACCGCCAAGCGCTATTATCCGACCGGAATGCGCCATGAAGCCGGACTGATAGCCAATCTTTCCTTCGACGACGATGTTTCCACCTTTCATCGCAACGCCCACCCGTGGCCCCGCATCGCCTTTGACATGGATCGTGCCGCCGATCATCGCAGCACCACAGGACATACCGGCATAGCCACCGACAGTGATGTGCCCTTTGGCCATACCTTCGCCAACGGCCCAGCCGCAGTTGCGTTCGATAGTGATTTTCGCCCCGGTATTGAGACCGCCGCAGTAATAACCAACCGACCCCTCGAAAGTGATATCCACATTGTCTGGCAGACCCACGCCCAAATTATGACGAGACAGCGTATCTACCACGCGGATCGGCCGACCCATTGTGCAGGCTTCCATTATCTCACGATTGACCTCGCGGATATGTCGCTTGCCGACTTCGATGACGATCTCATCCATCTTTACAGCCACCTCATTCATGCCGCCAAACTCCGGTTTCCGACGCCCCAGATACCGGTCAGCGACGGGCCGTCGTAGTTGATCACATCGCATTCCTCGGTCATCACCCGGCGGACCGCTTGTTCTTCGGTCGCAGCCGCCAGATCGCCATTGCGGTTGACGACGACCAGAGGCTTCATTGCAAATCGGTCTTTGGCAAACCCAATCCCGTTTGGCGTTGCGATCATGTAGGTAAACACACCATCGATAGAGGTAATGGACTTCTTTAGCGCCTGCTCCATGGTCAGGCCCGCCTTCATCTGGTCGCTGACCCAGACGGCAATCAACTCGCTGTCATTCTCAGTCAAGAACCGATAACCCATTCGGGTCAGCTTATCGCGCCAGGTGAAGTAATCGGTGATCTGCCCGTTATGTACGATCGCGACATCCGAAAATGGGCGCGCCCAGAACGGATGCGATGCGTTAGGCAATACCGAACTTTCCGTAGCAAGCCGTGCATGCCCCAGCCCATGTGTTCCTATCATATCGCGAACGCCGTGCTTTTCTGCCACGGCTTCGGCACCACCAATATCCTTGATGATCTCAAGACTGCGGCCGCAGGATTGAACTTCAATGCGGTCTGTCAGCTCATCCGCGTCCGCGACCCAGGCTTGAAGATTCCTTGGGTCTGAAATTTCCATCCGAAAGCAATAGTGACGACTTTGGTCCGTTACGATTTGGGGGTCAGACAGAAAGCTGCTTCCGTGTTCACGCAATATCGTTTCAAACGCGGAGAGATCCGCATCCTGTTGAGACTTGTCGAATCCCATTCCGCGTAAAACGTATCCCGTTTCTCGTGGCAAACCATAAACGGCGAAGCCAGTGCTGTCGGCGCCTCGATGTTCCTGCGCATCCATCAGGTCAACAAGATCCGCCCCAACCTTCCCGGGCGCGGCCAGTATTCTACCAGCAATTCCACACATGAAGAGCTCCCTGTTCATTCTTTCCTGTATACTGTATACAGTACACGAACAATAGCAACCCCATTCGCCTTGGCAGCAGTTGTTTTATTGAATACAGAATTCATGAAGGACAGAAAGAGAGGCTCCGAGTGGCTCTGAAACAAATCAAAACACAGCGCAGACGCCTGGCGGACGAGGTCTATGACCAACTGGTCGAAGCCATCATGAGTCGCGAGATCACCGGTGAAGATCGGCTAGTGCAGGAAAAGTTGGCCGCCGAGTTGAACATCAGCAGGACGCCTGTACGCGAAGCGCTCATGCGGTTGGAGACTGAAGGCGTGTTGGAAGTGGCCGCCAGCGGCGGATTTCGACTGGCGCGCATGGACCAGACCGAGGTGCGGCAACTATACCAGGCACGTGCAGCCATCGAAGGACAAGCCGCGCGCATACTTGCGGTACACGCTGAACCAGAGGTGCTGGATCGATTGCGTGAACTCATTCGTCGCGAAGAAGATCTGAGTCAGCCGACGACCCGAGACTACTTTATCGCAAACCGGCGCATTCACCGTGCCTTCATGGTTGAGGCGGGCAACAAATTTCTGATCGACATGTTCGATATGATTTGGGGCAAAGCAATGGCGTTCCATCTGTTTTCGGCGATTGAAAACGTCGATATCTCCAAATCGCTCGGAAACCACCTGACGCTCGTTGACGCGATTGCGACGGGTGATGTCACCGAAGCGCTGGAAACTTTCACCAGCCACATTCAGGAAGGTTTCGACCTTCAGATCGAAGGTCTGAAAGAAGCGGATAACGGCTAAACCGCGTTTCTGATCGAGCGACCAATCAGGGCCTGAGCCCTGATTGGCCGCAACTGGTTCAAATCACAAAATGCAACCTATCGAACTCACTGCGCCATCCAGATACCTCGGATAGAACGGATTCACCGCCCAAGCCACGTCGGATCAGTTCTGCCAGACGCTCTGCATCTCCTGCTGTCATACCCCACCGGACCAGCTCGGGCGTGCCGATCCGTAGGCCATTCATGTCGCCTTCCACCGGCTCAACTGGCAATCCGATGCCACATGCCAGAAACCCGGATTTTCGAAGCAGTTTGGAGGCAGTCTGACCCCCACCATACGGCGCTGCCAGTACCGCGAATTGATGAGAATTGGTGAAACCCTCTCCACCCGCGAAGACCGGAACACCTTGCGCATCCAACGCGGCAGCAAGTGCTTTGGACATCGCAATCATTTCATCTGCATAGGCTGATCCGAACTCTTTCCAATCCAGCATGGTGACGGCAAGTGCAGCCGTTTTGGCTGCATCAAAGTTGGCTGTCATGCCGGGGAAAGCAATTGTATCCAGCGCCTTGGCGATTTCCGCATCGTTTGACACAATCAGCCCCCCGGCCGGTCCGCCAAGGCTTTTGTAGGTACTCATGGTCATGAAATGCGCACCCTCCTTCAGCGGGTTGGACCACGCATGCCCGGCGATGATCCCGCACTGGTGGGCGGCGTCGAACATGACCTTTGCGCCGATTTCATCCGCTATGGCACGCACTTCGGCCACAGGATGCTCAAACAGGTTCAGACTGCCGCCTATCGTGATTAGCTTGGGGCGTTCGGCTTTCGCCAATGCTCTCAACCGGTCCAGATCAACGGTATACCCATCTGCGTTGACGGGGGCCTCAATAGTGCGCAGACCAAACAGACCGGCACACCCCGCCAGGTGGTGCGTCACGTGGCCACCAATCGACGCGGGCGGAGCGATGATCGTATCTCCGGGTTTGCAGGTCGCCATAAAGCCATAGAGGTTGGCAATGGCCCCCGAGGGCACGCGAACCTCGGCGAACTGCGCATCAAAGACATCGGCACATAGTTCTGCGGCGATAACTTCGATCTCTTCGATCGCCTCCAGTCCCATTTCATATTTGTCACCGGGGTATCCCAGCGATGGTCTGGATCCAATGCCCGAAGACAATAGCGCCTCGGCCCTCGGGTTCATGACATTTGTCGCCGGGTTGAGGTTAAAGCACTCTTTTTCGTGAATGCGGCGGTTTTCGTCCGCCAGATGCTCGATCCGGGCCAGAAGATCGCCAGACGACAACGATGCGGCCTTTGTCGCGATGTCCTGGATCAGAGTTTCGCTTGCGGCAGGCACCCAATCTCTTTGTACAAGTGTCATCTGACATCCTCCTGTTTTTTGCAGTTTGGCGGCTTTCGCGTGACACCGCAAAGCAGAATTGTTATTTCTTGGCGTAGAAAAACTAAGGCTAGATCAATGAGTGTCTCCCCCAAACGCCCCAAGGGACCTCCGCTGAATGCAATGAGGGCGTTCGAGGCCGCGGCGCGTCACGTCAGCTTTGTCGCGGCGGCGGAAGAGCTGAACGTTTCTCCGGGTGCGATCTCACAACATGTAAAGGCGCTGGAGGGTTGGGCAGGTGCGCCGCTGTTTCGCCGCAACGCCCAAGGGGTGGAACTGACGCCCCAAGGTCAATCACTTGTCGCGGTCTTCACCACAGCCTTTGATCAGATGGGCGATGCCGCTCGGGCCCTTCGGAACCTCAAGCCAAATGCCGATTTTCACATCGCCGCCTTGCCTGCTGTTGCCCAACTCTGGTTGCCCAAACGATTACGCCGGATCAGAGAGTGTTTTCCACATATCAATTTTTCGGTCACGGCGCTGGAAACACCACCCAGCCTTTCGCGTGAGATGTTCGATTTGGCGATCTTCTTCGCGACCTTGGACGAAGCACCTGACCAAATTGTGCTGTGCGAGGATGAAACCCAACCGGTTTGCGCCCCTGCTCTGCTGGATCAGTTAACCGGCAACAACGGGTTTCAAGGCACTCCCTTGTTGCACGATCAGACTTGGAGCAGCGATTGGTCCACATGGTCGCGAAGCACAGGTTGTGAGGTCCCAGATGTCAAAACTGGCCCGCAGTTTTCGCTTTACAGCCTTGCCGTGGAAGAGGCCAAGGCCGCAGCTGGCGTGCTAATGGGGCACCTATGCTTACTCGAAGAGCCATTGAAATCTGGTGCACTCGTAACGGCCCACGCGCAATCCTGCGCGACAGGGCGTGCTCTAGCTGTTCAAGTGCCAGTGGCATCGCGACGAAGACCCGAAACCGATCAAGTCATCGCCTTGTTGTCAGATTGAGTCAAATCTCATCAATCCGGTGCATTGTGCACGACACTTCACATTGAAAGCCCTGCACAAAACAGTCTCGCATAGACCGCAAGGCAACTCAGATTACATAGGGCATATGGCGGAGAGACAGGGATTCGAACCCTGGAGACGGTTTCCCGCCTACACACTTTCCAGGCGTGCGCCTTCGACCACTCGGCCACCTCTCCGGTAGAGGTGACTTATGCGAATTTCTGAACCGAGCGCAAGGCCCCTTTCGCAAAAATGGACGGGTCAGAAAATACGAAAGCTGGCGACAAATGGCAGATGATCCGACACCTCATCCTTGAACGCCTCGCGCCCCATATTCATGGTCCAGTGCATAGGAAACAGTCGCAAGCTGCCGCGGATATAATCGGTGGAATAAGTGCGTGATACGGCAAAACCGTCCAGTAAATTGGCGCGACCCCTATCCAGAATATGCGAAAATCGGTCTTGTAGATCCCAGCACGAAACAAAGTCCATCATGTCATCCCCACCAAGATGGTGGAAATTGCTGACGTCCTGACCGGGGATCATGTTGAAATCACCCATCAGAAGGATCGTGCGCTGTGTCAGACCGGGGGTCGAGCGGATCTCGGCGATCTTGTCTCCGATAATCCTGCATTGGCTGTCACGTATCTGCTGCTCGGGCCGGTCTCGTCCGGATTTAAGATGCACAGCGATCAGCTTGGCCTTGAATTTGCCGACCTCGACATCGGCGATCAGGGCCTGACGTCCGCCGGGATCGTCACCTTCCGAGCCGTCGATCAGCTGCAAACCTGTCACCGAGACCCCCGGTTTGTGCAGAAACCCGATATGGATATTGCCGTTGGGCTGCGGCAGGATCTTGACCTGATAGTCCAGCCCCTTATCGGCCAGACCCAAGGCCAACCGATCGATATGTTCGATGGGGCTGACCTCGACCAGAGTGATCAGTTCGGCGTCCAGCAGGGCCAGCCCTTCGATTTGATGGGTGACCCGGTCACTGCTGGCCGGAATACCCAGACTTGTGTTTACTGGATTGAAGCCAGCCAGATTCCAGACGGCAATACGCGCGAGGCTGTGTGAAAATGTAACCATCAAAATTCCTCCTGCAAATGACTTTAGACTACATCAAAATGAAACAGTCCGATAACCATTTGCGGGAAAATGCCGATCGCATCACGCTCAGTGGTTGTCGCCCTCGCCGTCCTGATCCCCTGCCGCGTCCAGATCGTCTGCTGTCATGTCCACTGGTTTTGTCGATGGCGCATGGGGTGATAGGTCGTCATCCACGGCAGAAGCATCATTGGACGGATCGGACTGACCCGTCAGCACCTCAGGGTTACGGAGCCACAGGTCACGCTGCGCAAACGGGATCTCGATGCCTTCCTCAACGAACCGGCGATTGATCTCGTGGTTCATGTCGGATTTGACAGACAGCACCCAATTCACATCCCGCAGGATTGCGCGGATTTCGAAATCCAACGAGTCTGCACCGAAGCCCTGGAACACTACGCTGGGCGCGGGATTGGCCAGAACCATCGGGTGCCCGTTTGCGATCTCGCCCAGAATAGTTTCGACCTTGCGGGTATCGGTACCATAGGCGACGCCTACAGGCACGATCACTCGGCCAATCGTATTGCCCCGGGTGTAATTCGTAACCACCCCACTGATCAGGTCCGAGTTTGGAACGATCACATCCGTCCGGTCGAACGTCTCGATCCGCGTCGACCGGACTGAGATATCGCGCACATATCCCATCATCCCGTTCACATCGATCCAGTCACCTTTGGAGATAGGGCGCTCAACCAGCAGGATGATCCCTGAGACAAAGTTCGATACAATGGTCTGAAGACCGAAACCGATGCCGACCGACAAAGCACCCGCCACGATCGCAAGCGAGGACAGGTCAAAACCGGCAACCATGATGGCGATCAGTGCCGCCAGAAAAATTCCGACATATCCGGTACCCGACACGATGGCATTCTGCCCGCCGGGATCAATGCTGGTCTTCGGCAGCAGTGAATTGCGCAGCCCGCTTTGCAGCAAACGGGTCAGCGTATATCCAATGGCGAAAATGGCAACGAAAGTCAGGAAGTTACTGGGTGAAATCGTAACCCCGCCAATATCGAACCCCAGCAACAATCGCGACCAAGCTTCAAGCAAGTCCGTCTGGCGCGCGCCCCAGTAAAGCGCCAATATCGGCAACGCCAGAATGGCAAGCGCGAACCCGACCAGAACCGAAAACAGTGAATCGCGCGCGGCGTCGCCCTGCCCCGAAAGCCAGCCATATACCGTACCAATAAATCGCTGCACGATCACTAGAGCTGCAATCAGAACCAGCGTTTTGATGGCAGGAAATACGATAGCTTCGGCAGCGTTAATGTATCCGAAAGCCCCCAGGATTGGAGTCGCAATCCCAAGCATGAACAAGGCGCGCCGCAGGAACTCGACCAATTGGCTGAACCCTGCGCCACGGCGGGTAGCTTCCTGGTCCGTCTGTTCTTGCTGAGGCTCTGATTGGCGGACCTGACGCACACGCAGCAGAAGAAGGGCAGACACCACAACGATCGGGAAGCCAACAACGGCGCGGGTCGCGTCAGAGATATTCTCGATCTGCTCGAACAATTGCGCCAGCTCGTGCAAAATAAGCATGACCGCCAACAGGTCTATATAAACCCGCAATTCTCTGATTTTGCCTGCGGACAGTCTTTGGAAGTTCTGCGCCGCTCCCATCAGATAGACCTGCCGGCCGATCCAATCAAAATAGAAGATAATCGCGGCCCAATAGGGGATTTGCTGGAACAAAAGTGTACCGCGCAGGCCCAGCACGCCAGTTAGCACGACGGCGGTGACCAACGCCAACACGCCCAACCAAGGCAATAGAATGCGCAACAGCGAGACAATAAAGGTCCAGACCCCGCTGCCGCTACCTCCTAGCGAGCGGAGATATTCGCCGCCTTTCTCGGACCATTTGCGCCCAAACAGCAATAGAACTGCTGAAACAACCAACAGCACGAGAATGCCAAGACCGCGCTCGCGGATTTGTTCACGCACCACATCAGAGCGCAAGTTTTCGATGGTTTCGTTAATAAGACTGTGCGTCGCCTCTTTGATGTCGACCCAGGCTGGTCCCCAATAGACGGGGTTGAGCGGCGACGGCCCGCGTTTCAGCATCTCTTTCTTTTGTCGGTCTCGGACGATCCGATCAATTTCGCTGATCAGCCCATTCGCGCGACTGAAAGCCTCTTCCGAGATGATGCGGGGAACACGCAAACTGTTCAGTTGTGTTTCGAGTTGCGCACGCAGCTTGGCAATGTCTTCAGCCTCGCTTTCCCCTTCAGCCGGCTTTGGGCCAAGCGCCTTGAGTTGGCTTTCCAGCGTCTGAATACGATCGGTGTTGGCACCCCGCGCTTTGTTAAAGTCTTCGCGATACTCATTTATTTCCGAACGCAAATTCTCTAATGCCGCATTGGATGCACGGTTCGCGCGAATAACAGATTCCGCCCGATCCGCCGTGCTGACCCAGCCCTGATAATACTCGCTCTGCCGATCAGTAAGTTGGGCAGAGGCGATCCCGCCCAACCCAATCAGGCAGAATAGCACCAGAACCAGACACAGGCGGACCTGTTGCAGCATCACACGTCCTCAAACACGCCAGGAATACTGCGCGGCGCATCGGTCATCCAATCGGGCACGGGAAGTTCCTTTTCACGCAGGAATTCAGGATTGAACAGTTTGGATTGATAGCGGGTGCCGTAGTCACACAAAATCGTAACAATGGTGTGCCCTGGCCCCAGTTCTTTCGCCAAACGGACGGCACCGGCTATGTTGATCGCGGTTGACCCGCCCATCACCAGACCCTCTTCGCGCAGCAGATCGAAGATATAGGGCAGCGCTTCGCTATCGGTAATCTGCCAGGAATGGTCAGGGGTGAACCCTTCGAGGTTCTTGGTAATCCGCACCTGTCCGATACCTTCTGCGATAGAACCACCCTCCATCGCGATCTCACCCGTAGTGTAGAAGGAATAGAGCCCCGCCCCCATCGGATCAGCCAAACCGATCTTGACACCCTTGGGCTGCAACGCTTCAGCCACCCCGGCCAGAGTACCACCCGATCCAACGGCACAGATGAAGCCATCGACTTTACCGCCGGTCTGCTCCCAGATTTCGGGACCAGTGGTTTCCACATGTGCCTGACGGTTGGCGACATTGTCGAACTGATTGGCCCAAATCGCGCCATTTGGTTCGGTTTGAGCCAATTGTTCGGCCAGACGGCGCGAATAGTGCACAAAGTTGTTGGGATTACGGTACGGCGCCGCAGGCACCTGCACAAGCTGAGCCCCCGCCAGGCGGAGCATATCCTTTTTCTCTTCGGATTGGGTTTCAGGAATGACGATCACCGTCTTGAACCCCATCGAGGCACCAACCAGCGCCAGACCGATGCCGGTATTCCCGGCCGTGCCCTCAACAATCGTGCCGCCGGGTTTCAGATCACCGCGCGCTATCGCATCGCGGATGATAAACAACGCAGCACGGTCTTTGACGGACTGACCCGGGTTCATGAATTCGGCCTTGCCGAGAATCTCGCATCCCGTTTCTTCGCTGACGCGACGCAGCCGGATCAAAGGTGTTTTACCGACAGCGTCGGCAAGGTCTCGTGCAATGCGCATGGCATCCTCTTGTCATATGGTATTGCAGCAGATTTACAGGTGCCCTGACGCGATCACAAGCAGGGATCACTTAGCGCGCAGTCGATCGCGGTTCCGCGCCAACCAATAAGCAAGAGTTAGAAGCGGCAGATCCTTGAAAACATGAGCATCTACCATGCTCATGAATTCATCAAACGGCAGAATTCTGCTGCGGATATCCTCACCTTCGGAAGCGAGGCCACCGCTTTCAACCGTACTAGTCAGATCCCCAAGACCGACATAGAGATAAACATATTCTGTTGACGATCCGCTGGATGAATAGGCACCACCTGCATATTCCAGTTGGTATAGTGAAATCTGCGCTTCTTCCATGGCCTCGCGGGTGGCCGCCTGCTGAGGTGTTTCGCCCGGGTCGATCATGCCAGCCACAGGCTCCCACATCCACGGCTCGGGGTCGTCGATCAGGAACACGGGCGCGCGGAATTGCTCTACCAGCAACACCGTATCGCGCACCGGATCATAAGGTAGGACGACCACAGCGGACCCTTGCATCAATCCATTGCGATGCAGCACCGGACTCATCTCGCCGTTATTCTGACGATGCTGCAGTTCAATTTCATCCATCCCAAAATAGTTGACATAGGCGCGCTTGCGGTCATGAACGATCACGTCATCCGCAACGCTCCGCTCATCCCCCGCTCCACGTTGTCTTGCCGCTAATCTGGCCCAGGCGCGTGTTCTTATGGCTGGAAAGCTGCGCACGATGTCCGAGGCATCGACTCTTCCATAATGGGCCATCACCTCGTCTGCCGCGAACACCGAAAGCGCACCCCAATCCCTGATCCAGGTTTCAAGATCCCACGGTGCGCCTTTTTTCCAAATGTCAGTATCCGGAAAGAACACCAAGGCCTGATGTTCTTTTCCATCCTCAGTCACGATTGTCTCCGGGCGCAGTTCATATTCGAAACCGCCTTCATAGAAGGCCAATCGACTACGCTCGACGTCACCTAGGCCCTGCACCAGAATGCCACTGGCCTTACTGCCCTTTTCGGTGACAATCATTGGAAAGGGTTGATCTTGAACCGCGTATACGGCGTGATCCGGCAAAACAGCCTGCATCGCCGATAAATCGCCTGCGCTGCGACCCATGACGAGTTCCAGCAAAGAGACATGGCGCAAAGTGCCATAGAAAAACAGATTGGACAAAGCAGAGGCCCCGAATTGGCAGATCAGATTTAACGCCAGCGGCGAAAGGCAATTTCGGTAAGTATCCCGCTGAGAACAGCACCAAAACCCAGCGTAAGCAGGATTTCCGGTGCCAGAAGCTGTTCACCATAGGCAATCCCGATCTGAAAGATGGCAAGCAGAGCCTCAAACGGACCACCAAACCGATGGCGCATCGCCTGACTGAACATCTCGTAGGTGCCCTGAACGAACAGCCCCCAGAACACCAGTGCCGCAACACCGGTCAAACCGTTGTTGACGGCCGCGGTCCAGCCACGGCCAGCACGTTTACCCATGACAACCCAGCCACAGATCCAACCCAGGATTATGTTCACGTAAGTGAAATAACCATAGTCCTTACCCTCTTCCCCGTTGTCGATGATCATGCCCGTCACAAGGAACGCGATCACCAGCAGACACAACGCGGCGACGAGACGTGAGGCTGTAGGCATTCGATTTTTCCGTTCTTCAACTGGGTTTGGCTATCGTGATCTGTGTCACATCACAATTACCGGTGTCAAAGGCTGCGCCACATGCGGTCAAATAATAATTCCACATGCGGCGAAAACGCTCATCAAACCCCATCTCCGATATCTGATCCCACTTGGCATTGAAGGTCTCGTACCAGCGCCGCAGGGTCAGATCGTAGCTTTTGCCAAACTCTTTTGAGCGTACAACGGTCAACCCCGCCTGATCGATCTGATCTCTAAGGATAGACGGTGCTGGCAGCATCCCGCCGGGAAAGATATATTTCTGAATGAAATCAACGCCGTTCTTGTAAATGTCCCAGCGATGATCCGCGACCGTGATGATCTGCAAAGTGGCATGGGCGCCAGGCTTCAACCGATCACGGACCGTGTTGAAATATGCGGGCCAGTATTTCTGACCGACTGCCTCGAACATCTCGATCGAGGCAATTCCATCATATTGACCCTGCTCATCGCGGTAGTCCTGTAGCTTGAACTCCACGAGATCAGAAAGTCCCGCTTTTTCAATTCGCTCTCTAGCAAACTTCAACTGCTCTTGGCTAATGGTCAGCCCGGTGACGCGCAGCCCACGCTCTTTCGCGGCATATTCGGCGAACCCGCCCCAGCCGCACCCGATCTCAAGGATATGATCCCCCGGTTTGGCCCCCATTTCATCCACCAGGCTGGCATATTTCGCAGTTTGCGCCTTTTCGAGGCTTTCCTGACCCGTTTCAAATATGGCGCTGGAATAGGTCATCGTGTCATCCAGCCACAGGCCATAGAAGTCATTGCCGAGATCATAGTGATACGAGATGTTCTTTTTCGCCTGCGACCGGTTGTTACGATGCAACCAGAACCGCAGTCTTTCATAGGCTCGCACTAGAAACTGTCCGGTAAAATCATCGTAGACCGTCTCAGTTCCCAGATGCACGAGGTCCATGAAACTGCGTAGGTCCGGTGTGCTCCAATCGCCTTCAAGGTAGCCGTCCGAGAAGCCCAGCTCTCCCTCGCGCACCAGCCGGGAAAAGACGTCCGGGTCGTGGATGTCCACATGTGCCACGGGGCCTGGTTGGGGCGCATCCGCGCGGAAAATGCGGCCGTCGGGCAGCGCGATGTCAAGTCGGCCGCGCTCCATCCTCTTCAACATCTTGAAGACTTGTGTAAAATATCTCGGCAGGTTTTCCTGCCCTTCGGTGCTCGTCAGGAACATCCGCTCTCCCCTCTGCGGTTGCGGGTCAAAGCTAGGACGGGATTCGGTTTCTGGCAAGTTTTCAGTTCCTTACTGGTCTTTTCCGGCATTATACGCGCCCAACGCACGGGCGCGGCCTTCCTTCAGCCCCACCACAGGTGCGGGATACATCTGGTCACGAGAAAGCCCCCATGATCGCGGCACGGCATCAAAATAGGCCAGCGCGGTCGATGGCGGCTCGGATTGGCCCTCGGCAATCCAGCGACGCACATAACCTGAGTTTGGATCAAACCGCTCGCGCTGTGTGTCGGGATTGAAGATACGGAAATACGGTGCGGCATCAGGGCCGCAACCGGCCACCCATTGCCATCCCATCGCATTTGCAGCTGGGTCCCAGTCGATCAGGCAATCCCCGAACCAGTCTGCGCCGATTTTCCAATGCGTCATCAGATGCTTTGTCAGATAACTCGCGACAATCATTCGAGCCCGATTGTGCATGCGTCCGGTGACATACATTTGTCTTAGACCGGCATCGACAAGCGGAATTCCGGTTCTTGCCTGACGCCACGCGCGCACTTCGGGCGTGTCGGGATCAGTATTCCAAGGGAATGCGTCCCATTCAGGCTTCCAATTGGCACTCAGAAGATGCGGCCAGTGGTACATTAAGTGATATGCGAACTCACGCCACACAAGCTGACGCAGATAGCCTTCACCACCATGCGCCCCGGTTTGGTCGGCGATTTGCACCCGATGCCAGATTGTACGCGGCCCGATCTCGCCCAGTGCAAGGTATTCTGAAAGATCAGAGGTTCCAGATTGATCTAGTTGATCCCGCTGTTCGCGATACTGATCAATACGTTCCAGAAACGCGTCCAGCTGGTCCAGCGCCGCGTTTTCGCCCGGGCGGACAAACGGGCGGACCACTGCGGCCCCGCGCTGCATATCCCGATCCAGTCGCCAATCAGACAATTGATCGGACGCAGGCCAGGTTTTCGGCGTCATAAGCCGCGTGGGCGCGGGCTCGGGCAAAGAGACTTCGCGCCCCTGCACTGATCGCCACATCGGAGTGAAGACCCGAAACGGCTGGCCGGTTTTGGTGGCGATCGTCCAAGGCTCAAACAAAAGTTGGCCAGCAAAAGACTGTGCCTGGATACCCTGTTCGGTCAAAGCAGCCTTGATCTGGGTATCCCTGTTGATCGCCTCCGGATCATAAGCCCGCGTCCAGAATACGGAGCCTGCCCCAGTTTCTCTGACCAGTTCACAAAGAACATCCAGTGCTTGACCCTGGCGCAGTATCAACTTGCTGCCAAGCTGCTCAAGCCTGCCGGCAAAAGCGTCAAGGCCCAGACCAAGGCGCCATTTCGGCGCGGCACCCAAAGTCTGAACCTGATGATCTAGAACAAATACGGGCACGATGGGTCGACCTGATTGCACCGCCGCGCTCAGCGCCGGATGATCTCCTAACCGAAGATCGCGCCTGAACCACAAAATGATCGGAGAATGATCAAAATCCATGTCCGCCCCATGTTTTCTTCGAACTACGAAGCGCCGCAGAAACTGGATCACAAAACGCGGTCAAGCGCCTCCAAAAGCTGATCAATTTCCTGTCGACTGGTGTAGTGTGTAAAGCTAAGGCGCAAGACCCCTTGTTCTGCGTCAACGCCCATCGCTTGCAAAGGGCGATGTGCGTAGAAATCACCGCCACCTGCCATGATACCGTGTTTGGAAAGCTCGGCAGCAACAGGCTCGGCCTTCTTATTCAGACTTAACGCTACCGTCGGTGCGCGCCGACTGGCATCAGACGGTCCGATCAGGCGCAGAGCGTTCCGGTCTTTGACCGCGTCCAGTAGAGGTTGCAATAGAGCGACCTCGTGTTCCCGCATCAGATCATGCACAAAGGACCCCCGTGCCGAAGCTCCTGTTTCCGGTCCTCCATGATGGGCACAAAGCAGGTCCACATAGTCCGCCATGCCTGCGCTGGCCGCGATCTGAGCATGGTCAGGCCCGGCTGGTGTGAACCGCTTGAAAAGAGTGTCGCCGTTAAAATAATGCGCTTGGTTGGGCAGCAATTCACCCAGAGCTCGTCGAATAACCATGCAACCCTGATGCGGGCCATAGGTTTTGTAGGCGGAGAACAGATAGATATCAGGGCCCAGATCACCGACATTGGGGAACCCGTGCGGTGCGTAAGAAACCCCGTCGACACAGGCAAAAGCACCCGCAGCATGGGCGATTGCGGTGATTTCGGTGACCGGGTTGATTTCCCCAACAACATTCGAGCAATGCGGAAAGCACACCAGCCGCACTTTCTCGTCCAGCAAATTCTCCAAATCTTGCGGGTTCAAAGACCCACTCTCCGGATCAATCTTCCATTCCCGAATTTCGATCCCCTCATCGGCCAATCGCCGCCAGGGCCCCGAGTTTGCTTCGTGGTCTTGATTGGTCACGACAATCGCTTCGCCCGGCTGCATCCACTGCCGGAATGCCTGAGCCAGTACATAGGTGTTCTGCGTCGTCGAAGGGCCAAAGCTCAGCTCATCTGCTTCCACCCCCAATATCGCGGCAAGTCGCGCTCGTGCTTCGTCCATTTCCGCGCCACCCACACGGCTCGCCTCATAGGGCGCGTAGGGCTGAACCTTTCGCTGGGTGTAGAACCGGCTCAACCGATCAAGCACAGGTTTGCAGGTATAGGATCCACCTGCATTCTCAAAAAAGGCCTGTCCTTGAAGGCTGGGTTCCGAAAAGGCCGGGAACTGCGCCCGAACGAATTCAATATCAAGAGCGCCCATCGCATCTCTCTCCCTTATCATGCACTACAGTCCGGGTCGTTGCCCGTGCAAAGTCCGGACATCCCCGAAAACAAGGCAGGTCTTCCAGCCTAGCCGCAGGTCCTTGGAACGGGTAAGGATCGACGGCAGCCCCCATGATGGCCCCATCACCACCAGCAGACCCGGCCAGATAGCCAGAGGTAGAAGGTTGGGTCAAGTGATTGCGTTAATGGTATTTTTTGCCGCCACGCAATGCGTGCACTGACGACGTCATTGGCCCACGCGGGGCTTAGTTTCTTTTTGAGTACAAAAATGCCGGGCAGAGATGCCCGGCTCAGTGTTGTTCAAATCAGCATTAGCCCTGAACTTTGGTATAAGTCCCCTCACCCGCCAGGATGCCGCGGAACCCGCCGGGCTCATCCAGACCGAAAACGATCAGTGGCAGATTGTTGTCGCGCGCCAACGCTATGGCCGATGCGTCCATCACGCGCAGCCGCTTGGCCAAAACATCGTCATAGGAAACCTGATCATAGCGCACTGCATCCGAGTGTACCTTGGGGTCTTTGTCATAAACGCCATCCACACCGTTCTTGCCCATGAAGATCGCCTGACACGCCATTTCGTTAGCGCGCAGAGTCGCAGCGGTATCGGTGGTGAAATAGGGGTTCCCGGTTCCTGCGGCAAAGATGCAAACCCGCTTTTTCTCAAGGTGACGAACAGCACGGCGGCGAATGTAGGGCTCGCACACCTCATCCATCCGAATGGCCGAAATTACACGTGTAAAGACCCCTACCCCCTCCAGAGCGGATTGCATCGCCAGCGCGTTCATGACAGTCGCCAGCATGCCCATGTAGTCGGCTGTCGTACGCTCCATCCCCTGCGCAGATCCAGACAGACCACGGAAGATATTGCCACCCCCGATGACCATGCAAATCTCAACACCAAGATCATGAACCGATTTGACCTCTTGCGCGATGCGCTGAACGGTGGGCGGATGCAGTCCGAATCCCTGATCTCCCATCAGCGCCTCGCCGGAAATCTTCAACATGACACGGTCATATGTTGTTTTTGGGGTCTCGGTGGTCTCGACGGAAGGGGAAAGGCTCATGTTGCGCTCCGGGCTGGCACGGGGTTATTTTCCGGCGCAAAATGAAGCAAAACCTCCGCAGGTTCAATGCGGATAGTCAGGAACGGGGCAACCAGTCATGGCCGACAACTCTGAGAACCGGCTTTTGGCGCAATTGCCGTCGATTCCCGATGACAAACCTGTATTGATCGCCGGGCCCACTGCCTCGGGTAAATCGGCGCTGGCGCTGTTGATCGCCGAGCGTTTCGGAGGCGTGATTGTCAACGCCGATGCCAGTCAAATCTATGACTGCTGGCGTATTATCTCGGCCCGCCCCTCGCCCGAGGATGAGGCCCGCGCACCGCACCGTCTGTATGGGCATGTTGCCTATGACCAGACCTATTCGACTGGTCATTGGCTGCGAGAGGTCACGCCGATGCTGTCGCAACGCCCTCGTCCGATAATCGTCGGAGGGACCGGTCTGTATTTCACAGCTCTGACCGAGGGGATGGCCGATATCCCCGCAACCCCGCCGGAAATCCGGGAACACGCGGATAAGTTGCCGTTGCAAGAACTAATCGCGGGTTTGGACGGTCTGACCCTGCAGAGGATCGACACCCAAAACCGCGCGCGTGTTCAGCGCGCCTGGGAGGTTCAGAACGCAACCGGGCGATCCCTTTCGGATTGGCAGGCTGACACCCCCGCCCCGATACTGGATATTCAAAACACGGTGCCGATTGTTTTCGACGCCAGAAAAGACTGGCTGCTGGATCGCATCAACCGACGGTTCGACCTGATGTTGGACCAAGGAGCTATAGAGGAAGTGGAGGCCATGCGCGATCGCTATGACCCCTCTTTTCCCTCCTGTAAAGCGATCGGCGTTCCGGAGCTAATGGGCTACCTGGACGGCCGCATGACACTGGATGAGGCGCGCGAAAAAGCGACGATCGCGACACGTCAGTTTGCCAAGCGCCAACGCACATGGTTCCGTGCGCGCATGAAGTTCTGGCATCACCTTGACGCAGCGCGTTGAAGGTTGCAGCCGCCGGATACGATAAAGCCCAAAATAACAACGCCTTAATCAGCACCATGGTGAGAGATAGATATGTATCCATCTATCCGTCACAACGTGTCTCGTTTCCTTTCACATTGAAACTTTCCGAACCTCACTTTCTGCCCGGATGTCGTTTTTGTACCATCTATGACGATTTCCAACATTGACGCAGGGAAAAAACTGGTGCCGAATGCGGCTATGGGGATGTTGATAAATCGTAAATCCAAGCCCGTGGCCCTACCAACCGAGACTAAACGGTCCCTGTAGTGCCCGGCTCTATCAATCAGAAACACGAAATCTAAAAAAAAATTATGTGTCACAGGGAGACATCTATGGAAAACCAGACAATCAACGGAAAGCCGATGCATTGGGCGGCAGAGATGCACGCCAAGGAATATCGTGAGGGCAATCTGAGCCGTCGTGAATTTCTGGCCCGTGTAACCGCGCTGGGCGTTGCTGTACCGACGGCATATGGCATGATTGGCCTGCAGTCACCGGCAGCCGCTGCCGAACCTCAGCGTGGCGGCACCATCCGCTATCAAATGGAAGTGCGCGCACTGAAAGACCCGCGCACATATGACTGGACGCAGATCGCAACCTTCACGGCTGGCTGGCTGGAATATCTTGTCGAATACAATAATGACGGCTCGTTCAAACCCATGCTGCTGGAAAGCTGGGAAGCCAATGATGACGCCACTGAATACACGCTGAACGTCCGCAAAGGTGTGAAGTGGAACAATGGTGACGATTTCACTGCCGAAGACGTAGCTCGCAATATCGAAGGTTGGTGCGACGGATCTCTGGAAGGGAACTCGATGGCCTCGCGCATGGCCTCACTGATGGATGAGAGCACTCAGAAAGCCGCAGATGGCGCCATCACCGTTGTCGACTCGCATACAGTCAAGCTGAAGTGCAACGCGCCGGATATCACGATCATCCCCGGCATGGCAGATTATCCGGGTGCAATCGTACACAGCAGCTTTGATGCAAATGATATGCTGTCCAACCCAGTTGGTACGGGTTTCATGATGCCCGAAAGCCATGAGGTCGGCGTGAAGGGCGTTCTGGTCCGCAATGAAGGCTTTGACTGGTGGGGCTACGAAGCTGGTAAAGGCGGCTATATCGACCGGATCGAATTCATCGATTATGGCACTGACCCTGCTGCTTTCTTGGCCGCCTATGAGGCCGAAGAGATCGATATGAACTGGGAATCGGTTGGTGAGTTTGTCGACATCTTTGACAGTATTGGCCTTGTCCGCTCGGAAATCCCATCGGGCTTTACCATTGTCATTCGCCCCAACCAGCTGGCTGAAGACGCCGATGGCAACAAAATCTATGGCGACAAGAGGGTCCGTCAGGCCCTTGCCATGGCAGTTGACAACGCCGTCTGCCTTGAACTTGGCATGTCCGGCTACGGCATCACTGCCGACAACTGTCATGTCGGCCCGATGCACCCCGAGTACGACTCGGCTGTGACGCGTATCCCTTACGATCCGGCAGGCGCAAAGGCGCTGATGGACGAAGCGGGTATGGGCGATTTCGAACACGAAGTGCAGTCGATCGACGATGACTGGCGTCGCAATACCACGGCTGCGGTAGTGGCTCAGTTGAACGATGCGGGCATCAAGGCAAAGCACACGGTTCTGCCTGGTTCGACATTCTGGAACGACTGGACCAAGTACCCGTATTCCTCGACCAACTGGAACCACCGCCCGCTGGGCACGCAGGTTCTGGCACTGGCGTATAAGTCGGGTGTCGCTTGGAATGAATCTGGTTTTGCCAACGAAGAGTTCGACAAGCTGCTGGCCGAGGCGAACTCGATCGCGGATGTCGATATGCGCCGCGAGGTGATGGCGAAACTGCAGGCGATCATGATCGACGAAGGCGTGGTCATCCAGCCGTATTGGCGGACCGCGATGCGTCACCACCGCGACAATATGGTCGGTGTCGAAAAGCACATTGCGGACCTGCCGCAGCTTTATAAGTTCGGCCTGACTTCCTAAGCCGAAACCTACAAGGGCCGCGCCAATCTGGCGCGGCCCTTCGTCCTCAATACGGCGACCAGAATAATAGCAATGCGTGGGGCGAAATGCCTGTCACGCCAGCCGATCAACAGGGGCTAACATGGGACTTTTTATTCTAAGGCGTGTGGGGATTATGCTGTTGACAGCATTGTGCCTGACATTCCTGGTCTTCTTCCTTACCAATCTCTACCCGAACCTGGAAAAGCTTGCGAAGACGCAGGGCAATTTCAGGATGTCTGATGAACAGGTCGAAAGCTATCTGGAGAAAAACGGCTACCTCCAGTCCACGCCGATCAAATACGGTGAATGGCTCGGTGTCCTGCCCTCGTTCCGACACACGAATGAGGACGGTACCGTTCAGGGCAGATGTATCCTGCCAGGCAAAACTGCCGAGGAATCTCCGAATTTCTGCGGTATCCTGCAGGGGTACTGGGGATATTCAACTGTCTTCAAGGAAGAGGTCTCTACCGTTGTTGGCAACCGGCTGGCACTGACCGGACGGCTGATGTTCTGGGTGATGCTGCTGATGGTCCCTTCGGCACTTATTCTGGGCATCCTGGCCGGGATGAAGGAAGGTTCGGCCACTGACCGGACGCTTTCAACCTTTGCCATTACGACGACGGCGACCCCAGAATACGTCTCGGGTGTGATCTTCATAGCGATCTTCACATCCTCCGCCGTCGGACTCAAATGGTTCAAAGGCACCGCCACTCAGGCGATGGAGAACCCGACATTTGAGAATTTCTTCCTACCAGTGTTGACAATCGCACTTTACGGGATGGGCTATATCGCCCGGATGACCCGCGCCTCAATGACCGAGGTGATGACGGCGCAATACATCAGGACGGCGCGTCTGAAAGGCGTGTCATTCCCGAACATCGTCATGAAACACGCGCTGCGCAACGCGCTTATCGCGCCCTTTACAGTCATCATGCTGCAGTTCCCATGGCTGCTGAATGGTGTCGTGATCGTCGAGACCCTGTTCAACTACAAGGGCTTTGGCTGGGCGCTTGTACAGGCAGCGGGCAACAATGACATCCAGCTGCTGCTGGCGATCTCGGTCGTGTCGGTCTTTGTGGTGCTGGTGACGCAGCTGATCTCGGATATCGGCTATGTCTACCTCAACCCGCGCATCCGCATTTCGTAAGGAGGGATAGATCATGGAACCACTTACCTGGACCGGCTCTATCGCCTTCCTGAACCCGCTGTTGATGCTTGCGTTGGGACTGATGCTTTTGTCCATCGTTGTCTGGATGCTGGCAAGTATCGTGCTGCCCGAAGATCAGATGATTGTGAATGCCGATGGGACGCTCAGTTCGAGCTCTGGCCTGAGAATCCTGATACAATCGGCGCTGCGCTATAGCTTTTTGGCAAGTGTGGGAATCGCGGTGGCGTACATTGTCCTTGGCATCCTGATGGGGACCAGTGCTGGCATCATCGGCGCTATCTCTCAGCAGTTTCTGCCCGTCTGGCTGTCGCTGATCATCCTTTATGCGATGTCGATTGCGTTCAAGCGCAAGCTGGGCCTTTATGGCAAGCTGTTCGACAGCCCCATTGGGATGATCGGCTTTGGCCTTGTGATGTTCTGGGTGTTCACCGGCATATTTGGCGCACTCGATCTGATCGTAACCCACGATCCCCTATCGCAGGTCTCGGGTATGAAGAACAAGGTGCCGGGCACCCCGCTTCCCAATCTGGAGGACGGTCAATACGCTTGGTATTTGCTGGGTGGAGATAACCTCGCGCGCGACGTCTTTAGCCGTATGGTTAAAGGTGCTTGGATCGTCGTGCAGATCGCGCCGCTGGCGACGATGTTTGCCTTCATGGTCGGTATCACTCTGGGTTTACCCGCAGGCTACTATGGCGGGCGTCTGGATACGCTCCTGTCATTCCTCGCGAACCTGATCCTGGCTTTTCCCGTTATCTTGCTGTTCTACCTTTTGGTCACGCCCGAGATCGTAGCGACCGGCGTGCCGAACTATATGGCGGCGATCCTATTCGTGTTCCCGATCATCTTCCTCGGCGTTCTGCTGAATTCGCGTTTCTATACGCGTCCCAGTTTTCGAACGCCTTTGTTGATCGGCGTTCTGGGTGTTGCGCTCTGGCTCTACCTGTCGCTGATTTCGACCGGTGGCTACATCATCAACACCGACAGCTACCGCATCTGGGGTCTGCCGACCTACCTTGATCTGTTCGATATTCCAGGCGGTATTCTGGTGGTGTTCGTCTCGGTGGTCTTCGTGAACTCTCCGACCGTGTTCCGCATCGTACGCGGACTGGCGCTGGACATCAAAACTCGCGACTATGTGGCTGCGGCCCAAACGCGCGGCGAGGGTCCATGGTACATCATGCTGTGGGAAATCCTGCCCAACGCGCGTGGCCCGCTGATCGTCGATTTCTGCCTGCGCATCGGCTACACGACCATCCTGCTTGGAACCTTGGGTTTCTTCGGGCTGGGGCTGCCACCGGAAAGCCCCGACTGGGGCTCGACGATCAACGAGGGGCGCAAGCTTCTGTCGATCTATCTACATCCCGCACTGCCGCCCGCGCTGGCATTGCTGTCGCTGGTTCTTGGCTTGAACCTGCTGGCGGATGGTCTGCGCGAAGAAAGTCTGAAGGACTGATTGTGATCGAGGCCGGGGGCTCTGCCCCCGGACCCCCGAGATATTTTTAGCCAGATGAAGGGGAACCCCCGGACTCTCGCGAGGAGTAATAAGATGAACAAACTGGCGGATTATGACGGGCCAATCCTGGAGATCGACAAGCTTTCGATTTCCTTCTTTACCCGCCTTCGTGAGATCCCTGCCGTGATGGATTTCTCGGTCAGTGTGCAACCCGGCGAAGCCGTCGGTCTGGTGGGTGAATCAGGTTGTGGGAAATCTACCGTAGCGTTGGGTGTCATGCAGGATTTGGGCAAGAATGGCCGCATCGTCGGTGGCTCGATCAAGTTCAAGGGGCGTGATCTGGGTGAAATGACCACTGAGGAGCTGCGCGACATTCGTGGCAATGAAATCGCGATGATCTACCAGGAGCCGATGGCATCGCTGAATCCGGCGATGAAGATCGGCAAACAGCTAATGGAAGTGCCAATGATTCATGAGGGTGTTGGTGCAGAAGAGGCCTATGCTCGTGCGTTGGAAGTGGTCACCGATGTACGCCTGCCCGACCCTGAGCGGATGCTGAACTCGTTCCCGCATCAGCTGTCAGGCGGTCAGCAGCAGCGGATCGTGATTGCGATGGCGCTGATGTCGAAACCTGCCTTGTTGATCTTGGATGAGCCAACAACCGCTCTGGACGTGACGGTCGAGGCCGCCGTGGTCGAGTTGGTCAAGGATCTGGGCAAGAAATACGGCACCTCGATGCTGTTCATTTCGCACAATCTGGGTCTGGTGCTGGAAACCTGCGACCGGCTGTGCGTGATGTATTCAGGTGAGGCCGTCGAGCGTGGCTCGATCAAGGATGTATTCGACGAGATGCAGCACCCGTATACGCAGGCGCTGTTCCGCTCGATCCCGCTGCCGGGCGCTGACAAGAACTCGCGCCCGCTGGTGGCCATACCTGGGAACTTTCCCCTGCCCCATGAGCGGCCTCCGGGATGTAACTTTGGTCCGCGCTGCGACTATTTCGAAGAAGGCCGCTGTGACGCCAAGGATATCCTGATGGAGGCGGTACCGGGCAACGACCGACACCATACGCGATGCTTGAAATTCCAGGAAATCGACTGGAACGCGCCAATCACCGTTGGTGAGCAGAAAGAGAAAGGCGAGATTGGCCGGACTGTTCTGAAAATGGATAACCTCAAGAAATACTATGAGGTGGCTGCGAATGCATTGTTCGGCGGTGGTGAGACCAAAGTGGTCAAGGCCAATGAGACGCTAAGCTTTGAAGCGCATGAATCCGAGACGCTTGCCATCGTCGGCGAATCCGGTTGTGGCAAATCCACCTTTGCGAAGGTCTTGATGGGGCTGGAAACGGCCACCGACGGGCAGATCCTGCTGGACAATCGCAATATCGAGGACGTGCCCATCGAAGAACGCGACGCCAAGACCGTTGGCGAAGTGCAGATGGTGTTTCAGAACCCGTTCGACACGCTGAACCCGTCGATGACCGTAGGCCGTCAAATCATCCGGGCGCTGGAAATCTTTGGTGTCGGTGACTCCGAGGCCGATCGCAAGAAGCGGATGCTGGAACTGCTGGATCTCGTGAAATTGCCCCGCGCCTTCGCGGACAGGATGCCACGCCAGCTATCAGGCGGTCAGAAGCAGCGCGTCGGTATCGCCCGCGCCTTTGCCGGTGATGCACGGATCGTGGTTGCGGATGAACCGGTTTCGGCGCTGGACGTATCCGTACAAGCTGCCGTTACAGACCTGTTGATGGAAATTCAGCGCGAGCACAAAACCACGCTGCTGTTCATCAGTCACGACCTTTCAATCGTGCGCTATCTCAGTGACCGTGTGATGGTGATGTATCTGGGGCATGTGGTTGAACTGGGCACCACCGATCAGGTCTTTAGCCCACCCTATCATCCCTACACTGAGGCATTGTTAAGTGCGGTTCCAATCGCGGACACATCGATCGAAAAGCAGCACATCGTGCTTGAGGGCGATATCCCCTCGGCCATGAATCCGCCGCCGGGTTGCCCGTTCCAAACACGCTGTCGCTGGAAATCAGAAGTGCCGGATGGGCGATGCGAATCCCATGTGCCCCCGGTGCAAACACTTGCGGATGGTCATCAGGTGAAATGTCACCTTGCCGAAGACATTCTGGCCAAAATGGAGCCGGTTATCAAAATTGCGGCCGAATAAATCCGCACGAACGAAAGAAAAGGGTCGGTCAAAGACCGGCCCTTTCAATTTGCGTCACGTTTATTGGGGAGACAGGCGACGCAGGTCGTGGGTGAGTGGCAGTTTCTGATCGTAATCAGCCCGTCATCACGTTGTTGCCGAAGTGCATGAACTCCTGATTCATACCCGCCACATCTCCGGCTTCCAGTTTTAGACTGGCGCTGTCGAGCATCTTGTAACTCTGCTGGCTTTTGACCCAATCGTCTGCGGCCTGCAGCGTCGTAAGCGTGTATGACGTAACCTCATTGAGGTAGTGCGTCGGGATGATGATCTTGGGCTTGAGCTTGGCGACAATATCATTGCCCTGATCGAAGCTAAGGATGTGTTCCGATCCGTCGACGGGCAAAGTCAGCACGTCTACCTGTCCTATAGCATCCCAGAACTCCTGAGGCGGATTGTGGCGGTTGTCGCCCCAGATCAAGGTGCGAATGCCTCCGGTTTCGACAAGGTAGACCACCATGTCCATATGTCCGACGTTGTTGGGCGGACAAGCTTCCGCGCCAAACTCGGCCAAGGCGTTGGTCCATTCGTACCAACCCGGCGCAACGCAGGCATGTTTGTCAGCAAAACCTGTGATCTTAAGATCAGCAAATTCAAAATTGCCCGCCATCCTGTCTAAAACCATTGTGGAACTTGGTCGCTCGATAGCGTCATGGTCAAAATGAGCATGAGTGGACATGGTGATATCAACTGGGATCTGCGGGAACTCGTTGCGGAACCACAGGCCCCATGCGCCGGAGGGATCATCGCGCCAAGGATCAAACAATACGGTCGCTCCGTTTGGGGAGGTAATTTTGATCGCGCAGTGACCGTAATAATCGATTCCGACCGCTCCCGTACTTGCCTGACCAGTCGAGCCCTGTAGATCGATTACATGGTTATTGTTGCCAGGCTGCAGCCAAGCCTGCGATTGCGCCTCGGCCGGTTTGCTACCCAGCAGTGAGGCCCCTGCACCGACACCGGCGGCCCCGGCAGCCATAAAGAACGATCGACGCGACAGACCAGTTGCCAATGTGTCGCGTTCTCCGTTTAGAATTGTGGGTTTCAGATCTTTGCGATCCATTTTTTATCCTCCCGAGTTGAAAAGGCCCGGCTTGGTCCGCACCCTTGCGACCAACCTAGCGCGCGTGGCACAGGTTGCTCAGATCAGAAAAATCGGGGGGTAATATGGGGGAAATCCCCATATTCAGAAATCACGAAATCGACAAAAGATGGCTTCGCAAGTTCTGGTCACGGCCTTCGAGGCCAAGTTTTCGACGAATATTATTCCGATGAAAATCAATTGTAGAAGTTTCGCGCGACATGGCCCGGGCGATATCTTTCGTGGTTTTGCCCGACATGACCAGCTGAGCAATTTCGATCTCGGTCGGCGTCATGACCGAAAACGCATCCGATAGTTTGTCGGAAATCATTGAAGTAATCTCTTGCAGATTACGCTCGGCCAGTTCCAGATAAACTTGCGAGGCGTCGCCTTCGGTCAATAGCCCGCGCAACTTGTCCAGATAAGGCAACACCATCGTGCGAACCTGATCTACGATATCCTGATCCCGGTCTTTCCGATCGTCGTCCAAACTGGTCAACAGCACCCGTAGCGCCGTGTTTGTTTCCTGCAGCTCCCGCGTCCTCGCCGCGACGCGGTGCTCCAGTTGCGCCAGAGTTTCATTCAACTTCACTTCCAGCGCTCGGCGCAGGTAAACCTCTTGGATCAAAGCCAAATCCGATTCAACCATGCGCGCAAACTGTGCCAAACCTTCACGAAACAACAAGGCCCGGCGATTGCGGTGACGGTCCAAGACGCAGATTGTTCCGAATACCGAACCATCCGGCCACTTCAGCGGAAAACCGATATAGAAGGACATGCCATGCTCCATGTCCTCATTGTCGCTCCAGGCCGGGTCACAGGTTGCGTCCTCGACAACAAATTCGCCGTCGCGTTCCAGAACGCCCTGACAATAGAGCTTCGGGTTCAGTCGAAAATTCATGCCGACCGGGTATGGGTTTTCTGGATGATCCGATGTGATCAGAACCGCATGATCCGGCGCTTCGGTCTTCATGATCAAAGTGGCGGGCACATCGGCCAGCTGCGAAACAAGGTCGACCAAACGCTGCCAGTTCGCCATTGTTTCGGGCGGTATGTTGGGTCGATCTTGGATCATCGCAATTCGCACCAGTCCGAAAAGTTATCCAATCAGACTAGGACAGCGTTTGGCGGTAGATCAAGAAACAGACACGCTGCGGCGCAGCTAGCCCCCCCAGATCACTTTTACGTAGTTCTGGGTTTCCTTGTAGGGTGGAATTCCGCCGTGCTTTTCAACTGCTTTGGGCCCTGCATTGTAAGCTGCCAGTGCAAGGCGCCAGGACTTGAACTTGCGGTATTGCCAGGAAAGATAACGCGCACCACCCTCCAGATTCTGGATCGGATCGTGCGGATTGACGCCAAGCAGCCGCGCGGTCTGGGGCATCAGTTGCGCAAGACCCAAGGCCCCTTTGTGGGATTTGGCATTCGGGTTCCACCCGCTTTCTTGTTGAACAAGTCGCAGGAAAAGTTCTTCCGGCACATTATGTTGCCGCGCTGCTTTTCTGGCATGATCCAGATACTGGCCCCGGTAGTTACCAGTGTAACGCTTGACGAATTTCCCACGCTCGGTCTTGGGTTTAAGCCGTTCAGAGCCGCGATATTGCGTAGCGGCCCGATTATCCAAAACCTTGGATTGCTTGAGGAATATCGCCTTGCGATTCTTGGTGGACAGCGTTTCTGCCTGCGTCGCGAACGACGTCAGACAAAGACCCAATACCGAGATACCACCGACCAGAAAACGCATTAATGCCAATCCTGCACCCTCAACAACCAATCAGATTATAGTTAAATCAGCCGGAAATGAAAGCTTGGTTAAGACAGTCCTAATGTTTTCCTGCTCACCGTTGCACGATCAATCATGTTTCAACCAAGTCGTAGCCCGTATAGGGTCAGCACCAGAATACAGCGCCAGATTCGGGCGCCATCCAGTCAGAGTAAAACGAGGGAATATATGGCGGGTTCAGTCAACAAGGTCATTCTGATCGGCAATCTCGGTGCCGACCCCGAGGTGCGGTCGTTCCAGAACGGTGGTAAGGTGTGCAACCTGCGCATCGCAACGTCAGAGACATGGAAAGACCGCAACACTGGTGAGCGTCGGGATCGAACCCAATGGCACACAGTCGCCATCTTCTCGGAACCTCTGGTTCGCGTTGCCGAGCAGTATTTGCGTAAAGGCAGCAAAGTCTATGTCGAGGGCCAGTTAGAGACCCGCAAGTGGCAGGATCAGTCGGGGCAGGATCGCTATTCGACTGAGGTTGTCCTGCGCCCTTACCGCAGCGAGCTGACTATGCTGGATGCCCGCGGTGAAGGCGGTGGCGGCGGTGGTGGCTATGGCGGTGGTCAGGCCGGGGGAGGCTATGGTGATCCCTATGGCGGTCAGTCCAGCGCCCCTGCCCCTGCATCGGGCGGCATCGATGACGACGAGATTCCGTTCTAAACCAAACGGAGAAACAACATGGCATGGTCCTTCTCACTTGGCCGATTGCTCGGCTCGGAACTGAGGGTCCATGTCACCTTCTTCCTGCTGCTCGCCTGGGTTGGTTTTGCAGCGTATTCCAGCGGCGGTTGGCCCGCTGCGCTCAACAACATCCTGTTCGTTCTGGCTTTGTTTGCCTGTGTCGTCGCGCATGAATTCGGTCACGCGCTCATGGCAAGGCGATACGGCATTCGCACCCCTGATATCACTTTGCTGCCAATCGGTGGACTGGCACGTCTTGAGCGGATGCCAGAAAAACCGATGCAGGAGGTTTGGGTCGCCTTAGCAGGCCCGGCCGTAAACGTCGTCATCTGGGCCATCCTTGTGGTTTTAGGCGCGGGGATACAACTTGGATCGCTGGCCCAGATCGACTCGGCAGGCACGAACCTATTGAGCGGTCTGGCCTACGTGAATCTGCTGCTGGCGGCCTTCAACATGATCCCGGCATTTCCGATGGACGGCGGGCGTGTATTCCGCGCCTTGCTATGTATGAAGATGGAACGTGCCAAGGCCACGCGGATCGCCGCCCTTGGCGGTCAGATCGTAGCGGTCGGGCTTGGTTTTCTGGGGCTGACCTCTGGCAACCCGATCCTGGTTCTGATCGCCGTATTTGTCTTCATTGCCGCGAATTCCGAAAACCAGGACGTTGCACTACGTTCGGTTGCGCGGCGTGTGAAGGCCCGGGATGCGATGATCACCGAGTTCAAGGCGTTGTCGCCCGATGATACGTTGGCGACGGCGGCTCAAGCGGTCATTCATACGACCCAGCACGAGTTTCCCGTCTTGGCCGAGGATGGCAGCCTTTTGGGTTTTGTCACCCGTGACCGACTGTTCGCAGCGTTAGCAAGCGACCATCCCCGATCCGAGCCTGCAGCGTCGATTATGGATAAGAACATACCACAAGTCGCACTCACCAGCGGATTGGACCAAGTTCTGAATGGCCTGCATAAAGGTGCACCCGCAATTGCTGTATGCACCAAATCGGGACACATGGTTGGCTATATCACCCGCGAAAACATCGGCGAGCTGATGGTAATCCAGGGGCGCTGAATCTCAGCAGGCGGCCAGCGCATCATCAAGCACCGAGACCACTGTCTCGCGCGGCACTTCTGAAGTGACGAATGCCTGCCCGATGCCTCGTGCCATAATGAAACGCAACTGGCCATCCACGACCTTTTTGTCCTGCGCCATCAGATCGACCAGTGTTTCTGCATCCGGCAGTTCACCCGGAATATCGGCCAGATCAGTCTTCATGCCCATGGCGCGCAAATGCGCCCTGACACGGCTTGGATCTTCTTGCGGGCAAAGCCCCAGCCGAGAAGAAGTTTCAAACGCCAGCGCACAGCCGATGGCGACACCTTCACCGTGCAGCAATCGATCAGAATAATCGGTTGCAGCCTCAAGCGCGTGGCAGAAAGTATGACCCAGATTGAGCAGCGCCCGGTCGCCCTGCTCGGTCTCGTCGCGTGCCACGATATCGGCCTTCATCTGAACCGAGCGTGTGACGGCCTGCACGCGCGCAGCCATGTCGCCGGATGCTAACAGAGGCCCGTTATCTTCAAGCCACTCAAAGAACTGGGCATCGCCCAACAGTCCATATTTGACGACTTCGCCATATCCGGCGAGAAAGTCCCGCGTCTGTAACGTACCCAGCACGTCCGTGTCGGCCAACACCAGTGACGGCTGGTGAAACGCTCCAATCAGGTTCTTGCCCTGTGGCGCGTTGATCCCGGTCTTGCCGCCAACCGAGCTGTCGACCTGTGCCAGCAGCGAGGTCGGTATCTGAACAAAGCGCACCCCGCGCCGCATCACTGCTGCAGCAAATCCCGCCAGATCACCGATCACACCCCCTCCTAGCGCAACGACGATGTCGTTCCGTTCAACCTTTTCCGCCAGCAACCATTCCACAGCGCGCTCAAAATGCGGCCAGCTTTTGGTCGCCTCACCCGCCGGAAGCGCCAGCGCGGTCATCTCGATCCCGGCTGAGGCCAGACCATCGCGCAGGGCGTCCAGATGCATTCCCGCGACCGTTTCATCGGTCAGAACGGCAACGCGTGGGCGCTTTAGAAGCGGGGCAATCCGTTCCCCTGATTGCGCCAAAAGGCCGGGGCCGATCTCTACATCATAAGAACGCTCGGCCAAATCAACATGTACGGTTTGATGCATTAAATTCGTTCCAATATATCCGGGCGCGTCACCAATGCGGCAATCACCCGATCCACCATATCTTCGATTGCGGTTTCGCCATCTGAGTCAGCCACCAGATCGGCCTGTTCATAGATCGGCACGCGCGCCTCGTACAAACCACGCAACGTTGCATACGGGTCTGCCGTACGCAGCAATGGGCGCGTGTCTTTATGTTTGACGCGATTCCACAACACGTTCAGATCGGCCCGCAACCACACAGATGCACCACGATCTGAGATCATTTTTCGATTGCCTTCTGCCAGAAACGCGCCGCCTCCAGTCGACAGAATGCCTTTTTCCTCGTCCAGAAGCCGCCCGATGATCTGACTTTCCTTGCTGCGAAAGAACGCCTCACCATCGCGGGCAAATATCTCGGGGATGGTCATGTTGGCTGCCGATTCGATCTCGGAATCGCTATCGAGAAAGGGAACGCCGAGCCGAGCCGCCAGAGCCCGGCCCACCGCAGTCTTTCCAGCCCCCATCATTCCGACCAAAACGACGGTTTTGTGCAGTTGAAACTGCGCGGCTGTGTCGGAACGCACCGTGTTATGCTTAATTTCGCTCATTTCGTCGTGAATGACGTGATCTTAAGAAAAATGCTAGTTATAACTTGGGCAAAAGCAAAAATTGAGGCAGCGTTCACCCATGGGCCGTTTAATCAAGTTCCTGATTTACCTCATCTGCCTGTGTTTCATCGGGCTGGTTGGGTATGCCTATGTCGGGCCGTTTTTTGGTGCGGACTTTTCCGCTCCTCAAAGTGAAGTCCGCGAACCGGTCATCTTGAATGCCGACTAGAACCACTCTTCTGGCGCTTTTTCTGGCCGGAACTGCGCAGGCACAATCGACGGAGCCCTTGTCGATCATCGACTGGCTGACCGACCCGCCTGAGAATCTGCCGGGCACAGTGCTATTAGAGCCACCTGTCACCCAGACAGGGTTACAGCCGGACGTGCAGGTCACCCCGCTTGAGGCGCTGTCGCCTCCGTTGGGTTTGGTGGCCTCTTCCGTCACGGGTCTGCCAGTCAACTTGTGGCAGAACAGCGATGCGGATCGTCTGGCGGAACTGATCGCGCAGGTGCGGGTCAAGTCCAACCCCGCTATGCAACGGCTGCTGTTCACCCTGCTCCTTTCCGAGGCACGTCCCCCGAGCGGAGGACAGGCAGAAGACAAATTGCTGATGGCGCGACTGGACCGCCTTATGCAATTGGGCGCATCCGATCCGGTACAATCTCTGGTTCAGCTGGCCGGTCCGACCGATACGCAAGCTCGTTTCAAACGCTGGTTCGATGCAACTTTGCTGACGGGTGACGAAGACCGGAGTTGTACGGCGCTGATCGCGCAGCCGAATTTGTCTCGGGATTACGCAGCGCAAATATTCTGCAAGGCCCGTCGTGGAGATTGGGCCTCAGCCGCGCTGACGCTCGAAGCCGCTCATGCGCTGCAGGTGCTGCCCGAGGACCAGCTTGCGTTGCTCGATCGCTTTCTCAGCCCGGAATTGTTCGAAGGGGCTGAGTATCTTCCTCAGCCCGACGACCCGAATCCGCTTACGTTCCGTCTGTTCGAGGCCATTGGTGAACGTTTGCCCACGGCTTCACTGCCACGGGCGTTCGCCAATGCCGATCTGCGCGATGTGGCGGGCTGGAAAGCCCAGGTCGAAGCTGCTGAACGATTGACGCGGATTGGGGCGCTGACACCCAATCAGTTGCTTGGCCTATATACCGAACGTTCGCCGGCTGCTTCGGGCGCCGTGTGGGATCGCGTGGCTGCCATCCAACGGTTCGAAACCGCATTGGGAACCGGAAATCCCGATGCGGTTTCCAAGACTTTAATTGAGGTTTGGGCCCAGATGAAGTCAGTCGGGCTTGAAGTTCCGTTTGCCGAACTCTTTGCCCCGCGCCTGGCTGCAATCAAACTGTCTGGTCCGGCTGCCGAGAATCTGAGGTGGCGTATTCTGCTGTTGTCCGAGCTTTATGAAGACGCGGCGCAAAACGTGCCTGATAGTTCAGAGACCAACATGTTTCTGGCCGCCCTGGCACAGGGCGATCCGCAACGCGCGCCGTCGCCAACCCCTTTGGCGGATGCCATTTCGCAGGGCTTTGCCTGGTCCGCGCCCATCCCTTCGGATATCGACGGGCTGCTGAGTAACGATCAATTGGGCGAAGCCATTCTGGAAACGATGCAATTGTTCGCCCATGGCGCGCGCGGCAATCTGGTCGACCTGACCGCTGCAATCGCTGCGTTCCGCCGCGTGGGTCTTGAAGACACCGCACGTCGGGCCGCGTTGCAGTTGATGATCTTGAACGGGGCTTGAGCATGACCGCGCCCGCGTCTCAGGAGCTGTGGATTTCCACCTTCCTCGAAGCACAAGCTGCCGAGCTTGGCGCTGCCACCAACACCCTGCTCGCCTATGGCCGGGATCTGAAAGATTTCTCTGATTGGTTGACGCGTCGGAAATCGGGCTTTTCCGAAGCGGATCGCGATCGGATCGAAGGTTACCTGATCGATTGCGATGCGCAGGGCCTGTCGCGCTCGACAAGGGCACGGCGGTTGTCGGCGATCAAACAATTGTATCGATTTGCTTTCGAAGAAGGCTGGCGCGAAAGCAACCCGGCCATCCAGATCAAGGGACCAGGGCGCCCCAAGCGATTGCCTAAGACACTGGACGTGCCCGAAGTTGACCGCCTGCTTGCAGCAGCGCGGCGCACGGGTCGTTCCGACGCAGACAAAATTCGCAACACGTGCCTGATGGAACTGCTCTATGCGACGGGGATGCGGGTGACAGAACTGGTGTCGCTGCCGGTCAGTTCAGCCAGAGGTGATCCCCGCATGCTGCTGGTCCTCGGCAAAGGCGGGAAAGAGCGGATGGTTCCGCTGTCCCCCCCTGCCCGCGAGGCGTTGGCAGACTGGCTGCAAGCCCGCGATGCGGCCGAGGAAAAAGCCGTTTCCAAGGGAGGACAAGCGTCGCGTTTCCTGTTCCCGTCGCGCGGGAAATCCGGTCACCTGACGCGGCATCGCTTCTTTCTGCTGGTCAAGGAACTGGCGATCGAAGGCGGTGTTTCGCCTGAAAAAGTCACACCTCACACGCTGCGCCATGCGTTTGCGACGCACCTGCTGGCCAATGGCGCGGATTTGCGCTCGATCCAGACGCTGTTGGGCCATGCAGATGTGGCGACGACCGAGATCTATACGCATGTTCTGGATGAACGCCTGTCGGAACTGGTGTTGGAACACCACCCGCTGGCCAAAGACGACACCTCAGATCAGGGCTAACCCCTTGATTGGCCGGGCCCGCACCCCCATAACGAATGCAGCAACACGAACAACCTAGGACCAATGGAACCCACTCCTTCTCTGCTTGATGGCGCATTCTGGATCACGACAGGATCCATTCTTCTTCTCCTTGTCCTATCGGGCTTTTTCTCGGGCTCCGAAACTGCGCTGACCGCATCATCGCGTGGCAAGCTGAGAGCGCAGGCTGACAAAGGCTCGCGCGGGGCGAAAAAAGCGCTGGAAATCACCGATGATAACGAACGTCTGATCGGCTCGGTCCTTCTCGGCAACAACCTTGTCAACATCCTTGCCGCTTCGTTGGCGACCGCCCTGTTTACACGCCTGTTCGGCGAAAGCGGTGTGGCGCTGGCGACGCTCGTGATGACCCTTCTGGTGCTGATCTTTGCCGAGGTGCTGCCCAAGACCTACGCGATTACCAACGCCGAAAAAGCCGCCGCCTTGGTGGCACCCGTTATCAGCGTCGTCGTAACGGTGTTCTCTCCGGTGGTGGCTGCCGTCCGACTGCTGGTGCGCGGTGTATTGCGCCTGTTCGGCGTACAGATCGACCCTGATAGCAACATCCTTGCGGTCCGTGAAGAAATCGCTGGCGCATTGCAACTGGGCCATTCCGAAGGTGTGGTCGAAAAAGAAGATCGCGACCGTATTCTGGGCGCGCTCGATCTTGGCGACCGCGCGGTGGAAGAGATCATGCTTCACCGCTCGAATATTGAGATGATCGATGCGGATGACGAACCCGAGGCGATCCTGAAACAGTGTCTGGAAAGCCCACACACCCGCCTGCCTGTGTTCCGTGAAGAACAGGAAAACATCGTGGGTGTCGTGCACGCCAAAGACTTGTTCCGCGCAATGTATGCGCAGGTAGGTGGCGCGGATGGTGACCCTGAACGGCTTAAGAACTTCGACATCGCGAAGGTTGCCAATGATCCTTATTTCGTGCCCGAAACCACCACTCTGGACGACCAAATGCGTGAGTTTCTTCGCATGCACAGCCACTTCGCGCTTGTTGTTGACGAATATGGATCGCTGCGCGGGCTGATCACGCTGGAAGATATTCTGGAAGAGATCGTGGGCGAGATCGCAGACGAGTTCGACATCGACGAAGATGTCCCCGTTACCCGATCTGACGACGGCCAGTATCTGGTCGAAGGCGCGATGACCATCCGCGACGCAAACCGCGCGCTAGACTGGTCGCTGCCGGATGAAGAAGCCAACACGCTGGCCGGTTTGGTGATCCACGAGGCTCAGATGATCCCCATTGTGGGCCAAGTATTCTCGTTCCACGGTTTCCGGTTTGAGGTCACGGCCCGCGAAGGCAACAGGATCACGGCCCTCAAGGTCCGTCCTCTCTAAGCCCTACAGCATGCGTATTCAGCAAACGACGCGCGGTGTCGCGAACGGAACAGTAATACGCCAGAGCCCTCGGCAGGCTCGGCCAAAAGCCGAGGGAGAAACATCGTGAAAACCACCACCCGTGTCGCAGTTATCGGAGGCGGCGTTGTCGGATGCTCGGTCCTATATCACCTGACCAAGCTCGGTTGGTCGGATGTGATGCTGCTGGAACGGTCTGAGCTAACCAGCGGTTCGACCTGGCATGCGGCGGGCGGGTTTCACACCCTGAACGGTGACACAAACATGGCCGCCCTGCAGGGCTATACCATCCGGCTGTACAAAGAGCTGGAAGAGATCACGGGCATGTCGTGTGGACTGCACCACGTCGGCGGCGTCACGCTGGCCGACAATCAAGACCGGTTCGACATGTTGCTCGCCGAACGCGCCAAGCACCGATTCATGGGTCTTGAGACCGAGATCGTCGGGCCTGAGGAGATCAAGAAGATCGCTCCGATCACCAACACCGATGGGATCCTTGGTGCGCTGTATGATCCGCTGGACGGGCATCTTGATCCGTCCGGTACAACACACGCATACGCCAAGGCCGCGCGTATGGGCGGGGCTACGATCGAAACACATTGCATGGTGCGCGAGACGAACCAGCGCCCGGACGGAACTTGGGACGTGGTGACCGACAAGGGTACAATTCACGCCGAACATATCGTCAATGCGGGCGGATTGTGGGCGCGCGAGGTCGGTGCGATGGCCGGGATCTATTTCCCGTTGCATCCGATGGAGCATCAATATCTGGTCACCGACAACATACCCGAGATCGAGGCCATCATCGACGCAGGTGGCGAGCACCCGCATGTGATGGACCCCGCTGGCGAAAGCTATCTGCGGCAGGAAGGGCGTGGACTGTGCATCGGCTTCTACGAACAGCCTTGCAAGCCTTGGGCGGTCGACGGCACCCCGTGGGAGTTTGGCCATGAATTGCTGCCCGATGACTTCGACAAGATCACCGATAGCATCGAATTCGCCTACAAACGCTTCCCTGTTCTCGCTGAGGCGGGTGTCAAATCCGTCATCCATGGGCCGTTTACCTTTGCCCCGGATGGCAACCCTCTGGTCGGTCCGGTGCCTGGCGTGCGGAACTACTGGTCAGCCTGCGGTGTCATGGCCGGTTTCAGCCAAGGCGGTGGTGTTGGCTTGACCCTTGCTCAATGGATGATCGAAGGCGAACCCGAACGCGATGTGTTTGCCATGGATGTGGCGCGGTTTGGCGATTGGATCGGCCCGGGCTATACGCGCCCCAAGGTGATCGAGAACTATCAGAAGCGGTTCAGCGTCGCTTATCCGAACGAGGAACTGCCTGCAGCGCGTCCCAACCGAACCACACCAATGTACGACATCTTCAGCGATCTCGGTGCCGTTTGGGGGCAGCAATACGGGCTGGAAGTACCAAACTACTTTGCCCAAGGCGATGAACCGGATTTCGAGACACCCTCATTCCGCCGTTCCAACGCCTTTGAGGCCACCGGCCGCGAAGTTCGTGCCGTGCGTGGAGGTGTTGGGATCAACGAAGTCCACAATTTCGGAAAATACCGTATTACCGGTGCCGGTGCTCGTGCATGGCTGGATCGCATCATGGCGGGCCGCATACCCAAACCAGGCCGCGTTTCACTGACGCCAATGTTGTCGCATAAAGGTAAGCTGATCGGGGATTTCACCGTCTCCTGCTTGGGCGACGACCTTTTTAACCTGACCGCCTCATACGGAAGTCAGGCATTTCATATGCGCTGGTTCCTGCAAAACCAGGACCATGGCGTGGGCATCGAGAACATCAGCGACCGGTTGAATGGGTTTCAGATCGCAGGCCCCAAGGCCACCGAGGTTTTGTCGGCCTGCACCAGAGAAGCAGTCACCTCGCTCAGGTTCCTCGACGTGCGCGAGATGACAATTGGCATGACGGACTGCATCGTTCAGCGTGTCAGCTATACCGGCGATCTGGGTTATGAGATTTATTGCGACCCAATGGCCCAACGGCAACTCTGGTGGAGTTTGTGGCAAGCGGGTCAAGCTCATGACATGACCCCATTTGGCATGCGCGCAATGATGAGTCTGCGTCTGGACAAGTTCTTTGGCTCGTGGATGCGAGAATTTTCACCCGACTATACAGCGGCAGAAACCGGGTTGGATCGGTTTATCTCATTCTCAAAGAACAGTGATTTCATAGGCCGAGCAGCGGCCGAGGCCGAGCGCGCATCTGGCGCTGATCGCCGCTTGGTGGCTATTGAGGTCGACGCGGCAGATGCAGATGTAAACGCGTACGAACCGATCTGGTCGGACGGCACTGTCGTCGGCTTCTGTACATCTGGTGGGTATTCGCACTTTGCGGACAAGTCGATTGCCATGGGGTTCCTCCCGACTGAACAGGCCACCGAGGGACGTGCAGTTGAAATTGAAATTCTAGGTCAGATGCACAAAGCGCGTGTCATCACGACCCCACTTTTCGATCCCGATGGCGCAAGAATGCGGGGATGACTTATTAATCCACCGACGGCATGCTTGCGAAATGACGCAGATTCCCATCATCCTGCTCGCTGCCGGGCAATCCAGCCGCATGGGTGGTGCTGATAAGTTAATGCAACCGATTGAAGGCGTGCCGCTTCTGCGCCGAGTGGCTCAGCGGGCGCTTGCCGCAGGTCACGTTATCATCGCCCTGCCCCCGGCCCCACATCCCCGATATACGGTGCTACAGGGCCTCGATGTTCAACTGGTCGAAATCCCAAATGCGCAAGAAGGCATGAATGCCAGTTTGAGAGGCGCAATAGCCTCCGTTCCAGCATATGCACCTGCGGTCATGATCCTGTTATCGGACCTTCCGGACCTCACAACCCAAGACCTGAACAGCGTTCTCCGATCGGTCAAAACCCACCCTGACAATCTGATATGGCGTGGGGCTACTGAGGAAGGTGCTCCCGGCCATCCTGTCGTCTTTGATCGTTCTCTATTTTCAGAGCTTTCGGAACTGAACGGTGACAGCGGCGCGCAGATTGTCGTGCAACGCTACAAGGGCAAGGTTCATCTGCATCGCCTGCCCGCCCAGAATGCGCTGCTTGATTTGGATACACCCGCCGATTGGACCCGTTGGAATGCGGGCCGACCGCAAAAGCAGCCCCTCAAATAAACGCGACCCGGTCAATAATGACCGGGTCGCATGCCCAAAAACAGGACTACCACTTTCACCAATCTCCAAAGCGCGGTCAGATCGCCAATCAGGCTTCCCGACGTTGTGCTGCTGAACCTAAACAAGACCCCCTCGTTAACATGCCGCTCAGCGCTATGGAGACTGAGATGCGCCTTTGACACCCCCTAGTGCCTAAGGCCCCCCTCACTTGGGCAACTCCAATGTCGCTGATCCGATGCGTTCAAACAATGTAAAATTGGATGAAATGGTAAATTTCAGCGCAGGCGCACTGGCTTTTGAGCAACAATGCAACACTCTGGATTCTACCAATGGTTGCATCGACTTATACTTTTTCCAGAAGTTTCCGTCAGTTGCGCACTTAGAATACGGCTAACTTACCTATTTCAAAGGCATCGACGGGCGTGTTCGAAATTTGAACACTCCATCTCACGCAACTTTTAGGAGAAGTATTTTTGAGACCGCAAAAGCGTCGTTTCTTTGTTAACAAAAATGAATCAATTCAATGCTTTTTCGAAATTATTGACTTTATCGGCAACAATCCACCGATTCGCCACATAGCACCCAAGCTGATTCTTGCTACCCGAGCACCTTGAACGGAGTCATTAAAGCGGCGAAACGTGGCGAAATTAAGGTTTCTTAATATTTCTCTCAGGATATCCCAAGGTTGCCAGTGCATCTCCTGTCTCAATGCGCGGGATCAACCGCCGAAATAGACAGGAGTCAAAATGAGCATCCGTAAATCCTCACTGCTTATTCCACGCACATCCAGCTGGATGGGAGCTACCGCACTGGGCGCGGCCATGATGGCCACCACCGCCCTGCCCGCAATGGCAGACGAGGCTCTGGCCGATCTGGTCGAAACCGTCTCGCCTTCGGTGGTCACGATCACCGCCAAGCAAGATGCCAAACCACGCCCCACACAAGGTCAGGAGTTCGACCTCGAAAACCATCCCTTTGGCGAGTTCTTTAAACGGTTCGGCGGTCCTGAAGGATTTGACATGCCGCAGCGAGGCCCCAGCCAGGGTTTGGGATCAGGCTTTGTGCTGGATAAGGCAGGATACATCGTCACCAACCACCACGTTGTCGATAACGCTAGCGAAGTGACCGTACGTCTGAGCGATAACCGCACATTCGAAGCTGAAATCGTTGGTACAGATCCGCTTACGGACATCGCCGTGCTTAAAATCGACGCAGGAGAAGACCTGCAAGCCGTTCAAATGGGTGACAGCGATGTCATTCGCGTGGGCGAAGACGTCGTCGCCATCGGCAACCCGTTTGGCCTGAATGCAACTGTTACGACCGGTATTGTTTCCGCGAAGGGGCGCAATATTTCGGAAGGTCCCTACGCCGAATTCATCCAGACCGACGCTGCTATCAACAAAGGCAACTCGGGTGGTCCGCTATTCAACATGGATGGTGAGGTGATCGGTGTAAACTCGGCGATCTATTCGCCCAGCGGCGGCTCAGTCGGGCTCGGCTTTGCGGTGACTTCGAATATTGTAGATCACATCACGGCTGATCTGCGCGATGACGGCGAGGTCAGCCGCGGTTGGTTGGGAGTGTCGATCCAGAATGTCAGCCCCGAACTGGCTGCTGCGATGGGTATCGATACGGCAACAGGTGCACTGGTATCGGATGTTGTACCTGACAGCCCGGCCGATGGCGTACTGCAGCAAGGTGACGTGATCCTGACCTTCAATGACGAAGCCGTTGATTCCAGTAGCGATCTTCCGATCCTGGTTGGCACGACCAAGGTAGGTACTGATAGCACGCTGACTGTTCTTCGAAATGGCAAAGAAGAACAGATCGAACTGACAATCGGTCAGCATCAGTCAGCCTCGGCGGCGACCGATAGCGTGGTTGAAGACAAGTTCGAAGGTACGTCGCTGGGCGTAACCGTGGCACCGCTGACCGAAACCGCCCGCGCCGAGATTGGCGTGGCCGAGAACATCGATGGTGTTGTTGTCACCGATCTGGAGCCCGAAAGCCCTGCGGCCAAGGCCGGATTGCAGCGTGGTGATGTGATCGTTCGACTGGGCAATCTGGATACCGTTACGCCAGACGCTTTGAAAGAAGCGCTGGAGAACGAAAAGACGGATCCAGCTCTGGTTTTGATCAATCGCGGTGGCAACCAGATCTTCGTCGCGGTCGAAATCGCCTAACCCTACACCTAAGCGCGCCACATGATGGGGAAATCTGGAGCGCTTATTCTGGCAGGCACGGATTGTCCACGTGCCGCCGGAACAGCCGGGTGCACCTTTGCACCCGGCATGTTTTTTTCAAAGAGTATGTGTGTTTAAATCCCATTGGGAAGGAGCCCTGACCATGAGCAGACGCTTGTTGATCGTTGAAGATGACCAAGACACACGGGACTTCATTGCCAAGGGATTTGGTGAAGAAGGCTATGTTGTCGAAGTCGCATCAGATGGCCGCGAAGGCCTGTACCACGCAACTGACGGCGGATTTGATGCGGTCGTACTGGACCGAATGCTTCCCGGGCTGGACGGGTTATCACTGATTAAGTCAATGCGTGCGGCTGGGTTGAAAACACCTGTTCTGATGTTAACCGCCATGAGTGCAGTGGACGAGCGAGTCAAAGGCCTCCGCGCGGGCGCAGACGATTATCTGGTCAAACCATTTTCATTCCAGGAACTTCATGCCCGGATCGAAGCCCTGTTGCGTCGACCGCAAGAAGCCGAAGAAACGCCGACCCTTGCCTGCCGCGATCTCGAAATGGATCTGTTGACCCGCAAGGTCACACGCAACGGTCGTGAAATCACCCTGACCCCGCGCGAATTTCAAATTCTGGAGTTCTTTCTGCGCCGAAAAAACCGCGTCGTCTCGCGCACGATGTTGCTTGAAGGTGTGTGGGATTACCACTTTGACCCGAACACCAACGTGGTCGACGTCCATATTTCGAAACTGCGCCGCCAGCTTGATGAAGACGGAGCCGACCCGGTGATTGAAACAGTCCGAGGCGCCGGATACATGGTTTCGGATGGATAACCTGCGCCTGTCGCTGAAAAACTCTCGTACTCGGTTGGTTCTGGCCAGCATGGTGCTTAGCACTTTGCTGACGGCGACCGTTCTGACGATGGTGTATTTTACGGCTAATCGCACGATTTCAGGCGAGACGCGTTCGGTCGTTCAGGCCGAGCTTACGGGCCTCGCAGATGAATATGAACGGCGTGGCATGATCGGGTTGATCTCTGCCATCGACCGCCGTTTGCCGACAGCGGCTGAGCGGGATGCCTTGTACCTGCTGACAGGTCGGCAAGGCACGAAACTGGCGGGCAACCTGACGCATTGGCCGGAAGGGATAACTCCGGGCAGCGGCTGGGTCGATCTTCAGCTTCGCAAAGAAGATACGGATCAATATGTCCCGATCTCTGCCGCTTCAGTCCGGCTGCCGGGTGGTGAGAGGCTGCTTGTCGGGCGTGATTCATTGGCCAGACAGCAATTCGACCGGGTTCTGTTCCGGTCTGTCGCGCTGGCACTTGCCACGGCATTGGCGCTGAGTTTATTGACCGGCTGGCTGCTGACCCGGCTGGTGTTTTCACGACTGAAAGACATCGCCAATACAGCCGACAATATCGTTTCCGGAGATTTAGCTCTGCGCATGCCTCTACGAGGCACGGGCGATGAATTCGATCAGGTCGCGGCCACATTGAACAACATGCTGGATCGTATTGAAGAACTGATCAGCAACCTGCGCACAACGTCCAATTCGATTGCTCATGACCTGCGCTCTCCCCTGTCGCGACTGCGTCAACGGGTCGAATCCCTGGCTGAGCCCGGCAAAAGCGATCAAGATCGCGAGATCGACATGGCACGCGCGAGCGGAGAGATTGACCATCTGCTGCGCGTTCTCAGCCAACTGACCGAGATTTCACGCGCCGAAGCTGGTCTGGGCCGCGAACAATTTGAGCCGGTGAAACTATTACAACTGGTCGGTGATGTGGTTGAGCTATACGAACCCGTCGCCTCTGATCAGAACATCCGACTTGAGGTCGTTGGCAACGCGGACCCGATCCAAGGCCATCGCCCTCTGCTGTCTCAAGCACTGTCGAACCTTCTTGAAAACGCCATGCGCTACGCCCCGCCCGGCACGGCGATCACCATCGAAATTCGAGACGACGGCGACTATGCGTTACTCAGCGTTCGAGACCGGGGGCCCGGCGTACCAGAAAGTGATCTACCCCGATTGCAGATGCCATTTGTCACGCTTGATCCTGCAAGGACCGGGCGCAATGCCGGTCTTGGACTGGCGCTTGTGGCGGCAATTTCGCATATGCACGGCGGCACATTTCTGGCGCGCAATCGTAATCCAGGGCTTGAGACAACTCTGAAGTTGTCACGCAATTCCTAACTACATGAAGAAAATCTACTAGAGTACTGAACTGATTATATAACTGCAGGCAACGAAGCGTATCCGTGAAAGCGAATGCGACCACCCTGTACCCGTTTTCCCTGAATTTGGTAGTTGGGAAAACGGTTCAGCAATCGGCGCAATGCAACGCGACCTTCAAGGCGCGCCAAGGTCAGGCCAACGCAGACATGCGGCCCGCCCGCGAAGGCCAGATGCCTGTTCGGCTTGCGTGTGATGTCAAATCGGGTCGGGTCGGCAAACACCTCGGGATCACGGTTCGCTGCCCCTATGCACAGATGCAGGTTCGTTCCCTTAGCGATTTGATGTCCTCGGATTTCAACGTCCGCCGTAGTTTCCCGGTTGCCAAATTGGTTGGGGGACCTAAAGCGCAAAACCTCTTCAACCGCCGGAGCAATCAATTCGCCATCGTCCAACAGTCTTTGGCGCTGTTCAGGATAGTCGTGAAGCAGCGCAAGCCCATTGCCGATCAGATTGGTGGTCGTTTCGTGGCCCGCGTTCAGGATAAAGATACAGTTTTGCAGAAGCTCTATCTCGCTCAGCATCTCATCCGCGCCTTCGCCTCGGATCAGGCGTGTCAGAACATCTGTTTCCGGATCTCCCGGTTTTGCGCGACGACGGGTGACGAGATCACGAAGGTATGTTTTGAATTCTCGAACTGCATTGTGGCCCTTATCCAACTGAGCTTCCGTCAAAGCGGGTTCCAAAGCACCAAGGATGGCCAACGACCAATCGCGCAGAGGCGCGCGTTCATCCATCGGTACATCCAGCAGATTGCCAATGATTTGGATCGGAATGGTCGAAGCAAAATCCGCGATCAGATCAACCCGTCCCCTGCCCGCCATATCATCCAGCAGCGCATCAACGGTTTCGATCAGACCCGGCTCCATCCGCGCGATTGCTCGGGGTGTCAGGGCTGAGGTCATGATCTTGCGCACCCGCGTGTGCAAAGGCGGGTCGGAGAACACCAATGAAGTTGTATGATGCTCGAATAACGGCGAGCCAACACCGAATTTAGGGCCGAACATTGCTTCCTTATCCGAGGAATACAGCGTCGTGTTGCGATAGATGGCATCCAAATCCGAATGGCGCGACAACAACACAGAACCGTCCGGCTGGTGCAATACCGGCGCATGCTCAAGCAGTGCGTCGTAAAAAGGGAACGGGTCGTCGACAAACCCCTCGGGCGGGTTCATCAGGTCCAGATTTTGCGCGACATTCTCTAGGCTTAGATCGTTCATTCTGGCCCCTCCAACGCTTGGGTAGCGGAAAGGGAAGCTGCAAACAACCTTGAGCGGGTGACAGGCCGCTTGGGGCGGGATAATACAAGGCATGTCTGATCCGATATCCTCCATCCGCAATCTTGGCCCGGCGTTCGAGCAAGCCTGCGCACGTGCGGGCATTATGACAGCTCAGGAGTTGCGCGCGTTGGGAGCAGACGAGGCTTATTCGCGCCTATTGCAGGCCGGAACGCGCCCTCATTTCATCGGCTATTATGTACTGGTCATGGGCTTGCAAGGCCGACCCTGGAATGACTGCAAGGGCGAGGAAAAGAAGGCCTTGCGCGAACGGTTCGATGCGATCAAAGCCGGAGTCAGCATAGCGCCAAAGCATCAGATGATTGCCGATCTTGATGCTTTGGGCGTGCGAATTTCAGCCAAGGATTTGGCGGCAGACTAGGCTTCGAGCACCCCGATCATGTCGACCCGCGTTGCGTGGCGACCACCTTCGAATTCGGATGTCAGGAAAGCAGCCGTGATTTCCAGTGCTTGCTTTTCATCGATAATCCGCGCCCCCAGCGAGAGCATGTTTGCGTCGTTGTGCTGTCGGATCATCTGGGCCGAAAAGACATCACTGCAAACGCCACATCTGACGCCGTTGATTTTGTTCGCCGCCATCATGATACCCTGTCCGGTGCCACACAAGATGATACCAAAGCGACAATCACCCGAAGCCACGAGGCGCGCGGCGGCAGCTCCGTGTTCGGGATAATGAGTGCTTTCCGATGTGGTCGGGCCGATATCCACGGCCTCCCAACCTTGGGCTTCAACGTAAGCAGAGATAGCCTGCCTGAGGTCGATTGCAGCGTGATCACTGGAAAGAACAATGCGTTTGTTTGTGCTCATGACGGCATTTCGCTCCTGTCGACAAAAGCAATGCGGACAAACACTCTTGAGCCCTGCCCTCATAAGAAAGGCCGCACCCGATATGGGGTACGGCCTAAAGCTGTGATCTGACGACCGATTAGCCGACCAGTTCGATGCCCGAGAAGAAGTAGGCGATCTCAACCGCGGCAGTTTCCGGTGCGTCCGAACCGTGGACCGAGTTTTCACCGACCGATTCAGCGAACTCGGCGCGGATGGTGCCAGGTGCTGCGTCTGCAGGGTTGGTTGCGCCCATGACTTCGCGGTTCTTTGCAATGGCACCTTCGCCTTCGAGAACCTGAACAACAACAGGGGCCGACGACATGAATTCGCACAGTTCGTCATAGAACGGACGCTCGGCGTGCACGTCATAGAACTTGCCTGCTTGAGCTTTGGTCATGTGGATGCGCTTTTGCGCAACGATGCGCAGGCCAGCTTCTTCGAACTTGGCATTGATCTTGCCAGTCAGGTTGCGGCGGGTTGCATCGGGTTTGATGATCGAGAATGTGCGTTCCAGTGCCATATTGGCCTCTCCTTGACTTAAGGGCGCGATCCTCGCGCCGAAATCCATCGCGCGCCGCCTAACATGGTATTTGTCTCATGAAAAGCGTTATGATCGTTTATCGCTCAGATCGCCTCAGGCAGTGGGTCGGTACGATCCAACCGGCGGACATAGAGCACTGCCAAAAGACCAGCAAAGCTGCTGCCGCACATCATGCTCAGCACCAGATATGGCCCATTTTCAGGGCTTACAAACGTCCCGGTCATCATGGTCAAGACAGCCCCCAGTGCCACAATCAAGGCGCCTGATAATCCAGCCGCGCTGCCGGCTAGTTTCGGACGTACCGACATCACCCCGGCCGAGGCATTTGCATTGGTCAAACCATTTCCGAAACCAACGCAGATGGCGGATCCAAAAAACACCCAGACCGAGCCCATATTGCCGATGAACAGCAGCAGCCCGCAAAATGGCCCAACCGACGCCACTACCCGACCGAACAAGATCATTGTCGTCAGCTGGGTGCGCTTTGCGATGCGCCCGGTGACAAAGTTGCCGACCATAAACCCGCCCGTGATGATACCGATGCCCAGACCCAGCATTGCTGGGCTCAGGTCGAACCAGGCTGCGGCGACCAGAGGCGCGCCGGTGATAAAACTAAAAAAACCGCCGATGGAGAACGCGGCGCATAAGGCGTAACCCCAGAACCTACGCGCGCGGAACAAATGCGGGTATTCCCGCATCTGCGCCGCGAAAGTCGACGAGCGGTTGGTGTTGGTTTCACCCATGTCAGCCCAAAGCAGCAACAGCACCCCTGCCCCAAGCAGCGAATACAGCACGAACCCGGCCCGCCAACCAAAAAGCATATCCAGCGCGCCACCTAGCATTGGCCCAAGCATCGGTGCCAGTGCCATGGCCATTGCGACATAGCCCAGCTTGCTGGCGGCCTCGTTTGGTGGATATCGGTCGCGGATCGAAGCACTCGACAGCACCGGCCCGGCCACCACCGCCGCCTGAATCATCCGAAACGAAAGGAAAACCCAGATTGACTCGGCTAAAACGCATCCAATTGATGCGGCGACAAATATGACCATCGCGATCAACAAAACCGGCCTGCGCCCGTAGCGATCCGACAGCGGCCCGACGATCAACTGCAAGACCGCCGAGACAAATAGGTACCCTGCGACGGCCACGTTCATCAGGCCATAATCCACGCCGAAATCTTCGCTCATATGCGCCAGCGACGGAAGGAACATGTTCAGTGTCAGAACCGAGAGCGCCGTTGCAAAGATCAGCGTAATCAGGGTTGGAGGAGATTGAGCCGCACGCATAGCGAAACCAATTGGAGGACGAACCGGAACAGCGCTAACACATCGCTTCTGAATTGAACATGGCGACCTCTGGCGGCGGTTTGGATGCTCTGGTAAGAGCGGCTCATGCTACGGATCGAGAACATCACCTACGCCGTCGAAGGGCGACCCCTGTTTGATGGGGCCAGTGCAACCATTCCGGATGGTCACAAGGTGGGCCTTGTGGGGCGGAATGGCACCGGTAAAACCACGCTCTTTCGATTGATCCGGGGCGAGTTGTCTTTGGAATCGGGCAATATCGCGCTGCCGAAGCGCGCGCGGATCGGGGGCGTGGCGCAGGAAGTGCCCTCATCAGATGTTTCGCTGATCAACACGGTTCTGGCAGCGGATGTCGAACGCAGTGCTCTTATGGCCGAGGCTGACAGCGCGACCGATCCGGATCGAATTGCTGAGATTCAGACCCGTCTGGCCGATATCGACGCTTGGTCGGCTGAGGCGCGCGCCGCGTCGATTCTCAAGGGATTGGGCTTTGATGATGAGGATCAGCTCAAGCCCTGCTCGGATTTCTCGGGCGGCTGGCGGATGCGCGTGGCGCTGGCAGCGGTGCTGTTTTCGCAACCCGATCTACTGCTGCTGGACGAACCGACCAACTATCTGGACCTCGAAGGTGCGTTGTGGCTCGAAAGCTATCTGGCAAAATATCCGCACACGGTCATCATCATCAGCCACGACCGTGGTCTGTTGAACCGCGCCGTGGGGTCAATCCTGCATTTGGAAGACCGCAAGCTGACCTACTACGCGGTGCCTTACGATAAATTCGCCGAACGTCGCGCCGAACGCCTGGCGCAGGCTGAATCCGAAAATGCCAAAGCCAAGGCGCGCATCGCCCACTTGCAGAGTTTCGTGGATCGGTTTCGCTACAAGGCGTCTAAGGCTGTTCAAGCCCAATCTCGCCTCAAGATGATCGAGCGCATCCAGCTGGTCTCAACCCCGCAAGAGGCGGCTTTGCGCGCCTTTTCTTTCCCCGAACCGGAAGAACTGTCGCCCCCGATCATCCAACTTGAGGGCGGTGTGACCGGCTATGGTGAGACCGAAGTTTTGCGTCGGCTGAACCTGCGCATTGATCAGGATGACCGCATCGCATTGCTCGGCAAGAACGGTCAGGGCAAATCGACCCTGTCGAAACTACTGTCCGACCGCCTGCCCTTGATGGCTGGCAAAATGACCCGCAGCTCCAAGCTGCGCATCGGTTATTTCGCGCAACATCAGGTGGATGAGCTGCATGTGGACGAAACCCCTCTGGACCATCTGCGCCGCCTGCGCCCCGACGAAGCGCCTGGCAAATGGCGCTCGCGGCTGGCCGGGTTCGGATTGAACGCGGATCAGGCCGAAACGCTGGTCGGGCGTCTATCGGGTGGGCAAAAGGCGCGTTTGTCGCTGCTGATCGCCACGATCGACGCGCCGCATATGTTGATCCTTGACGAACCGACCAACCACCTGGACATCGAAAGCCGCGAAGCGTTGGTCGAAGCACTGACCGCCTATTCCGGCGCGGTTATTCTGGTGAGCCACGACATGCACCTGCTGTCGCTGGTCGCCGACCGGCTTTGGTTGGTTTCGGATGGCACTGTGAAGCCGTTCGACGGCGATCTTGAGGCCTATCGCGCCCTTCTTTTGGCCCGCGAAAAACCGGTCAAAGAGAAGCCACAGACCACCAAGCCCAAACGCCCATCGCGCGAGACGGTATTGGCCCTACGTGCCGATCTGCGCAAATGCGAAGATCGGGTCGAGAAACTAACGGATATGCACGACAAGCTATCGGCCAAACTTGCGGATCCTGCGCTTTATGAAGATGACCGGATCAACGATCTGGAAACCTGGAACCGCAAATTCGCCGAGGTGGTCGAAGCCATGCAAAAGGCTGAAGCCCTATGGGTCGCCGCCGCAGAACGGTTGGAACAGGCAGAGAGCGCAGCATGATCGACATGGCCTTTTTCATAACGGCTTTCACCACGATGTTTGTGGTGATCGACCCTTTCGGAACCACGCCAATTTTCGTTGCCTTGACGCAGGACATGGATGCGGCCACACGCCGTAAGATTGCCATTCGCAGCTGCCTGACCGCGGTTTTCATCCTGATCGCCTTTGCCGCTTTTGGTGAAGCGGTTCTTGGATTCGTCGGCATCTCGATGGAAGCCTTCCGCGTTGCAGGTGGCGCGCTTTTGTTTCTGACTGCGCTGGACATGCTGTTCGACCGCCGTACCAAACGCCGCGAGGACCGCGCCGAGGAAGAAGATCATTCTGACCCTTCGGTGTTCCCTTTGGCCATCCCCCTGATCGCGGGCCCCGGATCGATCGCAACAATCATTCTTTTGGCCGGACAAAACCCGGGCGTCCCTGGGATCGCAGCGGCCTGCGCTGTTATGCTGGCCGTCATGTTGGTTGTATTTGTGTTCTTTCTGGCCGGAGGCATGATCGCCCGTATTCTTGGTAAGACCGGGCTGAACGTGCTGACACGGCTGCTGGGTATGCTGCTGGCTGCACTGTCGGTTCAGTTCATTCTTGATGGCCTCAAAGCCTTTGGTTTCGCCTCGTGAAACACCATATTGGTATGAGAAAACTGATTTCGGGTGATTGAATGGACGGCTACGATATTGGGCGCTTGACCTATCTGGTTCTGCTGGGTGCGGCCCTGTTGATGTGGTTTATCACTCAGAACCGTCAGTCTTTGGGCAAAACCATGCAGCAGGTCGCGGCTTGGGTGTTTATCTTTATCGGTGTCATTGCCGTTGTCGGATTGTGGGATGACATCCGTTCAACCGTCAGCCCGACCCCGCAACTGACCGTAACTGATCAGCGGATTGAAGTGCCCCGCTCTTATGATGGACACTACTATTTACCAATGCTGGTGAATGGCACAGCGGTGACCTTTCTGGTCGATACCGGGGCCAGCAATATCGTCATCAGCCCGAAAGATGCCGAACGAATTGGAATCGATACGGATCAATTGAACTATCTCGGCCGCGCCTCGACGGCCAATGGCATTGTGCGTACGGCGCCGGTTCGGCTGGACAGCCTGTCTTTGGGTCCCATCACCGATCGCGGTATCCTGGCCTCGGTCAATGAAGGCGATCTGGGTCAATCCTTGCTAGGGATGGCGTATCTGCACCGCTTTTCGAACATCCAGTTCGCAGATGGGCGTCTAATCCTGTCGCGTTGACCGCATTCCCCAATTGAGAACAAAATGAGAACATGCTAATTTGATCAGCATGTCCACCAATCTTCTTGGCCGCAAGCCCGCGCGCACCCCACCCGGGGTGGCCCTGCACCCACAGATCAGTCTGCAACTGGCCCGTGTACACGAAGCCTGCGGCCCTGCCCGGCGTAGCTTTGCTCTGTGGGTGGCGGGGCAGACTCAAGGGCCAGTGATGTGGATTGCCCCGGCTTGGGAGGTGGCGCAGCTGCATCCCGAGGGCATGCTGCCTTTTGCCGATCCGTCCCGGTTTCTGCTGATCCGCCCTGACAAACCCGAAGACCTGTTGTGGTGCATGGAAGAAGCCTTGCGCAGCGGTGCCGCCCCGTTGGTCATTGGCGATTTGCCCGGCCCGCCGGGTCTGACCCCGGTCCGGCGGATGCATCTGGCTGCCGAACAGGGCGGCATATCGGGACAGGCTCCGCTGGGGCTATTGCTGACGCCTGACGATGGTGGCGCACAGGGGATTGAGACGCGCTGGCATATGGCGCCCACCTATCGGGACGAGGCCTGCAGTTGGTGTCTGACCCGCCGCCGCGCCCGCGCCCTGCCCCCGGCCAGTTGGCACGTGACGCGGGCCGCTCCTCATTCCGGACTGCAGCTAAAGCAGATCAAATCCGAAGACGCCCCGATGATCACATAACTTGTGACTGGCCAAAACCGGACTTGCCCCCTAGCGTGCCGGCATGACACACCCGATCCATGACAGCCGATATTCCTGGCTTCGCCTGCTGATCACCCTGGCCATCGCAACCGTGGTCAATGTGGGCATGTGGGCTGTGATCGTCGTCATGCCCGCCATCGAGGCCGAGTTTGGCGCAGACCGAGCCGCGGCGTCGATGCCCTATACGCTCGCCATGATCGGCTTTGCCTTCGGCAACATGTGGCTAGGCAAGCTGGTGGACCGACTGGGCGTGACAATGGCGTTGATCGGCGCCGCTGTGCTGAGCGCGGTAAGCTATCTGCTGGCAACCCTTGCGCCGAATATCGCGCTGCTGTCGGTTGCGCATCTTCTGCTGGGGCTCGGTACGTCAATCGGATTTGGACCACTGATCGCCGATATCTCGCATTGGTTCATGCGCAGGCGAGGGATTGCCGTGGCACTGGTGGCCAGTGGCAACTACCTGTCTGGCGCGATATGGCCCACGCTGCTGTCGGGCATTCTGCAGCGCGACGGGTGGCAGCAGGTTTATCTGAGTCTCGCCGTCATCACCCTGGTCGCCGTCATTCCTCTGTCCCTGCTTTTGCGCAGACAGGTCCCCGTCGAGGCGCACGGCACGGCAGCAGCGGCAGCACAGGTCAAAGCACAAAGCGTCGGCTTTTCACCCCGCGCCCTGCAGTACATCCTTGGGTTGGCTGGTATCGGCTGCTGCGTGGCCATGTCGATGCCCCAGGTCCATATTGTCTCCTATTGTGTGGGCTTGGGCTATGGCCCGGCCGTTGGGGCCGAGATGCTGTCTCTGATGCTGTTGGGCGGCGTGGTTAGCCGCATCATCTCGGGGCTTGTCGCGGACCGGTTGGGAGGGCTTTCAACACTGCTGATTGGCTCGGTCCTGCAATGTATCGCTCTGTTCCTGTTTCTCCCTTATGATGGGATGGTTTCGCTTTATGTCGTCAGCATGCTATTCGGGCTGGCCCAGGGTGGTATCGTCCCCAGCTACGCGCTGATTGTACGTGAATATATGCCCCCGCAAGAGGCCGGTGCGCGCGTGGGTTTTGTCATGATGATGACTATCCTCGGCATGGCTCTGGGTGGTTGGATGTCGGGCTGGATCTATGACGTGACTGGCAGTTATCAGCTTGCTTTCATCAATGGCATCCTTTGGAACGGGCTGAACATCGCAATCGTGCTGATGCTCATGAAACGCTCGCGCCCGCGCGGTCGCACGGCGATGGCATGAGGAACCTTACCCGACGCAGCCTGATTGCAAGCCTTTGCGCGTTACCAATGGCACGGGCAGCGATGGCCGCCCTCACCCCATATGCGCTGGCAGCATCGCGCAGTTCCGTTGGCTTCACCTATGATTTGTCCGGCGCGCTTCAGACGGGCACGATGCCAGTACAGTCGGCCCAAATTCTGATTGATACCAATCGCTTGCAAAACAGCCGGGTCGATGTCGTGCTGGACGTGGCCCGGGCGCGGACGAACCTACCATTTGCCCGAGGTCCGATGTTGGGAAAAAGTGTGTTGAACGCTGCCCAATACCCCACCATCCGTTTCATCACGACTAAGATTCAGCTGGGACCCACTGGCCGTATCTCGGAAGGTGCAACCGTGACCGGCGATCTCACAGTGCGCGGTATCACGCGTCCGGTGACTTTGAGCGCCAACCTGTATCGGAGACCGGGAAGCGCGGTGGATGATTTGGACACCCTGTCCATCCGGCTAGAGGGGGCGATCAATCGAAATGAGTTTGGCGCGTCTGGATATCCTGGTCTTGTACAACCCACGATCGGCCTGGACATCCACGCCGAAATCATCCGGCAGGATTAACCACAAAAAGGCAAAAAACGACGTCAGGGCGTCGATTAGGCGCGCGCATTTCGTAGCGACAAGGTCAAGTTGCACCTATCATGCGTACGATCATTTCATTTGCCGCCCTCTTTCTTTCGGTCATTCTGCTGCAGCTCTCAACGGGCGGTGTCGGTCCGCTGGATGCAATCTCGGGGCTGACGCTTGATTTTTCGACCGAACAGATCGGTCTGCTGGGGTCATCGCACTTTATCGGGTTCTTTGTTGGTTGCTGGTGGGCTCCGCGGCTTATGGGCAGTGTCGGGCACTCGCGCGCATTTGCGGTCTGCACCGCTTTGGGCGCGATGGGGTTGCTGGGGCATACTCTGACTGAAAACCCTTATGTCTGGGCCGCTCTGCGTATCGCATCGGGAACCTGTGTGGCCGGGTGTTACACCGTGATCGAGGCTTGGCTTAACGCCAAGGTCACCAACGAAACCCGTGGGCGCGCGATGGGTACGTATCGTATCGCCGATATGGGGGCCTCGCTTTGTGCACAGCTTATCATTGCTGTTCTGCCACCCGCCTCTTACGTTTCATACAACCTGCTTGCGATCCTATGCTGTGCATCGATCTTGCCGCTGGCCCTAACTCGCGCCAGCCAACCCAAGACACCGGACACCCCGCGCCTGCGCCCCAAGCTGGCCTGGCACAGCTCACCACTGGCTGTGGCGGGCGTTATCGTGGCTGCGCTCAGTTCGGCATCATTGCGCATGGTCGGCCCGGTATACGGTCAGGAGGTCGGACTGGGCGTAGATCAGATTGCATTCTTTCTGGCCTCTTTCGTTCTGGGCGGCGCACTGGCCCAGTACCCCTTGGGTTGGCTCGCAGACAAGTATGATCGACGCTGGGTGCTGATCTGGCTATCCGTGGCAGCGGTGCTAAGCTGCGGTGTCACGATGTTGGCTAGCGGAACTGGAACGGTCGGCGTTATGCTGGCCGCCGGGTTCTTTGGCCTGACCACGTTTCCGATTTTCTCGGTTTCCTCGGCGCATGCGAATGATTTTGCCACGACCGAACAACGCGTTGAATTGGCAGCGGCCTTGATGTTCTGGTACGCGCTGGGGGCGATTGCATCGCCCTACATCTCATCCACGTTGATCCAGCAATTCGGCCCTGGAGCCCTGTTTGCTTTTGTTGCATTGGGTCATGTGTTTCTTATTGTTTTTGGCCTCGCCCGTATGCGCTCGCGCCCGACGCCCGAGAAACGGACGAATTATGTCTATGCTCCGCGCACATCCTTTACCATCGGCAGGCTGCTCAAGGGTTCTCGCGAAAAGCAATGAAAAAGGGCCGGGAAATCCCGGCCCTTCTGTTTTACTGCTGGACCGCTGGCCCATGGCCCTCGACCACGTCGACCACCTCATCTGGGTCCACGGTGCTCTCAAGCGCACCGTTCACCACGCCCCCGACGCCGTTCTCCATGGACAAGCCAAGCTCTTCGCCCAGTTTCTTGAGCGCTGGCATCTGCACGGCCATTCCCATGATCGAATCCAACGCCTGATTGACAACCGGCTTTTCACCGCTTGAAACACCACCACCATTGGCAGCTCCGATCCCACCAACCTGATGGATTTTGATCGAGTCGATTTTTTCGGCCGGTTTGACCATTTCCGAGATGATCGAGGGCATGGTTTCAATGCGGGTCAAGTCGACCTTCATCCGGATCTGCTCAGGTGACAGGGCATTGTCGGCCTCTACGATCGCACGCTTACCTTCCGCCTCGGCCAGCATGTCGTTCTTCTTGGCCTCGGCGCGAATGTTCAACGCGTCTGCTTCGGCCTGCGCTTCCTCGCGGCGGGCTTCGGCGCGATCTGCGGCGGCCTCTTTCTCGGCCTGCGCTGACAAACGGATCGCGGTGGCCTGACGTTCGGCCTCACGGGTGGCTTCAATCAGAACAATCTGCTTCTGGCGCTCGGCCTCGGCCACTTCGCGCGCCGTAGCCACGGCTTCGGTTGCTTTGGTCGCCTCGGCTCGAGCCAGATCGGCGGATGCGCGCGCGCGGCTTTCCTCTTCGGATTTCTGCGCGATGATGATCTGGCGTTCCTGTTCCGCGACTTCGATCTCACGCTCTTTGGCGATCTCGGCATCGCGGATTTTGCGCTCGCGCTCAATCTCGGCGGAACGAATGGCCTCTTCACGGGCAATCCGGGCGCGTTCGGTTTCGCGTACCGAGTCTTCAGTTCGCGCTGCGATCTCCGCCTCTTGCGCCACACGAAGAGTTTCCACCTTCTGCGCCTGCTCGATGCGCGCCTGCTGTTCGTCCTGTTCGATCAGCAACTTCTGACGCTCCGCTTCCATCGCCGCACGACGCACCTCAACCTCGGCCTCGGCGTCGATCTGCGCGCGTTCTTTTTTGGATATGGCGATCACCTCGGCCAGCTTACGCATACCCACGGCGTTAAAGGCGTTATTCTCGTCCAGAGCCTCGAACGGGGTCTGGTCCAGCGCGGTCAGCGAGACGGACTCCAGCGAAAGACCGTTCTTAAGCAGGTCCTCGGACACCGCATTCTGCACCTCTTGCACAAAGTCGGCGCGGTTTTCATGCAGACCGTCCATGGTCATCTGAGCGGCCACAGCGCGCAGACCGTCGATCAGCTTGCCTTCGATCATCTCACGTAGTTGCTCGACGTCAAAGGTGCGATCACCCAGCGTTTGCGCGGCGCGTGCGATGCCCTCTTCAGTCGCCATCACCGAGACGTAGAATTCGACACCCACGTCGACACGCATCCGGTCTTTGGTGATGAGCGCGGCCTCACCGCTGCGCTGCACCTCAAGGCGCAGAGTCTTCATGTTGACCGGGCTGACTTCGTGCAGCAACGGTACGATGATGACGCCGCCATCCATGATGACCTTTTTGCCACCCGCGCCGGTTTTCACCAGGCTGATCTCGCGCGTGGCGCGTCGATAAAGGCGGCCAAGTACAAGGCCTATGAACAAGAGTACGGCTAAAATAGTCACAACTGTAACGGCCAGGAATGATAGTTCCATGCAATATCCTCCGGATTGGGGTTAAGATTTTTTGGTTAAACTGACATGCGAACCAGAACGAACCGGTCGCGCCGTCGATCACGCAGAACAAGGACTTCTGTTCCCTGCTCCAGCGCATCTTTGTCCTGCAACGGCTCTGCGCGCAGGTAGTGCGTGTTGCCAAAGCGATCCATGACGCGGACTTCGGCTGGACGGCCTCGCGATGCGATACCCTGAGTGATCACGCCACGGCGGCGGGCCAGCATCCGTTCCGACATCGCTTCGGTTTCGGTTTTGGGCAGGAGGCGAGCGAAGACACCACCAAAGCCACGTGCGAACCATAGGCCGAACACTCCGGCCGGAATCGCGGCCAACCATGCAGGTAAGTCAAAGCCCAGCAGATCACGCAGCGCCAGTTGCAGGCCTATGCCACTCAGGCCGAAACCAGCCAGCAGCACAACGAGCCAGATCATGAATGGCGTCTTGCCAATGCCCAACCAGCCAAACGGGCCGACGGGCGTAGCCGCAGGCACATCGGTTTCAATTTCGGCCAGTTCCAAGTCACCCAGATCGATGTCGGCGTCGATATCCAGATCAAAGTCGGCGATGTCCAGATCGGGCGCGCCGACCATGTCCAGATCAACCTCGCCCTCGCCTGCCAGAAGACTTCCCCCGAAAACCAATGCGATCAGTTCAAGGCCCAGAAGACCGAACAGAAGCGCAAGCGCCAAGGTAAAGGGCACAAATGCGCCCTCTAGTAAAAAGTCAAACATCAGAAGATTGCCCTCGTTATTGTATACTTTTGTATACATTTTAAATGGGAAGTCATTGCTACAATTTCAAGAGGTTGTGATTCTGTGTTTCAACCTGAGGTTATTTAAATTCAAATATCTGGTACAATCTGCAACCATGACATTAAGCTCAATTTCTTTCGCCCGAGCGAAACGTATCACCTGTTCACACCTGCTGGAGTAATTCTCTAATCGGTGGGCTTTGGCGGTGGTGCCGGGATCATTTCATCCAGGATTGATCCCGCCTCATATCCCAGCAGGTCAACCCGCATCCGTTCCGGGTCTCCGAACACCCATGCACCAACATGCCTCTGCATTCGAACGTATCCGGCGTATCCAGCCAACGCGTCGTTCCCATGAGCGTTCTCAGCGAACAGAACCTGCCCGGCAGCAACCTTTTCCGGCATCACGCGCTGTAGGTACAGTAGCACGACATTGACGTCTTTGACGCTGGAGCCGCCGTGATGCACGACATACATCTTGGTCCACTCCTCTTCGCTTATGGATGCGCGTGCGTCGGACACGGCGGAATGAAGTGCGTTCAACTCCGCACGTGAAGATTTCTCCATATTCTCTGCCCAGATGGGCCGCATGTCGTTGATCACCTGCGAAACCGCTTCACGTGTGATCTGATCCTTGTCGAGTGCACCTTGAGCAAATGCCCGGGCTGTTTCGAGCATTTTGCGCTGGCTCGCCAAGTCGCCCTCGGTCATGCCCAGTTCGCCCAATGTCGCAAGAAATACATCTATCTCATTGATGATAATTGCAAACTCCGCCTTCCAGCGCTCATCATCGGTATTATCATCAGGCCATGGAGTCACCGCCCCGATCAATCCCAACACAACATGCGACGTGGACTTCAGATGTTGATAGGTTGGCGCATCCCTTGGATAGCTCGCCTCTCCGTCTTCGGTCATGACTGTGACATCACGTGCGATAATCATGACGGGCCGGGTTTCAGCCGTCAGCGCATCCTGGCCACGGTGAAAGATCGAGAGCATAGCGTGGTCAAAAGCATGCACCGGATCATCTGTGGCGCTCTGGTCGGCGATGGCGCTGGCGGTAAATACAATAGCTGCAACGGCGGCACAGCAGCCCATCCATAAACTCTGCATAATGAAATTCCCCCTAAGCTGGGTTCTCCTGATCATCATACACCATTGGTACGCACGGGGCGAAATCGCTGACGAACGCGACACAAACTCGCGGGAATGCACGAAGTCGCGTAGTAATACCCGTTAAATTCAAGCGGGTATGAATGCGGGCTTTTGCTTACTGGCCACATAAGGTAGACGGGCGCGCAGACAGATACGTGGAAGCGCATTATGGCCCGAATTCTCATCACCTCGGCGATCCCTTACATCAACGGGATCAAACATCTCGGCAACCTGATCGGCTCGCAATTGCCTGCCGATCTGTACGCTCGCTATCAGCGCGGCCGGGGCAATGAGGTCATGTTCCTGTGTGCAACCGACGAGCACGGCACCCCGGCCGAGCTGGCCGCCGCCAAAGCGGGCAAACCTGTGGCTGAATATTGCGCTGACATGTACGCAGTACAGGCCGATATCGCCAAGCGCTTTGGCCTGAGCTTTGATCACTTTGGCCGCTCGTCCAGCGATCAGAACCGTAAACTGACCCAGCATTTCGCTGGCAAACTGGATGAAGCCGGGCTGATCCGGGAAGTCAGCGAAAAGCAGGTTTATTCCAACGCCGATGGCCGTTTTCTGCCCGACCGCTATATCGAAGGCACTTGCCCCAATTGCGGTTACGAGCGCGCGCGCGGCGACCAGTGCGAAAATTGTACCAAGCAGCTAGACCCGACCGACCTGATCGAGCCCCGCAGCGCGATCAGCGGCTCGACCGATCTTGAGGTGCGTGAGACCAAGCACCTGTATTTGCGTCAATCCGCAATGAAAGATCAGTTGGACGCGTGGATCGACAGCAAGACAGACTGGCCGATCCTGACAACCTCGATCGCCAAGAAATGGTTGCATGATGGCGACGGCCTGCAGGATCGCGGCATTACCCGCGATCTGGATTGGGGTGTACCAGTCAAGAAAGGTGATCAAGATTGGCCCGGCATGGAAGGCAAAGTCTTCTATGTCTGGTTCGATGCCCCCATTGAATACATCGCCTGCGCCAAGGAATGGGCCGACGCCAATGGTAAGTCTGATGCCGATTGGGAACGTTGGTGGCGCACCGACAAAGGCGCAGAAGATGTGCGTTACGTTCAGTTCATGGGCAAGGACAATGTGCCCTTCCACACCCTGTCTTTCCCGGCCACCATTCTGGGATCGGGCGAGCCCTGGAAGATGGTCGACCACCTGAAATCATTCAACTACCTGAACTATGACGGTGGCCAATTCTCGACCTCACAGGGCCGTGGCGTGTTCATGGATCAGGCGCTGGACATTCTGCCCGCCGACTACTGGCGCTGGTGGCTGTTGAGCCATGCGCCAGAAAGCAGCGACAGCGAGTTCACATGGGAGAACTTCCAGCAGTCGGTGAACAAAGATCTTGCGGATGTTCTGGGTAACTTTGTCAGCCGGATCACTAAGTTCTGCCGCTCGAAATTCGGTGAAGCAGTGCCCGAAGGTGGTGCGTATGGCGAACGTGAACAGACCCTGATTGCTGAGCTTAATAGCCGAGTACGTGCCTACGAAGGCCACATGGAAGCGATGGAAGTGCGCAAATCCGCGCAAGAGCTGCGAGCGATCTGGGTCGCGGGCAACGAGTATCTGCAGGCTGCCGCACCATGGTCTACCTTTAAGGAAGATCCTGTGCAGGCTGCGGCGCAGGTGCGGCTGGGGCTGAACCTGATCCGCCTCTATGCAGTTCTGAGCGCGCCGTTCATTCCCGATGCGTCTGCAAAAATGCTTAGTGCGATGAACACACTCAATACCAGCTGGCCCGAAGATATCGATGCCGCGCTGTGCGCCCTGCCCGCTGGCCATGAATTTTCGGTTCCCGACGTGCTGTTTGCCAAAATCACGGACGAACAGCGCGAAGACTGGCAGAATCGGTTTGCGGGAACGCGTGAATAACAACAAAATTCGATTTATGAATGCCGCAGCGGAGCCCTGAAGCCTCTCCGCTGCTGGTTTTTGGCAGAGAAAATTCGCCCGCCCCTATTGTCATCGGGCAGGTAAACGCCTGCGGATGCAGGCTAAGTCTGCAGACTGGAAAGAAATTTCGGGTCGATTCTTGCCAACGCATTACCTCAACACGCTTGAGAAACTGCGTCAAACCCGCCATCCTGCCTATAAAATCAATCGACTCATCCGGGGGTTTCTGTTGCCCGGTTGTGCAATCTTTACTTTGAACGAGGCGCCAACATGTCCCTTGCATTTAAGAAGCCAGCACTCCGCCCACGCGGCTATTTCAGGGCACTAGGCGTTTCTGCCGCTTTGTTTGCATGTTCCAGCCTGCCTCAGATAGCGGTCGCGCAGGATCAGGGTGATGCCCCTGCGCCCAAGGTGTCGATCGCCGCAGCTTATACCGAAGAGATCACCGATCAGGCCACCTTCATTGGACGGGCCGAGGCAATCGACAAGGTCGATATTATCGCGCGCGTCAGTGGTTTCCTGGACAGCCAGAACGTCGACGATGGCTCTCCGGTGAATGAGGATGACCTGCTATTCACGATCGAACCTGATCTTTACGAAGCCACGCTTGAGGCGCGTAAAGCCGATCTGGATCGGGCGCAGGCAAACCTTGAACTGGCCAAAGTCGATCTCGCCCGCAAGGAAGAGCTGTATAAGCGCGACGCTACACCGGAATCAGAACGTGACATTGCCCGAGCCAATGAACTGGTCGCCGAGGCCGAGGTCAAAGCCGCCAATGCAGCGATCCAACAGGCCGAGCTTGATCTGAGCTACACACAGATCCACGCCCCGTTTTCGGGCCGCATCGGCCGCGTGGAAACCAGTGTCGGTGATGTTGTGGGCCCCAACAATCCGCCGCTTGTCACCCTGGTCAGCGAAGCCCCCATCTATGTGAATTTTTCGTTGAATGAGAAGCAGTTCACGTCGGTTCTTGAACAATTTGGCGAAGACCCGGCCACGCTAGCTGAAAGCAGCCAAAGCCCGAATGTTCATGTGACTCTGCCGAACGGTACTGAGCTGGATGAAACCGGCGAAATCATTTTTGTCGACAACCGCATAGATCCGCTGACCGGCGCCATTACGATCACGGCTCAATTCGACAATGCCAAGCGTCTGCTCGTTGATGGTGCCTTCGTGAACGTTCAGATCGAAGCGCTTGAGCCGACGCTGCAGGTATTGATCCCTCAAGCAGCGCTGCAGCGTGATCAGCGCGGCGAATTCGTTCTGGTCGTCAATGACAAGCAGATGGTTGAACAACGCTATATCACAACCGGAGATACCGTGGATTCGGCGATTATCGTCACAGATGGCCTGCGCGAAGGCGAAAGCGTCATCGTCGAAGGCCTGCAACGCGTGCGCCCCGGCGTCGCCGTTGATGCAGTCGTTGCGTCCGAGCAGCCGGAGAATAACTGATGTTCTCAGCCCTGTTTATCAGCCGGCCCAAGCTGGCGCTTGTCATTTCGCTGGTCCTGACCATTTTGGGCGGGATCGGTTATCTGGTTCTGCCGGTTGCGCAGTTTCCCGATATCACGCCGCCGGTGGTCAGCGTAACGGCCACCTATACAGGTGCAAATGCCGAAACCGTGGAAAACACCGTGGCCGCCCCGATCGAGGCGCAGGTCAACGGTGTGGACGACATGATCTACATGACGTCGACCTCATCGGATAACGGTTCGTATTCGTTGAACGTTACGTTCGAGGTGGGCACCGACCCCGATATCGCCTCGGTCAACGTACAGAACCGTGTGGCACAGGCGATGGCATCGCTGCCGTCCGAAGTGACTTCATCCGGTGTTGTCACGCAAAAAGCGTCAACCAACATGTTGTTGCTGGTCACGCTGACCTCGCCCAATGGCACATATGACAGTGTGTTCCTGTCGAACTATGCCTCAATCAACTTGAAAGACGCTCTGGCGCGGGTTCAGGGCGTGGGTAAAGCGGATGTTCTGACCAATCTGGAATACGCCATGCGGATCTGGATGGATCCGGACAAGATGGCCGCGCTGTCAATCACTCCGGGTGATGTGATCAATGCCATCCGCGAACAGAATATCGAAGTCTCTGCGGGCTCAATCGGGTCGCCTCCTGTGCCTGAAGGACAAACCTTTCAGTACACGATCAAGACCAAAGGCCGCCTGACCTCGGCCGATGAATTCGGAGATATTGTAATCCGTACAGGCGAAGCCGGTGCGATTGTGCGCGTCAAAGACATTGCGCGGGTTGAATTGGGGGCGCAGTTCTATTCCGCCTCGGGCTATTTCGAAAGCGTTCCTGCGACCGTTATCGGCATCTATCAGGCCCCCGGCGCAAACGCCCTTGCGGTGTCCGAACGTGTTGAGGCCGAACTTGAGCGCCTGTCACGATCCTTTCCCACTGATGTCGAATACGATGTTCCATTCAATACGACGGATTTCGTGGAACAGTCGCTCAATGACGTGGTCTCGACCCTCATCCTGACATTCATATTGGTGATCACAGTTGTGTTCATCTTCCTTGGCAGTTGGCGGGCGACGATCATTCCAGCGGTGGCCATTCCGGTTTCATTGATCGGGACATTTGCCTTCCTGCTGGCTTTTGGCATGTCGCTGAATACGATCTCTCTGTTCGCGCTTGTGCTGGCCATCGGGATCGTTGTGGATGACGCGATCGTTGTGGTGGAAAACGTCGAGCGTATCATCGCCGACGAAGGCCTTTCCCCTGCCGAGGCAACCCGCAAGGCCATGGGCCAGATCACCGGCCCTGTCATCGCAACCACGCTGGTGCTTCTGGCCGTGTTCGTGCCGGTGACGTTCATGCCCGGCATATCCGGGCGATTGTATTCGCAGTTTGCCGTCACGATCTCGACCGCTGTTGTGATCTCGTCGATCAACGCGTTGACCTTGTCTCCGGCATTGTGCGGGTTGGTCTTGCAGCCACGCTCAGGGCCACCCAAAGGGCTGCTGGCTGTGTTCGAGAAATTTATCGGCGGCATGCGCAGCGGCTATGTCGCCATTGTGCGAAAGCTGTTGATCCTGCCCGTCATTTCGCTTGGGATCATTGCGGCGTTCGCAGCAGGCACTGGGACCATTATGGGCAACACGTCCAAAGGGTTCATTCCGCTGGAAGATAATGGATATCTGTTCGTCGATATCCAGCTTCCCGACGCGGCGACGCTTGAACGGACCGAGGCGGTTTCTGCGCGGATCGATGAACAGATTCAACAGATCTCCGGCGTATCCAGTACCGTTCTGGTCAATGGGTTCTCGCTGTTGAACGGGACCACTACCAATGGCGCAGCCATCTTTGTCAACCTGACCAACTGGGAAGAGCGGCAGGAACCCGAGCTCAGTGCGGATGCGATCCTGAACCAGGTTCTGGCGATTGCATATGGTGAGTCTGCCGCATCGATTGTTGCGTTCAACCCGCCACCCATTCAGGGCCTTGGTATGTCTGCAGGGGTTGAAATGGAAGTGCAGCAGACCGGTGGCGGCTCGCCGCAGGATCTGGCCTCGGCCGTTGGGTCGTATGTCTATGCCGCAAACCAGCGTCCTGAGATCGCGCAGGCCTACACCACCTTCCGCGCGAACGTGCCGCAATTGTTTGTCGATCTGGATCGGGAAAAGGCCAAAACTCTGCAAGTCTCGGTGGCCGAGATTTTCCAGACCATGCAAGCGCAGCTTGGCTCGTATTACGTAAATGATTTCAACCTGTTTGGTCGTGTCTACCGCGTAATGATCCAGGCCGAAGGCTCGTATCGGAATAAGGTCGATGATATCTCAGAGCTTTATGTACGTTCCACCAAAGGTGAGATGGTACCGCTTGGCACGCTGATCGATATCGAGAACGTGCTGGGTCCGGTCCTGCTAAAGCGGCATAACCTGTTCCGCTCGGCCACTGTAACAGCGGTTCCGGCACCGGGGCTCTCCACCGGGGACGCCATCAATGTCATGACCGAGGAGTCGGCGACCGCCCTGCCCCCCGGCTATGCCTATGAATGGACCGGAACGGCGCAGCAGCAGCTGGCCTCGGGCGGCCTGGTCGTGGTGATCCTTGGGTTGGCGATCCTGTTTGGGTACCTGTTCCTTGTCGGCCAATATGAAAGTTGGACGATGCCCGTTTCGATCCTAATGTCGGTGACCGTGGCCTTGTTCGGTGCCGTCGCAGCGGTGGCAATCGTTGGCAGCGACATCAACCTCTACACGCAGATCGGGATGATTATGCTTGTCGGGCTTGCGTCAAAGAACGGGATTCTGATCGTCGAATTCGCGATGGAGCAAAGGGCCAAGGGGCTGTCAATCAAGGAGGCCGCGGCCGAAGCCGCATATCAGCGTTTCCGCGCTGTGATGATGACCGCGCTGTCCTTCCTTTTGGGCGTGGTTCCCCTGCTGGCCGCGAACGGGGCCGGAGCTGCCAGCCAGAAGGCCATCGGCGTTGCCGTGTTCGGCGGTATGCTGGCAGCCACTCTGTTCGGGGTCATTCTGGTTCCCGTCCTGTACGCTGTGATGCAGAGCCTGCGCGAATGGGTCAAAGGCAGCAAGAACGATCCGGAACCGTCAGAGGAAGCTGCGTAGGGCCGGCATTGAAATCGAAATACGCCCCGCACATCTGCGGGGCGTTTCTTTTTTTGCACGGATCAACCGATCCGCGCGCTAGTCAGTTAATCGTTTGACCATCCAGTCGTCTATCCGGCCGATCTGCTCGAGGCTGAGCCTTAGACCCAGCTTATTGCGCCGCCACACGACATCCTGAGCGGTGCGCGCGTATTCCTTGTCCATCAGCCAAACCAGTTCCGCCTCGGTCAACGTCGCGCCGAAATCGTCACCCAGATCGCTCTGATCTTTTGCTGGACCCAGAAGGTCCCAGGTCTCGGTGCCATAGGCCCGGATCAATCGACGGGCCCAAAAATCGGTCAGGAACGGGTACTCCGCTATCAGTTTCCCGATCAAATCCTGCACGCCGTCGACCGGAAAATCCCCGCCGGGCAATGGGACGCCTGCGGTCCATGGTCCGCCAAGATCTGGGAAATGTTCTCCAATCTTCTCCAGCGCGCTTTCCGCGAGGCGTCTGTAGGTGGTGATTTTACCACCAAAGACATTCAACACCGGAGCCCCGCTCTCGGCATCAACTTTCAGCGTGTAATCGCGGGTAGCCGCCGTGGCACTGCTGGCGCCGTCATCATATAGCGGACGGACGCCTGAATAGGTCCAGACAATATCTTCACGGGTAACGGGCTTCGCGAAGTATTTCGATGCGAAAGCGCACAGATACTCCTGCTCGGCCTCCGTACAAATCGGAGGCTCGGAGGGGTCAGAATGATCCTGATCCGTGGTTCCGATCAAGGTAAAATCCTGCTCGTACGGGATCGCAAAGATGATGCGCCCGTCTTCGCCCTGAAAGAAATAGCACTTGTCATGGTCAAACAGCTTGGGTGTCACGATATGGCTGCCACGCACCAGACGGACGCCTTCTCGGGAATTGACCCGGATCTTGGTCTGGATGATGTCACCTACCCAAGGTCCGCCCGCATTGATCAACATCTTCGCAAGGACGGTTTCGGTCTTGCCGCTATCCCGATCCCGGATCGTAACCTGCCACAGTTCATCGATCCGCTCAGCCGAAAGAACCTCGGTCCTGACCATGATCTTGGCCCCGCGTGCCTCGGCATCGCGGGCGTTCAAAACCACCAGCCGCGAATCCTCGACCCAGCAGTCCGAGTATTCATAGGCGGTTTCAAATTTGTCTTGCAGCGGAGCCCCCTCGGGTGCCGCGCGCAGGTTCAGCGAACGTGTACCCGGCAGGATTTTGCGACCGCCCAGATTGTCATACAAAAACAGGCCAAGCCGTATTAGCCAGGCAGGACGACGCCCGCGCATCCATGGCATCACCGTACTGAGCAACCGTGAGGTCGGCGTTTCAGAGTCAAAACGCATATCGGCGTGATAGGGCAGCACGAAACGCATGGGCCAACTGATATGGGGCATAGCGCGCAGTAAGGTCTCGCGTTCGACCAGCGCTTCACGCACCAAACGAAATTCAAAAAATTCCAGGTACCGTAGCCCGCCATGAAACAGTTTGGTCGAGGCTGACGACGTCGCCGAGGCCAGATCGTTCATTTCAGCCAAGGTGACCGATAGGCCCCGACCTGCCGCATCACGTGCGATACCGCACCCATTTATACCCCCGCCGATCACAAAAAGATCGGTAACTTGGCTGCTGTCCGATGACATATCCAATTGATTCCCCAACGTGGCAGTTTCAAGCGCATTAGCAGCATGATGGTTCGTATCGTCAACTTTATTTTTCGATAATGTTCGTTTTAGCTGAAACAACGAATATTAATAAATGCAACTAACGAATTCCCTTGCTTAACCGCAAAATTAGAACAAAAACGAAAACTCCGGAACTCAGGACCGCCCATGTCACTATCATTTCGCCAATCGGACATTCTTTTAGTCGCCGAGAAAGAGGGCCGCGTTACTGTCGAAGGGCTGGCCGAGCGTTTTCAGGTGACGGTTCAAACCATTCGCCGTGACCTGACTGAACTGTCAGAAGCTGGTAAGTTGGATCGGGTTCACGGGGGTGCCGTTCTGCGTTCTGGCGTTTCTAATATTGGATACGAAGACCGGCGCGCCCTGAACCATGAAGCCAAGACACGCATCGCTGAACGCTGCGCGGCCGACATCCCCGAGGGCAGCTCGATCTTTATGAACATAGGCACCTCGACCGAGGCCGTTGCCCGCCAATTGCTGAAACACAAAAACCTAATGGTCGTGACCAACAATATGAACGTCGCCAATATCCTGGCCGATAACCCCGATTGCCAGATCGTCGTTGCAGGCGGTGTGCTGCGCAGATCAGATAGTGGGTTGGTCGGGAATCTTGCGGTCTCGACCATCCGCCAGTTCAAATTCGATCACGCGATTATCGGCTGTTCCGCATTGGATGCGGATGGGGATCTAATGGATTTCGATCTCCAAGAAGTACTGGTCAGTCAAACTATCATTGAACAAGCCCGGCAGATCAGCCTAGTAGCGGATGCTTCAAAGTTTCAGCGCACCGCGCCCGCACGCATCGCCTCATTATCCGATGTTGATATGGTTTATACCGATCTACCGCTACCCGGCGACCTCCATCAGAAGTGCATAGATTGGAACACCAAAATTATTGAATGCTGATACATCCTTCCGATCAGCCAGAAAGTGATTGATTAGCTGGACAACAGCGCCCGAGGATGGAACAGTTTCCAACAACAGGAGGCGCGAGCATGGGACTTTTGGGGCAGCCGCTGGGCTACTATGACTATCTGACATTTGTGGCACTTATCTTGCTGCTGGCAGCGGTGATGGCGTTGTTTCTATTCATAATGGGCCTGCCCGGACGTATCGCGATCAAACGCAATCACCCCCATGCCGAAGCGGTCAAGATCATGGGATGGATGGGATTTCTAGCGATTGTCCCTTGGGTGCATGCCTTTATCTGGGCGTTTCACGACGGCGTCACCGTCGACATGCGCCGCGGCCCTGATGAAGAACGCAAGGCCATAAGGGATGAAATCAAGCGTCTGGGAGGCACCGTCAAACCGGAATACCAGGACCCACTTGATACCGACGAAACAAAGCAAGCCTAAGGCCAAAGGAATTCAGCACTCATGTTCGTCGCCCTAGGCATCACGCTTTTCTACATTATTTTTGTCTGGTTCATCTTCTTCAAGGTGCAATGGCTGAAATTCAACATCATGTGGGGGATCGTCTCATTCTGGGTCGGCGCTCATCTGCTGCTGATCTTTTTGGTCGCGCTGCGCTTCTTTCAACCCTTTTCCGTCGACAGCCACGTCGTGCGCTCCACCATCCAGATCGTCCCGCGCCTGACACAGCCCACAATCCTGTCCGAGGTTTTGGTCGAGCCCAACACCTGGGTCACTAAGGGCGATCCGCTGTATAAGTTCGACGACACGGTGTTTTCGCTGGCCGTGGACAAGGCGAATGCACAGCTGGTGGCGGCGCAGCAAAACGCGAAGATCCTTGAACAGGATGTCATCGCCGCTGGTGAAGCGGTCGAACGCGCAAACGCGCAGTTGGCCTATGCGCTGACCGAGCAAGCGCGATACGAGAATCTCGTTCCCGCCGGAGGTGCCCGTCAGGATGAACTAGACCGCTGGAACGAACAGGTCGCGGAAGATCAGGCGAAGATTAAGGAAGCTCAGGCCAATCTTGAGAAGGCCAACCTTGCGTTGGATTCGCAGATCGACGGCGTGAATACCGGCATTATTGAGGCTGAGGCGCAGCTGGCCGAGGCCGAGTATTTTCTCGACAACACAACGATCTATGCCCCCGAAAATGGCATGATCGTTTCGCAACAGGCCCGCCCGGGGATGGTTGTGGGGGAAATTCGTCTGGGTGCCATTGCCAGCTTTGTCACCGAAGAAGACCCCTATATTCTAGCCACTTTCCGCCAGCAGAACCTGAAATTTGTCGAGGTCGGCCAACCAGTCGAAGTTGCTCTGGACCTCTATCCCGGAGAAATTCTGACCGGCAAGGTTGAGGCGGTCTGGTGGGCTACACGTCAGGGCCAATACTTGCCCTCAGGCCGCCTGCCCGGCTTTGAGCTGCCAAAACTGCCCGGTCGGATCGCTGTTCAGATCTCGGTCGATGTGCCTGAGGGGCATACTTTTCCTGCAGGTGGCCACGCTGCGGTGGCGATTTACACCGGCATGGGAAAAAGCTTTGAATTTCTGAGGCGCATCAACATTCGCCTCTATTCCTTCGCCAACTTCATCCGGCCACTGGATATCTGAGGATGCGTACGATGACACTCCGCCGGTTGTTAGGCACTGCCCTTTGCGCCGTTACCCTCACCGCCTGTACGCCAGTGGGGCCTGATTTTGTGCGCCCCAACTCTCCGGTCGTGAAGCAATGGATGGAGGTCAACAACCCCAGCGCGGGCCAGAGCGGCCTGACCTCACGCAGCGCTCCGGTTGTGCGCTGGTGGGAAACGTTTAATGATCCGACGCTGAACAAGCTGATCGCCGAAGCCTATGCGCAGAACCTGACCTTACAGGTCGCAGGTGCCCGCGTACTTCAGGCCCGCGCGCAGCTTGGTATCGCATTCGGAGAGCTCTACCCGCAATCGCAGGCCGTGGGCGGTTCGCTCCAACGCCGACAGATCAGCGACAATCTTGGGCCGATTTCGGACATCCGGCGGATTATTCCCTTGGACACCGAATTCTCGACTTCGCAAGTTGGGTTTGATGCGCAATGGGAACTGGACGTATGGGGCCAGCAACGTCGCGGCGTACAGGCCGCGCGATCGAACCTGGCACTGCAGGTTGCTAATTATGACGACGCACTGGTCACGCTGACCGGGGACGTAGCGGCGCTTTATATCAACATCCGTTCGTTGCAAGAGGCTCTGCGCATCGCGCGGGAAAACATCACGATTCAGCAGGCATCGGCAGACCTCACTCAGCTGCGCTTCAACAACGGCGTTACAACCGAGTTGGATGTGCAGGAATCGACTGCCCTGCTCAACAACACCAAGGCACTCGTGCCCGAGTTGGAAAGCGATATCCAACAAGCCAAGAACGCACTGGCGGTTCTGTTGGGCAAAACCCCTTCCCAGATGACTGGCTTGATCGGCAATTCAGGCCGAATTCCAACAGGGCGCAGCAACGTGGCCGTTGGTGTGCCCGCCGAATTGCTGCGGCGACGGCCTGACGTCCGCGCCGCCGAGTTGGCGGCAGCCACCCAATCGGCGCAGGTCGGGATCGCGTTAGCTGATCTCTATCCGCAGTTCATTCTGTCGGGCGCGATCGGTTTGCAGGCCTCGGGTGGGCGCGATCTGTTCAGCACCAACAGCGCCACAGGATTGGCTAGCGCAGGCGTTGTCTGGAACGTCCTGAATTATGGCCGCATCAAGAACAATGTCCGCGCGCAGGATGCCGCCTATCAAGCGTTGATCGCCAACTATCAGAATACTGTTCTAACCGCGTATTCCGAGGTCGAAAGCGCGATGGTTGCTTACGCACAGGCGCGCAAACAGGTCACCTTTTATCAGCGCAGCGTCGAAGCTTCGCGCAAGGCGGCTGAAATCGCGGTCGATCAGTACCGAGACGGCATCGCCAGCTATTCGCGTATCCTGAACACGCAGACCGCGCTATTACGATCGCAGGCGAACCTGATCGAGGCCCGGCAGGAGGTCTCTTCGAATCTGGTCGCGATCTACAAAGGTCTGGGTGGTGGTTGGCAGATTCGGCAGAATCAGGAATTCCTACCCGAGACGGTGCTGGCCGAGATGGCCTATCGCACCGATTGGGGTGATCTGTTGGAGAAAACGCCAACACGCGCCAGCTTGAACTGAGGCCTATTTCGTCAACCCGCGCAGGCCACCCGAGATCAGGATGTTAACTTCGTAGAGGATACGTGGCGCGGCCAACCCGCCGGGGCTGGCCAGATAGTTGGGGCTCCATTCCGGATCGAATTTCTGCTTGAAGGCGCGCAGGCCTTCGAAGTGGTAGAATTGTTCGCCATGTTCATAAACGAACCCACCGATCCGATTCCAAAGCGAGGCCAGCTGCCGGTTTTCGATCCCTGAAAATGGCGCTGCGCCCAGTGAGAACCAGTGGAATCCCTGCTCGGACCCCCAGACCATCATCTCAGCAAACAGCGCATCCATGACAAAGCTGGGGCTGTCCGGTTCATAACGCATCAAATCCAGAGACAGTTCGGATTTGTTTCCGCCTTGAAACAGGTTCGCAAAGGCCATGATCTTGCCCGTCTCATCCCGCAGAACCGCATGGTCGAAATAAGAAAGGTAGGCATCATCAAAGCCGCCCAAGGCAAAACCCTTTTCCTCACCTGCCTTTTGCGCCAACCAATCGTCCGAGATCTGACGAAGTTCGGGCAACACCGGTGCAAGCTGTTCCTTGGGAATAATTTCGAACTTGTACCCCTCACGCTCGGCCCTGTTCTTCGCCTGCCGGAACCGTTTGCGCGATTTTCCGTCCAGCGAGAAATTCTGCAGCGGTACGCGGGCCACTTCTCCGATCTTCAGGATCGATAGGCCGAGGTCCAGGAATGTCGGCAGATATTTGGTCGATACACTGTAAAACGCACAAAGCTTGCCTTCGCGATCGGCCATTTCTCGCAATTGCCAGATCAGTTGCTGCCCCGCTTGCTCATCACCCACAGGCTCTCCTTTGGTGATCAGCGCATTGCCAGTATCGGCATAGGCAAGGAATGCGGTTTCGTCAGGCGAGATCAGGAATTGCTTATCACCCGTCAGTGAAATCTGAGATTCGGTGTCTTCGCACTCCATCACCAGCCGTTCAACAACTTCGGGGATTTCAGTCCTAACCGGCGCGGGGATTTCACGGCCGAACAGCGAGTTCACCGCCACGATGCCAACGATCACGGCCACCACGAGGCTGGACCGCAGGAATCGCGAGGCGTCTCCACTCCAGGCAAAGTCCCACCACAGCGCGTTTTGATATTCGACATGAGAATAAGCGAACAATCCGATCCAGAAAATCACCGCCAGCAACGCGACGACGCTGACCAGCCAAGGGATATTTAGCCGAAAGATAGATGCACCGCTTACCCGGTAAAACGCACCCCGAAACATCGCCAAAAGGCCAATCGTGAACAGCAATGAAAGGGCTTCATGCGTATCAAGCCCTTTGGCGAGCGAGGCGAAGAAACCTGCCACCATCAAAAGCATGGCAACAACCCATGCCCGATAGAGCTTGCGGAATAGGCCACGTGAGACAAGTAGCAGTAGGACACCCACGGCGCTGCCTGCAAGATGAGATGCCTCGACAAATGACAAAGGCAAAACCTCTCGCAGTACGCCAAGGTTCTGCGTACTGGAAGGCAAAGCCCCTGAAACCAACAGGATAACTCCTGCCACAGCCGCGACGCCGGCAGCCACCATCGGGACAATGGGGCGAATTGCGCGATAGACCCAAGTAACCGCGCCCCCGATGCGATGGCGCTGTGTCAGCACCGACGCGACCGCGATCGACAGGCTGGCGATGGCAAACGGAAGGAACGTATAGACCAGTCGGTAGAGCAGAAGCGCAGCGATCACATCAGACCGGCCCGACGCCCCTAGACCAGCGATCAGAGTGGCTTCGAACACACCGATTCCACCCGGTGCATGGCTAAGGATACCCACCGCTATTGCGCCTATATAGACCGCGAAGAAATACGGGTAGCCAACCCCCAGATCGTCCGGCATGAGCACATACAGCGCCATTGAAGCGCCGAACAGATCGCCTACCGCCGCGATTGTCAGCAGACTTGCCAGCTTGCCGCCCGGCAGGTTGAACCCAAACCCGCCATAGGCCAATCGCCGCCCTCCGCTTGAAAGCCAGACAAACAAGACCGCAAGCCCCGCCAACATGCTCAGACCGATCACAGTTTCCGTCGTTTCACTGATCGGCAGGACCTTGGAAATGCCATCCGGGTGTATTGTAAGCAACAGGCCCAAAAGCAGGATCAGTCCCATCCAGAACGCCACCCAAGAGGTCGCGATCACCCCGGCCACGCGGCCAAGATCAAGCCCCAGCGACGCATAGATACGGTATCGGATCGCGGTGCCGGTGATATAGGAGAATCCCAGGCAGTTCGATACCGCATAGCCGCTTGCTCCGGCCATCCCTGCGACGGGCAAAGGCACTTTTCCATCGGCGACGCTCTGCACGGCAAGCACATCGTAGAACGAAAGCGACAGAAAACTGAAAGCCGTCCAGCACATCGCAAAAAACATGAATTTCCATGGTTTCGCTGCGATATCGCTTTGGATATCTGACCATTTCACATGCGCAGAGAGGTCATGCAGAACCGCAAGCGCGATTCCTGTAATCAGCAACGGAACCGCAATCTTGACCAGCGGCTTTTCCAACAGCCCTGTCACATACTCGGCCAGACGTACGGCGCGTGTCTCTTCCGTTGTCGGCTGTGTCGTCATTCCGTTCGCCCCTGCCCCGCGATCCTCAGATCAGTGTCAATTCAAAGCTTTGCACGAATTTTCCATCCGGCAAAGGGCCTAGGCCAACGCGTCACGAGCGTCCCTTGCGTGTCGAGAGCAACAGATTGGTCTCAGATCGTGTAACGCCCTCCATCCGACGGATCTGGAACAGGACTTCATCAAGCTCATCCAGTGTATCGGTTCCGATCTCTGCGATCAGATCCCAACTTCCATTGGTTGAGTGCACCGCCCGAACCTGACGCATCGCAGCGATCCGCGATCTGATCCGCTCGGTCCCGCGGCCTGCGATCTCAAGCATCATCAATCCACGAACAGGGCTTTCCGATACGCCCTGCCGTGTCACAACGGTAAAGCCGACGATTTCGCCAGACTGCTGAAGCCGCTTTAGTCGGCTGCGCACGGTTGTTCGGGTCACTCCGAGCAGTTCAGCCAGCTCCGACAACGATGCCCGAGCGTCCCTGTGCAGTGCGTTCAATAAGCGATTGTCCAGTTCGTCCATGCGTGATTACCAAATCGGAATTAGCTAATTCACTTTGACCAATTTGATCTCTTTTCTCAACTCATATCGTATCGATAGATAGACTTATGAGCAAAATGAACATCATTCTCGCCGGAGCGCCGATGGATGCCGGCAAACACCGCCAAGGCTGTCGGATGGGTCCAGATGCCTATCGGGTCGCGGGTCTCGCCCAAGCGCTGTCAGATCTCGGGCATTCTGTGTCGGACATCGGTGACACGCGACCAGATGCCGTCGACATGTCGGAAGACACCCATCTGTTCTCTTTACCGGAATGCGTTGGCTGGACACAGGCGCTAAGCCGCACGGCTCAGGAAGCCGCGCTTGAAGGCCTTCCCATTTTCATGGGCGGTGATCACGCCCTGTCGATGGGCACAGTGGCAGGAATGGCGGCACATGCGGACCGTATCGGGCGCCCTCTGTTCGTGCTCTGGTTAGATGCACATAGTGATTTCCATACGCCCAGCAGTACGGCCAGCGGCAATTTGCATGGAACGCCGGTCGCTTATTTCACTGGCCAGTCAGGCTTTGACGCCTTTCCACCGCTGATATCGCCGATCCCAACGGATCGCGTCGGTATGATTGGTTTGCGCTCGGTCGATCCCGCCGAACGCGCGGCATTGGAAAAAGATCACGCGATGCTCGCCGATATGCGCAGCATCGACGAGCACGGGATCAAGACACCCCTACTGGCCTTCCTTGACAAAGTGCGCGAAGCAAACGGCATCCTGCATGTCTCGCTGGATGTAGATTTCCTTGACCCGTCGATCGCACCAGCCGTCGGCACCACTGTCCCCGGCGGTGCCACCGAACGTGAGGCCCATCTGGTCATGGAATTGCTGCATGAAAGCGGTCTCGTTTGTTCGCTGGATCTAGTTGAACTGAACCCATTCCTGGATGAGCGCGGCCGAACCGCAAAACTGATGGTCGATCTTGCAGCCTCGCTTATGGGTCGTCGCATCTTCGATCGCCCAACCCGGAGCTTCTGATGATTTCTCTTCAATCTCCTTCAGCTGTCGTGATGGTGCGCCCCCATGCATTTGCGTCAAATCCAGAGACCCGCGACGACAATGCGTTTCAAACATTGGCAAATCGATCTGCTGCAGCGACGTCTGCTGCCGCGCGGGATGAGCATGACAAAGCAGTAGAACAGCTTCGCGCTGCTGGTGTGACCGTTCATGTGTTTGACGACGAAGGCGAACGTGACACACCCGACAGCGTGTTCCCAAACAACTGGTTTTCGACCCATCCAGGCGGTCATGTCGCTGTTTATCCGATGTTCGTTCCATCGCGCAGACGCGAAAGACGCTCAGATGTAATTGAGTTACTGAAGCGGGAATATCGAGTGCAAGACGTCATCGACTATTCCGGCCTCGAACAGGACGACCTCGCGCTTGAGGGCACGGGCGCAATGGTTCTGGATCACGTGGGCCGTATTGCCTACACTGTTCGATCCAACCGCGCCGATCCGGTGTTGTTGGAGCGTTTCTGTACGCATTTCAACTATGAGCCGATTGCCTTTGATGCAAAGGACGCTGAAGGCCGTGATGTCTATCACACCAATGTTCTGATGGGGATCGGGACGCACTACGCGCTGATTTGTTTGGACATGATTTCCGACCCGGAACGCCGCGCAACAGTTCGGGCACGGCTGGAAGAATCTGGGCGGACTGTCATCGATCTGTCCCATGAGCAGATTGCAGATTTTGCAGGAAACGCGATTGAGCTTAGTGGCAATGATGGTCTTGTCCTGGCGTTGTCCAGCCGAGCGCTTCAGGCTCTTACACCTGCTCAAGTCGCGAACATCGAAGCCAGTGCAACTCCGCTGCCGCTCTCGGTTCCCACAATTGAAACAGCCGGTGGATCCGTACGTTGTATGATCGCTGGTATCCATCTTTCCCGCCGATAGGAGTCTTTGATGCAACCTTCTGATAAGGCCCTCGTGCCGTTTGTATCCGTCGACAACATGATGCGTCTGGTCCACCACATCGGGGTCGAACAGATGATCACGCAGATTGCCGCGCAGATCGAATCCGATTTTAAACGCTGGGAGAGCTTTGACAAAACGCCCCGCATCCCGGCCCACTCACCACATGGGGTGATCGAATTGATGCCAACCTCGGATGGTGAGGCATACGGGTTCAAATACGTCAACGGGCATCCCAAAAATACGTCTGAGGGCCTGCAGACCGTTACCGCGTTTGGCCTGCTGGCTGATGTCTATACCGGTTACCCGACATTGTTGACCGAAATGACGATGTTGACTGCTTTGCGGACAGCGGCAACCTCTGGGCTGGTCGGCAGATACCTCGCGCCCGAATCCGCAACGACGATGGCGATGATTGGAAACGGCGCGCAATCCGAGTTCCAGTGCCTGGCCTTCAAAGCCATGTGCGGGATCGATACGGTCCGACTCTACGACACAGACCCGAACGCGACGGCGAAATGTGCAGCCAATCTGCAGGGCAAAGGGCTGACCGTCGTGCCATGTAAAACACCTGAGGACGCGATCGAAGGCGCTCAGATCATAACGACCTGCACTGCCGATAAGAAATACGCGACCATCCTGACCGACAACATGGTTGGCCCCGGCGTCCACATCAACGCGATCGGAGGGGATTGCCCCGGCAAGACCGAACTGCACCGCGACATTCTTTTGCGGTCGGAGATCTTTGTAGAGTACCCCGAACAAACGCGGATCGAAGGTGAGATTCAGGCTCTGGAGGATGATCACCCTGTCACCGAGATGTGGGAAGTTTTGACCGGCCAAGCCACAGGGCGCACCGATGATCGACAGATCACGTTGTTCGACAGTGTCGGCTTCGCGATCGAGGACTTCTCGGCACTACGTTACATCAAAAGCGCGATTGAAGGCACTGATTTCTATGAGGCATTGGATATGCTGGCAGACCCTGACGACCCAAGGGACCTGTTTGGGATGTTGATGCGGGCAGGATAAAGAACCCGCACTTCTAAAACTGTGCCCCGGCCTTTGGCCGGGGCTTTTTCTTATCCCGCAAGCGATGGCAGGTATAGAACAATCCCTGGAAAGGCCACCAGCAGTGCGATGGTAAGTGCATCGGCAATGAAGAACGGCGTTACCCCTTTGAAGACATCCTGAACACTAAGATCAGGCCTCACGCCTGCGACAACAAAACAGTTTAGACCAATAGGAGGTGTGATCAGGCAGAACTCGGCCATTTTGACCACCAAGATACCAAACCAGATCGCACACATCGGCCCGGACATACCAAAGGCGCTGTCTGCTGCGCTGACGGCCTCGCCTCCGTTCAGGGCCATAACGGCGGGATACACAACCGGAAGTGTCAAAAGCAACATACCGATCGCATCCATGAACATGCCCAGCACTGCGTAGGCCAGCAGGATGCAAATGAGGATCAACATAGGCGACATTTCGAGCGAAGTGATCCAGTCGGAAAACGCCCCCGGCAGATCTGCGAAACCAAGAAAGCGCACGTAGATCAAAACACCCCAAATAATCGCGAAAATCATGGCGGTCAGTTTGGCGGTTTCAAGCAAGGCCGATTTGAACTCGGGCCAACGCATGCCGTGGATCAGGGCAAAGCAGAACACGATGAAGGCCCCGATGGCCCCGCCCTCGGTCGGGGTGCCCCAAGCCTTGTCGCCGAAGGGGTTATAGACAAAGCAGATGATGATGAGGATCACCGCCACAATGGGCAGTGCGCCCGGAAGTGCAGCAAATCGTTGTTTCCAGGTAAACCCGGTGACCGGCGGTCCGACGGACTTGAAGATCACGGCGATACCGACGATCAGTAAGCCATAGATCACCGCCGAAAACGCGCCGGGGATGAAGCCTGCGAGCAGCAGTTTTCCCACATCCTGTTCGACAATAATGGCGTAAATCACAAGGATCGCGGATGGGGGGATTAGCGAGGCCAAGGTCCCGCCAGCGGCAACCACACCGGCGGCGAAACGTTTATTATACCCGACGGCCAGCATTTCAGGGATGGCGATGCGCGCAAAGACGGCTGATGTGGCGACCGATGCACCTGATACGGCGGCGAAACCGGCGGTCGCAAAAATCGTTGAAACGGCCAACCCGCCAGGCACCCATGCCACCCAGCGTTTTGCTGCCTCAAACAAGGCGCGGGTCAGGCCAGCGTAGTAGGCTAGATAGCCGATCAGGATGAATGTTGGGATCAGGCTCAGCGTATGAGACGCCACCTTGGAATGTGGCACCTGGCCAGCCGTTTTGACGGCCACCGTCAGTGCCTTACCAAACCGCTCGGGATCATACCCAAACTTTGCCCAGAATATCCAAACAAGGCCAACCAACCCTGCCAGACCTGCAGCAAATGCCACCCGCATGCCAGTGACGACAAGAACCAACAGTCCGGCAGTGACCCAAAGGCCGATATCAATCGTGTCCATGGGTCAGTTACGTCCTTCGAATTGTTCGGCCTCGGCTGCAGCCTGTGCGGCGGCATCCTGTATCAGCGGTACGGCCACCGGTGCCTCGAGCCCCAGCATGAAGGCGCGTCCATAGCCCCAGACCTGCAAGATTAGCCGGGCGCACAGCACCGAAAAAGCAACGGGTGCCAGCAGCTTGGCTGGCCAAATAGGAATCCCGATATCAATCGAGCTGTCGCGGCTCCACATCGGAGCGCCGAAGTCAAAGGACCGGTCAAAGTGGGACCAACTACCCCAAACCAGCGCCAGCATCAGCAGCAGTATCAACAGAACCGAGATCAGCTCGAACAACCACAGCGCCCGCCCTTTCAGACGCGAGATAACGATATCCATTCGGATATGCCCGCCATCACGTTGCACAAACGAGATACCCAGAAACGCGATCAGGGGCATCGCCTGTTCAATCCAGTCAACATATCCGGGCAAAGGCGCGTTTAACGCGTTTCGGCCGCTGACTGACACAACAGCCAGCACCATCAGCCCGAAAACCGCGAAACCGCTCATCAGCGCCATAAAACGCTCTAGACGTAACAAACGGTGATCCAACCGGCTTAGAAGACTGCCATCCTCAAGCACCGTGGCATGTCCTGCCATCTCAGCATTCCTTTGATTGAAGGAGATGCCGGGTGCCTAATGACACCCGGCTGTGGCGATCAGTTACCGCCGCGCTGCTGTTGCAGTGTCGATTGCACAAGATCATAAAGATCCTGCGCAGGCAGACCCTGGGCGGTCATGTCTTCGATCCACTTCGCGCGAATAGGATCAGCGGCTTTGGCGCGAAACTCCTCAAGCACGGCATCGTCAATCTCGACCTTTTCAACGCCTTTCTCTGCCAGCACGCCATCCCACTTTTCAAGCAGTCCACCGTAGTTGGCCAGATAGTGATCGATAGCCTCATCAATCGAGCTGTCCAGCGCTTCGCGATGTTCGGCAGGCAGCGCTTCATAAGCGTCGATATTCACCACCACCGGACAGTTTACCGTTCCAGGATTCAGATTGGCCGTCCACCAGTCAGCTTCGTTGATCGTCCCGAATGACAAATGCGCATGCTGAGCGAAGGCCACGGTATCGACCACGCCAGATTCCATCGCATTATAGGCTTCGGTCGCGGGCACGGACGTAGGTACGCCACCAACCGCTTCAAATGCTTGCCCCAAACCGCCAGTGGCGCGTACGCGCATACCGTCGAACTCGGCAAGCTCATCACGAGGGTCACCGGTACCGACAAGGTTATATTGAGGCATCGGTGAAGTCATGATGATGCGCGCGTTCCACTGCGCCATCTCGTCCTTGACTGCTGGATGATCATAGACTGCGTGGCTGACGGCCACCTCTTCATCCAATGTGTTTACGCCAAGGAAGGGCAGTTCCAAAACGGTGATCGCGCGGTTCTTATCACGGTGATAGCCCGCACAGAACTGCGCCATCTCGAACGCGCCAATCTCGATACCATCCAGGTTTTCCTTGGGCTTCGACAATCCGCCATAGCTAACATTGATGGTGAAATCGCCGCCGGTTTTTTCGTTCACCAGTTCAGCCAGTTTCTCAACATGCTCGGTAAATGCGCGGCGCTTACCCCAGACCGAGGCATTCCATTCGGTCGCGGCTGCTTCAGTGACAAACGCCACACTCAGGGCGGCAAAAGCCGCACCGCTCAACATCTTTTTCATAGTGGTATCTCCCTTAGTTGCGCCCCCTGTCGGGATGCTTGATTGTGAAGCTAGCGCCAAGTCTAGAAGCTGCCAACCCCTGCGAGGAGAAGTGGTGTTATCGCCACCAGACTTCGAGATCAAAGTGAAGCTATCGGCCAAAGCCCCAGACACATGCCAATGAGCACTTATGTCATTACAGCTATCTTTCTGATTTAAGGTGTATATTACGCACAATTTCAGAATTATTTACAATGTTAGTGCCGAAAATGAAATTTCTTTACAAAGAAATCCAAGGATTATGGCAATTTATTTATTTCTTTTCTGATCCCCGTATTATTCAACTTGGGGAGGAACCGGATCGACATTGCCTGATCGGCTGGCAAAATCGATCCCATGTAATCCAGTCCAGAGGGAGGAGCCTCAAAGATGACTACCGCTGCCCAGGCAGATGCCAAGACATATCCGCCATCCGCAGAAACTGTCGCCCGTGCGCATGTCGACGCCGACAAATACGCAGATATGTACGCTGCGTCGATCAACAACCCCGAAGCATTCTGGGATGAGCAAGGCAAGCGCGTTGACTGGATCAAGCCTTATACTCAGGTCAAAGACGTCAGCTATGATTTTGGTTCGGTTGGTATCAACTGGTATGCGGACGGCACGCTAAACGTCTCGGCCAACTGCCTTGACCGTCATTTGAATACGCGCGGCGATCAGACAGCGATCATCTGGGAACCAGATGATCCAAACGACGAAGCTCAGCACATTACCTACGCCGAATTGCACCGTCGCACCTGTCGCATGGCCAATATTCTCGAGTCGATGGGCGTGCGCAAAGGTGACCGCGTTGTGATCTACCTGCCGATGATCCCTGAAGCAGCCTATGCGATGCTGGCTTGTGCACGGATCGGAGCAATCCATTCGATTGTATTTGCTGGGTTTTCACCCGATGCGTTGGCAGCCCGAGTCAACGGTTGTGATGCCAAGGTCGTCATCACTGCCGATGAGGCACCACGTGGTGGCCGAAAGACTCCGCTGAAGTCCAACGCAGACGCGGCCCTGCTGCACTGCAAAGACAGCGTGAAATGTCTGGTGGTCAAACGCACCGGTGGGCAGACCACTTGGATTGATGGCCGCGACTATGATTACAACGAAATGGCGCTTGAAGCGGATGACTATTGCGCACCCGCCGAGATGAATGCCGAAGATCCGCTTTTCATTCTCTATACTTCCGGTTCGACCGGTCAGCCCAAAGGTGTCGTCCATACGACCGGCGGTTATCTGGTCTATGCCGCGATGACGCATGAGATCACATTCGACTACCATGAAGGCGACGTTTACTGGTGCACCGCCGATGTCGGCTGGGTCACCGGCCACAGCTATATCGTCTATGGCCCGCTGGCCAACGGAGCGACCACACTGATGTTCGAAGGCGTGCCGACCTATCCGGATGCATCACGCTTCTGGCAGGTGTGCGAAAAGCACAAGGTGAACCAGTTCTACACCGCTCCGACGGCAATTCGCGCTCTGATGGGTCAGGGTACCGAGTTCGTCGAGAAATGCGACCTGAGCGATCTCCGGACGCTGGGCACAGTCGGCGAGCCGATCAACCCGGAAGCCTGGAACTGGTACAATGAAGTTGTTGGCAAAGGCAAATGCCCGATTGTTGACACCTGGTGGCAGACCGAAACCGGCGGTCACCTGATGACCCCCCTGCCCGGTGCGCATGCGATGAAGCCCGGCTCGGCGATGAAACCGTTCTTCGGCATCCAGCCGGTGGTTTTGGACCCGCAATCCGGTGTTGAGATCGAGGGAAATGGCGTTGAGGGTGTTCTGTGCATCAAAGACAGCTGGCCCGGTCAGATGCGCACCGTCTGGGGCGATCATGAGCGGTTCGAGAAGACCTATTTCTCGGACTACAAAGGCTACTACTTCACCGGCGATGGCTGCCGTCGCGATGAGGATGGCGATTACTGGATCACTGGCCGCGTCGATGATGTAATCAACGTCTCCGGCCACCGGATGGGCACGGCCGAGGTGGAAAGCGCGCTGGTCGCCCATGCCGCCGTCGCCGAGGCCGCTGTGGTTGGTTACCCCCATGAAATCAAAGGGCAAGGCATCTATTGCTATGTCACTTTGATGAATGACCGCGAGCCGTCGGATGAGTTGCTGAAAGAGCTGCGCACCTGGGTCCGGACCGAGATCGGCCCGATTGCCTCGCCTGATGTGATCCAGTGGGCCCCCGGCCTGCCCAAGACTCGCTCGGGCAAGATCATGCGCCGAATTCTGCGCAAGATTGCCGAGAACGACTTTGGTTCGCTTGGCGATACGTCGACCCTGGCCGATCCGTCAGTGGTCGAAGACCTGATCGAAAACCGGGCAAACAAGTGAGGATGTGATGGACGCTGCCACGACCATATCCCCCGCTGTTCTGATCCTTCTCGGCCCTCCGGGCGCCGGGAAGGGTACGCAGGCTCGTATGCTTGAAGAGAAGTTCGGGCTTGTACAACTCAGCACCGGTGATCTGCTGCGCGACGCGGTCGCCGCAGGTACCGAGGCTGGTAATGCTGCCAAAGCGGTTATGGAGGCAGGAGATCTTGTCAGCGACGGCATCGTCATCGCGATCCTGCGCGACCGCATGGCAGAACCGGACTGCGACAAGGGCGTCATACTGGATGGTTTCCCCCGGACCACAGTCCAGGCCGAGGCTCTTGATGGTCTGCTCGCGTCTTCAGATCAGAAGATCAACGCGGCCATCAGCCTTGAAGTTGAAGACGCCGAGATGGTGACGCGGATTTCGGGTCGTTACACCTGCGCCGGATGCGGTGAGGGCTATCACGACTCGTACAAGCAGCCCGTCGAAGACGGCAAATGCGACAAGTGCGGACACACAGAATTCAAGCGCCGCGCCGATGACAATGCCGAGACGGTTGCCTCACGGCTTGCTGCCTACCACGCGCAAACCGCACCATTGATTGACTACTATCAAGCCCAAGGTGTGCTGAAAGGCATCGATGCCATGGGCCAGATCGACGACATCGCGCAAGACCTTCAAGGGATTGTCGGCGAGGTCATGAAATAAGGGGAGGAGATAAGCCCTAGGGCTTTGATCCTAAATCAGAATACTTCAATGGACCCGCCTTGGCGGACCAGAGAAGTTATGCCTGACGTCACGGGGCGTTTGGCACAACCGAGAAGCGGCCCACCGCACTGGAGGAGTTGGGCAATGGGCCGCCAATGAGGGAAGCGAAGGAGGAACCCGCGATGGCGGATCATTCAACAAACTCCGCGCAGACTGCCGAAGCCGACAAGGGCTATTGGCAGGCCAACCTGCGCCTCATCTACATCAGCCTCGCGATTTGGGCGCTGGTATCGTTTGGATTCGGCATCCTGCTGCGTCCGCTGCTGTCCGGCATCGCCGTTGGCGGTACAGATCTGGGCTTTTGGTTCGCTCAGCAAGGATCGATCCTGGTCTTTCTGGTGCTGATCTTCAACTACGCCTGGCGCATGAACAAGCTCGACGCTGAGCACGGCGTGGACGAGGAGTAATCGGCATGGATCAGTTTACCATCAACCTGCTGTTTGTGGGCGCGTCTTTTGCGCTTTACATCGGCATCGCGATCTGGGCCCGTGCGGGTTCCACATCAGAATTCTATGCCGCCGGTCGCGGCGTTCACCCGGTCACCAACGGTATGGCGACAGCGGCGGACTGGATGTCTGCGGCCTCGTTCATCTCGATGGCGGGCCTGATTGCCTTTACCGGCTACGACAACTCGACCTTCCTGATGGGTTGGACCGGTGGCTACGTGCTGCTGGCCCTGCTGCTTGCGCCCTACCTGCGTAAGTTCGGCAAGTTCACCGTGTCGGAATTCATCGGCGATCGTTTCTACAGCCAGACCGCACGTATCGTTGCGGTGATCTGTCTGATCGTTGCGTCGGTGACCTACGTGATCGGTCAGATGACCGGTGTTGGCGTGGCCTTTGGCCGCTTCCTCGAAGTGTCCAACACCACTGGTCTGCTGATCGGTGCGGGCGTTGTGTTTGCCTACGCAGTGTTTGGTGGGATGAAGGGCGTGACCTACACTCAGGTCGCTCAGTACTGCGTGCTGATCACCGCTTATACCATCCCGGCCATCTTTATCTCGCTGCAGCTGACCGGCACACCTGTTCCGGCGCTGGGTCTGTTTGGTGACACCGCCAGCGGTGAACCCCTGCTGACCAAGCTGGACGCCATCGTGACCGAGTTGGGCTTCAACGACTACACGGCCCACCACTCGAATACGCTTAACATGGTGCTGTTCACCCTGTCGCTGATGATCGGTACTGCGGGTCTGCCGCACGTCATCATGCGCTTCTTCACCGTTCCCAAAGTGTCTGACGCACGTTGGTCGGCGGGCTGGGCGCTGGTCTTCATCGCTCTGCTGTACCTGACGGCTCCTGCTGTTGGTGCAATGGCGCGCCTGAACATCACCGACATGATGTGGCCCAATGGTGGCATCGAAGGTGGTGCTGTTTCGGTCGAGGAAATCGACAATGATCCGCGTTACGACTGGATGGCCACTTGGCAGAAAACCGGTCTGCTGGATTGGGAAGACAAGAACGGCGACGGCAAGATTCAGTACTACAACGACAAATCCGAGGCGATGACTGCAATCGCCGAAGAAAAAGGCTGGGTCGGTAACGAGCTGACCAAGTTCAACCGCGACATCCTGGTTCTGGCCAATCCTGAGATTGCCAACTTGCCAGGTTGGGTGATTGGTCTGGTCGCTGCTGGCGGTCTTGCGGCTGCTCTGTCAACCGCTGCGGGCCTTTTGCTGGCGATCTCGTCGGCTGTGTCCCATGACCTTGTCAAAGGTGCAATCAACCCGTCGATCTCTGAAAAGGGTGAACTTCTGGCGGCACGGATTGCCATGGCTGTAGCCATCGTGGTTGCAACCTACCTGGGTCTCAACCCTCCGGGCTTTGCGGCACAAACCGTGGCCTTGGCCTTTGGTCTGGCAGCAGCCTCGATCTTCCCGGCGCTGATGATGGGGATCTTCTCGACCCGCATCAACAACACCGGCGCGGTTGCAGGTATGCTGGCTGGTCTGACCGTAACCCTGGTCTACATCTTCCTGCATAAGGGCTGGCTGTTCATTCCGGGCACCAACTCGTTCACCGATGCTGATCCGCTTCTGGGTCCGATCAAGTCGACTTCGTTCGGCGCCATCGGTGCGATGATCAACTTCGGCGTCGCCTACGTCGTTGCCGGTATGACCAAAGAGACTCCGCAGGAGATCAAAGATATGGTCGAAAGCATTCGCATTCCCCGTGGTGCGGGCGCAGCTCAGGATCACTGAGTGGGATGCGGTCGGCGGCTCTTGTCTTCGATCGCATCTTTCGACTTACTGTTCCCGCCCGGCACACCACCGGGCGGGATTTTTTATTCGGAACTCCGGAGAGCGTAAATGCCCCTGTCCCATGACGAAATCACCCGGTTTCTGAAGTCTGTACACCCCTATGACTCGTTGCCCCATGATGCTTTGGACGATCTGGCCAAGCAGATCGAAGTGCGCGAAGTCGATGCCGATGGCAGCATTTACCAGTTGGGCAACGCTCTGCCCGGCGTCTTTGTGATCTATGAAGGACAGGTAGAAATTACCGATGAGAACGGCGCTGTCGTTTCGCATCTGGGATTGCGCAATTCTTTTGGTGAGCGCGGATTGCTGAAGGACGGCAAAGCCGCCACACATGCGCGCGCGCACACGCCGTCAGTGTTGATCGTGTTGCCGCCAGACCTTGTGAAAAACCTGATCGAAGGTCACGATGTGGTGTCCAAGTTCTTTAACCGTTCACGCGGTGGGCGGAGCGGACCGCAAAGCCTGGCTACCAGTGCAATTGATGTGCTGATGGCTCGTGACCCTGCCACCTGCCCGCCCGATACTCCGGTTCAAAACGCCGCGCAGATCATGCGCGACCGCCATATCTCATCGCTTTGCGTGACCGAAGGGGACAGATTGTTGGGTATCGCAACCCTCCGCGATATTTCCGGCAAATACGTCGCCGAGGCGATGCCCGCTGACACCGCGGTTTCGGCGATCATGACCGCCGATCCAATCATTCTTGCCCCGACAGATATCGGCTCGGACGTATTACACGTGATGATGGAACGTGGCATCGGTCATATTCCAATTTCCGAGGCCGGTAAGCTGGTCGGAATCGTAACCCAAACCGACCTCACCCGCTATCAGGCGGTCAATTCTGCCGAGTTGGTAGGACGAATTGCCCGCGCCGACAGCCCGCAAGAGATGGCTCAAGTCACCGCTGAGATACCACAACTGCTGGTCCAACTCGTCGCGGGTGGCAATCGGCACGAGATCGTTACACGGCTGATCACCGACATCGCAGACACTGCGACGCGGCGGTTGCTGGCACTGGCTGAGGCTGAACTGGGTGCGCCGCCAGTGCCCTACTTGTGGCTTGCTTGCGGCTCGCAAGGACGGCAGGAACAGACCGGAGTTTCTGATCAGGACAATTGCCTGATGCTTGATGACAGTGTGGCGGACGGTGATATGGCCTACTTCGCTGCGCTGGCCAAATTCGTCTCAGACGGGCTGGATACCTGCGGTTATTTCTATTGCCCCGGTGACATGATGGCGACCAACCCTCGCTGGTGCCAGCCCGTGCGTGTCTGGCGCGAGTATTTCAATGGCTGGATTGCCAAACCCAACCCCGAGGCGCAAATGCTGGCCTCGGTGATGTTTGACCTGCGGCCCATCGGAGGGTCCTTCGATCTGTTCACAGACCTGCAGGCCGATACGCTGGCGGCAGCCAATGCGAATTCGATCTTTGTAGCGCATATGATCTCGAACTCGCTCAAGCACACCCCTCCTCTGGGCCTGCTGCGTGGATTCGCCACCATACGTTCGGGTGAGCATCGCAATACGCTCGACCTCAAGCATAATGGCGTGGTGCCTGTCGTGGATCTGGCACGCATCTACAGCCTGCAGGGACAATTAACCGAAGCGAACACCCGCGCCCGTCTTAGCGCCGCCGAGGCTGCGGGTGTGCTCAGCGCGTCTGGCGCACGCGATTTACTGGACGCATATGACCTGATCGCTGAGACCCGATTGGAACATCAAGTGCGTCTGGTCAAATCCGGGGATGCACCGGACAATTACCTGCCACCCACTGAATTGTCGGACTTTGAGCGAAGTCATCTCCGCGATGCCTTTGTCGTGGTAAAAACCATGCAATCAGCGGTTGGCCATGGCAAAGGAATGCTAGGTTAAGAAACTGGAAATGAACGGAGAAATCACATGTTTCTGGAACTGATCGGCACGATTTTTGCAGGCTTTGCCTTTGCGGGTGTCGTGATGGTGGTGAACAAGCTGACCGGGGGCCGCTTGCCCAAATGGGCCGCGCCGGTTGCAGCAGGTGCGGGGATGATCGGTATGACGATAACCAGCGAGTATTCTTGGTATGACCGTACGCGCGACCAACTGCCCGACAGCCTCACCATCGTGCAGGAGGTGGAAAGCCGCGCCTTTTATCGCCCTTGGACGTATGCCGTGCCCTTTGTCGACCGCTTTGCTGCGATCGACGCCACATCGGTACGCACCAATGCCAATTTGCCGGACGAGCGTCTGGTCGATCTTTACTTTTTTGGTCGCTGGGCACCGGTCTCGAAGATGCCGGTCGCTGTAAACTGCGCCGAAAACAGCCGCGCCAACCTGGCAGACGGGGCCGAATTCGCCGATGACGGACGTTTGCTGAACGCCAGCTGGATCAAGATCGACGCTGAAGATCCGGTGATCGAGGCAACCTGCGGGGTCTGACTATGTTGAACCATCTGAGCCTGCGCCTGAGGGTGTTCCTGTTCTTCCTATTACTTGCGGCAGGAGGGCTGATCATCAGCACCCTGGCTTTGTGGGTCGGTTATCAGAGGGCAAGTGATCCCGCTCTTATGGATGCGTTCATCTTCGCAGAGATACTGATCGCGTTTGGAATGTTGGCGCTAGTTGCCGGAGTCTGGCTTCTTTTTGATGATAACGTTGCAAAACCAATCGAGCGGCTCTCGGCCCAACTCCGGGCGCGCGCACACGCCGGGGTCAGCACGGATTTGGACCTTCAGGCGGCGCGTTATTTGGGCGATCTGGCCCCAGCCGCCGCTGGACTGGCCGAACAACTGGCTGCCAACGCCATGACCACGGCTGAGGCCGTGGCCGCGGAAACGGCCCATCTGGCATCGGAAAAACAGCGTCTCACCGCGCTGCTGACCGAGATCCCGGTTGCAATGCTTTTGGCCGGACCGAAGCATCAGATCGTTCTATATGACGCGCAGGCGGCTGAGGTGTTGGCACAGATCGCACATCCTCGGCTAAACGCCTCGCTTTTTGACTACCTCGAAGCGACCGGTCTGACGGATTCCTACGCGAAGCTAATCAAAACCGGGAAAGACGTCCATTGCACACTAACCAGTGTCGATGGGCGGCAATCGTATTCTGCCCGTATGAAACCATTGGGCGATGCCCCCGGTTACATGCTGGTCTTCGATGACAGTGCCGCGCAAATCGAACCCGACGCGGCCCGCCCGCTGGTTTACGATTTCGAACTTCTCGACACACCCGGTGACGACGCGTTTGAAGATAGACCCCTGTTGGACCTCTGCTTCGTAGTCTTTGACACCGAAACCACGGGCCTGCTCCCGCATAAGGATGAGATCGTACAGATCGGTGCGGTGCGCGTCGTAAAGGGTAAGATCGTCGAAGGCGAACGGCTTGATACCCTGGTCGACCCCGGCATCCCGATCCCCCCAGCTTCAACCAAAGTGCATAAGGTCAGCGACCGGATGGTTCAGGGTGCGCCTGATATTGCCGAGGCCGGTCGCAGCTTTCACCAATTTGCCCGGGATGCCGTCATTGTTGCCCATAACGCACCATTCGACATGGCTTTCCTGCGCCGCCATGCCGAGCGTATGGGGGTGGAATGGAGCCACCCCATTCTGGATACGGTCCTGCTGTCGGCGGTGCTGTTCGGGGCAAGCGAAACGCATACGCTGGACGCTGTCTGCGAACGGCTTGGCATAACAATTCCCGAAGCCCTGCGTCACACGGCCTTGGGTGATGCCGTCGCGACCGCCGAAGTGCTGGTTCGGATGCTACCGATGCTTACGGCCCGTAATTTGGTGACCTTTGGCGACGTCATCACCGAGACTCGCAAACACGGACGGTTGCTTGAAGACCTGAACTGACCAGAAATTACTACCACCACCGCAGCTTTCCGTAGACAATTCTGGCGTCGCGTGGCACCTGAGACAGGCCCATGTACGAGCGCGCGATGACTGAAAAGACCTTCATTCCCAGCCCCGAGCAAAGCCTTGCCTTTCGCGAGGCCCTGAGCTGTTTCGGCACCGGCGTCACCGTTGTGACCACAAATACCTCCGAGGGCCCTGCAGCAATCACGGTGAACTCATTTGCGTCTGTATCGCTGGACCCGCCGCTGGTCCTGTGGTGTCTTGATCGGGATTCGAACCGGTACGACGCGTTCCACAACTGCGAATATTACGCGATCCACGTTATGGCGCAGGACCAGCACGACCAAGCATTGCAATTCGCGCGAAACGGGTTCGATTTTTCCCATGCGGATTGGCAGGAGGATGACGCCGGGCGCCCCCGACTTGCGGAATGCCTCGCCCGCTTCGATTGCCGTCTTTCGGACCGTCATGAGGCAGGTGACCACCTGATCCTTGTTGGTCATGTTGAACAGGTCATGCATCGCCCAGGTCAGGGGCTGATCTTCAAGCGCGGACAATTCGGCGGCTTCGCCGATCTGATCTAATCGTCCAGCGAGCCGTGGACGGCCAACGCTTCAAGTTGCGTCTCTTGCGGGGTGATCACTCGGAATGCCTCGTGCACCCCTGCCCCCGTCAGCTCGCGGGCGACGGTCAGCAATGTGTTCGGGGCATGATCTTCGCACAGCTCGGACATATGTGAGACTTCGGCCTGCGCCACTTCTAACGCGGCTTCAACCGAAGGCGCGCCGTAGAATTGCACGAAATGCTCGGCCAGATATTGCGTGATTTGGTCAATCTCGGCCTGCTCGACTTGTGTGACGGCAACAAATGTAACGCGCCCGAAGGTTTCAAGCCCCAGCCATCCATTGGCAAAGGCCTGACGCGCCTTGCCTTCCAGATCAGCCTCACTCCAGTTCGAAAACTCGAATCCGCCCGAGATGCTCCATTCACCAGTTCTTGCGGGTGAATGAAACACGTTCATATCGCTTTCATCAAAATGGATAGCACGGGCGAGTTTCATCTGGCGGTCTCCAATAATTCTGTCAGCGGGCGTATATGAGTGTCCGCGCCGTCGCGGATCAGCATACCGAAGCGCTCATCGGTGCCCAGAAAAACACCCCCTTCTCCAATAGGTTCTCCGACACCGCGCAGCAGCCCCATCCACTCAGCGTGAAGCGGCGCGTTACCGTCCTCGTTCCAGCGGTTCAACCAGGTCAACATGTGACGCGACCAGCTCTCGACCAACTGCGTCGCAGAAACCTCGGCGCATCCTTCATCATAGAGCGAGGTAACATCCGGTGTTTCCCCTGGTGCATCGCTGGTTTGAAGCAAGGCCAGTTCCCAACCAACGATCAGCCAATCGGGAACCTCATCCACCTCGGCAGACGACGCTGCAACTTTTATTGTCCCACATTTTGCACCGTTTACACAGATCAGCCCATCCCAACCCAAGTGCACCGCGACCTCGGGTGGGGCCAGCGCGCCCAGCGCATTCTGGAACCCGACAGCACAAAGCGGCAGCATCGCCATAGCATCCCGCAACGGAACCTCGGGCGCGAATACTATCGCAACGCGCAGACGATCCGCCTGAATATTGTGGACCACAGTTCCCGCGTCACAGCCCAGCGCTGCCATCGCCTGGGCCCGCTCGAACGGGTCTTCGCCGGCCTTGGCAGGTTGCCCTTTGAGCAATGGGGGAAAGACCGGCTGGGTCACGCGTTGCCCTTGGCAATCATGTCGCGGGCGATCTTGCGGAAGGCTTCGGCTTGCGGGCTGTCAGGTTTGCTGACCACGATGGGGGCACCCCCGTCGGCGGCAACTCGGATATCCAGATGCAGCGGAATTTCCCCTAGCAATGGCACGCCCAGCGCCTCGGCTTCTGAGGCAACACCGCCATGGCCAAAGACATGTTCTTCGTGTCCGCAATTCGAGCAAATATGCGTCGACATGTTTTCGATCATCCCAACAATGGGCGTCTTGAGTTGGTTGAACATATCGATCCCCTTGCGGGCGTCGATCAAAGCAACATCCTGTGGGGTTGAGACGACAATGGCTCCATCCACTTGAAACTTTTGGCTCAGCGTCAGTTGCACATCGCCGGTTCCGGGGGGCAGATCAACGATCAACACATCCAATGCGCCCCATTGCACCTGACTCATCATCTGCTGCAAGGCGCCCATCAGCATGGGGCCGCGCCAGACAACCGCCTGCCCTTCGTTGGTCATTAACCCCATCGACATCATGGTGACACCGTGATTGCGCAGCGGCAGGATCGTCTTACCATCTGGGCTGGCCGGTCGCCCCGACACACCCAGCATCCGGGGTTGTGAAGGGCCATATACGTCTGCGTCCAACAGGCCTACGCGACGGCCTTCAGCAGCCAGCGCGCAGGCAAGGTTGACCGACACGGTGGACTTGCCCACGCCACCCTTGCCCGACGCAATCGCGATGATCCGGTCCACACCGGGAACGGCCTGTGGTCCGGTTTGCGAGGGCTTTGGCTTGGGCTTCAAATCAGGCGGCGCCTTGTCCGAATGCGCGGTCAACATTGCCGAGACCTTGGAAACACCATCAACCATCTGCGCCGCCTGTTCGGCTGTGGCGCGTACGGGCTCCATCTTCTCGGCCTGTTTGGGATCGATCTCCAGCACAAACCGAACGGTATCGCCTTCAACATTCAATGCACGCACGATACCCGCGCTCACAATATCCTGACCAGAAACCGGATCGGTAATCTTCTTTAAGTTCGCTAGAACTGCATCACGGATGCTCATGCCGTCTTCCCCTTGATCCGCCCCGCGCTGGGCGCCTTGCGTATCGACAGAATATAGTCGCCGCTCATTGCATGTGTCTCCGTCTCATTTTGTACATTTGACGCATCGGGTCAGCCGCCGTTAGGCTTAACCATGCGCTTTGTCCTGTTGTGCCTGAGCCTGACGCTCACCGCCACCCCCTCTTGGTCGCAAGAGGCATTGGGCCTTGCCGCCCCGGATGAGGTGACAAACTCAGGTCTTTTGCAACATATTCTTCCGCGCTTTTCTCTCAAGACCGGAATACGTGTTGTTGCGGATGAAAGCGGCGTCATGTCACTGGCCCCGAGTTCGCCCGGCGATCCGGTCTTTGCCCGTGACGGGGTGGTCTATCATCTACGAATCGACGACAGCGCCAAGCAGGTAAGGTTTCGTGAATGGCTACTTTCCGACATTGGCAGACGGACGGTTGAAAACTTCATCCCCGACGAGGGCACGCCCTTTAGCGCAAGTTTCGAAACTGCCACTGTTACCGAAGAGGTCGTGGTCGACGGAAACGCGCTGCTTGGCGAAGATCTGTCGATGACCCATTGTGGCCGGTGCCATGTGATTGGCCCACAGAATCGGATGAACGGGCTGGGTTCGACCCCGTCTTTCGCAGTGCTGCGCGCAATGCCCGACTGGTCGGAACGGTTTCAGGCGTTCTTTGCCCTGAACCCACACCCAGCTTTCACACAGATCGAGGGCGTCACCGAACCTTTCCCGCCCGAGCGCCCCTCGCCGATCCATCCGGTCGAGATGAGCCTGGATGACCTCGAAGCAATTCTGGCTTTCGTGACCGCCATGCGCGCCGCCGATCTGGGCGCGCCACTGCAACTTCAGTGATCCTTGCGCTTTGAAAGGTAATCATCCGTTGTGACGACCCGTGGTCTGGGGGCGGATTGAAACGGATTGTCAGCGCTATGGAACTGGGCGTTTACCCGGCAATTGTCGCACATCTGGATCATCCGCGCCTGATCCGAGGTCGCGAACATCGGATGTGTGCCCGACAACTTTTCCATGATCCGCTCAACCGTTGATTTAACGCCAAACGCTGCGCCGCATTCGACGCATTCAAAGGGTTCCTCTTCATTCAGCACCTGTTGTGACAGCGCTTGGTCGCTCAGATCAAGCTGGGGCACTAGTGTGATCGCCTGTTCTGGGCAGATCGTTCGGCAAATCCCGCATTGCAGGCAGGCGTCCTGCTGGAAATTCAACTGCGGCTTGTCCGGGTTATCGATCAGCGCCCCCGATGGGCAAAGGGACACGCAACTCAGGCACAATGTACAGGTGTCGGTATTCACTGCAATCGCGCCATAAGGCGCGCCCTCGGGCAAGGCCAGCGGCACCTCGACCTCCGGGTTCAAAGCTTGCGCCGCCAGACGCGCTATTTGACGACGATTACCCAGTGGAAGCACCGGATCAGCCAATGGCTGCGGAACATTCTGCGCATAAAGCAGATCTGCCAGCGCATCCGGGTCGGTTTCATCGATCAGACTCAGTGCGTCTTGCACTGCGATAGCCCGAGCCAGCTCTAATTCACGATCAAGCGCGTCCCGTTCGGTCTTGGGGCTAATGAGGATATCGGCGCGCGCAAAGCCATGCGCCAGCGCTGCGAGCATCTCGGCATGTCCAAAGCCCGAAACCACGTTCAGCTCCAGCGGAATGACATCCGCTGGCAGTCCTCGTCCAAACCGGGCCGCCATCCGGATCATCTGCGCCCCATGGGCGTCGTGCACCAGTAATCGCGGTGCAACGCCGCCCGCGCGCCGGAAGGTCCGGGCCAGTATGTGCATCCGCGACAATACCGCCGAGACCGGAGGATCTTCATATGTGATAGCAGTCGACGGGCACAACGCCGAACACTCACCGCACCCGGCGCAAATCATCGGATCAATGGCTACATGATCGCCAGCCGGTGTGATCGCACCGGTCGGGCAGACGTCCAGACAGTTTGAACACCCCGTTTGTTCCGCTCGCGAATGGGCGCAAAGCGTCTCATCCAATCGGACATAGAGCGGTTTTTCAAAAGTCCCGACCAGTTGCACCGCTTCAAAAGCAAGACGCGCGACGGCCACCGCATCGCGGGGATCAGCGCGCAAGTACCCCTCGCGCTTTTCGGGGGCATTAACCAAAGGTGTTGCTCCGGTCAGATCAACAACAATGTCGCAACGCGACGTTGCACCGTCACGGGGTGTGCTCCAACCAAATTCTCCGCGTCCGCCGGGCTCTAGTTGCTGCACCTGATCCAGATGCCAAACAAATCCGCCCAGCGCGCCGGTCAGTTTGCGAACCCGTGCGCGTGCCACGTCATAGTCGCGGCTTAGAGGTTCAGCATCGTCAACCACAAGCACAGTCACGGCCAACACGCTGGACAGTTGTTCAGCCAGCGGATAGGCGACCTCTCCTGGCCCGATAATACAGCAGGTGCCTTCACTGATGACATCCACGCTGGGTGTCACTGGCTGCGGCAACTGCGCCTCGGCGGCCAAAGCGGCCATCTTGGGGGTCGCATCGGCACCCTGCTCGGACCACCCCGCCCGATCGCGCAGATCGACAAATCCGGGGGCTTCAACACCCAGTTCCTCGGCAAGCTCGCTAAAAACTGCGCTTTCCTGAGTACAGGCAATCACCACCTGTGCATCGCCCGTCAGCAACTCGGCAGCAGTCTGAAGCTGGTGCGTACAAAGGGCGGTATGCACCTTCGAACACTCCGTACCACAGGCTGCAGAAATACCATCTGCGTTCAGGGTCTGCGTCCCCTCGCAATCACACAATATGAGCTTGCTGGCCATGTCCCCTCCCGGCGCTGCGTTCTGTCCTCACAGCAGCTTAGGCCCAAACCCCGCCGTGGCAATGCGCAGCATCCGAGATTATTCGGACATGTGCACTATTTTTCATCACATCCGACCATCAAGACCCGAGACTGCGAATAAACTCTGAGTGATTGGGCCATATCAGACCAAACTGGACTTGGCAGGCCGCCAATTTATGTACCATAGTACATCAATGGAAGGCAGGGGAGAGCCTTCCGGGGAGGAGCCAGTGGCCAAGGCCGCAAGCCGGACTGAAATGACAATTGGCGTCGTCGTGCGCAGAACACCCGGGGTGACACGCTGGGCGCGTTGGAACTGGCGCGCGGTCGCTGTTTTGCCAGGTGCAGGGCCTGCCGACTGGCAAGAGTTGCGACGTGAAGGTGAGGCCATCGAATACCATGCAGCCACCCTGCCCCTCACCCTCTGGGCCGATGAAACCGAAGCCTACATGGTCAACCTGTCGGACGGTCAACCTTCGCTGTACCTGGTTTTGCGGGATGAGCTGAAAGGCGAAACACCCCTAAATGCCGTATTGATCACCGCCTCACCGTTCGAGGGGCAGGATTATGCGGATACCGGCGAAGAGATCGTTGAGAAGATTCCGATGACCGAAGGGTTGATTGCATGGCTCCGCGATTTCACCCTGCAGCATCATCAGGACGAGGTGTTCATAAAACGTAAACGGGACAAGAAACGCACCGATCTGGTGGAAGACGGCAAGGGCGATGCACGAATCCGGCAGGATTCAGATGTCTACCGGGCTCCGCGTCGGGTGCTGCAATGACCCAGGCCCGCGATTTCTGGTCCCGCCGCAAGGCCGCCGTTCAGGCCGAGACCGAAGCAGAAGCTTTGGCCGCAGAGGAACAGATCATCACAACGCGGCAAGCTGAGCTGGAGGAAAAAAGCGACGCCGAAATTCTGGCCGAGTTTGATCTGCCCGATCCCGATACGCTGGAAGCCGGCGATGATGTCTCGGGCTTCATGGCCAAAGCTGTACCTGACCGTTTGCGCCGCCGCGCCTTGCGGCGCCTATGGCGGTTGAATCCTGTTCTGGCCAATGTCGACGGGCTGGTCGATTACGGCGAGGATTATACCGATGCGGCCTGCGTGATTGAGAACATCCAGACCGCGTATCAGGTTGGCAAGGGTATGTTGGCGCATGTCGAAGCGCTCGCCGCCGAGGCAGAAATGTCCGAAGCAGAAACAGAAGCTGACATGCCCGAGGCGATCGAGTCAGGTGAAGAACCGATCAACGCCGTCGAACCAGAACCGGAAGCCCCACAGATGGTTGAAATGGAAGAGCCAGAGGAAATCGAACTCACCCCTGCTCCACGCCGTATGAAATTCGAATTCGAAGGATAACTCTATGACCGCAGACAACGCGCAAACATTGGATATCTCAACTGAGGATCGTCTGCGTGCGGATTTCTATAATTTTCTTGGCCTGCTATTGGCCGGTCCACCCGATCAGTTGCTTTTGGATCAGATGGCCGGGCTAAGCGGTGATGACTCGGATCTAGGTCAGGCCATTCAGGCAATGGCACGGGTGGCCAAGGTGACCAAGCCTGCCGCCGCAGAGCGCGAATTCAACGCACTGTTCATCGGATTGGGCCGAGGCGAACTGCTGCCTTATGCCTCTTTCTACCTGACGGGCTTTCTGAACGAAAAACCCCTAGCGCAGCTGCGCAATGACATGGCCGCGCGGGGCATCACCCGGGCGCAGAATGTTTATGAACCCGAAGACAACATCGCCTCGCTAATGGAAATGATGGCGGGCATGATCGTCGGTCGGTTCGGCGCGCCCGCCACGCTGGAAGATCAAAAGGCGTTCTGGAGCAAACATATCGGGCCCTGGGCCGCGCATTTCTATTCGGATTTGGAAGGTGCCGAGAACTCGGTTCTCTACGCCTCGGTCGGCACGGCTGGTCGGGTGTTCATGGAGATCGAACGTGAAGCCTTTCGAATGACGGCGGCCTAGCCCGCCACTCGCCGGTGCCTTTAGGCACCAAACCGCAATTGGGACAGGAGGAGCCCATGAGCAAGACCAAGGAAGAAGGCGCAACCCGCCGCGACTTCCTGAAACTGGCCGGAACCGCAGCGCCCGCTGCTGTAGCCGCCGCCAGCCTGTCTGGGAAAGCCGAAGCAGCCGAACTGCCGACGGACGAAACCCGGATGCAGGACACCGCGCATACGCGCGCATACCTCGACAGCGCCCGGTTCTGACCCGGACGTAGTCATACCCGACAGACGGTTGCGATTGGCCCTGACGTCGGTTTCGCGAAGTACCAAGCCAGCCATGGGTTACATGGCCAGCAAGGGAGGAAAGAAATGCTTAGGAAAAAGACCAACGGGGTTGCGAGACGCCCCCAGCGGACAAGTATCCTGTCCCAGGTCGGCGAGAAAACCGTCGATCGCCGCGCATTCTTGCGTGGCTCGGGCCTGACGATCGGCGGCCTTGCCGCGATCAGCGCCACGGGTGGAACCGTGACGCCCGCCAGTGCCCAGACAGCGGCAAACACCGCCGTTGAGAATATCAAATCCGTATGCACTCACTGCTCGGTCGGCTGCACGGTCGTTGCCGAGGTACAGAACGGAGTCTGGATCGGGCAGGAACCCGGCTGGGATAGCCCATTCAATCTGGGTGCACACTGCGCCAAGGGGGCCTCGGTGCGCGAGCACGCCCATGGCGAGCGCCGCCTGAAATATCCGATGAAAAAGGAAGGTGGCGAGTGGAAGCGCATCAGCTGGGAAGAGGCGATCAACGAGATCGGCGATGGCATGATAAGCATCCGCGAAGAATCCGGGCCGGACAGCGTGTACTGGCTGGGGTCTGCGAAGCACAATAACGAACAGGCCTATCTGTTCCGCAAGTTCGCCGCCTATTGGGGCACGAACAACGTGGACCATCAGGCCCGTATCTGCCACTCGACCACTGTCGCGGGTGTTGCGAATACATGGGGCTACGGCGCCATGACCAATTCGTACAACGACATGCACAACAGCCGGGCCATCTTCATCATCGGTGGTAACCCGGCCGAGGCGCACCCCGTCTCGCTGCTGCATATCCTGCGTGCGAAAGAGCAGAACAATGCGCCTTTAATCGTCTGTGACCCGCGCTTTACGCGCACCGCGGCCCATGCGGATGAATATGTCCGCTTCCGCCCCGGTACCGACGTCGCTCTGATCTGGGGTATCCTGTGGCATATCTTCGACAACGGCTGGGAGGACAAAGAGTTCATCCGCACCCGTGTCTGGGGGATGGACCAAATCCGGGAAGAGGTTGCCAAGTGGAACCCGGATGAGGTTGAGCGCGTCACCGGTACGCCCGGCTCGCAGCTGCGCCGCGTCGCACGGACCATGGTGAACAACCGCCCCGGTACCGTTGTATGGTGCATGGGTGGTACGCAGCACACCAACGGCAACAACAACACTCGCGCCTACTGCGTGCTTCAGCTTGCGCTTGGCAACATGGGCACCTCAGGTGGTGGCACCAACATCTTCCGCGGCCATGACAACGTGCAAGGCGCGACAGACCTTGGTGTTCTGTCCCATACCCTGCCCGGCTACTATGGCTTGTCAAAAGGCGCATGGGGTCACTGGGCCCGTGTCTGGGGTGAAGAGCCCGAGTGGCTTGCAGGCCAGTTCGCCACGATCAAGGATAAGGAAGGCAAGGATAAACCGCTGCAGAATGAGCGCGGCATCCCGGTTTCCCGCTGGATCGACGGTGTTCTCGAAGACCCAGCTAACATGGATCAGGACAACAACGTCCGCGCCATGGTTCTGTGGGGCCACGCGCCCAACTCGCAGACCCGGATGACGGAAATGAAGACGGCGATGGAGAAGCTGGACATGCTGGTCGTGATCGACCCGTATCCCACCGTCTCGGCCGTGCTGCATGACCGCACCGATGGCGTCTATCTGCTGCCCGCCTGTACGCAGTTCGAAACCCGTGGCTCGGTCACGGCCTCGAACCGATCGCTGCAGTGGCGGGACCGCGTGGTCGAACCTCTGTTCGAAAGCCTGCCGGACGAGGTCATCATGGCCAAGTTCGCCAACAAGTTCGGCTGGGCGGATCGGTTCTTCCGCAATATCGAGATGGAAGATCCCGAAACCCCGAATGTTGAAAGCATCACGCGTGAGTTCAACAGCGGCCTTTGGACAATTGGCTATACCGGTCAGTCGCCGGAACGTCTGAAAAGCCATATGGCCAACCAGCACACGTTCGACAGAACCACGCTGCAAGCCATTGGTGGCCCCAACGACGGCGAGTATTACGGTCTGCCCTGGCCCTGCTGGGGAACGGCTGAGATGGGTCATACGGGGACACCAAACCTGTATGATATGTCCAAACCGGTGGCCGAAGGTGGCCTGACCTTCCGCGCCCGTTTCGGAGTGGAACGTGACGGCGACAACCTGCTGGCCGAAGGGGTCTATAGCGTTGGTTCGGAAATTCAGGATGGTTATCCGGAATTCACGATGCAGATGCTGATGGACCTTGGCTGGGACGGTGATCTGACGGCTGAGGAACGTGCGGCCATCGACGCCGTTGCGGGACCGGAGACCAACTGGAAAACCGACCTTAGCGGCGGTATCCAACGGGTCGCGATTGCCCATGGCTGTGCGCCCTTCGGGAACGCAAAGGCACGCGCGGTCGTATGGACCTTCCCGGATCCGATCCCACTGCACCGCGAGCCGCTCTATACAAACCGGCGCGATCTGGTGGAGGACTATCCAACCTACGATGACCGTCAGGCCTATCGTCTACCTACCCTTTATGCGTCGATCCAAAAGAACGACTTTTCAAAGGATTACCCGATAATCCTCACGTCTGGTCGTCTGGTCGAGTATGAGGGTGGCGGCGATGAGACGCGGTCGAACCCGTGGCTGGCTGAGCTCCAGCAGGACATGTTCGTCGAGATCAATCCGCGCGATGCCAACAACCTTGGTATTCGGGACGGATCACAGGTCTGGGTCGAAGGTCCTGAGGGCGGCAAGGTCAAGGTGATGGCGATGCTGACCAACAGAGTCGGCGCCGGTGTCGCCTTCATGCCCTTCCACTTTGGCGGCCATTTCCAGGGCGAAGACCAGCGGCACAAGTATCCTGCCGGTGCAGACCCCTATGTGCTGGGTGAAAGTACCAACACCGCCCAGACCTATGGCTATGATTCAGTGACCCAGATGCAAGAGACCAAAGCGACTCTCTGCAAAATCTGGTCAGCGTAAGGAGGACGATAATGGCTAGAGCAAAGTTTCTCTGCGACGCTGAACGCTGCATCGAGTGTAATGCCTGCGTAACCGCGTGTAAGAACGAGCACGAGGTGCCGTGGGGCATCAACCGCCGCAGGGTGGTGACGATCAATGACGGCAATCCGGGTGAACGCTCGATCTCGGTGGCCTGTATGCATTGTTCGGATGCGCCCTGCATGGCGGTGTGCCCGGTCGACTGCTTCTATCAGAACGAAGAAGGGGTCGTCCTGCACTCCAAGGACCTGTGCATTGGCTGCGGCTATTGCTTCTATGCGTGTCCCTTCGGCGCGCCGCAATACCCGCAGGCGGGCAACTTCGGATCGCGAGGCAAGATGGACAAATGTACCTTCTGTGCTGGCGGCCCCGAGGAAACGCACTCGACCGCAGAGTTCGCCAAATACGGACGCAACCGGATCGCAGAGGGCAAATTGCCCATCTGCGCCGAGATGTGTTCTACCAAGGCCCTGCTCGCCGGCGATGGCGACGTGGTCTCGGCTATTTACCGCGAGCGTGTCGTCGCGCGCGGATTTGGTTCGGGCGCTTGGGGTTGGGGCACGGCCTACGATCAGAAAGACGGCTGACCCCGTCTACCAAAGCAAAACGGATGACCCGCAGATGTGGGTCATCCTGCATTGGATTTTTGTTGAGGTTCCGATGTTGCGCTTATTCATCGCTTTCCTGCTTTCGCTAACGCTGACCCAAGTTGCCGGCGCTCAAACCAGTGAGGGGGCCGCCCCTGCGGATTCGACCGACCGGTCTACAACCGGCGGCGCGACCACCCTTGAGGACATTCTGGCCCGCCAGCGTGGCGAGAAGGTCGACAACAGCTACAGGTCTGAAAACACCGGTCAGGGCAATGTTGAAGGCCTGCTGGGACAGTTCGGCACCCGCGGTGTTGCCTCTGACAGTGACGTCTACCGCGCGCTGCGTTACGGATCTGCGGACGTCACCGTTTCATCCCAGGGACCTGCGGACAGCGTGCTGATTCAAGACGGCGGCATGTGGTGGTTGAACTTCCGAACTGGCCCGTTGCGTGAATATGGAACCTACATTCTGGGCGGAATGCTTGCGATCATTGTGCTTTTCTTTCTGATCCGAGGAAAAATCCGCATCGACGGAGAAAAAACCGGCCGCACGGTCCTTCGTTTCAATAGTTTCGAACGTTTCGGTCACTGGCTCTTTGCCGGGTCGTTCCTTGTGCTCGGCATCACAGGCCTGCTGACCCTTTATGGCCGCGATTTCTTGATCCCGGTCTTTGGCAAAGAAGGGTTCGCCACTATCGCGCAAGGGTGCAAGTGGCTTCACAACAACCTCGCATGGGCCTTCATGTTGGGTCTGATAATCATCACCATAAACTGGATTGCCCATAACATCCCCAACAAGACCGACCTGAAATGGTTGGCCGCCGGAGGGGGCTTGTTCACCAAAGACAGCCATCCACCAGCCAAGAAATTCAATGCGGGTCAAAAGATAATCTTCTGGGCTTGCATTCTACTGGGTGTCTCTATCAGCCTGTCAGGCCTGTCGCTGCTATTCCCGTTCGAGCTGCCGATGTTCGCCAAAACCTTCTCAATCGCCAACTCGACAGGTATTCCGCAGGCGTTGGGTCTGAACCTGCCAGTGCAGATGTCACCGCAGGAAGAGATGCAATATGCCCAAGTCTGGCATGTCATGGTCGCCTACGTGTTCATCGCCATCATCATCGCCCATATCTACCTTGGCTCGGTTGGCATGGAGGGTGCGTTTGACGCCATGGGCACCGGTGAAGTCGAAGAACAATGGGCACGCGAGCACCACTCGCTGTGGCTGGAAGAGGTGCAAGAAAAAGAGGCCGGCAAGGCAGCGGCCTCACCTGCAGAATAGATGCGCTGGCTCGCTCTTGCGCTTGTTTTGACCCCCCTGCCCGCCTGGTCCGAGTTTTTCACGCTCAAAGGCCATGGCGGGCCGATCATGGGGATCGCTTCGGCGCCGGATGGGCGTATCGCAACGGCCAGTTTCGACAATTCGGTCGGTCTCTGGACCGGACAGACACCGGAATGGCTGGAGGGGCACGAAGCGGCAGTGAACTCGGTCGTTTTCAATGGCACTGCAATCTATTCTGCCGGGGATGACTTCACCCTCCGCCGCTGGCCCGGCGGCGATGTAGTCGGGCAGCACAAAGGCAAGATTATCGGCATTGCAGCGTCGAAAACTCATATCGCGACGGCCAGCTGGGATGGCACCATCGGCCTGTGGCCGGTGGACGGGTCCGAGCCGACCCTGCTTGGGCCAATCGGCAGCGGGGTGAATGCAGTTGTTTTTACGCCGGACGGAAAGCAGCTTTATTCGGCAGGTGTCGACGGAGCGTTGCGTATCTGGGATGTCGCCAGCGGTCAGGAAACAAATCGCCTGATCGAGCATGGTTTTGGCATCAATGAATTGGTCCTGAACGCACAAGACAACTGGATCGCCTACGGTACCGTCGATGGAGTGACACGCATCCTGAGCCTCACCACCGAAGAAGAACATGACTTTACGTTGGATCGGCGCCCGATCCTCGCCATGGCACTGAGCCCCGATCGCAAGCTGTTGGCTGTCGGTGATGGTGAGGGCTTTATAATGGTCATCGACACGGCTGAATGGCGCATTGCACAAGATTTCCGCGCCACCCTGCGCGGTCCGGTTTGGGCGCTCGCTTTTTCTGCCGATGGTCAAAACCTTCACGCAGGTGGCATTGATGAGGCAATGTACAGCTGGCCCGTTTCAGCATTGGGCGATCGCGAACAGATGGCCGCTGCCGAACCCAGCTTTCTGAAAGACCCAAGCGAGATGGGCAACGGAGAACGGCAATTTGCGCGCAAATGTTCGATCTGTCACAGCCTGACGCCGGATGGGGGTCGACGTGCAGGCCCTACCTTGCACGACATCTTTGGGCGGAAAGCGGGCACATTGCCCGGTTATTTGTACTCGGATACGCTGCAAGACTCTGATATTATTTGGAATGAAGAGACAATAAATGCTCTTTTCGACGAAGGCCCGGACCACTACATTCCGGGGTCAAAGATGCCGATGCAGCGGATCACGCAAGCACAGGACCGGATAGACCTGGTCGCGTTCCTGCGCAGCGCCACCGCACCGCAGGATTGAGCCGGAGGAGAACATGAAAGCCTTTCTGACCGCCGTCGCCGCGATGGTCGTGATCACTGTCGTCGCTCCTTACACGCTGGATCAATTCGATTTCAGCGCCGCCGACAAGACGTCCGGTTCGGCTGTACGCCTCGACTGAATGCCGCAATACCTGACCACCCGCGAATTGGCGGATCTGCTGCGCATTGGTGAGCGGAAGGCCTATGATCTGGCATCCTCGGGCGAAATCCCGTGTGTACGCGCCATGGGCAAGCTGTTGTTCCCAAAAGCCGAGATCATAGCGTGGCTCAACGCCTCACGCTCTGGCCCCGATGTCGTCGAACCACCCCTGCCGCCGATCGTGGCAGGTAGCCACGATCCCCTGCTGGACTGGGCTTTGCGGGAAAGCGGCTCTGGGCTTGCGACTTACTATGATGGGTCTTTCGACGGGCTGAATCGTCTTGCGGAGCGCAGCGCACAGGCGGCGGCCTTGCATATCCACGAACCAGAAGGCTTCAACACTCAGACCCTGCGCGACACGATGGGCGAAGCACCTGTGATCCTCTATCAGATTGCCAACCGGCAGCGCGGCCTGTTGCTGGCACCTGGCACCTCGGACATCTCGGGGTTTCAGGATCTGAAAGGCAGACGGATCATTCTGCGGCAAGACAGCGCCGCCAGCCAGCGTCTGTTCGATGCACTGCTCGGCGCCCACGGTCTGGGTCGTGATGATCTGAACACCCTGCCTGTTTGCGCCCGCACCGAAGAAGAGCTGGCCACCGCCCTGCGTGACGGCAAGGCAGAGGTTGGTTTTGGCCTCGGTGCACTGGCGCGCCCGTACGGGCTGAGTTTCCTGCCCACCCATTCCGAGCGTCTGGACCTTGCAATCTGGCGCCGCGCCTTCTTCGAGGTCCCCATGCTGACGCTGACCCAGTTTTTGAAATCCGAGCGTTTTATCGAACGCGCTGATGAACTAGGCGGCTATGATCTCGCAAATCTGGGTCGGATCCACCACAACGGCGCCAGTGGCTGATCCGTCGTCCATTACTTGTTGCGCTAACCCAAGGCGAACTTACTGTGCGTTCGGAAAAAACAACTGCTCACCTTCCAGCGTGTAAGACGCAATCGCCGCCTGTCCATCAGGGCCGATAAGCCAGTCGATAAACCTTTGCCCGGCAGCGGCGCGAACGCCGGAGTGCTTTTCAGGGTTCACGAGGATTACACCATATTGGTTAAACAGGCGCGGATCGCCCTCGACCAAGACCTCCAGATTGCCCCGGTTTCCGAAAGACAACCAAGTCGCCCGGTCGGTCAGAGCATACGCGTCCATGCCGCTGGCCACGTTCAGCGTTGCCCCCATCCCCGATCCGGTCTCGCGATACCAAGTCCCCGAGGCCTCCGTCGGGTCAACGCCTGTCGCCTCCCAATAGCGCATCTCGGCTTTGTGAGTGCCGCTATCATCACCGCGCGAGGCAAACGGCAGTTTCGCTTCGGCCAAAGCGGTCAAAGCGGTTACAATGTCGTTGCCACCGGCAATTTCGGCTGGATCAGATTTCGGGCCAACCAATACAAAATCATTGTACATGACATCGAACCGTTCGACGCCCCAACCGTCTGCTACAAACTGCTCTTCAGCGGGCTTGGAATGAACCAGAAGAACATCGCCATCCCCGTTGATTGCGTTCCTGATTGCCTGACCGGTCCCGACGGCTACAACGCGTACATCGATACCTGTTTCAGCCTCAAACCCTGGCAGGATATAGTCCAGCAGACCCGAGTTCTGCGTCGAGGTCGTGGATTGCACGACGATAAAGGGTTCTTCCGCCAAACCTGCGCCTGTGGTCAGTCCAAGCGCAACAATTGAAGCCCGAACAAAATTAGGGATCATTCGAAGTCTCCATCTCTGTTAATCAGGTTACCAGACCGCCAGCCAGATACCGGCGCGACTCGTTGCTTTTTGGGGTTTCCAGCACCTGCTGTGCCCCCCCATGTTCAACCACATGCCCTGCCTGCATCATCACGATGTCAGATGCCAGGCGCCGCGCCTGCCCGATGTCATGCGTCACCATCACGATGCGCACACCCCGGGCCGAGGCACGCAGGACCATCCGCTCGATCATCTGCATGGCGCTTGGATCCAATGCGCTGGTGGGTTCGTCCAGGAACAAGGTCTTGGGGTCTAAGGCCAACGCGCGCAGGATCGCCAACCTTTGCGCCTCGCCACCAGACAGCGAACGCGCGGACTGACGTGCCTTGCCATCCAGTCCACCTTCGGCCAGCAAAGCTTCGATACGTTGCTTGCGCAGGGCACGGGGCATCGATTTCCGCTTTAGCACAAAGTCCAGATTGGCCGCGACCGAGCGGCGCAGCAACACGGGGCTTTGAAACACCATCGCCTGCCGCGCTTTGTGGGCTGCATTCAACACAACACCGTCCTGACAGACACGCCCGCTGTCGGGTTGAATCAGACCATGCAGACAACGCAGCAACAGACTTTTGCCAGCGCCGTTTGGACCCAAGATCATGGTCGGACCCGGGCCATCCAGGCACAAATGCGGGACATCGAGCAGCACCTTGCCTTCGCGTGCAATGTGCAACCCTTGGACCTCTAACATACCCGGCGCCTCGGTCACGACATCACGCATGGCGCAGCCCTTCCCGCTCGGCCCGCAGGGTCAACGCGCTGACCATCGCGTTTACCGCCACGGCCAAACCGATCAGGATCACACCCAAGGCCAGCGCCAGCGCCAAATTCCCCTTCGAAGTCTCAAGCGCAATCGTGGTCGTCATCACACGCGTCACGTGATTGATATTGCCGCCGACGATGATTACTGCGCCTACCTCGGCGATTGCCCGGCCAAACCCGGCCAGTAATGCGGTGACAAGAGCCAGACGCGCGTCCCACAACAGCACCGGGATCGAAGCCAACCGCGATACGCCGAGCGAGCGGAGCTGTTCAGAATACTCTTCGGCCAGCATCTCGACCACCTGCCGGGTAAGTGCGGCCATGATCGGCGTCACCAGCACCACCTGCGCTATGATCATTGCGGTGGGGGTGTAGAGAAGTTCCAGCACCCCCAAAGGACCGGATCGGGACAACATCAGGTAGACCAGCAAACCGACGACGACTGGCGGGAACCCCATCAGAGCGTTCACAAGGATAATCAGCGCCCGCCGTCCCGGAAACCGCGCGACGGCCAAAGCTGCCCCAATAGGCATCCCGATGACCGCCGAAATCAGAACAGCAAAGATCGAAACACGCAGCGATAACAACACAATTGCCCACAGCTCTGCATCCCCTTCGAGGATCAGCGAGAGCGCTTGGGTGAATTCTGATGCAAATCCCTGCATATCCTACCATTCATGCCGTATGCTGTGACAAAATGCTATAAATTACAGGGAAATACTAAAGGTTCTGTCCAGCAAGTACAGGCACAAATTCGACATTCAAAACTAAGAACGCGGCCCCGTCAGGGCCGCGTTTGATTGGCACGTCTTTTGCTGTAGCTGGCTCAGTTCAGCGCAGCGTCGGTGATCTGATGTGTCCATGCCCCTTCAGGCTTTTTGGTGATAACTGGATCAGATCCGCCCGCCAGCAGGGTATCAACCGTGCGGTCGAAATCGGCTGGATCCAGCGCCCCGTTCGACCCTGCGGTCAGCTTGGCAATCTCGCCCATCATGCGCTTTTGATGCTCTTCTGTCTGGGCACCGGTTGCATCGTTTTCGAGAACGATCTCGGCGGCTTCATCCGGGTTCTCTTCGGCGTATTTCCAACCCTTCATCGAGGCACGGACAAACCGTTCCATCTTGTCGGTGAAGGCCGCATCGCTCAAATTTTCTTCAAGCACATATAGGCCATCCTCAAGCGTCGCGACGCCCTGATCTTCGTATTTGAAGGTTACCAGTTCTTCGGGCGTGACACCGGCATCAATAACCTGCCAATACTCATTGTAGGTCATGGTGCTGATGCAATCGGCCTGACGCTGCAGCAGCGGGTCGACGTTAAAGCCTTGTTTCAGCACTTCGACACCGCTGTCGCTTTTGCCATCGGTACCGATTCCCAGCTGACTCATCCAGCTCATGAACGGGAATTCGTTGCCGAAGAACCAGACTCCCAGCGTGCGATTTTTGAGATCTTCGGGCGAGGCAATCCCCGCATCTTTCCAGCAGGTCAGCATCATGCCCGAGCTCTTGAAAGGCTGCGCGATGTTCACCAGAGGCAGACCCTTTTCGCGCGCAGCAAGTGCAGCCGGCATCCATTCCACCGTAACGTCTGCTCCACCACCTGCGATCACCTGTGTGGGCGCAATATCAGGACCACCGGGCAGAATGGTGACGTCCAGCCCCTCTTCTTCGTAGAACCCTTTGTCTTTTGCCACATAATAGCCCGCAAACTGCGCTTGCGTGACCCACTTCAATTGCAGTGTCACCTCATCCGCAGCAAGTGTCGCACTGGCTGCCAGGCTAAAGGCCGCAACCGCCCCACTGAGTAGCTTCTTCATCTTCATATCTCCTAGTTGCTTATGTTTGCCCCGTTTATGGGGTCTGTTGAGTTATTCCTTTATCCTCGCTGCGACGGATGCCAGAAGGTTACCGCCTTTTCGATCATCGCCACTACGCCATAGAAGGCCGTCCCCGCCAGCGCGGCCACCACAATCTCGGCCCACACCATATCCAGCGACAATTGCCCGACGCTGGTCGATATCCGAAAGCCCATGCCCAATGTGGGGGAGCCAAAGAACTCAGCCACGATAGCGCCGATCAGCGCCAGAGTGGTAGAAATCTTTAGCCCGTTGAAAATAAACGGCATAGCGGCGGGGAGGCGAAGTTTCAGGAAGCTCTGCCAATAGGTGGCGGCATAGGTCTCCATCAGATCGCGCTGCATCGATGTGGCTTCGCGCAGCCCTGCCACCGTGTTCACCAGCATCGGGAAGAACACCATCACTACGACGACCGCCGCCTTGGAATGCCAGTCGAACCCGAACCACATCACTAGAATGGGTGCGGTGCCCACGATCGGCAGCGCTGCAACGAAGTTGCCGACGGGAAGAAGCCCGAGGCGCAGGAAATCCCATCTATCCACAGCAATTGCCATGAGAAAGGCCGAACCGCAGCCGATGATGTAGCCGCTGAGTGCTCCCTTGATGATCGTTTGAACAAAGTCAGCCCAAAGTGTCGGCAAACTGTCCCAGAAACGGTCCCAGATGACCGATGGTGCGGGCAGGATGACCAAGGGCACTTCTAGTCCACGCACCACCAGTTCCCAGATGCCAATCACGGTCAGACCGAAGATCAGGGGCGCAAGAAACCGCACCATCCGTGTGTCAGAATAGGGTCCGCTGGCCAGACGGCTGTTCAACCACCAGCCCAATAACCAGACAGCGATTGCACCAAGAATAGGTATCATTGTGCCATCCCCATTCGTTTCAGGACGGTCCGCTCGATCAGCCCCAGCAACCCGACGAGACAGGCGGCGAGAATGGCCGCAGCAAACAGCGCCGACCAGATCTGTACCGTCTGGCCATAGTAGCTACCGGCCAGCAGCCGTGCACCCAACCCGGCAACAGCCCCGGTCGGCAGTTCTCCAACAATGGCCCCGACCAGCGAAGCAGCGACGCCAATTTTCAGCGATGTAAACAGATAAGGCATCGAGGCCGGCAGCCGCAGTTTCCAAAACCCTTGCGAACGGCTGGCATTGTAGGTTCGCAGCAAATCCAACTGCATAGCATCCGGGCTGCGCAGCCCTTTTACCATGCCTACGACGACGGGGAAGAAACTCAGATACGCCGAAATGATCGCCTTAGGAATGATCCCTTGAACCCCAACAGAATATAGAACAACAATGATCATCGGAGCCAACGCAATGATAGGAATGGTCTGGCTGACGATCGCCCAGGGCATCACCGACAGATCCATCACCCGACTGTGCACGATCCCGACCGCCAGCAGGATGCCCAACCCGGTTCCGATAGCAAAACCCAGCATCGTAGCGCTCAGCGTGACCCAGCCATGATAAATCAGAGAGCGTTTCGAGGTGATTTTTTTCTCAATCGTGGTTTCCCACAGCTCAATCCCAACTTGATGCGGTGCAGGCAGCCGCGGGCGGTCCTGCTCCCATGTGGCTGGGATTGCAAACGCGTTGTTCAAGGCCAGACCGATCTCCCCCATGTCCCGGCGATCCTTGGCTGAAGGTGGTTGGACTTCAGCACCCGCGCGCTCCTGTTCAGTCAGAACCCCTTTGATATTCATAGGAATACAGGCCGCGTACCAGACAACGACAATGGCGGCGATCACGGTGAGGACTGCAATGATCTGCTTCATGCGTGCCACTCCATCCGAATGACAGGCACCGTGTCAGGTGGCACCGGAGACTCTCTTCCCGTCTCAACAAAGCCCTCGCGCCGATAAAACCGTTGCGCGTCGACATTTGGCACATGTGTGGTCAGCCAAAGATGGTCGCGCCCCTCCTTCGCCTTATCCAGCAATTGCTTGCCGATGCCCTGCCCAGTGCGCAAACAATACAGCGCACCAACCTTATGTTCGACCGGATCGACAGACATATAGCAATCAATCGGATCACCTGCGATCCAGATGTCCCTGTTCGGAAACGCCTCAAGGATCAGATCCGCCAGCTTTTCTTCTGGCAATTCCTCGGGTATCCAATCGGTCTGCGCGGCCCAGGTCGCGATGATGCGCGCGCAATCCCCCACATCTTCGCAGGATGCCCGTCTGATGCCTTTATCCGCCATCAAACATCATCCCCATGACCCGCTCGCAATCCTTCTCGCACGCGGTGGGCGACTTCGATAAACTCGGGCGTGTCACGGATATCCAGAGGCCGCTCTTTCGGCAGAGGGCTATCGATCACATCCGTGATCCGGCCAGGCCGAGGGCTCATTACCACGATCTTGGTGCTGAGATACACCGCTTCGGGGATCGAATGTGTTACGAAACCGATGGTCTTCTCGGTGCGCGCCCATAATGCCAGAAGCTGTTCGTTCAGATGGTCGCGCACAATCTCATCCAGCGCACCGAACGGTTCGTCCATCAGCAGAATATCCGCATCAAATGCCAAGGCCCGCGCAATACTGGCCCGCTGTTGCATCCCGCCCGAGAGCTGCCAGGGGAACTTACCGCCAAATCCATCAAGATCAACAAGTTCCAGAACCTTTCTAACGCGTTCCTCCTGCTCGGCGGAGGAATAGCCCATGATCTCAAGCGGCAGCTTGATGTTCTTTGCAATGGTCCGCCACGGGTAGAGCCCGGCCGCCTGAAACACATACCCATAAGCGCGCTTTCGCCGTGCTTCGTCAGGCGTCATGCCATTCACGGTCAGGGTCCCGCCGGTCGGTGTTTCCAGCGCTGCGATACAGCGCAGGAACGTCGTCTTGCCGCAGCCCGAGGGGCCGATAAAACTAACGAACTCCCCCTTGCCAATCGACAAGTTCACATCTTTCAGCGCATGAATAGGCCCATCATTCGTCTGAAATGTAAGATCCAGCTGCCTTGCCTCAATAACGGGCTGAGTAGTATTTTCTGTATTCATTCCATTGCCTTGAAGAAGCTCAGACCCGAGTCGCCAGAAAGGCGACCCAAGGGGTTTATACTCCCGTTGCCGGTATACCTGTCCGCTCAACAGGCCGGGGCGCTGTCAACTCTTTCCAGGTGCTCAGCGCCTTGTTCACATGGGTATTGGCCTCACGTGCCACGAACTTACCGTGCCCTTCCTGAGTCTGAATCTCGCCATCATGTACAGCCACCGCACCGCGGGTCAGCGTGAACCGAGGCAGCCCTCGCACCTCTTTGCCCTCGAAGACGTTGTAGTCGATCGACGACTGCTGCGTATCAGCCGAGATCACCTTGGCCTTATCCGGATCCCAAACCACCAGATCAGCATCCGCTCCCACGAGAACCGCACCTTTTTTTGGATAACAATTCAATATCTTGGCGATGTTAGTTGAAGTAACAGCCACGAACTCATTCGGCGTCAATCGCCCGGTATTCACCCCATGCGTCCAAAGCATCGGCATCCGATCCTCCAGCCCTCCGGTCCCGTTCGGGATTTTGGTGAAATCACCCACGCCATATCGTTTCTGCTCGGTCGTAAAGGCGCAATGGTCCGTGGCCACGACGCTCAGAGTTCCCGATTGCAAACCGTTCCACAAGCTGTCCTGATGCTGCTTATTCCGGAACGGAGGGCTCATGACTCGCCGTGCCGCATGCTCCCAATCGTGGTGGAAATACTCGCTTTCATCCAATGTTAGGTGTTGGATCAAAGGCTCGCCCCAAACCCGTTTGCCCTGCATCTTGGCGCGTCGAATAGCCTCGTGCGCCTCCTCACAGGAAGTATGCACAACATAGAGCGGTACGCCCGCCATATCCGCGATCATGATCGCGCGGTTGGTTGCCTCGCCTTCCACCTGTGGCGGGCGGGAATAGGCATGCGCCTCTGGCCCGGTATTACCTTCTGCCAATAGCTTCGCACTCAGTTCAGCAACCACATCGCCATTCTCGGCATGGACCATCGCGGTGCCACCCAACTCGGCCAGACGCTTGAACGAAGCAAATAGCTCATCGTCGTTCACCATCAGCGCGCCTTTATAGGCCATGAAATGCTTGAATGTGTTGATGCCGCGCGTCTCGATGACGGTTTTGATGTCATCAAACACCTGCTCGCCCCACCAGGTCACCGCCATATGGAACGAATAATCACAGTTCGCGCGCGTAGACTTGTTGTCCCAACGCTTCAGGGCGTCCAACAGGCTTTCGCCCGGATTAGGCAACGCGAAATCCACAACCATCGTGGTCCCGCCTGCCAGCGCTGCGCGCGTGCCGCTTTCGAAATCATCGCTGGAATAGGTTCCCATAAACGGCATTTCCAGATGCGTGTGCGGGTCAATCCCTCCGGGCATGACATAACAGCCCGATGCATCAAGTTCCTTATCACCTCGCAGGTCCGGCCCAATCTCAGTAATCACACCACCGTCGACCTTTACATCCGCCTTATAGGTCAGATCAGCGGTCACAACGGTTCCGTTCTTGATTACAGTGCTCATGTTAAACTCCCTGATGCGGTCTACGCCGCTTGCTTCATCTGGCTAAAAATACCCCGGGGGAGCCGCCCATCGGGCGACGGGGGCAGAGCCCCCTATTCCACAATCTCTGCTGTCTCAACGACCGCATGCAACAGAACATCCGCCCCGGCTGCAGCCCAATCCTTGCTGATCTCCTCAGCTTCATTATGGCTCAACCCATCAACGCATGGGCACATCACCATCGCCGTTGGCGCTACCCGGTTGATCCAGCAGGCATCATGCCCGGCGCCCGAGATGATATCCGTATGCGAATACCCCAACCGCTCAGCCGCATCGCGCACCGCCGCCACGCAACCTTCATCAAACTTCACCGGATCAAAACCGCCCACTTTCTCGAATTCGATCTGCAGCCCCATCTCTTCGACGATATCTTCAGCTGCGACTCGCAGACGGTTCTCCATATCAGTGATAACGTCCAACTCGGGCGAGCGAAAATCGACCGTGAACACTGCCTTTCCGGGGATCACATTGCGTGAGTTCGGATAGACATCGATATGCCCCGCCGCACCCACGGCATGAGGTGCATGCGACCATGCAATCTCGTCCACTTTCTCAAGAATACGCGCCATCGCCAGCCCGGCATTCTTGCGCATCGGCATCGGTGTAGACCCAGTATGCGCATCCTTGCCGGTCACGGTAACCTGGGTCCAGCTCAAACCCTGACCATGGGTTACAACGCCAATATCCTTACCTTCAGCTTCCAGAATCGGGCCTTGTTCAATGTGCAACTCAAAGAAAGCGTGCATCTTGCGCGCACCAACCTCTTCATCGCCGCGCCAACCGATGCGGTTCAGTTCATCTCCGAACTTCTTTCCTTCGGCATCCTCACGTGCATAAGCCCAGTCCTGAGTGTGCATTCCGGCAAACACCCCCGAAGACAACATCGCCGGGGCAAATCGCGTTCCTTCTTCGTTGGTCCAATTGGTGGCCACAATAGGGTGCTTGGTCTTGATGCCCAGGTCATTCAGCGTGCGAATGATCTCCAGCCCACCAAGCACGCCAAGAACGCCATCATACTTGCCACCTGTGGGCTGCGTATCCAAATGCGACCCTACATAAACCGGCAGAGCCTCGGGGTCCGCTCCCTCTCGTCGGGCAAACATATTGCCCATCTGGTCCAGCCCCATCGAGCAACCGGCATCCTCGCACCATTTCTGAAACAGCGCGCGCCCTTCGGCGTCCTCGTCCGTTAGCGTCTGACGGTTGTTGCCACCCGCGACGCCTGGGCCGATCTTGGCCATCTCCATCAGGCTGTCCCATAACCTGTCGCCATTGATCCTGAGATTCTGCGCCGGAGCTGCCATCATGTTCTTCCCTGTTGCTTGCGATTTGGCTCGCTTTTGGTGTCTTGATTTGACCATCTGGTCAAACTCACGCTATCACGGGTTCGACATCAGTCAAGAAATTGCAGTGGCCTGCCGGAATTTTCGACATAATTGACGCCCAACTGGCCGAAAAAAGGACAACAGGTGAACATGCCCAAAGACCGCGCCCCAACCCGGATTCAGCAAAAGAACCGAGCAGCGATTCTCGAGGCGGCCCTGAATGTGTTCTCAGCCCACGGTTTTCGCGGCGCAACCGTCGACCAAATTGCAGCTGAGGCGGGGCTAAGCAAGCCCAATCTGCTCTATTATTTTCCATCGAAAGAAGCGATCCATACAGCCCTGTTGTCGGGTCTGCTTGAAGTCTGGCTCGCTCCCCTGCACGCGTTGAATGAGGATGGCGACCCGCTGGAAGAAATACTGTCTTATATCCAACGCAAGCTTGAGATGAGCCGCGACCTGCCGCGCGAGAGCCGCCTCTTTGCCAATGAGCTTGTTCAGGGCGCGCCGCGCATTCATGAAGCTTTGTCCAGCGATCTCAAAAAACTGGTCGATGAAAAAACCACGATTCTGACAAGCTGGATGGCTCAGGGGAAAATTGCACGAGTCCATCCCTATCATCTGATTTTTTCGATCTGGGCGCTGACACAGCATTATGCGGATTTCGATGTTCAAGTCCGGGCAATTCTTGGGGAAGAAGACCCTTTCGAAGGCGCGGTTCCGTTCGTGGAAACGCTCTATCGAAAACTGCTTACACCTTAAGAGACGTTTAACCCTATTGAGAAAAGCTCGGAGCATGATGACGTATCGCTCAGATCCCGAGCCTTGGATCACCCAGCTTTTCTCGTCCCGATCTGCTCGAACGGGAGCTGTTGTGCGACGCTCAGTTGCTTGGGTCGAACGGGAGGTTGGTCACGCGGCTTTTCAGGCAGAAGTGAAACGGCGCGGATACCATTTGATCCGCACCGCCAATCAATATGTCATCATCTGCCACAACGGACCCATCGACATTCTGTTCTGAGTAAATTCGTCGAATTTTCTCCGCCAAGATTTTTCGACGAAAAATCTCTGACTACTCCGCCGCTTTCGCCATGGGGTTGTTGGGGTGTGTCGTCCAATTGGCATATTCAGGATCAACGACCTTGCCTGTGCGCGGATCAACCGCTCCGGCGGCCATCGGATCCATGGAAATACACCCCTCTACAGGGCACACATCCACGCAAAGATTGCAGGCCACACATTCCTCGTCGATAACCTCGAACACCCGATCCGCCGACATCGAAATCGCCTGATGGCTGGTGTCTTCACAGGCTGCAAAACAGCGACCGCATTTGATGCACTGATCCTGATCGATCTTCGCTTTGGCGATGTAGTTGAGGTTCAGATATTGCCAATCCGTCACATTGGGCACTGCGCGTCCGATCACTTCGTCGATATTGGCATAGCCTTTCTCATCCATCCATTCCGACAGGCCGGCCGTCAATTCATCGATGATTTTGAACCCATAGGTCATCGCTGCAGTGCAGACCTGAACATTGCCGCAACCCAGCGAGATAAACTCTGCTGCATCGCGCCAAGTGGTGACGCCACCGATGCCTGAGATCGGCAGCCCATGCGTGGCTTCGGCCCGCGCAATCTCGGACACCATCGACAACGCGATTGGTTTCACCGCCGGTCCGCAGTAGCCACCATGGCTGCCTTTACCGTCAATCGAGGGTTCGGGGCTGAAGGTGTCCAGATTGACGCTGGTGATCGAGTTGATCGTATTAATCAGCGATACCGCATCCGCGCCCCCATTCTTCGCCGCCGCCGCAGGTTTGCGGATATCCGTAATGTTCGGCGTTAGCTTCACGATAACTGGGCGGTCGTAATACTGTTTGCACCAACGGGTCACCATTTCGATGTATTCCGGCACCTGCCCGACGGCAGACCCCATACCCCGCTCGCTCATCCCGTGCGGACAGCCAAAATTCAGCTCGATCCCGTCCGCACCGGTTTCAGCCACACGCGGCAGAATGGCCTTCCAAGCAGCCTCCTCACAGGGCACCATGATCGAGGCGATCAGGGCGCGATCTGGATAATCCGCCTTTACGCGGGCCATTTCCTCAAGGTTCACCTCAAGCGGCCGATCTGTGATCAGTTCGATGTTGTTGAGTCCCAACAACCGGCGGTCCGCGCCATAAATCGCGCCATAGCGTGGGCCGTTCACATTCACGACCGGAGGCCCCTCGGCCCCCAAGGTCTTCCACACTACGCCGCCCCATCCGGCCTCGAAGGCGCGGCGAACATTGTACTCCTTATCCGTCGGTGGCGCGGAGGCCAGCCAATACGGGTTCGGGCTTGATATTCCAAGAAAGTTTGATGTTAAATCAGCCATTTATCCGGCCTCCCTGATGCAGCTCTGCATCTTTGTCTTTGAGTTTCACGCGCTCAGTGCAGCGTGGATATCCATCGCGGCATCGCGACCTTCGGCTACGGCGGTCACGGTCAGGTCTTCGCCTCCTGCCGCACAGTCTCCGCCAGCCCACACACCGGTCATTGAAGTGCGTCCCGCCCCCGTCACGGCAATCTTATTGCCATCCAGCGTTAGGCCTTCCGGCGCACCGTCAAGCGTCTGACCGATGGCCTTAAGAACCTGATCAGCCGGCACACGGACAGTTTCACCCGTTCCGGTCAGTCGACCATCATGGCTCGCAGTATACTCCAATTCGATCTCTGCTGCGGCACCATTTCCGTGAATGGCCACCGGCTGAACATTGCAGAGAATCCGAACACCATGCGACGCCGCCAAATCCTGTTCGTACCGGCTGGCACCCATCGCGTCGCGACCTCGGCGATAGGCGATGGTGACGTGCTCAGCGCCTAGCAGTTTCGATTTCACTGCCGCATCTACGGCAGTCATACCACCGCCAATCACAACGACATTGCGACCCACAGGTAGATCAACCAGATCGCTGGCCTGTCGCACATCCGAGATAAAGTCGACCGCCGGGCGCACCCCGTCTTTATCGACACCATCAGCCCGCAGTGCGTTCACCCCCGCAAGTCCTATTGACAGGAAAACAGCGTCATAGTTCTCCTGCAACCCTTCCAGAGAAACCGTCTCTCCCAGAATCGAACCGGTCTCGATCGCGATCCCGCCAATTTTAAGCAGCCAATCGACCTCGGCCTGTGCAAAATCATTGGTAGATTTATACGCCGCAATCCCGTATTCGTTCAGACCGCCTGGCTTGGGCTTGCCTTCGTGGATCACCACATCGTGCCCCAGCATCGCCAGACGATGCGCACAGGCCAGACCGGCGGGCCCTGCCCCAACCACGGCAATTGTCTTGCCGGTTGATGCGGCGCGCTCGAACGGATGCGCACCCGAGGCCATCACATCATCGGTTGCATAACGCTGCAGGCGTCCGATCTCGACCGGCTTGCCTTCTGCCGTCTCACGCACGCAAGCCTCTTCACACAAAGTTTCGGTCGGACAAACCCGGGCACACATGCCGCCCAGAATGTTCTGCTCCAGAATGGTCTGCCCTGCCGCCTGCGGTTGCCCGGCCTGAATCTGGCGAATGAACAACGGAATATCGATATCCGTAGGACAGGCCGTCACACATGGCGCGTCATAGCAGAAATAGCATCGATCGGCGGCCACAGCGGCCTCGTGCGGGGCCAGCGGCGGATGCAGATCGGTGAAATTCGAGGTCAGCTCATCGCTGGAAAGCCGCCCGGAGACGATCCCGGGTGCCATCTGGCCCTGTGCCATCACTCTACTCCCTGTAGATATGTTTGTTATGGACCCCAGCTTGCCACAATCTGATTTTTTATCAATTGGTAAAATTTGCCAAATGGTCAAAAAATGAAAAATCCGGGCGGAATGGCCCGGATTCAGTCAGAAATTGCCTATTTTGTTGGCAGCGGCGGCTCAGACCATCCCGCCCAGGTGGCCGGATTTGATCCAAACACGGGCTCCGCCCTCTCCTGCTACAGCAGCAAAGCGTGATCCAGGCGGCAAGCGCAACCAGTCCCAAGTGCCAAATTCTTCGCCCGCCTCGGCAAAGCCACCTTCGATAACAAAGACCTCAAACCCCTTATCGGCGTCCAATTCAATATGTTCGCCCGCGCCCCAGGTTTGCACCTGGACATCCTCATGCACATCCTTGAACAAATCGATATCTCCGCCCCGTTGATCGAGCGCCGAACCTCGGTGCAGTCATTGGGGTCGAACTGATGCAATTTGACCAGAATAGTCGCGCCTTCGCTGGCCGAGGATGTATGGGAGGACGTCGGGGGATTGCGTACATAGCTGCCGACAGGGGAATCTCCGGTTTCATCCTGGAACACTCCGTCCAGCACCAGATATTCCTCACCACCGTCATGAGTATGCGATGAAAACGCGCTGCCGGGGGCAAAGCGCACGATGGTTGTGGCACGCGCCACTTCCTCGCCAATGCGGTCCAGCATCTTGCGTTCGACGCCAGCAACCGGTGACGCGACCCATTCGGTCTGATCAAAGTGAACGGCGACCCGCTGTGTGAAATCTGCATTGACCCGCATATGCAATCCCCCTGCGTTGCTGTCACATTAGATGGGAGCACGAGCCGGATTTGCAAACCGGTCATGTTTGGGGTTTTGACGCCCTTCACAGCTTGTTGTACTTCCGGTTGAGGCAGCGGCCGAATACCGGCCCGATCAGAAAGCGCAATACGATGCAGGCAAGCCCGGCGACATTTAACATCCTCATCATCGGGCAAAACAACCGGCTGCAATACGAGGCATTGCTTTTCGCCGCCTCGCTGCGCCACAGCTCATCAGGGTTCAAAGGTCGGCTGTTCGTGGGGGTGCCACAGCCCGGCCCTCTTTGGCCTCAGAACCCCAGCATTCAGGATGCCGAAGTTCTTGAAGCCCTGCAGCATCTGGGTGCCGAGATTCTGCCTTTTGAGTCTCATGCTTTTGGCTCGAGCTATCCCAATGGCAACAAGATCGAAGCTTTGCTGGCGATGCCAGAGGGTGAGCCCTTTGTCTTCTTCGACTCCGACACTCTGATCACCGGCGAAATTTCCGACGTCCCGTTCGATTTCGAACAGCCCGGCGCCTCACTTCGGGTCGAGGGAACATGGCCCAAACCCACGCTCTACGGCCCAGGATATGAGGGTATCTGGCGCGCACTGTATGACCGGTTCGGGCTGGATTTCGAAAGCTCTCTCGATCCCAGCCAGCCCGAGGGTTATTGGCGGCGCTACCTGTATTTTAACGCCGGTTATTTCTTCTACAAATGCCCCCGCCAATTTGGTGAGCGGTTTATGGGCTATGCCCGCACCATTCGCGACGAGGAAATCCCCGAACTGACCGGGCAAGTTCTGAACCCGTGGCTAGATCAGATCGCCTTGCCGCTGGTCATCCATTCCTTCGGTGGCGGACGGGATGCCCTGCCCGAGGGCCTGCTGGATGGTCGGATCAGCTGCCACTATCGCCTGTTCCCGATGCTCTACGCCCGCGAAAGCGATCATGTGGTCGAGATATTGGAAACCGTCGTGGCCCCGAACAAGATCAAAAAAGTGCTCAAAGGCTATGATCCACTGAAGAAGCTCGTGATACAGCGCAAGGGTGCGAAGATCCGGGCATTGTTCGACCGAAACAACCTGCCCGCACGCGAACAGGTCATTCGCAAAACGATCAAGTCCAAGGGGCTTTGGCTGCGGTGACGCGGACATTGTGCCGGGCGAGCCAATGTCCTAGAGATTCAGCAACACACATTCCAACAGGAGATTTCCTCGATGTCTGACGGACCCACCTACGGTTTTGACACGCTGCAAATTCACGCCGGGGCCCGCCCCGACCCTGCCACAGGCGCGCGCCAGACACCGATCTACCAGACCACGGCATATGTATTTCGCGACGCGGAACACGCCGCCGCGTTGTTCAACCTGCAGGAAGTGGGTTTTATCTATTCGCGACTGACCAACCCGACTGTTGCGGTGCTGCAGGAACGTGTGGCGACGCTTGAAGGCGGTGTCGGTGCGGTCTGCTGTTCCTCGGGACACGCAGCGCAGATCATGGCGCTGTTCCCGCTGATGGGGCCGGGCTGCAATGTTGTCGCCTCGACCCGCCTCTACGGTGGGACGGTGACGCAGTTTAGCCAGACGATCAAACGTTTCGGCTGGTCGGCCAAATTCGTTGATACCGATGATCTGGACGCTGTGAAGGCCGCTATCGACGAAAACACCCGTGCAGTATTCTGCGAATCCATCGCCAATCCCGGCGGCTATGTCACTGATATCCGTGCTCTGGCGGATTTAGCCGATGCAGCAGGCATTCCGCTGATCGTCGACAACACCTCTGCCACGCCCTACCTGTGCCGCCCGATTGAACAGGGCGCGACGCTGGTCGTGCACTCGACCACCAAGTACCTGACCGGAAACGGCACCGTGACCGGCGGCTGCATCGTGGATTCGGGCAAGTTCGACTGGTCGGCAAATGACAAGTTTCCTTCGCTCAGCGAACCCGAACCCGCCTATCACGGCCTGAAATTCCACGAGACCTTCGGCCCGCTCGCCTTTACATTCCACGGCATCGCGATCGGTCTACGCGATCTGGGCATGACGATGAACCCTCAGGCGGCGCATTACACACTGATGGGGATAGAAACGCTATCGCTACGGATGGAGCGCCATGTCGAAAACGCGCAGAAAATAGCGGCGTGGCTCGAGGCAGACGACCGTGTGGATTACGTGACATATGCTGGCCTGCCATCCTCGCCTTATAGCGACAGGGTAAAAAAGCACTACCCGCGCGGCGCGGGCGCCCTGTTCACCTTTGCGGTCAAGGGCGGCTATGACGCCTGCGTAAAGCTGGTGAACGCGCTTGAGATCTTCAGCCACGTGGCCAACCTTGGCGACGCACGGTCGCTGATCATCCACTCGGCCTCGACCACACACCGTCAGTTGACGCCCGAGCAGCAGGAAGCTGCAGGCGCAGGCCCTGGAGTGGTGCGCGTGTCCATCGGGATCGAGGATGCAGACGATCTGATCGCTGATCTCGATCAGGCTCTGTCCAAAGCCAGCGCCTGATCCGATGACCGGGCACAACACAAATGAACTGGGTCAACCCATCGGCTTGTCGGTCGCGGGCGAGTTTCCTCGCCCCACCCCGCCTTACACACCGATGCAGGGCCGGTTCTGTTCCGTTGTGCCACTGGATGTAAACAGGCACGCGCCTGGCTTGTACCGGGCGTTTGCCAATGACATGGACGGCCACAATTGGACTTATCTGCCCTACGGCCCGTTCGACTCTGAGGCGGATTTCACCGCATGGGCGCAGTCAAACTGCATGGATGCGGACCCGATGTTCCATACGGTGCTCGACGCGGATGAGGTGCCCGTGGGGATGGCCTCGTATTTGCGGGTCGAACCAGCAGCGGGTGCGATCGAAGTGGGCCACATCCATTTCTCGCCTCTGCTGCAGCGTAAACCGCAATCGACCGAAGTGATGTATCTGATGATGCGCCGGGTATTCGATGAGCTTGGCTATCGCCGCTACGAATGGAAATGCGATGCGCTGAACGCTCCATCAAAGCGTGCAGCCGAACGTTTGGGTTTCACGTTCGAGGGCGTCTTCCGGCAGGCGACCCATTACAAAGGGCGCAACCGGGATACGGCGTGGTTTTCGATAATCGATAGCGAATGGCCGCGCATTCGGGCGGCCTTCGAGAACTGGCTTGCGCCGGGGAATTTCGATGCATCGGGCCAGCAGCGCCAACCGCTGCAAGCCCGGGTTGGATCGTAGATTACTCCGCGATTTCGAACTCCATCGCGATATTGACCGAAACGGAAATCTCTCCGCCTGCGACCGGCACGCCACCGGCGTCCGACATAGCCATCTCGCGCATCTGAGCCATCGGGCGAACACCTCCGCCGTGGTCGTTGATCGATAGGACGGGACCCAGCGTAACCCCGGACGCCTGCGCTAGTTGCTGCGCCTTCTCGGTCGCATCTGCCACAGCCTTGGCCCGTGCTTCAGCCTCAAGCGGTTTGGGCTCTTGCACGCCAAAGCTCAGACCGCCGAAATCATTCGCACCATCCTTGATGACCGCATCCATGATCTGGCCCAGATTATCCAGATCCCGTACGCGAACCGAAACGCGGTTGGACGCGGTGAACCCAGTGATCTTGGGTGGCTCATTGCTGGAATTGCTGCGCCCCGACCAGACCGGTGAAAGCGAAAGATCGCGCGTCTGAACATCGCGCGCCTCCAATCCCATTTCGTCCAGTCGTTTGAGGATCTGCGTCACCGCATCCGAGGTCGCCTGCATCGCTACCGATGCCTGCGCATCCTGATTGGTCACGCCCAGTGTTATCGTTGCCATATCGGGTGCAACCAGAGCCGTACCGGTCCCGCTGACCGAGATGCGACGTTCTTCCGCATGGGCGGGCAGAGTCGCGGTGGCAGCGGCCATGGCGGCCAAAAAAGCAAGTGTCTTCAAGATGATCCCTCCTTGATGCTTGCTCTCAAGATGGGTGGTCGGGCCCGTACACGGCAAGGGGGAAACGTGCCTTTTTCTTTCCCTCGGCGAGTTCCTGCTCTAATCTCGGCGGGCAGACATCTAAGCGTTTGCATAAAAGCCGACAATTATGGTTCATCGCGATTATGAAACCCGCCTTTGCGCTGTCATTTTCTGAAAACGGCATTTCCTTGCATCATCAGTCGGATGGAGACTGGTACTGCATTGGAACCGTTCCGTTAGATGCGTCGGATTTCGCGGACCAGATGCAGGCCCTTCGGGATCAAGGATTCGCGCTGGAAAATGACCTGAGTTGCAAGCTTGTGATTCCATCCGATCAGGTGCGCCGCTTGGTTGTCGACACCGATGGTTTGGACACCGATGCAGCGGCGAAAAAGGTCAAGGATACGTTGGCCGCAGCCACGCCCTATGAGCTATCAGAGCTGGCTTATGTCGCGGGCGACGTGGGGACTGAGACCCCGGTTGCCGCTGTGGCCCAGCAAACGCTGGACGAAGCCAGCGCATTTGCCACCGATCATGGCTTTATCCCCGAGGCATTCTGGGTCAGCGCAACCGGCAACGATGCTCTGGACGCGCCATTTCTGGAACTGCCGATCATTGTGGATGAGGACGCTGTGATTGCGGCCCCCAAACCCGTTGATACGCCGGACATACCGGTTCACGCCATCGCTGAAGATGCAGCCCCCCCTGCATTTGAGCCTGCTACCAAAGCACTGCCCTCGTCTGCCAAGACAGGAACGGATCTGAAACGCTTTGCAATTCCTGCGATCGCAGCGTCGGTTGTGGTTGGAATGTTGCTGGGTGTCTGGTCTTACAACAGCTCTGACCCCGAAATTGTCGAAGTGGCCGAGCCGTTAGAGCCCGAGCTGCAGCCAGAGCCAGAAATTGTGACGGCAGAACCGCAGACACAGCCCGAACCTCAGGAAACCGAGATCGCAAGCCTCCCACAAGAACCTGAAGTGGCAGAGGAAGAACCGGTGCTCACCCCCACGGACGAGGCCATTCTCGAAGCACTGAAGATTGAACCGGAGCCGGTCGAAGACATCGCTGATCTGCCAGAGAGCAGAACCGAGTTTCGTGAGTTTACCGGCACCGCCCCTGTTGAACCTTCAGATCTGGAGCCAGCGCCTGTGGCTGGCGTGGATAATCAATATCTCACATCGGTCGATCGCTCGGACCTGTCGACCGATTCCGTCGCACTACCCGAACTTGCCAGCCTGGACACAGATGCGTCTTTTGAGTCGATCTCTTTGCCAGGCCAAGCGGGGCAGCGGTTCAACCTGGATGAACGCGGACTTGTGACGCCAAGCGCCGAAGGCACACTGAACCCGGCCGGCGTTATGGTTTATCTGGGTCGTCCCGCATCTGTGCCCCCCGACCCCCCAACCAGGTTCGAAACAGAACCCGTTGTCGTAGAAGAGGTCGATGAGAGACTCGCGGCGTTTCGCCCACGGCCACGCCCGGAAAATCTGGTGGATCAATTCGAACGCCAGCAACTTGGCGGTCGATCCCGGCAAGAACTGGCCTCGGTCCGGCCCAAGCTGCGGCCCAAGTCTCTGCAAACCCCTCCGCAGGTCGATGAAACCCCGACTGCGCTGGCTGTTGTACGGGTACCCCGTCCAAAAATCAGGCCTGCCAGCATCACGGCGCGCGCGACACGGCAACCTAGTTCTGGGAGTGCAGCGCTAGCCTCGACCGCAAATGTGGCCAGTAATGCCGATGAAGTTGGTTCGTTCCAGCCCAGAACGGTCAATCCCAAAATTCCGTCTTCCGCGTCAGTTGCGAGACAAGCAACCATCGACAACGCGATTAACCTGCGCAAGTTGAACCTAATCGGCGTGTACGGCACCCCGGCAAACCGCCGTGCTTTGGTCCGCCTGCCCAGCGGACGCTACAAAAAGCTGAAGGTGGGCGATCGCATCGACGGAGGTAATGTCATCGCCATCGGCGACAGCGAGTTGCGCTATCAGAAGCGCGGCAAGAACATCACGCTCAAGATGCCGCGCGGGTAAAGAAAATGCGCCATGTCGGTCAGACACGGCGCTCGGTTGATTTCATTGATTCATGTTTAGGCTGCCGAGATTTCACCCGACTCGATCTGCTCGCGTTCGATCGATTCAAACAGGGCTTTGAAATTGCCCTCACCAAACCCGTCATCCCCTTTACGCTGAATGAACTCAAAGAAGATCGGGCCAATGACTGTTTTCGAAAAGATCTGCAGCAGAATCTTGGTCTCACCGCCATCAACTACACCTTCGCCGTCGATCAGAATGCCGTGCTTCATCATCCGATGCTTGGGCTCATCATGGCCGGACACACGGTCGTAAGACATGTCATAATAGGCCTCGTTCGGACCGGGCATGAACTTCAGACCCTTCTCGGCAATGGCATCGGTCGAGGCGTAGATATCGTCGCTGCCCACCGCGATATGCTGGATGCCTTCGCCATTGTACTTCTTCAGGTAGGAGACGATCTGTCCGGTCTCTCCACGATCTTCATTGATCGGAATGCGGATGCGACCACAAGGTGAAGTCAACGCGCGACTGTAAAGCCCGGTGAACTTACCTTGAATGTCGAAAAAGCGGATTTCACGGAAGTTGAACAGGTCGCCATAGAATTTGAACCACTTGTCCATGTTGCCCTTGAACACGTTGTGGGTCAGGTGATCGAGATAGTAGAACCCATCGCCGCGCGGTTTTGACTGCTCCAGCCATTCAAATTCCTCGTTGTAGGGCGAGGTGTCATAATACTGATCGATGAAGTAGATCAGCGAACCACCAATGCCCTTAATCGCCGGAACGTTCATGGTCTTGTCTGCGCCATCATAAGGCTCAGCCCCTTTGGCGATCGCGTGCTCATAAGCCTTCTGAGCATCAACAACGCGCCAGCCCATGGCAGGGGCGCAGGGGCCGTGCTCGGCCACGAATTTGGCTGCAAAACTATCAGGATCCGCGTTCAGGATGTAGGTTACATCACCCTGTTGCCAAAGCTCGACCTTGGGGGTGTTGCGGTGATAGCCGACATAGTCGAAGCCCATTCGCGCAAACAGGTCTCGCAGCTCTTGCGGCTCGGGATGTGCGAATTCAACAAACTCAAACCCGTCGGTACCGGCTGGGTTTTCTTCGCTGATGACAGATTTCGGGGCGTTATGCGGGAAAGGACCCATGGCGCGTCTCCTCGGAAAACAGGAATTTCTTTGCTGATTCAAAAATACGCCTTAATGAGTGCTGTTTCTGCGCATTGTTTTCGTATAAACTAAGTTTAGATGCGTACTTTCCGCATATTGATTGCAAATCTTGAGGAAACGCCGCACGTGCTGGATCGGATTGATATCGGAATACTCGCAGCTTTGCAGCGCGACGCGCATCTGACGTCGCAGCAATTGGGTGATGTGCTGAATCTATCCGCCAGTCAGGCGGGCCGTCGCCGACAGCGCCTTGAGGCCGAGGGTTACATCACTGGGTACACCGCACGACTGGACCCGCTGAGGCTGGGGCTACAGGTTCAGGGGTTCATTCAGGTGCATCTGGGCACTCATGGCCCCGAACAATCCGCAGGCTTCGCCCGCATGGTCAACACCCGCCCCGAGATCACCAGCGCCTGGACGATGACAGGTGAGGCAGATTACCTGCTTCACGTCTATTGTGACGACTTATCCGCACTCAATACCTTGCTTCACGAAGTGATCCTGCCGCATCCTGCAGTTGCACGGGTGCAAAGCCAGATCGTGATGGACCAATTGAAACGCGACGCGCCGCTCCCGACCTGAGCGGATTTAAGAGGACAATAATGAACGAGTTCCTTTATCAGGCATCGATCTATCTGGCAGCTGCGGTGATCGCGGTGCCGCTTTCCGCCCGTCTGGGTCTGGGATCGGTGCTGGGTTATCTGGCCGCAGGCATCGCGATTGGTCCCATTTTGGGCCTTGTCGGGGCCGAGACGGAAAGCCTGCAGCATGTGGCCGAATTCGGCGTCGTGATGATGCTGTTCCTGATCGGGCTCGAGCTTGAGCCCCGTGCCTTGTGGGATATGCGGGACAAATTGTTAGGCTTGGGCGGGCTGCAGGTCGGCCTGTCGACCGCAGCAATCGCAGCTGTGGCGTTCTATGCGGGTCATCAATGGTCGGTAGCGCTGGCGGTTGGATTGACCTTGTCGCTTTCTTCCACGGCAATCGTGCTGCAGACCCTGTCCGAAAAGGGCCTGATGCAAACCAACGGAGGTCGAGCGACCTTCTCGGTCCTGCTGACGCAGGACATTGCCGTAATCCCGATCCTAGCTTTCCTGCCGCTGCTTGCCCTGCCCGCAAGTATCCACATCGAAGATGACGGCTCCATCAGCCGTGGCGTAGGCATAGCCAAAGACGCGGATTATCACGCCAAACTCTCGCTGGTCGAAGGTCTGCCCGGCTGGGCCGTTACGCTTGTCACCATTGGCGCCGTCGCGTTTGTCGTATTGGCCGGCATCTACCTGACCCGCCCACTGTTCCGTTTCATCCACGCCACCCACCTGCGCGAAATGTATACGGCACTGGCGCTAATGATCGTGGTCGGCATCTCGTTCCTGATGACCCTTGTGGGCCTGTCGCCCGCTCTTGGCGCGTTTCTGGCCGGAGTGGTTCTGGCCAGTTCGGAGTTCCGACACGAAATGGAAAGCGACCTTGAGCCGTTCAAGGGGCTGTTGCTGGGCCTGTTCTTCATCACCGTGGGCGCTGGGATCGATATCGGGTATTTCTTCGCCGACCCGTTTGACCTGATCGGTTTGGCCTTACTGGTCATACTGGCCAAGGGGATCATCCTGTTCATCGTCGGGCGCGCCTTCAAGCTGCGCGGGCGCGATCACTGGCTGTTCACGCTGGGTTTGGCCCAGGCCGGTGAATTCGGCTTTGTCTTGTTGGCGTTTTCTACGCAGCAGAACGTGATTCCGCCGGGCTTGTCGCAAAAACTGTTGATGATCATCGCGCTGACCATGTTGATCACACCGCTTCTGTTTATCGTCTACGACGTACTTTCGCGCTTTCTCGGCGAGAGCAATCCGCAGGTTGAACCCGATCAGATCGACGAAAAAGGCCCTGTCATCATCGCCGGGATCGGTCGCTTTGGGCAGATCGTCAACCGGCTGGTACAGGCAAGCGGGTTTAAAACAGTTGTTCTGGACCACGATATCGAAACGATCCAGCTGATGCGACGGTTCGGTGTCAAAGGCTTCCTTGGCGACCCCACTCGCCCCGAATTGCTGCGCGCTGCTGGAATCGAAAAGGCAGCGGTCCTTGTCGCGGCCATGGATGACTACAAACAGGTCACCCGTCTCGTCGGATATGCCCGCCGCCAGCGGCCCGATCTGCACATCATCGCCCGCGCCCGCGACCGCAACCATGTCTATGAACTGTATCAGGCAGGGGCCAACGATATTGTCCGCGAGATGTTCGACGGATCGCTACGCGCGGGCCGCTATGTATTGGAGAACATTGGCCTCAGTGAATACGAGGCCGCACAAGCTGAACAAACCTTTTATCACCACGACCGGGGATCGGTGCGCGAGCTTGCAGAACTGTGGATCCCCGGCATGCCCACAGCCGAAAACAAGAAATACATCGAGCGTGCGCGGCAACTGGAAAAAGATCTGGAAACCGCGCTGCTGGAACTGGCCGAGGAACACGCCAAGAAGTCGGCTTAACCGTCCGACACACCCGCTTCAGCGAATGTCGCCATGCCGGAATGGCAAGCAACCGCGCTTTTCAGAATGTTGATCGCCAACGCCCCGCCCGAGCCCTCGCCCAAGCGCAGGCCGAGGGTCAGCAATGGCTCCTTGCCGAGCTTGCCCAGCATCGCGGCATGCGCGCCCTCGGCGCTTTGGTGGCCCGCGATGGTGTGATCAAGCGTTGTTTCCGAAATCTGCGCCAGACAGGCTGCAGCTGCGGTGCAGATGAATCCATCCAGAATTACCGGTATCCGCAATACGCGCGCGGCGGCTATCGCACCCGCCATAGCCGCAATCTCGCGTCCGCCGAGGCACCTTAGAATATGAAGTCCATCGCCCTGACCATGCAGAGCGACGCCTTCCGCAACAACCCTGGTTTTGTTCGCCAGACCTGCATCATCCACACCGGTCCCGCGGCCAGTCCAGTCGGCAGCATCCCCGCCAAATAGCGCGCAAGCGATGGCGGCAGCCGGCGTGGTATTTCCGATCCCCATCTCTCCAACAACCAGCAGATCGGCCTGCGGATCAACCGCCTGCCATCCTGTGCGCAGTGCGCTTAGAAATTCCTCTTCGCTCATCGCGGGGGCTTGGGTAAAATCTGCGGTCGGACGGTCCAGCTCCAGCGCGTGCACGTCCATCTTCGCGCCCGCAGCCTTTGCCAACTGGTTGATCGCCGCGCCGCCATGTTCGAAATTCATGACCATCTGCACCGTCACTTCGGGCGGGAACGCCGAGACACCTTGAGCAGTTACGCCATGGTTGCCCGCAAACACGATGACCTGCGGCGCATCGATCTGAGGCCGCGCATCCCCGCGCCAACCTGCATACCAGATCGCCAGATCCTCAAGCCGCCCCAACGCGCCGGGCGGTTTGGTTAGTTGACCGTTGCGCTCTTCCGCGCCCTGCTTGGCAGCGGTGTCCGGACCGGGTGCGCCGGTCAGCGCATTGCGGAAACTGTTCAAGTCATTGAGTTCGGGCAGCATGGAAAGCCTCGTTGCATCAGAGTGGTTGTGTGTGTTTAACCAATGCTGGCAAAGCAACAAGACCCGGAAAGGCCTGGGAGTGACCAAAAACGACACCGCCCCGTTTTCCCTGTGGGATATCTCGCTGGCTCTGGTCCTTTTGACGCGCCTGCCCCTGCCACGCCTGCCCGATCAAGCGTTCACCCGCCAGTCGCGTGCGGCTTGGGCCTATCCCCTTGCCGGGCTTGTTGTGGGGGCGCTGGCTTGCGGCGTCGCCTGGATTGCAATCTGGGCGCAGCTGCCAACCCTTGCCACCGCCGCCCTGCTGGTCGCCACGTTGATCATCGCAACCGGAGCGATGCACGAAGACGGGCTAGCCGATACGGCCGACGGGCTTTGGGGCGGCTTCACAACCGAACGTCGACTGGAGATCATGAAGGACAGCCATATCGGCACTTACGGCGTACTGGCCCTGTTGCTGGGCCAACTGCTTCGAATTGCTGCTGTCATGGCACTGATCGGTGCGGGTCTGTTGACGGGCATATTGGCCGCCTGCCTGTTCTCACGCGCCATGATGCCCGTGCTGATGCGCGCGCTACCCAACGCTCGCAAATCGGGGCTGAGCCATTCGGTTGGTGCGCCCCCCTTGTCTGCGGTGCTGGCCAGTATCGTGTTGGCTATCGTCCTGTCGCTATTGCTGCTGGGTGGATCAGCCATCACGCCGATGCTCTGCGCCCTGCTTGCAGCGGCTTTTGTCGCTCGCATCGCCAAGACCAAGATCGGTGGCCAAACCGGTGATATTCTGGGGGCCACGCAGCAGGTCTCGGAAATCATCTTCCTCCTGGCGCTAACAGCCTCAATCTAAGACGCCCCACCGGTTTCAATGCGCAGCGTCGCGCCACAGTGTTTGCAATGCACAGCATCCGGATCGTGCCGGAACAGGCCGCAGCTTGGGCATTTGTAGCGTACTTTCTGCGGCATGAAGATCGCCTGCGCCAGACGGACAAACAACGCCACGCCCACAACCATGATGAAAACGGAAAACAGCTTTCCCGCTGGTGTGCCCAGCGTGATATCTCCGAACCCCGTTGTCGTCAGGGTCGCCATAGTGAAATAAAGCGCGTCGATATAGGGGGTCTGCGCATCTTCGGGGACGAAAAAGACCAGTACTGCAGTCGAGGTTGCAAAAACAAAGACCATCAGATTGATCGCCGCAATCACCGCGTCCTCGTGGGTTCGGAAGAAAGGACTATCTCGGCGCAAATCCCGCAGCAGATGATAGGAATGGATCAGCCGCAACGCGCGCAATATCCGAAGGAACGCGAGATTGCCGGTCAGGAACGGGTCAAGCAGCAGCGACACGATAACAACGATGTCTGCCATCGTGTAAATCTGGCGCAGCAGTTTCCAGCGGTCTTTGGAAATCCACATCCGCGCGCAGAAATCCATTAGGATGATCAGCCCGACACCCAGACTTGCCGCCGTCAGCCCAGGCCCGTGCGGGATGTTCGCCGTGGAGACAAAAAAGATGATCGAGGCGATATCGAACAGGATCAGCCCATAGCGAAACCAGACCGAGATCGGCTCGTGGCTGATGTAGAGAAACTTGACAGTTTGCTTCATCATGTCCCCGTATCTTCCTGCAGTTACAGAAAAATACCCGACACACACCACAAGACCAAGCGCCTAGTCACGAAAAAGGGCCGCCCCGGATATCGGGACGACCCTTAAATTGGCTTGAACGCGATCAGGCTGCGCGTGAGGTCAGAACCTCATCGACCTGTTTGGCAGCCGAAATCTCATCGGCGCCAGAAACTGCGGCCACTTCGCGTGTCAGACGTTCCAGCGCGGCTTCGTACAGCTGACGTTCGGAATAACTCTGCTCGCGCTGGTCGTCGGTGCGGTGCAGGTCGCGGACCACTTCGGCGATCGAGATCAGGTCACCCGAGTTGATCTTTTGCTCGTATTCCTGCGCCCGGCGCGACCACATGGCGCGTTTGACCTTGGCCTTGCCTTTAAGCGTCTTCATTGCCTGGCTGATAACATCCGGCGAGCTAAGCGACCGCAGACCGGATTCGGTGACCTTGTTGGTTGGTACCCGCAGGGTCATCTTGTCTTTTTCAAAAGAAATCACGAACAGCTCAAGCGAGAAGCCTGCAACTTCCTGCTCTTCGATTGATACGATCTGACCTACGCCATGAGCCGGGTAGACGACATAATCGTTCGGGCGGAACTCAAGCTTTTTCGATTTCGACATTCATATTCATCCTTCATTTCTGATCGGGATATGAGACGACAAAAGCACACAGCCGAGGCCCTGCATGGCCCCGTCAGGCGGCTTATTTGTCATAAATTCAGAACTCCAAAGCGAGCATACTTACGGAGCACATCCCAATCACAGTCATCATTCGGTCCTAAGTATATCACAAATTTGCGACACTCAAAAGACCGCGCCAAGGTAAATGGGAAATTCCCTTTCTACCTCAATTAATTAATGCACAGATTGATGCCAAATGAACGGTAACCGGCTGCCGAATCGGTCAACCGCCCTCGCCGGGGGCTTCCGAGAAATATTTCTCCATCTTGCCTTCTTCGCCGTCGCGTTCCTCGGCCTCGGGTAAGGGGTCTTTTTTGGTCACGATCACCGGCCACATTTCCGAGTATTTCCGGTTGAACTCGACCCACTGCTCCATCCCCGGCTCGGTATCGGGGCGGATGGCGTCGGCGGGGCATTCGGGTTCGCAGACACCGCAGTCAATGCATTCGTCGGGGTGAATGACCAATGTGTTTTCACCTTCGTAGAAACAATCCACCGGACAAACCTCGACACAGTCGGTGTATTTGCAGCCAATGCAGTTTTCGGTGACAACGTAGGTCATGTTGGATTTCCCGTTTGCGCTTTGGCGACTAGCTAATCCAGTCTGACCGCCGCTTCAAGGTCAGATCACCCCTTTGGGATGCGAGAAAGATCAAGCGCGCGTCTTTCTTTCTTGGTTGGACGACCTTTTCCCTCAAACGCAGGATTCTTGGGCGATACGTCCTGCTTTTCGGTCATATCGAAGTACAAAGCTTGCGCCTCGGGGGCCGGGCCGCGACGCACGCCAAGCGCTTCGATACGTACAACCCGAACAATACGCCCCTGCGGAAAGGTCAGGACATCTCCGGGTGCCACGGCTTGCGCCGGTTTCAGCACCCGATTTCCGTTCAGACGCACATGGCCGCCGCTGACCTGTTTGGCGGCCAGGCTACGGGTCTTGAAGAACCGCGCCTGCCACAACCATTTGTCGATCCGCAGCTTGGCCTCGGCCATCGCGGATCAGTTGCCGTCCTTCAGACCCATCAACGCTGCCGCAAACGGGTTATCGGGATCGATTGCCTTTTCCTTTTTGGGTGGCCGTGACGAGAAGGTCTTGGCGCCCTGAGGCTTGCCCCCCTTCTTGCCATGCGGCTTGCCCTGAGGTTTACCACGCGGCTTGCCCTTGCCCTGCCCCTGCTCGCGACGCGGACCACGGTTTTGCTGACGTTGGCGCCCCCAAGTGAAGGTGTAGAACACCTCAATTTCGGGCTCATCCAATTTGGACTCTGCTGATTTCTCAGTGGCCGTAACCTCTGCTGCCGCCTCGGTGCTTTCGGAGGCTTCGGCTGACGCCTCGGCGGTTATACCGACGTCATCCGCTTCGGCATTTGCGGTCGGTGTCTCATCGACGACAGGTTGTTCCTCGGCTTCCGCCACAGGCTGCTCCGTGGGGACCGGCTTGGCCTTCTCACGTTCGCCGCGTTCGGCCTTGTAACCCAGTCCCTGCATCAGGTCTGCAAACTGTTCCAAGGTCATGCCGGTAATCGACAACATGTCGGGTTTGGCTTCGAACCCACCGCGGCTATCCTCGGACCGCAGCATGTCGGCCAGCCGTTCCAGCATATCGATCCGGATTGAGCGTTCGCCCGCATCGCGGTAGCCGCACATGGTGTCATAGCCCTGCGGCGCATCCTTGGCGACCGGAACGGTAACCAGACCCGGAGGTGGTGCTTCGGGGAACTCCTGCAAGCCGCCGGACAATGCCCATAGTACCAGACGCAGGCGCGTTGGCGCGGGTTTCAGCAGCAGCGGCATGAAGATGGTGAATTGACCGAACCGGATGCCATGTTTGCGCAGCGCACCACGGGCGTCCTGATCCAGATCCTTGACCTCTTGCGCAACCTGCACACGGGGCAGCACGCCCAACGACTCGACCATACGGAAGGCAAAGCCCTTCGCCAGGCCCGTCAATTCTTCATCCCGCGACAGGTTCAGCAGCGGCTCGAACAGGGCTGCCACTTTGCGGTCGATGAAATGCTGCAGGCGGCGCTGAACCTTCTGTTCCACGTCCGGCCCGGCGGCCTCATCGACAAAAACCTCGACCACAGGCTTGAGAGGCTCGGCACCGGCAACAAGTTTGCCCACGGCATACTCGCCCCACATCAGGCCACCCTGATCGGTGAAATCAATTTCGGTATCGGGCGCATTGTAGAAGCGATCGGCACGCAGATGGAATTGCGGCGCGAGTGCTTGCAGAGAGGCTGACTTCAAGGCTTTCGCTTCAGTCCCCTGCGCGCTTTTGTCCGGGGTAAACCGGAACCCTTCCAGACGACCGACGAATTCACCTTCGACGGTCACTTCACCCTTGTCATTTACTTCGGCCAAAAGGGCCTCCTTCTGTTTGAGCCGGCGCAGCAACACTGACGTGCGCCGGTCCACAAATCGCTGAGTCAAACGGTCGTGAAGAGCGTCCGACAGCCTGTCTTCTACAGTGCGCGTTTCCTCGCGCCAATGGGATTCGTCACGCACCCAACCGTTTCGTTGCGCAACATATGTCCAAGTGCGAATATATGCCAACCTTTTGGACAATGCATCAATGTCGCCATGGGTTTGGTCGATACGGCGGATTTGCCGCGCCATGAAATCATCGGGGATACTTCCGCGCTCATGCAGATGGCCATAGATCACCTCAAGCAGGCTGGCATGTTCGGCATGGCTGATGCCGCGAAAATCGGGGATTCTGCACACATCCCATAGCAATCGGATCGACGGTCCATCGCTGGCACGGGCAACAACTTCGGTGACTTGGGACAGAGATTTCAGGACGTTCAGATCGTCAGCTGGCCGCGCTTTGATCAGATGCTCATTGTCTGGGCTGACCTCAAGCGAGTCGATTAGTGCGTCGATTGAGCCGAACCGCAAAGCGGCATTCCGCCAATTCAACTTTTTCATAGGCGTGAACCGGCTGTCCATAATGGCTTGGGCTACGCCCTCATCCAGCGGCGGAGCCTCGCCCGTCACACCAAACGTGCCATCCGACATTCCGCGCCCGGCCCGTCCTGCGATCTGGGCCAACTCGTTGGGGGCCAGAGGCCGCATTCGGCGGCCATCAAACTTGGTCAGAGATGAGAACGCCACATGGTTCACATCCAGGTTCAACCCCATACCGATGGCATCCGTAGCCACCAGATAATCAACCTCACCGTTTTGATAGAGGTCAACCTGCGCATTCCGCGTGCGAGGGCTGAGCGCCCCCATGACGACCGCAGCCCCGCCCTTTTGGCGACGAAGCAGCTCGGCGATGGCATAGACGTTATCGACCGAGAATCCGACGATCGCACTGCGCGCAGGCATTCGGCTGATCTTTTTCGAACCGGAATAGACCAGCTGAGACATCCGTTCACGCCGGATGAACTGCGCTTCGGGCACAAGGGCCGCGATGGGGCCGCGCATGGTGTCAGAGCCGAGAAACAGCGTTTCATTGGTGCCGCGCGACCGCAACAGGCGATCAGTAAAGACATGGCCGCGTTCGGGATCCACGCAAAGCTGAATTTCGTCAATCGCTACAAAATCAGTGCCCATGCCTTCTGGCATCGCCTCAACTGTACAGACCCAGTATTGGGTGCGCGGCGGTACGATCCGTTCCTCGCCTGTCACCAGCGCCACAACAGACGGACCGCGAATAGCGACAATCTTGTCATAGACCTCGCGCGCGAGCAGCCGCAGCGGCAGACCGATGACACCGGTCCGGTACCCCAGCATACGTTCAATCGCGTAGTGAGTTTTACCTGTGTTCGTCGGGCCAAGTACGGCCACGATTCGGGATGACCCGCTCACCTTTGCCCCCTGCGCCCTGAGACTTACAGCGCCTTGCCTTCAACCTGAGGCTTCAGCCGATTCACGGCATTGGTTACTTCTTCATGATGGGGATGTATAGACAGGGCACGTGAATAGGCCTCAAGCGCTTGTTCTGGCTTGCCCACGATCTCAAAAATGAGGCCAAGGCCGTAAATAGCGTCGTAGTTGTTCGGATTCAGGGTCAATGCCTGTTCAAGATCCGCCGCAGCCATGCCAAACATGTCAATGCCGAAGAAAACCGAAGCGCGCACATGCCAACCCTCGGCAAATTCGGGTGCGTGATCGGTAAGCGCCGTCAAATGATCAAGCGCGGCCTCGACATCCCCGTCATCCAGCGCTTCGCGTCCGCGTTCCAACAGCAAATCCGCTGAAGCCGAACCTGATTGTGACCACAGCGCCTGCAATTGCCGATCCAATCCGATGGCCTGTTCGGGCGTCGATTGTGCCAGTTGCTGCAACAGTGATGCCTCGTCCCGCGAATCCGCCTGCTGCGCGATGCAACTGGTGGAAAACGTGACTATGACGGCAAGTGCCGCGACGGTACGTTTGAGATTGGTGATTGCAATACCCATAACAATGGTCAGTGTAGCGTAGCGACCGGGGATGTCCATTCACGGCGCATGAACAATATGAGGAAGACCATGAGCGATATTCTGGAAAAAGCCGCGGCGGCATTGAATGAGAAACTGTCGGGCGGCGATTTCGATGCGTCAGCCAAATTTGCCATTGCCGATCTGGGTTCTATCATTCTGGATGCAAGCGGTGCGCGGGTAAGCGACGAAGATGCTGATGTGACCCTCAGCGCCGATGCGGACACCTTTGAACAGATTCTCAGCGGCGACCTGAACCCAACCGGTGCGTTCATGTCCGGCAAGCTGAGCGTTGACGGAGACATGGGTATTGCCATGAAACTCGCCTCGGTGCTGGCCTGATGGAGTTTTCGCCGGCCCCCTTATACGAAGACGTGGCCGGCGGCCCTGCCGATGGTGCGGCGCATTGGCTGATAACCGAAGATGGCAAACGTATCCGCGTGGCACATTGGCTGCCCGGAGGCGATACGCACGGCACGGTGATGCTTTTCCCCGGTCGCACAGAATACATCGAAAAATATGGTGATACCGCCAAGGAATTTGTGAACCGGGGCTTTGCAAGTCTCGCGGTCGATTGGCGCGGGCAAGGGCTTGCAGATCGCCTGCTGGATGATCCGCGGATCGGTCATGTCGAACAATTCACCGATTACCAGCACGACGTTCGCTCAATACTGAAACTGGCCGAAAAACTGGAGTTGCCCAAGCCTTGGTACGTCATAGGCCATTCCATGGGCGGGGCTATCGGGCTTCGCGCCGTTCTGGAGGGGGCTGATTTTGCGGCCTGCGCCTTTACGGGCCCGATGTGGGGGATTTTCTTTACACCAATCATGAAGCCTCTCAGCCAGCTAACTGCCTATTGGGGGCCACGCTTGGGCTTGGGCGAGAAAACACCGCCCACCACCACGCTAGAGAGCTATGTGGCCTCACAGCCCTTCGAAGGAAACGTGCTGACACGCGATCCGGCGATGTACCGAATGATGCAGGATCAGTTGGCCGCACACCCTGAACTTGCTTTGGGTGCACCGTCCACCATCTGGCTGCGCGAGGCGCTGGATGAATGCACCTGGCTGATGGAACAGACCGCGCCCGAGATCCCTGCCCTGACCTTCTTGGGCAGCCACGAACAGATCGTAGACCGCAAGGCCATTCGGACACGTATGGCCAACTGGCCTAGCGGTACTCTGGTCGAGATTCCCAACGGCGAACACGAAGTTCTGATGGAGGCACCCGAGGTGCGCGGGCCAGTCTTTGATCAACTTGCTGCACATTTCGCGGCAGCCGCGGCGAAACCAAAACCCGAGCCCTGTCATTAAGGCCCAAGCCGACAGCTTGCTTGTGATCCGGACGTGCCGCGCCTAAATGTTTGCCAACGCAGTTTATTCGAGGTGTTCCATGCGCGACCTTCCCTTTCCCGTCCGTGATGCAAATGCAGGCGGCGGTGCCGATGATCTGGGCAATTTGCCGGAATGGGATCTGACGGACCTCTATGCCTCGGAAGATGCACCCGAACTGGCCCGCGATCTGGACTGGTTGGAGGGCGAATGTGCGTCCTTTGCCACTGATTATGAGGGTAAGCTGGCCGAATTGGACGCAGCTGGCCTACTGACCTGCGTGCTGCGCAACGAAAAGATCAACGCCATCGCCGGGCGGATCATGTCCTTTGCCGGATTGCGCTATTACCAACTGACCACCGACGCGGATCGCGCCAAGTTCCTTTCTGACATGCAGGAGAAGATCACCGTCTTCACCACGCCTCTGGTGTTCTTCACGCTGGAACTGAATCGCATCGACGATGACGCGCTGGCTGCTCATTTTGCCGCCAATGCCGATCTGGCGCGATACGAGCCCGTGTTCCGTCGCATTCGCGCGATGAAACCCTATCAACTGTCTGATGAGTTGGAAAAATTCCTGCACGACCTCGGCGTTGTCGGCGACGCGTGGGAACGCCTATTCGACGAAACAATCGCGGGCCTGACCTTCACCGTCGATGGTGAAGAGCTGAACATCGAAGGTACGCTGAACCTGCTGACCGAGCAGGATCGCGCCAAGCGTGAAGCCGCAGCGCGCGAACTCGCCAACGTTTTCCAAAGCAACATCAAAACCTTCGCGCGCGTTCATAACACGCAGGCCAAAGAAAAAGAGATCGTTGATCGCTGGCGCAAAATGCCATCTGCCCAGACCGGTCGTCACCTGTCGAACGATGTCGAGCCCGAAGTGGTCGAAGCCCTGCGCGAGGCCGTTGTGGCCGCCTACCCCAAGCTGAGCCATCGTTACTACGAACTGAAACGCAAATGGCTTGGTCTGGACGTGATGCAAGTGTGGGACCGTAATGCTCCGTTGCCGATGGAGGACACCCGCATCGTCGATTGGTCAGAGGCCGAGAAGACGGTGATGGACGCCTATAACGCGTTTGATCCTCGGATGGGTGAGATCGCAGCTCCCTTCTTCTCGAAGGGTTGGATCGATGCGGCCGTGAAGCCCGGCAAAGCCCCCGGCGCATTTGCGCATCCCACCGTGACCGAAGTTCATCCCTACGTGATGCTCAACTATCTGGGCAAACCGCGCGATGTGATGACCTTGGCGCATGAATTGGGCCACGGGGTGCATCAGGTATTGGCCGCCGATCAGGGTGAGATGCTTTCATCGACCCCGCTGACCTTAGCCGAAACTGCTTCGGTCTTTGGTGAAATGCTCACTTTCCGCAAAATGCTGGATCAGGCCGAGACAGCGGAGCAGCGCAAGGTGCTTCTGGCCGGTAAGGTCGAGGACATGATCAACACAGTCGTCCGCCAGATCGCCTTCTACGACTTCGAATGCAAACTGCACGCCGCCCGTCGTGAGGGCGAGCTGACACCAGACGACATCAACGCCCTTTGGATGAGCGTTCAGGCTGAAAGCCTTGGCCCCGCATTCGAATTCATGGACGGGTACGAGACCTTCTGGGCCTATATCCCGCACTTCGTCCACTCGCCGTTCTACGTCTATGCCTATGCCTTCGGTGATGGCCTCGTGAACGCGCTGTATTCGGTCTACGAAAGCGGTGCGGACGGGTTCGAGGAAAAGTATTTCGAGATGCTGCGCGCCGGTGGCTCCAAGCACCATAAAGAGCTTCTGGCCCCGTTCGGACTGGACGCCAGTGATCCCGAGTTCTGGGACAAAGGCCTGTCGATGATCTCGGGATTTATTGACGAACTGGAAGCGATGGAAAGCTAAAGTTGAAAGGCAGCCTGTATGGCTGCCTCATTTCTCTTTGGCTGATTTCATCGTCGTCACGAAAATGGCCGTGACAATCAATACCGCGCCAACAATCGAAAGCGGTGTGATCGTTGCGCCCAGAAACAGTGCCGAGTTGACAAAGGTAAACACAACCGAGGCGGCGAATAGCAACGTCGCCGTCAATGTCGACACGCGGGCGGCGGCCTCGTACCAAAGATAATAGGCAAGCGCGGTCGGCAAAACGCCCAGAAGGATCAAGAAGATCACGTCGTTTGCGGTCGGCATCTGAATAGAAAAAGCCGCCAGTGGCACCAGCAAAACGCCCGAACACAAAAAGATGCCAAACAGGAAGTTCAACCTTTCGGCAGTGGTTTCAGATGACTGCATCGCGCGGCTGCTGGAAATCAGGAACACCGCCCAGCTGAGTCCCGCCCCGATTTCCATCAGATCGCCCAGCAGGGGTTCTCCCCCGCCTTGAAAATCCCGATAGACGGTCAGAAACACACCGAGGATCGCCAGCAGGGTCGCCAATACATCAGTCCGGCCAACGGTGGTATCCGCGAAGAAATACAGAAATATCAACACGAAGAACGGCGCGGTATTCTCAAGCACCATCGCATTAGCAGCACCTGTATGTTCCAAACCTATGTGGAACAGGATATAGTTCACCACCGTCGACAACACCGCCAGCCGGAAGTTCCAATCCCTGTACTGGATTGAAACCCGTGCGCCCATTACCCGCAGCATGCAGTAAATCGCAAACGCAGCGATGAACAGGCGTGATACGGCAATCTGCAACCCGCCGAGATCGCTGGTCAGGTACCGCACGATGACACTGTGCGTACCCCATAGAAACGCGGCTAGGAACCCAAGAACCAACCCGTTTTGCAGTACTGATCTCTGCGGCTGATCCTTCACCGGGTGCTCCTCGCGTTATTTCAACTGACTGTCTTTCGAACCTCGCCGATTGATCCCGCCGCGGGTCTTGAAGCTGCTGTCACGCTCTTGCTGACAGTCCGGGCACAGCTTTACGCCGGGCAGAGCAAGGCGGCGTTTTTCGGGGATCGGTTCTTCGCATTCAGCACAATGGGTCAGGCTTTCGCCCACAGGTCGCTTTTGCGCCTGCATCCGCGCCAGTTCATCTGAAATCGACGCTTCGATCTGTTCACTCACCGCGCCATCGCGCGCCCAGCCGCCCGCCATTTAGCCCTCCTGATCCGGTCGGGACAGGATACGCGAGACACCACAGGCGTGGCAAGCTAGAGCGAAACGGCGGCGTCAAAGACCTGATCGATAACCTCTTGTGTGCCCCTCACGAATTCCAACGAACAGGGATATTCAACCCCTTCGCGAACCGATTGGCAGAACGCTTCGACCTGCAATTGATAGTGGTTGTCCGCAGGAAACCGGGGCACCAGAACCTCAAGGCCCGGTCGGTGCAGTTCAACCCGCGCCTCGCCGAACACACGGGCATTGAACGGAGCGGTTAGACGGATCATGCCACCTTCTCCGTGAAACACCATTTCCTGATGTGGATGCATGCGTGTCGAGACATAGGCGGAATAGGTAAATTCGGGAAACTGCGCGCGTATCTCGGTGAAGACATCCACGTCATTTTCCCACCGGATCGCACCGCTGACCGAGACCGGCTCTTGCCCAGTCGCAAACCGAGCGCTGCCGATAACATACACCCCGATGTCACGCAGCCCGCCCCCACCGGTTTCCGCACGGTTGCGGATGTTGCCCGTGTCCGCCCGGTTGTCATAGCTGAACGCCCCGGTGACATGGACCAGCCGGCCGATCGCTCCGTCCGCGATCAGTTTATGGGTCAGATGCCACTGAGGGTGATGCACGATCATATATGCTTCGGCAGCCAGCAAACCCGTCTGGTCCCTCTTTGCGATCAGCGCGTCAAACTCATCGGCCCGCATGGTCATCGGCTTTTCGCACAGCACATGCTTGCCCGCATCCAGCGCCTTCAGGCTCCATTCGACGTGAAGATGGTTGGGCAGCGGGATGTACACCGCCTCAATCTCAGGATCGGCTAGCAATGCCTCATAGCTGTTGTAGACATTCAAATCAGGGCAATATCTGGCAAAGGGCTCGGCCTTGGCCGGATCCGAGGTCGCCAACCCCGCCAGCCGCGCGCCCTCTGCCGCATGGATGGCGGGCGCCATGTGTTGTCGTGCGAATCTGGCTGCACCCAGAACACCCCAATTGACCGGTTTATGCATGCGCGCCCCCTAAAAATTGATGTAACCCGCCCAGGGCGAGCTCAATGTAATTCAGTTCCTGATCTGTCTATCAACCACCTGCCAATAAGTCAGTCCTTTCTCTATCTATTTGAAAATCATACGCCTCGGTAAATTTTTTGATGAGATTAAAAAACCCCGATAACCTTATACTTTATATCGATAATCTAAAATCGATCGGCGTCAAACCTGCCCTCGCAAATCAGTTTTGTTGATCCAGTCTGATACTGCCGCCGTAGCTCAAACATCGACTGAATCATGCTCGGATGGCGCTCTGGCAACATCCGGAGCAACGGCAAACAGGGTGGGAGGCTTACTGAAATGCCAGCAACACATACGATTACAGGAACAGTGCTAAAAAGCGGTGATCCCGGAACGTTTGACAGCGACAATCAGGATTTCGACATTCTCCGCGAAGCGGTGATTGCAGCCGGGCTGGCGGAAACGCTGGACAATCCTGAGTCAGAACTGACCGTCTTTGCCCCAAATGACGCTGCCTTTATTACTCTGGCACAAACGCTTGGGTATAAAGGGGATGACGAGGCTGGAGCATTGGGCCACATCATCAAGGCGCTCACCCTGCTTGGCGGCGGAGACCCTATCCCTTTGCTAACCAACATTTTGAAGTATCACGTGGTCGATGGTGAGTTCGACAGCACAACAGTGGTCGGTCTAGGCGACGGGGCTGAAATCCAAACTCTGCTTGGGTCGTCAGTCGAACTGAACCTTGAAAGCGATCCCCCCAGTCTGGGCGATGCCGATCCGGGCATCGACGATCCCGGCTTGATCGCGTTCGACGTGGATGCGTCAAACGGTATCATTCACGTACTTGACGGCGTACTTCTACCTGTCTCGGTGTCGGGCATTCTGGGCAAAAAGAACACGGACTTTATCCTGGGTGACAGCAGCGATGAATTCATCTTTACCGGACGCGGCAAAGACTTTGTTCACGGTGATGGTGGCAATGACGTGATCAACACCGGCTCGGGCAATGATGTGGCGCTTGGCGGTGCCGGGAACGACATAATCTTCGGGGGGCGCGGAAAGGATATTCTGCGTGGCGATGAAGGCCATGACAAAATCTTCGGAGGTCGTGGGAAAGACATCATCGACGGCGGCGAAGGCAATGACAAACTCTTTGGTGGGCGCGGTAAGGATACGTTTGTATTCGATGAAGGCGACGGTCACGACTGGATTGTCGATTTCCGCGTCGGCAAGGACAAGATCGACCTGTCCGAATACGATGGCATCACCAGCTTTGAGGACATCGAAGACGATATCGACGGAAAGTTCTTCGGGACCAAGATCGAGTTGGACGACGGAGACAGCATCTATCTATCAGGCATCTGGGCAAGCCACCTGTCCGAGTCCGATTTCATTTTCGCATAACTAAAAAAATCAGCCCGCTCATATGGCGGGCTGATATCAGTCTGGGGTTAGTTTGAACCCAGCATACCTTTTTCGCGCGCAAGCTCTCGCATCTTCTTTTGCAGCTTCTCAAACGCGCGCACTTCAATCTGACGAATACGTTCACGGCTGACATTGTACTGCGTGCTCAGCTCTTCCAGCGTAACAGCCTGGTCCATCAGACGGCGCTGAGTCAGGATGTCTTTCTCGCGATCGTTCAGAACATCCAGCGCAGCAGCGAGCAATTCGCGCCGGGCTTCCAATTCATCGCGCGCCTCGTAGTCACCAGCCTGATCGGCATCTTCATCTTCCAGCCAATCCTGCCACTGCATGGTGCCTTCGCCTTCGGACCCCACGGTCGCGTTCAGCGAAGCATCGCCACCGGACATCCGACGGTTCATGCTGATCACTTCTTCCTCGGTCACTCCGAGGTCTTCTGCAATCTTGGCCACGTTTTCAGGACGCAGATCACCTTCTTCCAGCGCGCCAATGCGTGCCTTTGCTTTACGCAGGTTGAAGAACAGCTTTTTCTGCGCCGATGTTGTACCCAGTTTCACCATCGACCACGACCGAAGGACGTATTCCTGGATCGAAGCGCGGATCCACCACATGGCATAGGTCGCCAGCCGGAAGCCTTTTTCGGGGTCAAATTTCTTGACCGCCTGCATCAGGCCCACATTGGCTTCGGAAATCACCTCGGCCTGCGGTAAGCCATAGCCGCGATATCCCATGGCGATCTTGGCCGCCAAGCGCAGATGAGACGTGACCATTTTATGCGCGGCCTCGGTATCCTGTTCCTCGACCCAGCGCTTGGCCAGCATATATTCTTCCTCCGGCTCCAGCAGAGGAAACTTGCGAATCTCCTGCATATAGCGGTTCAGCCCACCCTCGGGTGTCGGCGCTGGAAGATTTGAGTAATTTGCCATTTATTTCTGCCCCTTGGACAAATGTTTAAGCCCTTAACATGGGATATGGGTACCAGACCCGATACATTCAAGAGGATCTGTTAACAGTCTGAGATTAACCCTATGTAAAGGAAAGCTGAAAAGGCCTTTTTCACAAGCCTTTGCAGTTTATTTCAGTGGTTTTCTGAGATTTTCCAGCAGGTCCGCCATATCCTGCGGCAGCGGGGCTTCAAAACGTAATGCCTGGCCCGAGACCGGGTGTTCGAAGCCTAACACTGCTGCGTGCAGAGCTTGGCGGGGGAAAGCCTGCACCGCCTCGGCGGTCTCGGGCGTGAATGCCCGCGCGGCCAGTTTGCGCTTTCCGCCGTAAACCGAGTCTCCGACAAGCCCGTGGCCGGCATGGGCCATATGGACACGGATTTGATGCGTTCGGCCCGTCTCAAGCCAGCATTCGATCAGAGAGAGGCTGCCCGGCGTTCCAAAAACCTCGACAATCCGTGCGCGCGTTACCGCATGGCGCCCACCGTGAAACAACACAGCCTGCTTTTGTCGATCGGTCTTGTGCCGTGCCAGCTGTGTCGTCAGACGCATGATGTTGCCCGGCTCAAAGCTGACACCCTTGATCCCGCGCAGACGTGGATCATTGGCATCAGGCACGCCATAGCAAATCGCGCGATAATAACGCTCGACACTATGCGCCTCGAACTGAGCGGCCAGCCCGTGATGCGCCGCATCTGACTTGGCCACCACCAGCAATCCGCTGGTCTCCTTATCGATCCGGTGCACGATGCCCGGACGCTTGACGCCGCCCACGCCTGAAAGATCATCACCACAGTGATGCAGCAACGCATTGACCAGCGTCCCGTTCGGCGAGCCCGGTGCCGGATGCACCACCATTCCCGCAGGTTTATTGATCACGATCAGATCGTCATCCTCATAGACGACCTCCAGCGGGATATCTTCGGGACCGATGTGGCTGTCCTCAGCCTCGGCCACGGTGATCCCGATCTGCGCACCTTCGGCAATCTTGGCTTTGGGGTCTTCGACTACCGCACCATCGACAGTCACGGCCCCTTCATTGATCAGTCGGGCCAGCCGGGTGCGCGACAGGTTCACTTCCGCTGGCACATCCCGCGCAAGCGCCTTATCAAGGCGGGGCGGCGGAGCGGCCGCGATATGAAACTCTATCAGGCGGGTGCCCATGACTGTCCCTTCCGAACCTCAGGAACCGCAGGAAACACCGCAGCTTCGACTGCTGCGGCGCATGGTCATGCTGTTGACCGCGGTAATGATTGGCGGGGTTCTAGTGACATTCGCCTTGATTGTCATCCGCCTATCGGACCGAACTCCGACTCTGCCGGATCAGATAGACCTGCCGGATGGTGCAAAGGCCCAGGCCGTGACCATCGGCAACAACTGGTATGCGATCGTGACCGACGACAATCGCATTCTGATCTTCGACAAGACGACCGGAAACCTGCGGCAAGAGGTTACGCTGAACTAGTTTCACGCCTGACCCGAAAGTCTATTCAGTTGATTGGTGAACCGCTTGTGGGGCGGATAAAGGTCGCGCGCTTTCTCAAGATAGGGACGCGCCTTGTTCTTGTTGCCGCGACGCATGTGAATCTGGCCCGCCATGCCCTGAATGACGACGGTGACTTCATCCAGATCGGCAGCTTTCAGAATGAACTTTTCACCCTGACCGGTCTTGCCCGTCCGCTCTAGCAAGCGCCCCATGGCAAACAGAAGAAACGGGCTTTCCGGGTCACAAGCTAGCGCCTCTGACATCGTTCGATGCGCAGCTAAGGTATCGCCTTCTGCTTCGTAAAGTTCGGCCAGCCGCTTTTGGTACAAGGCACTTTCCGGCACACCAGCTACGATCTGGCGGGTTTTATCAATGGCGTGGGCCCCGGACAATTCCCCCAGATGCCTCTGTAGTATCACCCTCGCGCCCAACAATCGCGGGTCGTCTGCTGGTACGTCGTGAACCTCATCGAGTGAGGTTGAAAGCGCTTCCAATCTTTGTTGGTGATCAAAGATACGACTTGCGCGTTGATCCAGCGCCAGCTCGGCCCAGTCCAAGAGTATGAAATCGAAGTTGCAAGGACGCCTGACGACAACCTTACGCTGAACCAGATACAGGTTATTGAACGGTGCAAACCGGCGTTGCCGAACGACCTTCTGCAACGACCAATCCACAGGCGGCATTAGCCTAAGCGCAAGTTGGGCGCGGTAGAGCATTCTGGACCCCAGCACCACAACATCCGGCCGTAAGGGTTTGGACCAGAACGCTTTAGCAAAGTGCAGCGTCGCCGCACCGCGCTTGCCCTGCATGCCAAGAACAGCGCCGCGCAACGCGCACAAAACAGAATAGTCTTCGGGCCAGAGATGCGGGTTCTGCAATCCCTCTTTGGCATGTGCCTCGCTTTCCTGCCACTTCGACAGGTAAAAACAGTTCAGGGATTGCAGAAGTGGCATAAAGGCGTTGTCGGCCCCGGCGTCCAGAATAGGTTTCGCACTATCATACGCCTCTTCGCAGCGATCCTGCGCTGACAGATGTTGCACCGCCTTTGAATAGATATGCGCCGCCTCTGAGGGATTCAGAAAGGCCGATGGCCCCTTCGCAACCCGTTCGATGAACCGCGCATTGGCCGCCTGCATCTCATCCTTGGACAATACATCGCGGAACACTTTACGCTGCTGCCCCGAAATCCGGGCTGCAGCCATTGAAAAGCCAGATATGTGTGGCGCGATCACCTGATCCGCCCGTGACATCGCAAAAAGCTCCAGAAAGTCCCGCTGCGCCCGGGTCAGAGCCAACAGATCAGCGATATCCGACATCTGCATGAGCTCCGGAAACCGTTGCTTGAAACGGCCTATCACCTCTGGCTGATCCGAAAACATGATCACCGTCTGGCCCTTGGATTTCTCTAGATGGGCCTCGTAAAACTCGTCAGGTTCGATCTTGGCGGGCCAGATCGAATGCTTCCATGGTAATCCGTTCAGGATTTCTCCGCGCCGAATGTGGTAAGCCGAAACCCCCTGCCCCGAGAGCTTCTGATCCGCGCGATCCATGATCTGACGAACCTCATCCACAAATCCAACGCTATGTATGAAATCGCGATAGCGGGGACGGATGGTTTCGATATCTTCCCACGGGAAGGCAAATATCTCGCTCGCTTCTTCGACCAGAACCGAACGGCCAGACGCCAAATGGTCGATCAGCCGCTCGGGTGATGGATCGTTTTGGAAGGCCCAAATTGGCAGAGCGGTCGCGCTTATCGTGTCGAACTCTGCCTGATCAAGGAAATGCGCATCCATCCAGTCTTTGGTGAATAACTCCTCGGGATGATCCAACTCCGGCGCATCGGCGCCTTGCGGGAACCAGTTCACCCGGTAGTCTGTCCCAAAGTCTTCGGCCAGACGGATACAGGTCAGGATCATCAGCAGGCGCGCGCCCAAACAATCCGTACGCTGACCAATGAAAACGCCACGCGTTTGGATCATTGCGCGATCCGGGTGGTCAATGCCCTGCCAACTATTCCAATTATCTGATACATACAGACATTCCCAAACCACGTTCGCCTAAGGTCTTACACAACCGCTACAGTTGAGGCGAGATGTGAAAAACGCGCTGTTTCGCAATTTGTTGCAACACGAGGTTAAGCAACCGCCGGACGGGCCTGCGACAAATCCGGAGAAATGCGAATGGCCTGCGAGATCAAGTTCAGGCACGCGATTGAGCGCTGGGAAATGATATCCGCCGGAATGCGTGTGGCCGCTGCCAAGGCGTCCGTCAGTGAAACGCCGACATCCGTTGTCAACACGCGCAGCGCGGTGGTCAGGTTCAGATCGGCCCCGGCCAGGGTTCCATCCGGTAAGGTCAGCCTGCTGTTTTCACGTTGGATGACACGCCCTTCCAGCTTGAATTCCTGCAGATCCGTTCCAGCAACGGCCATCGCGTCGCTCACCAGAAACAGATGCCCCGGCCCCTGTTTAGCTGCAAAGGCGGCGCGCATCGTCTGCGGGTGAACATGGATTGCATCCGCTATCAACCCGGCAGACATCGCACCGCTGGACAAGACTGCGCCAACCAGCCCCGGTTCGCGGTTGCCCAACTGACTCATCGCGTTAAACAAATGGGTGGCGCAGTGCGCGCCCGCCTGTGCGTAAGCCACGCAGGTCTGAAACTCGGCATCACTGTGCCCCAACGACACTATGACCCCCGCCTTGCTGAGCGTTTCGACCTGAGCAATCGTGACACTTTCAGGCGCAAGCGTAACCATCAATGCAGGCAACGCCCCTGCCGCTTCTATCAGCTGTGCAAGATCAGCGTCCTGCATCCGGCGGATCAGCCCGCCGTCATGCGCGCCCTTGCGTCGCACCGAGAGATGCGGCCCCTCAAGATGCAAGCCGACAATCCCCTGAACTCCGCGCTGAATGGCCTGAGAAGCAGCAGAAATGGCAGCCGTTGTCTTTTCGGGCGTGTCCGTGATCAGCGTCGGAAGGATCGACGTCGCGCCAAGCTTGCGATGAGCCGCCGCAATACGCTGTAATGTCTCGACCGATGGATCGTCGTTGAACATGACGCCTCCGCCGCCATTCACCTGCAAATCTACATAGCCGGGGCTTAAAATATCGCCCGACAGATCCTGAACCATCTCATCCGAAGGCAACTCGGCTTCGGGCAAAATACTGTCGAGCAGCCCGCCGACGAAACGGGCGGCGTGGCCGTCCTTCAGGGTTTTACCATCAAAGATAGGCCCGCCCGCGAAGGTGATCGTCGCATCGGTCATACCGTCTCCGTCACTTTCCGCAGGTGACGCGGTGCATCGGGATTGATGCCCCGGCGCGTGGCCACAGTTTCGACCATACCGTAGAACGAAGCGATTGAGGCTACCGGATCTGTCATCCAGTGCGTGGTGCGGACATGTGGTAGCCTCACGGCATCAGACACCTGATTGGTCGTTGCGAAGACTTTTGCGCCCTTGGCTGCGAGCGCATCGGCGACTTCGGCGATGTTGGCCTCAGCCGCGTCTCCGGACGAGAACGCAATCACCGGAAAGCCCTGATCCACGATCGAAACCGGGCCATGCAGAACTTCGGCCGAGGAATAGCTTTCCGCATGAATTTGGCAGGTTTCCTTGAATTTCAACGCCGCCTCATTCGAGATCGCCCAGGACATCCCCCGCCCCAGAGTGAACAGGGATTGTCCATCGACTGCCTCGACCACCGCGCTCCAATCGCAGGTGATCGCCCGCGATAAATCTTCCGGCAATTTGTGAATTGCAGCCAGCAAAGTGTCATCACCCTTTACCTCGGCCAACAGCCAAAGCCCGGCGACCAGAGAGGTGACGAAAGTCTTGGTGGCAGCCACGCTAAGCTCGGGGCCTGCAAGGATGGACAGAGCCGAGGTGGCGTTCTGGGCCAGTGCAGACGTGGTATCGTTCGTGATCGCCACCGAATACGCGCCGCCTTCTGTCAGGGACTTCGTCAGCTGTACGATGTCGGGGCTTTGACCCGATTGGGATACCGAAATACACAGCGCACCGGGGCATCGCATATCGACCCCGTAGATCGATTTCACGCTCGGCCCAACCGAGGCCATGGGCAGGCCCAGCAGCAGTTCCGAAGCGTATTTCAGAAAGCTGCAGGCATGGTCCGACGAACCTCGCGCAACCGAAATCAGGAAGCCGGGATCGTGCGCGCAGATCGCGCTTGCGGTCTTTGTAATCGCCGTGGCACCATCAGTGAGAAGCCGATCAACGGCAAAAGGTATCTCATTGATTTCCTGCCGCATTTGAGTTGTATCGCTGGACATGAGCCCCGCCTTTCAGGTTGACAGACGCAGCTCTGCTACGAAATCGTAGGCATCGCCGTGATAGATGGATCGGGTCAGTTCAGCAACGCGCCCGCTTTCTAGATACGAGGTCCGCTGAATGCGCAGTCCCGCCGTACCTTCAGCAACGTCCAGCAATCCAGCCTCGGTTGCTTCGAGATTGATGGCCGAGATTTTCTGGATCGCGCGCACCGGACGATTGCCTGAGTGTTCGAGAAAGGCATAGAGAGATCCGGTAACCTCAGTCGGGTTGGGCAATATATCCAGCGGCAACGCCGCGCGTTCCAGCGCCATCGGTCGCCCGCCAGCCGCGCGCAGACGATGAATGCGGGCGACCTGATCACTCGCCGATAGGCCCAGCGCCAGCATCTCATCAGGTGACGGCAGGAATATTCCGCGCTCCAACCAGGTTGAAGTCGTTTCAAAACCGCGCCTCTCCATGTCTTCGGTGAACGAGGTCAGGTGCGACAGCGACTGCTCAACCCGTGCAACCGCTTGACGCACGAATGACCCCGAGCCTTGCCGCTGTTCAATCGCACCTTTGCGCACAAGTTCCTGAATCGCCTTGCGGACCGTCACCCGCGACAGGTCCGTCAGCTCGGCAATCTCGCGCTCGGGCGGGAGTGAACTGTTCGGAGCCAGAATACCCTCTTCAATCCCCTGCTCCAGCCGCTGCCGCAGCTGTACGTATCGGGGACCGGCGGTCTGACCCAGCCAACCCTCGGGCCGCAAGAAGTCAGCAACGCTCATGTCGGGTCTCCTTTTGAAAGGCGTGGGCCAACGCGATGGCACCGGTCAACGGATCGCCCAGCGGGTCGGCCAATTCCTGTTGCATTGGCGCAGGCAGAAATTCCGCATATTGCGGGCCGATGCCGCCGGTCAGGCAGATCGAAAGGCCGGGCATCCAGCCCATCGCCAACATCTGATCCGCCAGATACTGTGCACTATCCTCCATGATCGACAGCGCAAGCGCATCTCCTTGCTTTGCGTGTTGCGTGACAACAGGCGCCAGCGCTCCGAACTCGGTAGGCGACATCTTGGAGGCGGTCCTGACAATCCCAGCAGCGCCATCAAAACGCGACAACAGGCTGTCCGCCAAATCAGACGCAGGCTTCAGAGCGTCCACACAGTCAAGCGTAAAGGCCAAAGCCCGCCGCCCAACCCATTGCGCCGAGGCCTGATCCCCGAGAACAGGTCCCCAGCCCCCGGCAAATGACCTGCGATCCCCATTCTGGACCGCCAGAAAAGAGCCCGTTCCGCAATGCGCTACGAATCCGTCTTTCGAACCCAACGCACCACGCAATGCGGCTGGCCTGTCATCTTCAATCAGAACATGGTCAAATGGCAGCTTTTCTGCCAGCCGATCAGCCAGCTCGCACCCCGTGATACCGGCCAGCCCCAAGTAGGCTGGCGCACGAGAAATTTGAGTTGCCTCTTGTCCGGCAAGTCGGGCCAAAGCAGCAATTCCGTGCATCAACTCAGCGCAGGCTGCGTCAAAATCGGTTGATACATTTGCCGCACCAACCTCGACACACTGAACCGCAGAGCCGTCTGAAACAGCAAGACGGCAGCGTGTTCCACCGCCATCAGCGGCCAGCACAATGGTATCAGAAGGGCGACTCATGGAGATACCTTTATAATACCTATTTCTAATTTTGAAGACCAAATTCCACAATAATGCAGTAATAGTTGTCTAAATCTTGAAAATAGTGGGTATAAAAATAAAATGGTAGACTAATGGTATCTAAAAGGTATGATATTCAAAATCTCGGGGGAGAATCACGTGACCAAGCCAGTTACCGAACAGCTACATCAAGACGCGATCGGACTTGACGCCCGACCGCTGACTGAGGTAGCCGAGCTGCTGGCCCGCTCGCAAGCCGACGCTGCCGCTGCCCCGCTTTCCTCGCTGCCCACCCTCTGCGCAGGCGCAAAAGCTATGGCGCAATCCATCCGATCGGGCGGGGTTTTGCGCTATTTGGCGGCAGGCTCTTCCGGCTTGATGGCCGCCTCGGATGCGCTGGAACTGGGGGGAACTTTTTCGATACCAGCCCGCCAGATTCGCATCCACATGGCAGGTGGATTGCCCTCAGGGGTAGAGATGCCGGGAGATGTCGAAGATGCCACCAACGGCCTTGCTCGTGAACTGGCCGATCTTTCTGCCAAAGACACCTTGATCACCGTCTCGGCCAGCGGAACCACACCGTACACAACCGCAGCAGCGCGGATCGCGCGGGACAGAGGCGCCACAGTTATCGGCATTGCCAATAACGGGGGCACCGAACTGTTGCAGCTTTCTGACCATCCAATCCTGCTTTCGACACCACCTGAACTGATCTCGGGCTCTACCCGCATGGGCGCTGGTACAGCGCAGAAAATCGCACTGAACATGCTTTCGACGCTGATGGCGATGGAGCTGGGGCATATTCAGGACGGCATGATGATCAATTTGCGCGCTGACAATGACAAGCTACGCGCCCGAGCCAACGGGATCGTCTGTCAGTTGACCGGCGTTTCCTCGGCGCAGGCTACAAAGGCGTTGACTGCGGCAGAGGGCAACCTCAAATGCGCGGCCCTTTTGGCTGTAGGCGCAGGGTCCCTGGACGCGGCGCAAGCAATGCTAAACAACACCGACGATCACCTCCGCCCTGCGCTGGAGCGGATGAAACAAAACCAAGAAACCATCAACCTGGGAGATATCAAATGACACGCAAAGTTCTTAGCCTTGCCTTGATGAGCACGGCGCTGGTCACAAGCGCCTATGCGCAAGAGGCCACTTTGACCATCGAAAGTTGGCGAAACGACGATCTGGCGTTGTGGCAGGAAAAGATCATTCCAGCGTTCGAGGCCGAGAATCCCGGCATCAAAGTGATCTTCTCGCCCTCAGCACCGGCAGAATACAACGCTGTCTTGAACTCGAAGCTCGAGGCCGGTTCGGCTGGCGATCTGATTACCTGCCGTCCGTTTGATGCCTCGCTTGCGCTATACGAGTCGGGGCACCTGACCGATCTGTCTGATCTTGAGGCCATGGGAAATTTCTCGGACGTGGCCAAATCTGCGTGGCAAACCGATGACGGTTCGGCCAGTTTCTGCGTCCCGATGGCGTCAGTGATTCACGGCTTCATCTACAACAAGGATGCGTTCAACGAGCTGGGCATCGAAGTTCCAACTACCGAAGCTGAGTTCTTTGCCGCCCTCGATAAGATCAAGGAAGACGGTACCTATATCCCGATGGCGATGGGCACCAATGACCAGTGGGAAGCCGCAACGATGGGCTATAACAATATCGGCCCAAACTACTGGAAGGGTGAAGAAGGTCGTCAGGCGCTGATCAAAGGCGAGCAGAAGCTGACCGACCCCCAGTGGGTCGCCCCGTATGCGACACTGGCCAAGTGGGCCGACTATCTCGGCGACGGGTATGAAGCGCAAACCTATCCCGACAGCCAAAACCTGTTCACGCTGGGTCGTGCAGCGGTCTATCCAGCAGGCAGCTGGGAAATCTCGGGCTTCAACACGCAGGCCGATTTCGAAATGGGCGCCTTTAAGCCACCGGTCCAGAACGCGGGCGATACCTGCTATATTTCGGACCACACCGATATCGGCATAGGCATGAACGCGGCGAGCGAAAACCAAGAAGCTGCGCGCACCTTCCTGGCTTGGGTCGCAAGCCCGGAATTCGCCAGCATCTTCGGTAACGCACTACCTGGTTTCTTCCCGCTGTCCAGCACTCCGGTCGAGCTGGAAGATCCACTGGCCAAGGAAATCGTCGGTTGGCGGGATGAGTGCGAAAGCACAATCCGCTCGACCTACCAAATCCTGTCGCGCGGCACGCCGAACCTCGAAAACGAGACTTGGGGTGCATCCGTTGCAGCCATCAAGGGTGCCGAGACACCCGAGGCACTGGGTCAGCAACTGCAAGACGGTCTGGCCAGCTGGTACGCACCACATCAGTAACACCTAGGCCACTCACACCGGACGCGGCTACCGCGTCGCGTCCGGACCTTTTTCCCCGGAGATTCCCATGCAGACCCGCCGCATACGCTGGCACATTGCCGTTTTCCTCGCCCCTGCGGTGATGGTCTACACGGCAGTGATGATCTTCCCCTTGTTCAACACACTGCGCCTCGCGCTGTTCTCCGAGGTTGATCAGACACGTATCTACGTGGGCTTGCAGAATTTCCGCACCCTGTTCTTCGATCCGATCTGGTCCGAGCAGTTCTGGAACGCTTTGGGCAACAACTTCTGGTTCTTCCTGATCCACATGCTGGTTCAGAACCCCATCGGCATCGCTTTGGCCGCGCTTCTGTCGCATCCACGCTTGCGGTTTGCCGCGCTCTATCGGTCCGCGATCTTCATTCCGACCATTCTGAGCTTTGTGATCGTCGGTTTCGCGTGGAAGCTGATATTGTCCCCGCTTTGGGGCATCGCACCTTCAATGCTGGACGCCATTGGTCTGAAGTCGCTGTTTGCACCATGGCTGGGCAAGGAAGAATACGCGCTGACAACACTGGCACTTGTCTCGGTCTGGCAATTCGTCGGCATCCCGATGATGTTGATCTACGCCGCCCTGCTGTCGATCCCCGAAGAGATCATTGAAGCCGGAGAAATAGACGGCATCACCGGTGCTTCGGCGTTCTGGAAGATCAAGCTGCCGCTGATCATTCCCTCGATTGGCATCATCTCGATCCTGACATTCGTCGGCAATTTCAACGCGTTCGATCTGATCTATGTATCGCAAGGTGCACTGGCGGGCCCGGATTTCTCAACCGACATCCTCGGCACCTTCATGTACCGCACCTTCTTTGGCTTCCAGCTGCAACTTGGCGACCCGCATATGGGCTCCGCCATCGCTGGCGCCATGTTCGCCATCATTCTCGTGGGTGTCTGCATCTACCTCTTCGGCATCCAGACCCGGATGCGCCGGTACCAACTGTGAGGATAGCCGGATGAACAAAGCACGCCATAACCCGCTGAACACGGCCGCCATGCATGGGGCGCTGATCCTCTACACGTTGATCGCCCTCTTCCCGGTCTTCGTGATCATCATCAACAGCTTCAAAACCCGACGCTCGATTTTCCGCGAGCCACTCGCCCTGCCCGATGCCGAAAGCTTCTCGCTGATCGGTTACCAGACGGTGATGAAACAAGGGGATTTCTTCCTTTATTTCCAAAACTCGCTGATCGTGACCGTGGTGTCGCTGGCCTTCGTTCTGCTGTTCGGCGCCATGGCCGCCTTTGCCCTGAGCGAATACAAATTCAAGGGCAACACTCTGATGGGTCTCTATCTGGCGCTTGGGATTATGATCCCGATCCGCATCGGCACCGTGGCGATACTTGAGATGATGGTGGCAACCGGTTTGGTGAACACCCTTTGGGCCCTGATCCTTGTCTATACCGCGCAAGGTCTGCCGCTGGCGGTGTTCATCCTGTCTGAATTCATGCGGCAAGTCTCGGACGATCTGAAGAACGCAGGCCGCGTCGATGGGCTGTCCGAATACACCATATTCTTCCGATTGGTCCTACCGCTGGTCCGCCCCGCCATGGCGACCGTGGCCGTGTTCAACATGATCCCCATCTGGAACGACCTCTGGTTCCCGCTGATCCTTGCCCCGGCCGAGGAAACCAAAACACTGACGCTGGGCAGCCAGGTCTTTATCGGCCAGTTCGTCACCGACTGGAACGCGGTTCTGTCGGCGCTCAGCATGGCGATCCTGCCGGTGCTGGTGCTCTATGTCATCTTCTCGCGCCAACTGATCCGCGGCATCACTTCAGGAGCTGTGAAATGACCAAAGTTCTGATCGCCGGCCTCGGCAATATGGGGCTGAGCCACGCTTTGGCCCACCACAACCACCTAGACGCGCAGATTGTTGGGTTGGTGAACCGATCCGGTCGCGTGGATCATCCAGATCTGTCGATCTATCCGGCCTATTCGGATTTTCACACCGCTCTGGCAGAGACCAAGCCCGATCTGGTGGTCGTGGCGACCTACTCCGACAGCCACGCCGATTTCGCCTGCGCGGCGATGGAGGCCGGGGCGCATGTATTTGTCGAAAAACCGCTAGCGACCACTGTGGCAGATGCCAAGCGTGCTGTCGAAAAGGCCATTGAGACCAACCGCAAACTGGTGATCGGCTACATCCTGCGACACCATCCTTCGTGGATGCGCCTGATTTCCGAGGCGCGCGACCTGGGCGGGCCCTACGTGTTCCGGCTGAATCTCAACCAACAAAGCAGCGGGGCCGAGTGGGAAACACACAAAGCTCTGATGCAGACCACCTCGCCCATCGTCGATTGCGGTGTGCATTATGTCGACGTGATGTGTCAGATCACTGACTCCGACCCCGTGCGAGTCCACGGCATGGGCCTGCGCCTAAGCGATGAGATCGCCGAAGACATGTACAACTACGGCCAGTTTCAGGTGGTCTTCGAGGATGGCTCGGTCGGCTGGTATGAGGCCGGTTGGGGCCCGATGATGTCCGAAACCGCGTTCTTCGTGAAAGACATCGTGTCGCCCAACGGCTCGGTCTCGATCACCGATGGCAACAAGGGCGCATCCGCCGATATCGACGGACACACCAAGGTTGGCGGCCTTCTGGTCCATCGCCCCGATGGCGACCAGACAATCGACATGCCCGATGAGCCCGGCCATCAGCAGCTCTGCGATGCCGAACAAGCCTATATGCTGCGCGCCATCGCCGAGGACATCGACCTGACCCGCCATATGAACGACGCCGTGCAATCGCTGGCCATCTGTCTAGCTGCCGATGAAAGCATCCGCACTGGCCAACCCATTTCGCTGAAAGAGGCACGCACATGACCGCCCTGACGCTGACAAACGTGAACAAGTCCTTCGGCACTGTCGAGGTACTGAAAGATATTAACATCGAAGTCGAAGACGGAGAATTCGTCGTCTTCGTCGGCCCCTCCGGCTGCGGCAAGTCCACCCTGCTACGCGTGATCGCGGGGCTGGAGGACGTGACCTCGGGCGAAGTGCGCATTGGCGGAGAGGTGATGAACCTAACGCCCCCCTCGAAACGCGGCATCGCGATGGTGTTCCAAAGCTATGCACTCTATCCCCACCTGAATGTGCGCAAGAACATGTCGCTGGCACTGAAACAGGAAGGCCAGAGCAAGCAGGTCATCGAAGAACGCGTCGCCAAGGCCAGCAAGATGCTGAACCTTGAGCCCTATATCGACCGTTACCCCTCAGAACTGTCAGGCGGCCAGCGCCAACGCGTCGCGATCGGTCGCGCCATTGTACGCGAACCCAAACTGTTCTTGTTCGACGAGCCCTTGTCCAATTTGGACGCTGCCCTGCGTATGAATACGCGACTGGAAATCGCCAACCTGCATCAGCAGCTCGATGCATCGATGATCTACGTCACCCACGACCAGACCGAGGCGATGACGCTCGCTGACAAGATCGTCGTCCTGCGCGACGGGCGCGTTGAACAGGTTGGCAGCCCGATGGAGCTATATAATAACCCCGCCAACCAGTTCGTCGCGGGTTTCCTTGGCGCTCCGTCGATGAATTTCTTCCCCGCCAGCGTAATCGGCGACAGCGCGGACACAACATTGGGCATCCGCCCAGAGGACTTGTACTTATCCGACGAAGGCCCCCTGACCGCAAACGTGACCCATGTTGAGCATCTGGGTGGAGACACAAACGTGATCGCGATGATGCAAGACCACCAGATAACCGCGCGCCTGTTCGGCCAGCATCAGGTCAACGCTGGTGAATCCGTCCATTTCGGCTACGCCCAGGATCGAACCTACCGCTTCAACCAACAGGGCGCCCGTCTCACCTGACAATTTCGGGTAACGATTTCAGGATGTTGGTGCGGTCGAGAAGACTCGAACTTCCACGGGTGTTACCCCACAGCGACCTCAACGCTGCGCGTCTACCAATTCCGCCACGACCGCACTGCCAATGACTTGGTAGAGGGGCGTATAGACGCTGAGCCGCGCGATGTGAAGAGGCAAAAACACAGCCGATTGAAATCACGTGCTTTAGCCATATCTAACCGCGATACAATGCAATCTGGAGCAGCCCATGCCCTCGCCCGATCCCCGCCCTACCGTGCAGATTGATGTCGTCTCGGATGTGGTCTGTCCGTGGTGTATTGTCGGCTTTCGTCAACTCGATGCCGCACTGAAGCAAGAGAATGTGCTGGCCCGATTGCGCTGGCATCCGTTCGAACTGAACCCCAACATGGGGCCAGAGGGACAGAATCTGAGGGAGCATATTGCCGAGAAATATGGCTCGACGCCCGAACAAAGCCAGCAGGCGCGCGAGCGGTTGACTGCGTTGGGCACTGAACTTGGGTTCACCTTCAATTTCACTGATGACAGCAGAATCGTGAACACCTTTGCCGCGCATCAACTGCTTGACTGGGCGGAAACACAGGGGCGTCAGCATCCGCTGAAACTGACCCTGTTCGAAACCTATTTCACCAAGCAACAGGATGTCTCTGACGTCGAAGTGTTGATGGGCGCGGTCGAGACGGCCGGGCTCAACCCGGAGGCGGCGCGAACCGCACTTGAATCAGGTGCGCATGCCCAACCGGTGCGTGAAAAACAAGATTTCTGGACCAGCCGAGGCATCTCGGGCGTGCCTTCGATGGTGTTTGGAGGGAAATATCTGCTGACCGGCGCACAGGGCACGGACACTTATGCGCAGGTCCTGCAACGCTGCCTGGCCGAGGCCGCCTGACCCCTTCCCCCTACCCCGCAGACGGTCTAAGGAACGAGCATGGAATGGAAGACTACCGACGGGCTGATCGACTACGACGAGGCCACTGCCTTCATGGAGGCGCGCGTTGCCGCGATTGCAGCGGGTGAGGCGGACGAATGCATTTGGCTGTTGGAACACCCTCCGCTTTATACCGCTGGGACTTCTGCCAAGCGAGAAGATCTGACCGATCCGGATCGCTTTCCGGTCTATGAAAGCAAGCGCGGTGGACAGTACACCTATCACGGCCCCGGTCAGCGCGTTGTTTACGTCATGCTTGATGTGGGCAAACGCGGTCATGATGTGCGCCGCTTTGTGCAGCAGCTTGAGGCATGGGTGATTGCGGCTCTGGCCGAGTTCAATGTCATCGGTGAGATCCGCGACGGCCGCGTGGGCGTCTGGGTGCAACGGCAAGACAAGCCGCTGACGATCACCGGCCAGCCAGCCGAGGACAAGATCGCGGCCATCGGCATTCGCCTGCGGAAATGGATCAGCTTTCACGGCATCTCAATCAATGTCGAGCCGGACCTGTCACATTTCACCGGAATCGTGCCCTGCGGAATTCAGGAACACGGGGTGACCTCACTGGTCGATCTTGGGTTGCCGGTGACCATGGATGACGTCGATGTTGCGCTAAAAAAGACCTTTGATGAGGTCTTCGCCACCGAGGGCGCCTAGTTTATAGGTGATTCCACGTATTCGGATAGATCTGGCCAGAATACGCAAAAGACAATGCTAGTATTTGGGGCACTCTGTTTCGAAAATCATTCAGAAAATTCCTTTGAATGGCCTCAATTCGCCTCAAATTCAGGGATTCTTCACATCCTCTCCTTACAAACGCCATCTGACCACATAGTATGTAATGACCGTTCATGAGTGAGTGGTGTGTTAACCGGTGATCTCAGGGCTGCCCTGCGAAATCCGTGAAAGTGTTTGGTTACGAGTCTGCCGTTCCGACCCCATATCGGAACGGCAATTCTCGTTTTAGGCCCCTAAATCTGTTGATGCCCAAATCGGGTTGATCCGACGCAAGCGTGCCCGCTGGCTTCGATTTCAAGCGTAACATGACCAAGCCCAAACTTGTTCTGCAGAACCTGCTTGACCATCACCCGGATATCCTCGGCACTATCTTGTGCGTCGGGTTTGATGACCAGATGCGCCGACAGCGCGGGCTCACGCTCCTGCATGCTCCACAGATGGATGTGGTGAACTCCTGCCACGCCCGATACGCCTTCAATGGCTGTGGCGACCTCTTCCGGATCCAATTCTGTTGGCGCGCCCAACATCAGAACGCGTATGGTTTCACCGATCTCGGATTTGACGTGCCAAAGGATGTAAAGTGAGATCATGATGGTGACCGCTGGGTCGACCCAAGTCCAGTTGAAGACAATTACAGCGGTACCTGCGACAATCACGGCGACGGACCCCAATGCATCGGCCACATTGTGCAGGAATGCCGCACGAATATTCATGCTGTCCTTGGACATGGAATAGGTCAGCATAGCGGTGACAAGGTCGACGACCAATGCGATCCCAGCGATCCAGACAACGATCCAGCCATTAACCGGCTCGGGCTCGACAAACCGCATTACGCCTTCGTACAGCAGATAGACCGACAGAACGATCAGTGTTGTGTAGTTAACCAGCGCCGCTACAACCTCGGCCCGGCCATACCCGAAACTCATACGCGCGTTTGCGGGTCGACGAGCGATCTTGCGAGCAAAGAATGCGATGACCAGCGCAATCGCATCTGACAGGTTGTGCAAGGCGTCCGCAATCAAGGCGAGCGAACCTGAAATAACCCCGCCCACAATCTGTGCCAGCGTCAAGAACATATTGACCGCGATGGCCCAGGCAACGCGCGCATCTCCGGCCTGCGGATCAACATGCGCGTGGCTGTGCCCTTTGTGGGAATGCTGATGAGCCATTTTAGTGTGTCCTATTTACTGAATCACCATGCTACATAATTCCTCTAGTGACTAGAGGTTCAAGGGGGTGTTTTCGAAAATGAATGCAATCGGGGCTCCCTCATTTCGCACTGGATTCAAAGCACCTACGATCCGGTTCTGGACTTCTACCGCCGTTCGAACCTATTGCGGGTAATCGGCGCCGCTATGACGAAACCGCGCTGCGGCGGTTGCAATGCGTACGCCATGGCCAAGATCTGGCCACCCGCTGGCCTAATTAGAGGCTTTGCTCACACTCGAAAGTGCAAATGGAAAAACTTGAACCGGGCTAATGAAATCGCCGGACAGCAGCCTGATGTTTTACGAGCCCGGATCGCACGCATGAAATGAATGGAACAAGACTGATCCGTATTCCTCAGGTCTGCGACGGGCAGCGCTGTTACGCAAGTGTCGTGCTCCATGCGTTTGGTGATCACGACGCCTGCGACAGCTCGCTTCGAAGGTGGATCAGGTCAGTGCCGCGCGGATCTTGTCGGCGTGTTGAGCAATCAGGTCAAAATCGCCCATTTTACCGGGTGGGCGTATCGAGACGCCCTCGTGGCGCGGCAATACATGCACATGAAGGTGAAATACCTCTTGCCCGCCTGCGGCCTCATTGAATTGCTGAACGGTGACGCCATCAGCGTCAAACGCTTCTTTCACAGCGTGAGCCATCTTCTGTACCGTCGCCATCACCGCTGCCAGTTGCTCGGGCGTTGCATCCAGCATGTTGCGACAGGGGGTTTTGGGGATCACCAACAAATGCCCGTCCGCCCGGGGCATGATATCCATCAGCGCGACGGTGTCGTCGTCTTCATACACACGGTTTGACGGGATTTCTCCGCGCAGGATCTTGGCAAAGACATTTTCGGGATCATAAGCGGTCATTACAGGCCTCCGGTGTTGGACTTACCCGTTGTTCTGAGCCGCCGCTTGATGCGGGTCAAGCGGGTTTCCCCGTCACCACTTGTAATCGCGGACTGAATCCCCAAATCCCTCGCATCCGAGGTCAGATTATCGCGCAGCACAGTCTGCCCGCGACAATTAATCTTGATCCAGATCAAACTCGACCATTGAAGGTCGCCCCTTCGCAATCTAAAACCAGCAGGAATCCCGCGCGTTGGAGAGGTCCGACTGCGCGGTACAGTTGCAACAGGAGGCACCTAATGGCAGACGCAGCCATTCATGGTCACGAGCATGAAGATCAGCGCGGCTTTTTCACCCGCTGGTTCATGTCGACCAACCACAAGGACATCGGGATTCTCTACCTAGTCTTTTCGGCCCTTGCCGGTCTGATCTCGGTTCTGATGACTGTCTATATGCGGCTCGAACTGATGCACCCCGGTGTTCAGTATATGTGCCTCGAAGGTTTCATGGCCGATCCATGTACCCCCAACGGTCACCTCTGGAACGTGATGATCACCTATCACGGTGTTCTGATGATGTTCTTCGTGGTCATCCCCGCCCTGTTCGGCGGATTTGGCAACTATTTCATGCCGTTGCAGATCGGCGCGCCGGACATGGCGTTCCCGCGGATGAACAACCTGTCCTTCTGGCTTTATGTCGCTGGCACCTCGCTGGGCGTCGCCTCGCTGCTCAGCCCCGGTGGTAATGACCAGCTTGGTTCAGGTGTTGGCTGGGTTCTGTATCCACCGCTGTCGACGACCGAAGGCGGCATGTCCATGGACCTTGCGATCTTCGCCGTGCACGTATCGGGCGCCTCCTCGATCCTCGGCGCGATCAACATGATCACCACCTTCCTGAATATGCGTGCCCCGGGCATGACTCTGTTCAAGGTGCCTCTGTTCAGCTGGTCGATCTTCGTCACTTCGTGGCTGATTCTGCTGTCGCTGCCGGTTCTGGCAGGCGCGATCACCATGCTGCTGATGGACCGCAACTTCGGCTTCACCTTCTTTGATCCGGCCGGTGGCGGCGATCCGATCCTGTATCAGCACATCCTTTGGTTCTTTGGCCACCCGGAAGTGTACATTGTGATCCTGCCCGGCTTTGGCATCATCAGCCACGTGATCGCGACCTTCGCGCGCAAACCAATCTTCGGCTACCTGCCGATGGTCTGGGCGATCATCGCGATCGGTGTGCTGGGCTTCGTCGTATGGGCGCACCACATGTACACCGTTGGCATGTCGCTGCGCCAGCAGGCCTACTTCATGCTGGCCACGATGGTCATCGCGGTTCCAACCGGCGTTAAGGTCTTCTCGTGGATCGCGACCATGTGGGGCGGCTCGATCGAGTTCAAAACCCCGATGCTGTTCGCCTTCGGCTTCCTGTTCCTGTTCACCGTTGGTGGTGTGACCGGCGTTGTGCTGTCGCAGGCCGGCGTGGACCGTGCCTATCACGACACCTACTACGTCGTTGCGCACTTCCACTACGTGATGAGCTTGGGTGCCGTCTTCGCGATCTTCGCTGGCGTGTACTTCTACTTCTCGAAGATGACGGGCCGTCAGTATTCCGAGTTCTGGGGCAAGGTTCACTTCTGGCTGTTCTTCATCGGCGCCAACCTGACCTTCTTCCCGCAGCACTTCCTGGGCCGTCAGGGCATGCCACGCCGCTATATCGACTACCCTGAAGCGTTTGCTCAGTGGAACTTCGTTTCGTCGATTGGTGCGTTCATCTCGTTCGCCTCGTTCCTGCTGTTCTTCGGCATCGTGATCTACGCCCTGCTGCGTGGTGCGAAAGAGACACGCCCGAACCCGTGGAACGAATACGCGGATACGTTGGAATGGACCCTGCCCACGCCGCCGCCTGAACACACGTTCGAGCAGCTGCCCAAGCAGGAAGACTGGGACAAGGGCCACGCGCACTGATCCCGCCATCCAAACCAAACTCAGCAAAGCCCCGCCCCGTGCGGGGCTTTGTGTTTTTTATGCCCCCAGTCCGCAACTTGCTGCACCCAACACGTAGACGCACCAAAGATCAGGCCGCTAGTATTTGCGAAAACAGCATAATCTAAGACGGGTGCGCGCCACATGATTCTCCATCACGGCATCACACTTCGGCAACTGGTCAAAGGCTCTGCCGGGTTCATTTGCATCGTCATGGCCTGGATACTCCTGCTTGAACTAGTGGATGAAGTTACTCCGCTTGAGTTGATCTCGAACTCCAGCCCACCGGTCACGATGCTGGGTTTGGCAGTGGCATTTTTTCTGGGTTTCAAGAACACCTCGGCCTATGGCCGCTGGGTCGAGGCCCGCAAGATTTGGGGGGACATCGTCAACGCCAGTCGCGATTGGGGCAATACGATCAGCAATCTGGTTCAGGCTGACGGCACGCCGCTTGCGCCCGAGATACGGCGTGAATTGCTGGAACGTCATATCGCTTGGCTAAACATGCTGGCCTTTCAACTGCGCCAGCCCGCAACGCATGGACGCGCCCGCCGCCCGTGGATGTTCGGACACAAACCGGTCGTGGACAAAATCGCGCTGCATCAGGAACCCGAATGCTGGCGCGATACCCAACTGACGGCTGATTTGCCTCTGCTCGAAGGGAAATCCAACCGTGCCGCGTACCTGTTGTTTCTTCAGGGTGAGCGGCTTTCATCACTGGCGCAATCCGGCAAGATCGACCCCTATTGGCATGTGGCGCTGATGAACCGGCTAGCACGGTTTGCAGACGCGCAAGGCCAAAGCGAACGTATCAAGAATACCCCCTTCCCACGGCAGGTCGCCGAGGTCGGACGCATCTTCAGCTATATTTTTATCTTCATGTTACCGCTGGCGTTGAATGACCAACGCTCGATCACCGCTGGCATGGGCTACTCGGTAACAAAATCCGTTCTGCTTGACTGGGCAGTCTTTGCTCCGATCGGAGCGTTGGTTTGCTGGATTTTCTTCGTGACTGAACGGGTCAGCGCCTCGATGGAGGACCCGTTCGAAGGCGACGTAACCGATGTTCCGATCTCGTCCATCTGCCGCATGATCGAAATCGACCTGCGCCAGATGACTTCCTGCGGCACTGCCCCTCAGCCGACAGAACCCATCGATAAAGCGTTACTTTGACCATTTAAATTGGGCAAAGATCGAAAAAACCTCCGTTTTGCGGTATTCTGGTTGGCAAAGCCCCTTTTGACAGGAGCCTTGCTATGCCCGAGATCGACTTTTGGTATTCAATCGGCAGCACTTACAGTTTTCTGACCATCACGCGCCTGGATGGCTGGTGCGAAGAAAACGATGCGACGGTAACCTGGCGCCCCTTCAACGTGCGCACGGTGATGTCGGAACAGCAAAATATACCCTTCGCGGGCAAACCGGTGAAGTCGGCCTATATGTGGCGCGATATTGAGCGGCGCGCCGCGAAATATCACATCCACGCCAAACTTCCCGCCCCCTATCCAATTTCTGACCTGGCGCTGGCAAATCAGGTGGCTTTGCTGGGCATGCAGGACGGCTGGGGCGCCGGGTTCACGCAAAATCTTTATCGGATCTGGTTCGAGGACGGGATTGAGGCCGGTAGCGAAAGCGCCATTTCCGAAGCCCTGCTTCGGTGCCAACAAGATCCACGCCTGATGCTTGCCCGTGCCCGCAGCCCGGACGCTGTTGCAGCCTTGGAGGCCGAGACAAACAAGGCCATCAAACTGGGGGTTTTCGGCGCACCCAGCTTTGTTGTCCGCGACGAAGTGTTCTGGGGCGATGACCGGCTGGACGATGCCCTGTCGTGGGTCCGCGTCGGCCACGTTGTCTGACTGATTTTTGCTTCGACCTTGCGCCGGTCTGAGCTAGGTTCTCGCCATGCCTTATCAATGGACAGAAAACTCGGACGCTGAACAGGAACTGCGGCTTTGGCCGCACAACTCCTTGCCACCACGTGGCGCAATGACCGTCATCTTGTCGGTGTTCCTGTTCGGACTGATCCCGCTGCTGGCGATGTTGGGTTCGATCGTCCTGTGGGGTCTGCTGCCGTTCCTGCTGCTGACGGTTCTGGGTCTCTGGTTGGCAATCCAGACAAACTATCGCGCGCGCAGCGTGTTCGAGGTTCTGACCTTAGGCCAGACGCAAGCCCACCTTGTGCACCACCACCCAGACAAGGGCGATCAGGAATGGACCTGCAACCGCTATTGGGCCCGTCCTGAAATGCACACCAGCGGTGGTCCGGTACCCCATTACGTAACGCTGATCGGCGATGGGCGCGAAGTTGAGATCGGCGCGTTCCTGTCCGAGGACGAGCGGATCGCGCTGTTTGATGATCTGAGTCAGAAACTGCGCAAATCGACGTGACTAAGCGCCGTTCGAGTTAGCGCAAAGATGATCTTTGACCATCGGTCCTACTTTGCCGAAATCCATCTGACCGGTATAGCGCGACTTCAACTCGCCCATCACCTTGCCCATATCGCGGATTGAGCCCGCCCCAGTAGACGTGATGGCGGTCTGAATGGCCTTGCTAACCTCGTCGTCGTCCAGCTGTTTGGGCAGGAATTCCTCAATCACCTCAACCTCGCGCAGTTCCCGCTCGGCCAAATCAAGGCGTCCGCCCTCTTCGTAGGCGCGTGCGCTTTCCTTGCGCTGCTTGGTCATTTTACCCAGAATTTCAAGCACTTCGGCATCGCCGCAGCCTTTGGTCTCTTCATTGTCAGAGGCGCGCGAAGCAATATCACGATCCTTGATCGCCGCATTGATCAGGCGCAGTGTCGAAAGACGCTCGGCGGCTTTGTCTTTCATAGCTTGCTTCAGGGCAGAGTTCACCCGTGATCGCATATCCATATGGTCTGTCCATCCCCATGGCAAAGGAACCCTGACCATATCGAAACAAAAAGGTTGGTACAACAGTGGACATTAATTGTAACTCATTGATTTTTAACAATAGCCCAAAATTTGAACAGACTTGACCCTAGCGTATAACCCACTTAGTTATGCGCCCGTTTACCTTGCAGGAGAGTCGCGCCATGGCCCAGAACGCCCCGTCCAAGCCCACCGCATGTCTGGCGTTGGCCGATGGAACCCTGTTTTACGGTGTGGGCTTCGGCGCAACCGGTCAAACCGAGGCCGAGTTGTGTTTCAACACCGCCATGACGGGCTATCAAGAGATCATGACCGATCCTTCTTATGCGGGCCAGATCGTGACCTTCACTTTCCCGCATATCGGCAATGTCGGAGTGAATCCCGAAGATGACGAAACCGGCGACCCGGTGGCAGCCGGGATGGTGGTCAAATGGGACCCGACCGAGCCGTCGAATTGGCGCGCGACAGAAGAGCTAAAAAGCTGGTTAGCCCGCCGTGGTCGCATCGCAATCGGCGGCGTCGATACCCGCCGCCTGACCCGCGCGATCCGCCAGCAAGGCGCACCGCACGTGGCGCTAGCTCATGATCCCGAGGGAAACTTCGATATCGAAGCCCTGATTGCTGCAGCGCGTAGTTTTGCGGGTCTCGAAGGGATGGATCTGGCCAAAGAAGTCACCTGCGCCCAAAGCTATCGCTGGGATGAGATGCGTTGGGCTTGGCCCGATGGCTACCAGCGTCAGGAAGCTCCGATGCACAAGGTGGTCGCGATCGACTATGGTGCCAAGCGCAACATCTTGCGCTGCCTCGCCTCGGCGGGTTGCGACGTAACCGTATTGCCCGCCACCGCAACGGCTGCGGAGGTGCTGGCACACAAGCCGGACGGAGTGTTCCTGTCAAACGGACCCGGCGATCCGGCGGCTACCGGCGAATATGCTGTTCCGATGATAAAGGAAGTGCTGGATACAACAAATCTGCCCGTCTTTGGCATTTGCCTAGGCCATCAGATGCTGGCACTGGCGCTTGGCGGGCAGACGATCAAGATGAACCACGGCCACCATGGTGCCAATCATCCGGTCAAGGATATGGAAACAGGCAAGGTCGAGATCACCTCGATGAACCACGGCTTCGCCGTGGACGCGGAAACACTGCCCGATGGCGTAGTCGAAACGCATCGCTCTCTGTTTGACGGCTCGAACTGCGGCATCCGCATGACGGGTCGCCCGGTTTATTCGGTGCAGCATCATCCAGAAGCGTCACCCGGCCCGCAGGACAGTTTCTACCTGTTCGAACGCTTTGCCGCGGCGATGGCGGGTCAAAAAGCACAAGCTTAAAGGCGAATTCAACAGCGTTAACCGTGTGTTAACTCTGACTAAGCAACCCTGCCGGATGTTACATGCGGCAGGGTTTCGTTATGGTCGAATTGAATCTCCAGCGTCAGACACTGGCGCAGCCTGTGCCCGGGCCGCATTCGCGCAAACCGCTCGGCACATGTCTCGTCGAACAAGGCATCATCACACCCGACCAGTTGGCGCGCGCCCTGCGGATGCAAGTATTCCAGAACGCGCCATTGGGGGAAATACTGGTCAGTGAAGGATGGGCCAGCCGTGCGCAGGTTCTCTCGGCGCTGTCTGACCAAACCGGCCTTCAGATCGCCGATCTTGCGCAGGTACCACCTGCCGCAGACCTCTGTTTGCTCGAACCGGTCGAGTTTTGGTTGGAGCACAATGTACTGCCCTGGATGCGTGTGGGGCCAATCCTGCTGATCGCTACAGCCAGGCCAGATACATTCGACGCAGTGGCAGACGCATTGAAGGGCCACGGTTACAAGATCATCCCGGTTCTGGCAGGACCCGAGCAGATCGATGCCGCCATCGCCCGTCAATATGCTCAACCGCTGGCACAAGCTGCAGAAACTCGCGTTGAGGCGCGGCAAAGCTGCAGGAATTGGTCGGCCCAGACGCGCCGTGGGCCGATCATTGGATTTATCCTGTTCGCGGCACTCTGTGTTTGTTTCCCGATAGTTGGCCTCGGCCTTCTTTTGGGCTTTGCACTGCTGACCCTAGGACTGTTCTTGTCTCTCAGGCTCTCGGGGCTCATTGCTTATCTATGGCGAGAAAAATCTGAGCCAACAACAAAGACCTCTGAGTCACTTCGCCTACCCCGCGTCTCGATCCTTGTGCCGCTATATAAGGAACGCGAGATTGCCGATGACCTGATCGCCCGGCTGCGCCGCCTGACCTATCCCAAAGCGTTGCTGGATGTCATTTTGGTGCTGGAAGAGCGGGATGACGTAACCAATGAGGCGCTCAGGCAAATAGAACTGCCAACCTGGATGCGCGCCATTGTTGTGCCGGATCGGGGTGACCTGACCACCAAGCCCCGTGCGATGAACTATGCGCTGGATTTCTGCCGTGGAGAGATTTTGGGCGTTTGGGATGCCGAAGACGCGCCGCAATCCGATCAGATTGAAACCGTTGTCCGCCATTTCGCGAACGCCCCAAAGGAGGTGGTGTGCCTTCAAGGTATTCTAGACTACTACAATCCGCGCACCAATTGGCGGTCGCGCTGTTTTAGCATCGAATACAGCGGCTGGTTTCGCGTCGTCCTGAAAGGCATCGCGCGAATTGGTCTGGTCGTTCCGCTGGGCGGCACAACCTTCTTTTTTCGCCGCGACAAGCTGGTCGAACTGGGCGGTTGGGATGCCCATAATGTCACCGAAGATGCCGATCTGGGTGTCCGCCTAAGCCGTGCCGGATATCGGACCGAGATCGTCAGCACCACGACCTATGAAGAGGCGAACTTTCGCGCCTGGCCATGGGTCAAGCAGCGTTCGCGTTGGCTGAAGGGGTTCATGGTAACCTATCTGGTGCATATGCGCGCACCACGCCAATTGCTGCGCGATCTGGGGTTGCTGCGCTTTTTGGGCTTACAGGCCTTTTTTCTGGGAACACTGGGCCAATTCCTTCTGGCCCCGCTTTTGTGGGCGTTCTGGCCCATCTTTTTCGGGCTGCCCCACCTGTATCAACCAATCCTGACACCCGGTTTATTGACTGCCTGCGTGGTTCTGTTTCTCGTCGCCGAAGCCGCCAACCTATTGGTGGGTATCTGCGGTGTCATCGCAGGCAAACGCAGGTTCCTGCTACCCTGGGTGCCGACCATGGTGCTTTACTATCCGCTGGGCGTGTTGGCGGCCTACAAAGGCCTGTGGGAACTGGCGGTCAATCCGTTCTTCTGGGACAAGACCCAGCACGGCCATGCGGTCGAGGAACGTGAGGCCGCTATTTCTCGCGCCGGATCGCATCCTGTTTCAGCCGCGTCATGAAAGCGACCGAAATGTGATCCTGCAACGCCTTGGCCGCCGCGTCCTCGTCTCGCGCCGCAATCGCGTCCACGATGCCTTTGTGCTCGCTCTGCGCAATCTCGCCACGCCCTTCTGCGGCCAGCGATGTGGTCGCCATCAAGGCCATGGTCCGATGCACCAGATCAAGCTGCTGCACCAGATAGCGGTTATGCGAAGCCAGGTGAATCTGTTCGTGAAATCTCCGGTTGGCCCGCGACAGCGCAACAGGATCTCCGATCAACTCATTGTCGGCCACCACCATTTCCTGAAGGACCCGAATTTCCTCTTCGGTTGCGTGTTTTGCGGCCAGACGTGCGGCCAGCCCTTCCAATTCACGCCGGACAACATAAAGCTCGGCCATCTGGTTGTGGTCCAATGAGGCCACGATCAACGACCGCCCGTCCCGTTCCAGCAACGACTGCGTTTCCAGCCGCTGCAGCGCCTCGCGGATCGGAGTGCGCGAAACGCCAAACCGCTCGGCCAGTTCGCTTTCCACCAGCCGATCACCAGGCTTGTAGACACCGACGTCTATCGCTTCGAGAATAAGGCTATAGGCGTCCGTATTGGACTGTTTGGATTGGGGCATCGGCTGAATTGTCTCCTCGTTCGGACCTGTCTAGCCGCCACACGCCCCCCCGATCAAGTGCGGCATTGAAAACCGCAGCCCATCGCCCTAAACCCAAAGCATGGTCAAACCTGCCTTTTCCCATGTCACCCAATGGGTGTTCGATCTAGACAACACGCTTTACCCGCCGCATATGCGCCTGTTCGATCAGATCGAAGTGCTGATGACGGATTACGTCGTGCAAGCTATCGGCGTCGACCGCCCCGAGGCCGACCGGTTGCGTTCACATTACTGGCGCGAATACGGCACGACACTCGCGGGCCTGATGGCAGAGCACGATCTGGACCCCGATCCCTATCTGTACGCCGTGCATCAGGTGGACATGAGCCATATGGAACCCGATGTTGCGCTGGCGGAACATATCCGCGCTTTGCCCGGGCGACGCATTGTCTATACCAATGGATCTGCACCTTATGCCGAGCGCGTTCTGGCGGCACGCGGTCTGAATGGGCTGTTCGACGCGATCTATGGCGTAGAACACGCAGGCTATCGCCCCAAGCCGCAAAAAGCCGCGTTCGAGGCGATCTTTGCGCAGGATGGAATCGATACCGCGAAAGCCGCCATGTTCGAAGATGATCCACGCAATCTGGCCGCCCCGCACGAGATGGGGATGCGTACCGTGCACGTCGCGCCTGACCCGCACGAGGCTGACCATATTCACCATCACACCGATGATCTGACCGGGTTTCTGGGTCGCCTGCGATAGGCTGTCACACTGCGACGATCTGTTCGTTTCGCAGTTGCAGAATTGACCCCATATGCAGCTCAGCGACGAACAGAATCGGAGACCCCAATGACCGCGCTTGAGATGCCTCAGCGCCTGCCTCTTTGGCAGCGCCTTTTGTTTGCAATTCCCGTGTTTGGCTGGATGGCCCGGGACGCGGCCAATGCCGACGCTGAAGACCTTTATTATACAGCCGCGGCGCTGGTCAGCATGTGGGGCTGTTCCATCCTTCTGTTCGGCCTGCCGGGTCTTTACATTCCCGCCCTGATGCTGGTGCCGACGATGTTCCTTGTCCTGATTTTGATCTCTCGGGGATAAAGCACGAGACAGGATGTCACTTGGCGCCCACCGCGCAACAGCACTAGTGTCTGCGGCAACGGAGACATACTCATGACTGACAGCTGTGACATCCTGATTTCCGGCGGCGGAATCGCCGGATTGACCGCCGCCGCCGCCTTTGGCGCTGCCGGGTTCGACGTAGTCTGCGTCGATCCCACCCCTCCGATCACCGAGCGGGACGTGGACGGATCGGATCTGCGTACCACCGCTTTTTTGCAGCCTGCCCATGGTCTGTTGGAACAATGCGGGCTTTGGGCCAAGCTGGATGCCCACGCCGCGCCCCTGCAGATCATGCGCATCGTGGATGCGGGTGGTGATGTGCCCGAACCGCGCGTCGTGCGTGATTTCAACGCCGCCGATATCTCGGACCAGCCATTCGGATGGAACCTGCCCAACTGGTTGCTGCGCCGCGAGATGGTAGCGCGACTAGCCGAACTGCCGAATGTCGATTTCCGCCCCGGCACCGGTACGGTCAGCCTGTTCACCCGCACCAATGAGGCACGGGTCGGCCTGAGCGACGGCACCCGCATCCGCTGCAAACTGGTAATCGCCGCCGACGGGCGCAGTTCACCAATGCGCGAAGCTGCCGGGATCAATGTTCATACCACGCGCTACGGCCAAAAGGCCCTCGCCTTCGCCGTCACACATCCTATCCCGCACGACAATGTCTCGACCGAGATTCACCGCTCGGGCGGGCCGTTCACTTTGGTGCCCCTGCCCGACTGGCAAGGCCAGCCGTCCTCGGCCATTGTCTGGATGGAACGTGGGCCACGTGCCGTTGAACTGCTAAACCTTGAATCCGACGCGTTCGAAGCCGCGATGACCGAACGCTCTTGCGGGCTGTTCGGACCGCTGAAATTGGCCTCACGCCGGACGATCTGGCCGATCATCAGCCAGTCGGCGGAACGGTTGTCGTGCGAACGCATCGCGCTGATGGCCGAGGCCGCGCATGTTGTGCCACCTATTGGTGCGCAGGGGCTGAACATGTCGTTGGGCGATCTGCGCTGCTTGCTGGAATTGACGCAAGCCCGGCCCGAGGGCTTAGGCGATGCGCAGATGTTGGATTCCTATCACAAGGCCCGCCATACCGAGATTGAACTGCGCGTCAAGGGCATCGACCTGCTGAACCGCGCCTCGATGATCGAAGCGCGTCCGCTGCGCGACGCACGAGCGATGGGGCTGAATGCGCTCTATTCCCTACCACCCGTGCGCAAGACGCTCATGCAAATGGGCCTCGGCGTCCGCTGAACCGCAGGGCGGGCTTCTGCCCGCCACGCTATTACAGCACCTGATCCAGAACCCTTTTCAGGCGCGCAATCGTGTCGTCAACATCATACAGCTTGTCCAAGCCAAACAGGCCAAGACGGAAGGTGCTGAACCCTTCGGGTTCGTCACATTGCAGCGGCACGCCCGCTGCGATCTGCATGCCCAGGGCCGCGAACTTCTTGCCGTTCTGCACTTCGGGGTCTGCTGTATAGCTGACCACCACACCCGGCGCGCCGAAACCTTCGGCAGCAACCGACATGACGCCCTTGTCCCTAAGATAGGCCCGGACACCATCACCCAGCGCCCATTGCGCCGCGCGCAGCTGTTCGAAGCCGTACGCGCGCGTCTCGGCCATTGTGTCGCGGAAGGAAAGCAGAGAATCCGTTGGCATGGTGGCGTGATAGGCATGACCGCCATTCTCGTAGACCTGCATGATCTGGCGCCACTTCTTCAAATCTATCGCGAAGCTATCGGATGAGGTCTCGGCCAGTCGTGCCTCGGCGCGTTCGGATAGCATGACAAGACCGGCGCATGGCGTTGCGCTCCACCCCTTCTGCGGAGCCGAGATCAGCACATCCACTCCGGTGGCCTTCATATCGACCCAGGCACAGCCCGAGGCGATGCAGTCCAGCACCATCAACGCCCCCACCTCATGCGCAGCAGCGACCATCGCTGTCACATAATCATCAGGCAGAATCACTCCGGCCGAGGTCTCAACATGCGGCGCGAAGACAATACCCGGTCGTTTCTCATGGATTGTCGCCACAACTTCATCAATCGGGGCCGGAGCAAAAGGTGACGGGCTGGAATTGCCGGTTTCGCGCGCTTTGAGAACGGTGGTCGACGATGTCAGATCACCTGACTCGATGATCTGACTCCACCGATATGAAAACCACCCATTGCGTACGACAAGCACATCAGCATCCCGCGCAAACTGTCGCGCGACGGCTTCCATCCCATAGGTGCCTCCGCCGGGAATGACCGCAACGCCTTCAGCATTGTAAACTTCACGCAGCATTGCCGAAATATCGCGCATGACTTGCTGAAAACTTGCAGACATATGGTTCAGAGAACGGTCGGTAAAAACCACCGAGAACTCCTCCAGCCCGCCCGGGTCAACAGTATTCAGTAGTACCGGCATGACGCATCCTTTCTATTGGGTCCTTTTTGTTCTGCCTTGTCTTGCGCGCTCGGTAAAGCGTCAAACGCGGCCTGAAGTTGACCCAAAGTAACCCACAGCCAAAAATTTCATTTTGAGTTTTTACATGCCACAATTAGCAGAAATGACGCCAACCAGAGTCAGGTCCCCTTTACACCCTAGCGTGTTTCTGAACAGATACACACACTTTGAACAAGAACGGATAATTTTACTCGTGACTGCGCAAAAGCGGATTAGTTTTCAAGTCGTTCGAGACGAGGTAAAGCGGCGGATTGAATCCCGCATATGGCCTCAGGGCTCGCTTTTACCCACCGAAACCCAATTAGCGGAAGAGTTCAATTGTGCCCGCGCCACGGTGAACCGGGCGCTGAGGGAGCTCGCCGAACAGGGCTTTGTCGAGCGCAAGCGCAAAAGCGGAACGCGGGTCAAGAAAGAACCACGCAAACAAGCCAAGCTTGAAATTTCACTTGCGAGACAAGCGGTTGAGAACCAAAACTCAGCCTATCGCTATGCTCTGGTGGAACGGAACGTGGTCTACAGCCCCGGCTGGTTGACCTCGCAACTGAATGTCGAACCGGACGCGCGCGTTCTGCACGTGATCTGCATGCACTATGCAGACAACCGCCCCTTCCAGCTTGAAGAACGCTGGATCAATATCGAAGCCGTACCCGAGGTCGAGCAAGCCGACCTCAACAAAAGTGGCCCACACGAATGGTTGTTGAATGCTGCCCCGTTCACCGAAGCTGAAATCGCCTTTTGCGCGATCTCGGCGGACAATCGTCTAGCTGATTTCATGGGCACAACCACTGGCACTTCGATGATTCAGCTGGAACGGACCACGTGGAAGGACGGGCAACCGATGACTTTCGCCCGCATGACCCATCATCCGGGGTTCCGCATCCGCACTAAATACTAACCGATCGGCCCGGGCAGGCGTTCCTCGCTCAGCAGTACATTGGCTTCGACCTCTCCGGCCCCTGGTAAGGTCATCACCCTCCGGCGCAGAACCCGTTCGAAGTCTGCCAGATCCCGCGCCACGACGCGCAAGCGATAATCATAAAGACCCAGCACATGCTCAACCGTCTGCACCTCGGGAATGGCGCTGACGGCACGTTCAAAATCTTCAAGGCTGACCTGCCCTTTTCGCGCAAGTTTCACGCCGAGAAAGACGGTCACTCCAAAACCCAGGGCCTCGGCATTCAGACGCAGCCGCCGCCCCTTGATCACGCCTGCTTCTTCCAGTCGACGAATACGCCGCCAGGTCGCAGGCTGCGATAAGCCAAAGCGGCGCCCCAGAGCCCCCGCGCTTTGGGTCGCGTCCTGCACCAGCGCGCGCAGAATTCTGCGGTCGATCTCATCCAGTTCGATCATACCGGCAACACCTCATCCCGTTTGACTCGGGCGATATGCATAAGGGCTTCGATATCGGCGATATGCGGTAGGGTCAGAATGCGATCGCGATAGACCTGTTGATAATGCGCCATATCTCGCGCCAACACCGATAGGCGCACATCCACCCGACCAAGGAAGGTCTGGATCTCGATCACCTCGGCCACGTTCCGCGCCGCCGCCGTGAATTCGTCGAACGCCCGTGCCTGCGTCTTGTCCAGCGTTATTCGCAAAGAGACCTCGACCGCATAGCCCAAGGCGGCCCAGTCGATAACGGCTTCCTGCCCCTCGATCACTCCTGCCGCCTGCATTTTTTCGATCCGGCGCCAGCAGACGCCCGAATTGATGCGGCATCGCTCAGCCAATTCTGCCGTTGTCAGGCTTGGCTCGGCCTGGAAGTGGCGCAGTATACGTCGATCAACATCATCAAGCATGATTTTTTCACATTTCCTTCAATAGAAGAATTATTCTTCATCTATTTGTCAAATACTCAATCCAAACCCTATCGCCAATAGCAATCACGCAAGATAGAAGCACATCAATCGAAACTGAAAGGACCGGCGAAATGCGCGTCTATTACGATCGCGATTGCGACATCAACCTGATCAAAGACAAAAAAGTGGCGATTCTGGGCTACGGCTCGCAAGGCCACGCCCACGCGCTGAACCTGCGCGACTCGGGCGCCAAGAACCTGGTCATCGCCCTGCGCGAGGGCTCCCCCTCGGCCAAGAAAGCCGAAGCGGAAGGCCTGCAGGTGATGGGCATCGCCGAAGCCGCAGCCTGGTGCGACGTTATTATGTTCACCATGCCTGACGAACTGCAGGCTGAGACGTACAAGAAATACGTCCACGACAACATCAAGCCAGGTGCGGCCATCGCGTTCGCCCATGGACTGAACGTCCATTTTGGCCTGATCGAGCCGAAAGAAGGCGTTGACGTGATCATGATGGCCCCCAAAGGCCCCGGTCACACCGTGCGCGGCGAATACACCAAAGGCGGCGGCGTTCCTTGCCTCGTCGCGGTCGACAACGACGCGACCGGCAAAGCGCTGGAAATCGGCCTGTCCTACTGCTCGGCCATCGGTGGTGGCCGTTCGGGCATCATCGAAACCAACTTCCGCGAGGAATGCGAAACCGACCTGTTCGGTGAGCAGGCCGTACTGTGCGGCGGTCTGGTTGAACTGATCCGCTGCGGCTTTGAAACGCTGGTCGAAGCGGGCTACGCGCCCGAGATGGCATATTTCGAGTGTCTGCACGAAGTGAAGCTGATCGTCGACCTGATCTATGAAGGTGGCATCGCCAACATGGATTACTCGATCTCGAACACGGCTGAATATGGCCAGTACGTCACCGGCCCGCGTATTTTGAAATACGACGAGACCAAAGCGCGTATGAAAGAGGTTCTGAACGACATCCAGCAGGGTAAATTCGTCCGTGACTTCATGCTGGAGAACGCTGTAGGCCAACCGACCATCAAAGCGTCGCGCCGTGCGAACGATGAGCACATGATCGAGGAAACCGGTGCAAAACTGCGCGCCATGATGCCCTGGATCTCGGCTGGTAAAATGGTCGACAAAGAAAAGAACTAAGTCTGACAAATGTCAGCGAAAGGGCGGCCCCGGTGGCCGCCCTTTTCATTTGGTGACAGCATTTGCGTAGCATTCGCCCAGAACATAATCCCAGCCACTGTCGTAACCGGTGCGTTTGTCCGACGCCTCAGATGCCCAGACTTCCCAGCCCGAATGGGTCAGAGTGACCGTGGTATGCCCGGCTCCGTGGGCTGCGAACCGGACCTCAACCCGCGTGGGGCGGTCAGTGTTGGTGCCGGGGTGCCAGCTGAAGGCCAGGCGAGCCCCCTGTTCGAAGATCAACACCTTGCCCCAATCAGCGCGGGTGCCATCGAACATGGTTTCATAAACCGCACCGCCGACATGAGGTTCGATCACAACTGCCAGCGCAGGCTTGCCTTGCGCCGCTGAGACAGCGTGCCCATCCAATGGCCACCATTTGGCAATGCGATTTACAAAAACATCAAAGGCGTGCTCGGGCGCTGCGTTTACAACGATGGTCTTGATGATTGGTTCGATCATGCATCTCGTCCTTCGTTTACCTCGGCGGCGAAACTCTCCAACACGTCCGACCAGTATTGCTCGAGCCAGGCGCGCAGGTCGGCCAGCCCCTCGGGTCGGGCGGCATAGATGCGGCGCGTTCCCTCGGCCCGGCAAACGACAAGCCCGGCTTCGGACAAGACCTTCAAATGTTGCGAGACCGCCGGGCGGCTTACGGGCAAATCCGCAGCCAGATCACCAACCGCCCTGGGGCGCTTGGCCACCGCCTCAAAAACCTGACGACGGGTCGAATCCCCTAAAGCCGAAAGTACTTCTTCGTAAGCCATAACTTACGGTAAGTTGCAACTTACCTAATGTCAATATCAGCGCGTGACACCGTCAGATTCGCGGGATAAGTGGATGGAATGGTTCAACAACCGACAAAACAGGACTGGAGCGGTGTTTTCACGCTGGGCCTCATCTGGGGCGGGACGTTCATGGTGGTTGCCATGGCGCTGGAAGGCTATGGACCGGTCACCGTGGCGACGTCGCGCACCACATTGGGTGCCGCTATGCTGCTGGTGCTGATGCGCCTTACCGGACGGCGTATTCCGAGTTTGACACCAGCCCTTTTGAGTTCGATTTTCTTCATCGGCATTCTGTCGACGGCGGTTCCCTTCATGCTGTTAAGCTGGGGGCAACAATTTGTCCCTTCGGCCTTTGCGGGTCTGTCCATGGCGGCGATTCCGCTGATGGTTCTGCCGCTGGCACATTTCTTTTCGGATGAGCCTATGAACCTACGGCGTCTGGTCGGCGTTTGCCTTGGCTTCTCTGGCGCGCTTGTGTTGATCGGGCCCGGTCTGGCGCAATTGGGTCAGGGTACGCAGCCACTGGCGCAAATGGCCTGCGTCACGGCAGCCTTGTGCTACGCCAGTTCGTCGATCCTGACCCGCCGCTGCCCTCCGATTGAACCGATGGCTCTGGCAGCCCTGACGCTGCTGGTTGGCGCAGTACTATTGATACCTATCATGCTGCTAACCGAGGGGCTTCCCTCGTGGCAGGGAACGCGCCCCAGTCTGGCCCTGATCGTTCTGGGCCTTGTCCCCACGGCCTTCGCCACCCTGCTGCGAGTATCCATCACCCGCAGCGCCGGGTCCGTCTTTCTGACGCTGGTGAACTATCAGGTGCCCGTTTGGTCGATGGTGTTCGGGGCCTGGATTCTATCCGAAGCCCTGCCGCTGCGGTTCTATATCGCGCTTGCCATGATCCTAACCGGGCTGGCAATCAGCCAGTGGTTCACTCTGCAGAAAATGCTACTGGGGCGTTAACCTGTCGCCGCCTCAACCTCGGATACGATCCCATCGACCACTTGGGTCAGCAGTGCGGCATCCTCGCATTCCGCCATCACCCGGATCAGAGGTTCCGTGCCCGATTTGCGGATCAGCAAACGCCCCTGCCCATTCAGACGCGCCTCAGCCTCGGAAATCGCGCTTTTGACGCTGGCCGCTTCCAGCGGGGCCTGCCCCGCGCTAAAGCGCACATTCTTCAGCAATTGCGGCACCGTCTCAAACTGGCGCGATAGGTCCGAGGCTTTCTTGCCGGATTGCACCATCTCTGCCAGAAAATGCAGCCCCGCCATCAGACCGTCGCCGGTTGTGGCATAATCGCTCATCACGATGTGACCTGACTGTTCGCCACCAAGATTGAAACCACCCTCGCGCATCCGTTCAACCACATAGCGGTCGCCAACGGCAGTCCTCTCCAGACGCAGCCCCTGCCCGGCCAGGTGCCGCTCCAACCCGAGGTTCGACATCACAGTGGCCACCAAGGCGCCGCCTTTCAGCTGATTCGCGCGGGACCACGCGGTCGCCAACAGAGCCATCAACTGATCCCCATCGGCGACAGCGCCAGTTTCGTCGATCACAACGACGCGGTCGGCATCCCCATCCAGACATATACCTACATCGGCGCCATGTGAAACCACGGTTTCGGCCGCAACACGAGGCTGGGTTGAGCCACATCCGAGGTTGATGTTCTTGCCGTTCGGCGCGATGCCGACCGGGATCACATCTGCTCCCAACTCCCAAAGAACTTCCGGCGCAGTACGGTGCGCGGCACCGTTGGCGCAGTCGATCACGACCTTCAGCCCATCCAAGCGCAGATTGCGCGGCAGCGATGATTTCACACGCTCGCCATAACGGAACCGTGCATCGTCAACCCGACGCGCACGACCAATATTCTGCGCCTGTGCGGGGCTTACACCTTCTTCGATCAACCGCTCGATCTCAATCTCGGCCTGATCGGACAGCTTGAACCCGTCCGGCCCAAAGAATTTAATTCCATTGTCGATCGCCGGATTGTGACTGGCCGAGATCATCACGCCCAGATCCGCGCGCATCGAGCGCGTCATCAACCCTACCGCAGGAGTCGGCACCGGCCCCAGCAGAAGCACGTTCATACCGGTCGAGGTCAAACCTGCCGTCAGCGCATTTTCCAGCATATAGCCCGACAGCCGCGTATCCTTGCCAATGACAACGCGATGTACGCCTGAGGCATCGCGGCGGAAATACCGCCCCACAGCCGCGCCAATCCGCAAAGCCATTTCCGCCGTCATAGGGTGCGTGTTGGCGGTGCCCCGCACCCCGTCGGTTCCAAACAGCTTGCGCATAAGTCGGTCTCCTGAAAATTCCTTTTGCCCGGATTACCGGACGGCGGCCCATAGACGCAAGGCCTGAGCCGTCTCGGCCACGTCATGTACCCGTACAATCTGCACGCCCTGTGATATTCCCGCCAGAGCAACCGCGATTGACCCCGGCGCGCGGGCATCCTTGCGCGGCTCTTTGCCGATCTGACCAATAAATCCCTTGCGCGAAACGCCCAGAAGGATTGGACAGCCCAGCCCGTGAAACAGGCTGAGATTGCGCAGAAGGGTCAGGTTGTGGTCCAGATTCTTGCCAAACCCGATGCCCGGATCGATGACAATCAAATCGCGGCTGAGCCCCAGTCCTTCAAGATGGGCGATTTGCCCCTCAAGGAAATCGTAAACATCCAGCAGAACATTGTCATAGTGCGGGTCATCCTGCATCGTGGTCGGATCACCCTTCATATGCATCACACAAACCGGAGCCTCAATCTGCGCGCAAAATGGTGCAAGTTTGGGATCGAAGGTAAATCCCGACACATCGTTGATCAGTCCCGCACCTGCCAGATGAGCCGCCTTGGCAACACCGGCCTTGCGAGTATCGATCGAGATCAACACATCCGTCTCGCCCCGAATTGCCTCAATCAAAGGGCGTGTGCGGGCAATCTCTTCGTCCTCAGGCACAAAATCAGCGCCCGGGCGCGTGGATTCGCCGCCAATGTCCAGAATACTTGCACCATACGCTACCATGTCGGCGGCAGCGGTCCGAGCGGCCTCGACCGAGTTATACAGCCCCCCATCCGAGAAGCTATCCGGCGTGGCATTCAGAATGCCCATGATCTGCGTTCGTGCCATATCAAGCCCGGCAATCGCTGGACGCGCGCAGGTCAGACGATCCAGCTGTTCCTTTGGGATTTCAACGGCATCGACGATCTGGGTGCTTTGCCCGCGCTCAATCCGCTCGGCCTGTGAGAACCACAGCACCTGCCCTGCCAGTGGCACCGCCCCGTCGACGCGCGTGCTCCCATGCTGGACCAATGGGCGGTAATAGACGGTCACAGTTGCGCCTGCTCCACCGGAACTGCGCGCAATGGCGTTTTGGGGGCTTCGGGCAGGTCTCCGCCAATAACCAGCATCTCGCTGGCTTCAAAGGTTGCTGCGAACCAAGCAGCCAGCGCCACCGCGTCAGACGGCGCGGCTGAGGGGCCATCGACCGCATCCAGAACAATTTTGGAGGGTGCCCAAACACAAATCTGGCCGTTTTTCATCGCCCAATCCAACTCGGTCCGCGTTGAAACGACCACGCAACGGTGATCGCGCGCAGCCAGAACCCAGGCGTTCTGTTCAATTGCCAACAAATCTATCCGGCGTTGGGTCATTGCGTGACCCGTCTGCGGCACATCCAGATCAGACGCCCCAACACACAGGATCAGCGGGCGCTGGCGATTCTCAAGTTGGTCGATCCAGCCGGTGAGATTACCTGATGAAATCGCTGCATTCGACAGAAAGACCAACCGTGGATGTGGCCGCTCTTCTTCGGTCACATCATGATGTACCGCATCCTTGCCGCGCACGATCTCGACGCCAAGCGCGCCGGGCCCACGATCCAGTTTTTCAATGCGAACAAAGGCTCTTACAGCCTGAGGTTCAAGCAGAATGCGCTCCGCCACGCGATCTGCCAGTGTCTCGAGCAAATTTAGTCGCTCAGCAGCCAGCTCGAACGCAATCGCTTCGGTTACACGGTCGTAAGACAGAATACGATCCACGTCATCATCGATGGGGTCTGTCAGCGGACGCACCTCGACCACGATGTTAAAGCAGATCCGTTGCGTGGTACCGCGTTCGGCCTGAAACGCACCGATCTCGACCTCAACGATGTGATCGCGCAGCGAAATGCGGTCCAGCGCACCGCGCGCGGCGGTAGCCTCGGACCGTTCGGACGGGTGCGCAAAGGCAAGACGGATTTCAGAGCTCATGCGGCGGACCTTTTCGGGCTCGGTGGACTGATGATCAGCCCACTTTAGGCGTTTCGCGGGCGTATAGCATCGCAGCAAACGCCTTTCCAGCTACGGAATGCGGCGTTACGTGACCCGGAACCAGCTCATCATACCCGATGCCGCATGGCCTAGCATGTGACAATGCAACAGCCAGTTGCCCGGATTGTCAGCTACCAACGCTACCTGCCGCACCTGCCCTCGCTCGACTAGAACAGTGTCGCGCCACGGCCCTAGTGTACCTTCCTGCAGGATAATGCGAAAATGGTGTCCATGCAGATGCATCGCATGTGGAAACGCCGTGTCATTTGCGAATTCAATCCGATGAACTGATCCCAATCGCGCATCCAGAAACGGATCATCTGGCCGCTCTGCATATCCGTTCAAAGCCCAGAATCGTCCAAGCTGAGCCAACTCGCGCCCCGACAGCTCGGAATCGCCCAATTTGGCGCTCTCCAGCCAGCGCATTGCACCCCCCTGCATCGTCATACGATGCAGAGGTGTATTCTGCAGTTCAATTTCGGGCATTCGGTTTGCTGGCAACGGTCTAACTTTTGCATCAGCAATACGCGATGCTACTCCGAACACATCAAATTTGACGAGTCCGTAAGCGCCATCCCGTTCTACACTCACAATACTTGCCGTCTGGCCGGATTCCGCTGAGACATCAACGATCAAGTCAACCCGCTGCGCAGGCGCCAAAGGAAAACTGCTCTCAACTCGCAATGGAACCTCAAGCGGCATACCGTCAAGCGCAACAATCCAGCCAGCAAGCCCGTCGAGCGCTACGTCGAATACCCGGGCATTCGCGGCATTGATCACCCGCAATCGCAATCGTTCAGACGCCTGCACCGGATAAGAAGGGTCAAACTCTCCGTTCACCGTTACAATGTTGCCCAGCCGACCCGCATGGCTCAAATCATGAGCATTGTCGAAATCGCTGGATATCTTTGCGCTCTCGGTGTCAAGGCGCCAATCGTCCAGCATTAAGGTCAGGTCCTGATCAACATCGGGTCCGCTGGCTTCTTCGACGATCAAAGGGCCATAAAGCCCACGCGCGACCTGCTCCATCGATTGGTTGTGCGCATGATACCAATAGGTTCCCGCATCCGGCACCACGAAATCATATTCAAAGTTGGAATCTGGCTGCACAACTTCCTGCGTCAGGCCGGGCACTCCATCCATCGCATTGTCGATCCGGATGCCATGCCAGTGAACGGTCGTTGGTTGCGGCAGCATGTTTACAAGCTTGCGGCGTACCCGAGCCCCCTGCGGAACACGGATTTCCGCGCCCGGAACACCGCCGCCATAACTCCAGACCGGAGTTTCCGGGTATCCCTGGGGCGCGATCTGCTGGAGGGAAGTCTGTGCCACCAGTTCGGTGGCAGATGCCATCGCCACGCGTGGTATCATCGACAAGGCCAGGGTCGATTGCAGAAACTGTCGGCGTGATATGGTCATTGCGAGCCTCCTGGCTCGCAACATAGTTGGTAAAACGCCTGTTGCCAGCACCCTTCCAGCGCTGGTGCGTCAATCAGTTGCTGGCCGTGCGATAATTGTGCTTGTAGAAGATATGCACGCCAATACGCGCCGTTTCTTTATAGACGCGGGACCAGGACGGGCGCACTGCCTTGGTGTGGTAGTGCGTGGCACCTGCGGTCATCTCTTCAGCTACACCATCGATTGCGGCACGGGCGACTTTCGAAACGCGATCATAAGCGCGTTTTTCGTTGATAATCTCTTTCTGCCCGTCACAGGTGTAGGTGAACTGGCACTGATATTTCTTGCCCGTTCCTTGCTTTATCACACCGCACAGTGAATCCGGAAAGCGACCGCTTTCAACACGGTTCAGGATAACTTCGGCCACAGCAAATTGGCCACGCACGCTTTCACCGCGGGCCTCGAAATACAGCGCTTCGGCAAGACAACGGAAATTTTCATCTCCGGTCGCCTTTGGCTGCTGGTCCAGCCAGGCTTTGGTGTAGGAGATTTCGACTTTTTCCGGCGCCTTACGCGGCTTAAACAGTTTCAGGTAATCGCGGAAGCTTTGTGCTGGCAACTCGTTACGTGTGACCAACTCAACAGATTTTGTATCGCCTTGCCTATCGGCAAAGGACAAACTCGGTAGCAAGGCTGCGGCCCCCACGGCAACAGCCACTATGTAGCGTCTCATCAGATAACCTCGCACAGGCACAAACGCGCCATACCCTCCCCCGGCGGGCGCGACGAGGCTAATACCCCAGACGAAGCGAGACGTCCAGTTCTGAAAAAAATGCAAGAGAAAAACCGCTCACGCCGCCAATTATTATCGACAGCGGAACGTTTCTTACGCCACTATTTCTAGGTAGGAGACAGTTAGTCAACCCCCAAGTTTGGACGAAATCGCCAGTTGAGCGGCAGACAGCCGAGCGACAGGAACCCGGAAAGGGGAACAGGACACATAGTCGAATCCAAGTGACCGGCAGATAGCGATTGATTCGGGGTTACCACCATGTTCGCCACAGACAGAAAGCGTAACGTCTGGTTGGGCTTGGCGCCCGCGCTCGGCCCCCAGCTTCAGCAATTCACCTACCCCATCTGCATCCAGAACGTGAAATGGATCTTCGCCAAACACGCCTTGGCGGACATATGCCGACATGAACCGCCCCGCGTCATCGCGCGACAATCCGTAGGTCATCTGGGTCAGGTCGTTTGTTCCAAAGCTTAGGAAAGCGGAATGCGGCGCAATCTCATTCGCGCGCAGACAGGCCCGAGGCGTTTCCACCATCACTCCCAATCGATAGTCGAACTCCTGCCCCTGCTCCGAGGCAACCTCGGCCGCTACAGTATCAATGCGTGTTTTGACCAGTTCAACCTCGCGCTTGGCCGAGACCAGCGGGATCATGACCTCGGGCACGACAGGGGCACCTTCTTTGCTGGCCTCAACCGTCGCCTCGAAGATCGCGCGTGCCTGCATGTCGTAGATTTCCGGCACGGTGACACCCAGACGAACCCCGCGCAATCCCAGCATCGGGTTGTACTCGCTCATCGCCTCGACCCGACGTTCGACATCCGAGATTGGCAAATCCAGCGCCTCAGCCAGCTCGCGCTGACCAGTGCGCGTAGTGGGCAGAAACTCGTGCAAGGGCGGATCGAACAGGCGGATGCAGACCGGCTGCCCCTCCATAATCCGGAACAACTGCACAAAATCCTGCCGTTGCATCGGCAGCAACCGTTCCAACACAGCAGCGCGTCCAGATGGGGTCTGCGCAAAGATCATTTCGCGCATTACGGTCAAACGACCGGGATCGAAGAACATGTGTTCCGTTCGGCACAACCCGATCCCTTCAGCTTTGAAGTTTCGTGCAGTTTGCGCGTCAGCGGGTGTATCGGCGTTGGCGCGGATGGCGATGTCCCGCTCGGCATCGGCCCAGCTCATCAGTGTCTGAAAGCAATCATCCAGCGCCGCTTCAAGCATCTCGGGTTGTCCGGCCAATACCTGACCCGAAGTCCCATCGATGGTCAGAATATCGCCTGTCTTGAACACACGCCCATCCGGTGCACTTAGCAGCTTTTTCTTGGTCTGAAACCGCATTTCGGACGCGCCGACGATACACGGCAGACCCAGACCTCGGCCAATCACCGCCGCATGGCTGGTGATCCCGCCCTTTTCGGTCAAAACAGCTACTGCGGCATGCATTCCGCGCACATCTTCGGGCGAGGTTTCACGGCGCACAAGAATACAGGGCTCCCCCCGCGCGGCGCTGGCCTGCGCTTCGGCAGCCGTAAAGACAATTCGACCGGTCGCTGCACCGGGGCTGGCCGCGATGGCTGTGGTCAGCACATCACGCTCGGCCTCAGGATGGACCTGCCGGTGCAGAAGTTCATTCAGCGAATGCGGGTCGATCCGCATCACGGCCTCTTGCGGCGGAATGATCCCGTCTTCGGCCAAGCGCACCGCGATCCGCATCCCGGCCCGCGACCCGCGCGGAACCCGCACGCCGTCCAGAATATGCACCTTGCCGTTCTGCACCACGAATTCGACCTGCATTTCTTCGCGCAGCTTCTCGCGCATTAACGCAGCGTGGGCCTTGAGATCGGCAAAAGCCTCGGGCGCCACATCCTCCAGCGATTGGCCACGCTCGTCCTTTTCCAGATATAACGCAGCGACACCTTCGCCCAGAGCATCGCGCCCCTGACTCTGGCTTAGATAGCGACCTGTGATCTGGGGCATACCCGTCGCCGGGTCAATCAGTTGCAAAACGCCCGAGCCGCATTCGCCCTGCCCGACGCCCGGGATCATCTCTTGAATCACCAGACCCAAACCGGCATCCGCAGGTGCACCCTTGGCCTGCCTCAGCAGGCGAGCCGAAGTGCCGTCCCAGGCACGTGCCATCGAGCGCAAAACACCGATCAGCTGCTCTCCACGATCCTGCGGGAAGGCCTCGTCGGTCTCGTCTTCATACGCCCGCAAGGACAAGCTCAGCCCTTCGCGCCCATCCGCCTCAATGGTATCGAACACATCCGGGTCTAGGCGGGCAATATGGAGCGCGTAGCTCTGCACAAACCGCAGATAAAGCGCCGCCGCTGCATCCGCCCCCATTTCCGCAGACCGATCCAGATAGCGGGCATCATTCATGCCGATATTCAGAACCGCACCCGGTCCGCCCCAGTCGGGATCTTCCGAACTGGGCCGCACACATAGCAAAGACTCGGCGTCGAACTGTTCCAGAATGGCCGCGATATCGGGAATGTCACCCTTGGCAATTCGCTGCACCGCGTCAAAAGAAAGGGCCACGGTCCGCGGCACCGGCATGTCCAGCCGGACCAGTCTTTGCAGGCACTTTGCCCGGCCACCATGGGTATTGGCGGCAACGGGCGCTTTTGGAGTGATAAGCGTGGTATGCGGATTATTCTGCACTGCGGCACCTTTTGGTTTCACCGCAGCATAAGCCCCTGCGCCCTTGGCGCAAGGGCGTTATCCCTCGATACGGGTCAGATCAGCAACGCTAGAGCAGACCTTACGGATCTGGCTCAGCAGGTTCAGACGGTTGCGGCGCAGAATGTCATTATCGGTATTGACCTGCACGTCCTCAAAGAACGCATCCACCGGCCCGCGCAGTTCGGCCATTGCCGCCATCGCTGTCGGGAAATCCTCGGCATTCAGCGCGGGATCGATCTTGGCCTCTGCCGCGTCAAGCGCTGCAAACAGTGCCTTTTCGCTGTCAGTTTCAGCAAACTTCACATCCGCGCCGTAAGAGTATTCGACTCCATCCTTCTCTTCCGCCTGAGACAGGATGTTGTTCGCACGCTTGAACCCCTGCACGAGGTTCTCTCCATCCTCGGTCGCAATCACCGCATTCAGAGCGCGGGCGCGTTTGACCAGCAGGTTGAGGTCGTCATTCCCCTCCATCGCGATACAAGCGTCGATGACATCATGGCGGATGCCTTCGTCTCGGAGGAAGACTTTGAGGCGGTCGTGGAAGAAAGAAAGAAGATCGTCAGACGCGTCAGGAACCTTTTTCTCAAGCTCAAGAAATGCTGCTGCGGCCGATCCTTCAAGCTTTTCTTTGACAGTCTGGAATGAAGCACCAAAGACACCATGTTTTGCGATTTCTTCCAGGAGATCGCGGATATTCGCTTCGGGCAAAGCCTCATTGATAGCGCGTTCTGATCGAACCAGTTGACTATCGAAAAAACGGTCCAACCGAAGACGCAGATCATTATTCACGATTAGTCGAATTACCCCTAACGCCGCACGACGCAAAGCAAACGGATCTTTCGAACCCGTGGGTTTCTCATCGATCGCCCAGAACCCGGTCAGCGTGTCCAGCTTGTCGGCTAGCGCCACTGTCACAGACAACGGTGCGGTCGGAACATCATCCGACGGCCCCAACGGCGAGTAATGTTCCTGCGCAACGGCGGCCACTGCGGCATCCTCGCCTGCCGCTTCGATGTAATACCGCCCCATAAGCCCTTGAAGTTCAGGGAATTCATAGACCATTTCGGAGTTCAGATCAGCCTTGGCCAAACGCGCGGCTTTCTCGGCCTGATCCGCATCCGCCCCGACCACAGGGGCCAGTTCTCGGGCCAGCGCGGCAATGCGGTCGATGCGTTCCGCCTGAGTGCCCAGCTTGTTGTGGAAAGTCACATTCTCCAACGCACGGGTCCATTGGGCGATGTCCGACTTGGCAACGCGCAGGTCGTTCTCCCAGAAGAATTTCGCATCGGCCAGACGGGCAGACAAAACCTTCTGGTTCCCCGCCAAAATGGTCGCGCCGTTATCGGCGGTCTCGCGATTGGCGACGGTAATGAAGCGCTCGATCCGCCCCGTCTTGGGGTTCTTCACAGAAAAGAACTTCTGATGCTCTTTCATCGAGGTCTGCAGTACCTCGGGCGGCAGCTCAAGAAACTCCTCGTCGATCTGCCCCATCAGCACAACGGGCCATTCAACCAGACCGGCAACCTCGGCCAGCAGCCCCTTGTCGTCGACGACTTCCAGACCTGCGGCGAAGGCCATGTTCTGGGCATCGTTCCAGATATGTTCGGCACGTTCTTCGGGCGACAGCACCACGAAGGCGCGTTTCAGCTTGGCGGCATAATCCTCGAACGAGGTCACCGTAAACCGGTTCGGGGCCATAAAACGATGGCCCTCAGTCGTATCACCGGACGTGATCCCTTCGATCGCAAGCGGCACGACCTGCGCACCTGCTTCATCGGTCAGGATGCACAGGATCGAGTGCAAGGGCCGTACCCACCGCATCGATCCAGCCCCCCAGCGCATGGATTTGGGCCAGGGGAAGTTTCGAATGGTAGCTTCTAAGACCTCGGCGATGATTTCAGCTGCTGGACGACCCGCCTTTTCAATGGTGGCGAAATACACTGCGCCTTTGGGCGTGTCGCGCTCTTCCAAATGGTCTCGGGTCAGTCCCGCGCCGCGTAGAAAGCCATCGATGGCTTTGTCAGGCGCGCCGACCTTTGGGCCTTTGCGTTCTTCGCGGATTGTCGGGCTTTCCGCCAGCAGGCCTTCAACCGCCAGCGTCAGGCGACGCGGCGTCGTCAGTGCAGCGGCAGAGGCATAGGTCAGACCGCCTTCGACCAGACCATCGGTGATCCGCTTTTTCAGGTCTTCACCGGCGCGGGTCTGCATGCGCGCGGGGATTTCCTCGGAAAACAGTTCGATCAGCAGGTCGGGCATTTTCGGTCCTTAGAAATTGACAATCGTCTGAATGACGATGGCATTGGCGATGTCCACAAAGAATGCGGATACAAGGGGCAGTACGATAAAGGCAATAGGCGACGGGCCATATCGCTTGGTTACAGCGGTCATATTTGCGATAGCTGTGGGGGTAGCACCCAGAGCGAACCCCCCGAACCCGGCGGCCAGAACGGCGGCGCGGTAATTCGATCCCATCAACGGAAACAGAACCCAGATCACGAACACCACGGCAAAGAGGGTCTGGGCGGTCATGATTACTGCTATCGCAAGGCCCAGTTCGGCAATGGTCCACAGTTGCAGGCTCATCAGCGACATCGCCAGAAATGCACCAAGCGCGAATTCCGAGATCAGCGCCAGCGAGGGCGTGCGTGAGACCGGCTTGGCATTCGGCGCGAACATGGCGCGGAGATTGGCAATCACGATCCCCATGATAAGGCAGGGCACAAACAACGGCAGTTTCAGCCCTGCGGCGCTGATTGCTTCGCTCAGGATCGCGCCTGAAATGATCGCGAGGTTGAGGTACAGCAGCACCCGCATGATTGTCAGATGATCAATCTCGGATTTCTGGTCGACCTCATTGGGCAAACCCACCGTATGCTCTTCCCCGGGTCGTTCGGGGCTGAGCTTGCGTCCTTCGATCAGCAGCCGCGCAATCGGCCCCCCGACCAAAGCGGCCAGCACGAGACCCAATGTGGCCACGGCCACCCCCAACTCGGTTGCGCCACTCAAACCGGTGGCGCCCGCAACTTCGGGGGCCCAGGCGATCGCAGTTCCGTGCCCCCCGATCAGCGCAGCAGACCCGAACAGCACCCCGGCTTGCGCCGGATAACCGAACATCGCGGCCCCCACTGCGCCGATCACGTTTTGCGCAACGATGGTCAGAAGCGTCAAAATCAGAAGCAAAAGCAAAGGCTTGCCGCCCGCGATCAAATCGGACAGACGGGCATTTAGACCAATCCCGGCAAAGAACAGAACCAATAGAAAGTCTCGTGCGGTCAAGCCAAAGGATAGCTCAATGCCGAAACCAAGATACAGCGCCAATACCACGAGCGAGGCCAGAAGGCCCCCGGTTACCGGCTCGGGGATGTTGAAGCTGCGCAATTGTGCGACACGGGCGTTGATCTCTGCCCCCAGCAGATAGACCGCAAAGCCCAGCGTTGCTGTCAGGAACTCCGGTATCTCAACGACCATCTGCATCAGCCCTCGGGCCTGGGTGGGCACTCCTCGCCCACAACCGTGCCGTCATAGGCTTTTTCACCGCAATTGTTCAGCGCATGCCAGACGTAGCCTTTGCCATCCTGTGTAATGGTAACGATCCGGTCGACACCATAATGGATGTTCTTGGTGCCCAAGAAAGCCTGTGCTTGACCCGATTTCAATACGTCGGCCAGCGCAACTGCGTCGTAGCAATCAAACCACCCTGGCGCGGTCAATGGCTCGGGGTTCTCGACAGGGATAAAATCCACCATTTGATCCGGCCTCAACTCGGTTTCGAAACAGGCCCGATACCGGATCGGAGAGCTGTCGGCGTCAATGGCCTTAAACCCAGTATAGGCGATGGCTTCGGGCGCTTCCGCCCCTTGCGCCAGCAGGACCACATCCTGGCCCGGGCGCGGTTCTACCTCATAATAGAACCCATAAACCTGCAGGTAATACATGCCAGCACCGGCCAGAACGCCAGAAATCAGAAGGATTAGCGCAACCAATTTTCCAGTCATCGTTTACGCCACCTCTTTCAAGTTCATAGAAAATAAGACAGGTTCCCAAGCAGTACGGTCAGAAACGAGGCTACTCGCATGGAAACCACTCTTGCCGTCGGATTCTTTGGCGCGCTTTTTGCAATCATGAATCCGATTACCAACTTGCCTGTGTTCCTGAGTGTTACGCAAGACCTGCCCATTTCGGATCAACGCAAAGTGGCTGTGAAGACTGCGCTTTATTGCACGATCCTCGGTGGCGCCTTCGCTGCGATCGGCAGTCAAGCGCTTGGGCTCTTTGGCATCAGCGTCGATGACCTGCGCGTCGCCGGTGGCCTCGTTGTACTGATGATCGGCCTGAACATGCTGAACGGGAACGAGAGCAGCTCGCATCACGGAACCGACGGAGAAAAGAAATCCTATCCCGCGCCCGAGACCGTTGCGTTCTATCCCTTGGCTTTTCCCATTCTGGTCGGCCCCGGAACAATCACAACACTGATCCTTTATGCGCACCACATCAAAACCCCGGTCGAAGCCGTTGTCTATGCAGGTGTATTTCTGTTCGTGGTGGCCTTGCTTTTGATCACGTTCTGGAACGCATCGGCGTTGGCTAAGCGGCTGTCGGACAATGCTCGCGTGATAATGAGCCGCTTCATGGGCATGATCCTTGCGGCTATCGCAATCAGCATGATCGCAGACGGCCTGAAGGCGTTGTTGCCCGGACTGGCCTAGGCGCTGCATCAAGCTTCGAACCCGGCAGCCTCGGTCTGCACGAACGCATCGGCGCATTGCTTGGCCAATGCGCGAACGCGGCCGATATAGGCCTGTCTTTCGGTAACCGAAATCACCCCGCGGGCGTCCAGCAAGTTGAAGATGTGGCTGGCCTTGATGCACTGATCATATGCGGGATGCGCCATGATGATGCGCTTGCCCGTCTTCGGGTCGTCATGTTCCTGCGCCAGAATGGTCGCGCATTCGGTTTCAGCCTCTTCGAAATGACGCAGCAGGACCTCGGTATTGGCAATATCGAAGTTCCAGCGGGCGTATTCCTCTTCGGTCTGCTTGAAGATGTCGCCATAGGTCAGCGGGCTGGGCGACTGAGGATCGTTGAAGGGCATGTCCATCACATGGTCGATGCCCAGCACATACATGGCCAGACGTTCCAAACCATAGGTCAGCTCACCCGAAACCGGCGCACAGTCATGGCCGCCGACCTGTTGGAAATAGGTGAACTGGCTGACTTCCATGCCGTCACACCAGACCTCCCATCCCAGACCCCACGCACCCAGAGTGGGGCTTTCCCAGTCATCCTCGACAAAACGGATGTCGTGCAGGTCCATATCGATGCCGATGGCCTCAAGGCTGCCCAGATACAGTTCCTGCAAATCAGGCGGACTGGGTTTGATCAGCACCTGGTATTGATAGTAATGCTGCAACCGGTTCGGGTTTTCGCCATAACGTCCGTCTGTCGGGCGACGCGAGGGCTGAACGTAGGCCGCGGCCCAGGCCTTGGACCCCAACGCGCGCAGGGTGGTTGCCGGATGGAACGTACCCGCGCCGACCTCCATGTCATAGGGCTGTAGGATCGCACAACCTTTCGACGCCCAATAGGTCTGAAGCCTTAGGATAATCTCTTGAAATGAACGTGGTGCGCTTTTGGGTTCGGTCATGACAATTCCCTTGGACGCCCAAGCGCCCGGTTCCGGTGGGTTCGGCCCTTCCTATGCAAGGCATCCAAGGGCGTCAACGGGCCAAACGGCCACTCTGTCGCTGAGCGGCCACACACAGAATTCCCCGTATTCCGGGCATGGCAATCGGACCGCGATTCCGCGTAATCTGCGCCAAAGTGAAAACACTGCAGAACACGGGCAGACAATGACACGCGTATTTACGGTTATTACATTCTTTATCCTCTTCGGCCTGCGCGCCGCTTTTGCCCAGCAAGATGCGGGCGTCTTTGTTCAGATCGAGGCACAGCCGTCGCTGCGCGAGGCGCAAGAACGGGCGCAGGTCTATGCGAACGCACTGCCCGATGTGAACGGGTTTCGGCTGAATTCCGGCTGGTATGCCATTGTTATCGGGCCCTATTTACGCGACGACGCCGAACAGGTGCTGCGCGTTTACCGGGCCGAGCGTCAGATCCCATCGGACAGTTTCATCGCATTCTCCAGCGCGCTGGGGCAACAGTTCTGGCCCATCGGTGCCAACATCCTGAACCGCGGCGTCGTCACCGCCCCGATCCAGCCCGAGCCGCAGCCAGAGCAGCCCTTGGCCGGTCTTACCCTGCAGGACGCAGATGAAACCCGTTCGCAGGCTCTGCAAGGCGAACGCCTTTTGACCGCGCAAGAGCGCAGAGACCTGCAAACCGCGTTGCAGGCAGCCGGGTTCTACAATTCAACAATTGACGGAGCCTTTGGTCAGGGCACCCGCCGCTCGATGGGCGATTGGCAACGTTCCAACGGGTTCGACGCGACTGGCGTTCTGACCACGCTGCAGCGCAAAACCCTGATGGATGACTACAACGCTCCACTGATCAGCGTCGGGATGGCACGCTATTCCGACCCGCAAGCCGGGATCGAACTGGATATGCCAATGGGCGTCTTGGGCTTCGAACGTTACGAGGCACCCTTTGCCCATTTCAACCCCACTTCTGATCTGGACGCCAAGGCGCTGCTGATCTCGCAGGAAGGCTCTGCCGCAACCCTGCGGGCGCTCTATCAAGTGATGCAGTCGCTTGAAATCGTTCCTCTGGACGGTGAGCGCAGCCTGCGTGGCAACAGCTTCACGATTGAAGGGCGCGGAAATGGCATGACCTCGTTCACGCAAGCAGCTCTGAAAGACGGCAAGATCAAAGGTTTCACGCTGGTCTGGCCAGCCGGGGATGAGGCTCGCCGCGCTCGAGTTTTGGCCGCGATGCGTGCAAGCTTTGCCACGACCGATGCCGTACTGGATGCCGGTGCCGGAGCGGATGCTGACCAGCGCATCGATTTGATGTCTGGACTGCAAATCCGCAAACCGCGGCTATCGCGATCGGGCTTCTTCGCCGACGCTGATGGTACGGTTCTGACGGTCACCGAGGCCGCTGAAAGCTGCACCCGCATCACGCTGGACGGTGACCAAGAGGTTCAGCTGGCTTGGCAGGATGCCGACCTTGGTGTCGCTGTGCTGCGTCCTAGCCAGACCCTTTCCCCGATCAGTGTTGCCGAGTTCCGCGCGGGCGTTCCGCGTATTCAGTCTCAGGTCGCTGTTTCGGGCTTTTCTTACGAAGGCGCGTTGGGTGCCCCTACTCTGACCTTTGGCGAAATCGCTGATATCCGCGGCCTGAATGGAGAAGATGGCGTCAAACGCCTTGCACTGTCCGCCCAGCCCGGCGACGCGGGAGGACCTGTTTTTGACGATAGCGGCAGCGTTGTTGGCATGTTGCTACCTGCGCCTTCCGAAGGGCGTACCCTGCCCGACTCGGTCAGCCTTGCGGCGAATGTGGCACGTCTGACCGAGGTTCTGACCAAGGCGGGCATCTCAGGTCAGCCCGCGCAAGGCTCAGCCCAGATTTCACCCAACGAACTGAGCCGCAGAGCCAACGGAATGACCGTTCTGGTGCACTGCTGGGACTGAACAATCAGGTTCAGGGAAAAGGCGCTGTACGAAGGTGCACGCCTTTTTTCATAGGTTTACAGGATATCCGGTGTGACCCGTATTAATGTGGGAACCTCGGCCTGAAAGGCGGCGCGCACTGCGGCCTGCATCTCATCCAGCGTCTTCGGTGCAGCTGACAGCGCCCCGAACGCCTCGGCCAGTTTGCAGAAATCCGGGTTTCGCGCGATCACCGCATTAGGCGCGATCTGTCCGCGCACCATGCTCTCTTCAATCTCTTTGAGTTTACCATTGTCCCACAGAATGATGGGTAGCGGCAGGCCGAGTTCGACAGCAACCCCAAGCTCTTGCATTGTGTAGTGAAAACCATAGTCACCCGCGATGACCGCTGTGGGTTTGCCCCGCCGTGCTACTGCACCACCGATCCCGGCTGGCAGGGCGTACCCCAGCGTGCCAAATCCAGTCGGGTGGTGCCAATGATAAGGAAAGCCCATGTCCCAGACTTCTTTCGCGACATACGCGAATTGGGTCATGTCCGAATAAATCATCGTATCCAAGGGCATGGCCGCCCTGAGTGCATCGACCACGGGGACAATGCCCGGGCGCTCGGCATCTACCTCGGCCCGCCAGCGCGCGCGCGCCTCGCGCACCTCGTCCGCAGACCAACCAGCGGCTGGTTTTACCTGATCGGACACTGCCCACAGCGCATGCGCAAAACTCTCACCATCTGCCTGCAGTTTGACAGCCGCACGATGGTGGTCTGACAGCACTTGCGGGTCCAGATCAACACGCACCATAGTTGCGTTGTGGCCCAGATCATGGCGCCACAGATCAACCTCGCCCAGTTCAGCACCGACAACAACGACAAGATCAGCCGAGGCAATTACTTTGGCGCTGCCCGGTCGTGGCAGCATCGATCCGAAATCCAGCGGATAATCGGACCCGGCCAGCCCGCGACCGGCATACGTCGTGAAGCACGCCGCCCCCAACTGGGTCAGGATCTGTCGCCAAAGGTTAGACCGGCACCCGCCGCCTAATATGAACAAAGGCCGCTGCGCGATATTCAGCAGCGACAGAACCGGTGCCACATCCGGTGGAACAGTCTGGTTGCGCAAGGCAGTTTGGTTTGGAAAAGGTGCAGGCGCTGCCTCGGCCTCCAATTGCGCGATGGGTACCTGAATGTGTTTCGGTCGCGGGCGCGACAGCTCAAACTCTTCGAAGGCGCGCTCGATCAGACCATAGGCAGCCTGGGCATTGTTCGCCTGACAGGACCAGTCTGTAACTGTCTCGGCCGCAGCGCGCTGATCCTTCATCTGATGCAATTGGCCACGCAGTGCTTGTGTCTCTTCGAGGCAAGAAGACAACACCAGCATCGGCACCGAATCCGAATAAGCCTGCCCCATCGGCGTCATGATGTTGCACAGGCCCGGTCCGGTGATCACATAGGCCACCCCCGGCTTGCCAGACGCGCGGGCATATCCATCGGCCATGAAACCGGCCCCCTGCTCGTGCCGGGCCAGAACATGCGTGATCCCGGCCTCTTCGATACCGCGATACATCTCCTGATTATGCACGCCCGGTATGCCAAAGATCACGTCAACGCCACGATCCTTAAGCATGTGCGAGATCTGCGCCCCAAGGGGTCGTTTCATTAGCCTCTCCAGAATTGAACGGTAAAGATTGCGTAGACAGCCAGCAGTTCAAGGCGTCCGACCAGCATCCCGATCGTCAGCAGCCACTTGGCACCGTCATTCAGCCCCGCAAAGTTGCCTGCTGGCCCGATCTGTTCCCCCAGTCCCGGCCCCACATTAGCCAGTGCCGTCGCGGCCCCCGATACCGAGGTGATAAAGTCCAACCCAGTCAGGGCCAGCGCCCACGACAGAACCCCCATCGATAGTGCAAAGAACATGAAGAAACTCATGACCGAGGTCAGCACGTCGCGACTGATCGGTCGTCCATCATAGCGCGGCACGAACACACCATGCGGCGAACGAATTCGGCTGAGCTGGGTTTTAATCGACGCAAACAGCAATTGATAGCGGAACACCTTGATCGAACACGCGGTGGACCCCGCGCAACCGCCAATCAATCCGATCAGGAAGAACAACATGACCGGAAAACTGCCCCAGCCCATATAGTCGACACTCGCGTACCCTGTGCCCGAAATGATCGATGTGATGTTGAACAGCGACTCGCGGAACGCCTGCTCCCAATGGTGCGGAAAGACCGAAGTCAGGAAGATCGACATAATCACAACCAGAACCACGATGGTTGCCAGAAACGCCCGAATCTGGCTGTCTTTCCACAACGAGCTTGTGTGACCATTGGCCAATTGCACATACCGCACAAATGGCAGCGCCGCGAGGATCATGAAGATGGCAGCGGCATATTCCAGAGGTCCCGAAAACCGGGCGAAAGAGCTGTCATAGTTTGAAAACCCGCCCGTCGCGATTGTGGTCATGGCATGTACGACGGCGTCAAAAAAGCTCATGCCGAAACCGGCATAGACCAATGCGCAGACCACCGTCAGAAATACGTAGATCAAGGAAATCTGCCCGGCGATCTCTTGCGCGCGGGGCAGAATTTTCCCCATGGTTTCAAACCCTTCCGAGCGGAAGATCTGCATCCCACCAACGCGCAGCTCGGGTAGGAACACCATCGCCACGACGATGATTCCGATGCCCCCCAACCATTGCAAAACGCCCCGCCAGAGCAACAAGCCCTGTGGCAATTCGTCGAGCCCCGAGATCACGGTTGAACCTGTGGTGGTCAGCCCCGACATCGCCTCGAAATAGGCATCGACGAAACGCAGTTCAGTTTCGCCGAACAGAAACGGAATTGCGCCAAAAACCGGCAACGCCACCCAGACACCCGAGGTCAGCAAAAAGGTCTGACGGATGGTCAGACCTTCGCCCACTCCGTTGGAACAACTCATCGCAAGAACACTGCCGGTCAGCAGTGTTATGACCGCGCTTTCAAAGAAAACATGCCACTCGCCCCGCCCCTCGATCATGTCGACAAGCATGGGCAGCAGCATGGTCGCCCCTAGAATGGCGACCAGCAGGCCAATCACATATCCGACCGGGCGAAGATCCATCATGACGGGCAGCGTTGGCGCGCCAGCCCGACGGTGTCAAGCAGATGATCCGTGTTAACTGTCGGATTTTATCTCAACGCCCGGCATCGCGGGTGGCTTCGACGGGGCGCGTGCACGACGCGGTGCCGGTTTGGCCTGCTCAGCCGACGCAGCTGCGGGTTTCTTCGTCGCAGGTTTTGCAGCGGCAGGTTTCGGAGCCGCTTTGGCCTGAGGCGCAGCTTTTGCCGGGGCGGGCTTGGCCGGGGCGGGCTTAGCTACCGCAGGTGCCTTGGGCGCCGCTTTTGCCGTGTTTGCTGATGCTTTCGGCGCTGCGGCTGCCGGTTGCGCCTTGGCTTGTGCTGAAGATTTGAACTCCGCAACCGGCTTGGCCGCCGTTGATACTGGCTTGGCCGCTTTCGAGGTGGGTTTCGCAGATACGTTGGCCTTCGCCGGTGCTGCTTTCACAGCCGTTTTGGCGGCCGGGGCCGCCTTGGGTGCAGCGGCCGCAACCTTAGGAGCCGCCGTTTTCGGCGCTGGTGCCGCCACAGGCTTAGCCGCCGCCTTCGGCTTTGGTGCTGCTTTGGGTTTCGGCGCCTCTTTAGGCTTTACTGCAACCTTGGCTTTTGCAGCCGGTCTGGCTGGCTTTCGCGTTGCTGGTGTCGCCACTTCGCGGGCAACCGGTGCGGGTGCCTCGGCTGTCTTCAGTCCGTGCAGAGGTGTCGTCGGCAGATCAAACGCCGCGCGGGTCATGATCTGCATGATCTCAATCTGACTGGCCATTGCGTAACCGGCCATCCGGATGGCCGCTGCCTGAAACTCAAGCGGTTGAGTAATCGGATTCATTGCATGTCTCTCCTGATAAAACCGAGGCAGCGGGTAGATGAGTAAAGGACCCCGCCCGCCCCAATCGTCCGGGCGGATTTGCAGGTTGGCGGTCCAAGGCGTTGCACGTCCCGGTTTCCTTTCGGGCTGCGCGACCCGGTTTTTACGGATGCGCAGCAGCTGCACTCGGGGACAATGTAGCGCAATTCAAGGTGCAGATGCAGCAATTCCTGCTGCATTGCGGCAAAAAAGCGCCCATGCAGGATTTTTGACTGTTTTTCCAGCAGCTTCCGCAGGGTCAATCAGCCCACATGAAACAGCGTCGTGAACAAACGCGGGTCCAGGCTCGCGGATTCGAAGGTTGGACCTTCGGTCAGAATCGAGACCGCATCATGGCTGTGCAGGCTTTCCTGATGGCTGGCGATCACACGGAAATCGCCGACATGATGATCGGCCTGCAGCTCGGCGCAGAACAGACGCGCGGCATCTTCCACGAATATGGGATTGGCCGCGTTCAGTTCGGCAAAGGCCTGTTCATCTTCGCGCTTGACCATCACCTGAGTTTCGGTCGGCACAGCGCGGCGGCACAGCGCGATCAGATCTTCGAACCACAGACAATCGGCGTTGCAATCGATAACCACCGAAATCCGCGCCACCGAGCGCTGGGAATGCGGCGTCGCCAGCTGCCCGCGGGTTGCGCGCGCGTGTTCGCTCAGTTCCAATGAACAGGGGCATGTGGACGAATAGACATAGTCCAGATGCATAATCTTCAGACGTTCTCCGCCTTGATCGACCAGTTCCAGCGCGATGTCGTAATATTGGTATCCGGACAAGCCCGAACGCAGGCTCTCAATCCGATCGGGATAGGAAAACCGCATCTGTATGCGCGCATCCAAACTATCCAGATCAGTCAGATAGTCGTTCAGCGCTGCCTCCATCACCTCAAAACTAAAGGTGCGCTCGGCGTGCTTGTAGAAGGACCGCATGATCCGAGACATGTTGATGCCCTTCTTCTCGGCCTCAAGGCTGACAGACCCGGTGACCGAGGTCTCAAGTGTCAGCTCGGCACCGCTTTTGCGATGGAACCGGATCGGCAGGCGGAAATTCGAGATGCCGACATGCTGGATTTGCTGCTTCGAACCCCGGATCAGGCTGGATGGACCGTTTTGCAGATCCGGCAATGTGGCCTTGTAGGCTGCATCCGCCTCAAACTCGTGGGGATATTCGCGCGACAGGGCTGGATAGTTTGACGGCAACAGCCCCGGGACAAGCTGCGCAATGGCCGGGTCCAGTTGACTGATCTCGGCCGCCGAGGCTGATTTCGCCCATTCGCGCAGCACCTTGAGCGCCGCTGCGGCCTGATCGTGATCGGGTGTCTCGTTGATGTCGCGCGGATGAATGTTCATTGGCACGGATCCCTTGCTAGGCCGACGGTTATATACCACCGAGGTTTAATTACCAGTCCTGAACGATACGCGCGGAATAGCAGTCCGGATCGAAATTCGAGGCAAGAAATCGTCATTTTACAACCAAATGCGCCGGATCAGGCGGATCACATCCGCCTGATGGTGCATTCCCGGCGCAACACTAGCCCTGAGATACGTCTAGCGCGCGCTGGATATCCGCCAGCAAATCACCGGCATCCTCAAGCCCAACCGAAAGGCGGATCAGGCCCGGCGTGATACCCAACTCATCGCGTTGTTCGTCACTCAGACGCTGGTGCGTTGTGGTGGCCGGGTGCGTTGCGATCGACTTGGCATCGCCTAAATTATTCGAGATCACAGGGATCGTCAGCGCATTCAGGAACGCAAACGCTGCCGCTTTGCCGCCCTTGATGTCCAGCGATAGAACCGTACCGCCCTTGCCGCCCAGCTGCTCTTGCACCAACGCGTTTTGCGCATGGGTTCTCAGCCCGGGATACAGAGTCCGCTCCAGTGCAGAATGCCCTTCTAAAGCTTCTGCGATCGTTTGCGCGCTATCGGCTTGCGCGTTTACGCGCAGGGCCATGGTTTCAAGACCTTTGACCATGATCCAAGCGCTGAACGGGCTAAGCGCACCGCCGGTGTGCTTCATGTAAGGCTCGACCGTGCCACGGATGAATTCCTTGGTGCCGATGATCACGCCGCCCAGCGCCCGGCCCTGCCCGTCGATATGCTTGGTCGCCGAATAGACCACCACGTCGGCTCCCTGTTCGATCGCGCGCGAGAACACGGGTGTCGAGAACACGTTGTCCACGATTACAACCGCACCCACCGCATGGGCCAGCTTCGACACGGACGTGATGTCGATCACTTCAAGCGTCGGGTTCGACATGGATTCAAAAAACACTGCCTTGGTGTCAGGCCGGATCGCGGCCTCCCACGCGTCCAGATCGGTGCCGTCTACAAAGGTCACCTCAACGCCATAACGCGTCAGGATGTTTTCGAGGATATACAGACAGGACCCAAAAAGCGCCTTGGCTGAAACCACATGGTCGCCCGCCTGCAGCATCGAAGTCAGCGCACCGTTCACAGCGGCCATACCTGAAGCGGTGGCAAACGCATCCTCGCCGCCTTCCAAAGCTGCGATACGCTGCTCGAACATCGACACGGTGGGGTTGCCGTAGCGGGCATAGATGAACTCATCCGGGCCGCTTTCGATAAACCGGGCCTCGGCCTGCTCGGCGTTATCGTAGACAAACCCCTGCGTCAGAAAGATCGACTCAGAAACCTCATTGTACTGACTGCGACGGATGCCGCCATGGACGGCTTGGGTGCGTTTGTTCCAGCTCTCGCTCATCTCATTCCTTTCAGCCCCGCATTGGAGGCAAACAAAAAACCCCAGACGCGGCCAAGCGAAAGGGGTCTTTCATCCTGACCTTTTAGCGGTGTTGTTTAACGTGGCCCGCAATCCGGTAACAAATCGCCACATGAATGAAGATGCGTTTACGCCCCGCCCCGGAACACGTCAAGCCCGACTGATCACCGGTCACGCTTTCGTAACACAGCCACGCGCGCTCTTGCCGTTTGTGCAGAAAGCTTCATGATCGCCCAAATTCAAGGAGGCCCCATGATTGATCTCTATTTCTGGCCCACGCCCAACGGCTGGAAAGTGTCCATCGCGCTGGAAGAGATGGAGCTGCCCTACAAAACCCACTTAATCAACATCGGCAAGGGCGACCAGTTCGATCCCGAGTTTCTAAAGATCTCGCCCAATAACCGCATGCCCGCCATCGTCGACCCGGACGGCCCTGACGGCGCGCCTATTTCGGTGTTCGAAAGCGGCGCGATCCTGATGTACCTCGCCCGCAAGACCGGGCGATTCTACGGCAATACCGAACGTGACAGGATCGCAGTCGAGGAATGGCTGATGTGGCAAATGGGCGGCGTAGGCCCGATGGCCGGCCAAGCGCATCACTTCCTTAAATACGCTCCACATCTAGACCCGCCACAAGACCATTCCTATCCGAAAGACCGCTATCGCAGTGAGGTCGGGCGTCTCTACGGCGTGCTCGACCGCAGGCTGGCCGAAAACGAATACGTCGCCGGCGATTTCTACTCCATCGCCGACATGTCGATCTGGGGCTGGGCCAGCCTATGGGAAGGCCAGCAACAGGTGCTTGAGGACAAACCGCATTTCACCCGCTGGCTGGACATGATGAGCGCCCGACCCAGCGTGCAGGCAGGCCGAGCCTTACATGCAGAACTGCGCGGGGATCATCGGGACCGGCAGTCGCAGGGGGTATTGTTCAGGCGGTAATCGTTACCGAAAACCATCATCGGCATTTGACACACAACCTTCCAGGGTCGGGCCATATCCCGGTTGCTATTGTGTCGCTCGGTGATACGCTTCCGAAAAACACGCGGGCAGCCATGAGAATTGTTTTCGTCTTATTAATGATTTGGGCCAATACTGCATTTGGGCAAACTTATCCCGACTATCAAAGCACGACCGTCAACGACTTTGCCAATTTGCTCAGCCCGTTGGACGAGGAGGCACTTGCTGAGCAACTAGATGGGCTCAAACGCGAGACAGGGGTCGAAATGACCATCCTGACACTGCGCACTCAAGGCGACTATGCCGACGGTCTGACGCTCGAACAGTTTGCCACCGGGCTTTTTGACCACTGGGGGATCGGCGACGCTTCTCGAAACGATGGTGTGCTTGTGATGGTCTTACGGGATGACCGGGCTATGCGAATCGAGCTTGGCGCCGCCTATGGGCGCGACTGGGATCACGCCGCGGAACGCATTGTTGACACGCAATTCCTCCCGGCCTTCAAAGCAAACAATTATGCAATCGGGATCAAGGCCGGCACTACGGCTATCATAGATCAGATCATAAAGCCTTTTCGCACTGGCGAGGCCGCGCCCGCCAAGAAAACAAATGATGATCTAGGTCTCTGGATATTTGGCCTCTTTGCCATGATGATTATGATGCTCAAAGGCCGCAATTTCATAAGTGATGGTCTGGTACGACTTCGAACCTGCCCAAAATGTGGGAACCGCAGTCTGCGCCAGAGGCGACGCATCACGCTCTCCGCAAGTACAACGAGGGCCGGTTCGGGTATTCGCCGGATCGAATGCCTAAAATGCGATTACGCTGAAGAAACCAGCTACTATATCCCTCAGGTTTCCCAAAGCTCTGGCGGGGGCGGTTTCGGCGGCGGTCGATCTGGTGGCGGGGGCGCGTCCGGGCGCTGGTAGCACTCATCAGGCAAATTCGTTTTCTCAGTGTTTCCCTGCAATCGCGTCGCCAGGCACGCAAACTTAGCCTTACCAAAGCCGCAAAAATCCAAACACGGCATCCAGAGTCGCAATTGCCACTGGAATCACCTAATTCCCTTCACTAAGAAAGCTCTCGAACATCGCAAAAGGAAGACGCAAGCAATGGCAAAGATCACCTATGTCGAGCACAGCGGTACCGAACATACAGTCGACGTCGCCAACGGGCTGACGGTCATGGAAGGGGCCCGCGACAACAACATCCCCGGCATCGAGGCCGATTGCGGCGGCGCCTGCGCCTGCTCAACCTGCCACGTCTATATTCATCCTGACTGGGTCGAGAGAATCCCCGCCAAGGACGACATGGAAGAAGACATGCTGGACTTCGCCTATGAACCCGACCCGACCCGCTCGCGCCTGACCTGTCAGATCAAGGTCACCGACGCGCTGGATGGTCTGGTTGTGCAGATGCCCGAAAAGCAGATCTGATGCACCCTGATGCGCCGCGCCAGCCCAACCGCCTTTGGCACCGTCGGGCGCGCGGCGCTGTTCTGATGGTTTGCATTTGGCTAACGGGGAATATGCCCGCAGCCAGCGGCGAAACCAAAGTATCTGCTCGCTTCACGGAACCAACAACACGCTACGCCCATGGGGTGCTTGGCGACGCCATCGAATACGGTGCTTTGGAAATCGGCGTCGGTACAAGTCTTTCCTCGGCGGCGCGGCGAAAAGTCGATAGCTCCAAACGCTCGACCGTTACAATACGTCTGCCTGAAGACCGCGTATTCGAAGATCTTGCCCCACGCCTGGCCGATATCGATCAGGACGGGTTGCCCGAAGTCATCGTTGTAGAGACCCAGCAGCATACGGGTGCTCAACTGGCGATCTATGACGTCAATGGTCAAAAAATCGCCGCCACCCCCCATATCGGCACGCGCAACCGCTGGCTCGCCCCCATCGGTGCCGCCGATCTGGATGGTGATGGACATGTCGAGATCGCCTATGTCGACCGCCCACACCTTGCGAAAACTCTGCGCATCTGGCGTTACAAAGACGGTGAACTCATTGAAATCGCGACAATCCCTGGCCTTACCAATCACAGGATCGGTGAAGATTTTATTTCAGGCGGCCTGCGCCAATGCGAAACACACCCTGAGCTGATCCTCGCCAGCGCCGACTGGTCGCGGATCATAGGCGTCTCGTACAGCAAAGGCTGGCGACAAAAAGACCTCGGACCACTCAACAGTCTCAAAGATCTGGCCAACGCACTAAAGTGCTGATCCGATCTTCATCTGGCCATAAATACCTCGGGGAGCGCGAGGGGCTGGCCCCTCGCCCCGAAATCATCAAGCCGGGCGCAGCCCGACTACTGAGTTAAAGCGCGCGCCAGCCGATGTCGCGACGGAAGAACCCTTCAGGCCAATCAACACCTTCAACCATGTCATACGCCCGGTCGCGTGCGTCTTGCAGCGTTTCCCCACGCGCAGTCACATTCAGAACGCGGCCACCCGCGGCCTGAACCTTGCCTTCAGCCGCTTTTGTCCCCGCGTGGAATACCATGTTGCTACTATCCTCGGCCAGATCGCCCAGGCCGTTGATCACAGTGCCTTTTTCATAAGAACCAGGATACCCCTTTGCCGCCATCACGACCGTGATGGCGTGATCGTCGGCCCAGTTCACCCGCGTCTCAGACAAGCGACCCTCGGCCGCCGCGTGCATCAGGTCCATGGCCTGAGCGCCAAGGCGCATCATCAGTACCTGACATTCGGGATCTCCGAACCGCACGTTGTACTCCACTAATCTGGGCTGACCATCCCTGATCATCAAACCGGCGTAGAGCACACCCTGAAACGGAGTCCCGCGCCGCTTCATCTCGGCCACCGTCGGGCGCACGATCTGATCCATCGCAAGGGCCTCGATCTCGGCGCTCAGCACCGGGGCCGGAGAATAGGCGCCCATACCCCCTGTGTTCAGCCCGGTATCGCCCTCGCCGACGCGCTTGTGATCCTGCGCTGTGCCGATCGACAGGATATCCTCTCCGTCACAGAGCACGAACAGAGACGCCTCCTCGCCCTCCATGAACTCCTCGATCACCACTTCGGCCCCCGCGCCACCAAAGGCTCCGCCGAACATGTCGTCAATCGCGTCCAGGGCGGTTTGCTCGTCCATCGCAACGATCACGCCCTTCCCGGCAGCCAGCCCATCGGCCTTGACCACAATCGGGGCCTCCTGCGCACGGATGTATTCCTTGGCGGGCTCAGCCTCGGCGAACCGGGCATAAGCCGCCGTCGGCGCGCCGGATGCGTCACAGATTTCCTTGGTGAAACTTTTTGAGGCCTCCAACCGCGCCGCTTCTGCCGAGGGCCCGAAAACCAGCACACCCGCTTCGCGCAGCCGGTCAGCGACCCCTGCGGCCAAAGGCGCTTCGGGGCCAACGATCACGAAATCAATCGCGTTTTCCTCGGCAAAGTTGACCACAGCACCGCCATTCTCAATGTCCACCGCCGCGCACTCTGCGATCTGGGCGATCCCGGCATTCCCCGGCGCCACAATCAGGCGATCACATTTGGGGTTTTGCATCACCGCCCAAGCCAGACTGTGCTCGCGTCCACCGCTGCCGAGAATGAGGATATTCATGAAACGCTCCGATCTGCTTGGCCTTGCCTGCGCGGCGTTCTAAGCTGCGCAGAGATTTGACACAAGGCGCTGAAATGTCCGACCTGCTAGATGACCCGATTCCGGGTCAGAACACCCCCGAATACACTGTCTCGGACATCTCAGGCGAGGTGAAGCGCACGCTCGAGGGCACCTTTGGCCGAATCCGTGTGCGTGGAGAAGTGGGCCGCGTGTTCAAGGCCCGTTCGGGTCATCTGTATTACGACATAAAGGACGACCGGAACGTGCTGGCCTGCACAACTTGGAAAGGGCAGATTTCTGGTCTTTCAGTTGTTCCCGAAGAAGGCCTCGAGGTTGTCGTCACCGGGCGCCTGACAGCTTTTGGAGCCCAGTCGAAATACAACCTGAATGTCGATGAAGTCGCCGTCGCCGGGCAAGGCGCGCTGATGGCATTGCTGGAAAAGCGCAAAAAGCAGCTCGAATCCGAAGGCTTGTTTGCGGCTGAACGCAAGAAACCCCTGCCCTACTTGCCGCAGATCATCGGCGTTGTCACTTCGCCCTCCGGTGCGGTGATCCGAGACATCTTGCATCGGCTGCGTGATCGGTTCCCGCGCAAAGTACTGATCTGGCCCGTCGCGGTTCAGGGGGCAAACTGTGCCCCCGAAGTGACCCGCGCCATCGAAGGCTTCAATCAACTCACACCGGGCGGGGCCCTCCCGCGACCCGACCTGATTATCGTCGCGCGCGGCGGTGGGTCCATAGAAGACCTCTGGGGCTTCAACGAAGAAAGCGTCGCGCGCGCGACTGCAGCCTCAGAAATCCCGCTGATCTCGGCCGTCGGGCACGAGACGGACACCACCCTGATCGACTATGTCTCGGACCGCCGCGCGCCTACGCCAACCGCCGCTGCCGAACTTGCCGTACCGGTCCGCATGGAACTGCTGGCTTGGACCAACGAACAAGGGGCCCGCCTGTCGCGCGCCTCCACGGATGCCGTGCAACGCCGCAGCCAGCGTCTGCGCGACCTGTCCCGAGCCCTGCCCCGCCCCGATACACTGCTGGAAAGCCCGCGCCAAAGGCTCGACCAAATCTCGGAACGCCTGCCCAACGCGCTGATCCGGGGTGTTCAGAACCGCCGCGTCAAACTGCTGGACAGTGCGGCGCGTCTGCGCCCCTCGACCCTGCGCAGCTTTGTCGAAACCCGCCGCGATCGCTGGCGCAACCTGTCCTCACGCCTGTCACTGCGCCCGATCCAGCGCGAGCTGGAAACACGGCGCGACGCTCTGAATCGCCTATCCGAACGCCTGAACACCGGGCAATCCACGCGATTGGACCGCCTGCGCCAGCAGATGGACGCCACCGACCGCCTACGTGAAACGCTGAGCTACAAGGCGACGCTCGGGCGTGGCTACGCCGTCGTGCGCGCCGAAGGAGAGGTCATCACAACCAAAGCTCAAGCCTCCGGTCACGCTGTTCTTGAGATCGAATTCGCTGACGGTCGCCTCAGGACCGGGGCTGCGGGCAAGGCGCCACCCAAGAAATCCAAACAGGCACCTCCTGATCAGGGATCGTTGTTCTGACCGATGTTGACGATCTGGGGCCGTAAAACATCCTCGAACGTTCAGGCCCTAATGTGGTGCGTGGGTGAGCTTGGCCTAGAATACCAGCGTCACGATCTTGGCCATCGCTTCGGCGGGCTGGACACTGCAGCGTTTCGGGCACTGAACCCAAACAAAACCATCCCCGTCCTGCAAGATGGCGACAACCCACCGCTTTGGGAAACCGGCGCCATCCTGCGATATCTGGCCACCCAATATGGCGAACAGGCATTCTGGCCTTCAGATCCTACCCGGCGCGCCACGATCGACAAATGGGCCGAATGGGCGAAACTCAACGTGGCGATGGCGTTTACCGTTCCGGTGTTCTGGCAAATTGTGCGAACACCCGTTGAACAGCAGGACCAAACAGCGATCCATCGGGCCGTCAGCGATTTGGAAATCAAACTGGCAATCGCAGACAAGGAGCTGGACCAAAACACGTTCCTTGCGGGTGAGCATTTTACACTGGCGGATATACAGTTCGGCCACGTCCTTTACCGCTACTACGATATCGACATCGTCCGCGCACCGTTACCGCATTTGCGTCGATACTATGAACGGCTAACCGAAAGGCCCGCGTTTCAACTTCACGTCATGCTGGACTATGAAGACCTGCGACCATTTCAGACCCCTACATCCGGTCCGTAGCACAACATCTCTTCGCCAATATCCTCGGCCTCGTACAACTCGGTCGCTGTCGGATCGCCCTCGAATTGTGCGATCAAACCGCCCCCGGATTGCCAGAAAACCCAGCATTGCGGCGCCAGTTGATCCTCATAGATGAAACAGATCTGATCTTCCTGCTCGTACCAAACTCCGTTCATGCAATTGCCATCCAGAAATGACCAGATGACTCGGCGGTCTGGCAGATACCGTTCGACTCCGTAGGCCTGCCCATCGAACCCGTAATACAAAGTCTTCCCACGCGTATACGCATCGAATTCAGGCCCTGTCAGAGGCGACTGTGCCGCAACGGGCTGAGCGAAAAGGGTCAGCAGAATCATGCAAGTTCGGATCATGGTCACACTGTGTCAGAAGCAACCCACAAGTGCCATTCAACCTTTCCACATCGTGGCGATCGGCAAGATAACTCCACGTCACGCCTTGATGCACCGCCGAGATCATGGCGATGATTGACTCAAAAACATCGGGGACGCACCATGACGACACTTCTTTTCTGGATTGCGGCGGCCTGCGCGCTGGCCTACCTGCCACTTACCGCGCGCCCGGCCGGCACCCTGCGTAGCATGCTGAAAACAGCATCGGTCGTGCTGCTGGCAGGCGTCGCCATACTGGCAAGCGCGCCATGGCTCCTGATCCTCGCCCTCACCTTCTGCGCGATAGGTGATGCCCTTCTGTCACGCGAAACCGACAGCACATTCATGGCAGGCATCGGTGCATTTGCTGCGGGGCATTTGGCCTATATCGCCTTATTTTTGACGAGCCCCAGCAGCAGCCCTGAACAGATCTTCGACCACCCCGCGATCTTCTGGTCCCTGATCATCCTGGGCATCGTTATGGCCACGCTGCTCACCCCCCGCGCCGGAGACCTCAAAATCCCCGTCCTCGCTTATATTCCAATCATCCTGGGCATGGGCATCACCGTTCTTGCCCTTCCCGAAACTGGAGCCTTACGCTGGGCCCTTCCCGCCGCGATGGCCTTCATCGCCTCGGACCTGGCGCTTGCGACTGAAAAGTTCCTGCTACCTGCCAATCACCCGACCCTGAAGCTTACGCCCTATCTGGTCTGGCCGCTTTACTGGGCTGCCCAAGCCGGGTTTCTGATCGCCTTCACCTGACCCTTTGCAACTGCCTTCAATCCACATTAGGTGAAGGGAACACCTGCGGAGATCAAAAATGGCGTTTTTCTCAAAGCTCAAGGACAAGCTGTTCAAATCCTCATCGCGCCTCGAAGAGGGGCTGGATGCAATTGTCGAGGATGGCGGCGAGGAAACCCCAAATCCTGATCCGGTGATCCCCGAACCAGAGCCCGAACCGCAACCGGTTCCCGAAGTACCTGAACCCACGCCCGCGCCCCAACCGGTCGAGCCTCCCGCTCCGATCCCGGCTGATCCCACACCGGCGCCTCCACCCCCAGAGGTTCCAGAATCCAAGGGCTTGATGGGTCGCCTGTTCGGCCGAAATGAATCCAAGACCGTTGTCCGCCGCACGCTGGACGACGACATGCTGGAGCAACTCGAAGAGCTTCTGATCGCCTCGGATATGGGCGTCGACACCGCCTTGCGCGTTACGTCCAACATGGCCGAGGGCCGCTTTGGCCGCAAACTCTCGACCCAGGAAATCAAACAGCTGCTGGCGCAGGAGGTTGCCCGCGTGATGGAACCCGTGGCCAAACCAATGCCGATCTACCCGAAACGCCCGCAAGTGGTGCTGGTTGTTGGCGTCAACGGTTCGGGCAAAACTACGACAATCGGCAAGCTTGCCAGCCAGTTCAAAGCCGCCGGCAAGAAAGTCGTCATCGCCGCCGGAGACACATTCCGCGCCGCCGCCGTCGAACAGTTGCAGGTCTGGGGTGACCGCGCAGGCGTGCCCGTACTGACGGCACCCGAAGGGTCCGACCCTGCCTCGCTCGCCTTCGATGCACTGACCAAGGCCCAGAACGAAGGTGCTGACCTTCTGATGATCGACACCGCAGGCCGCCTGCAAAACCGCGCCGACCTGATGGAAGAGCTGGCCAAAATCGTCCGCGTCATCCGCAAGGTTGACGACACCGCACCGCACAACACTCTGCTGGTGCTGGACGCCACCACCGGGCAAAACGCCCTCAGTCAGGTCGAAACCTTCCGCAAACTGGCTGATGTCTCGGGCCTCGTGATGACCAAACTGGACGGCACAGCCAAAGGCGGCGTGCTGGTCGCCCTCGCCGACAAGTTCGGCCTTCCGATCCACGCCATTGGTGTCGGTGAGCAAATCGACGACCTCGCCCCGTTTGATCCCGAAGAATTCGCCGCCGCCCTGACGGGCTTACAATCCTGATCCGCCCCTTCATCTGGCCGAAAATACCTTCGGGGGGCGTGGGGGGCAGACAGCCCCCCACTCTCTCCGCCCAAGCGAAAGCCCCGATTTGAGCGACTGGCTGATCTCCCTCGAAGGCACCGAAGCAGGCCACCAACTCGCCCTCGCGCTCGCGCTGATGGCGGCCTTCCTGCATGCGGTTTTCGGTGCACTGCAAAAAGGCCGCCACGACCCGTGGATGTCGCGCGGGGCGATCGATGCCTGCTACTGCCTTATGGCGATGCCATTCGCCTTCTTTATCGTGCCATGGCCCGAACCTTACATGTGGCCGATCTTTGGCGTCGTTTGGCTGATCCATATCGGCTATAAGGTGCTGCAGGCGATGGCCTACACCAAAGGCTCCTATACCGTTGTCTATCCGGTCGTGCGCGGTACTGGCCCGCTCTTCACCGTGATCGGAGCCTATCTTTTGTTCGGTGAAACCTTCTCGGCCATCCAATGGCTTGGAGTCGCGACGCTTCTTGCGGGTATCTTCGGCCTTGCCGCCTATAACCTGCGCTACCTTGAGACCAATCGAGATACGCTGCAAATCGCGCTGGTGCTGGCGGTCGTCACGGGCCTCTTCGTGGCGCTCTATACGACCTATGATGCCTACGGTATCCGCGCTACGGCCGATCCGTTCACCTTCCTAGCGTGGTTCTTCATGATCGACGGGGCCGCGATGCCGATCTATGCTGCGCTCAGATACCGCGCAATGATCCACCGCCCTGCGCTTGGACCTCTGATGCTTCGCGGGTTCGCGGGCGGCATCATCGCGCCGATGTCCTTCGGTGCCATCATGCTCGCCACGCGACTGGACAAGGTCGGAGAGGCGGCGGTCCTGCGCGAAACCTCCACCGTTTTCGCAGCACTCATCGGCTGGCTGGTGCTGAAAGAAACTGTCGGCCCCAGACGCATTGCGTTGATGGCATTGATTGCACTCGGCGCAGTAATAGTTGAAATGGGCGGGTAAGCAGCAGGTTGGAATCATGGCAGAGAAAAAAGACATCAACCCATTCCTCAAACAGGTACTGGAACTTGGCCCCCCACTGGCCTTCTTCTTCATCTACCTGCGCCTGCGTGATGACAATTTCGTGATCGGCGGCACCGAGTATTCTGGGTTCATCGTCGCCACCATCCTGTTCGTGCCGCTGATGCTGGCTGCCATGGGCATCCTCTGGTACCTGACTGGCAAACTCAGCCGGATGCAGATTTTCACCGCATTCATGGTGATTTTCTTCGGCGGCCTCACCGCGTGGTTCAATGACGAGCGGTTTTTCAAGATGAAAACAACGCTGGTCTATGGCTTCTTTTCCGCCATCCTCGGGATCGGGCTTTTGCAGGGGAAATCCTACCTGGCATATGTTCTGGACGAGATGCTACCCATGCAGCACGAGGGCTGGATGATCCTCACCCGGCGTCTGTGTGCCTGTTTCGCGGTACTGGCCGCAGCCAATGAATTGGTCTGGCGCACGATGTCAACGGACCTATGGGTCAAGATCGAAACCTTCGGCTTTCCCATTGCCTTGATGGCGTTTCTGATGATGCAGTTCAACCTGCTGCAAAGCTATATGGATGATCCCGACAAGCAATAACTGTTCTTGCCCAAGCGTAACAAGCTAACAAAATTTCTTGGCTTAAGCTTGAAGCTGTGAAAAGTTGGGTCACCACCCGCACCACTCAACCCCGGAGATCAGCGCCCGAATGATGGCATTTCCCAACAGTGGATTCCTGTCCGAAGCCTCTGAAGAGCTGCGCACCATGCTGGCAGCCCAGGCCACCGAAGTCACATTGGATCGGGGCGATGTCCTGTTCGAGCAGGACGATGAAGGCGATGCGCTCTATGCCATTCTTTCCGGTGCGCTCGAAGTGTCATTTCTTGCGTCGAGCGGGCGCAAGCTGTCTCTCAGCATGATGCGCCCAGGTGAGGTGTTCGGGGAAATCGCGTTGTTCGACAGCGGTCCCCGCACCGCAACCGTAACAGCAGCTGAGCCCTCCAAAGTCCTGCGCGTTCGCCAGAAAGACATGATGGCGCAGATCCGGGAACACCCTGACCTTGCGGTGGATCTGATCCGCTTGGCCGGTCTTCGCATGCGCTATATGGGCGCTCAATTGAACGAGCAGGTATTCCTGCCGATGCCGATCCGACTGGCGCGCAAGCTTTTGCACCTGGCAGGACAACAGGACAGCCCAACGGCACGTATCACGCTTTCGCAGAGCGAATTGGCCGAATTTGTCGGTGCGACGCGTGAGGCAGTGTCAAAGACCATTTCGACATGGAAACGCGACAATGTCGTCGAAGCTTCGCGCGGCGGGCTGCAGATCCACGACTTTGACGCGCTGCGGCAACTGGCCGAATCCGATTTAATCTAAATTTTCGGCACAGATGTGATCCGCTTCACATACGCAGCTTTAAGATTGCCCTAAGGTCAATCCCGTTACCGTAGGAGGTCGGTTTTATCATCCCCGATATCTGTCCACCGACCTCTCCCTGTACAGAGCCATATGCCTTCCCCGGCATATGGCTTTTTTCTTTACAAAGTATGAAAAAGGCCGGGAAAATATCCCGACCTTCTAATTTCAGATCTGTTCGCTGAGTTTATTATTCTAGGCTCAGCGCTACGAACCGGGGTTCCCCGCCCCGCCGCACCAGCAGCAACAGAGATTTGCGTCCTGCTTCACGCGCCTCATCCATCCGCGTCTCCAGATCAGTGATCGAAGTCACCTTCTGCTGCCCCGCCTCAGTGATAAGATCACCGGCGCGCAGACCCTTTTCAAAGGCTTCCGAGGATTCATCAACATTGGTCACCAACAATCCTTCGGCGTCGGCATCCAGACCCAATTCCTCGCGCTGGCTATCCCCCAGCGGAGCGATGGTCAGGCCAAGAATATCCTTGTCTTCCTCCGTCGGCGTTTCGGCTTCCGGCTCTTCGCCGTTCTCGGCACGTTCGGCGTCTTCGCGGCGGCCCAGCGTCACCAGCACGGTTTGGGTGCCTCCATCACGGTGCACGACCACACGCACGGATTTGCCAACGGTGGTCTCTCCCACCTGCCGCACAAGGCCGCGTGTATCCTCGACCTCGACGCCATCAAAGCTGATGATCACGTCTCCGGCCAGCAGGCCCGCTTCTTTTGCCGGGCCGTCCGGTACATCGCTGATCAACGCACCTCCGGGTTTGTCCAGCCCCATCGCCTCGGCCATATCCTCGGTCACGTCCTGAATGCGCACGCCCAGCCAACCGCGGCGGGTCTCCCCGAACTCACGCAGTTGATCAACGACCTTGATCACCACGTTAGAAGCCATCGAGAAACCAATCCCGATCGAGCCGCCATTGGGCGACAGGATCGCAGTATTTACGCCGATCACCTCGCCATTCATGTTGAACAGCGGCCCACCCGAGTTGCCCCGGTTGATCGCAGCATCGGTCTGGATGTAGTCATCATATGACCCGCTCAGTGCCCGATTCCGGGCCGAGATAATCCCTGCTGACACCGAAAAGCCTTGCCCCAGCGGGTTCCCCATCGCGATCACCCAATCGCCCACGCGGGCAATGTCGCTGTCACCGAACTGCACGTATTTCAGCGGCCCTTCCGCCTCGACTTTCAGCAGCGCGATGTCGGTCTTTTCGTCCCGGCCGATTACCTTGGCAACCAAATCTTTCGCGGGCTGGCCATCACCGGGAAAAAACTCGACCAATATCTCATCGGCTTCGGCAATCACGTGATTGTTGGTGACGATATAGCCGTCTTCCGAGATCACGAAGCCCGAGCCCAGCGCATTGCTGCGACGTGGACGATTTTCATTGTCCCCGCCATTGCGATCCTGAAACTCTCGGAAAAAGTCTTCGAATGGTGAGCCCTCAGGCACGATCCCTTGCGGGCCAGTCTGGCCTTCGATCAGTGTCGACGTGGTGATATTGACCACCGCAGGGCTAATCTGTTCAGCCAGCGGCGCCAGGCTATCACCCCGTGCCTGCGCGGACACAGATTGAGCCAAAACCAGCAGCACCCCCACTAAGGTCAGCCACATCAGCCGCATCTTCATAACAAAATCGTCCCGTCGGACGGACACACTGCGCGCCTTAGCCTGCACTTGGGGTCTCCTTGTTGACTAATTCTCTGTTGGCATCACCTGGATGCCCTTCTTTGCAACCAATGTAGTCAGTTTGTCCCGGCCCGCAACTCGGGATCGCGGGGAAATCACCGGTGCGTGAAACCATCGCATCAAAAACCGACCTGATATGCGCCCCACAGCAGCACCAGCCCACTGACCACACAAAGCAGCCCGACCAGCCGCCGCGCCTGTTCCGGCAACGCGCGCAGCGCCTCAAGCATGCGTTCTATAAGCGAAGGGGCCAGCGCATAGGCCAGCCCCTCGACAATCAGTACCAGCCCGAAGGCCAGAAGGATCATGCCCATCACTCAGCGGCCGCAGCTGCCGGTGCCCGACGCCCGGTCGGAGAAGCAAGGTAGTTGAAGAACTCCGAGTCCGGGCTCAGGATCAACGAGCTGTTGCTGCCTTGCAGGGCATTCTCATAGGCGGTCAGCGAACGGTAGAATTCAAAGAACTCCGGATCGGCACCATAGGCTTCGGCGAAGATCGCGTTGCGTTCGGCATCGGCCTCACCGCGAATGATCTCGGCCTCACGGTTGGCGTCGGAAACCAGTTCAACCACGGTCCGGTCGGCCTGCGCGCGCACACGCTGCGCGGCTTCGTTACCGCGGGCGCGTTCGTCGGTCGCTTCACGTTCACGTTCTGCCTTCATCCGGTCAAACGTCGCCTCAAGGTTGGCCTGCGGCAGATCGGTCGCCTTCAGACGCACATCGATTACGTTCACGCCCAGCGCACGTGCCTGTGCAATCGCGCTGTTGCGGATACGCAGCATCAGTGCGGCACGATCCGAACTCAGGATGTCACGGGACGAAACCGAACCCAGTACTTCGCGGGTTTCGGCGCGCAGAATGCGGTCCAGACGATCCTCGGCAACCGGGATACCGCCGACACCAACGGCCTGACGGAACTGTTCCAGATCAGAAATCCGGTAGCGTGCGAAGGCATCGACCACCAGACGACGATCGTCCAGAGGCGTCACTTCCAGCGGCTGAACGTCAATCGACAGGATACGGTCGTCATACCGCACCACTTCCTGAATCAGCGGGATTTTGAATGCCAGCCCCGGATCTTCCTTAACCGCAACAACGCGACCAAATTGCAGAACCAGAGCGCGTTCACGCTCGTCCACGATGAAGATCGAGGACAGAACACCGACAATCGCAAGAAAGATGATCGGCAGAATAAACGTTGTCTTACGCATCAGTTGCTCTCCCCTGCAGGGTTACGGCGCAACTCGTTGAGCGGCAGATAAGGCACAACGCCCTGCCCCGATCCTGTCGAGTTTTCATCCAGAATGATCTTGTCCACATCACCCAGCACCTGCTCCATGCGTTCCAGATACAGACGTTTGCGGGTCACATCAGGCGCTTTGGAATATTCCTCCAAAACCGCGCTAAAGCGGCTGGCTTCACCCTGTGCACCGTTGATCTGCTGGGCACGATAAGCTTCGGCCTCTTCCAGTACCTGCGCGGCTTCACCACGCGCTTCGGCCAGAACGCGGTTGGCATAAGCGTCAGCAACGTTCTGCAACCGGTCACGCTCCTGCGCGGCGGCCTGAACGTCGCGGAACGCGGCAATCACGTCCTGTGGCGGGTCGGCCTTGTCAAAGTTCACACGAACGATGTTCACACCCGAATCGTAGCTGTCCATAGTCTCCTGAATCAGCTCCTGCAGGCGATCAGCAATGATGCCACGATCCCGGTTCAGGATCGGGGCCAGCTCGCTTTGGGCAATAATCTCACGCATCGCCGATTCAGACACGGCGCGGATCGTCTGGCGCGGATCACGCAGGTTGAACAGGAATTTCGCCGGGTCGTTGATGTTCCAGACAACCTGATAGTCGATATCGACCACATTCTCGTCACCGGTCAGCATCAGACCATCGTCGCTGCCACGGGCACCGCCCATGTCTTCGTTCTGTTCGCGGGTCACCGGAATGACCTCGGCGGTCACAAACGGCCACGGGGCAAAGTTCAGGCCCGGGTTTCCGACCGCCGAGAATTCGCCCAGAAACAGCTCAACCGACTGTTCTTCCGGTTTGACGGTATAGAAGCTTGCCAAACCCCAAAGACCAGCCGCAACCAGCAGACCGATCGCAACAGTCCCTTTGGTAAACGCGGGGCCACCACCGCCGCCCGAACCATTCGTACCACGGCCACCGCCGCCACGACCGCCCATTAGGACGCGCAGCTGCTCCTGGCCTTTCTTCATCAGCTCATCGATCTCGGGGATCTGCGGGCCGTCACCTTCGGGGGGCTTGCGCCCATCCCCGTTATTACCCCGATTTCCTCCGCCTCCGGATGAGCCTCCGCCCCCCCAGGGGCCGCCGCTGTTGCCCGCCATATGTATCTTTTCCCTTGTGTTGGACCGTGTGATCACGGGTTCCCTTGTAACGTGTGTGCGCGCGCTTGCAAATCAAGCCGTGCGCACAGGTTGCCGCATTGTCACCAGTTCTTCGGCCATCACCGGATGAACTGCAACCGTACGGTCGAAATCTTCTTTGGTGGCACCCATCTTTACGGCAATTCCGGCAAGTTGGATCATCTCACCCGCGCCCGGCGCAACGATGTGACAGCCGAGTATTTTCCGAGTCTCTTGCGACACGATCAGCTTCATCAGCACGCGCTGTGTGCCTCCTGCAAACGCCTTCTGCATGGGCTTGAATGAGGTCGCATAAACCTCAATCGGTTCCTGTTCCGCAGCCGCTTCCTCGCTGAGGCCCACAGTACCCATTTCCGGCTGGGTAAAGATGGCGGTCGGGATCAGTTCGTGATCAACGGGCGTTGGGTTGCCTTTAAAGACGGTCTCGACAAAGGCCATGCCTTCGCGGATCGCCACAGGGGTCAGGTTCACCCGATCGGTTACATCACCAATGGCAAATATCGAGGGCACGCCTGTCTGGCTGTACTCATCCACGATGATCTCACCCTTGCGACCGCGCGCGACGCCCAAAGCCTCAAGCCCCAGATCATCCGCATTCGGCGCGCGACCCGTGGCATACATCACAACGTCGAACAGCTGCTCGGAGCCATTTGTGGCCTTCACCCAGATTTTGTCGCCTTGCTTTTTCATCTCAAGCACGTTGGTACCCAGATGCAGATCGATCCCGTTCTGGCACATCTCTTCACTGATCAGCCCGCGCGCCTCATCATCAAAGCCCCGCAGAATCTGCGCCCCGCGATAGAACTGAGTCGTTTTGACCCCCATCCCATTCATGATCCCGGCAAATTCACAGGCGATATAGCCACCGCCAACGATCAGCATGGATTCGGGCAGTTCCTCCAGGTGGAAAATCTCATTCGAGGTGATCGCAAGATCGGATCCGGGGAACTCGGGTACAACCGGACGACCGCCCGTTGCGACAAGAATATGCTTGGCCGTCTTCCGGGTACCATCAGCCAGTTCAACCGTATGTGGATCAACGACATGGGCACGCTGGTCGAAACTTTCGACACCATTGTTCTTCAGGATATTGCGGTAGATACCTTCCAACCGATCGAGCTCTGCGTGCAGCTTAACTTTGAAAGTGTTCCAGTTGAACGCACCCGGCTGCATGTCCCAGCCATAAGCCTGCGCGTCCCCAACCGTATCCGCGAACTCGCTAGCGAAAACCATCAGCTTCTTGGGTACACAGCCACGGATCACGCAGGTTCCGCCGTAACGATCCTCTTCCGCCAGAGCCACCTTGGCGCCGTTTTCACCCGCCGCCACCCGTGCCGCGCGAACTCCGCCCGAGCCGCCTCCGATGACGAACAGATCATAGTCAAAGCTCATGTACGAGTTCCTTTTATTCCGCGTGGCCAAAATTCACTGGATATCTGGGCGCAAATCCTGAACTGCCAACCCCTGGCGCGGGAAATAGTGATTTTTCTTCTGCAGTTTATCGCGCTACTTGCCTGATCTTTAGTCCGCCAGATCGGAAAACAGGTTGTCCCCACCGTCACCCAGCATATCGGTCAGGACTGTACCCTCATTGATATCACGCAATTCGACCCGGCCATCGCCATAACCAATGACAACCTTGTCGCAAATATCAATGAACAGCCCATTTTCGACCACACCCGGGATCTGATTCATCACCAGTGCCAGTTGGCGGGCATTGCCGATCCGCTTGAGATGCAGGTCCAGAATGTGATTGCCCTCATCCGTAACCTTGGGTGCCTCACCGTTCATGCGCAAAGTGACCGAGGTGCCCAGCACATCCATTGTGTCCAGCGCCTCTTCAATCAGGGTGCGGGTGGTCTGCCAGCCGAACGGGATCACCTCAATCGGCAGAGGGAATGCGCCCAGCGTCTCAACCTCTTTGCCTGCATCCGCGATCACCACCATCTGATCGCTGGCTGTGGCCACAATCTTTTCCTGCAACAGCGCAGCACCACCGCCCTTGATCAGGTTGAACTCGCCATCAAACTCATCCGCGCCGTCGATTGTCAGGTCCAACCAGCCGGCCTGATCCAGCGAGACGACCTCGATCCCTTCTTCCCGCGCCAATTGCGCCGTCGCGGTCGACGTCGGAACGCCCTTGATTTTCAACCCTCCATCGCGCACCCGTTCACCCAGGCGGCGCACAAACCATGCGGCGGTCGAGCCTGTCCCCAATCCCACACGCATCCCGTCCTGAACAAGATCGGCGGCGCGACAGGCAGCAACGTATTTCGCTTTGTCGATGGGCGACAAGTCTCTGGTCATGGCAGCTTCCCCCAAGAATACTGCCAGACTTATACGGAATGCCCCGCGCAACTGCGAGAGGCAAAACACTTCATACCTGTGCTAACATGTCGCTGAAATACGCGTTTCCGATAGGAAACGTCGCAATCAGCCTCTATTGTGATCGCCAGACCCCCTAGATAGTCGCCATGGAATCGCCATACCGCCTGCACTACGCCCCCGACAACGCCTCGCTGGTGATCCGACTGGCGCTGGAAGAGATGGGCCTACCCTATGAGACCATACTGGTCGATCGCGCCCGTGATGCACAGAATAGTGCGGCGTATCGGGCGTTGAATCCGAACGGGCTGATCCCGGTGCTGGAGACGCCCCAGGGTCCGATCTTCGAGACCGCCGCAATCCTGCTGTGGCTGGCTGATACGCATGGGCAATTAGCCCCGACACAGGTCAGCCCTGATCGGGCGGCATTCCTGAAGTGGCTGTTCTTCGCCTCGAATACCCTGCATGCCGATCTGCGAATCCTGTTCTATGCCGAAAAATACATCGCGGCAGATCAAGCCGATACACTACGCTCCGGCATCCACCCGCGGCTGCGGCAGCACCTGAATCTGCTGGATGCTCAAGCCCAAAAAGCGCCCGACTGGTTCAGTGCTGATCACCCTTCAGTCCTGACGATATATGTCGCCTGCATGATGCGCTGGATGGCGCTTTATCCCGCTAAGGCGGACCGCAGCTGGTATCAACTCGCCGACACGCCTTATCTGCAAAAAATCCTGATGCAGCTAGAATCAAACCCGTCGACCCGCGCAGCTATTGCCGCCGAGGGGCTGGGGGTCACTCCCTTCACCTCGCCGACCTACGCCAACCCTCCAGAAGGCTCAGCTACCTGATATGTTTCTCTCTGTCTTCGATATGTTCAAGGTGGGCATCGGCCCATCTTCTTCCCACACCATGGGTCCGATGGTGGCCGCCGCACGATTCCTTGACCTGATGCGCGCCTCACCGTTCGAGTTTTCGGGCCTGCGCGGCTCGTTGCACGGCTCGCTGGCCTTTACCGGCGTCGGCCACGCCACCGACCGCGCTACCATTCTGGGCCTCGCCGGGTTTGTGCCTGACACCTATGACAACGACAAGGCCGAAGCCACACTGGCAGCTATCGCAGAATCCCATACGGTGACACCCGAAGGCCTGCCGACGCTGAGCTTTGATCCCAAAGCCGATCTGATCTTCGACTACGACAACAATCTGCCCGGTCATGCCAATGGTATGATCCTGATGGCCACTGACGCACAAGGCGATGTCATCCTGCGTCAGGTCTACTACTCCATCGGTGGAGGATTTGTTCTTACGGAAGAGGAATTGGCCGAAGGCAAGGCAACTGACGAAGGTGCGCCTGTGCCCTTCCCGTTCAAATCCGCCGCCGAAATGCTGCAAATGGCCAAAGACAACGGTAAAAGCATCGCTCAGATGAAGCGCGAAAATGAGATCGCGCGCGGTTGCGCGGATAGCTTTGCCAAAGGCACCGCGCGTCTTTGGCAGGTCATGAATGACTGCATCGAGCGTGGGCTAAAAACGGATGGCATCCTGCCCGGTGGTCTCAGCGTGCGCCGCCGCGCCAAAGGCATTCACGATGCCCTGCTGGCGGAACGCGGCATGAACCTGAATGCCCCGCATACGATCAACGACTGGATGAGCGTCTACGCCATGGCCGTGAACGAGGAAAACGCAGCCGGTGGGCAAGTTGTCACCGCCCCCACAAATGGCGCGGCAGGCGTGCTGCCATCAGTTCTGCGCTATTACCTCGATCACGTGCCCGGCGCGTCCGAAAGCCATATCGAGGATTTCCTGCTGACCGCCGCCGCCATCGGTGGTCTGGTCAAGTTCAACGCTTCGATCTCGGGCGCTGAAGCGGGCTGTCAGGCCGAGGTTGGCAGCGCGTCAGCCATGGCTGCGGCAGGCATGTGCGCCGTGATGGGCGGTACGCCTGAGCAGGTTGAGAACGCCGCCGAGATCGCGTTGGAACATCACCTTGGCATGACCTGCGATCCGGTTGCGGGTCTTGTGCAGGTGCCTTGTATCGAGCGCAACGGCCTGGGTGCGATCAAGGCCGTCTCAGCCGCATCGCTGGCGCTTCGCGGCGACGGCAAGCACTTTATGCCATTGGACGCAGCCATTGAAACGATGCGTCAGACCGGCGAGGATATGCACGAGAAATACAAGGAAACATCTTTGGGCGGGTTGGCCGTCAACGTGCCGAACTGCTGATCTGACAGCAAGAACAAGTGGGGTGACATGCACGGACATTGCCTGTGCGGCAAGATTGGATACGAGGTTGACCCTCCGGTTCTGTCCTGTGTCACCTGCCATTGCGACAGCTGCCGTCGCCAATGCGCCGCTCCGATGACCACCTATTTCGGCGTGCGCGACGGCAATTGGCGCTGGACCGGTGAGCAGCCGAAACGCTTCAATTCCTCACCCGGAGTCGAGCGCAGTTTCTGCCCCCATTGCGGCACGCCGATATCCTTCCGGTCCACGGTGATGTCGGATGTGATGCACCTCTATGTGGCGACGCTGGAAAAACCCGAAGCACTCAGCCCAACCTTGCATGTCGCGCACGAGGAAAAGCTTAGCTGGCTGCAGCTTGGTGACGGCCTGCCCACCTGCATCGGCCCGGATTACACCAAAGTCCAACCCCTGCCCGACACCTGAGATCAGAGCTTCCCCCTGTGCCGCTAAAGCGCTAGCGTCGCGCACATGACTCAGGATCGTCCCGTTCTCGGCATCATATTGATGCTCGGTTTTTGCGTGCTCGCACCGCTGGGTGACGGGATGGCAAAGCTGTTGGGTGAAACCACAGCTTTGGGACTGCTGGTACTGGTGCGGTTTGCTGTTCAGGCGATGATCTTGATCCCACTGATCGCGATGACCGGCAAGCCATGGAAGATGACGCCGCGCGTTTTGCGCCTGACGATGATCCGCACCCTTCTGCACATCATTGGGATCGCAGCGATGTTCACAGCGCTGCAATATATGCCGCTGGCCGATACCGTGGCCATCGCCTTTGTAATGCCCTTCATCATGCTGCTTTTGGGCAAATACGTACTGGGCGAACAGGTCGGCCCCCGACGTCTGGTCGCCTGTGTCGTGGGATTCATCGGCACCTTGCTGGTCATCCAACCCAGCTTTGCACAAGTGGGCGCGCCCGCCTTGCTGCCCCTGATCGTTGCGGTGGTCTTCGCCCTGTTCATGTTGGTTACGCGGCAGATCGCCAAGGAAACAGACCCGGTTGCACTGCAGGCGGTATCGGGGGCCATGGCTACCGTCTTTTTGCTTCCGATTGTCCTGCTGGGTTCCCAGATCGGCCTGCCAGCAATGTCCCTGACCATGCCCACGGCCGAGACGCTCTGGCTGCTGCTGGGGATCGGTGTGCTGGGCACCGTGGCGCATCTGCTGATGACATGGTCTCTGCGCTATGCGCCGTCTGCGACTCTGGCCCCGATGCAATATCTAGAGATTCCGGTCGCCACCCTGATCGGCTGGCTGATCTTCCACGATCTGCCAAACGGGCTGGCCGCGCTAGGCATCGGCATCACCATCGCGGCCGGGCTCTACGTTATCCTGCACGAGCGGGCCAACGCTCGGTCCGGCCCGACTGAAACGCCTGCATGACCTGATCCAACGCCGCGCGCGGCAGGATCGTCAGCAACCCGGGTCCATTGACCTCAAGCGTTAGCGCTCCTAGCGCTCGGTTAGAGGTTCCGACCTGCCCGTCCGGTTCTAGCACCAGATCATCAATCGGCCATTCCAGCCCCTCGCTGCGCCCGGTCACCCGCCGCAGCGGAAACAATGAAACCGTGTCTCCTGCTGTGAGCTCCAGACTGATCCTGGGTGGCGCATGAAAGACAATTTCTCGTGCGCCCAACAGGACACAAGGCCGATCCTGCAACCGAACCAGAGTATTGAACGCCACCAACTGATGATCCACCCGCGCGCCCAGAAATCCTGCTGCCAGCACCACAGGCGCGTCCATATTGCGCAGCGCCTTGTCAAAATCGGTGCTGTTCTGCTCGGATATCTGGAACAACCGATCCTTGGGAATCCGGGCCAGATATTCTGCCGTAATCGAGTCCAAATCGCCGATCACTGCGTCCGGCATCCGTCCCGAATCAATCAACGCAGCCGCACCGCCATCCGCCGCAACGGCAGAATTGACGCGATTTAGCACCAGATTCACATCCTCTGAATAGATTTCGCCCCCACCAAACAGCCCGATTGGCCCGCCAGAGCGAACAATTGCCCCATTTTCCACAAGATTGACCATAATTTCCAGTTTTGGACATAATGAAACCACAAAATGATAGCTTCATGGCTAGAGTTTCGAGTCGGTTGCCCCTGCTGTGTCTGGTAATCGACCTGGTAGTTTGTAAAGGACATGCGTCTGATGGTACAGAACAACAAGGTACTCACCGTTTCATACGGCACCTTCTCGTGCACCCTCGAAGGCTTTGACGATTCATTTGAAACAATGAAGGCGATCGCCGAGTATTTCCGGGACCTTGCAGCGGATGACCGATACTTCGGATCGGAACCTCCTCAGCCTGACGCCGAGATGCTGACCCGGATCGCACAGCGGGACGCCGCACAGAAGGTTGAAGCCAGCCAGAACGAGACCGGCCTGTTGCTGCGCGCAACGGAAACCGCCCCGGTTGCAGCACCGACCCCCGCTGCAATTGCGCCAGCCACAGCACCTGAACCTGTTCAGCCTGTCGCGGATGTTGTTCCCCCTGCTCAGTCTGCTCCGCAATCCGAAGATGCTCCCGCCGCTGACAGCATCGCAGCCAAGCTGCAGCGAATCCGGGCTGTTGTTTCGCATTCCGATGCTGCCCCTGCCGGATACTCTGAAGACGAAGACGTCAGCTATCTGCAGCCCGTGAAGCCAAAGGTCGATGCAATTTCTGCCGCTTTTGAGTCCGGCGCGCTGAGCCCGACCGATCTGGAAGACACGGCCGCGGACGACGCTCCGGCAACGGCCCCGAAGGTCGAACAGCCTGCTGAACCTGAGCAAATGGCAACCATCGCTGAGCTGCCCGTTCAGGACGAAGAACCTATCGCACCTGCCACCAACGAGCAGGACGAAGTCGAACCAGCCCCGATCATCTCACCGGCGATCACTACCGAACTTGAAGACGAGGACGAAGCGCCCGAACAGCCGGCAGCCGATGTCACGGACAAGGACGTATTGTTCTCGGACCTCGACGACGAATCTGAAACTGAAGACGAAGGCCCCTCAAACATCCTGAATGACCAGGACAACACCGACGAAGATGAAACAACACCGGATCTTACCGGCCTCGCCCATGGCGTCATCTCGGCCGAGGATGAGGCGCTGCTGCTTGACGAAATGGCGCTGGTAGAATCCGAGCTGGCGGCAAACACGACGGCTGAGCTGCCCGATATGACGGGTCTGGATCAGGACGTCTCGCGCCTGATGGACGAAGCGGGCGCCCATATGGATGATCCTGCCACCAGCGGCCAGCGCGAAACATATTCTCACCTGCGCACTGCCGTTGCTGCAACCGAAGCAGACCGCGAAGATGGCGCAGACAAATCTCAGACACCCGAGGATGATTATCGCGGTGATCTGGCCTCGGTCGTCAATCCACGCCGACCCGAGATCGAGGTCACCAGTGAACGCCCCACCCCGGATGCTGCCGCACCATTGAAGCTGGTGGCTGAACAGCGGGTGGATACCGAAACGGCTGACACCGGCCCGGTGACACCGCGCCGTGTCACCTCTGCGGACGAGGAATCTGCAGATGAAGAAGGTGGTTTTGCCGCCTTTGCGCAAGAACAGGGTGCCCAATCACTACTCGACCTGCTGGAAGCTGCCGCGGCTTATTTGTCCTTCATCGAAGGTCAGGAACAGTTCTCGCGTCCACAGCTGATGAACAAAGTTCGCTCGCTCAAGCAGGACTCGTTCAACCGCGAAGAAAGCTTGCGCTCATTCGGTCAGTTGCTGCGGGACGGCAAGATCGAAAAGGCCGGAGGTGGCCGTTTCGCCGCCTCAACCCAAATCGGGTTCCGCCCGAACGACGACGAGCGTGCCGCTGGCTGACTCCAAGATTCCCCGATACCCCCTCGAGACAAAATTGGGCCAGAGGAAACTCTGGCCCTTTTTCGTTCCGTGGCTGGCAGCCAAAAAGCCAATCAAGTTCAGAAGTTGAACGCCAGCGCCACGTAAGGGCCGGTCAGGATCAGATCAATCACATCGCGCCCGTCTTCAAACTCAACATCCAGATGGCGATACCCGCCCGCAACGTTGATATTCTCACGCCACTTCCAACTAGCCTGCACCAGCGCTTCCCACTGGAATTCCGAGCCATAACCGAAGCCGCCGATATTGCCCATCGCTGTGAGGCTCCAGCGGTCATTCAGCGCGTAGTTATAGCGTGCGCCGATCAACGGGTCGGTCCAGCTTTGATCTGTGCTGAAGGTGCGATCCAGCACGGTGGTCGAAACATCCAGGTCCCAATGGCGCAGCCCGGCCAACGCTTCCAACCGTGACCGATCATCCTGATAGACCGCATAGCTGGCCGCCAGTGAGACCATCGTGCCCTCAAGATTCCAACTGGCTGCATCGTCAAACCGACCGACCGAGACATCGTCACCCAAATTGAGATAATTGAATTCACCACCAATGGTCCAACGCCCATTTCGGGCCTGGCCAGCGATCAGGAACGCGCCCTTCAGAATGTCGAAGATCGAGGTATCCCCGTTCACCGGCGGGTTTGGTCCCACGTCCAGTGAGGTTCTGAATTCCGGCCCCCAGAAATAAGGCGCAATGGTATAGCGCCAATCATCGGCCTGAGCGCTGCTCGCGATACATGTTGTGGTAACCGCCGCTAATACCCGGTTTTTCATGCCCTATCTGCCTCTGGTTGCCGCGAAAGAAAGTCGCAAACATCGTGCCACGCAGAAGACACCAAGACAATCGGGCGGCTTAGCTTTGATCTTGATCCGGGTCCTCTTTGCCCACCCCGCGGAAGACAAATTTGAACGGCAACGCCCAGACAATGCCAAGCGCGACATATACCAGAAGTTCCAGCCAGACCGGCGGGCGATCCAACCAGTTCACGATTGTCACAACCGCAACGATATAGATGGGGAGCCCGATCAGCAGCAGCACCAATGACCACCGCCGACGTGCCTTATAGCTGAGGCCGGGTTTGTCGTTGCTGCTCATCAATCTGCAAACGGGTCGGTCACCAGAATGGTGTCCTCCCGCTCCGGGCTGGTGGACAAAAGGGCGACCGGACATTCGATCAATTCCTCGACGCGGCGCACGTATTTGATCGCGTTCGCAGGCAAGTCTGCCCAACTGCGCGCGCCTTCGGTGGATTCGCTCCAGCCCGGCATCTCTTCGTAAATCGGCGTGCAACGTGCTTGCTGGTCCGCGGCGGTCGGCAGATAGTCCAGACGATCGCCATCCAGCTCATACCCGACACAAATTTTCAGCGTCTCGAACCCGTCCAACACATCCAGCTTGGTCAGGGAGATGCCGTTCACGCCGCTGGTCGCGCAGGTTTGACGTACCAGACAGGCATCGAACCAACCACAACGGCGTTTGCGCCCCGTCGTGGTGCCGAACTCATGCCCCCGTTCGCCCAGGCGTTGGCCATCTTCGTCGTCTAATTCGGTTGGGAAAGGCCCCTCACCCACGCGGGTCGTGTACGCCTTGACGATGCCCAAAACGAAGTCGATCGAACCCGGCCCAATCCCAACGCCTGTCGAGGCCTGGCCCGCAATCACATTCGACGATGTCACAAATGGATAGGTCCCGAAATCGATATCCAGCAGCGCACCCTGTGCGCCTTCGAACAGGATTCGCTTGCCTGCCTTGCGCTTCTCGTTCAGCACCTTCCACACCGGTGCTGCGAAAGGCAAAATCTGCGGCGCGATCTCTTTCAACTGCGCAATCAACGCGTCACGATCAATAGGTTCCAACCCCAGCCCATTGCGCAGCGCATTGTGATGGACCAAGGCCCGATCGACCCGCAGCGCCAACGTCGCATCATCAGCCAGATCAGCCACCCGGATTACACGCCGCCCGACCTTGTCCTCATAACACGGACCGATCCCGCGACCGGTCGTCCCGATCTTGGCTACCGAATTCTGGCTTTCGCGCGCACGATCCAGCTCGCCATGGAACGGTAGGATCAGCGGGGTGTTCTCGGCAATCATCAGCGTCTCGGGCGTGATATCGACACCCTGCGCGCGGATCGTACCGATCTCTTTGATCAGGTGCCAAGGGTCCAAAACGACCCCATTGCCGATCACGCTCAGCTTTCCACCGCGTACGACGCCCGAAGGTAGCGCATGCAGTTTGTAAACCTCACCCTCAATGACCAGCGTGTGCCCGGCATTATGTCCACCCTGAAAACGCGCGATCACATCCGCTCGCTCACTGAGCCAGTCGACGATCTTGCCTTTTCCTTCGTCGCCCCACTGGGCGCCGACAACAACCACGTTGGCCATATCCGGTCCTTTTGCGCTGAATATTCAAACCCGGCTCATATAGCCGGGCACAGACGGCAGGGAAACCGATATTTCGCCGCAGATACAAATCGTGCTGCGCGCGATGCCTCCGGCGGAGGTGTTTTTGGCCAGATGAAGAGCGGATCCCCTGCTTCATCTGGCCAAAAGTACCTCGGGGGAGTCGCCCGGACGGGCGGCGGGGGCAGCGCCCCCTCTGCTTTTAGCGCAATTGTACGGGATGACCGTGGGGTGTTGTCAGGTAAGCCTCTTCCCATGCATTGCGAAGATCCTGGACATCATCAGTGGGCGCTTCCCCCTGCTCAGCCAGCAGCGCCTCCAAGGTCTCTAACCAAGCGTGAAAGTAATCGTCCCCACCATCCAGATCTTTTTTGAGGCCGTTCCGTTTCAAAGTATTGGAAAACCGTTCCGCCCAGTCCGGCCAATCAAACCGGCCCGCTTCGTTCAAGGCCACTGTGACCGCAAAAACCTGCGCGTGCCAGGGCTCGGCAAAAATCGGCTCGGGGGCTGAGTGAGTGATACAATCGCTCATGCGGGCTCCAAATAAGACTGCCAGAGGTCCAGCACGACTTCATCCGCCGGGTGCTCAGGGTTTGCCCAAAGTTCTGAGGCGGGAAACACGACCGCATATAGCGGCTCGGGGGCTTCACCCAACCCATGGGCGTTGGAATCCGGCAGGACATGAGTGCCATGCAGCCTGAGGATGCGACCCGTTGCACCCGCGGCATAGATCGGCAACCGGGTGTGGCCGCCATCAACCAGTCGATTGGCGCTCTGGCCCAAGGTTCGGACGGCCTGTCCAGCCTGAAACCGAACTTCGACGTTCGACGGGCGATCTGCGGGTCCACCTTTGGCCAAAGCGCCTGCGACGGCGTCAGCCTTCAGGGTACGCTCAGTCAGAGGATGAACACCATCCCCGTCAACACCGCGCAAATCATCAAGCGTCAGGACACCCTTTTCGACCAGAAGATCAGCCAGACCGGACATCCATTTCTCATAGTAAGAAAACCGCGCGTAGTCCGTAGGAGACAACCTTTCCCGCGCGTGGCGTGAGACATCGATATTCCATTGCCCCAGAAACCCCGCAGCGAGCGTTACCGCCAGCGCCCGACCGTGCCAGTCTTCGGCAAACACCGGCGCGTCTTCGGGTTCCGGGTTCACCGGACCATCACCAAAGCGCCCTCCCATATCATGTACGCGCGTCATGACGGCACCTTGGGTAGCCCAGTGCCGATCATGCTGTCGCGGGTGACCAGCGCGGCCAGTTCATCCGCGTTCAATCCTTCTGTGCTCTCTGGGCGCATCGGCAGGACGAGGTAACGAATTTCGGCCGTCGAATCCCAGACGCGAACCGAAGTGCCTTCGGGCAAGGTAACGCCAAACTCAGACAGGACCTTGCGCGGCTCTCGCACGGCGCGGGCGCGGTAAGCGTCAGATTTGTACCAGCCCGGTGGAATTCCTAGCAGCGGCCACGGGTAACAGCTGCACAAGGTGCAGACGACCATGTTGTGCTGTTCAGGCGTGTTCTCGACGACCACCATATGCTCACCCTGACGACCGTAATAGCCCAGATCCGCCACGACTGATGTGGCGTCTGCCAGCAGCGCGGCTCTGAAATCGGGATCACTCCAAGCCTTGGCAACAACATGCGCGCCGTTCTGTGGACCTATCTTGTTCTGATAAGTATCGATGATTTCATCCAGCGCTGCAGGATCAATCAGACCCTTGCGGGTCAGAATCGTCTCAAGCGCTTTGACGCGCAGCGCGGGTTCGGGAGGCAACAGGGCGTGCGGGTGGTCGTGATCATCATGTGGCATGAGGCGCAGCCTGCGCGACAGAACAGCGCTCTGTCCAGTCTCTTTGGTGTGATATGAAACATCACCGCACGTGATGCCAACTCGTGACTTGCCCCCGCTGGCAAACTTGCATAAGTACCACGCGATACACGCCACGCTGTACAGGACCACCATGGAAAACGTCGTTCTCATCATCCACCTTCTTCTGGCCTTGGGCCTGATTGTCGTTGTGCTGATGCAACGTTCCGAAGGCGGCGGCCTTGGGATGGGTGGCGGTGGCGGCGGGGCCATGACGGGCCGCGCGGCAGCAACGGCGTTGGGCAAGCTGACATGGATCCTGGCCGCGTGCTTTATCGTCACCTCGATCACGCTGACGATTCTGGCGGCCCAGAAATCTTCTGGCAGCTCGGTGATTGACCGTTTGGGCGTGCCTGCCCCGGCCCCGGCTGAGGAAAGCGCTCCGGCAGTCCCATCGGCAGATGAATTGTTGCCGCCGGCGCAAGGCGACAATGCTCCGCTGATCCCGCAGGCGGCCGACTAAGCCACAAAACCTAGAAAGCCATAAGGGAACTGCAACAGCATCTTGCGGTTCTCTTGCGCTATGTGCGCGAATCCTTTATACGTGAAGTCCCGTGATGCAGCGGTTTTTTCGAACCGCCGGGCAGCTAATAATGACGTCTCACGGGAGCAGCCGAAAAACATGGCGCGTTTTATTTTCATCACTGGTGGTGTGGTTTCGTCCTTGGGCAAAGGACTGGCTTCGGCGGCGTTGGGATCGCTGTTGCAGGCCCGCGGATATTCGGTGCGTCTGCGCAAGCTGGACCCCTATCTAAACGTCGATCCGGGCACCATGTCGCCCTTCGAACACGGCGAAGTATTCGTCACCGATGACGGCGCTGAAACCGATCTGGACCTTGGCCACTACGAACGCTTCACCGGTGTGGCGGCACGCAAGACCGACTCGGTCAGCTCGGGGCGGATTTATTCCAACGTGCTGGAGAAAGAACGCCGTGGAGATTACCTCGGCAAGACCATTCAGGTGATCCCGCACGTCACCAATGAGATCAAGGATTTCATCGCGATTGGCGAGGATGAAGTTGATTTCATGCTCTGTGAAATCGGCGGCACCGTAGGTGATATTGAGGGCCTGCCCTTCTTTGAAGCGATCCGCCAGTTCAGTCAGGACAAGCCGCGCGGTCAGTGTATCTTCATGCACCTGACGTTGCTGCCCTATATCAAAGCCTCGGGCGAGTTGAAAACCAAGCCGACCCAGCATTCGGTGAAAGAGTTGCGCTCGATCGGTCTAGCCCCCGACATTCTGGTCTGCCGGTCCGAGGGACCGATTCCAACCAAAGAACGCGAAAAGCTGGCCCTTTTCTGCAATGTCCGCCCTGACAGCGTGATTGCCGCACAAGACCTCAGCACCATCTACGACGCCCCGCTGGCCTATCACCGTGAAGGTCTGGATCAGGCGGTTCTGGACGCATTCCAGATCAGCCCGGCCCCCAAGCCCGATCTGGCCAAATGGGAAGACGTCAGCGACCGCATCCACAACGCCGAAGGCGAAGTGAAAGTAGCCATCGTCGGCAAATACACCCAGCTTGAAGATGCCTACAAGTCAATTGCCGAGGCCCTGACCCATGGCGGCATGGCCAACCGCGTCCGCGTCAAGATCGAGTGGGTCGATGCCGAGGTGTTTGACAACGAAGACGCCGCACCTCATCTGGAAGGCTTCCACGCCATCCTGGTCCCCGGCGGCTTTGGCGAGCGTGGGACAGAAGGCAAGATCAAGGCCGCTCAATATGCGCGTGAACACAAAGTGCCCTATCTGGGCATCTGTCTGGGCATGCAGATGGCCGTGATCGAAGCCGCACGCAACGCGGCGGGAATCACCGAAGCCGGGTCCGAGGAATTCGACCACGAGGCTGGCAAAAAGCGTTTTGAACCCGTTGTTTACCACCTGAAAGAATGGGTGCAGGGCAACCACAAGGTCGAACGCAAAGTCGGAGACGACAAGGGCGGCACCATGCGTTTGGGCGCCTATAATGCGGTTCTGGCCGAAGGCTCGAAGGTCGCGGAAGTCTATGGCGGCACCCAGATTGAGGAACGCCACCGTCACCGCTACGAGGTCGACATCAAGTACCGCGACAAACTGGAAAAGGCAGGCCTGAATTTCTCGGGCATGTCCCCGGATGGTCGCCTGCCGGAAATCGTCGAATGGTCGGATCACCCATGGTTTATTGGTGTTCAGTATCACCCGGAACTGAAATCCAAACCCTTCGACCCGCACCCCCTGTTCCGCGAATTCGTGCGCGCCGCGAAAGACACCTCGCGTCTGGTCTGATCACGGGCCGATAACAGATTTGTACCAGTCGGCGCGAAATATCTTTACGCGCCGGCGGTTTGCACGGTTAACTGCCGCCATAGCAGCGACAGGAGACCGGCCATGACCGATCAGATTACCCAAGCAGAAACATTTGCCGCCCTGCACAAGAAGGGTGATCCGGTCATCCTCTATAACATTTGGGACCCCGGCAGCGCCGTCGCTGTACGCGATGCAGGGGCCAAAGCGCTGGCGACTGGCAGTGCTCCGGTCGCGATGGCGCAGGGGTTTTCGGACGGCCAGAACATCCCGTTTGAGTTGGCGTTAGACAACGCTCGCCGCATTGTCGAGGCGGTTGATATACCGGTCACCATGGACCTCGAAGGCGCTTATGCCGAGGATACTTTTGGCATATCGGCCAATGTCAAACGCGCGCTGGAAACCGGAGTAATCGGCTTTAACTTCGAAGATCAGGTCGTTGGAACTAAAGATCTTTATGACATCGAAACACAGGCAGCGCGTGTCGCTGCGATGCGCGAAAGCTGTGACGTGGCCGGTGTTCCCGCCTTCATCAACGCCCGCACTGACATCTTCCTCAAAGCCGCTCCGGACACGCATGATCAAGCGATGCTGGATGACGCCATGGCCCGCGCGGCAGCCTACGCCGATGCCGGAGCCAGCGGGTTCTTCGCACCGGGCCTGAAAGACGAATCCATGATTGGCCAGCTTTGCGCGGCCACCGACTTGCCGGTCAACATCATTGCCCTGCCCGGCACGCCTGACACGCCGACGCTGGCGAAACTCGGCGTGGCCCGGATCAGCTATGGCCCGGTTCCCTATCGGCAAATGACCGCTTGGTTACAGGATTCAGCACGCGCCGCGTTGCAATCCGGTGGATGATCCACTTTTAGGGGATTGCATTTCAACCTGTTCCTCCGCACCTTGCATCCGATACCAGCGGAGGACACCTTGTGGCCAAAGGATACTGGGTTGCCCATGTCGATGTAGACGACATTGAAACCTACAAATCTTACATTGCTGCCAATGCGGCCCCATTCGCCGATTACGGGGCCAAGTTTCTTGTACGCGGCGGCGAGAGGAGCGAGCCCGAAGGCAAGGCTCGCGCCCGCACCGTTGTCATCGAATTTCCCAGCTATGAACAGGCGCTGGCCTGCTATGAAAGCGATGCCTATCAAGCCGCCAAGGCCTTGCGCGATCCGGTTTCGACCGGCGATCTTGTGATTATTCAGGGCTATGAGAGCTAGCACCGCTTGGCGCGCCTCGAATTACGGAATATCCTGCCGATATGTTGAAAAAATTCTTCCAGGCCTTTCGGCCGCCGCAACATGACAAACTGCCCGATCCTGATGCCGAACTGGCCCTGGGGGCATTGCTGGTACGTGTCGCGCAGGCCGACCGCGACTATAAGCTGGAAGAGATCAGCCTGATCGACCGCATTCTTGCGCGACTTTACCAGCACAATGCGATCGAGGCCGCCAAGGTCCGCGCCACCTGCGAAAAATTGCACGCAGCTGCTCCGGAAACAGATACATTCGGCAAACTGATCCGCGAAACCACCGATCTTCAGGAACGCTTGGCCGCGCTTGACGCCCTGTGGGAGGTCGTGCTGGCCGATGGCAACTCGGACGAGGGCGAGGTCAAGATCGTCGAAGAAGCCCGCATTGCCATGGGCCTCAGCTTCAACGACAGCAAAGCGGCACGCGAGCGGATACAAAGCCGCTTGGAAGCGACCTAGGCTATCTCTATATAAACGCTTATGTTCAGTGATTTCCTGTCCCGGCTCACGCAGCCGCAGCCCGACCCGCTTGTCGAAGATGATGCCCGTCTGGCCCTCACCGCCCTGTTGGTGCGTATCGCTCGGTCCGACAACGACTATGCCGATACCGAAATGGCCCGAATCGACCGCATCTCGGCCGAACGCTACGGCCTGTCGCCATTTGAGGCCGCAGCCCTGCGCGCCCGCGCCGAAGACCTTGAAGCCGAGGCGCCCGACACCGTCCGCTTTACTCGCGCCATCAAAGAGGCCATCGCCTATGACGACCGCTTGGCCGTTGTGCAGGCCATGTGGTCGGTCGCACTGGCGGATGGGCACCGCAGCGGTGAAGAGGATTCTCTGCTACGCCTTGTCGTCAGCCTGCTCGGCGTGAGCGATGTGGATTCTGCGCTTGCAAGACAAAAGGCGGCGAAGGTCTGATCAACCGGCAAGCCTTTGGGCGTTGTCAGCGCTATGAATCGCTGCCTTCAAGCTCATTCAGAAACTTGTAGTCTGTCGGCGGATCGTCACAGATGCCAGGCCCACACTCCAAAAGCGCTGAACCAGCATTCGCGACGGCCAATACCAAAATCAGGAAAAACGCTGTTTTGGCCAATGTACTTCCTCCGAAGCGTTCGGTTGCCCGAACGTCCGAGGCAAGATCATACTGCTTCTCGAATACCAGCATGATTGCGGTGCCAAGGATGATCAAACCAAAGGCAACTCCCGCCCAGGTATAGAAGTGTAGGCCCAGAACCGGGGAGCCGTAGTGCCCTGTTCCGGGCACGATATGCAGCAGGATCTGGCGGATCGAAACGCTGATCCCAAATATCGCTGCCACCAGCACGATGCCATAGTTTCTGGCGCGCGTACCCCATAACAGGTTCAGAGCAAGCCCGAACCCAACGGCCACGAATCCCACGCGTTGGAGCAAACATAACGGACAGGGCAGTTCGTAAAGGACAAGCTGAAAGTAGAAGGCAAGCACCAGAACCAGGCAAACCGCCAGTGCACCAATCGCATTCATGTTACGAGCAAATTCAGGTGACATTGGACGACCTCACAGTTGAATCGTTAAGGGGGTCGTGGCGTGAAACTTCAGCCAGTAGGCACTCGCCAAAAGCGTCAGCACGAACAATGCGTATGAAATTCTGACCAGCTTAAAGTATGCCAGCACCATCGTGCCGGCGAACAATGCAAATAATAGCGCGATCACAAGAAGCCCCTTACGTGAATTGAATTCGTATATTTCAATCTTTAACTCAAAACGAATTATTCCCAAATTCAAACAGTTTTGGTGATTGGATCAAGCCAGTTCAATAAATTTGGTTTCGCTGAGGATCACCTCGGTTGATCCGGAATCCTGTGACCTGAATCTCTGGGCCGCAATCAAGAGATTGATCTGGCTGACCTGTCGATAATGGTGCATCGAGTCACAGAATGCGCCCAACAAACTGACAGTTTAGACAGCGCGACCGCCCGATTTGGCAATTTCGCTGCGTGAACTTGTCAATTGCGCATTGCATTAGCCCGATTTTTCAGCCCTATTACCGCACCAACACCAATCATATCTGGACTGCCCGTGACAGACGCCGCTCCCGTCATTGAGATCAAGAACCTGCACAAAAGCTTTGGCCAACTCGAGGTGCTCAAGGGCGTGGACATCACCGCGCATCGCGGCGACGTCGTGTCGCTGATTGGATCATCCGGTTCGGGGAAGTCTACCCTGCTGCGCTGCTGCAATCTGTTGGAAGACAGCCAAGAGGGCGAGATTCTGTTCAAAGGCGAGCCCGTCCGTTGGACTGGCAGCCACAATCATCGCCGTCCCGCCGATCCCAAGCAGGTGCTGCGCATCCGCACAAATCTGTCGATGGTGTTCCAGCAGTTCAATCTGTGGGCCCATATGACCATCCTGCAGAATGTGATGGAGGCTCCGGTCACTGTCATGGGCCGCGACAAGGCCGAGGTCGAAGACAGCGCGCGCAAATATCTGGAAAAGGTCGGCATCGGCGACAAATGCGACGTCTATCCGGCGCAACTATCGGGCGGACAGCAACAACGCGCCGCAATCGCACGTGGGCTGTGCATGGAACCTCAGGCGCTGCTGTTTGACGAACCGACCTCAGCGCTCGATCCCGAACTGGAACAGGAAGTGATCAAAGTGATCAAGGATCTGGCCGCAGAAGGCCGCACCATGATCATCGTGACCCATGACATGAAGATGGCTGCGGATATCTCCAGCCACGTTGTGTTCCTGCATCAGGGCCTGATCGAAGAAGAGGGTTCAGCCGAAGACATTTTCACTGCCCCTGAATCCGAACGGCTTCAGGGCTTTCTCTCCGCCACTCAGGCGGCTTAACCAACGGACAGAACCAATAAAGGGGAGTAACTCATGAAAAACCTGATTCTGACCACCGCAGCGCTGGCGTTGACCGCCGGTATCGCAATGGCCGAAACTGTGCGCATGGGCACCGAGGGCGCCTACCCTCCGTACAACTTCATCAATGATGCTGGTGAGATCGACGGCTTCGAGCGTGAAGTCGGTGACGAGCTGTGCAAGCGCGCTGGTCTGGAATGTGAATGGGTCAAGAACGACTGGGATTCGATCATTCCGAACCTGGTTTCAGGCAACTACGATACCATCATCGCCGGCATGTCGATCACTGACGAACGCGATGAGGTCATCGACTTCACCCAGAACTACTACCCGCCGACCGCCTCAGCTTACGTAGCTGCTTCAGATGGCGCTGACACGAAAGGTGGCATCGTCGCTGCACAGACCGCAACCATTCAGGCCGGTCACGTTGCTGAATCCGGCGCGACTCTGGTCGAATTCGCCACCCCCGAAGAAACCATCGCCGCGGTGCGCAACGGCGAAGCGGATGCTGTGCTGGCTGACTATGACTTCCTGGTCCCGATTGTTGAGGAATCCGGTGGCGAGCTGGTCTTTGTCGGCGATCTTGTCCCGCTGGGCGGTGGCATCGGCATGGGCCTGCGCGAGAGCGACGCAGAACTGCGCGGCAAGTTCGATGACGCGATTTCGTCCATGAAGGCAGACGGCACGCTCAACGAGATGCTGGTCAAATGGTTTGGCGAAGGTATCGCTACATACAACACAGACGGCTCGGTCGTAACCAACTAAGCCCTCCGTCCAATTGTCCGGCGCGTGCGCGCGCCGGACCTGCCGGACCTGAGACCGGCCAGACGTTCGAAAGACGCCTTATGTTCTCCTACTGCGCTGATCCTGACACGCTGGGCACGTTCCGCTGGTTCTCGTGCTATCTGACCAATGGCGTCCACTGGTCGTTCTACCTTTCTTTCTTCAAGGTGCTGGGTCTGCTGGCCGTCACCGCCCCGGTCGCCCTGAGCTTCGGTTTTGCCGGCGCTATGGCAGCGCGATCGCATTTCCCGCCGCTTAGCTGGCTGGGTAAGGCCTATATCGCCATCGTGCGTGGCGTGCCTGATATCGCTTTCTTTCTGTTCTTCGTGATCGCTCTGGATCAGGGCTTTGAATGGCTGCGCCATAAAGTGCTCTGCCCCGAATGGACCGATCCGGTGCGGCAGGGCAACGACTTCATCGTCTGTCAGGCCGCCAAGCTGCCGCTGGGCACTGCACCCGAATGGGTGCATGAAACCTACGGCTTCTTCCTTGCCGTCGTCACATTCTCTATCGTGTTCGGCGCGTTTGCCGCCAACGTCCTGTTCGGCGGCATGCGCGCTGTACCACATGCCCAGCTTGAGACGGCCGCAGCCTACGGCATGACACGCCGCCAGACCTTTTGGCGTATCCTAGTGCCGCAAATGTGGGTCTACGCCCTACCCGGCCTATCGAACCTGTGGATGGTGCTGATCAAGGCCACGCCACTGCTGTTTCTGCTGGGCATCGAAGATATCGTCTATTGGGCGCGCGAGTTGGGCGGCACAAAAACATCCCGCTTTACCGATTACCCTCATGGCGACTGGCGCATGTGGTACTTCCTCGCCCTGCTGATCTTCTACCTCGGAATGACCCGCGTCTCGGAAATCGGGCTTGAAAAACTGATGCGCCGCCTGTCCCATGGTCAGGCCACATCGGGCGGAGAGCTTCTGCGCAAGGAGACCACCGCATGAGCTGCATCCAGACCATTCAAGATTACGGCCTCCGTTCGCTGGGCTTTGGGGAACGCCTGCTGCCCAAAGCCGATTTCACCCTCTGCGAGCACTTCACGCTGATCGGCTCGGGCATGATCTGGAATATCTATTTCGGGATCATGGCGATGGTCACGGGGTTCTTCCTCGCCACCGCGTTGGCCGTCGGCAAAGCCTCGTCGAATAAATGGCTGCGTAAACCGTCCGAGTGGTTCATCTTTTTGTTCCGCGGCTCGCCGCTGTTCATCCAGTTCTTCTTTGCCTATTTCTTCTTCCTTTCGCTGAAGAAGCCCTATCCGATGTTCGACGCCTTCACCTCGGCCTGGCTGGGGGCGCTGATCGTGCTGTTCCTGAATACTTCCGCCTATTCGGGTGAGATCTTCTATGGCGCCCTTCGTTCAATCCCCAAGGGCGATATCGAAGCCGCCGACGCCTATGGCATGTCCGGTTGGTCGCGCTTCCGACGTATCGTTTGGCCCACAATGCTGCGGCTGGCGTGGCCCGCCTATACGAACGAAGCGATCTTTGTCTTCCAGTCCACCACACTGGTCTTCTTCTCGGCCTTCCCGGCCTGGCAACAACGGGGCGACGCGCTCTACTACGCCAGCTACTTCGCGGACAAGACGTTCAACCCGTTCATCCCCTACCCGATTCTGGCGTTCTATTTCATCCTGCTGACGCTGGTCATCGTTTGGGGCTTCGGAAGGGTCAACAAACGCCTGAACCGCCACCTACCTGCCGAGCGGAAAGCCAAGATGCGCTTCCGACTAAATTTGGCGCGCTAAGCCCACTCCACCGGGTTCAGCCGGAACAGTTTCGAAAGCTGCTCATAGACCTCGGGCACCTCGTGCTTCAGCGCTTTCGGGCGCTCAAAGAACACTTCGACCGAGACGGCAAAGAACTCTTCATGCCCGGTTGCGCCATAGGGGTCGATAACCGTGTGCCGCCCGCTTTCAATCGCGTGAACATGCGCGTCATAGGCGGTCAGGAATACCTTTTCCCATTCGGCAAAGCTCTGCCCTTCACTCAGGATCGGTACGCCATTTGTACCCCCGGACAGATCATCGATCTGATGCGCAAATTCATGCAGCACTACGTTCTGCCCGTCGCGATCATCCAGAGCGCCCTGCTGGCTGTGTGCCCATGATAAAATGACCGGTCCGCGATCCCAGCTTTCCCCGGTCCGCACGATCTCTTTCTCGGACACGACATAGCCCGAGCGCCGCTGCTGCTTTGACTTGAACGCATTGGGATAGATCAGAATGGTCGTCAGATTGTCATACCAAATGTCGCTATTGATCACGAGCAAACAGGCCTGCGCCGCAATCGACAGCTCCATCTCCTCAGTCACTTCCAACCCGTCGCAGCCGTAGAAGCTCACTTGATCCAGAAACAGGTTCACCTTGCCATCCAAGTGGCTGCGCAGCCCGGCGGGCAGCCGCCGGATGATGGGAACTTGCTGATCAATGATGTCCCGTTGATCCGAGGTCAGACGCGTCGCCAACAGCGCCGCGCGGGCCTGTCTCTTGGACCAGACGTAATAGCCGACCCCGCCTGCGATCAGTAACACTATGGTAAGAAAGATGAACATATCTGAGACTATAGGTATCGCTACGCCCGGCACAATCGGGCACTTGAATGTTGTACAACTCGGAAGACAGCGGTCTCGACCACTGTACAAGTCGGTTGATTTTCAACATCGCGCCCCACCGCAAGCGACGCCTATTCGTAATTTGATCAAATTTCGTGACAAGACGCTAATCCTGATTTAAACCTCTCGTGACTAGACCACGGAGCCCCCAATGGACCTGAGCGCCCTGCATACATTCCGCGTCGCCGCCTGTGACCTCAACGGTCAGATGCGTGGCAAACGCGTGCCGCCCTCATACGGTGCCAAGTTGGACAAAGGCGCCGTACGCATGCCGTTCTCTGCGCTCAATGTCGATCTCTGGGGCGCTGATATCGAAGGCAGCCCGCTTGTCTTCGAAAGCGGTGATGCAGATGGTGTGTTGCGCCCCACCGGGCGTGGTCCGATTCCCATGCCCTGGCTGGATACACCCACCGCGCTGGTGCCCATGTGCCTCTACCACGATGACGGCACGCCTTTTGCAGGCGATCCGAGACACGCGCTTTCTGCGGTTCTGGATCGATTTTCCGAACGGGGCTGGTCGGTCATCGCCGCTACCGAACTCGAGTTCACTCTGCTTGACGCCTCAGGCGACCAACCGCAGCCTCCGATCAACCCAGTCACGCGCCGCAGGCTGCAGGACGAAGCCGTTCTGTCGATGGCCGAAATGGACGCGTTTGATGCGTTCTTCACCGATCTCTACGATGGTTGCGCCGCTATGGGTATTCCCGCTCAGACTGCAATATCTGAAAGCGGGATCGGTCAGTTCGAGATCAATCTGAACCATCAGGACGCCATGCGCTGCGCCGATGATACGTGGCTTTTCAAGACCTTGGCGCGTGGCGTGGCCCGCAAGCATGGCTTCACAGCAACCTTCATGTCCAAGCCCTATGCCGAGGATGCGGGCAACGGGATGCATGTGCATTTCTCGGTCGTCGATGTCGATGGACGCAATGTCTTCGATGACGGAGGGGCCGAGGGAACCGATGAACTGCGCTCGGCGGTTGCTGGATGTCTGACTGCGATGCCCGGCTCTACGCTGATCTTCGCGCCGCATGGCAATTCTTACACGCGCCTCGTGCCTGGTGCCCACGCACCCACCGGAGCAAGCTGGGCCTATGAAAACCGCACAGCGGCCCTGCGCATTCCGGGTGGTGCCCCTGCCGCCCGACGGATCGAACATCGCGTTGCTGGCGGTGACATCAACCCCTATCTCATGCTGGCCGCAGTTCTGGGCGCGGCAATGGTTGGGATCGAGGATGGCCTGCGACCGCCCAGCCCGATTTCGGGCAATGCCTATGAGTTGACCGATCTGCCGCAGCTGGCAGCCGACTGGCCGTCGGCCATCTCTGCTTTCGAAACTGACCCGGTAGTTGCGCGCATTTTCCCGGACGATCTGATCCGCAACCTGGTGATGACCAAACGGCAGGAAATTGCACGATTCGCGTCCCACCCCCCTGACGAGCACTGGCTCAGCTATCTTGAGAGCGTTTGAACCTCTTGCCCAGCTCGCTTCGCTCCGTTAGAATAAATTTGATCAAATTTGGTGAACTATGAAAATCGGCATCCTTGTAACCGGCCACCCACCCGATGAATTGCATGAACAATTCGGGGAATATGATGGCATGTTTCGCGCATTACTGGGTGGGAAGGGCTTTGAATTCCAAACATACGCAGTGGTCGATGGTGAGTTTCCGGAAGACGCGCATCAGGCCGACGGGTGGATCATCACCGGATCTCGTCATGGCGCATACGAAGATCACGCTTGGATTCCCCCGCTTGAACAGCTGATCCGGGATATTCAGAAGGCAGGGAACCCCTTGATTGGTGTTTGCTTTGGCCATCAGATCATCGCACAAGCGCTTGGTGGAAAAGTGGAAAAGTTTGATGGCGGCTGGGCTGTAGGACGCACGGAATACAGCTTTGGCGATCAGACCGTCACCTTGAATGCTTGGCATCAGGATCAAGTGACCAAACTGCCCGCAGGTGCGGTGGTCACCGGTACGAATGACTTTTGCCAGAACGCCATGGTCACCTATGGCGATACGATCTGGACCGTGCAGGCCCATCCTGAATATGGAAATGACTTCATACAGGGCTTGATGGAGACCCGAGGCAAAGGCGTGGTTCCCGATGCGTTGATGCAGGCGGCAGCGAACCGGAAAGATGCCCCGGATGATAATGCCAAAATCGGACACCACATGGCAGAGTTCCTAAAGAAAGTGAGGGCCTGATGGCCGACTGGACAGATCAGCTGCCTGAGGCGGCGCGCACCTACTTTGAAGGCAAACGGCTGGATGAGGTTGAATGCATCATCTCTGACCTGCCCGGCATCGCCCGCGGCAAGGCGGTCCCTGCGTCAAAGTTTGCCAAGCAATCCTATTTTCACCTACCCGACAGCATTTTCTACCAGACCATCACAGGGGATTGGGGCGAAGCTGCAGGTGAGGACGGTTTCATTGAGCGGGACATGATCCTGAAACCCGACTTCTCAACTGCGTCGGCCGCTCCTTGGACGGGCGACTGGACCTTGCAGGTGATTCACGACGCGTTCGACCGAGATGGCGAGCCGATCCCTTTCAGCCCCCGCAATGTGCTCAAACGCGTTGTGAAGATGTATCACGAAAAAGGTTGGAAGCCGGTTGTCGCCCCCGAGATGGAATTTTTTCTTGTCGCGCCGAATGTAGATCCCGCGCAAGGGATCAAGCCGATGATGGGCCGCTCGGGCCGACCTGCGGCGGCGCGGCAGGCTTACTCGATGACAGCGGTCGATGAATTCGGGCCGGTGATCGACGACATCTACGACTTTGCCGAGTTTCAGGGGTTTGAGATCGACGGGATCACGCAAGAAGGCGGTGCCGGACAACTAGAGATCAATCTACGTCATGGCGATCCTGTAAAACTGGCCGATGAGGTATTCTACTTCAAACGTCTGATCCGCGAAGCCGCGTTGCGTCACAACTGCTTTGCGACATTCATGGCGAAACCGATCGAGGATGAGCCGGGCTCGGCCATGCACATCCATCACTCGATCATCGAAAAAGAAACGGGACAGAACATCTTCTCCGGTCCACAAGGTGGCGAGACGGATGCGTTTTATCACTTCATCGCCGGCTTGCAGAACCACCTGCCTGCAGGGCTGGCGGTGATGGCACCGTATGTGAATTCTTATCGCCGTTACGTCAAAGACCATGCGGCCCCGATTAATCTGGAATGGGCACGCGACAATCGCACAACTGGCATTCGCGTACCTCTGTCCGGCCCCGAGGCGCGCCGGGTCGAAAACCGCATCGCAGGCATGGACTGCAACCCTTATCTTGGTATCGCATTGTCGTTGGCCTGTGGCTATTTGGGCCTGACTCAGCAAGAACGCCCACGCCGCCAATTCTATGGCGACGCCTATGAAGGCGACGGCGATATCCCTCAGATCATGGGTGAAGCTCTGGACCTGTTTGATGAAGCGACAGCCCTGCACGAAGTTCTGGGTCCCGAGTTCGCCCGTGTCTACGGCATCGTCAAACGTGCTGAGTACGAAGAGTTCCTGCAGGTCATTTCCCCGTGGGAACGCGAGCATCTGCTGATGAACGTCTAGGGCAAAGACGCGATGAACCTGCTCTATTCTAATGACCGCAAGGCGGAGTATCCGCCAAGCTGGTATGCCGCGACGGCGCACGCATTTGACCGCCACCCAGCGCTTGAAGGCGACCATACCGCAGACGTCTGCATTGTCGGAGGCGGATACACGGGCCTTTCGGCAGCATTGCACCTGGCTGAGGCTGGGTTCGATGTTGTCCTGCTGGAAGCTCATCGCGCGGGCTTTGGGGCTTCGGGTCGCAACGGAGGCCAACTGGGCAGCGCGCAGCGTTTGGATCAAGAGGATCTTGAACGGCTTGTCGGCGATGAAGATGCGTTAAAGCTTTGGGATCTGGCCGAAGAAGCCAAGGATCTGGTCAAATCTCTGATCTCAAAACATCAGATCGATTGCGACCTGAAGCCCGGCATTGCGGTTCTGGGCTTTAACAACTCGGAGCGCGCAGAGCTACATGATCACGCGGCGCATCTGTCGGGTAAATACAAATACGACCAAATCGAAACTTTAGATGCCGATGCCGCGCGCGGGCTTTGCCCCTCACCAGCCTATGCGGGTGGGTATCTGGACAATGGTGCCGCGCACCTACACCCGTTGAACTACACCCTCGGCCTTGCGCGTGCCGCTGTCAGAGCCGGGTTAAGACTGCATGAAGACACCGAAGTTCTTGGCATCGATCAGGGCGCTCGTGTTACTGTACGCACTGAAAAGGGCAAGATCACTGCCGATCACGTAATTCTGGCCTGCAACGGATACCTCGGAGATCTGAACCGGCAAGTTGCATCGCGCGTGATGCCAATCAACAATTTCATCGCGGCAACCGAACCTTTGGGCGCTGAAGTGCAAAAAGTTCTGGCCAAAGATATCGCCGTTGCTGACACCAAGTTCGTGATAAACTATTTCCGGCTAAGCGCCGATGGCAGGCTGCTGTTTGGGGGTGGCGAAAGTTATGGTTATCGTTTCCCCGAGGACATCGCCGCAAAAGTCCGCAAGCCGATGACCGAGATTTTTCCGCATCTGCGTGACGTCAAAATCGACTACGCATGGGGTGGAACGCTGGGCATCACCATGCGGCGCATGCCCTATTTGACCCGGGTTGCGCCAAATATCCTGTCCGCCTCGGGTTATTCTGGCCACGGCGTCGGCACCGCGACCCATGCGGGGCAACTCATGGCGTTGGCGATCCAGGGGCAGGCTGAGGGGTTCGATACCATGGCCCGCGTTCCTGCAGTGCCCTTCCCGGGTGGTCCTGCTTTGCGGACGCCGTTGCTGATACTGGCCATGACTTGGTATGCGCTGCGTGACAGGCTGGGTATCTGAACACATTCTTTACGACGAATTGGTGAAATCTCGCTGACGATGCGAATTGGGACTTGGCTTGCCTGCACATCGAATTTATATTTCCCAAAGATAAAATTCGGGAAATCCAAATATGACGCTTGTACCCAACGTTCATGAAGCCGAACCCATCCCCACAGCCGCCCGAGACGCAATCGACGCCCTGATGAAGTCAGGCGATCTGTTTCGCTATACCGCACCTCAGGATGCGCCCGTTGCTCTCCTGGAGGCAGAGTTTGCCGAACTGCTCGGCACAAAATACGCGCTGGCGGTCTCTTCCTGTTCTGCCGCGCTGTTTTTGTCGCTCAAGGCGCTTGGGTTGCCCCGCGATGCGCGGGTTCTGATCCCCGGATTTACCTTTGCCGCCGTGCCGTCTTCAATCGTGCACGCGGATTGCATTCCGATTCTGTGCGAGGTCGGGGACAATTATCGCGTCGATATGGCCGATTTCACGGCCAAGCTGGACAGCGTGCAGGCAGTGATCATCAGCCATATGCGCGGCCATACCTCGGACATGGACGCGATTATGGAGCTGTGTGAAGCGCGCGATATCCCGGTGATCGAAGACGCCGCCCACTCTTTGGGCACAACCTGGCATGGGCGCAATATTGGCACCATCGGTAAGGTCGGCTGCTTCTCGTTCCAGTCCTATAAAATGATCAACGCAGGCGAAGGTGGCATTCTGGTCAGCGACGATGCGGATCTTGTAGCGCGCGCTGTCATCATGTCGGGCGCATACGAGCACAACTGGAAAAAGCACTCTGGCTCACCAGAGCTGGAACAGGCCTTTGCCAAATGGCAGAACCAGTTGCCACTGTATAACCTGCGCATGAGCAACCTCAGCGCTGCAGTCATTCGTCCGCAAATCCCCGAATTGGCACGCCGTGTCCGCGACGGGCTGGCAAACCATGACTATGTGGCTGATCGTCTGAACACATCGCCCTACATCGATGTCCCTGCCCCTCTGACACCCGAGCAGCGCGCACCGGATTCGATCCAATTCAATCTGGTTGACCTCAGCGACGATGAAATCCGCGCCTTTGCCGCCGCAGCCGAGGCACGCGGTGTCAAGGTGCAGGTCTTTGGCCTGAGTCAGGATAACGCTCGTGCCTTCTGGAACTGGCAGTTCCTACCCGAACAGTTCGACCTGCCACAGACCCGTGCGATGCTGATGAAGGCCTGCGATGTACGTCTGCCCGTGCGTTTGACGCGTGATGAACTGGACGTAATCTCGGACATCCTGCTGGCTTCTGTTGGCGAGGTTGTTGGCCCGGTGCCAGTCTACGGGACCTGATCGTCAGTACTATTGCAGATCAAGGTCATGAACTGAAAGTAACAATGCGTCGATCCCGTCAGGGGTTGGCGCGACGCGCGACAAAATCCCGGCAACGGCAAGCCCGGTTTCTGTTTGCATCAGAAACGGCGCACCGGAATCCCCCATCATGACGGGGCAGATCGCGCGCATCAGCCCTTGGCCGGCCTGTGCGGCATTACAGCTATCGGTGCGACTGAGCACGTGAGGCCGCAATCCGGGATAGCCCGCGAACGAGCCCATCTGCGGGACAGTCCGGGAAATATCGAAAAAACCAACCTGCTCTCCAATTGGCTCGGCCAACTCCAACACGGCCCAATCCAGATCGGCGCGATTGTTGAATACACCGTCGCGCCCCTGTTCCGAATCCAGCCGATAGGCCAATACATTGGACACGGCGGCAGCCTCGCCGCGCTGATACCCTGCGGCAAACCGGATACTGGCCGGAGGAATCCAGCGGTTGCGCGCGCTGTTGTACAAGCAATGTGCCGCGGTCAAAACCAGCCGCTCAGACACCAGCACGCCGGTACAATGGGACCGCTGGCTGCGGCTGGCTAAATTGACCCGGCCAATGGCGCGCCAGGGCGGGGTCGTTGCATCCAGAATTTCGCGCGCGCGAATCTCATCGCAGCCCGCAGCCGTATCCCGACCCATTGTGCAGATAGGTTCCCACACGGATGTAAACTGGCCTTGGGCCTGTGCAGTCTGGGCCCAGATCAACGCGCCCAGAACAGACAGCCAGCGCATCGGTCAGGCTAGCTCAGCTTCGATAGTTTTTGCTGCAGCTCGGCAAGTTGCTTTTTGATGTCGTCCAGATCCTCTTTGGGCTCGGGGGAGGCTTCTTGCTCGTCATCCGGCCCTGACCAGTTCCCCGACAGACCACCGGTCATGGCTTTTAGAAACGCCTTTTGCTGCGCCTGCATCGCCTCGAACCCCGGCATCTGGGACATCGGGTTCATAGCGTTCATGTTTTCCATCATCTTGGACTGGCTCTCGCGCAGCATGTCGAATGAGCTTTGCAGGAATTGCGGCATCATGCCCCCACCCGGCACCATGTAGCTGCGCACCAGATCGTTCAGCACATTAATCGGCAGAACATTTTCGCCACGGCTTTCGTGTTCGGCAATGATTTGAAGCAGATACTGACGAGTCAGGTCATCACCGGTTTTCAGGTCAATGATCTGAACCTCGCGCCCGTCGCGGATGAAACCGGCGATATCTTCAAGCGTCACGTAATCGCTGGTCTCGGTGTTATACAGCCGACGGCTGGCATAGCGCTTGATCAGCAGAGGTTTGTCTTGTTCCGACACCCTGTACCCTCCCCAAGGATGATGCGTTGCAGCAGAGGTTATGCGACTGCAGAACAAAAAGAAAGGGCAGGTCAAGCGACCTGCCCGCAGCGATTGCACCATTTGGGAGGAATGGGTGCTAAGTCGCAGTCTTATCTTACTTGGTGGTTGCTGCTTTCTTTGCTGCAGCGGTCACCTCGTTGGTGGCTTTTTTGACGGCTGCGGTTGCATCTTCTGCAGCGTCTTTGCCAGCCGCCATCAGCAGCTCAACTGTTTCGGTCTGAACTTTTTTCGCGATTTCAGCGAAAGCAGCCAGGTTTTCAGCGGCAACTTCAGCCGACGCGCTTGCGAAGTCGGTTGCAGCTTTTGCGTAATCCGCAGGCTCGGTTTTTGCTTTCGACATCTCGGTCAGTTTGGCCAGGGTTTCTTTGGTCCATTTGTTCGAGATTTCAGCCGATTTCTCAGCTGCGTCCAGAGCAACACCCGACAGCTTTTCGTTCAGAGAAGCGGTCGATTTGAATGCGTCTTCCAGAGCGGTTGTGTCAACCGGGAACGCGCCCATCATGTCTTTCAGGGTCGCGGTAAAGTCTTGGGTCTTTGCCATTGTCCTAAATCCTTCTAGCCGTTCCGGGCCCACCCCGGTTCTCATCAGCTTGAAGGTAATATGATTGCTGCATTGCAGCATTGCAAGTTTTTTCTTGCTGCAATGCAGAAAAATTTGAGTTTCAAAATGATATCAGCGGTTTGCCTTGACCAAAACATAGGTACCCGGAGCCGGGCAAAGGCGTGGATGATCCGAATCGCCGGTATCGCGCGCGGGAACCTGCTTGCCTGATCGCTTCTTTAACCACGCTTCCCACATCGGCCACCACGAACCTTCGTGGAAGTCAGCTTCTTTCAGCCATGTATCAGCATCACACTTCAGCTCAGGATTGGTATAGTGACCATATTTTTTCTTACTGGGCGGGTTCACAATGCCCGCGATGTGACCGGACTCGGACACCACAAAGGTCTTCGACTTCGCGCCCATCTGCTGCACCCCGCGATAGCAATCCTTCCACGCGGCAATATGATCCGTCTCGCAGGTGATCGCCATCAAAGGCACATCGACATCCTTGATATGCAGCTTATGGCCAAGCAGTTCGAACCCGTCGTTGACGAAATCGTTGCTCTGACACAAACCGCGCAGATACTGGATCGCCATCCGACCTGGCAGATTGGCCCCGTCGCCGTTCCAGTACAACAGGTCAAACGCTGGCGGTGTTTCACCCATCATGTAGCTGCGGATCGCCGGAGTATAGATGAGATCTCTGGATCGCAGGAAAGACATCGTTCGCCCGATGATCCATGCCTTTAGAATACCATCCTTCGAGACCTGTTCTTCGATGCCATCCACAAAGTCATTTTGCAGGAACGGCGTGAACTCCCCCTGCTCACCAAAGTCTGTCAGGGTGGTGAAGAAGGTGGCAGATTTGATCGACTTGTCACCGCGCTGCTTCATCAGCGAAAGCGTCAGGCTAAGCGTCGTACCGGCGATGCAGTAACCCACTGCGTTGACCTGCTTGACCTTGCAGATTTTCTTCGCCTCTTCGATGGCGGTCAGGAACCCTTCCTGAATATAGTCCTCCATCCCAATATCGGCGTGCGAGCTATCGGCATTCACCCAGCTGACCACAAACAGGGTATAGCCCTGCTCGGTCACCCATTTGATCAGGCTGTTCTGAGCCTTTAGGTCCAAGATATAGAACTTGTTGATCCATGGCGGGAACAGAACGATCGGCGTTTCGTGCACCGTCTCGGTCACCGGTTTATACTGGATCAGTTCCATCATTCGGTTGCGATAGACGACGTCGCCGGGTGTAGTTGCGATATTCCCGCCAATCTCAAAGGCACTTTCGTCAGCCAGCCTGACAACCATTTCGCCGTCATTGGCCTCAAGGTCCGACACGAGGTTCTCCAGCCCCTGTATCAGGGACTGCCCTTCGGTCTCGATCGCCTTTTCCAGCGCATCGGGGTTGGTGGCCAGAAAATTCGTTGGCGCCATCATATCTATGATCTGTTGCGAGAAGTACTGCAGACGCTGCTTATCCTTGGTTTCCAGATCGTCAACCGATGCAACGGCCTGCGCGATCGCTTCGGCATTGGTTTGGTACTGCTGGCGAATGAGGCGAAAGTAGGGGTTGGTTTCCCACATTGGATTGGCAAACCGTTTATCTTTGGCAGCGGCTGGGGGTACATCCCCGTCGCTTTGGGTCATCGCTTTCTGCGCTTCCGCAAAGTTGAGAACCGATTTTCCCCAATACTCAATTTGCTGCTCTAACAGCTTTGTGGGGTTTTGAAACGCTTCAGCCCAATACGCAGTTGCTGCTTTTGCAAAAAGCTCTTGATTCGGGCCATCCAGAGCGGGGGTGTGCGGCGTTTTTCCGGCCATGACCTCGACCAGGCGTTTGGACAGTTCTTCTACTTTGTCCATATTTTCTTTAAGTCGTTCAATATGTTCTTCGGTCAGTTTTGGCGTCTGGTCTTCGGTAGTTGTCATTTTAACAATTCCCCCCTAGTCTCGCTGCTGTGCAGAATAACGTCGTTGGCGTCGGGGGGCAAAGCGGCGAATGGTCCGAATTCTCAGGCTGATACTCAGGAGGCACATTCGATGCGCTACATGATGACCTATGACCTGATGGAAACCATGCGTAACACCAACCAATGGCTTGGTGCAACCGCAAGCGCGATGGCATCCTACCCCCTGTTCTCGATGACACCCAACCCGGCCTTCAACTGGATGGCTGCATGGGGCGAAGTAACCGAGCGCACATTCCAGCGTATGGTCGTCAAGCCTGATTGGGGCATCCGCACCTTTACCTGCGAAGACGGCAAGGACCATCTGGTCGATATCACAACCGTGCTTGAGCGTCCTTTCGGCGACCTGATCCATTTCCGCGTTAATGGACGCAAAGAACAGCCACGCAAGGTGCTGCTAGTTGCACCGATGTCGGGGCATTACGCGACCCTGCTCCGCTCGACCGTCAAAAGCCTGCTTGTCAATTGTGAGGTCTACATTACTGATTGGCATAACGCGCGCGACATTCCCGTGTCCGAAGGCAAGTTCGATGTCGAGGATTACACGCTCTACCTTGTCGATTTTATGAAAGAGCTCGGCCCCGATACGCATGTTATTGCGGTTTGTCAGCCCGCACCGCTGACTCTGGCCGCAACCGCCTATCTGGCCGAGGTCGAGCCGAAGGCGCAGCCAAGTACCCTGACCCTGATCGGCGGTCCCGTCGACCCCGACGCAACTCCGACCGAGGTTACGGATTTTGGTCGCCGTGTAACGATGGGTCAGTTGGAAGAAACGATGATCCAGCGGGTTGGCTTCAAATACAAGGGCGTAGGCCGGATGGTGTATCCCGGCTTGCTACAACTGGCTTCGTTCATGTCAATGAATGCCGAACGTCACAGCAAGGCGTTCTCGGATCAGATCCAGCGCGTTATTCGTGACGAGGCATCCGACCACGATGCCCATAACCGGTTCTATGACGAATATCTGGCGGTGATGGACATGACTGCCGAGTTCTATCTTTCGACCGTTGAACGTGTCTTCAAAAACCGTGAGATCGCGCGCAACGAGTTCGTTGTAGCCGGCCACAAGGTAGATATCGGCAAGATCACTGATGTGGCTGTGAAATCGGTCGAAGGCACGAATGACGATATCTCAGCCCCCGGGCAATGCATTGCGGCGCTGGATTTATGCACGGGTCTGCCCGACAGCAAAAAGGCCAGCCATGTTGAACCCGGCGCGGGTCACTATGGCATTTTTGCGGGCCGCAGCTGGCGCGACAACATCCGTCCGCTAGTGATTGATTTCATGAATGAAAACAGCCGCAATCCCCGTCAACGAGCCGCCAATAGCAACAAAGTTGCATGAGCCGCGCAGCGGCAGGAGACCTTCCTTTCCGTTGCAATTGCGGTGCCCTTTCGGGGCGCATTACTGAACACGGCGTCGTATCCGGCACTCATGTCGTGTGTTTTTGCCATGACTGCCGCGCGGCTCAGCTTTATTTTGAACAGCCCGACCCTGCGCCCGACCCAGTCGAGGTGTTTCAGATGTCACCGGAAGACATCAAGATCGATGCAGGGGTCGAGCACTTGGCAGCTATGCAACTTAGCCCCAAGGGCATGTTGCGGTGGTATGCCAGATGCTGCAACGCGCCGCTGGCCACGACGCCGACAACTCCAAAATTTCCGTTCGCGGGTTTTATCGTCAAACGTATTCCCCACCCCAGCAGTTTGGGTCCCATTACTACGCGTGGATTTGTGCCAAGGGCTGACGGCAAGCAGTCTCATGAGAAAATCCGCTATGCCGCTGTGGGTCTGCTTAAACGCGTACTAAAATCGCGTCTGTCCGGGAGCTGGAAGAAAACGCCATTCTTTGACTCTGAAACCGGTCGGCCGGTGGTGCAACCAACTGTTCTGACCAAGAACCAGCGCGCGGTTTTCTACGACTAGGTCAGCCGCAGTGGTTTCCGGAGCCAATCCTGCAGCATCGCAATCACGGATTCGGGTGCTTCCAGTGTCGGATAGTGCCCGGCCTCATCAATCACGCGCAACTCTGCATCCGGAATGAGATCAGCCATGAAGGTATTCTTGCGGACCGGATTCTCCGCATCATGGGCACCGCAGATGATCAGCGTGGGCATCCTGATCCGGCGCAGCGTGCCTTGTTGGTCCGGACGGCGTTGCATGGTTCTTATCTGACGCACAAACACATCCGAGCCCAATTCCTCGGCCATCTGCAACACTTCGTTCAAAATCGGGATGCGTTGCGGACCGGGAGACAACATGTCCGAGCCGATCAGCTTGCGCATCACTTCGTCCAACCTCCCCGCCTGCGCGCCAACGATCAGGTCTTCGCGACTCGCCGCGATATGAGGTGTGTCGGCCTGCGCATCCGTCGCCAGCAAGGCCAGTCGTGTCACCCTCTCAGGTGCGCGCCGCACGATCTCAAGCGCGACGCCACCACCCAGACCAAACCCGCACAAAGCAAACCGGTGCGGCAGTTGATCCAGCAAGCCCGACGCGATTTCTTCGAACCGTTCACCGCCGGTGATCGGTGCGACCATAACTGCACGTTCACGCGACAGCGCGGTGATCTGCGCCTGAAACAACCGTGCATCGCACATCAATCCGGGTAGCAAAACCAACGGCTCGATCACCTCGGTGCCCTCCGCTCGTTGTTATTGTTTTGTTACAGGATGAGAGGTTTGCCAACAGCGGGCAAGCAAAACTTCACGGATAGCTGATCGCCCGAAACGGTGGGAAATCCGCATAGCGTTCCTGCCTTTGGCACAGCGGTTCATCTGGCTCAGCCCCGGCCCGCAACAAGCAGCCGCGCGGGGCGATATAGCTGTCGATCCGCCGTACAGGCTTGGGCCGCCAAACCAGATTGAACGCGCTTAATTTGGGAAAAAACCAAATCTCGGAATAATCCAGATGGTCATGCATCCACCACGCCAGATCGCGCCAATCGCGCCCCTGCGCATAGCGGTCTGCAAACCACGGAATTACCACCGACGCCCCTGCTACACGTGCGTCACCTTCGCCCCAATCCCAAATGTGGCACTCCAACGGGTTGTCATTGCGGGCACAGTTCAACCTGTTCTCGTTCCCGAACCGGTTCAGAGATCGCGAGCGATAGCCCGAGCGCACCGCGATACGACCAAAGGTTTCTTCCAGCGGATCCAGCAGGGTCTCGCAAAACGCGCGCCCGGTCTCGATCGCAAGATCAGGGTTGTCGGGAATATTTTGCAATGCGTGAAAGTTCCCGATCTCGGAATATAGAAAATCACGCATGAAAAAATGCCGGGATAGTCGCACGCGACCCAACGTCTCAAGGCTCCACATACTGCCCGGTCTACGCATATTCAGCCCCCGCTTTGCCTCTGAATCCCCTGCTCTGACAGCCACTCCAATATGCCCGCGACCGCCGCGTCGGTCTGACCCGGTGACATCAGACGCCCCGCGACCACGTGTGAGGCCGGATCATCCCCGGGCCCCATTGTCACCAATGAAACCATCGCCTGACCACCCCAGGTCTTGGCCACCTCATGCATTTTATCCGGACGCACCACCTGATCATCATCAGAAAACCAGAACAGCGCCGGAACCCGCGCGCCCGAGAAGTCCAGCGCATTGACCGCATCTACAAGGGCAAACATCGGCACGACCGCCTCCCACGGATAAACAGTTGTCCAAAAGATGTTCTTCTCGGGATCAGTGCTTGAGACATCCCGGTCCTGTCCCATCAAAGGCGGCAGCCAATGCCGGGCCCACGGCAAGGATGGCACCCAGGAACCAGCCGAGTTTACGCCAAAGTTCGGCGACACCAAAACCAACGCAGCCACATCAGTGCTCAGTTCCGTATCCTTCGCAGCCGCGGCGGCCAATGTCGCCCCCGTTGATGTTGCGATCACAATGACTTGCTCACCAACAGCCCTGGCGGCAGCCAACGCCTCGGCTGTATCCTGCATCCAGCCCGACGCTGTACCTTCGGCCATTGCGTCCCCATCGCGGCCATGCCCTTGAAGCCTTGTGTAGACAAGGTTGGCACCCAACGCGTCCGCAACGCGATCAGGTACTGGCCTGATCTCCTCGGACGTGGCGGAAAACCCATGAATGTAGAGCACCGCATAAGCTGTCCGCTGTTCAACAAAACCATCCTGCCAGACCACGCGCTTTTCAACACCTGGCACGATGTCATCATAGGCGGATTCGATACTTTCAAAGTAAACCTGAACGCCCTCGCCAAATTTGCGCGGATCGAAACGCGGATGCAGGTCCACTTGCTCGCGCGGGCCAAAGGCGTAGATCAACACACCAACCAGCGTCAAACCCACCAGCACCCGCCCCAAAACCCAGCCCAGGCGACGCATCAGGTGCCTTCCAGGACTTCTCGCAGAGCCTGCTCAATCAGCCCGAGGCATCGCTCATCCGAGAACCTGTGATCCGCATCTTTGACCAGCAGCAGTTGCATGTCTGGACCAGTGGCATGATCCAGCAGGCGCACTGCCGTATCGGTCGAGACGGCCGTATCTGCTGTCCCCTGCAGGAGACGCACAGGGAAAGGCAGATCAAGCGAAGCGCGCAAAACCAACCGCTGCCGCCCATCCTCAATCATCCGCTTGGTGATGACGTAGGGCTCCATGTAGTCCGATGGCAGTTCCACATGTCCAACCGTCTCTAGTTCAGATTTCTGCTCGTTCGAAAACGACGCCCAATACCCATCCTCGGTAAAATCCGGGGCCGCCGCAATTGTCACCATACCTGCGATCCGCTCGGGCATGACACGCGCCAGCAACAGCGCTTGCCACCCGCCCATCGACGATCCCACAACAACCAGCGGACCATCAGCTAACCGAGAAACTGCAGCCAGCGTATCCTCGTGCCAGTCCCCGATACACCCGTCAGTAAAGGCGCCCGAGCTTTCACCGTGCCCCGAATAGTCAAACCGAAGGAACCCCTGCCCGCGCGCGCGCGCCCACGCTTCCAGATGCACCGCCTTGGTGCCCTCCATATCTGATTTCAAGCCACCCAGAAAAACGATGGTCGGCCCGCGCCCATTACTCTTGTGATACGCCAGACGTCGTCCCTGAGCGGTTTCCAGAAATTCTGCCTCTGCCATGCTACCCTCTTTGCTTGTCCTTCCATCATGCATGTCACGCACCTCTCTGCAATTGCCCGATCCTTCTTCATCTGGCTAAAAATACCTCGGGGAGTGCGAGGGGCTGGCCCCTCGCTCCTGCCCTTGACACCTGTGTCCCCACCTGCCACATGAGCCGAGCATACATAACCCGCAACCGGGCGTTCAGTGGGCGCCAAACCGACGAGGAGAGCCGATATGGCCCTGGACTCACAGTCAGTCTCCCTTACCTTTCCCGATGGCAATTCCCGATCCTATGAAGCAGGCGTTACGCCCGCACAGGTCGCCGCCGACATCTCGACCTCGCTGGCGAAAAAAGCCATTTCTGCCACGGTGAATGGACAGCATTGGGACCTGCAATGGCCCATCGAAGCCGACGCGCAAATCGCTATTCACACCATGAAGGACGAGGCGCAAGCCAATGAGCTGATCCGACACGATCTGGCGCATGTCATGGCCCGCGCCGTGCAAGAGATTTGGCCCGCAACCAAGGTCACCATTGGCCCCGTCATCGAAAACGGCTGGTACTATGACTTTGACCGTGAGGAACCGTTTACGCCCGAAGATCTCGGCCTCATCGAGAAAAAGATGAAAGAGATCATCAACAAGCGTGACCCGGTGACCACCGAGGTCTGGGATCGCGATCGCGCGATCGAGTTCTACAAGGCCAATAATGAGCCCTATAAAGTTGAGCTGATCGAATCCATCCCGGGTGATGAACCACTGCGCATGTATTGGCACGGACACTGGCAGGATCTCTGCCGTGGCCCGCACTTGCAGCACACCGGTCAACTGCCGGGCGACGCGTTCAAGCTGATGTCAATCGCCGGGGCTTATTGGCGCGGCGACAGCGACCGCGCAATGCTACAGCGCATCTACGGCGTGGCCTTCACCGGCAAGGAAAAGCTTAAGGCTCATCTGCACATGTTGGAAGAAGCCGCCAAGCGCGACCACCGCAAGCTGGGTCGCGAGATGGATTTGTTCCACATGCAGGAAGAGGCCCCAGGGCAGATTTTCTGGCACCCTAATGGCTGGACCATCTACACTCTTCTGCAAGATTACATGCGTCGGCAACAGCGCAAAGGTGGCTACGTTGAGGTCAACACCCCTCAGGTCGTCGACCGCAAGCTGTGGGTAGCCTCGGGTCATTGGGACAAATACCAAGAGAACATGTTCATCGTCGAAGTGGACGAGGAACATGCACGGGAAAAGGCGGTCAACGCCCTGAAACCGATGAACTGCCCCTGCCACGTGCAGATTTTCAATCAGGGTCTCAAATCCTACCGCGACCTTCCTCTGCGCATGGCCGAGTTCGGATCGTGTAACCGGTACGAACCTTCAGGCGCGCTGCACGGCATCATGCGCGTACGCGGCTTTACCCAGGATGATGGCCATATCTTCTGCACCGAAGACCAGATCGAATCCGAGACCGCTGAATTCATTCGGTTCCTGTCCGGTATCTACAGAGACCTCGGGTTTGAGAACTTCTCGGTCAAATTCTCGGACCGGCCGGAAAAACGCTCAGGATCGGACGAAGTTTGGGACAAGGCTGAAGCCGCCCTGCTCAGCGCAACCCGCGCGGCTGGGATCGAGCCGGAACTCAACCCGGGTGAAGGGGCATTCTACGGCCCGAAACTCGAGTTTGTTCTGACCGATGCGATCGGGCGGGATTGGCAATGCGGCACGCATCAGGTGGACTTTGTTCTGCCCGAGCGACTGGACGCCACGTATATCGGCGCTGATGGTGGCAAACACCGCCCAGTTATGTTGCACCGCGCGACCTTGGGCTCGTTTGAACGTTTCATCGGCATTCTGATCGAAGAACACGCGGGCAAGCTGCCGTTCTGGCTGGCCCCGCGCCAGGTCGTTGTGGCCTCGATCACCTCCGAGGCCGATGAGTATGTGGCCGAAGTGGTCAGCACCCTTCGCGCAGCAGGCATCCGCGCCGAGGCGGATATTCGCAACGAGAAGATCAACTATAAAGTCCGCGAACATTCGGTTGGCAAAGTGCCGATCATTCTGGCCGTCGGTCACCGTGAAGTCGAAGATCGCACGGTCAGTGTCCGTCGCCTTGGCGAAAAACAGACGCAGGTCCAATCGCTTGAGGCTGTAACAAATGAGTTGAGCGTGGCTGCAACGCCCCCCGATCTGCTGTAACATTCGGCAGCAAACCGCTAGAAATCCGGCCCGGTGTTTTGGGCCGGATTGAAACAAATATCATTTTTCAATTCAAAAACAATTTGTTAACGTTCAAGGGTGCATGACGACCTTTGACGGGGTTGTGAGACACGGGCTCGTGAATTCAACTGCTGCCCCTGAACCATTACCTTGTCGTTGTCACAAGCAGACATACGCAGTCATTAACAAGGATTACCAAGATGTCGAACACTGCAAAAACACTGGTTATCGCAAGCGCAGTTGCTGCAGCCGTTTCCGGCGCGGCCACAACCGCAACAGCCCAGGCCAAAGAAAAGTGCTATGGCGTTTCTCTGGCAGGTCAGAACGACTGTGCAGCCGGCCCCGGCACAACTTGCGCGGGCACTTCGACCGTCGACTATCAGGGCAACGCATGGACCCTGGTTGACGCAGGCACCTGCGCCGACATCGAGCTGCCTAAAACAGCAGACGGTGCAGATCGCAAAGGCTCGCTTGAGCCGCTGGAGCGTGACCTGCCTGCATAAGGCTTTTCCGAATGAACCAGAAAGGGCGGGCAGGATCGCCCGCCCTTTCCACGTGATCAGGGGATTTGCAAATGTTGGACAATGCGCTCAGTTCGAACCGGCTGCCTGCAGCACCGGGCGTTGGTTACAAACCACAGCATTTCTCGCAGATTCTTGAACAGGCCAAGCCTGTGGCGTGGCTAGAGATTCATGCCGAAAACTATATGGGCGATGGTGGCAGACCTCTGGCACAACTGCGTCACCTGTCCGAACAATTCCCGATTTCAGTGCATGGTGTCGGGCTGTCGATCGGCGGCGAAACGCCACTTGACCCAGATCACCTGGACCGCCTGAAGCATCTTGTCGGCTGGTTGAACCCGGCCAGCTTTTCGGAGCATTTGGCATGGTCAACCCATGACAGCCACTTCCTGAACGATCTACTTCCTCTGCCCTATACTGATGCCACTCTGGACCGTGTTTGCGACCATATTGATCAGGTGCAAGAGGTGGTCGGGCGGCAAATGCTGTTAGAGAACCCCTCAAGCTATTTGGCTTTCGAGGAAAGCACATGGTCCGAACCTGATTTCTTGCGAGAAATCACCCGGCGCACCGGATGTGTGTTGCTGCTGGACGTGAACAACGTCTTTGTTTCAGCCACCAATCTGGATTTCTCACCGCAGGGCTATATTGATGCCTACCCGTTGGACCAAGTAGGTGAGATTCACCTGGGCGGTCATGACGAAGACGAAGACGATCATGGGCATCCTTTGCTGATCGACAGCCACGGGCGCGAGGTCGTTGATCCGGTCTGGTCCCTGCTGGACTACGTTCTGGACAAATCCGGCCCCAAACCCCTGTTGATTGAATGGGACACCGATGTGCCAGACTGGCCGGTGTTACGGGCCGAAGCCGAGCGCGCGCAAAAAGCGCTGGATCGCGTGCCCGCATGAGCGTGTCGCAAACGACATTCCACATGGCACTGCTAGATGCCAACAAGCCCATTCCCGATGGGTTGCTGGACGCCGAGGCGCAGCCCGCCGGTCGTCGCTTCAGCGTCTATCGCAACAACGTCGCCGTCTCGCTGACCGAGGCGATGCATCAGGCCTTCCCGGTGATCACAAAACTGCTGGGACCCCAGAATATGGACGGGCTGGCTGGAATATTCTTGCGCCAGCACCCGCCGTCCTCACCCCTGATGATGTTTTATGGCGAGGAATTCCCAAAATTTCTGGAAGGAATGGAGCAGTTGTCGCATCTGGGCTACCTGCCAGATGTTGCCCGTCTGGAACTGGCGCTGCGTAGGGCTTACCACGCCGCTGATCGACAATCCATAGATGCCGAAGCGCTCAGCTTGCCACCGGAAGATTTGATGCAAGCCAAACTGACCCTCGCGCCGTCGGTGCAGGTGTTGCGTTCAAGCTGGCCCATACATGCGATCTGGAAATTTAACACCGAAGAAGGCGCGCCGAAACCCGAAGCGGGCGCTCAGGATACTTTGATCATGCGTCCCGAATACGACCCTGCCCCACACCCATTGCCACCCGGTGGTGCGGCATGGATCGCGCAGATTCAAGATGGCAAATCCATCGGTGAGGCATTTGAATCCACGATGGCCGAAACACCCGAATTTGATCTTGGAACCACTCTGGCACTGCTTTTGCAGGGCAGTGCAATAACTTCTGTGACTATCGAAAGGCTGGACACATGACTGCCCTGATCTCAACTTACAATAATGCGATGGAAAAAGCGGATCACGCGTCCGGTTGGCTGACACCAACCCTGGCTCGGGTGGTCTTTATCGCCGTGTTGTTCGTCTACTACTGGAACTCGGCCACGCTGAAAATCGACGGCTCAATCTTTTCGCCATCGGCCGGAGCCTTCGGTCAGATCTTTCCCAAAGCTGCAGAGGCGGTGCTGTATGATGTGACTCAGATGACCTTTTTCCAGCGGGTCGTCATCTTCTTTGGCACAGTGGCCGAATTTGTCCTGCCTGTGCTTTTGCTGGTCGGCCTGCTGACGCGCCTTGCCGCGCTTGGCATGATCGGATTTGTCTGGGTTCAAACACTGACCGATGTCACCGGACATGGCGTCAAACTGGGCGGCTTGTTCGACAACGCAATTACGTTGATGGATCAGCGCGTGATGTGGACATTCCTGCTGCTGGTGATTGTGATCAACGGCGCGGGTCCGCTGTCTCTGGATCGGTTACTACGCCTGAAGTGACCTAGAAATGTGCCTTGGGCTCGTCCGGTTTTCCTGCGGCGAGCCCAAGCAACCCTGCTACGCCTGCAAAGGCAATCGGGAACATGGTGAAAACGCCGAAGCCAAAGGCGTAGTACATCCCAGCCGCAGAAATCAGCAGCAATAAACCCGCAATCAGCGCTCGAGAATGGGCCATCGCCCCGCCAACGATTGCCAACAAAGGCGCCACGATCGAAGCCGTCTGGATCAACTCGGGGTTCTCTACCTGCTCGGCAATGCCTTCGATCTCACCAAACTGGTCGATCAGTTCCACAAAGCCGTAGCCAAAAAAACCGACGATCATCCCGATCAGCCCGGCAATGACGCCTAAAATCATGGCAGCGTTTCGCATTCACAGGTCTCCGCTTGTTGCCCGTGTCACATAAGCAGTTCTTCAGGCAACACCAAGGGCCTGACGGGTTTCAGGCGTCCAGCCCAGATACATCTGACCATTGGATACTATCAGTGGGCGTTTCATCAGGGTCGGATGATCAGCCAACAGCGCGAGCACCGGTCGATTGCGTGTGTCATCATCCAATCCCCGCCAGGTTGTTGATCGCGTATTGAGCAAGGCTTTGCCGAAAGTCTCGTACGCCTCGGACAGCACATTTTCGGGAACCCCTTGTGCGCGGACATCAACGAAAACCGCATCTGGAAGCAGTTTCAATGCCTTACGGCACGTATCGCAAGTTTTTAACCCATATAGCTGCATTATCTAACTAATCCTGTAATCGCTGCAAATTTAGACAAACCCATCAGGCTGCCCCAGTTATTCTTGATTTTTTACTTCACCGTGTAATGTTGAAAAAGGCGAAACACGCGACCCGGGCTGTATCGTGAGGGCGAACAGTGACGTGTGGCGGTTTTGCCAGCCAAGGCCCCCACCAATTTGTGGGACAACTTGTAAGTAGAAGGAGACACGGGAAATGCCAACCGGCACCGTGAAATGGTTTAATACAACCAAAGGCTATGGTTTTATTGCGCCCGACGAAGGGGGCAAAGATGTGTTTGTTCATATCTCGGCCGTAGAACGATCCGGTCTGACCGGACTCGCTGACAATCAGAAAGTCTCGTACGAGTTGCAGGACGGACGTGACGGCCGCCAAATGGCTGCTGATTTGAAGCCGCTGTAAGGCACAGCCCGCCCCGGCGGGAAAGATAAAAGAAGGTTGACGGCCAATTTCAGGCCGTTAACCGCAAACCCTAGTGAACGCGCCCACCTTGGGACGTGCTCGGTTTTCTGTTGAATCAACCCTCTCGGATAACAGCCTCAAACTCACGCCATTCCCGTGCGGTCATGCCTGAGTTTTCCTGAGTGACATCTTCACCGCTGAGCATCCGACGCAAGCAGGTCACCATCTGCGCCGAGAGGTTGACTGCGCCAAGGCGGTAGTCCTCAAACGCGCGGTAGGCAAACGGTACCCAGTCGGCGACAATCTTGCACATGGTATCTGCGTAAACGCGGATTTCGTACTGCGCGTGCGGGTCGGCACGCAGACGCAAGAAGTGGAACAAGTTGTGCAAGTCCACCTTCCAATACCATTGCGTATAAATGTTGGCTGGAAGGTTCATCCGCGCCAGTTCACGCGCAAGCCCTTGCTGGCCGTCCTGACCGATCATCGCCTCGTAGTTGTCATAGCAGCGCGCACTGTCCGCTTTCAGTATCTCCAACACGCGCGCGGCCTCTTCGCCTTGCAATGTGTCTCCACGGCCCTGATTGTTAACCTCGGATTGCGCGGCGACATGTTCGGGTGCCGGGATATAGAACTCTCGATCCAGGATCGAATACCGCGCCGAATATTCGTTCACATTCGCCGTGCGGTGGCGGATCCACTGGCGGGCTACGAATACGGGCAGTTTGACGTGCAACTTGATCTCGCACATTTCAAACGGGGTCGAATGCCAGTGGCGCATCAGATAGCGGATCAGACCTTCATCATTTTGCACCGACTTGGTGCCTTTGCCGTAGGAAACACGCGCGGCCTGACAGATCGCAGCATCGTCGCCCATATAGTCGATAACGCGGACAAATCCGTGATCCAGAACCTGATGCGCCGTGTACAGATGATCTTCCATACCTTCGGCAACGACGCGGCGGGTCGGGCTCGACTGTGCGCGCTGAGCTTCGATCTCGGCCAGTTGGTCGGCAGACAGAGGCATGAAATTATCCTTTCCAGCAATGAGTCGCCGACCACTATATATCGGCAAGCTTGCCATCGGAACCGCGATATGTGCGGCGCATTGCGCTAAATCGGAATTGTGTCCGGCCAGCCCCTCGACATGGGATGAAGGCGCGCTAAGGTGCTTGGCATCACAACCAATGCAAGGAAAGTCGCGATGGGGCTGACATATCTCCACACCATGGTCCGCGTGAAGGATCTTGAGAAATCCATAGCGTTTTATGAACTATTGGGCCTGAAGGAAACGCGTCGTTATGAAAGCGAGGCTGCGCGGTTCACACTGGTATTCCTCGCCCCACCGGGACAAGAGGACGCGCCCATTGAACTTACATACAACTGGGATGGCGACGACGCACTGCCAAGCGACAGCCGCCATTTCGGGCACCTCGCCTATGGCGTCGACAACATTTACGAGACCTGCCAGCATCTTCAGGACAATGGCGTCGTGATCAACCGCCCGCCACGCGACGGGCGTATGGCGTTCGTTCGCTCGCCCGACAATGTCTCGATCGAGTTGCTGCAAAATGGTGAAGCGTTAGCCCCGGCAGAGCCTTGGTCTAGCATGGAAAGCACCGGCCACTGGTGATCCGCTGGCTGGGAGCGCTGGGGCTGGCTGTCACGGGCAGCCCCCTTTGGGCCGAGACCTGCCGCCTGGCGCTGGCGCTGGCCATGGACATCTCGACCTCGGTGGACGCGACCGAGGATGCGCTGCAACGACAGGGGCTGGCCAACGCATTGATTGCGCCCGAGGTGCAGGAGGCTTTCTTCCTTTCACCTCAACCGGTTGCATTAGCCGTCTATGAATGGTCCGGCAGTTTCAACCAGACATTGCTTTTGGATTGGACGATAATCGATACTCGGGCCAATTTGATCTCCGCCGCGCATCGGATCGGGACATCGAAGCGATCGGAAGACGAGTTTCCAACTGCGATGGGTCACGCACTGGCTTTTGGGGCGACCTTGCTGGAGAGCGCCCCGAATTGTCTGTTCCAAACCATCGATATCTCGGGCGATGGCAAGAACAACGATGGCTACGGGCCACAGATCGCTTACAAACACTTTCCGTTCGAAAACACGACCGTGAATGGTCTGGTGATCAATGCAGCTGATTTCGAAGGAGAAATCGACTTGATCCCGTTCTTTCAGAAAAATGTTCTACACGGACCCGGAGCTTTTCTTGAGATCGCCGCTGGGTTCGAAGATTTTGAGCGTGCCATGCGTCGCAAACTGGAACGGGAATTGAAAGGATTGGAACTTAGTGCGTTGCAACCGGATAATGCGAAATGATCCGCCTGTGTGTGACACTTCTTTGCCTGCTGGCCAACCCGCTTTCAGCGCAATGTCGACAGGCCTTGGCGTTGGGAATGGATGTCTCTGGTTCGGTCGACAGTCGTGAGTACAGGTTGCAACTTAGTGGCCTTGCGGCGGCGTTGCGCCATCCCGAGGTGGTTCAACTGATCCTTTCAAACCCGTCCACCTTTGTACGGATCGCTATCTACGAATGGAGCGAACCTGGCCACCAACGCCTCTTGCTTGGTTGGACAGATGTTCGCTCGACTGCTGATCTGCGTCGAATTCAGCAACATTTAGAAAGCACAACACGCTCATCAGCGCCGCAGGGAACGGCGGTCGGGTCGGCCATGTTGTACGGTGCTGAGATGTTGGAGAGCCAAAGCGATTGCTGGCGGCGAACACTGGATCTGTCCGGTGATGGTAAGCACAATCTCGGACATCACCCGCGGGACATAAAAGCCACTCTGCAAAACACTGATATTACAATCAATGCCCTTGTAATCGGTATCGACGACCCCAATCCAGGAGACACCCGCCAGGTAGAAATTGGGGAGCTATCTGCTTATTACCACGCGTGGGTCATCCGAGGCCCCGATGCTTTCGTCGAAGTCGCCCTTGGCTTCGAAGCCTATGAAGATGCGATGACACGTAAACTGATCCGTGAGCTTGAAGGTCTGTCGCTCTCCCAAACTCAGCCATCAAAGCTATCAGTAGATATACCGAATCTGATCGGTCCAATATCGTTCGACCCGACGCAGTGAACCGGTGATCTCTTCAATCCCATCGGTCCCGATCACGCCGCGGTTTTGCAGCCCTTCTGCATGGCGGGCGAACAGGTCTGACACGATATCGCGAATCTCACGCCCACGCGGCGTCAGGCGTACCCGTACCGAGCGGCGGTCAATCTCGCATCGTTGATGGTGCATATAGCCCATCTCGACCAGTTTCTTAAGATTGTAGCTGACATTGCTGCCTTGATAGTAACCACGGCTCTTCAACTCTCCGGCGGTTACTTCATGGTCGCCTATGTTGAACAACAGCAGAGCCTGCACCGCGTTGATCTCAAGTACGCCGACACGCTCGAATTCATCCTTGATAACGTCCAGAAGCAAGCGATGCAGACGCTCGACCAGCGCCAACGCCTCAAGATAGCTCGTCATGAACCCCTTGGTCCCGGGCGCGGTGACCTGTAACTCCATACTCATTCAATCCTCCGATTCATCGCGCTGTTTCTGAAAACATGACGCGAATTCCCGAAAAATCGGTTAAGCCTGATGATTGCTTATTTTTGAAAGGTTTGCGCGATATCCGCGATCAATTCGGCCAGCGGTTCCGGCGGGCTGGCCTGACCAGTGACCCATTGATAAAGGTCCTGATCATTTTCATGCAGCAAGGCATCGTATGTGTCCAATCCCGCCTCGTCCATCGAAGGCAGATTGCGATCGGCATATGCCGTCAGGATCAAATCCATCTCTTTGATGCCCCGCCGCATCGAACGCATTTTCATGCGCTTGATCCGGGTCTCGCGCGGCTCGGTCATTGATTGCGTTCCAATTTCAGACGCAGCGCTTTTTCGACGCGAGCCAGACGCTCGGAGTTGGCTCGCATCTCACCTCGGATCGTGCGTAGCTCTGCAACAAGATCGCGCAATTCCGAGTCCGTATCGCCATGCAGGCTTGTTTCGTCCATGCCGTCGCCCTCGCCCGTCAGAAGCCACATGATCGAGACATTCAGTAGCCCCGCCATCATCGACAGCTTGTTCGCGCGGGGTTCCGACAAATCATCTTCCCACGAGGTGATCGTGGCTTTTTTGACACCAAGCCTGCGGGCCAATTGGGTCTGCGTCATGCCTGCGGCTTCGCGTGCGCCAGCAACGCGATCCCCGAAGGTTGCGGTGTCCGGTCCGAACCAGTCTGTTTCGTCGTTCATCGGGGTCTCCAAAGGGTAAAACTCAATTGGCTTGATCGTTATTTCGGCGCACCCTATGACAGTCGGGCTGAACATACAAACCGAGGCCGACCATGAGTTTCCTGTCTGCGACACTGTCACGCGTAAAACCCTCGCCCACCATCGCGATGACGTCCAAAGCAGCCGAGCTGAAGGCCGCCGGGCGCGATGTGATCGGGCTGAGCGCAGGCGAGCCCGATTTCGACACGCCGCAGAACATCAAGGACGCCGCCGTGGCCGCCATCGCTGCGGGCAAGACCAAATACACTGCTCCGGACGGCATCCCCGAGCTAAAACAGGCGGTTTGCGCCAAGATGAAGCGTGACCACGGATTGGACTATACGCCCGCTCAGGTCTCGGTCGGGACCGGGGGTAAGCAGACGCTTTACAACGCGCTGATGGCTACGCTGAACGAGGGCGATGAGGTCCTCATCCCCGCGCCCTATTGGGTCAGCTACCCGGACATGGTGTTACTGGCCGGTGGCACACCAGTGATCGTCGAAACTTCGCTGCAGACCAATTTCAAACTGACAGCGGATCAACTGGAAGCCGCAATCACACCTAAAACGAAATGGTTCATCTTCAACTCACCCTCGAATCCCACCGGAGCGGGCTATAGCCGGGCTGAACTGAAAGAACTGACAGATGTCCTGATGCGGCATCCGCATGTTTGGGTGATGACCGATGATATGTATGAGCACCTGGCCTATGACGGGTTCGAGTTCTGCACGCCCGCACAGGTGGAACCGAGACTTTATGATCGGACGCTGACCTGCAATGGCGTCTCCAAAGCCTATGCCATGACCGGTTGGCGTATTGGCTATGCGGCAGGCCCGGTCGAGTTGATCGCCGCGATGCGCAAGGTGCAATCTCAATCAACTTCGAATCCCAGTTCGGTCAGCCAATGGGCAGCAGTCGAGGCTCTGAATGGAACTCAAGCATTCCTTGCGCCGAATAATGAGATCTTCAAACGCCGTCGCGATCTGGTCGTCGACATGCTCAGCCAAATCGACGGTATCTCGTGCCCGACACCCGAAGGCGCGTTCTACGTCTATCCATCAATCGCAGGCTTGATCGGGAAAACCACACCCGCGGGCACCGTGATAGATTCGGACGAAACCTTCGCAATCGCCCTGCTGGAAGAGGCCGACGTGGCGGTGGTGTTTGGCGCAGCTTTTGGTCTGTCGCCCAATTTCCGCGTCAGCTATGCGACCTCTGATGAAGCCCTGACTGAAGCCTGCACACGCATCCAACGTTTTTGCGCCGCGCTCACCTGATTCCGGAGTTTGTTATGTCCACAGCCCTGCCTGAATACTATTTCCGCGTGCGCGAAAATGGGGCAGCGGTGTTCAGGATCGACACGGAAAACCGCCATCGCCGGATCGAGATGGAACAGATCGCGGTCATCAACATCCGCAATGGCGAGGTCAAACCGCAGGGCCAGCGTGTACTAAGCGACGCCGACAACGATGAAATCGCGCGCTGGATGGAAGAGCGCAAAGCCCTGCTATCCCGCCGCGATATGGATGATATACACCGTGCGGTTGACTACCTGAATCTGACCACGCAATGGGCCCAGTCTAAAGCAACGGATGCGCAATTAGAGGACGTGACCGACCCATTGCTAATGGCAATGCACGACTTGCGGTCGGTACTTGTTCGAAAGAAATCCGACCGGATGAGCAAAGAATGATCCCCTAGGCGGGAACTTCTCCTACATCGCGCACCGACCTTAGCCAGAAGCGCGCCATCAACAATACGGCAGCACAAGCGAGGCCAATCACGAGGCCAAGCCAGACTCCGATCCCCTCCATACCTTGAACAAAGCCGAAATAGTACGAAGCGGGGATACCGATCACCCAATAGCTGAGTGCGGCCATCACCATCGGTATTTTTGCATCCTGCAAACCTCGCAACAGGCCTAGTGCGATGACCTGCGCCCCATCGACCAGCTGGAACAAAGCAGCCATCGCCAGCAGGCCAGTGCCGATTAACAGGATCTGTGGCCGCTGCGGATCATCGGCCTCCATAAACAGCGAGATCAGGGGCTCAGCGCATGTCAGGAATAGAACAATCGTCAAGACCGACACGATCAACGACATCCCGGTCACCGTAATCGCGCCTTTCTCAAGATGCGCCCGATCCCGTCGACCCAACGCGTTGCCCGCCCGAATAGTTGCCACATTAGACAGGCCCAAATGAACCATGAACGTCGCCGAGGCGAGGTTTAACGCAATCCCGTGAGCTGCCAGCGGCACTGGACCCAACCAGCCCATCATGACAGCAGAGATCGCGAACAACGACACCTCCGCCAGTGTCGTCAGACCGATGGGAACGCCCAAACGCAGCACGCTCATGAACATCTCCCAATCCGGGCGCCAAAACCGCTGAAACAAGCTGTGTTCCGGCAACGCACGCACCGCATAGATCACGACCGCCACCAATGATACGATCTGCGTCACCACTGACGCGATAGCCGCACCAATCACCCCAAGTTCGGGCGCGCCCCAGTTTCCGAAGATCAGCGCATAGTTGGTCACGCCATTGACCACAGCTGCAACAATCGTGATCCACAGCACAATCTGCGTCCGCTCAAGTGCGGCCAAATAGGACTTCAGGACCATCACCAACAGCGCCGGGAACAAGCCCCACCCCGCGACCCGCAGGTATACTGACGCAGTTTCAGCAACTTGCGGCTCTTGCTTCAAAGCAATCAGGATCGGATGGGACCACCACAAAAGGGGCATCATCACCGTCGCATAGATCAGTGATAGCCACAGACCCATGCGAGTGGAGCGGCGAATGCTGGTCTCATTCTCCTCGGCGGCAGCGGTCGCCACCATTGGCATTACGGCCCACCCAAACCCGGCACCAAACAGGAACAGGACGAAGTAATAGCTGTTGGCCAGCGTCACGGCAGCCAACGCCTCGACCCCGTACCAGCCCAGCATGACTGTATCGGTCAAACCAATCGCATACTGTGCCAGATGCCCGCCAATCAATGGCAGGCCCAGCACCGCGATTGCGCGCAAATGGCCGGGATATGTCATCACCTTGTTCATTCCGCCAGCCTTAGGCTTGCGCGCTGCCCGAGACAAGAGCGGAACAAACTTATTTCATAATGAGACTAACGAGAACAAAGCGACGCAAGCCATCACCTTTGGTGCAACGGCTTTACAGTTTATCGATTTTCAGCCGATCTTCGCGTCAGGATGCAGCGCTGTCCCCAGAATATGGTCCGAGTTATGAATTACGTGATGCGCCTGCCCAACTATCAACGGATCAGGCTCACCAACGATCCTGAGGTCTTTGTCCGGGTAGTCCAGCGTCGACAGGAAATGCCGCATGCAGTTCAGACGCGCGCGTTTCTTGTCGTTGGATTTGACAATCGTCCAGGGCGCATCAGCGGTGTCGGTGTAGAAGAACATCGCCTCTTTCGCCTCGGTATAATCATCCCATTTGCTCAGGCTAGCCTTGTCAATCGGTGACAGTTTCCATTGCTTCAACGGATCAGTTTCACGACTCCCAAAGCGCCGCTGCTGTTCTTCCTGCGTGACCGAGAACCAGTACTTGTAAAGCTGAATGCCCGAGCGCACCAGCATCCGCTCCAACTCGGGCGTCTGCCGCATGAATTCCAGATACTCATTGGGTGAGCAGAAGCCCATCACCCGCTCGACGCCCGCACGGTTGTACCAGGACCGATCATAAAACACCATCTCGCCCACGGTGGGCAGCTGCTGCACATAACGCTGGTAATACCACTGCCCCTTCTCCTCATCCGTCGGCTTGTTCAATGCGACCACACGCGCCTGACGCGGGTTCAGATGCTCCATAAACCGCTTGATGGTCCCACCCTTGCCGGCGGCGTCGCGGCCCTCGAACAACAGCACAAACCGCTGCCCGGTCTCCTGCGCCCACAATTGAACCTTCAGCAACTCTGCCTGCAGCTCGGCCTTTTGCGCCTCGTAATCCTTGCGTGCCATTTTGCGGCCATAGGGGTACTTGCCGCTCTCGAAAGCTTGCCGGATTTTCTCGGATGTTGGTGCCGAGGCATCCGCCTTCAGGTCAGTTACAGCTTTGATCTGCGATGATTTTTGTTTGATCTGGGGTGCCGCATCCATACATGTTCTCCTCGGTTTCACTGTCGAGGAGATGCTTAGCCGATTGTCACATGGCGCGCTTTGATTGGTGTCAAATTGACATAGGTTTTATCGGGGCGTCAAAGAACAGGCCTATGCCCGTTCTTTACATGACCCCTAAATACATAGGGGAGCGGCCAGCCCCGCACTTACCGATGTCCCCAATCATCAGGATTGTCCGAGTTGTTCGGCGACAAGCCCAAAACGTCTCCGTCAGTCGAACACCCCAACCCCAAAACGGTTCTGTTCGCATAGGAGAAATACGAACACACCTGATTGATCTCAAGAATCTCGCCATCTTCCCACCCCGCCTCTCGCAGAGCGATCACATACGCCTCAGTCAGATCGCCGGGTGCCTCGGTCAGCTTGCGCGCATATCTCATCGCTTCGACCTGTGCCGCGTCCAGCGGGGCCGAGGCCGGATCACGCGCCTCAATCGCCGCACGGATCGCATTGCCGCGCACCTCATCATGCAGCAACCGCTGCAATCCGGAAAAGTGATGTTCTACGCAATATCCACACTTGTTCAGAGAGCTGACCCACACGCCCAACACCTCAAGAAACCACTTCGGTATCTTGTTGCCCGAGTGATGCAGTACGGCCTTATACATCGCCATATGGCCTTCCATCGAATGCGGCCGCAGACTGTGCGCCATCATGATATTGTCCACATTGTTGTCCGGCCCGGTGACCCGGTCATAAAGCCTCCTCAGCTTTCCCGTCGCCTCTTCGAATGGAATGGTTCTGATCCAGCTCAATTCTTCTGCTCCCTAATTTCTGCTTCCGGAACAAAGCCTAAACGGGATTTCGAAACATGACGAGACCTTGGAAAGCTCGCGGTTTAATATCAATCTGTTTTGCATCACTGATATATGCTGGGCAGCCACCCCTACTGTCTGCTACGTCCCTATTGAAACAACTTTCTGACCAAAGACTTTTCAACTGTGTGCCCTCTCATCTGTATTTTTGCCCTGTCTTGTTTTGGCTCTGCTATAGCTATGTTCAATCCAGCGTTCTCAGATTGGTTATTGCTGACAGGACCGTGCGCATTGGCAAGTTTGCTGCTGCTGTTCGGAAAAAGGCTACGCCGGCTCAAAACTTCAAAAAACTGGGCTGTCGTCGATGGATCAAATGTTTTGCACTGGAAAGGCGGTGTTCCTAATATCGCCACAGTGCGCGAGGTTGTCGACGAGTTGAAGACAAAGGGGCGGACACCGGGCGTCGTCTTTGATGCCAATGTAGGATACAAAATCTCAGATCGCTATATGAACGACAGTTCCCTTGCGGCTTTGCTTGGGTTGCCATGCAGCCACGTGATGGTTGCGCCGAAGGGTACTCCTGCCGACCCGCTAGTCCTTCAGGTAGCGCGGGATCTCGGCGCTGCTATCGTCACAAATGACCGGTTCCGTGATTGGGATGACGAATATTCGGATGTGCTTGAGAAAAGTTCTCTTGTTCGAGGTGGCTTTAAAGACAAAACTCTCTGGCTGTCATTGTAGTCTGTCATTGTAAACGCGCTGCAATACAGCGCTGAAATTCGCTCCGGTTCCGGTGACCCCGACAAACCGGATACAACACCTCGCGTCCCTCTTCCCCCGGACCACATCACCTGCCATAATGGGGGAAACTCAAAAACAAGAGCAGCACCCATGCCCGACGATCTGTTGACGCCAGAAGCGACCTCCACCTATGACGCCTCGTCCATCGAGGTGCTGGAAGGTCTGGAACCGGTCCGCAAACGCCCCGGCATGTATATTGGCGGCACCGATGAGCGTGCATTGCACCACATGGTGGCCGAAATCCTCGACAACTCGATGGACGAAGCGGTCGCGGGCCATGCCAACCGGATCGAGGTCGAGCTGCACGCAGATTACGCCCTGACCGTTCGTGACAACGGGCGCGGCATTCCGATCGACCCGCATCCCAAGTTCCCCGACAAGTCGGCACTTGAAGTGATCCTCTGTACCCTGCACGCAGGCGGTAAATTCTCGGGCAAGGCGTATCAGACTTCGGGCGGTCTGCACGGTGTGGGTGCATCGGTGGTGAATGCCCTGTCGGATTCGATGGTCGTGCAGGTGGCACGCGACAAACAGCTATTCGAACAACGCTTCTCGCGCGGTATCCCTCTAGGTCCGGTGGAAAAAGTAGGCGCAGCGCCCAACCGGCGCGGTACAACCGTCACGTTCCACGCCGACGCGGACATCTTCGGCCACCACAAATTCAAACCCGCGCGCCTATTCAAATCCATCCGCTCCAAGGCCTATCTGTTCTCGGGCGTCGAAATCCGCTGGAAATCTGCCATCGACGACGGCGAAACCCCGACCGAGGCCACCTTTCACTTCCCCGGCGGCCTGTCGGACTATCTGAAGGAGACGATGAACGGCTCGTCGACCTATGCCGAGCAGCCCTTTGCTGGCACCGTGGACTTTAACGAGAAGTTCGGCACCCCCGGCAAAGTCGAATGGGCGATCAACTGGACGCCTTCACGCGACGGGTTCATCCAGTCCTACTGTAACACTGTCCCCACCCCCGAAGGCGGCACACATGTCGCCGGTTTCTGGGCTGCGGTCCTCAAGGGGATCAAGGCCTATGGCGAGCTGATCAATAACAAGAAAGCAGGTCAGATCACCCGTGACGACCTGATCACCGGCGGCTGCGCGCTGGTGTCCTGCTTTATCTCGGAACCGGAATTCGTCGGCCAAACCAAAGACCGCCTCGCCACAGTCGAGGCGCAGCGGCTGGTCGAAAACTCGGTCCGCGACCATTTCGATAACTGGCTGGCGGCTGATACGAAATCCGCCGGGGCGATCCTCGACTTCCTCATCCTGAGGGCCGAAGAACGCCTGCGCCGACGGGCCGAGAAGGAAACACAACGCAAGTCCGCCACTAAGAAACTTCGTCTCCCCGGCAAGTTGGTGGACTGTAGTAGTTCAACACGGGACGGCACGGAATTATTCATCGTCGAGGGCGACTCGGCCGGTGGCTCCGCCAAAATGGGCCGTGACCGCAAAACACAGGCCCTGCTGCCCCTGCGCGGCAAGATTCTGAACGTGCTGGGCGCGGCCAGTTCCAAGCTGGGTACCAATGCCGAAATCAACGACCTGACCCAAGCGCTGGGTGTGGGGCTTGGCACCAAGTTCAATGTCGACGACCTGCGTTATGACAAGATTATCATCATGACCGACGCGGATGTGGACGGGGCGCATATCGCCTCGCTGCTGATGACGTTCTTCTTCACGCAGATGCGCCCGATGATCGACGCGGGCCACCTCTATCTGGCCTGCCCGCCCCTCTACCGCCTGACCCAAGGCGCCAAGCGCGTCTATTGTCTGGACGAGGCCGAGCGCGACGAATGGCTTGAAAAAGGTCTGGGCGGCAAAGGCAAGATCGACGTCTCACGCTTCAAAGGTCTGGGCGAAATGGACGCCAAGGACCTGAAAGAGACCACAATGGACCCGGCCTCGCGCAAGCTGATCCGCGTCACCATCGACGAGGACGAACCCGGCGAGACCGGCGACCTGGTCGAGCGCCTGATGGGCAAAAAACCCGAACTGCGGTTCCAATACATTCAGGAGAACGCCCGGTTTGTTGAGGAGTTGGATGTTTAGCTTTTGGCCAACTAAACCAATTTGACTACATCAAACGAAGATAAGGCGCCGGGGTCTCCGACGCCTATTATGGTCCAAACGTAGCTCTGGGAACAAATCTGTACTTTCACGGGATAGCCGGCTGCAACAATGGTTTGGATGCTATTTGTTAGATAATTTAGCTGAAATGTCTGCTCTCGACTCAAGAAGCTTTGAGCAGAAGCAACGACAAGAAAAGAGGTGATCTTGTGATACACCTCCGCAATTGCTTCCGAAATTCTAACCTGCTCCGTCTCCGGTAAAGCCTCCAATTCTCGCTCGGCCTGACCAGAGATCGATATCATGTTTAAGTCTTCGTGCTTCGGCTCTTTTTGGGCTTCCAGCATTCTCAGCAGCTCGCTCAATATTTTGTCACTTTTGCATCCCCCATCATCACAATAATGCGTTTTTTCGCATAGGGTCAACACTTTTTCTTTACTTTTTCATTGAAAAGTACTGAAAATAGGGTTGCGCGGATCCAAATCGATTGCTAATTGGCCCGCAAAACAGGGAGGAACAAACATAACCATGAAAAAGATGACAGAATGACACAATGAAATCTCAATGAACAAACTATATAAATAATCATGAGAAATGACAGTAATGTCTCTAAGGAGATCAAAAATGGCAACCGAATCCAATAACAGGAACGACAACTCGAAGTTTCGTTTCACTGTAGATGTATCCCGCAGGTTGGCAGATGAGATCGAGCGCATTGCCGAGGAAACGGGAAGAAGCAAGGCCGAGGTTTTTAGGCTTGCTATCGAACTTCTATCCACCGCCCGAGACGCTCGCCGCGAAGGTATGCATGTAGGTGCTTGGGAGGATTCTCCTGAGCATCGACGCGAGCGTGAATTCGTAAACTTCGGTTAAGTTGGTGCTGACCATTGAACAAGCCTGTCGTACAAGAAAAACAAGTTGAAACCGTCGACATTGGCAAGCAATCGAGCGAACTTCCATTGTACTCGGAAGGTTCGCTCGAAGCTCTAGACAAAGAGCACGCAATCCGAAACCATTGGTTCAAAGAAAAAGCGATCGTATTTTTGTCCGTGACAGTGATCTTGGCGATAATGGTTTTTAGCTTTTTTACGATCACATTCCCGCAAGACGATAGTTCTGCCGATTGGGGCCGCCAAACACTTTCAGCGTTGCTAGGCTTTGCAGCCGGTGCAATTTGGCAAACGAAAGCGAAGAAAAGTTCCTAAACCTCTCTCACTTCGGTGCGTCACTGCGACCGAAATCGAACCGCACTCACGGCCCCCTTGCCTAACCCGTTGATCCCGTTCACACTTACCCTCAAACCGTCACCAAAGAACGACATTTGAGGTTCCGAGCGTCCAAGACCCAATTTAACCACGATCAATTTTCCGAACGGGAGGACGACATGAAAACACTAACCCTCGGGCTGGCCCTGACCCTGCTGGCCTCGGCAGCCCCCGCGCAGCAGATGCTCAGCACTGCATCGCCCATACCGGACGGGGCCGAGACGCGGTTTTGCTACTATGACGGGATGGCCTATTCGCCAGACGCGTTCATCCTGCTGACCGGTGACAACACCGTAACCTCAACCATCAGCACGCGCGAGGAACGGCTGCTGCGGTGTCATCGCAATGACGATGGCTCTCTGGTCTGGAAACCGCAGAGCACGTTTCAAACCAACAACTGACGTAGGATGGGTTTCCAACCCATTAAAGCGGAGCGGGGACGATGGGGTGAAACCCCATCTTACCCAACATTCCGATCCAACCAGTCGGCAATCTGTTCGGCTGGGCCTTCCCAGCCCGGCTCCATGAACAGAAAATGCGCGTGGTTGTCGACAGGCAGGAAAGTCGCACGGTCTCCGTAAAGCTTCGCCAGAGCACGGCAGGTGTTGGGGTTCACGGCCCGGTCCTCGGTGCCTGAAACAATCAGCACCGGGCAGTCGACCTTGTCGATGTCCACCTTCATCGCTTGGTGATCGTCGAACATCCAGAAGAACATCTCGAACATCACCCGCCCGCTTTCGGGGCCAAGCTGGTCGAACACTTCGTGCTGCTGCGCCTCGGGCATCTTGTTGAGCGCAAAAGGGGCCATCAGTTCGAAATCGACGCGCATGGGCTGTTTCCAGAACGCCCCACCCTCCATCAACGCGCGCGGCACAGCGCGTTCGTCGTCGGTTTCCGGCAATGTGCCCCAAGCCGCGTTTGGGTTGATCAGGACAATTGCGCTGGCCAACCCCCGAGACGCCACCTTCTGCGCCACTACCCCCGCAATCGCATGGCCCAGTAGCACGGGTTCGCTATCCAACCCCTGCACGAAGTCCGAAATGTCATTGGCGTAATCTAGGACGCTTGTGTCGGTGAGGCCGGGATCGGGATCTGCCTTGGGGTCGCCACCATGATAGCGTAGCGCGGGCGCATGCACCGTCCAGCCACGTGCACGAAAGAAGCCCGCATAATCCTCCATACACCACGGTCCGGCAAAAGCACCGTGGATCAGAACAATCTCTTTCGTCATGAAAATCTCCCTCACCTCCGACCAGTATGAGAGGTGAGGGATCGGTTCGGCAAGCCTGTTAGTGTGCTGCGTTGAAGAGCGTTGTCAGGTTTTCTTCGGTCAATTCGATCGGATTCCCTCCGCATGAGGGGTCGATGATTGCGCCCTGGACCAGTTCGGGGATGGCGGCTTTGGTGACGCCGAGGTCGGAGAGTTTGCGGGGGATGGCGAGGCTGTC